>NZ_LUCU01000011.1:0-1315894 GCF_001644945.1 Exiguobacterium sp. KKBO11
GTGCGGACGGGATAAATGCTGAAAGCATCTAAGCATGAAGCCCCCTCCAAGATGAGATTTCCCTTTGAGTAATCAAGAAAGACCCCTCAGAGACGATGAGGTAGATAGGTCACGGGTGGAAGCATGGCGACATGTGGAGCTGAGTGATACTAATCGGTCGAGGCCTTGTTCTAGCAGATGCATTGTTGATGACTTCAGTTTTGAGGGCGCGAGCCCGTCGTCTGGTGACGATAGCCAAGTGGTCACACCCGTTCCCATGCCGAACACGGAAGTTAAGCACTTGAACGCCGAAAGTAGTTGGGGGCTTCCCCCTGTGAGGATAGGACGTTGCCAGGCACTTGACCGATCTGCAGATTGCAGGTCGGTCTTTTTGTGTAATCCTTTTAGATAAGAAAGAAATAAAAAAACTGACGAATGGGCGTCAATCCGCCATCACGTCAGTTTAAGCGAAGCATCTAGATTAAAAAGAAGGGATTGTGCTAAGAAGACGAGGCGTGACTTGGTGTAAGAGCGCTGCAGCACGTGCTTCAAGAGGTGTTGGTAATTGATTCAGGGAGAAATACTGTAAGTCGAGACTCTCTCCGTCCGTCATTTGTAAGGTACCCGATACGTCTTTTGCTTGAAAGAGATGGATCACACTGTAGGTTTGATCGCCATTTGGATAACGGAAGAAGTAATCAGGACCCGAGAAGACGTCTAGCAGCTGAACGCTGCGTGCTTGAAGTCCGGTTTCTTCCTGCAACTCGCGCATCGCAACTTCTTCAAGTGTCTCACCTGGTTCCATCGAACCACCGGGGAGTCCCCAACTGTGTGTATCCGAACGATATTGAAATAGCAGTTCATGTTGTGAATTCATGACGAGTACGGTCGCCCCCACGCTGATCAACGGTCGGTTGCCTACGATCTTTCGTAAATTTAATAAGTATCCCATCTGCTCACTCCTTTCGTATCAATATAGAAGAATATTCATTATGACAGTTAGTAAAAAGAAATAAGGCAAAAAGACTTGCCAATTTAAAAGACGCATGTTATATTAATATCTGTCGAAACGTTATATCATCGCGGGGTGGAGCAGTCTGGTAGCTCGTTGGGCTCATAACCCAAAGGTCGTCGGTTCAAATCCGGCCCCCGCAACCAATTTTTAAATAATCAAATCCGAAACGTTTATCGTCGCGGGGTGGAGCAGTCTGGTAGCTCGTTGGGCTCATAACCCAAAGGTCGTCGGTTCAAATCCGGCCCCCGCAACCAATTTTAAACTTAACTTCAACTTTACTACGAAACGTTCAGCGTTTCGTATTTTTTTTTGCCTTTTTCGTTCGGTACAATAGAGAAGGACGAACAGTACGCATTAAGGAGGAGACATCGTATGATAGAACTGGAAATGAACAGCTTGGAAGAAACGACTGCCTTGGCCCTTGAACTCGGACGACGTGCTGAAGCGGGAATGGTCATTACGCTCGATGGGGATTTAGGTGCTGGGAAAACGACCTTTACGCAAAGCTTTGCGAAAGGGTTAGGTGTGACGCGTCACGTCAACAGCCCTACCTTTACGATCATGAAAGTCTATACGGGACGTCTTCCTCTTTATCACATGGATGTCTATCGCTTGGAAGGTTCCGGTGATGATATCGGACTTGAAGAATATTTGAACGGTGAAGGCGTCGCCGTCGTCGAGTGGTCTGAATTGATTGCGGAGAGTCTTCCACCTGAACGATTGGCAATCACGATCACACGAACGGGTGATGATAGCCGTCGTTTTGAGCTGACGCCGATCGGAGAACGATACATTACATTATGTGAGGGATTGAAATCATGAAAATCGTAGCTATTGATACATCGACGAAACAATTATCGGTCGCTCTTTCAGACGGGAAACAAATCGTAGCAGAAGCTTCTTATGTCACGTCTTTGAATCATGCGACGAAACTCATGCCGTTGCTTGAGCGCTTGATGGTGGAAGCAAAATGGACACCGGCTCAACTGACACGTGTCGTCGTTGCTGACGGTCCTGGTTCTTATACCGGATTACGGATTGGAGCGACGACAGCGAAGACGCTCGCGTATACACTGGGCATCGAGCTCGTTGCCATCTCGACACTTGAACTGATGGCAGCTTCGACAGGTCATACGGGACGCGTCGCAGCGATTCAAGATGCGCGACGTGGTGCAGGTTTTGTCGGAGTATACGACGCCGGGAAACGAATCGGTGAAGAGCAGCATGTCGAGATCGCTTCTTTTGTGAAGACGTTACCGCCAGATACGCTCGTCACAGGAGACGTCGATGCGTTCGAAGAGATTCTTCAGCCATTTGAAAAGGCGGCTCCTGCTTTCCGGACTCCGCGTGCCGGTGTACTCGCTTTACTCGGTGCAACACGCCAGACGGTCGAAGCGCATGCGTTCGAACCACGATACCTGCGTCTAGCTGAAGCAGAGGCGAAATGGATCGAGGCACAGCGTCATGAGTAAGGGCATTCGTCGGATGACCGTACAGGACGCTGCAGGTGTTCATGCGGTTGAACTCGAATCGTTTGCGACACCGTGGACGCTAGATGCCTTCGAAGCGGAAATGACACAAAATCCGAATGCCTATTATGTCGTTGCCGATCAAGATGGTATCGTCGGGTTTGCTGGTCTGTGGCATATCGCGGATGAAGGACATATTACGAATATTGCCGTCAAGCAGTCGCATCGCGGACAAGGACTTGGGGAAGATCTGCTAACGGCATTGATCGCCGTCGGTCGTGCGCTTGATTTGCGGGCGATGACGCTCGAAGTACGTGTCTCGAACACACCAGCGCGGACTTTATATGAAAAACTCGGATTTCAGTATGTCGGTGTCCGAAAACGATATTATCAAGATAACAATGAAGATGCTGCCATCTACTGGCTGGAGCTGGAGGGAGAAGACCTATGACACAACCATTGATTCTAGCAATCGAATCGAGTTGCGACGAAACGGCGGCTGCCGTCGTCCGTGGAGGAACCGACGTCTTATCGAACGTCGTCTCGTCTCAAATCGAAAGTCATAAACGATTCGGTGGCGTCGTGCCTGAAGTGGCTTCACGGCATCACGTTGAACGGATCACATACGTCATTGATGACGCCTTGACGGAAGCGAACGTCACGATCGACGATATCGATGCGATCGCCGTCACGGAAGGACCTGGACTGGTCGGAGCATTACTCGTTGGTGTCAGCGCAGCGAAGGCACTCGCCTTTGCGCACGATAAACCATTGATTGGTGTCCATCACATCGCAGGTCATATCTATGCGAATCGACTCGTGCAAGAGCTTGAGTTCCCGCTCGTCTGTTTGATCGCATCAGGGGGGCATACGGAACTGATCTACATGCCGGAAGACGGTGTATATGAAGTCATCGGTGAAACGCGGGATGATGCAGCGGGAGAAGCCTATGATAAAGTTGCTCGGACGTTGAAATTGCCGTACCCGGGTGGTCCACGAATCGACCAGTTGGCACAGACGGGTCAGGATACGTTCCATTTTCCACGTGTCTGGCTCGAAAAGGATTCGTATGACTTTAGCTTCAGCGGTTTGAAGTCAGCAGTCATCAATGCCGTTCATAACGCCGAACAACGGGGAGAAACGATCATCCCGGAAGATTTAGCTGCGAGTTTCCAAGCGAGCGTCGTCGAGGTACTCGTGACGAAGGCGGTCCGTGCCGTGAAGGATAAAGGGGGACGTCAATTACTGCTTGCTGGTGGCGTCGCTGCCAACAAAGGATTACGCCAAGGTCTCGAAGCAGCGTGTGCGAAGGAAGGAATCGATCTCGTCATTCCGCCGATGCACCTGTGTGGAGACAATGCAGCGATGATCGGAGCGGCTGCGATTCATCCGTATCGCGCGTTACGCTATTCGACACTTGCCATGAACGCAGAACCTGGGCTAGATTTAAAGTAAGGAATCCGAACAACTTGGGGGAAATGGAATGAAAAAAGTCATCATCGCATTGTTAGCGGTACTGGTCATCGTCGCGATCGGACTTCAGATCCGAGAAATCGTCAACGCATACCAAGTCGCCTATAAGGAAGAACTCGTACCCGATAAAAAAGCGGTCGAGACGAATACGAAACAACGTCCACTTTACGAAATCGGACGAGCAGAAGGGGAAAAGACCCGGATTCAAAAGTTATATGCTTTTGATCAGACAGTCAATGGTAAGCTCAGTAACGTCGTCATCGTCGATCGGAAGTATGGTTTAACGAACAAGGCGAGTGATGATTATTTCATGATTGCTTCCGGAACACCAGTGACGGATCAAGAAAAGAAGTCATTCGAACCAATGATTCAAAAGATGGATGCAGAACAAGTCCAAGCCGAGGTCATCTCAAAGCATGAGGTGACGGCTGTCGAGAACAATAAAAAACGGACGTTGACGTTATTTAAGGTCTTCTATAAGGATACGGATCAAAACGAATACCTCTTCTTCATCGAAAAAGAAGGCGGTCTGAAACTCGATCTATTCAAGAAGGGTTACTCACGTTTGTCTAATTACTAAATCCATGAAAACAGCGGATTCCTAAATAGGAGTCCGCTGTTGTTCGTTCATTGCCATTCAGTGATACCCGTCAAGTCATCATAGATGCGATCGGGATCGAGATTCAATTCCTCGACCGGAAGTCCATTTCGATTGATCCATGCCGTTTTGAAGCCGAAACTCTTCGCCCCGGTGATATCCCAACCGTTCGAGGACATGAAGAGGATCTCCTCGCGTTTTAGACCGAGCGTGTTTAAGGCATGCATATAGGATGCAGGTGCTGGCTTATACTGTTTGATATCATCGACACTGACGAGATGTTCGAACCGATCGGCTAAGCCTGACTGCTCAATCAGCGGATCGAGCATATCATGGGAACCATTCGAGAAGACGACCAGACGCTTGTCCGCCATCGTCTCGAGAACGGAGCTGACTTCAGGATATACATCAAGCGTCAGGTACGTCTCCATTAACGTCGTGATTTGTTCCTCGGTCACATGGAGCTTTAGTTCAAGTAACGTATAGCGGAGGGCATCTTGTGTCACTTGGCTGAACGGCACATACTGTCCGTTCAATTGCCGGAGGAAAGAGTACTCCAATTGTTTCTCCCGCCAGCGTTTGCTGATCGCTTCTCCGTGATCCGGATAAAGCGCTTCGGCTTGTTCTTTGACGGAATGGACATCGAATAATGTACCGTAGACGTCAAAGACGAGTGCTTGAATCGTCATAAAACATTCATCTCACTTTCATAGAGTCTGCTTTAACGATTCCCTTACAGTACGGATTCAAACGACACTCAAGAATGAACCTGTTGTAAAAAGCGATGAAACGTTTGCACGAACGCACGACAAGCGGCTTGTTTCTCCGGGGTATTCGGATCAAACTCAATCTTCAAGCCATCCGTGACGATGGTCGCCCCAGCTTCTTTTAATGCGTCTTCAATCAAATCAACGGCTGCGCAGTACTTCGGATAATCAAGATCCCCCGAACCAAAAGCCGCCGCCGGTATCCCTTGTAAGGATTGTTCCCGGAGCTCCTCGACAAAATCTTCTGCTTCATACGGTAAATCACCGTCTCCCCATGTATATGAGCCGAGTAATAGACCATCAAAACGTGATAAGTCCTCCCCGACGAATTGATCTAGTTCCGTGATCGTCACGTTGACATCGTGTTGCTCGAGTTCATGTTGAATGAGCGAGACGATATCTTCCGTATTACCGGACATGCTGACGAATCCAATCGCGATATGCATGCATCTTCCTCCTTTCACTGTACTTCTCTACTTTAATTGATAATGATTATCAATGTCAAAGGACATATAAAAAAGCACCTTCCAAAGAAGATGCTTTTCTATACATTAGTCTTGTAGTTCGGCCCATTCCTCAATGGAACGAATGACCGGTTCGAGTTGGCGCCCTTTGTCGGTCAAACTGTATTGAATCTTAATCGGACGATCGGGAATGACAGTCCGGATGACGATGCCTTCCGCTTCGAGCTCCTTCATACGTTCCGTGAGCATACGACCTGATAATTCGGGAATGGCATCTTGAATCTCATTGAAACGACATGTCTTCGTCAACAAGTGACGTAAGATCAGACCCGTCCATTTCTTACCTAAGATTTCAAAGGCATGTTCGACTTTGGGACAAAGAGCCGGTTGGATTGCGACTTCTTCCATCAGCACTCATCCTTTCTATAGTTGTAGTATACCCGCTTCTGCTAAAAAAATCGAATCATTTTACTTAATGTAACAAAAAGAACTAAAACAAATCTATTTACTTTTAGTAAGTGATAAGATATAGTCTGTTTATTGAGTTACTTAAAGTAACTAAAATACATTAGGTAAAAGGAGAAGAGAGAAATGATGGATACAGGACTTTTAATTATTCGTTTAATCATCGGCTTAACGTTCGCTGCACACGGGACACAAAAATTATTTGGTTGGTTCGGCGGACACGGAATCGCTGGAACAGGCGGTTGGTTCGAATCAATCGGCATGAAGCCAGGGAAGGCACTCGCGATTACAGCAGGTCTTGCTGAATTGATCGGCGGCTTGTTGTTTGCAGGAGGCGTATTCCTCTGGATCGCAGCACTCCTCATCATCGGATCGATGCTTGTCGCGATCGTTAAAGTACACGGTGCGAATGGTTACTGGGTGACGCAGAACGGGTACGAATACAACATGGCATTGATCGTCATCGCGCTTGGTGTAGCGATGATCGGTGCTGGAGACTATTCACTCGCTGCACTCATCGGGTGAAGAAAAAGGTGGGTCATTCATGAAGTTCGAGGCATCAACGCTTAGCGCAAAAGACAATTATAAATTACTGATCGGAAGCATCATTCCGCGTCCGATTGCTTTCGTGACAACGCAAGGAGAAGACGGGACGGTCAACGCCGCACCGTTTTCCTTCTTTACGGTCGCTTCAAGCAGTCCGCCGCAACTGGTGATCGCCGTACAACGGACGGATCAGGGGCAGAAGGATACGGCACGTAACATCTTGGCGAAACAAAGTTATGTCATCCATATCGTCAGCGAAGAGATCGTCGACGCAGTTAATGAGACAGCAGCGCCACTTGCTTACGGTGAAAGTGAGCTTGAGCGGACGGATTTGACGCTCGTCGATAGTGACGCGATCGAAGTACCCGGAATCGCGGAAGCGAAAATCCGCTTCGAGATGCGCTTGACGCAACACGTCGAGCTAGAAGGTGCCGATCTTCTGATTGGGGAAGTACTGCGTTATCACGTCGCGGATGAACTCGTCGATTCGTTCCGGATTGACGCAGCAGGCTTGAAGGCTGTCGCTCGTTTAGCAGGGAATGATTATGCGACGATCGGGAAGACGTTTACGATTGCCCGACCGACAAAATGATAGAAGCGTGAATGCTTGATTCATCGTACGATTCGTTTTGATTCAAACGAAAAGGAGTGGAGAGACCGGTCTAGCTACCGGAATCTCCACTCCTTTTTCTCATGTCGTTCATCTGATTCATCGATCGGACTTCAAGGTTGCGGATCGATTTCGTTTGAAGAGGCTTCAAGACCATGACGTTTACTGTACTGATAGCCATCGAGCAAATAAAAGACGATCGCGAGTGCCCAAATGCCGACACAGCTGATCAAGAAAGCGGTGAGCGGTGAGACACTACCGTAATACGATAGGATCAACGGGTCATTGAGTTCGACGAATAGCTGTGTCGTCAGGAGCGTACAGCATAATCCCGAGAGTAAACTGACGAAAAGACCGCTCCATGTCTGGATGACGAGACCGATCATACAAGAAATCAGGAGGAACAAAGGAAGCGCGGCATTAAAAGCATCCGGCCGGATGAAGGTCGACACGTAGTCCGCATACATCGGTACGAAATAAAGGATGCCGGATAGCAGTCCTTGAATCAAGTTAATGAAAAAGCTTTTCGTCCGCATCAGTGTTGGTTCTCCCATCGTTCCATCAATTCGAGTAGATCGACATCAATTTGGTCACGTTCTGCTGAAAGAGCTGTCGCTTTCGGAATATCGTTGAAGACTTCCGGTTCACAGAGCAATTGTTCAATTTCTGCCGAACGCTGTTCGAGCCGCTCGATGTCTTGTTCGAGCTGTTCGATTTGCTGACGGCGCTTGCGTTCTTCTTTCTGTGCTTCCTTGTCGATCGTCTTCGACGCCGTGACCTTTGCGGCTTTTGCTTCCTCGGCTTCAAGACGCGCAATCTCTTCTTGCTCCGCCTTCTTCTCCGTGTAGTATGAATAATCACCGAGGTATTCCGTCACGCCGGCTTCACTCATCTCGATGACGCGGGTCGCGATCCGGTCGATGAAGTAACGGTCGTGGGAGACGAATAGCAGCGTACCTTCGTAGTCGACGAGCGCGTTTTCAAGGACCATCTTCGAATCCAGATCCAAGTGGTTCGTCGGCTCATCGAGGACGAGGACGTTCGTCTTTCGGAGTTTCAGTTTCGCGAGCGCGAGACGTCCGCGTTCGCCACCGGATAACTCATGGACGATCTTGAAGACATCGTCACCGCTAAACAGGAATTGCCCGAGGACAGACCGGACTTCTTGTTCACGCATCAGTGGCCATTCGTTCCAAATCTCATCGATGACACGGTTCCGATCATTGAGTTCCGCCTGCTCTTGATCGTAATAGCCGATCGAGACGCCAGTTCCGAAACGGAAATCACCGAAGAGGGGGCGTAAGCGACCGACGAGGACTTTTAGAAGCGTCGACTTTCCGATTCCGTTCGGTCCGACGAGTGCCAGTGATTCACCGCGTTGCAAGCGGAAGGTGATGTCTTTTGAGACAGCTTCTTCGTAACCGATCGCCAGTTGATTGACTTGCAGAACGTCATTCCCGCTCTGTTTTTCAATCGGGAAGGACAGGACCGTGCTACGCTCATCTCCATCTGGACGATCGAGTCGGTCGACCTTTTCGAGCCGTTTCCGGACACTTTGGGCACGTTTTGTCGTCGTCGCCCGGGCGATGTTCCGTTGAATGAAGTCCTGCATCTTCGCGATTTCTTCTTGCTGCTGTTCAAACTGCTTCATTTCCTGATCGTATAAGGCCGCTTTTTGCTCCAAGTACTTCGTATAGTTCCCGGTGAACTTACGACAGACATTGCGTGACAGCTCATAGACGACATTGACGACTTGGTCGAGGAAGTACCGGTCGTGCGAGACGATCAGGACGGCACCACGATAACCACCGAGGTAACTTTCGAGCCACGCGAGCGTATCGATATCGAGGTGGTTGGTCGGCTCATCGAGAATGAGGAGCTCTGGTGCTTGCAGGAGCATCTTTGCTAAGGCAAGCCGTGTCCGTTGACCACCGGATAATGTCTGAATCCGGCGCGAGTAATCATCCGGATAAAAGCGCATGCCGTGCAGGACGGAGCGGATATTTGCTTCGAACTGATAACCACCGGCTTCTGAGAAGTCGTGTTGCGCTTGATCGTATGTCTTCAAGAGACGATCGTAAGCGACCGGGTCATTCAAGATATGCTCCATGCCCATTTCGATTTCCATCCGGCGCAGTGTCCGTTCTTGTTCTTGGAGATGTTCAAAGACGGTCAGCATCTCGTTCCAGATCGTCTCATTCGATTCGAGACCACTGTCTTGCGCGAGATAACCGATTTTGACATCCTTGCCTTTCATGATGTCGCCTGAGTCATGACTGAGTTCGCCAGCAATGATTTTGAGCAAGGTCGATTTACCGGCACCGTTTCGTCCGACGAGCGCAATGCGGTCGCGCTCTTGTACTTCCAATTTGATATTTTCTAAAATCGGCTCGACGCCGAATGATTTCGAGAGTTGGTTGACTTGTAAGAGTATCATTTCCATCCATCCTTCCACCCTTTAGTCTATCACGAACAAAAGCGCGAGGTCCTGCGGAATATATTATTTGTGACTCTATGTGAAGTGGTTTACAATCAAGGAGAGTAGAAAGCTTTTTGCAAAGATTTGGGTGCCACGATGGATGTGGCCGAAGGGGGAACTGCAGGATGAATGGACCAGACACAAAAATTCCACAAGCGACAGCAAAACGGTTGCCGCTATATTATCGCTTCATCCAAAGTTTATACAATTCAGGCAAGCTCCGCGTCTCTTCTGCTGAGTTAAGCGAGGCGGTGAAGGTTGATTCAGCAACGATTCGTCGCGATTTTTCCTACTTTGGGGCATTAGGGAAGAAGGGGTATGGATACAACGTTCAACATCTCTTAACGTTTTTCCGCAAAACCTTGAATCAAGATGAGGTGACGAATGTTGCCTTAATCGGGGTCGGTCATCTCGGAACAGCGTTTGCAAATTATAACTTTTTAAAGAATAATAGTACTCGGATAGTCGTTGCGTTTGATGCGGACGAAGAGAAGGTCGGAACAACGACGCATGACGTTCCAATCTATCATGTTTCGGACATGAAAGAACAAATCGAAGCGAATCAGGTCGATGTTGCCATCTTGACGGTTCCATCCCAGTTCGCGCAGTCAGTAGCGGATGAGTTAGTCGAGTATGGTGTGACAGGCATCCTGAACTTTACGCCAGCGCGGTTGAACGTGCCAGCGAGCGTCCGGGTCCATCACATTGATTTATCGATCGAGTTGCAGTCGTTAGTTTATTTCATGAAGCATTATTCGCAATCAGCTGAAGGAGTGAAATCATAATGGAAAACCTTATTCCGCTCACACTAGGTATCGGACCTGCGAGCATCGGATTGATCGCGGTCGTCGCGTTGATCATCTTTGGACCGAAGAAGTTACCAGAATTCGGACGTGCTGCTGGTCAGACATTGAAAGAGTTCAAGAATGCCACGAACGGCATCATGGACGACGATAAAAAGGACGAACCGAAAGAGAAGTGATTGAATCATGACGGTTGATCAAGAGCAAAGCATGACGTCGCACCTTGACGAACTGCGAAAGCGGATCGTCTGGTCGCTTATCATCGTCGTCGTCCTGTTCGCTGTCGCATTTCCGCTCGTCCGACCGCTCGTCCGCTTCTTGCAAGCAGACTTAAAAGAGCTCGGTATCGGTTTGAATGCCTTCAACGTCGCCGATCCTTTAATGTTGTATTTGAATCTTGCGTTCATTATTGCGCTGATTTTAGCGTCACCGTTCTGGATGTATCAACTCTGGGCATTCGTCCGACCAGGACTTTATGACAAGGAGCAAAAAGCGACATTGACGTATATTCCGGTCATCTTCTTTCTGTTTTTGGCTGGCGTAGCCTTCTCGTATTTCTGGTTGCTTCCCTTCTTGCTTGAAGTCTCAACGGATCTCGGGAAAGAGCTCGGAATCGAACAAGTCATCGGAGTGGAGAACTACTTCAGTTTCTTAATCCGGTTGACGATGCCGTTCGGTCTTCTTTTCCAATTGCCGGTCGTGACGATGTTCCTGACACGTCTGGGTCTCGTGACGCCATATTTCATGCGAAAGAATCGGAAATATGCGTACTTTGCGCTGTTCGTCGTTGCGGCATTGATCGCACCGCCGGACGTGACGTCACACTTGATGATCTCGGTGCCATTGTTCGTTCTCTATGAGATCAGCATCTTGATTTCTGCGCGGACGTACAAAAAGGTCCTGATCCTCGAGCAACAGGCAGAGCTTGAACGACAGGCGGATTTGATGCGTGAATTGAATAAATGAATCGTGAATTCCTTCCGACGATTTTTGGAAGGAATTCTTTTTTATGAAAGCGTTATTTTTATATTGATAAAGCAGTTAGTGATACGTATACTAAAGATAATTCATGGGGGCTTAGCTCAGCTGGGAGAGCGTTTGGCTGGCAGCCAAAAGGTCGTCGGTTCGATCCCGATAGTCTCCACCAATACCAAACATCTAACTCCTCGAGGCTTCGAGGAGTTTTTATTTTACTCCCAGTTTAATTCCTTAAAAATATAAAATGTCATGTAAAACAAATAAATTAAAAAAATAGGCAAATATAAATTGTTTATTTCCATTAAATTCATTAAACTAAATATACAGAATTTTCGTTTAACTGTTTTATTAGTAGTACTACTATGGTTTTACAGAAAAGGGGAAAACGAACGCATGAAGAAGAAGATTGCACTTATGGCAGCCGTCTTAATGACGTCTTCCAATCTAGTCAGTGCGCAAGGTGCACTGTCGTCGCAAGACAAAGCAACGGGTCAAAAACCGCAAGCGCTCTCTTTGAAGAAATCGGGGCAAGAGAAGAACTACAAACAATCGGATAAAGTCCGTGTCGTCATCGAGATGGAAGAGAAACCGGCGATTCAAATCGCCCAGGCTCAAAACAAGCGGTATAGCACATTGAGCAATGCCGAAAAAGAGTCGATCAAAGATCGCCTCGTCAACGTTCAAAAATCAGTCAAGTCAGCCATCGCTAAAAAGGCGATTCCCGTTACATATAAGGAAAGCTTCACGACCGTCATCAACGGATTCAGTGGTGAAGTCAAGTTCGGCGACATCGAAGACATCAAACAACTGAGCGGAGTCAAGAGCGTACATATCGCCCATGAATACGCGCGTCCGGAAGTTGCTAAAGGTGCCAAGCCAGACATGCTTTACAGCAAGGACATGGTCAATGCGAAGGAAACATGGCAGGACTATGGTTTTAAAGGGGAAGGAACAATCGTTGCCGTCATCGATACGGGAATCGATCCATCGCATAAGGACATGGTCTTGAGCCCAGAAACGAAGATTGATTTGACTTCTTCGAAAGTCGATAGTGCGAAAGAAACAAAAGGCTTAAAAGGAAAGTACTTCACGGAAAAAGTACCGTACGGCTATAACTATGCCGATCACGATAGCGAAATCCGTGATTTAGGTGCGGGCGCATCAATGCACGGGATGCACGTCGCGGGTACGGTCGGAGCAAACGGCGATGAAGCAAACGGTGGTATCAAAGGGGTCGCTCCGGAAACACAACTCCTCGCGATGAAAGTCTTCGGAAACGATCCAGGAATGCCATCGACATTCAGCGATATCTACATTAAAGCGATCGATGATGCGATTGCACTCGGAGCCGATGTCATCAACATGAGTCTCGGATCGACGGCATCGTTCGTCAATGCAGATGATCCAGAACAACGCGCAATCGTCAACGCGATGAACAACGGTATCTTGTGTGCGATTTCTGCTGGTAACTCGGCATTCGCAGGTCATGGTGCAGGTAATCCGTACACAGCGAACCCGGATATCGGTGTCGTCGGTGCACCAGGTTTAACGAGCCAAGCACTCCAAGTCGCATCACTCGAAAATACGAAATTGACACTCGAAGGCATGGCGCTGACGATTGACGGTCAGGATGCTGGTTATTTGGCATACCAAAAACAAGATTCACCGAATCCGATTGCTGTCTTCGATAAAGAGAAGAAGGATGTCGTCTATGTCGGTGACGGTCAAGCTTCGAACTACGAAGGTAAAGACGTCAAAGGGAAAGTCGTCTTCGTCGTGCGTAACGGTGGTTTCAACTACGGTATGATCCAAGCAGAAGCTGAGAAGCAAGGGGCAGCAGGTGTCATCGTCCGCGGTCGAGTCGATCATGGGGATTACGTCAGCATGGCGCTCAACAATCCGACGATTCCACTCGTCACACTCAGCATCGCAGACGGAAACGATCTTGAAGCAAAAGCAAAAGAGGGCAAGGCAATCGCTGTCACGTTCGATGGAAAAGCAGTCTCAGCCGATAACCCGGTCGCAGGACAAATGTCTGACTTCACGTCATGGGGTGTCACACCAAGCCTTGACTTCAAACCAGAAATCACGGCACCAGGTGGGAAAATCTACTCGACGCTCAACGATAACGAGTATGGCGTCATGAGTGGGACATCGATGGCGGCACCACACGTCGCTGGTGGAACGGCACTCGTCATGCAACGGATTGCGAAGGACTTTAAAGTCGACGGTGCGACACGCGTCAAACTCGCGAAGAACATCTTGATGAACACGTCGCGTCCACAACTCGATCAAGGAAAATACAATGCGCAGCTAAAAACAGGCAACTTCTACTCCCCACGTCGTGAGGGAGCTGGATTGATGGATCTTCGTGCTGCCATGAAGACGCCAGTCGTCGTCACAGAGACGAAGTCGGGTGAAGGTAAGGCATCCTTGAAGGAAGTTGGCGAGAAGTTCACGTTCACACTTGATTTGAAAAACTACAGCAGTGAAAAAGTGACGTATAAGTTAGCCGGAACGGTTCAATCGGATCTCGGCGCAGAAGGATCGAACTTCCTCGAAGCAAACGGCATCTTTAAAAAGGGAACGATCGGTACGGTGGACGCGAACAAGGGCACATATCCGATCTCATTCGCAGTTGGCTCGAAGAAAGCAAGCTCGGTCTCGATTAATCCGAAGAGTTCAACGAAAGTCAGTGTATCGGTCGATCTAAAGGATACAACGGACTGGGCAAACGAACTTCCGCTCGAACAAGTCTTTGAGAACGGCTACTTCGTCGAAGGATTCGTCCGTTTGATCGATACGAAGAGTAAGAATCCAGAATTGACGGTTCCTTACGTTGGCTTTAAAGGGAAATGGGATCAAGCTCCGATTCTAGACGCACCATTGTACGATGAAGACAACACGTTCTATGGTTTGACAGGTCTAGCGACAGAAGTGAAGGATAACTTCGAATTCCTCGGCGCAAACGCTGCTGGAGATGTCGTCGCGAACAAAGTCTCGTTCTCACCAAACAACGATGGTAGCGCAGATGAAGCATTCCCGATCATCTCGTTCCTCCGTAATGCGAAAAAAGTCGAGTACTCGATTCTTGACCGTAACAAAGCAACGCTTCAGAAGCTCGATACGCAAACGGACGTCGTCAAGAACTACTACGATAGCGGTTCAGAGGACGGATACACACCAGTCACAAGCGCTGCTTGGGACGGAACGATCAACGGGAAACCGGTCAAGGATGGTCTTTACTACTACAAAGTCAAATCCGTGATCGATTATCCGAATGCAAAATGGCAGTCGAATCTCTTCCCAGTCTATATCGATACGAAAAAACCAGCTGCAACTGTGAAGTGGGATGCGTCGAAATCAACGCTCTCGTGGACAGCAGGTGACCAAGGAACAGGTGTCGCGTCATACGATATCCTCGTCAATGGTAAGAGTGTCTTGAAGCAACCACTTGCTGCAACAGAAAAAGCGTACACGTTGACGGATCTTCCAGAGCGCGCGAAGATTGCCTTCGTCGTGAAGGATTATGCAGGAAACAGTGTGAAAAAAGACGTCAACACGACAGGTGTTGATAAAGCGGTACCGAACGTTCAAATCGATACACCAGTCGCACTTGGTCTTGCGACATCAAAAGTCATCAACATCGCGGGTCATGTCTCTGATGAATCAGGCATCAAATCATTCAAGATCAACGGAAAATCCGTTAAATTACGTTTCGATACAGCCCAACAGAACTATGCGTTCAGCCATGACGTGACGTACACGACGGATGGCGTCAAGTCATTCAAAGTTGAAGCATACGATGGTAAAGGGAACCGTGTTGCGTTCAGTCGTCAAGTCATCATCGACACAGAATTACCGACGATTCGCGTCACTGCGCCAAAAACCGTCTCAAGCAAAACAAAAACAGCTGAGATGAAGATCGTTCTTCGCGATAACTACAGCGAATTACGCTTTGACTTCAACGGTAGCGCGGAATACCGCCGGACGTTCAAAGAGCCGTACGAGATGAAAGCCTTCAAAAAGACAATCACGAAAAAAGTGACGCTCAAGAAGGGGAAAAACACGTACAACTTGAAACTGAAGGACCTCGGTGGACACGTTGTTACGAAAACAGTCGTCATCACGAAAAAATAAGGAACAAAAGATGAAGCCAGGCGGAAATCCGTCTGGCTTTTCTTGCGTGCCGAAGCGCCTTGAAGGGTTTATGAGACGAGAAGAGGGGGAATTTTAAGAACAGAAACAAGTCAGAGGGGGAACAACCATGAATCCGTTCACGACCTTAATCGCCTTCATTGTAGGGTGTCTCGTCTTATATCTCGGTATCCGCGACAAAAACGGCTGGCTGATCGGTGTCGCGATGATACCGCTCGCGATCGTTGCCTATAGCGTCATCTATCTGATCATTCAGGTCAGTGCGTAGTCTTCATGGAAGATGTCTTACCCTAAGCGGTAGGACGTCTTTTTTTTTGAAAATCGTACTACAGATGAAACCGATCTAGTAAAATGTAAGTATATGACAGTATAGAGAGGTGGATGATCATGGAACACGTACATACACAAACGGATGCCTTGGCGGCGCTGTACGAAGAGATGCATCAGAAGACGAAGACCGGCATGTGGGTCATGCTTGCGGCATTCTTAGCGCTCAGTAACACACTCGAGAAACCAGTCTACGCGATGATCGTCCCGTTATTGTATTTTGGCTATGACATGTTGCTACAACGAAAGCGGTTCGCGCTTGTTGCAGAATACACATCAAAGGATTCAGCAAGACGGCTCTATCAGGTACATGTGCTGATCGGCATTTTACAATACGGAGCGCTTGCCGGTCTAATTGTCTGGGCAGCCGATCGACCGAACACGTCTTTTTTGCTCGGTCTGATCATCATCGTCATTCCGTTCTACTGGATCTGTCGAAAAACGTTAGAGTTCATCTCACGAAAGATTGATCCAACGTATATCACGGAAAAAGAAATTCACAAAGCCCGCTAAAGGAGAAGGTACTATGCAAACGGCTCGTGAAGAACGTCTACAAAAACTTGCGCTCGCGTACCGGGATGTCGAGTGGCTCGGCACACGCTGGTACTGGAACGTGCTTCTATTCATAACAGTTGGTATCCTGATCGAGTGGACCGATATCCCCTTGTTGATTTTGACGATTCCAGCCCTTTTTCTCGGCTCCGATTTTCGCTATCAACTAAAAAAACGAAAAATTTTAGACGGCTATATCTCAAAAGCTCAGATCCGTCGACAATTTTTACTACGCATCGGTAGTCACGTCCTGCTGTACGCGATCTTGACGATCGTCATCACCCAGACGATCGAGGGACCGTTCTGGCAGATGCTTATGGCAATTTTTGCGATTTTAACACCACTCTATTTCATCAGTGAATGGATCATCCGACGCGACGGGGCGCGTGACCCGGATTATATCAGTGACGTTGAGGTAGCCCGCTTCGTCAGACAGAAAGGAACATCGAAATGGAACACCTATTCGAGCGACAAGCACGTCTGAATGTAATGAAACGACCGGTGCGTATCGTCACCTATGTCTTTTTAATCCCTGGATTGATTGTCGCCGTACTTGCTTGGTTTTTACCAGCGGTTGAATCCGTTTTTGGACAAACCTTGTTTTTCTGTCTTTGCGGGATTGGAGTCGTTCGGGAAATCGTTCGGCTACGACTCATGAAGTCCTATTTAACGCAAGGTATCTATCAACAGACTGTTCGGAAGGTCGCTCGTCTGACGATCATCGGTTATGTCGTGGCGTGGCTCATCGCCTTCGTCATGCTGTCGATTCCAAATGCTCCCGGTTATTTATTCGTTCTCTTACTTGTCTGGAGCGGCGGAGTCGGTCTTGGCGTCACTCGAATGAACCGGTTAGCTAAACAAATCGATCCAGCATACGTGACGATGGGGGAAATCGAACGTGCGTGGTGGAAACGGTAAAGCAAAAAATCCGCATCGATCAGCGAAAGACACTGATCGATGCGGATTTTTGATTATTTCTTCAACAGTAGATAAATGAAGTATGGTGCTCCGATCAAGGCGACGACGATCCCAGCCGGTACGCCGTCTGGTCCCGCGATGTTGCGTCCAATCGTATCAGCGAACGCAAGCAACCAGCCGCCGAGTAAGAGGGCAATCGGCAGAAAGAACTGATGCCGTGGTCCGACGAGGGCGCGGGCGATATGCGGAGCCATTAAACCGATGAAAGAAATCCCACCGGTGACAGAAACGGCAGCAGCGGCGAGCGCAACAGCTGTCAACAAGAGTTGGATCCGTTCTTTTTCAATCGCGACACCGACACCGATTGCGACCGGTTCATTCAAGGCAAGCAGATTGAGCTTATTCGCCTTGTAGAACGTGAGCGGAATCAAGACGAGTAACCACGGCAAGAGCGAGTAGACGAAGATCCAGTCTGTCCCCCAGATGTTACCGGCGAGCCATTTGGCGATGAAGTCGACCTTTTCGCGACGCGTCGATGAAATCAGGATGACCATGATTCCAGACAGCGCCATCGAGAAGCCGACACCCGTCAAGATCAACCGAATCGGTTGGAGTCCTTGTACGCGGTCGTACGAGAACAGGTAGATTGCTGTCGCGGTGACGAGTGCACCGAAGAAGGCAGCGATCGGTAACAGATAGATGAATGACCCGACATCGGTTGGGAAGTACAGGAAGAACAAGGCGACGGCGACGCCAGCTCCCGTATTGATGCCGATGATACCAGGATCAGCGAGTTCGTTGCGTGTGATCCCTTGAAGGATTGCACCGGATAAGGCAAGTGCCATTCCCGCCATGACGGTGATGAGCAGTCGGGGTAAGCGGAGTGAATAGAGAACGAACTCCTCTTTGAACGAACCGTTTCCAAGTAACGTCGGCAGTAAACGATCGTACGAAAGGGAAGCAGGTCCAAGACCGATGCTGACGACGAGTGTTGCAATCAATAGTGCCAGTAACGTCCAAAACGTCAGTTGCTGGCGACGGCGTAAACGAGATTCCATCATGAGAAAGCACGCCCTCCTTTCCGAACGATTAAGAGGAAGAATGGTAGCCCGAGCATCGAGACGATTGCGATGACCGGCGTCTCATATGGTGCGTACAGCGTCCGTCCGATCGTATCGGCAAGCAACATGAACGTCGCACCGAAGATTGCGGTCATCGGCAGGATGAACCGATAGTCCGTCCCGACGATTGCACGGACGATATGCGGAATCATCAGCCCGATGAATGCCATGTTACCGACGAGTGCTACGGCAGCGCCAGCAAGCAGGATGACGACGACGTAGAGGACCGCTTTGATCCGCTGGATGTTCTGTCCGAGACCGAGTGCGACTTCTTCCGATAGACTGAGAATCGTCAATTGCCGCGAGAAAATGAACGCAATCACGATTCCAATTGCGATGACTGGCGCGATGACTTGCAGTTGTCCCCATGTCGACCCGACGAGTCCCCCGGACGTCCACTGTGAGACATCTTGGGCAATCTTGAAGTAGATACCGATCCCTTCCGCAATCGCGTATAGAAAAGCTGAGATCGCGGAACCGGCAAGGACGATCCGGAGCGGTGAGAAGCCGCCTTTTTTCGAAGCCCCGATTCCAAAGACAAGTGCTGCCCCGAGTGCTGCACCGACGAAACACGCGATCATGATTCCGAAGTAGTCAACTTTCGGGAACAGGACGATGACGAGCGCAAGTGCCGCATTCGCCCCTGCCGTCAGACCAAGCAGACCGGGATCGGCGAGGGGATTGCGTGTCATCGCCTGCATGATGGCACCCGAGACACCGAGTGCCGCTCCGACGAGGATCGCTGCCAGTTCCCGTGGCAAGCGGATTTCCTGGACGATTTTTGCTTTTTCATTCAACGGTCCGAACGTCAAAGCGTTCCAGACTTCGCGCGTCGTCGTATCGGCGGCACCGAACGTCATCGCGATCCAGAACATCCCGAAAAAGAGGACGAGACCGAGTGTGATTTTAATGCCGAACGGAATTCGACCAGCTGACATGAATGTCGCCTCCATTTCTGATTCAGTGAGTGAGCCACAAAAAAAGGAAGGGATCCCGCAGGTTCCCTCCCTTATTCATTATGCGCCAAGGAAACTTTTCTTGAAGAACTCGAGTTGACGTTCGAGTGTGAGCGGATCGTTGAAGTAGAACTCCTTCGAATCGACTTCGAAGACACGATCGTTTTTAACGGCTGGAATGTTTTTGAACGTATCCGTTTTCGTGAATGAGTTGTCCGCTTCCGCACTCTTACTGAAGACGAGGTAGTCGCCTGCGTATTCAGGAAGGACTTCTGGTGACAACGCGTAGTATCCGTCTTTTAATGCCATCTTCGTGACTTTATCCGGCATTTTCAATTTCATTTCCTGATAGAGAATCTCTGTTCCACGACCCCAGTTATCGCCGAAGACGTAGAGTTGTTTATCGAAGCTTTCGATGACAGAAACAGTAGCATCTTCACCGATTTTTGCTTTGATGTCTTTACCGGCAGCAGCAGCGCGTGTTTTGAAGTCTTTGACCCAGTCGCGTGCTTCTTGCTCTTTGTTGAGCAATTTACCGATTTCGATGTGTTGCGTCAAGTAGTCGACTTTTCCGTATGTGTACGTGACTGTCGGAGCAATCTTTTTGATTTTATCGAGGTTTTTCGTTGTTGAGTAGCCGATGATCAAATCGGGTTCGAGTTCGATGATTTTTTCAACGTTCTCTTCCGATACTTCCGTGACATCTTTGAGTTTGTCGAACTTCGGATTCGCTTTTGACCACGAATCGACACCAACGACAGGTACGTCGAGTGCCATGACGTTACCGGCAAAACCAGCGAGAACAACGACACGTTTTGGATTAGCCGGAACTTTGATGTCACCATTCTCCGATTTGTACGTGATCGTCTCGTTTTTCGATCCAGATGCTGCGTCGTCTTTTTTCTCCGTATTGCCACACGCTGCGATGACGAGCGTGAGAATGAGTAGAACCGGTAAAAGTAGTTTCTTCATGATTCAATCTCCCTTGATTAAGTTGTAGGTGATACACATCGGCTTGTTCGTCCGCGGATCGCGTCCGATTTCAGCATCGATATGGAATACTTCTTGTAAGACGTCTTTTGCGATGACTTCCTCACACGTCCCGGCTTTGACGACTTCACCGTTTTTCATGGCGATGATATAGTCGGCGAACCGTGCCGCTTGATTCAAATCATGCAGGACCATGACGATCGTCCGTCCTTCGGTCCGGTTGAGATGCTCGAGCAGTTCAAGCACCTCGAGTTGGTGGGCGAGATCAAGATAAGTCGTCGGTTCATCGAGGAAGATGATGTCCGTCTCTTGGGCGAGTGCCATCGCAATCCAGACCCGTTGACGTTGACCACCCGACAGCGCATCGACCGGACGGTGTTTGAATGCCATCGTATCCGTTGCTTCGAGTGCCCAATCGATGATCTCGTAATCGTGTTTCGTCAAGCGTCCGAATCCTTTTTGGTACGGGAAACGACCGTATGAGACGAGCTCTGCGACCGTCAGACCACTTGCGCTCTCTGGAGTTTGTGGCAGAATAGCCATCTTCCGGGCAAGTAGCTTCGTACTTTCCTTGGCGATATCGAGACCATCGAGCAATGCACGTCCTGATTGATGAGGAATGATCCGTGTCATCGCTTTCAATAAAGTCGATTTGCCACATCCATTCGCCCCAATGATCGTCGTGATTTGTCGATCGGGAATTTGGACGGACAAGTCTTTGACGATGGGACGATCACCGTAGCCGATATTGATTTCTTCTGTTGCTAGACGTACCATACGCGACGACTCCTTCGTTGTTCTCTCCGTTTTCAATGATAATGATTATCACTATCGTCTCATTAACCATACCAGTCCTGTAAAAACGCTGTCAACATTTTTTCTTGTGTTCAAGAGATGTTCACGTTATCATGAGGTAGTGAGAATGATAATCAATCGTAATCAAAGACGAGGAGTGAGTGAGATGAGGGAACAGGAGTTGTTCGACGTAACGATCATCGGCGGAGGACCTGCAGGGTTATATTCGACGTTCTATAGTGGTCTTCGGGGCATGAAGACGAAATTGATCGAGTATCAAGCAGAACTCGGAGGAAAATTGCACGTTTATCCGGAAAAGATGATCTGGGACGTCGGCGGACAACCACCGATCACTGGTGAAAAACTCATGGCTCAACTCGTCGAACAAGGACTGACGTTCCAACCGACTGTTCAATTGAATGAAAAGATCATCTCGATCGCAAAAGACGTCTTCGGCAACTTCGTCTTAGAAGCAGAATCGGGTCGGATCCATTATTCGAAGACGGTCATCGTCGCGGTCGGCGGCGGCATCCTCAATCCACAAAAATTAAAAGTCGAGGGCGCGGAGCGTTTTGAAGTGTCGAACTTGAACTATACGGTCAAATCGATTGAACGCTTTAAAGGAAAGACCGTCATCGTCTCAGGTGGTGGGAACTCTGCGATCGACTGGGCGAACGAGCTCGAACCGGTCGCAAAAAAAGTCTACGTCACGTATCGCCGGGATTGTTTCTCGGGGCACGAGGCGCAAGTCGATCAGCTCGTCAAAAGTTCTGCTGTCTGTCTCCTTAATACGACGATTCACAAGCTGATCGCAAGTCCTGATCATCAACGGATCGCATCAGTCGAATTGATCGACTGTCAAACAGAGGAAATCGTCGAGATTCCAATTGATGAAGTCATCATCAATCACGGCTACGAGCAGGACGCGGCACTGCTTGACGCGTGTGATCTCGATATCGCACGGGTCGATGACTTCTATATCGCAGGGAACGCAGCGAGCGAGTCGAGTGTACCGGGTCTATATGCTGCCGGAGATATTCTTTCACACGACGGGAAGGTCCACTTGATCTCAGGTGCCTTCCAAGATGCGGCGAACGCTGTCAACCGGGCGAAACGCTTCATCGAGCCGGAAGCGCCAAAAGTGGCGATGGTCTCGTCACACAACGAAGTCTTCAAAAAACGCAATCGGGCGTTGATTGAGGAACGCGTTAATCAACAATCTTGAATAATGTTTAAACGTCCAAAATGCTTAGAAACAAGCGGATTTTGGACGTTTTTTTGTATGAATTTCATTTTTGTACTATAACAGAACGATTTGACAACGTACTGTATTTAGGACAAAATTCTACTTATGTTCCACTACATGTAGGATACAAGTAAGACGGATGTATAAGGAGGAAGGGTATGACAACTACGAAACGTAAGCCAATTGGCCTTGCCTGGCAAATTTTAATCGGCTTGATTCTCGGGATCACAGTCGGTGGTGTATTTTATGGGAATCCCCATGTCGCGGAGTGGCTTAAGCCAATCGGTGACATCTTTATCCGGATGATGAAAATGATCGTCGTTCCAATCGTCTTCACGACGATCGTCCTCGGTGTCTCATCAGTCGGTAGTCCGAAAAGTCTCGGACGTCTCGGCGTCAAGACGCTCGGTTACTTCACGATCGTGACGATGATCGCGATCTTCACGGGGCTGTTCGCAGCCAATCTCGTTGAACCGGGTGCTGGTATCAACATGTCGACACTCGATAAAACGGATATCTCGACGTATGTCGAAACGGAAGAGACGACACAAGACGCAGGACTCGTCGACAAGATCGTCAACATCGTCCCGACGAATATCTTGGACGCGATGGTCCGCGGTGACATGCTTGCAATCATTTTCTTCTCGGTCTTATTCGGACTCGGTGTCGGTTTTGCAGGAGAGAAGGGCCAACCGGTCGTTCGTTTCTTTGAAGGCGTCGCAGCAGCGATGTTCAATCTCGTCAATATCGTCATGAAATTCGCGCCGATCGGTGTCTTCGCCTTGATCGGTGTCACGGTCTCGACGTTCGGGATTGAATCGCTCGGTTCATTGTTTAAACTGATTGCGACGTTATACGTCACAGCGCTTCTCTTCATGGTGATCGTCTTCGGTGCCATCATGAAATGGGTTGGGATTCGCGTTTCTGATTTCACGCGCATCTTCAAGGACGAGTTATTGCTGACGTATTCGACGGCGTCGTCTGAGACGGTACTACCACGGATCATGGAAAAACTCGAGAAGATGGGTGTTCCGAAATCAATCGTTAGCTTCGTCGTACCGACGGGTTATTCGTTTAACCTTGATGGATCTGCGCTTTATCAAGCGCTCGCAGCCTTGTTCATCGCACAGATGTACGGGATTGATCTCTCGATCGGAACACAGCTGACGCTTGTCTTCGTCTTAATGCTGACATCAAAAGGGATGGCTGCCGTTCCTGGCGTCTCCTTCGTTGTTTTGCTCGCGACACTCGGTACGGTTGGTATCCCGGCAGAAGGACTTGCCTTCATCGCGGGGATTGACCGAATCATGGATATGATGCGCTCGGTCGTCAACGTCACAGGAAACACGCTCGCTTCACTCGTCATCGCGAAGTGGGAAGGTGTCCTTGACGAAGACCAACTCGAGACCTTCATGTCGACAGAAGGTAAAAAAGACGACGTCCGCAGTGCGTGACTATCGTAAATATAAGGAAGGACTGAATCGTCAGTCCTTCCTTTTTTCGTCCCTGAAAATAGATTGAAGTCGATTGCTTTTAAAGAAAACCTCTTATTTTTGATTATAGTTAAAATAATGTTGAACATTATTAATTTTAAAGTTAATATTATTGATATAATCATAAGGGAGAGGCGATAGGATGCAAACGGTAGGAATCGTCATTGGTATTGTCGCAGTCTGTATCGTACAATTTTACTTAGCAAGGCAAGGAAGAGTCTGGAGTTTCATCATTCCAGCCATCATCATCGGTCTCGGAATTTACTGGTATTTCGGAACAGGACCACACTCAGCGGATCGGGAGTCATTGATCCGAATCGGTACGTGTGTGGGGTTGTCCATGATGATCTCAATGGCTGAGATGGGTGTCGACTCGCGCCGCAAGCAACTAAAGCGTGAGAAAGAACGAATGGAGATTCAAGATTTGTAAGAGAAGTGAGGGAACACGATGGAACGACAAGACGTGCCCGCTTGGGTACTGGCACTCGAACAGGAGCATCTCGAGTTCATCCGCAAGTTCGTCTTGAGCTCTGGTTCATTAAAGGATATGGCAACTGCCTATCAAGTATCCTACCCGACCGTCCGGGCGAAGTTGAACCAGTTGATCGAGCGGATTGATTCGGTGCAGCAGGAAGATGTCGAATTCGTCAATATGATCAAGAACTTGGTCTTAGATGAACGGTTGAGTCTCGATGTGGCGAAGACGATCATCGATTCCTACCGCAAGGGTCAAGCGAAAGAATAAACCAAAAAACGAGATTTCCGCCTGACGGAAATCTCGTTTTTTTTATTGCTTGTCGTTCTTTTTGTCCTGTTCCTTCTTGATCATCTTCTTTGCTGCTGCGCGGAAGCGGAAGATCAAGTAGAGACGGTAGAAGTCGATCGCAGCGAACAACGTCAGCAGGATCGTCCAGAAGTTAAAGACCGTTCCTGCTTCGACCGAGTTGTTGTAGGCGAGGAACATGAAGAGAATACCGAATATGGCATAGAACACTGCCATGAAGTTCGAGCTTTGACGCATGAAAACACGACCTTTCGTAAATTAAGACATCGCGTAGATGGCGAGTACGACGATTCCGTTGTTAAAGACATGGATGGCGATCGGAGCAATGATCCGGCGCGTCTTGACGAAGACGAGCGAGAAGACAAAACTCATCGCGACATAGATTAAAAATTTGTTGTCTTGGTGAATCAGTCCGAACAAGGCACCCGTCAAGATGAAGCTGAAGAAGAAACCGAGCTTCGAGGAGAGGTTGCCGAACATGATATGCCGGAACAAGAACTCTTCCATGATCGGTCCGAGCAAGACGACCATGACTTGCAGGAGTGGGATGACTTGGATCGCTTGGATGATCTGATCCGTATTTTGCGATTTCGCGACATTCTCGATCCCACCTGCCATCCAGGCATCGATCAAGTTGACACCGATCAAGAGCGCATACAGGAGCACGATCCCGATTCCGATCCATTTCAACGTATCCATCGGATCGGTTTGACGTCCCTCTGCCTTCCACTTCTGCCAATCGGGACGCAGGCAGTAGTAGGAGACGATGACGGCGACCGTGAAGCCAATCGCAAGCCACCAACCGGCGACGTCAGCAATGACGTTTTTCGGAAGGAAATACTGGAACGAACCCGGAACCAATTGGACGATCAGATAGATGATGATCGGGATGACGTGACGCTTTTGCCACTTCTCCGCCATCACGAAAGGCAGACTGATTGGATTTTTCATCGTACAGGACACAACTCCTTTGTAATGAAGGTACTGTCCCGATTGTAACAAACAAACGGTCTTGGCGCACGATTGACGATGATTCAAAGGTGTCGATTTCGGGAAAACGGATAAAGGTTCAGGCTTGAATTCAGAAGAGAAAGCGTATAAGATAAAAATATGTTAGCACTCAACGAAAGTGAGTGCTAAAAAACAGTCATTTTCAAGGAGGATGTTTCGCATGTTAAAACCACTTGGTGATCGCATCGTGATCGAAGTCGTTAAAAAAGAAGAAACAACACTCGGAGGAATCGTTCTTCCTGGGTCAGCGAAAGAAAAACCACAAGAGGGTAAAGTCGTCGCTGTCGGTACAGGCCGTGTGACAGAGCAAGGCGTACGTGTACCACTTGAAGTGAGTGTCGGAGATCACGTCATCTATGCACAATATGCCGGTTCAGAAGTCAAAGTCGACGGCAATGAATACTTAATTTTACGCGAAAGCGATATTTTGGCAGTAGCCGAGTAATTCAGTTAATCATCTAAAGGGGGATTTCAGTCATGGCAAAAGACATTTTATTCAGTGAAGAAGCACGTCGGGCAATGCTCCGCGGGGTCGACGCATTAGCGGATGCAGTCAAAGTCACGATCGGACCAAAAGGACGCAACGTCGTCCTCGAGCGGAAGTTCGGTTCACCACTCATCACGAATGATGGTGTGACGATCGCGAAAGAAATCGAACTCGAAGATCACTTCGAGAACATGGGTGCAAAACTCGTCGCAGAAGTTGCCTCAAAAACGAATGAGATCGCAGGGGATGGTACGACAACAGCGACAGTCCTCGCACAAGCGATGATTCGGGAAGGTCTTAAAAACGTCACAGCGGGCGCAAACCCGATGGTCATCCGTAAAGGAATCGAAAAAGCGGTCCGTCGCGCTGTCGAAGAGTTGCACACGATCGCAAAACCAATCGAAGGTAAAGAAGCAATCGCCCAAGTCGCAGCGATCTCAGCAGCGGACGAAGAAGTCGGTCAGTTGATCGCAGAAGCAATGGAACGTGTCGGTCAAGATGGTGTCATCACGATCGAAGAATCACGCGGCTTCACGACAGAACTCGATGTCGTTGAAGGGATGCAGTTCGATCGTGGTTACGCGTCACCATACATGATCACGGATTCAGATAAGATGGAAGCGGTCCTTGAGAACCCGTACATCCTCGTCACGGACAAAAAGATCTCAAACATCCAAGAGATTCTTCCAGTCCTCGAGCAAGTCGTCCAACAAAACAAACCACTTCTCATCATCGCAGAAGACGTCGAAGGCGAAGCACTCGCGACACTCGTCGTCAACAAACTCCGTGGTACGTTCAACGCGGTAGCAGTCAAAGCACCAGGCTTCGGTGACCGCCGTAAAGCGATGCTTGAGGATATCTCGATCGTTACAGGTGCAGAATTGATCACAGAAGACCTCGGTCTTGATCTGAAAGAAACACAAATCACGCAACTCGGTCGCGCGTCGAAAGTCGTCGTCTCAAAAGACAACACGACAATCGTCGAAGGTCACGGACACGGGGATTCGATCGAAGCACGTGTCGGGACGATCCGTGCGCAAATCGAAGAAACGACAAGTGACTTCGATCGTGAGAAATTACAAGAGCGTCTTGCGAAACTCGCAGGCGGCGTAGCGGTCGTCAAAGTCGGGGCAGCAACTGAGACAGAACTCAAAGAACGCAAGCTCCGGATCGAAGATGCACTTAACGCAACACGTGCAGCGGTTGAAGAAGGTATCGTAGCAGGTGGGGGGACAGCTCTCATTCACGTCACGAAAGCCGTCGAATCGATTCTGTCGGTCTCAACAGGTGACGAAGCAACAGGTGTCAACATCGTTCTTCGTGCACTTGAAGCACCGCTTCGTCAAATCGCGGAAAACGCAGGTCAAGAAGGTTCGGTCATCGTCGAGCGTCTCAAGCATGAAGCGCCAGGAATGGGCTACAATGCGGCAACAGACGAGTATGTCGACATGATCGAGACAGGAATCGTCGATCCAGCGAAAGTAACGCGTTCAGCACTTCAAAACGCGGCGTCGGTTTCTGCGATGTTCTTGACGACGGAAGCCGTCATCGCTGATAAACCAGAACCAGCCGGATCTGCTCCTGCAATGCCTGATATGGGCGGCATGGGTGGAATGGGCGGAATGATGTAAGACATTTCATCTAAAAGTACTGAATCCTAGTAAATAGGGTTCGGTACTTTTTTATACTTCAAATTTCGGAATGAGTTGTATAATTATTTTTTTATTTGTAATATTATACTTAATGTTTAAACGGTATACATATATAGAATTAACTTGGAATGAAAGGAGATTTAATATTTAATCGTCGACTTACGTTCAGAGATCAAAGAGAGATAGGGGTCATTAATTAAATGAATGAAATTTTAAAAGGCATAGTAACCTCGGGTACACTCATCGTCGCAATCGGCGCTCAAAATGCGTTCGTCCTTAAACAAGGCTTATTAAAAAACAACATTTTCTGGGTGGCCTTAGTGTGTTTCTTATGTGATGTGTTACTGATGTGTATGGGCGTACTAGGAGTCGGTACCGTCATTAAGAATAATACGTTTGCAAATGTTGGTCTGGCGATTGTTGGAGGACTGTTTCTTCTCTTGTATGGATTTAAATCTTTTCGGAGTGCATTTTCGTCATCACATACAATGGATGTTTCAACAGATTCTAAAATCATGCCTATTCACAAAACGATCTTACTCACATTAGCGATTACACTTTTAAATCCACATGTCTACTTAGATACGATCGTCATCATCGGTAGTATAGCTGGGACTTTGACATTTGATCAAAAAGTCAATTTCTTGATCGGAGCTTTGATTGCCTCATTTGTTTGGTTTTTTGGATTAGGATATGGTTCGAGGTGGCTCATTCCTGTTTTTAAACAACCAAAAGCGTGGAAAGTACTAGATTTTGGAATAGGATGCTTAATGTTCTGGCTATCGTATCAATTAATTCAGTTTGCTTTAGAACAAAGTTAAATAGATATTTAAATGGTTAAGGAGCAACTACCAAATATGAAGGACGATGAGATTTTATATTTAGTTGAACAGATGTCTGATGAAGAATACCTCTATCATGAAGAATTGAAGTGCTATACGAACGAAGGCTCACCATCCGACTTGGCTTATGAAAGAGTCCATCATTTTAGGGACGCGAATATGCTTCCGATATTGAACACTTTACTCGACAAAGTGAAACAAGCAGAACAAAAACAACATCTTTATTTTATGATTGGAACGATTGGTGTGAATTCGGGAGATGTTCGTGCAGGAATGTTATTGCTTGAAAAACTGGAGCAAGAGATAAAGCCAAGTCTTCTTGAAAGCATTTTGGAAGAACTAGCAAAACAACGATGCATTCCTGATACAGAACGAATCGTAAAATACATAGACGATTCTCGGTCGTCTGTTCGAGAAGCTGCGATTCAAGCATTGCGAGCCTGTCGAGATGAGATAGCAGAAGATGCGCTAATTCGTTTAATTACGACATCAAATAACTCTTTTGATATCATGAATGCTAATTTTGTTTTAGCCACGATTGGAACAGAGCGAGCCGTTCCTTATTTGACTCCGTTGTTGGATCATTCTCGCGGAGATGTGAGGCATTCGGCTTTAGCTGCACTGAGTGAAATTGGAAATGGATTAGATCTTTCAATATTTTTGCATGGACTAAAAGATCGATCTAGCAATGTGAGAGAGTATGCGTTAGTCGCAATCGAGCGACATGGTGATGAAGTAGCGATTGAACCGGTGATCAAACGTGTACAAATATTATTGAAGCGAACGCGACAAATACAAACAGATGAAGTCCTAATCGCTCTTCGATTTTTATATCGATACCAGCATTCCCATCAGGCGATTCCTAAATTATTTCATTGGATCATTCAAACAAAAAGAGAAGTCTTGTTTGACGAAGAATGGCAATGGATCGAAGACCATTTTACTTTCTACTGATGGGCTCGAGGGTAGGTGGAGATAACGATCAATAAACAAGCCTGACTTCTCACTAGGCGTGAAGAAGGTCAGGCTTGTTTTATTTTAAGAAAATTAGATGCTCTTTAATTACTCCAGTTCATTCTCCTCAATAATCTTATCCGACAGCTTTAACTGCTTACTCACATCCTTCACTTGATTTCGACAAAACTTCAGCTCGACCTTTTTCTCAATCGATACATCATAACAAGTGCCTTCACCGGATGCTTTCGTCAAATCTGCTTCATAGTAATAGTCCTGATAGCGGAACGAACCATCGCGGAAGCCCGTCAGGTTTGGTTTGTCATCGACGAGGGATTGCCCCATCATATAGGAAGTTTTGAGGTTCAATAGATCAATGATTGTTGGTGCGACATCGATCTGTCCGCCATTCTCTTTCATGACCCGACCAGTTTGCTGGTCGGGTTTTTTGATGAAGAGCGGAATGCGGCGCTCGAGCTCAAAGGCAGCAACCGGAGACGAGACATCCGCTTTTTTGCGCATCTCGCTGCCTTCATTGACGAGTCCACTATCGTGATCGCCATAAAAGATGACGAGGGACTGGTCCCAAAGATCCCGTTGTTTCAACTCATCGATCATCTTTCCAACACCGGTATCGACGTAATGGACAGTCTGGTAATATCGTTTCAGCATTGGATCCTCATAACCAGATAGATCAAGCGTCTGGTCTTCCTTGTCAATTTCATACGGTGTATGACTCGTCAGCGCGACTAAAAACGAGAAGAACGGTTCTTGCAACGTCTCCATGTGATCAATCGATTCGAGGAAGAACTGTTGATCGTTCAGTGCCATGCCGATTTTCTTCTCTTTTGAATAATCCTTTTGGCTGAAGAAGTGCTTAAAACCGATGTTCTGGTAGACATCGTCACGATTCCAGAAGCCTTTTTCGTAGGCATGCATCGCTGCTGTATCGTATCCGTTTTTCTCAAGTAATGCAGGCAACGGCTCGAATTCATTCGTCGGATATTGCGTATAGACAGAGCCTGATTTCAATGGATAAAGTGAGGTATTCGTGATGAACTCGGCGTCCGAAGTTCGTCCTTCATGCGTCTGGTGATAGAGCGACGAGAAGTAGAGCGATTCCTTCTTCAATTGATTTAGGTTCGGCGTCACTTCTTCACCATTGATGGTTTGGTCGATGACTGAAGCCTGGAATGACTCGAGCTGCACCAGAATGATATTCGGCGTCTGTTTCGGACCCGTTGGATTCGTTTGCTCCTTTTGATTGATGCGCTGTTGCTCCTGTGCCGTCAGTCCGTCGCCGGGTCGTCCCGTCACGCCTTTAAACACATCCCATCCGTGATAACCCCAAAAGCCAAACAGGTAGTAGTCACGCATATCGGAGATCGTTGCCGTCGGTTGACGATCTTCCGTAAGCGTCCGGTAGGCCAGCAACGAAGCAGACAAGACGATACCACTGACTGCAAGGATTCCAGCCGTCCGGCGTCGTGTTTGCTTCGTCGTCACTTCCGGTCGCTTGCGGAAGACGAAAAGCAGTAGTACGAAAATCAAACTATCAGCGAACAAGAGGAAGTCTTGCGGCACGATCAAGGCAGTGAAGCCGCTACTGACGTCACTCATCTGCGTCATCTGTGAGAGGAGCGAGACGGAGAGAAAGTCCTCGAAGTAACGGTAGTACCACATGTCGGAAGCCAGTAGAAAACTGTGCGCGAGCAGTAGACCGAGCCAGACCCAGCGGCGTTTATTCCACGGAATCAGTAACGTCCAGCTCGACAGGATCAGCATCCCGGCCAGGTTCATGAGTGTTAAATGGAGCGAAAGATCGGTCTTTGTAAAGTAACTAAACAGCATGAACTTCAGCATGCCGAGTAACAGATAAAGGGTGTAGCGAATCGCCATGGTCAGTACTCCTTACGTGTGTCGTCACACGGTCTTTACCCTGAATCGAAACGTGTCGAACGCTTGAGTGTTTTCTTCAAAAAACATTAGAAGAATGACTGGATATGGAATAAAATAGAATTAATCACTTATTTTTGAAAGGATGTTCTACATAGATGAACTGGAAACATTGGATGGGAAGTGCCGCGCTGATCTACGGTACATGGATGACGCTCACTGTCACCGCGGATGCTGCACCGTACGACGTCAAAACGAAAGATCAAGCAATCGTTGGATTTTATGATTTAGAGACAAAAGAGACGACGCCTTATCCAAAAGACGTCTCACCGTATATGGTGATGCGGGCGACGTCAGCTGATAAAACGTTATTCTTGTATGAAGATTATTATGGAGACGAAACCGAGCATCCTTATTATTTGATTGATGCGAAGACGGGAGCTTCGGAACTGCTGGAACTTCCAGAAGGCAAGGAGTACCTGCGTGTCTTGAATCGCGATATGGTGATAGGGTATACCTCGTTTGATAAGTTATCAGTCTTTATTCGCGAAGGGGATCAATTCGTTGAGCAAGATACGATGAAAGTGACTTCTCAAAATCGGGTGCAATGGATTGGTGCGAATCGTTTTTCGATCCAACGAGAGGACAGTGCTGATTGGTATGATGTAAATCCGGACGGTACATTCTCGAAAGTCCGTTCCGTTGACGTGAAGCGGTTCTCACCTTTAACGAATGACTGGATCTTAGATGATGAACAGGACACGTTGCGTCAAGTCGTCACCAATCAACAAATCACCTTACCGAAAGTCTCACGAGGATATTACGTTGAGGGAGCATACGAAACGAAAGACGGATTGTACGTTCAACTGGTCGATGCTAGTTCGTCAAACGAGTCATCGTTATTCTACTTAGATACGGCGAGTGGGCAACTGACGACACTCGTTGACCATTCAGAGCAATTAGCGAATGAACTGTTAGCGGATGGAAAAGCCATCTACCGGAACAAGGATCAAGCGACGATGTTATCGTTTGCGTCCTATTTGCGCCAACCGATCGCAATCGATGACTTGACGAAGGATGATACGACGTTGCTTGAAGGAACGGTTCTAGCTCCGAGCGTTGAGCTGACGCGTATAGATGGAACGACAGGTATCGTTGAGCCCAGTAAATTATCGTTCACTGGGAATGTCGAACTGAAAAACGAGCTGTTCACGATCACGACGATTCCGAAACGTTTACCGTATAGTGAGTACCGGACGATATACACGACTGAAACCGGTAAGGTCTTGGAGGACCTGACACGTTATCAATACCAGCGTTATTTAACAGCTCAGGGTTCAGCGATTCCAACCATTAAGGAAGGTACAACATCCTATAGCTTCAACATCAATCAAAGCGATGTTCCGGTGATGGTCTATGGAAAAGATGGCGTCCTCATCGGAAGAGCTGCCTCCGATGAGACAGGACGTGTCCAAATCAACGTGTCGACGAAAAATCTTGTCGGTCAGGTGACGCATTGGACGTTCGGAAATACACGAGACTTCAATCAAGAAGCATCCGTGAACCGGACCGTCGCAGGTTATGAAGTGCCACGCATTACCCAGTCGAAAAACGATAATTTTAAATTCATTACATACCGCTTAGAAAGTGCCAAAGAAGGCGGTATCTATAAAATCTATGCAGGGAAACGACAAATTCAATCTGTTCCAGCAACGAAAAAGACAGAGATTACGATTCCGTATACGAATGACTTTGCGTCATATCGTATTACACGAAGTGGTGAGTATCCTACGAAATCACTCTCTTTGAAAGATAGCGTGATGATTTACAGTAATCTATCCGCACCCCTAACGGATGAACACACGACGATCGAAGGGATTCTTGATGGAGATGCCGATTACGGAAAGCTGTATATTGATGGGAAATATACGGCATATATCGATCGAAAGAAAACGCAGAGTTTTGCGATTAAGACAAAACCATTGAAGGTTGGACAAGTCGTGACGTTCGTTGCCCGTAAAGGAACACGACTTCAAGTCTCCGGGCAGAAAGTCGTGGCAGCGGCCAATCCAACACTCAAGTCGTATACGACGTCACTCAGTCCGGCGAGTACATCATGGAAAGTCAAAGCGACGAAAGGAAAGACGATCGTCGTCACAATCAATAAGAAGCGGTACACAAAAATCGCAACCGGTAAGACACAAACGATGACGTTCCCGAAACAAAAACGAGGCACTCGGATCACGGTACATGCCGATTCGATCAAGTTGCGTAAGAGCAAGACCTTTAGTTTAACGGTTAAATAAGTGAGCGGACAGGAATCCTTCAAGGCAGACGATGTCTTACAGGATTCCTGTTTTGTTTTAAAATGGTCTTTGGCTCAAGCGTTTGGTTGAAAAATTGGTCTAAATTTCCTCTTGAATTCAAACAATTGACGTTAATTTGCGCAGAAAGCGGGAATAGAAAGCGTGTACGTCCATTGTCCGTCACTGTCTTTTAAAAAAGGAGCGAAGTCATGTCAAACGTGAAACTAGCGGTCATCTATTACAGCGCAACCGGAACGAACCATCAACTTGCCTCATGGGCAAAAGAAGCGGGAGAAGCGGCAGGAGCAGAAGTCCGCCTTGCGAAAATCAAGGAGACAGCCCCAGCAGAAGCGATTGCTTCGAACCCATTGTGGCAAAAGCATGCGGATGCCACACGTGATATCGAAGAAGCGACACCGGATCTACTCGACTGGGCAGATGCGATCATCTTTAGCGTCCCGACACGTTACGGTCATGTCCCAGGACAATTCCAACAGTTCCTCGACACGACAGGCGGACTGTGGGCACAAGGCAAACTCGTCAATAAAGTCGTCAGTGCGATGTCGTCGGCACAGAATCCGCATGGGGGTCAGGAAGCGACTGTTCTCGCAGTTTATACGACGATGTTCCACTGGGGTGCAATCGTTGCGGCGCCGGGTTACTCGGATCCTGTCTTGTTCGCAGCGGGCGGAAATCCATATGGTACGTCAGTCACTGTCGACCAAGACGGTAACATGGTCGAATCCGTCGAACCAGCCGTGCGCCATCAAGCGAAACGGACGGTTGAAGTGGCAAGCCGTCTTAACTCATAACATTACCTAATTTAAAAAGCGCCGGAATGCGGATTCGCATTCTGGCGCTTTTTTCATATGCATCATGTATGTTGTGTCAGTGGGAGTTCGACCGTAAACGTTGAGCCTTGTCCTTCGACCGATTCGACATGGATTTCTCCCTCATGTCCACGAGCGATTTCGCGACAAATCGAGAGCCCGAGGCCAGTACCGCCGATTTGACGGGTATCCGAGTTGTCGACACGATAGAATTTTTGGAACAAATTACTCATCGCAGAAGCTGGAATCCCGATGCCCTCATCTTGAATCGCGACCGTGACACGTGATGTGTGTCGCGTCAGTTGGATATCGATCGTTCCACCCGCTGGTGAGTATTTAATCGCATTGTTGATCAGGTTACTGAACAATTGGCGAATCTTCTTCGCATCCCCTTCGACGATCAGCGGTTCGACGTTTCGGAATATTTCAATCGCGTGGGAAGACGACGACAGGCTATGCAACTGTTTCAAATCCCGAATCATCGCGACGATATCAAACGGTGCCATCTCATATTCCTGACGGTTTGCTTCCATCCGTTGCAGGTCTAGGAAGTCGTTGATCAACAGCGAAAGACGTTCTGTTTCCGAATGGACAGCTTCGAGATACTTCTTCTGTCGCTTCGGTGGCAGGTCACGCTGGATCATCAGCTCAGTAAAGCCATAGATCGACGAGAGTGGTGTCCGCAGTTCGTGCGAGATCGTCGAGACGAGTTCATTTTTGATTCGATCGATCTCGACTTCGTTCGTCACGTCACGTAAGACGAGTAGAATCCCGCGGAACTGTCCACCATAATGAATGCTCTCGGAATACGTCTTGATGAAGCGTCGCTCGTGATCGATCGAGAAGGTGATTCCTTCACCGATTTCACGCTGAATGAACGTCTTTTTCAAGTAACGTTCGAATTCCGGTAGTTGGTCGACGCGATGCTTGAGTTGAACGACAGACGGAGTGATGTTCATCAGTCCGTTCTCATCGAGACTTTCATCAACTGGGTGATCGAACAGGTCAAGCAACGGTCGGTTGATCAATTGAATATCGCCTTCGGGTTCGATATAGACGATCGATTCACGAATCGAGTTCAAAAGTCGCGCCGTTTTTTCCCGCTCGCGTTCAATCTCGTCGAACGTCCGCATCCGCAAGAGTGACAATGCCAGCTGGCGCGCGAAGGCGGCTAGTTCTTCCTGCTCGTAACGATCAAACCGATCCTGATCGCGGGACAAGAAGATATAGGCGATGATCTCATTTTGACTTGGATCAAGAACCGGTGTGACAGCGCGTGCGACTTCATCTTTGAACTGCGTATGCGGTCGTCGATCTTGTCGCGACTCACGCAATAACGGCTCAATCGTTGGCATCCAATCCTCGACTGTGAGCGGTGTCTGTGGATAAAAGACGATATCGATGACTTTTGTTCCTTCTTTAAAGATCAGTGCGCCTTGATCAGACTGCGTGATCTCAACCATCTTTTGGATGACAGAAGGATAAGCACTGATGCTATCGCGCGATGCCAGTGTCTCCGTCAATTGGTTTCGCAGGCGCAAGTGGGACTCGTTCCGTTGCGTCAGTTTTAATGCATCTGCGAGATTGACGTTCGTTGACATCAATTGGTGTTTGTTTTCAATCAAGGCTGTCGCCATCTGATGGAACGATTTACTCAATTCACCGATCTCGTCAGCACGATTGAGTGGAATGAGTGGTAACGTATGCTCACCGCTCGCAAGAAGCTTACTCTCTTTACTCAAGAGATGGATTTGTCGTGTCGTCCGTTCGATGAACGGGCGGACGATCAGCAAGATGACAAGGAACAATACAAGCAAATTGACGAGCCAAATCCACTCAGCGTACTTTGTCTGGGTGACAAGCTGTTCTTTTGCACCAAGTTCTTTCGCACGGAGACTACTCCGATAGTTCGTGAATGTGCTCTCCATCGTGTTGACACTTTTACGCATCGTCTCACTATTCGAGGCATTCATCTTGAACTTCCGATTCGGATCCCGTGGTACTTGTGGCATCATCGCCTTCAGACTTGGCATCTGCAAGAAACGTTCGTCAATCTTTCCTTCTTGTTTTGCTTGGACATATTTAATCAGGCTCGGCATGACGAAATTGGTATAAGAATTATAGAGCGAACGAATATCAGACGCATAGATTTGATCCGCCTTGTAGAGACGATTTTTCTCAAACCAAGCCGTCTGTTGTTCGAGTGAGGCTTTTTTTTCATCAATCACGTCGAGCACAGCATCGTCACCGAAGACGATATAGCCGCGCATCTCGTATTGAAGGGACTGCCAATCGTCCCAGAGTTTTGTCGCTCGATCTTCGCGCAAGCTGATCGCATCGAGCTCTTGTTTCGCATCCGTGACTTGGTGGTTCGTATAAAAATAAGCAGCCAGGGAAGAGATCGATAGTGTAATAAGAATGAGATAAAACGACGACATGATCTGTCGGCTGATCTTTTGATTGAACCATTTTCGCATATGGATTATGGATGCTCCTTTGTCTATGTGAGTCAAGCGTCGATTAGATGTATTACGTTGGAATATTTGTTACCGTAATCGTACATTTTTTAGACGAATAAATATAGTCATAATGCTTAAAATATCTTCAAAGTAAGAGATACAGGTTCACAAAGAAAACTTAGAACGACAAAAAAGCAGGACGGGATTTTACTCCCAACCTGCTCCGATGCCCATTAATGATGTTCGACGACAATCTTCCCAATCGTTTTTCCGCTCTCGACGAGACGGTGTGCTTCTTTCAGATTGTCAGCGTTCATGCCGATTAACGTCTGTGTCACCGTCGTCTCAAGTGTATGCTCTTCGATCCATGCTGCGACTTGCGTCAGAATCTCATGTTGGCGGATCATGTCCTCTGTCTCGAACAGCGGACGCGTGAACATGAACTCCCAGACGAACGTCGCACTCTTTTGTTGGAGCGCACTTAAATCGAGTTTTTGATCCGTCTCGACGATGCTACAGATTTTCCCTTGTGGTGCAATTACATCGACCATCGTCTCAAAATGTTGGTCCGTCGCATTGAGACAGAAGATATAGTCGACGTATTTGTAGCCGAGGGCTTCCAGCTGAGGACGGAATGCCTCGTGGTGATTGATCGTATGATGTGCACCGTGTTCCTTCGCCCAATCGATCGTCTCGTCGCGTGACGCCGTTCCGATGACGGTCAGTCCAGCGTGATTCGCGAGTTGTGTTGCAATTGAACCGACACCACCAGCAGCTCCGATGATGAGGATCGTCTTCTCGAGATTCGACTTAGCGTCAAACGTCAATCCGAGACGATCGGTCAATGCTTCGTAAGCTGTCAGCGTCGTCAACGGGAGAGCAGCGGCTTCGCTGAACGTCAACCGTTCCGGCTTTTTGGCGACGATCCGTTCATCAACGAGTTGGAAGTCACTGTTTGACCCGGGGCGCTGAATCGCACCGGCGTAATAGACTTCATCACCGACTTGGAAGAGGGAGGCATCATCGCCGACTTCAACGACGACTCCGGCTGCATCGTAACCGATGACCTTCGGTGCGTCTTCGTCTTTCCCGTGAGCACGGACTTTCGTATCGACCGGGTTGACGGAGACAGCTTTAATCTCAACTAAGAGATCGTGTCCCGTTGCTTCCGGGCGTGGTAGTTCCAGGTCAATCAGACTTTCGTGTTCCGTTAGTGGTAAGTGTCGGTGGAAACCGACAGCGGACATATTCGACATCAACAATCATCCTTTCCAGATAGGAATCGTTTCTCTCCATCTGTTCCACGCCCGCTCGGTCTTAAAACCAGTTGAGAAACTTTGAAATCGGATTCCCCTTCTGTCGTCAACGGAAGAATGCTGGATAGATATGGTAGCATATGAGAGTAGCTATTATTTTTTGAGAAGGAGCGATTTTGTATGTATGACGTCATCTCTCTACCGGCAGGACCGACTCAAGTCACGATTGAACGTTACCTCGTCCATGCCCACCCGCACCCCCGTCCGTATCGACCCGCGCGTTTGATTGCCTTACGTCAAAGTGGTGGCGTCATGCATCGACTGTATCGCACGGAGCGGGAAATCGTGCTCTCTCCGCACGAGGCACTCGCCCCACAAGTCCAGCGGCTCTCGTTCTCGCAACAGGAGCGTGTCCTTGCGTATATCGAAGAACGTCGCGCGAGCTTCGGTTTTGATGAAGGGGAGGAATACAAATTTTACTTACTCGAAGTGGCATACGAGCTCCGTCATCTGCCACGAACGGATCGACCGATTCGGGCGCATACGTACTATCAACTGGATGAGCTGTTGTTGGGTCGACCGCTTGTCTTGCGAGCTAGAAGTCAAGAGCGCTCCACATGAGACAGAAAAACGGAATATGAAAAAGCAGTCCGCCTTTCCTTACGTTCATCGCGAGGAGGGCGGACTGTTTATTAAAGTGCTGGCGTTGGCGTCGGTGTGACACCGGTCTTTTTATAAGCTTGATCGATGGCAGTCCGGATTTCCTTGACGGAGCTACCTTTTTGATAAGCAACGATCGACTGTGCTGCGATATCGAGACACGTGCCGCACGTGATGCCGTGCGTCGTCCAGGTCGTGGAACTAGCAGTCTGCTCTTCGATGAAGCAGTCATAGTTGCTTGTATGACCAGCAGACTCACCGCAACCGCAATAACAAGGCATCTTCTTCAAGAGATCAGGATGTTTAGCGACGGAGCGGTAAATCGTCTGGATCGACTCATCCTGTTCGTTCAGAAAAGCGGGTAACGTGTCTGGTCCCGCGGTCTTCTCGAGTTGATCACCAGCACCGTGGCTGGCATGATCAGCATGATCTCCGTGATTCGTCTGTTCTGTTTTTGGAGCACCCGTTGGATCAGCTGTTCCGCATGCAGCGAGCAACAGGCTGATACTGAGGGGAAAGGCGTAACGATATAGTCGTGTTTGCATAATGTGCCTCTCTTTCATCGTCTTGCCTTCATTATAAGGAAAGACGTATCGAGAAGGCGTGACGATTTGTTGACGCTTACTTGGCGAGTGCTTCCGTGATCGTCTCGATGTTTGCTTGCATCATGCTGTAGTAAGTGTCGCCATCTTTACCCGGTGCACCGAGTGAGTCGGTGAAGAGAGTACCACCGATCGGAACACTAGTCTCCCTTGAGACGGTTTCCATGCTCCGCCGATCGACGCTCGTTTCGACGAACAGGACAGGGATATCTTGCTCCTTGATCGTATCGACGATCCGGCGGACTTGAGCCGGAGTTCCTTGATTATCTGAGTTGATCTCCCAAATATAATCCGCTTTGACGTCATAGGCAGTTCCGAAGTATTTGAAGGCTCCTTCGCTCGTGACGAGATGACGTTCTGCTTTCGGAATAGCGGCAAACTGCTTTTTCGCTTCCTGATCAAGCGTCTGCAATTTTTTGATATAGGCATCGGCATTTTTTTCGTAGTCGGCTTTGTGCTTCGGATCTTCCTTGATTAATGCCTGCTTGACGTTTTCGACGTAGCGGATGCCATTGCTTATATCGAGCCACGCATGTGGATCAGTCTCCGATTCTTTGCCCTTCGTCGTCAGGTATTTCGGTTCGACGCCTTTGCTTAAACGATAGACTGGTGCGTCAGACGCGTCTTTGCCAGTCGTTGCCCGGAGTTTATCGAACCACGCACCGCCGGCTTCCAGGTTCAACCCGTTGTAGAAGACGACGTCAGCATCTGCCATCGCCTGTACGTCTGCCGGAAGTGGATCATACTCGTGCGGGTTTGCCCCGATCTTGACCATGCTGTGGACATCGACATGTTCACCACCGACCTCACGTGCGAGGTCAGCGAGAATCGAATATGTCGCGACGACCTTCAGCTTCCCGTTATCTTCTGCTGGTGTCGAACAAGCAGCAAGCAAGACCATGCTGAGGAGGACGAACAGAATGAGTTTTAATTTCATACAGTAGACTCCTTTCGTTTCCGGTGACGCATCAGACCGTGACGTGGTGAGAAGACGAAGACGAGGGCGAACAGCGTCGTCGCGACGAGGACGATCGATGCACCGGAAGATAGATTATAGGTGAAGCTGAAATACAGTCCGACGATGGCGGACAACGTACCGAAGCCTCCCGCTAGGAACAGCATCCGTGAGAGGCGGTTCGTCAGTAAATACGCGGTCGCTGCCGGTGTGATCAACATCGCGACGACGAGAATGATGCCGACGGTCTGGAGTGAAGCGACCGTGACGAGTGTCAGTAACGTCATCAGTCCGTAATGAATCCAGCGCGTCGATAGTCCATAGGCTTGCGCCATCGTTGGGTCAAACGAGCTGATCAGCAACTCTTTGTAGAACAAGAAGATCCCGCCGAGGACAATCAATCCGATGATGACGGTCATCCACATGTCGCTCGGACGGACCGCGAGGACGTTGCCGAACAGAATGTGATAGAGATCGCTACTGCTACGTAAGAACGAGATCAGGATGATCCCGAGGGCGAAGGCGGATGTGAACATGATTCCGATTGCCGTATCGTTCTTGATGCGACTGTTCTGGCTAACGAAACCGATTCCGAGCGCTGTCACGAGACCCGTCACGACAGCACCGATCAGGAAGTTGATCCCGAGTAGGTAGGAAATCGCAACACCGGGTAAAACGGCGTGCGAGATTGCATCCCCCATCAACGACATCCCGCGAAGGATGATGAAACAGCCGATCACACCACAGATGATGCCGACCATGATGGCGGTGATCATCGCTTTTTGTAAGAACTCATACTGAAGTAATGCCTCGATGAACGTCATCCTTGTCCCTCCTTGCGTCGTTCGAATAAAGGTAAGCCATACGCTGGTTCGAGCCATTCCGGTGTCAAGATATCAGCCGGTGGACCGACAGCGATCAGTTGTTTGTTCAACAGCATCAATGTGTCGAAGTAGTCCTCTGCTTTATGCAAATCATGGTGGACGACGACGATCGTCCGCCCTTCGGCTCGAAGGGTCCGTAAGAGTTCGATGATCATCTGCTCACTCGCAACATCGATGCCGACGAACGGTTCGTCCAGCAATAGTAGCTCTGCTTCTTGGGCAAGGGCGCGCGCTAGAAAGACCCGTTGTTGCTGTCCACCTGACAGTTCACCGATTTGGCGTTCGGCATGATTGGACATACCGACGCGTTCGAGGCATTCCATCGCGAACGCTTTTTGGGTCTTCGATGGTCGTTTGAATAAGCCGAGCTTCGGATAACAGCCCATCAACACGACGTCCTGCACACGAACCGGAAAGTCCCAATCAATTGCACTTCGTTGCGGGACGTATGCGACGCGTGACCGGACGTCTTCGAGTGATTGGTCGAGCACGCGTAACTGCTCGATCCGAGCCGGGATCAGACCGAGGATGGCTTTTAAGAATGTGGATTTACCAGCACCGTTCGGTCCGATGATGCCAATCAACGAAGCGACCGGAAGACGAACGGATACTCCGTCGAGTGCATGGGTATCAAAATAAGAGACGGTGAGACGATCAACGTCAAGGGCGTACATGAATGATCACTCCTTTGGTTTTGTGGTATATAGAAGGAAAGTTTCCTTAGGGCAAAAAATAAAGTAAAAATTTTAACTCCAATCACTGGAAAAAGATTCGGTCTACAAATAATGTTTCCTTAAGGCAAACTTTAAAGCCATAGGAAACAGATGTCAACTGTTTTTCGATATCGATCGCGAATCAACTCGTGCTAAGATGAAAAGGCAGAATACAGGGGGTGAGGAGATTGCGTCAGACAGCAGAACAACAATGGAAGTGGCTCTTGCTCGATGCGCTCGCGAAGGAAAAGCGGGAGCAGGCACAGCAAGTCATAGAAGAGGTCTATCCGTATGATATCGCGCAAGTGTATGAAGAGTTGGGCGAAGACGATCAGGCACGACTCCTCGACTATCTCGATCACGAGCGATTGGCGGATGTCCTCGAGGAGCTCGAAGGGGAGCAACGTCTCGCCGTCTTACGCCGTTTAGACGTCGAGCGTGCCGGGCACGTCCTCGATTTAATGGAAAACGATGATGTCGCGGATGTACTTGAGGAACTGGGACCGGAAGAGACCGACCGTTTGCTTGGTAGCATGCGGACGGACGAGGCACTGATCGTCCGCAATCTCTTGACGTATCCACCGGAAACGGCCGGGCGCTTGATGACGAACCGGTTCATCTGGGTCGGCGAGGATTTCACGGTCGGTGAGACGGTCGAGAAGATGCGCGACTACATCGAATACTCGGAGACAATCAACTACGTCTACGTCGTCAATCAACTCAGTGAACTCGTTGGGGTCATCTCATACCGGGATGTCATCTTAGCTGAAAACACGGAACGGATCAGTGACGTCATGGAGACGAAGGTGATCCGGGTCGCGGCAGAGACCGATCAGGAAGAAGTCGCGCAACTGTTCGAACGCTATGATCTCGTCTCGTTACCCGTCGTCGAGGGCGACATTCTCGTCGGATTGATCACGGTCGATGATGCGCTTGACGTCTTACGGGAAGAAGCAAACGAAGACATCGAGAAACTCTCGGCATCCGGTAAATCGATTGATTTCGAGACGAAGCCGTGGATTGCTGCGACCCGTCGCTTACCGTGGCTCGTCTTGCTACTGTTCATCGGGCTCGTCTCCGGATCAATCATCAGTCAGTTCGAAGAGACGCTCTCAAAAGTCGTCGCGCTCGCCTTCTTCATGCCAATGATTGCTGGTATGACCGGAAATACCGGTACCCAATCGCTCGCGGTCGTCGTCCGCGGATTGATCACGCGTGAAGTCGATAAGCGGGTCGCGACTCGATTAATCCTGCGAGAACTCTGGGTTGGTTTAATCATTGGTATCATTTGTGGCATTTTGATCGCCGTCATCGCCTACGTCTGGCAAGGGAGTGCCGTCTTAGGACTTGTCGTCGGCAGCTCGCTCGTCATCACGTTGATCTTTGGGACACTTGCTGGAACAATCATTCCGCTCATCTTACATCGTCTAAAGATTGACCCGGCAATCGCATCCGGACCATTGATCACGACGTTGAACGATATCTTATCGCTCCTCGTCTACTTCGGGATCGCAACGGCATTCATTAGCCGCTTGATGTAAAAAAACCGAACCGATTCATCTTCGTCAAGAGGAAGGGAATCGGTTCGGTTTTTTCATGTGTGATCATTCGTGGTGCGAATCCAGATCGCGAGTGGACCAACATCGTCAAAGCCGGCTTCAAGCGCCGTGATCAGGTGATCACCATACTCGTAACCGACGAGCGATTGACCAGGAAAATGTGCTGAACTCAAACGTGCGATATCATCCCATAAGCGTTCGTCGAGGTAATCGGAGTTGACGTACGTCAGTCCGGTCGTCACTTGATTCGAGTAGGCGATGCAACTTGCTTGTTGCGCCTCTGAATAGAAGAAGCGGACAGCGGGATGTTGCCATAACGTTGTGGGCAGCTCCGGTGTTGCCTGGATAGCCTGGAAGCGAGCGAACTGATCGAGATCCGTCACGACGGACCAATCGACGGGAAGGGCACGGCGATCGAGTATGGCAGGGCGGGTCATCCATTCTGCTGTAAATAAATGACTGAGACCGGCTCTCGAGAAATCATAGCTTGCCGTGCAGTCCTTGATGCTATAGACATCCGTGACACCAATTCGCTGATGGGGAAGCCGGACCATCAGTTCCGGATAATAGCTCGGTACGCTTCCTTGAGCGTGCCAGGTCGAATCAGTTTCCGTCACCCGGCAACCGGCTGACTCACAGACGAGGCGACACCAATCGAAATTATTTTGGATGGCAGCTTGGCGCATGGATCATTCCCCCTTATTCATCCTCCGGTTGTTTAATCAGGACATACGATAACGTGGCAATCAGTGTTAAGAACAACCCGCAACCAATCGTGATGTATGCCATCGTAAAGACCTTACCGAGCGTCGTCGTCGGAACGAATGTTGGATGCCCAACCGTACTTAGTGTCATGATACAAAAGTAAAGTGCATCCACCAGCGATAGATTTTCTTCCGTGCTATAGAAAATCGTCCCGGAGACGAGCGTCAACAGGCAGAGAATCAATAGACCACGAAAGTAAGATAAGTGAAAGGCGCGGCGCAATCCCTTGAATAAACGTGAAAAAATCGTCAGTACAGAAATCATGGAATCTCTCCTTTAGGATCGTTGCGTCGAGTCCATCGTATCATGAATGAAATAATCGTTCTTTCCGGCATGTTTGACGCGGTACATCGCTTGGTCAGCATGCTGAATCAGCGTGTCGAGATCGATGCCATGATTGGGTGAGTAACTAAGTCCGATGCTCGTTCGGATTTCAATGGTTTCTTCAGCGAACCGGTAAGGGTTGTCTTGAAAGTACGTCAACAGATTCGCAGCATAGGCATGGAGCGTAGCGACAGACGGATGACGATAGAGTAAGAAGAATTCGTCGCCACCGACACGGGCAGCGAACCCATTCTGTTCCGCATGGTGTTCTAGAAGGCGAGCGATATGAATCAAGAAGGCGTCACCGATTTGATGTCCATACGTATCGTTGATGGCTTTGAAACCGTCGAGATCGACGACGATGATCGCAATATGATCAAGCTCGAGTAACTCTTGTGCCGCACGTTCGTAAAAGCTTCGGCGATTCGCAATCTTCGTCAACGGATCGTGGTAGGCGAAGAAACGAATCGTCTGCTCCGCTTCCTTGAAGGACTGGATATCACGAATCAATAACATCCCGTGCAGTTCCTGTTCGATGAAGACGAAATCGGCATCCATGACGACGTAGCGTTCTTGCTGTCGCGCTGTCAAAATCTTCGTTTCGAATTCGTTGAACTTACGTTGCGATAAAAAGTGTGTCATATAATGCAGCGACCAATCGGCTTGTTTTTTATCCGGTAAGTAGGTCGAAAACGTACATGCCGTTAAGTCATCGGTCTCGAACAGACGATGAGCAGCTGGGTTGGCACTCTCAATTCGTCCGTCCCGGTCGAGCAGCAGGATTGCCGAAGGATTCAAATTGTAGAGCGTCGCGAAACGCTTCTGATAGGACGCGAGATAATCGAATCGGCGCATTGCGATTGCCAGTGCTCCTGCCCAGAACAAACCGCCATACATATAGGCATACGGTGGCATGATGCCGTAGAACGACCAGTAGCCGAAGACGATATCCCATACGAGAACGAGAATCGCGACACTGAGTAAGACGTTGATGATGCCACGACGTGCATCTTTCAAGTGTGTCCGTGCGTACACGAGCAGACCGATGACAAGGAGATGGAAGATGTTCCCGACCGTCATCTTCACTAGATATTGTGTGTTGAATTCAGGGTAGATGAACTGTCCGACCTGTGTGAATTGCTGACTGTTGATGACGTTCGTCTGGAATACGTATGTCGTCAGCACGACGCCCATCGGAAGATAGAAGATCCATGGGTACAATAAACGTGGCATTCGTTTCCACAAATTCGAGACGCGAAAGATGAAGTGGAGCGATGTACTGAAGACGATCAGACCAGCGTTTCCGAACCAGTAGGTCACGAATGCCGGACTAAATTCGATCGGGGAGGCATTCCGGAAAAATTCACCGAGGAATAACATCCCGTAAGCGAACGTGAATAAGCTAAGCAGTCGGTGTTGTGGACGTGATGGATTGCGTAAAAATATATCAATCGACATGTAGAACATGATGAAGGTCGGAATCAGATAGACGATTGTAAAAAGAAACAAGGATGGCATGGCGTTCCGCCCTTCTAGATAATTTTTAGGTAGATAGTCTCAGTATAGTGGGCGAAGATTGCTGAGGCGGATTGAAATTTCAAAAAAAGGGGAATCAGTCGAGATTTAATGTTAGTCGTCGTATTTTGGCGATCCCTTCGAGACCTGACGGATCATGATGCGTCTTATGGGCGACGAAATGTTCATCGGCTTCCGTCGTCCGGATTCGTAACGGACGTTCGTCACGATGGACGACCTCGAAGATCACCTCAGCCAGAGCTTCTGCCGATTGGCGATCGGCATGTCGCGTCCGATACGTCTGCAAATAAGCTGTGATGATCGGTTTGAAGTCGTCTTCGTGTAAGCCACCCGTCCGTTCAAGTTGATCGAGAACAGTTGCGGTAAAGTTCGTCTCGACGGCGGCTGGTTCAATCAGGGTGACGTCGATGTTGAAGTACGGTTTATAGTAGGTCGCAAGACTTTCGAACAGCCCTTCGATCGCAAACTTACTGGCACAATACAGTTCATTCATCGGTTGACCGACGAGACCACTGACGCTTGAAGTCGCAAGTAAGTGACTACCGTCCGGTGCTTGTTTGAGTAAGGGGAGACAAGCTTCGATCGTTCGGATGACACCGAAGACGTTCGTTTCGAAGAGTTGCTTGATTTCATAACTCGTCGCTTGACCGAGTGCGCGCAGCAAACCATGACCGGCATTACAGAACACGACGTCGAGATGATCGACCTCCTGTTCAATTTGACGAACGGCTGCTTTCACGCTTGCTTCATCCGTGACATCGAGCGGCAAGAAGGTGAGCGTCGGCAACGACACGGTCATTTCGTCTGGACTCCGGACACCAGCGTAGACGAACCATCCGGCGTCTGCGAATCGTCGCGCCGTCGCAAGACCGATACCGGAAGAAGCACCCGTGATCAAGATCGTTTGCATATCAATTCCTCCGTTCTGAAAGTAGTTGTCTTCTATTATTTACCCGAATTACCGTTGAACTATTTGCATTAAAATTGCATATTTTAATGAAAAAACTTAATATAAAGAAAAAGGAGGCGGGAATCGATGGGGCAAATTGAACGGCTGCAACAGATGCGGGAATGGATCAAGACGAGTCCTGAAATTTCGCTCGATCAATTGATGCAGGAGTATCAGATTTCACGAGATACTGCACGTCGTGACGTCATCGTCCTCGAACAAGAAGGGGAGATCATTCGCGTTAAGAATGGATTAGTTCGTGCTGGCGGAACGCTTGCGTATGAACAGCGGACGGAGAAACCGGAAAAACGGCGGATCGGGCAGCGTGCAGCGCGTCACGTCCAAGCGAACGATCGCTTATTGCTCGATGCTGCAACGACGGTATCTGAGATGGCACGAGCACTTCCGCCATATCCACTACAAGTCATCACGAACTCCCTCGATATCGCAGACTATGTCGGAGCTCGCACGGATATTGAGCTGTATGTCACGGGAGGACGTTTCGACCGGCATGCGCGTAGCTTAAGTGGGATCAAGACGGCAGACGACATCCTGAATTATCAAGTTGATTGTGTTTTTCTTGGAGCATGTGGATTGACGGAAGAAGGACTTTTTGCGGAACAACTCGAAGAAGCGGTCGTAAAGAAAGCGATGATTCGAAGTGCGACCCGTGTCATCGTCCTCGCAGACCATACGAAATTCAATAAGCGGTTTTTGCATAAGGTCTGTGACTGGGAGCAAATCGATGTACTCGTTACGGATCAAGTACCAGACGCAACGTGGCAAGAACGACTAAATCATTATCATGTCGATCTCGACGTGACAGAGGAGGAAACAACATGAACCCGATTCAAACGACGCTCGTCGGATTCGGCTTTTCAGCGGTGACGTTCCACGTTCCGTTCTTACAGACATTACCGGCATTTGAAGTGACGCAAGTCGTCTCCAGTCGACCGGAACAGGTAGCACAACATTTCAGTAAGGCGACGGTCGTCGCGACACTTGCTGAAGCCTTGCAGGATGAGAACACGGAACTCGTCATTATCACGACACCAACGGCACTCCATTTCGAAATGGCAAAACAAGCGATTGAAGCAAAGAAGCACGTCCTACTCGAAAAGCCGGCCGTCGTGACGATCGAAGAAGCACTGGCGCTGCAAACGTTAGCGAAACAACACGGCGTTCAAGTCGCCGTTTATCAAAACCGTCGTTTTGACGGTGACTTCCTGACACTTGAACAATTGATGGAAATGAACGAGATCGGCGACTGGCAAGTCATCGAATCACGCTTTGATCGCTATCGCCCGGTCGTTCGGGAACGCTGGCGTGAACAAGCGGGAAGTGGCGCCGGTATTCTGTTTGATCTCGGCTCACACTTACTCGATCAAGCACTCGCCTTGTTCGGAGAACCGGATGCACTGACGGGCGACGTCTACCTGCAACGTGACGGTGCTGTCGTTGATGACGGTTTCCATATCACGCTACATTATGGTACACGTCGTGTCATCCTTCGTTCGACGTCCTTCATCCAAGGACCAACGCCACGTTTTGAGTTTCATGCGACGCGCGGCAGTTACATTAAATACGGAATGGACCCGCAAGAAGGACGGCTTGCGAAAGGTCATCCGGTGAACGAACAGCTCGGTGAAGATGAAGTAGATTCCTACGGTTACCTCCAGATCGCCGATCAGCCAGTCGAGCGTCTCGCGACACTTCCAGGCAGTTATGCGACGTTTTATGAACAGTTGGCGGAGGGACTTCGCGGAGGACGAGTACCTGTCGATTTACGTGACGCGGAAAAAACGATGCGCTTGATTGAAGCGGTACGCATCAGCAGTGATGAAGGACGACGCCTCTTACGAAAGGAATGGGATGCATGGAAGAATTGAAGGTGTTGCTAGCGGAAGAGGACGAACTCGTCTTGACGTCCCTGACGAATACGGAAGCGATCGGGATGGGACATGAATTGATCGGACGGGCGATGAAGGAGAACTTATCGATTGCCGTTGAAATCAAACGGAACGGGCAGCGTTTATATTACGCGGCGCTCGACGGTACGGCACCGGATCAGGAAGAGTGGATCCGCCGGAAATCGAACGTCGTCTTGCGGCATGGCTATAGCTCGCTCTACATGCGTCGGTATAATGAAAGTAAACATCGCTCGTACCACTCGATGTATGCCGTTTCGCCAGCTGATTATGCCGATGCCGGTGGATCGTTCCCGATTCGGATCGAAGGAGTCGGTGTCGTCGGTACGATCACCGTTTCCGGTCTATCGCAGGAAGCGGATCATCGCCTCGCGACGGAAGCGTTGCGCTTACTTAAGAGACAACAGCTGGGGCAATAAGGTATTTATAAAACACAAGTGTTGATTCTCGTGCAAGACTTCGCTTTCCGCGGGCGGAAGGCGAGCCTCCTCGCCGCATTCGCGCCTACGGGGTCTCACCCATTCCGCTTTTCCCGCAGGAGTCTTCGTCTTGCACGTTCATCAACGGATCGTTCGACACGAAAAAACCGAAATGCTGAAGTAGATCCACTTCAGCATTTCGGTTTTTTTATGTTCTATTTGATAGATCATGAGAAACAGTCGGACTCACGTTGTTCACGCGACTCCTACAGGAAAAAGCGCAAGATATTGCGCTGTCAGAGACAAACAAGACCCGTGTCGGCTGTCACTGACAGTCGAGACTGGTTTGTGTCTCGCCTGAGGAAAGCGCGTGAACGAATCGTGAGGACAATCGTCACGATGCGATCGAATCAGATGAAGCGGACACGTCTTTACGTGTGTTCCCGCGATAGACGAAGTAAAGCGCAGTCAGCATCGCAAGCAGACCAAGCAGACGTTTTCCATCGAGCGGAACGACGACGCCACCGAACGCACCGATGTGATCAATGACCATACCTGCTGCGAGTTGACCGATGACGGTCGCGATACTAGCTGCCGTGACACCGATTTGCGGGACAGCAAGAATCGTCAGGAAGAGATAACTGACGCCGAACAAGACGGCGCTCAGTTGCCAACGTGGTGCTTCAAGCAAGAGCAAGACGTTCCCTTGACCAAAGAACAAGATGGCGAGTGCGAGAATCAGCATTCCGGTGAAGAACGTCAGGAACGTACTTTCCAGAGCCCCTGCCTTTTGACTGAAGGCACCGTTGATCGAGGACTGGGCGCTCAGCATCACGCCGCCGAGTAATGTAAAACCGAGTAATAGAATATTCACGAGCGAACCTCCTTAAAAGATAAGAAATAGAGCGACGAGCATCAAAGCAGAAGCCGTCAGCTTGTCACGATTGATCGGACGTTTCGGGCTACCGAGCCAGCCGTAATGTTCGATGACCATGCTGGCGATCATTTGTCCGATGATGACACTGATCATGGCGAGACCGACACCGACGAGCGGGATGCTGATGATCAAGATCGTCAAGTAGATACTACCGAGTAGACCACCGAGCAAGGTCCATTTCGGTGCGCGGAATGTATAGCCGAGTGAACCTTTTCCGAAGAAGAGGACGATCAGCCCGATGATGATCGTACCGGCGAAGAAATTATAAAAGCTACTTTCGAGTTTTCCGACGAAGTTCCCGAGTTCACCATAGATGGCCCCTTCGACACTTAAAGCGATACCCGCAAGTAACGCGAGTACGTAATACACGATTTTCAACAGAATTCATCCTTTCACGAATCTAAATATCGAGAAATGTCGATATGTAAGGCAAGGAGAACGGATCAAAGTTCTCCTTTAAGGTACGCTGCGAGCTCCTGGATTTTTTCTTCATTTCGCCGGTAATACGTCCATTTGCCGTGACGTTCGGATTCGAGCAATCCGACTTTTTGCAACATCGCAAGATATTGGGAGACGGTCGATTGAGATAAGTTCGCCTTCTCTTGGATATCTCCGACGCAAATGCCTCCCTTGTCCGACAGATTCGTCGCGAGATGGGCCGTCGGCTTATTGAAATGAGTCTCGGGATCCTTGAGCCAGCGTAAGATATCAAGACGTACCTCGTTTGATAATGCCTTGAATAGATCCACTTGATTTGTCATACGCTTAAACTAATCGATGATTCTCGATATGTCAATCCAAGACACTTAAGGTTGGACGAATGCATGCTTTAAAAGTCGATGTGTCACCTTAGTTGCCGTATACGGCTCAAAACCAAATCGTTCATAAAATGTACTGGCATCGTCCGTATAGAGCCAGAGCTCGGAATACGTCAACAGCGCTTCTGGGATGATTTTCTCAAGCAGTTGCGTACCGACACCGTGATGTCGCATTTCCGGTAAGACATAGACATGACGAATCCGACCGACGTCGTTCGTGTCGGTTTGTTTCATATAACCCCCGCACGCAATGACGTGACCGGAGAGCGACAAAACGACGAACATTGCTTCTCCGTCTTCTCGATACGTTTCATTTCGGCGTTCACGTAGCATCCGTTCGATGAAGGGATAGCCTTCCTGTGTACTCTTTGATAAGATTGGTAACCAATTGAAGTCATCAAAATCGTTGACCCGTTCGATTGTCATCTCCATCTGTCATTCCTCCTTCTTCTCCCTTGGATATTCCTTTTTCGGGAGTAGGAAAAACACGAATCGAGAATCAATTCGAGCTTTTTTTAAATAGAGACTGGATTTTTAAAAGCTGTTTTGCGTATAATGAGAAGTAATGGATTGAACGCAAATGAAAGGAAGTGGCCGTCACAATGAGCCTCAGCCGTTTAAGTAAAGAAGAGATTACTGATCTTTCGCTGATCGAATTCGTCAACGAAATGTTGCAAGAAGCTGGCGAACAGCCAATCACGTTCGATGACATCACGTCAGAAATCGAAAAGTACCATACGTTTACAGATGAAGAAGACAAGTTCGAGAAACTTGCTCAACTCTATACAGACATGAATATCGACGGAAACTTCGTCAACGTCGGAGCAAACCGTTGGTCACTCCGCGCTTGGTATCCGTTCGATAAGTCGGATGAGGATCTCGTCATCGAAGCGCGTCAACGTGGAGAACTCGATGAGTTTGAAGAAGAGTTCAACTATGATGCAGAAGAAGACGAGTTCGAGACGATCGAAGACGATCTCGATACATTCGCGAAGACAGCGGACTATGATTCAGCTGACGACAGCGAAGACGACGATACGTTCAAAAAAGTCGCAGCCATCGATGATCTCGATGACGATCTCGACGAAGAAGACTTAGAAGACTTCGAAGAAGAAGAGGAAGTCTAAGCACGATCAACCACAACTGTACAGCTGCTATTTCCCTATAGAAATGGCAGTTTTTTCGTTGACGGCTGACGAACGAGCACGGAAATTTTTCTTTGAAAAATTAGGCTTGACGAAGTTTTCCGAATGACGTAAGTTAGTCATGGGCTTCTTTAAGCAACGTGCTTATTTCAGCAAAAGTGTCTCCTATTCCAATGGGGGCACTTTTGCTTTTTTGTTTTTACCACCTCTGTATTGTTGAGATGTGAATTAGGGAAGGGAGCAATATTTAACATGACAAAGTATATTTTCGTAACAGGTGGCGTCGTATCGTCACTCGGTAAAGGGATCACCGCTGCATCGCTCGCTCGTCTCTTGAAAAACCGTGGCCTCAACGTCACGATCCAAAAATTCGACCCGTACATCAACATCGACCCAGGTACGATGAGCCCGTATCAACACGGGGAAGTATTCGTCACGGATGATGGCGCAGAGACAGACCTTGACCTTGGTCACTACGAGCGTTTCATCGACATCAACTTGAGCCAGAACGCGAACGTCACGTCTGGACGTATCTACTCGACGATCCTCAAGAAGGAACGCCGTGGCGACTACAACGGTGGAACAGTCCAAGTCATTCCGCACATCACGAACGAAATCAAGGATCGCGTCTTCCGTGCTGGAAAAGAAACGGGCGCTGACGTCGTCATCACAGAGATTGGTGGAACAGTAGGGGATATCGAATCGCTTCCGTTCATCGAAGCCATTCGTCAGGTGAAAAACGATATCGGGAAAGAAAACGTCATGTACGTCCACTGTACGCTCGTTCCGTATCTTGCAGCAGCAGGTGAGCTCAAGACGAAACCGACACAACACAGTGTCAAAGAACTCCGTAGCTACGGTATCCAGCCAGACATCATCGTCTTACGTGCGGAGCACCCAGTCCCACAAGAGATGAAAGATAAAATCGCACTCTTCTGTGATACACGTCCGGAAGCAGTCATCGAAGCACAAGATGCATCGACACTCTACGAAGTACCACTCAACTTGCAACGTCAAGGCATGGACCAACTCGTCTGTGACTACTTCAAGTTCGATACACCAGTTGCTGACATGACAGCTTGGAAACAACTCGTTCACACAGTGACGCACCTCGAGAAGACGACGAAGATCGCACTCGTCGGGAAATACGTCGAATTGCGTGATGCGTACATCTCGGTCGCAGAAGCATTGAAACACGCTGGATTTGCCTTCAACAGTGACATCGAAATCGACTGGATCAACGCAGAAGACGTGACGCGTGAAAACGTCAACGAATTGCTTGGTTCAGCAGACGGCATCCTCGTTCCTGGTGGATTCGGAGAACGCGGCATCGAAGGAAAAATCGAAGCGACACGTTTCGCACGTGAAAACAACGTACCGTTCTTCGGTATCTGTCTCGGGATGCAACTCGCGACAGTCGAATTCGCACGTAATGTCCTCAACCTTGAAGGCGCACACTCAGCGGAAATCGACCCAGCGACACCATACCCGATCATCGACTTGTTGCCAGAACAAAAAGACATCGAGGATCTCGGTGGTACGCTCCGTCTCGGACTTTACCCATGTAAACTCGAAGACGGAACGAAAGCACGTGCCGCGTATTCAAGCGAGCTCGTCTACGAACGTCACCGTCACCGTTATGAGTTCGGTAACGAATTCCGCGAGCAGTTCGAAGCAAACGGCATGGTCTTCTCAGGTACGAGCCCAGACGGTCGTCTCGTTGAGATCATTGAGATTCCAGAACACAAATGGTTCGTCGCGTGTCAGTTCCACCCAGAATTGATCTCACGTCCAGAACGTCCACAAGCGCTCTTCCATGACTTCATCCAAGCATCACTCGGTGAGTAAGTTGTATCCAAATAAACCTGTCTTCTTCAAGAAGACGGGTTTATTTTCATTTATTCCTATCGTCAAGATACATATCTGCTATAATGGTAGCGGATTCATTCCTACAAATTTTAGATAGAGGGGGGAATATCATTGATTCCGAAGTATAAACATGTCGCTGAACAAATCGAGATCGAGATCAATGAGCACGTCTATCAACATACGAACAAACTGTTGACGGAAGACGAATACGCCCAAAAATTCGATGTCAGCCGGAACACGATCCGGAAGGCGATCGAGATTCTCGTCAATAAAGGATACGTTTACCAAGTACAAGGGAGCGGTGTCTTCGTCCGCGATCATTATAAGAGTGATTACGTCAATCTCGAAAAGCTACAAGGATTGACGAGCGACTTCAGCGGACGGAAGGTCGAGACGCGCGTTCTCGCTTTCGAACAGACGAAGGCAGACGAAGAAGTCGCGGAACGCATGAAATGTCCAGTCGGTACACCGGTCTATTACGTCAAACGACTGCGTCTCGTCGATGATCACCCGTTTTCGATCGAAGCGTCCTATTTCCGGAAAAATCTCGTCATGTATCTCGATGAGAATATCGTTCAAAAATCGATCTACACGTATTTACGCAATGATCAAAATCTGTCGATCGGATTTGCGGATCGCGTCATCTATGCCGATTACTTGAATAGCAGTGACGCCGAGTTGCTTGGATTAAAAGAGAACGATCCATCCTTACTCGTCGACAATACAGTCTATTTGACGAATGGGAAAATCTTCGACGTCTCGCGAGCGACGCATCATTTCCGCCACGTGAAGATGCTGAAGGTCTCGAATATTAAATAAGAAGGAAACACACGAAGCGAATTTCGTGTGTTTTTTTATTTAAATTTTTTAAAAAGAAAGGGTTTACACGTTATGAAAGCGCATGCTATTATCGAACTGTGGAATTTGTACCTATGAATTTAAGTTATCCATACAACAAAGGAGAGACAGCATGACTTCTGAAACAATTGAAATTACCCCGGAAGATATTTTTGGATTGATCGCCTTGTCGGGCGACGCCAAAGCAAGCTATCACCAAGCAATGTTACTGATGCAAGAAGGCAAAGTTGAAGAGGCACAAGCGGCTGTTGCAGCAGGTGACGCGACACTCAAGGATGCCCATAGCATTCAGACGAAATTCGTCACACTCGAAGCACAAGGCAAGACAGCGACGGTTGGCGTCCTGATGGTACACGCGCAGGATCACCTTATGAACACGATCCTCGTCAAGGAAATGCTCGGATATATGATGAACATGCAAAACGAAATCAACCAATTGAAGGGAATGGATCAAAAATGATGAAAATCGGACTCTTTTGTGCGGCAGGTATGTCGACGAGTATGTTAGTAGAAAAAATGAAAGCGGTTGCCTCAGAGCGCGGCTTAGAAGCGGACATCGCAGCATATCCGGAATCAGAGATGGAAACATACGTCAACGAACTCGACGTTGCTCTCCTCGGACCACAGGTGAAATACCTTCTCGCAAAAGGAAAACAGATTTGTGAACCAAAAGGTGTGCCAATCGATGTCATCAACACGATCGATTACGGCATGATGAACGGAACGAAAGTACTCGACCAAGCAATCAAACTCGCAAACAAATAAGAGGTGAAGATGATGAAAATGCCAAAAGATTTTCTATTCGGCGCTGCTTCTGCTTCTTATCAAGTAGAGGGTGCTTGGAACGTAGACGGAAAAGGCGTCTCGAACTGGGATGTCTTCTCGAAGATTCCTGGAAAGACGTTTGAAGCGACGAACGGGGATGTCGCAATCGATCATTACCACCGTTACAAAGAAGATATCGGTCTGATGGCCGAGATGGGTCTTGAATCGTATCGCTTCTCGATCTCATGGCCACGCATCTTCCCGAACGGCACAGGTGAAGTGAATGAAAAAGGACTTGAGTTCTATAACAACGTGATCGATGAGTGCCTTAAGCACGGGATCATCCCGTTCGTGACACTTTATCACTGGGATTTACCACAAGTCCTTGAAGAACAAGGCGGCTGGCGTAGTCCTGAAACAGCAAACGCCTTCGTGCGTTTTGCGAAGACTTGTTTCGAAGCGTTCGGCGATCGTGTCCGCAACTGGATTACCTTCAACGAGACGGTCATTTTCTGTTCGCTCGGCTACTTGACGGGCGCACACCCACCCGGCATCACAGGCGATGCAAAAGCGTACTTCCAAACGACGCACAACGTCTTCGTCGCTCACGCTCGCGCAGTCGAAGCGTTCAAGGAAGCGGGATATGAAGGAGAAATCGGGATCACCCACGTCTTCAACCCGGCATTCAGCATCGATGAAGCGCCAGAGAACAAACAGGCCGAAGTACATGCGAATGAATACGCGACACACTGGTTCTATGATCCGATTTTAAAGGGTGAGTACCCAGCATATGTCGTGAAAGATTTAGAAAAGCAGGGCTTGTTGCCGGAATGGACAGAAGAAGAGCTCGATCTCTTGAAACGGACAGCACCGCTGAACGACTTCATCGGACTGAACTACTATTGTCCACAACGTGTCATGAAGAATGATTCGGCGCTCGTCATGGCAGGTGGTCGCGAAAACTCAACCGGACGTCCTGGGAACCCGTCGTTCGATGGCGTCTACAAGACAGTCTTGATGGACGATAAAGTCTACACGAAGTGGGGCTGGGAAATCGCACCGGATGCCTTCCTTGAAGGAATGCGGATGCTCCAAGCACGATACGGCGATATCAAAATCTACATCACGGAGAACGGTCTCGGTGACGAGGATCCAATCGTCGGCGAAGAAATCATGGATACACCACGAATCGAGTACATCGAAAGTCATCTTCGCGCCGTCAAGCGTGCTGTCGAAGAGGGCATCAATGTCTCTGGTTATTATGCATGGTCCGTCATCGACCTACTCAGCTGGTTGAACGGATATAAAAAGCAGTACGGATTCATCTATGTCGATCATACGAATGGTTTGGCACGGAAGAAGAAACAGTCGTTCCATTGGTATCAGGAAATCATCGCGACACGTGCTGCTGAACTATAAGGAGGAGTCGGAATGAACCGATTAGAAACCGTATTTGAAAAAGTCACTCCTGCCTTCGCACGATTCGCGAACGCCAAGCCTGTCCTTGCGATCAAGGACGGCTTCATCTTAACGATGCCGATGACGATCATCGGCTCGTTATTCCTACTGATTCTTGCGTTACCAATCCCAGGCTGGGAGAAGTTCATGACGGGCCTATTCGGTGCCGACTGGACATTACCGCTGACTCAGGTCGTCGGTGCGACGTTTGATATCCTCGCATTGATTGGTGTCTTCGGTATTGCCTACTCCTATGTGAAAAACGAGAAGATCGAAGGGGTTCCAGCCGGGATTCTCGGAATCATCGCCTTCTTGATCATCACACAATCATCTGTTCTGTCGAAGTCAGGGGAAGTCGTCACGGGTGTCGTACCGAAAGTATGGACGGGCGGACAAGGGGTCCTTGCCTCGATCGTCGTCGGACTCGTCGTCGGTTTCATCTACTCGCAATTCATCAAGCGGGGCATCCGGATCAAGATGCCAGACGGTGTACCACCGGGCGTTTCAAACTCGTTCTCGGCACTCATTCCGGGACTCGCAATCATCACATTGTCTGTCGTCACGTTTGCTGTCTTCCAAGCATTCGCTGACCGGACGTTCACGGAAGTCGTCTACGACGTCTTGCAAGCACCGATTCAGAACTTGACGGATACGCTCGCAGGAGCAGTCTTGATCATGATCTTGATGTCTGTCATGTGGTGGTGTGGGATTCACGGCGCAGCAATCATCATGGGAATCATGGGACCGTTGCTGACGGCGAACGCTTTACAAAACCAAGCGATCATCGACTCCGGGAAAGAACTTGTCGTCGGTGACAACGCGAAGATCGTTACGATTCAGTTCCTCGATGTCTTTACGAAGCTCGGCGGAACAGGGATTACGCTCGGCTTCATCATTGCGACGTTGATCGTTGCCCGCTCGGCTCACTTGAAGCAGCTCGGGAAGCTATCACTTGCGCCAAGTTTGTTCAACATCAACGAACCGGTCATCTTCGGGATGCCGATCGTCTTCAACCCGATCATGTTCGTTCCGTTCGTCATCGTACCAGCGATTGCATCCTTCATGGTCTACTTCTCGATCCTCTGGGGTTGGGTCGAACCATTTAATGCGCTTCAAGTACCATGGACGACACCACCCGTCATCTCTGGTTTCTTGATCAGCGGCTGGCAGGGTGCCTTGCTCCAGCTGGCGACGATTGCGATGTCGGTCGCAATCTATCTACCGTTTGTCCGCATGCAGGATCAGCTGTCTTACGGTGAAGAACTAAAAGCACAAGAAGAACATGCTTCGGCATGATCAAAAAAAGGAAGCGCGAATGGCGCTTCCTTTGAGACTGAAGACAAAGTGCAATTTTTCTCTAACGAGAAAGATTGCACTTTTTTTGTTCGTTTCGAATCGTTTTCCTGGGACAAGTATCGCGCCGCTTCGCTGCAGGGTCGCTCTTGCTTGTTTTTCCCTAGGAAGCGATGTCGAGTGAACAAAACGCTTCTGTGATCCTTCGGTATAAAAAGGATGACGCGTTACACGCAACTCCTACAGGAAAAAGCGCAATTTTGCGCTGTCAGAGACAAACAAGACCCGTTTTCCTGCTCGAATGGAGCGGGGAAACGGGCTTGTGTCTCGCCTGAGGAAAGGGCGTGAAAAGACAAGTCATTCTTTTTTGATTCAGCTCATTTGTCTACAATCTGAAAGGAAGCGAAAACAGCGCTTCCTTTTTGTATAACGGTCATGAACGGTTTCGCTTTGATTCAATGAAGATCGTAAACTTAGTCAGACGCAGACACGTATCCAGTGAGCTTTATATTATAGAAGAAAAACGTCAATCCCACTCTTCCGTCATCTCTTGTAGTTGCGTCAAGATATGCGTCAAGAGGAACGCGCAAAGGGCAAGACTTGGCAGTCCGTGACGTGAACCGTCCTCTGCCGGAAGCAGTCCTTTATTGAACTTCAATGCGAGCGGAGCAATCGAACGCTCGAGCGTTTCCGTCACGTCACTGAGTGTGACGATCGCATAAGGCGTATGCCATGCGTCGTAACGAGCAAGAGAAGCGAGGAGATCCGAGCGCTCCGTATCCGGCGTGAAGATCAAGACACGATCGACAGCATGCAAGGTCTTTCGATCCTTGATCTTCGTAACGCGTTTCATCTGGTCCGGTCCTTCTGAGAGCATCGGATAGAGTCCTTCACATTCACCATAAGCGTCGACATAGACCGTACCTTCTCCGACGAGCGCCTGTGCGAGCAGACGGACGACATCGAATAGTTCGTCTTCCTGTTTTGCGAGCGTTTGCAATTTTCCGTTGAATTGTGTAGCTAAGATTTTCATCATTTTTCTTCATCCTTTCTATGTTTCTCTCAAGGACAGTATAAAGCAAGTTTTGCTTTAGTGTAGAATGGAAATAACTAGAGGGGGAGTGGCAGAGATGAAAGGCAGATTGTTGATCGTCGAGGATGAGCCGGGAATCCGGAACTTGCTTGCACAATTGTTCCGGGCAGAAGGGTATGAAACGGACGTCGCCGTCGATGGAGAGGAAGCGATCGTCTACTTACAGGAAACGGCATACGATCTATTGCTGATGGATGTCAACATGCCGGGGCGGACCGGGATCGAGGTATTGCGTCATCAGGACCGGATCGGACGACGTGTCCGGACGATTTTAATGACGGCACTCGGTGAAAAAGAAGCGATGGAAGAAGCGAAACGATTAGGGGTCGTCGCCTTCTTCGGGAAGCCATTTGACATCTTTGAATTAAAAAAAGAAGTGACTGTGCAAATTTCTCACGATGTAAGCGGTTAATCCTTCACGTCGCCGTCACAAACCAAAAAACCGAGCGAAATGCTGTACGTTCCGATGAATCAGTATGTTATAATCAGTCTGAAATTGCACGAGTTCGTGTAAGCAGCGATCAAAACAGAGGAGGATGTCATTATGCCATTAGTATCTATGACAGACATGTTAAACAAAGCTCTCGAAGGTAAGTATGCAGTAGGTCAATTCAACATCAACAACCTCGAGTGGACACAAGCGATTCTCGGTGCGGCTCAAGAAGAGCAGTCACCAGTCATCCTTGGAGTATCTGAAGGTGCAGCACGCCACATGGGCGGATTCTACACTGTCGTGAAAATGGTTGAAGGTCTCGTACACGACATGAAAATCACAGTTCCAGTTGCAATCCACCTCGACCACGGTTCGAGCGTTGAGAAATGTAAAGAAGCGATCGACGCTGGATTTACATCTGTCATGATCGATGATTCGCACAGCCCGATCGACACAAACATCGAAACAACTAAAGCAGTTGTTGAATACGCTCACGCTAAAGGCGTTTCAGTAGAAGCGGAAGTTGGTACAGTTGGCGGACAAGAAGACGACGTCATCGGTGATGTCATGTACGCGAAACTTGACGAGTGTGTACGCATCGTCAAAGAAACTGGAATCGACACGCTTGCTCCTGCACTCGGTTCTGTTCACGGACCATACAAAGGTGAACCAAACCTCGGATTCAAAGAGATGGAAGAAATCCGTGACGCTACAAACCTCCCACTCGTTCTTCACGGTGGAACTGGAATTCCGACACACGACATCGAAAAAGCGATCTCACTCGGAACTTCAAAAATCAACGTTAACACAGAGAACCAAATCTCATTCGCGAAAGTCGTTCGTGAAGTGTTAGCTGAGAAACCAGAAGCATATGACCCACGCGTATTCATCGCACCAGGTCGTGAAGCAATCAAACAAACTGTCATCGGTAAGATGCGTGAGTTCGGTTCAAGCAACAAAGCTTAATCGACTCCTCTTTAAAGTGCGGTAGACTTCGGTCTACCGTGCTTTTTTCATATCATGTCAAAGTCTCTTCAATGGAAAACAGTAGGACTTCTCGTGAAAAAAACCTATAATAGAGTCGTAAGCGATTTCAAGGGATGAAAGGGGAACGAGAAAGATGAGATTTTTCATTGACACAGCAAACGTAGAGGACATCAAGAAAGCACATAAAATGGGGATTTTAGATGGTGTCACGACGAATCCGTCGCTCGTCGCTAAGGAAGGCGTCGATTTCCATACACGACTTCGTGAAATCTGTGAAATCGTCGGGGACGTCTCTGTCAGCGCTGAAGTCATCGCGCTTGATGCAGAAGGAATGATTCGCGAAGGGAAGGAACTTGCCCAGATCGCACCGAACATTACGGTTAAGGTTCCAATGACTCCGGCCGGACTCGAGGCGGTCGCAGCACTTTCAAAAGAGAAGATCACGACGAACGTCACATTGATCTTCAACCCGAACCAAGCATTACTCGCAGCCCGTGCTGGTGCGACATACGTATCACCATTCCTCGGTCGTCTAGATGATATCGGACAAGATGGAATGGGGCTCGTCGAGACGATTGCTCAAATTTTCGTCGTACATGATATTCCGACACAAATCATCGCAGCGTCGGTCCGGAATCCGGTTCACGTCACGAACGCTGCTCTTGCGGGCGCAGACATCGCGACGATCCCATTCTCGGTCATCGAGTCACTCACACACCACCCACTCACGACGCAAGGAATTGAAAAGTTCCTCGCGGACTGGGAAAAAACGCAGCAATAATCGTAGCGAAGAGAAAGGTTGATGGAACGTGGACATTTTGCATATCGTAGGGCAACAACGCCTAGAAGGAACCGTATCAATCAGTGGTTCGAAGCAAAGCGCCATCCCGTGTCTTGCTGCAGCCCTCCTGACGGATCAGACGGTCGTTCTTGAAGGCGTGCCGGAGATTGGCGACGTCGCGACGATGATCGAGATTTTGGAGACGCTCGGCGCGGTCGTGACACGTCAAGGCGATATGGTGACGATTGATCCAAGTCGGGTCGAATCGATGCCGTTGACTGGTGCGGAGACGCGCAAGTTACGCGGATCGATCTACCTCATGAGCGTTCTGGCAGCCAGATTCAAACAAGGAGTCGTCGGTCTGCCTGGAGGTTATGCCATCGGACCACGACCGATTGATTTACACATCAAAGCACTAGAGCGTCTCGGTGTTTCTGTACGTAACGAGCAAGGCGTCCACTACATGCGCGTCGATCGTCTCGTCGGCAACCGGATTTACCTCGATCTCCCGTCATTCGGTGCAACGATCAGTGCGTTACTCGTCGCTGTCTTCGCTGAAGGAACGACTGTCATCGAAAACGCTGCCTATGACCCGGAAGTCATCGACGTCAGTACGATGTTGACGAACATGGGGGCAAGCGTCAAAGGGGCAGGAACGGACGAGATTCGAATCAAGGGCGTATCGCAACTAAGTGGTTGCCGGCATACCTTGATTCCAGACCGCATGGAGGCAGGAACGTTCTTGACGATGGGAGCGGCACTTGGACGCGTCACCGTCGATAACGTCATTCCGCTTCATCTCGAGAGCGTCATCCAAAAACTCGAACGGTACGGTGCGTTGATCGAAGCAACGGATGATTCCGTCACGGCGACGTTTCAGGAGGCGAAGCCGGTCGATATTCGTGTCTTCCACTACGGTGGATTCCCGAGCGACTTACAGCCTGTCATCTCGGCAGCGTTGTTGCAAGCGAAGGGAGCGAGTATCGTCGTCGATAAGTTGTACCCGCAACGTTTCCGGCACGTGCAGGAGTTACGACGCTTGAACGCTCGAATCACGCATGAAGACGCCTCAATCATCATTCGTGGTGGAGAAACCTTACTTGGTACGGAAATCGAGGCACCGGACCCACGCGGTGGCGCAGCACTTGTCTTGGCGGGACTTCTCGCTTCAGGGGAGACGACGTTGCACCACGCAGAAGTGCTTGACCAGAGTTACGAACGATTTGATCAGAAGTTGAAGGAGCTAGGCGCCCTCGTATGGCGTGAAACGATTTGACCGATTTGTAACAAGGGAGAGGGGACATACACATGGAGAGAAGTCTATCAATGGAACTTGTACGCGTCACGGAGGCAGCAGCGCTTGCCTCTGCGCGTTGGATGGGAAAAGGATTGAAGAACGAAGCGGATGATGCGGCAACAAGCGCAATGCGTGACGTCTTCGATACGATTCCGATGAAAGGAACCGTCGTCATCGGGGAAGGCGAGATGGATGAAGCACCGATGCTTTACATTGGGGAAAAGCTAGGAAATGGGTATGGACCACGACTCGACGTCGCTGTCGATCCGCTTGAAGGAACGAACATCGTCGCAAAAGGAACATGGGGCGCACTTGCTGTCCTCGCGGTCGCGGATGCAGGAGATTTACTCCATGCACCGGACATGTACATGGATAAGATCGCAGTTGGTCCGGAAGCGGCGGGTCATATCAGTCTGGATGCGACGATCGAAGAAAACATCGCAGCCGTCGCGAAGGCGAAGAACAAAGAAATCGAAGACGTCGTCGTCTCGATCCTGGATCGTGAACGTCATGAAGAAATCATTCAACGGATTCGGGCAACAGGGGCACGGATTCGCTTGATTGGTGACGGTGACGTTGCTGGTGCGATCAACACGGCGTTCCCGCATACAGGTATTGATATCTTGCTCGGTTCAGGCGGTGCACCGGAAGGCGTTCTTGCTGCCGTTGCTTTGAAATGTCTCGGTGGTGAACTCCAAGGACGCTTGTTACCAGCAGACGAAGCTGAGATCGAGCGTTGTAAGAAGATGGGCATCGAAGATCCGTCGAAGATCCTCATGATGGATGATCTCGTTGCAGGAGATGACTGTATCTTTGCTGCGACAGGCGTCACGGACAGCGAGTTGATGAAAGGTGTCCAGTTCACGGCGCAAGGCGGTCAGACACACTCTGTCGTCATGCGTGCGAAATCAGGAACGGTTCGTTTTGTCGAGGGTATTCACTCGTTCAAGAAGAAACCGAAGCTTGTCATTAAGTAAAACAGGACGACTCCTCAAACAGGACGTCTGAATCCACACAAAAAGAGTTGGCGTTGCGGATGATCTCCGGAGCGCCAACTCTTTTTTGATATGTTTCTAGGAATCAAGACGTTCATCCTCAACTCCTACAGGAAAAGGAAACGTGCTAACGTTTCCGTCAGGGTAAGGGAAGACCTGGCATTTCGCACAAGTTGCGAGATGTCGCGGCTTACCTCCCGCCTGAGGAAAGGGAGGATATGAACGTTGAGTGATAAATAAATCATTATTTGACGATTACCGCGGACGCTGGACTTCTCCTGCTTGTCGGGTGACGTACCGACGCGGTAGAAAACGCGTCGAAAAGATATACCAGGCATTCCCGAAGCCAGGCACGATGAACGTTTTTCCCTTCATATAGCCACGGTAGGCGATACGCGCAACCGTCGGAGCATCCATGACACCAGGTCGCAAGAACAAGCGTGACTGTTCAAGATTTGCTGCCGATTCAAATCCGGTATGTGTCGCACCCGGACAGACAACGCTCACTTGAATCCCGTCTACTGCGAGCTCTTCCGTCAAGCCTTCCGAGAAATGAAGGACATAGGCTTTTGTCGCGTAATAGACACTCAGCCATGGTCCACCTTCGAATGCAGCCGTTGACGCGAGATGGACGATACGTCCTTTGATTCCCTGTTCTTTCATCCGTGAGGCATAGATCTTCGTCACGTGTGTCAACGCTTCGATGTTTAAAGCAATCATTCGAGACTCGTCTTCAAACGAGGTCTCAAGGAAAGAACCGAAGACACCAATTCCAGCGTTATTGATGACGCAATCGACCGGAATCTGTTCCGTTGCCCGAAACAGTGCCAATCGATGCGTATACTGCGTTAAATCGTAAGGGAAGACGGTTGCTGTTCCACCGAGTCGCTCGACATGGAATTTCGTTTCGAAGAGTGCCGTAGCATCACGTCCGACGAGCAGAACGTGATCCCCTTGACGAGCATGGAGATAAGCGAATTCACGACCGAGACCTCTTGAAGCACCTGTAATTAAGACATGCATCCTATTTCCTCCTTATGAATGAGATGAAAAAAAGCGATCGAGCCAATGCTCAACCGCTTTGAGATGATGAATTATAGGTAAGATCCTGCGCCGACAAGGCGTGAACCCCAGTACCCTGATTTGAAGCTTGAGTATTTAACGCCACCTGTTTCTGAGTTGACCATGCTTGACTTGCTTGTTGCGATCCCAACGTGCTGAATGCCGCTACCGTGTGAGAAGAAGACAAGATCTCCTGGTTGTACTTTTGAAACGCTGACTTTCTTAGAAGAAGAATATTGTGAAGAAGACGTACGTGGCAATGTTTTACCAGCCGCTTTCTTGTACACGTAGCTTGTGAAACCAGAGCAGTCGAATCCACGAGTCGTTGTTCCACCCCATACATAAGGTGTACCTTTATGTTTTGCTGCTTCGTTCAGGATTTTCGTCCGTTTAGAAGAAGAGCTTGTTGATTTTTTAGCGCTAGAAGATGATTTGTATGTCTTTGTGTACTGTGAGTAGACATAGCGTGTTTTACCGCCGTATGAGATTTTTGTCCAGCTGCCTGATTTGCCTTTGTATGTAAAGACTTGACCAGCGTTGACTTTCCCGACGATGCTTGCTTTCGTAGAAGGTGCTGTCCGAACACGAAGACCGTTGTCCGTGATCTTGACTTTCGTGACTGTCGCTGCTTCAACTTTACCTGTACCCACTGATGTAAAACCTGAAACCACTAAGGCTGCCGTCGCGATCGATGCTAGAAAACGTTTCATGTTAAGAATTCCTCCGTTTAAATGTAGTGTGTTGCGTCCGTAAGTTATATGATGAAATCATTAAGTGTGTGATTAAGCAGTCTACCTTACAACTGTGTAAGAATTTTGTCTGCAGGAATATCTTAGCACGAGCACACTTGAAAACGTTTTTTCAGTTAGAAGACAAAACAGATGCTTTTGTAACATAACTGAAATAATATCCTTGAATATTACAAAGTAAGAAACGCAGAGGATTGTTAACGACGAATTCAAAAAAATATGATACCTTTAGTTCACGAATAAAATTACATACCTCCTGATGTATGTATGGAAGTATGCTGAATGCAGTTGAATTTATAAAGAATAGGTGAAGAACATGCCAACAACTGATAAAAAAGATAAACCAGAACGTTCCTATACACTGGCTCAATTGAGCCAACTGACATTAAAAGAACTCTATGAAATCGCAAAGACGAAGAATGTCCCACAATACCGGGAAGCCCGTAAACGCGAGTTGATGTTCAAGATTTTAAAAGCACAGGCTGAATCGACTGGTCTTTATTTCCTCGAAGGGGTACTCGAAGTCATCCCTGGCAACCCACAAATGCAAAACGATGGTGGCTTTGGCTTCCTTCGTCCTATCAATTATTCCCAATCCTCTGAAGATATTTATATCGCAGCATCTCAAATCCGACGCTTTAATCTACGTAATGGTGATGTCGTCACAGGTAAAGTCCGTCCACCGAAGGAAAACGAACGGTTCCAAGGATTACTTAGCGTGGAAGCCGTCAACGGTGAAGCACCAGATACTGCCCGTAACCGTTTATTTTTCCCGGCACTGACACCGATCTATCCGGATCGTCTAATGCGACTTGAGACAGAACCACGCCATCTATCTGTGCGTGTCATGGATATGATCGCACCGGTTGGGTTTGGTCAACGTGGTTTGATCGTCGCACCGCCAAAAGCAGGGAAGACATCACTCCTCAAAGAAATCGCAAACTCGATTCAGGAGAATCATCCGGATGTCGAACTGATCATTCTCTTGATTGATGAGCGTCCTGAGGAAGTAACAGATATTGAGCGCTCGGTTCCGGGAGCAGACGTTGTCAGCTCGACGTTTGACGAAACACCAGACAACCACGTCCGGATTTCTGAGCTTGTCCTCGAGCGGGCGATGCGACTCGTCGAACACAAGAAGGATGTCGTCATCCTGATGGATTCGATCACACGTCTAACACGGGCCTATAACTTAACGGTACCGCAAAGCGGTCGGACGCTCTCAGGGGGGATTGACCCGGCTGCGTTCCATAAACCAAAACGCTTCTTTGGGGCAGCGCGAAACATCGAACACGGTGGTAGTTTGACGATTCTTGCGACAGCTCTCGTTGAGACAGGATCGCGCATGGATGACGTCATCTATGAGGAATTCAAAGGGACGGGCAACATGGAGTTGCATCTTGATCGTAAGCTGTCAGAGCGTCGGATCTTCCCAGCGATCGACATTCGGAAGTCCGGTACACGGAAGGAAGAACTCTTGCTTCCGAAAGAGCAACTCGATGCACTTTGGACGATTCGCCGGACGATGAACGAGTCGAACGAATTCGTCGATACGTTCCTACGGAAGATTCGCGATACGAAAAATAATGAGGAATTTTTCGTCGAACTCGAGAAGGAAAAGAAGAAGGCGGTCCGACGCGCACCGGCTAAACCACGTACCGTCAAGAAGGAAACGACGACGGAAAAATAACTATTGCGACGCGCAAAAAAATCGTTTAGTATAGGAAGGTAACTTACTCTGGCTCAGCAAATGAACCAGGGCGGAAGGAGAGAAATCAACCATGAAACAAGGAATTCACCCTAACTACAACAAAGTAGTATTTATGGATTCAACGACTGAGTACAAATTCTTAAGCGGTTCTACTCGTTCTTCGAACGAAACGATCACTTGGGAAGATGGTAACGAGTACCCACTCATCCGTGTGGATGTGTCTTCAGACTCGCACCCATTCTACACAGGTCGTCAAAAGTTCAACGCGGCAGATGGTCGTGTCGATCGCTTCAACAAAAAATACGGCCGCAAGTAATCACTTGCCGGTTCTTAAAAAAACAGCCTGCCTCCATTATGGAAGCAGGCTGTTTTTGTATAGACTGAATTGTGAACGATACGCGAGATACGTCTTCAAGACGAAGGAGAAGGCGATTCCACCGGCAATCCCGATTAAATACGGCATGACTTCCGGATGTGCCAAGATATAGTCCACGACTTTGTGGAACGAGAGATGACGACCGACAAAGTAGCCGGCGCCTAAGAACACGCTGATCCAAATCAACGCACCTGTATACGCATAACTCGCAAACACGCGAAACGGCATTTTCGAGACACCTGCAAAAAAGGCAGAGAGTTGGCGGAGACCAGGTATGTAGTAACCGATGATTAGGACCGATTTTCCGTAACGACGAAATCCGGCTTCAGCGGAAAGAATATGTTTTTCTGCGATACGCATTTTCGGTCCGACGCGGTGTAGTAGTGGCATACCGAGTTTTAATCCGAGTAAATAGCTGATCGTCATCCCGATACAACTGCCGGCGTAAGCGGCGAGAATCGTACCGACGAGTGGTAGATTGCCTTGATGCATCCAAAAACCGGACAGGACGAGCAGGGTCTCATCAGGAACCGGCAATCCCACGATACCACCTGCGAGAAGGACGGAGAGACCAAGGGCACCATATTGGTGCAGGATGTCATGTAAGAGATGATGAATCGGGGACACCTTCTTTCGTGAGAGTCTTCTTCTTCAGTGTACAGGAAATAGGGGACGGTTGGAATGAAAGGACAAAAATTCTAGGTAAAGAAAAAATGAATTTTGATTTCCGGAAGTCAACCCTTTTTCTCGATACCGTTTCGGGCTATACTCGTTAAAGTGACTATTTTTAGAGGACGGTGTCGGACGATGATGCATGTAATAAATCAGTACGGCTGGATCGAAGTAATTTGTGGCAGTATGTTTTCCGGGAAATCGGAAGAGTTGATTCGTCGTGTCAGACGGGCGCAGTACGGCAAACTGCCCGTTCAAGTATTCAAGCCGGCAATCGACGACCGGTACCATGAAGAGCATGTCGTCTCTCATATCGGCAACTCCGTCGTGGCGATTCCAATGGCGACGAGTCGTGATCTCTACGCAGCAGTAGCAGAAGAAACACAAATCGTCGGAATCGATGAAGTTCAATTCTTTGATGATGAGATCGTACAAGTCATCGAAGCACTCGCACAAGACGGAAAACGCGTCATTTGTGCAGGTCTTGATCAAGATTTCCGGGCAGAGCCATTCGGCAAGATGCCGGAATTACTGGCGCGCGCAGAATTCGTGACGAAGCTACAAGCCATCTGTCTTTCGTGTGGGGATCCGGCTTCCCGGACACAACGGTTGATTGATGGAAAACCAGCGAATTACGATGATCCGATCATCCTAGTAGGCGCTTCAGAATCGTATGAGCCACGATGCCGCCATTGCCATGAGGTGCCTGGAAAACCGAAGCCGCTCCAGTCGGTGCAGCACCAAGAAAATTAAAAAAAGACGAACCGATCGCGGTCGTCCTTTGATGTAGCAGCTATTCGCTTCTAAGTGAATAGCTGTTTTTTTATTATCCCGTTTCCTGTGAGAACCGGCTTGAGCGTTCGATAAAGCGGATCGTCTCACGAACGATCAAATCCTGATCATGATCGAGGGTCGCGACGTGGTACGAGTTCAGCAAACAGTAGCTTCGTTTATCATTCGTTCCGATGTGCTGATGCAGATAATCCGAGCTCGACGGCGGGACGACGTGATCGGTCGCCGAGTAGAGAATTAATGTCGGCAGAAGGATTGATCCTAAGCGTCCTTTCGTTTCATCCATCAGACGGACGAGTTCGAACGCACAACGACTTGGAACGAGGTCATAGATGATTTCGAAAGCAGACCGTTTGATGTCCGGTGCCCCTTCCGGTAAGTACTCTGGACCGTCCTCGAACGAAAGTGCTTCATAGGATGGAACGGAAAGTGCGGCATTGATCGTAATGATGCCGGCGAACGGAATGCCGTCAGCGGCGAGTGACAGTGCAAGCGTCGCACCCATCGATTGACCGATGACGAAGACTTGATCGCATGTTTCTTGTAAACGTTCATAGCCGTCTTGCAGGCTTTGCTTCCAACATCGAGCAGTCGATTGTTCAAACTCGCGGACGTTCGTTCCATGTCCGCGTAAGCGCGGGGCATAGACGGTAAAACCTTCAGCAGCGAATGCCTCACCGACGTCGCGGACACTTTGCGGAGTGGCATTAAAACCATGACAGATTAGAATACCGATCGGTCCACCTTGAAAATAAAACGCTTCAGCACCAGTCAATACAGGATAGTTCATCATTACTATTTTTCCTCCATTCATGAAAAAAACTCGTCGACGTCACTGCTTGGACGCCCACGAGTTTTTCACCGTATCATCCAAAGCCGCGCTTTGCTGGTCGGAGCACCTTACAGATTGCAGGTTGCCGTGAAGTCATAGAGCCAGGTCTCTCGTTCACTCTTGATAAATATCATATTGGAATTGTCGGAATAATCATTGAAACGATGGTAGCACGACCAAAAATGACTTGTCAAATCTTTCTTGACGAATCATGATCCGTTGAGTAAGCTAACTCATAACTTGTTCATCCATCGATATGCGCCAAATGGATTATTTTTGCAAAGTTGGTTGACTTTTAAAGTTTCGACCCGTAATGTAAAAATTAGTTTTACGACATAAGCAACAACGCAACAACACACATACGAATTTCATACCGCAATACTTATCCAGAGAGGTGGAGGGACTGGCCCTACGAAACCTCGGCAACAGACTCATTATGAGCACTGTGCCAATTCCATCAGACAGATGTCTGAGAGATGAGTGGAGTGGATTCTGCCACTGTGCGGATCCAGGTCTCTTCTTGTTTCTCAAGAAGGGACCTTTTTTGTTGAATGAAGGGGGAAAACGGAATGATTGCATTTCATCAAGTCAAAAAAACGTACGTCACGAAAGATCAGACGATCGCAGCGCTTGACGGTGTCGACCTGACAATCGAAAAAGGCGAAATCTTTGGTGTCATCGGCTTTAGCGGTGCCGGAAAAAGTTCACTGCTCCGCTGCGTCAATCTGTTAGAACGACCGACGTCAGGAACGGTGACGGTTGATGGGGAAGATTTAACGCAACTGTCTCCGAAAAAATTGCGCCAAGCAAAACAACGGATCGGGATGATCTTTCAGCACTTCAATCTATTGAATGCGAACACGGTCTTTACGAATGTCGCGAAACCACTCGTTCTCGCAGGCGTCAAGAAAGACGAAATTCGCCGCCGGGTGACGGAGTTACTCGAATTCGTCGATCTCGCGGACAAGGCGGATCATTATCCGGATCAATTGTCGGGTGGGCAGAAACAGCGCGTTGGTATCGCCCGGGCACTCGCGACGCAACCTTCCGTCCTCTTATGTGACGAAGCGACGTCAGCACTCGATCCCCAAACGACACATCATATTCTCCAGTTATTAAAACGGATCAATGCGGAGTACGGGATCACGATTCTCTTGATCACCCACGAGATGGGCGTCATTCGGGAGATTTGCGACCGCGTCGCCGTCATCGAAGCTGGGAAACTGATCGAGTCAGGAACGGTCTTTGATGTCTTTTCAAACCCGCAGACCGAGACAGCACAGAACTTCGTCCGCTCCGTCATGCACGACGAGATTCCAGCATCGATTCGCCAGTTGATCGAGTCCCGGAATGCGAATCCGATCTATAAGATTCATTTCCTCGGACATCACACCGGGCAGCCGCTCTTATCGCAAGTTGCGAAACGCTTTGACGTCGATGTCAACATCTTGCACGGTAGCATCACGGAGTTGCAGGAGACACCGTTTGGCACTCTGCTCGTTGAACTGATCGGTGAGCCGGCTGAAGTAAAACGAGCGTTACACTACATCGATCAGGCACAGGTGACGGTCGAGGAGGTACTTGCCCATGCTAGTTAATTACAGTGATATCTGGACAGCATTTTTACAGACGATGACGATGGTATCCGTTTCGCTCTTATTCTCGACATTGATCGGCTTACCACTCGGGATCCTGCTTGTCGTCACGCGAAAAGGAGCATTGCTTGAAAATGTCCCGCTGTTCACGTTCTTCAACAGTATCGTCAATATTTTTCGCTCGATTCCGTTCATCATCTTACTCGTCGCGATCATCCCATTGACACGCTTGATCGTTCAGACATCAATCGGAACCGAAGCCGCAATCGTTCCGCTCGTCTTTTACGCTGCACCGTACATGGCGCGTCTGATTGAGAGTTCTTTACTCGAAGTCGATAAAGGCGTTCTTGAAGCAGCAGAAGCGATGGGCGCGACACCGTTTCAAACGATTTTCCGCTTCCTTCTGCCGGAAGCACTCGGTTCACTCATCCTGAACTTAACGATCGCGACGGTCGGCTTGATCGGGGCGTCAGCGATGGCAGGTGCGATTGGAGGCGGTGGTCTCGGTGACTTAGCGATCACCTATGGTTATCAACGATTCGACACGAAAGTCATGATCATCACGGTCGGGATTCTCGTCATCTTAGTCCAAGGCTTACAGACGACAGGCAACATCGTCGCACGAAAAATTAGAAGACATTAATCAAGGGAGCGATTCAGCCATGAAAAAAGCAGTAGCAATTGGAGCAACACTCACGACGATTTTATTTGCCGGGTGCGCAGCATCAGGAGAAGACGAAAAGACGATCAAGCTCGGTGTCAGCGGTTCCGACACACAAGTTTGGGATTATGTCGCGAAAAAAGCAGAGAAGGAAGGCATCAAAATCGAGCTCGTCAAGTTCTCCGATTATGTCCAGCCGAACATGGCACTGGCTGAGGGTGAGATCGACGCCAATGCTTTCCAGACGATTTCCTACTTCAACGCTTTCAAGAAAGAACATAACTTGAAGCTATCGCCGATTGCGACGACTGTCATCGCACCGATGGGGATCTACTCAGATAAATACAAGGATGTCAAAGACATTCCAAATGGCGGAAAAATCGCTGTTCCGAACGAAGCGACGAACATGGGACGTGCCCTCTTGTTACTGCAAGAAGCAGGTCTGATCAAGCTACCGGACGACTTCGATGGCAACGGTTCGGTCGATAAGATCGTCGAGAATCCGAAAAAGCTGAAAATCGTTCCGATCGTCGCCGGGCAAACGCCACGCGTCTTACCGGACGTCGCGGCATCAATCATCAACAATGGCATTGCCGTTGACGCTGGCTTCAACCCGATCAAGGACTCGATCGTCCATGAGAACGAGACAGCAAAACCATACATCAACATCATCGCGACACGGACGGAAGACAAGAACAAAAAAGAACTGAAAAAAATCGCATCGCTGTATCAACAAAAAGATGTCGCGGCCTTCATCAAAAAAGAATATAAAGGCAGTACGATCCCGACGTTCGTTCCACTGAGCGATATCGGCGAATAATTTCAAAAGGAGAGTGGACAGTATGACGACACCAGTACGCACGACATGGGTAGAGACGATTGAACAGGACATCGAACAAAAACGGGAATCGTATCTTGAGACAAGTCATCGGATTCATGCAACGCCGGAAATCGGGAACGAGGAATTCTTTGCTTCGCGGCTCCATGCGGAGCGTCTAACAGCGGAAGGTTTTACAGTAGAACTCGGCGTCGCGGGGCACGATACCGCGTTCTTCGCGAAGAAATCGAGCGATCGACCAGGCGCAACGATTGCCTTTCTTGCTGAATACGATGCGTTGCCGGGTATTGATCACGCGTGCGGTCATAATATCATCGGCACGACGAGCGTCGCAGCGGCGATCGCGCTCAGTAAAGTGCTCGATGAAGTCGGCGGGAGTGTCGTTGTCCTTGGAACACCAGCCGAGGAAGGTGGACCGAACGGTAGTGCGAAAGGCAGTTTCGTCAAACATCAGTTGCTGGAAGGGATCGATGCAGCCTTGATGGTCCATCCGTCGGGACAAACACGGATCACGGGTTCTTCCCTTGCGGTCGATCCGCTCGACTTTGCCTTTACGGGTCGTCCGGCACACGCAGCGGCGTCACCGGAGGAAGGCATCAACGCCCTTGACGCTGTCATTCAACTCTTCAATGGAATCAATGCGTTACGTCAGCAATTACCGGACGATGTCCGGATTCACGGAATCATCACGCATGGAGGTGATGCGCCGAACATCATCCCGGAATACGCAAAAGCACGTTTCTTCATCCGGGCGACGACACGGGAACGATTGAATGCCGTCACGGAAAAAGTCAAAGCTGTCGCCCAAGGCGCGGCACTCGCGACTGGGGCGACACTTGACGTCATCGCCTTCCAAAATGAAGTCGATAACCTCGTCTTCAACCGGACGTTCGACCGTCTGTTCCAAGAAGAAGCAGAATCGCTTGGTGAAAAGGTCCACTTAGACGAACGACCGGGTCTTGGCTCGACGGATGCCGGTAACATCAGTCAAGTCATTCCGACGATCCATCCGTATATCAAGATAGGTCCGGACGATCTCGTCGCGCATACGGAAGCATTCAAAGAAGCGGCTCGTTCAGAAGCTGGAGATGAAGCATTGATCACGGGGGCGAAAATCCTCGCTCGGACAGCGCTTCGCGTCCTCGCTGATGAACGGACGCGCGGGGCGATCGCTCAAGAATTCCACGATCGGAAGAACGGATATTTATAAGCGGAAAACAACGACTGGATGCACTGCTATCAGGTGCTCCGGTCGTTTTTGAGATGCAGTTGATCACGAATTGGTGATGGGTGACAGAATTGGAGCGAAATCAAAAAAGAGACAAGACAGAAGCATTTGCGCTTTGTTTTCTTGAAAAAGATATGCTAGGCTAAAATTGTATAACTGAATAATCCAGTTCTTCGGGGTAGGGTGAAAATCCCAACCGGCGGTGATGCGATCGATTGATCGACGAGCCCGCGACCTGTGATGTACGCATCATGGCTGACTTGGTGAGATTCCAGGGCCGACGGTAAAGTCCGGATGGGAGAAGAACGAAACGACACGATTCAAGCCGTTTTCTGAAAAAATGTTTTCAGGAGATGGTCTCTTTCTGCATGAAAAAATGCAGGGGGCGAACCGTGTATTTCGTGAACCCTTCTATACAGACGCCCCTTTTTCAAGGGGCGTCTTTTTTCATTTGAAAGGAGTGAACGCGATGTCACAGATGATGAGTTATGCCATGCAATTAGCACAAATGTTACACGGACAAACAAGTCCGAATCCAAGTGTCGGCTGTGTCATCGTCAAACAAGGACGCATCATTGGCTTCGGTGCGCACCGGTTTGCCGGTAGTCCGCACGCAGAAGTCGAAGCCTTACGGATGGCAGGAGAAGCCGCCCGCGGTGCCGATCTTTACGTGACGCTCGAGCCATGCAATCATCATGGCAAGACGCCACCATGCACGGAAGCGATTCTACAAGCAGGAATCAAACGAGTCTTCGTCGCAACGGAAGACAAACATGCGATCGTCGCTGGTTCCGGAATCAAACGACTACAGGACGCGGGAATCGAAGTCGAGGTTGGCTTGTTACGCCATGAGGCAGAAGCCCTCTACACGGCATTCTGGAAGACGATCGAACGAAAACGTCCGACCGTGACCGTCAAAATCGCTCAGACGATGAACGGGATCGCGGCGACAGGTGAACAGCGCTGGATCACGTCAGAAGAAGCACGCGCGAACGGTCGCGCCCTGCGTGGACGCCACGACGCAATTCTCGTCGGCAGTGAGACGGTCCTCGTCGATGATCCGGCACTAACGTTACGCGCGTCGTCAGGCATCGAGCCGATTCGGGTAATCGTCGATCGTCGTGGTCGGGTCCCGGAGACGGCCCAAGTTTTCCGTGATGGTAAAAATCCAACCTACTGGCTGACGAGTGTTCCTCGGATTAGTCACGATCAGGTGACGGTTCTCGTTGGTGAGTATGAGACGCCGGAAGCGATTTTGAAACGCTTATACGAACAAGACATCCGCAGTGTTTTGATCGAAGGTGGACCGACGATTCAAGCCGCTTTCCTTGAGGCAGATCTCGTTGACCGAATCGAAGTCTACCAAGCCCCATCGATTTTTGAAGGCGATGCGTGGAATAGTCAACACGATATCGAAGATCGTTTTCAAATCGACCAGGTTGAGACGGTTGGACCGGATCTCCATCTGACGTACATCCGAAAGGAGGAGACGACATGTTCACCGGATTGATTGAAGAAGTCGGAACCTTAAAACGAAAGATCCCGCGACCGAACGGGTTAGCGCTTGAAATTGAGGCGCACCAGGTACTCGAAGGAACGAAGATCGGGGATAGCATCGCCGTCGACGGGATTTGTTTGACGGTCACGTCGATGAGTCCGACCGGTTTCACAGCAGATGCCGTCCATGACACGATCCGTTCGACGGCACTCGGCACGTACCGCGTCGGAAGCCCATTGCAACTCGAACGGGCGATGCCGGCAGACGGTCGTTTCGGCGGTCATTTCGTCAGTGGACATATCGACGGAACAGCGCGGCTGATCAGTCGGCGACCGGATGGAGAAGCGATGGTTTATACGTTTGATGTCGGATCGTGGCAAAAGTATTGTATTCCGAAAGGCTCGATCGCGATCAACGGCACGAGCCTGACGTTGCAACGCGTCACGCCGGAAACGATCTCGATTTCATTGATTCCGCACTCACGTCAAGTGACGACGTTTGATCGATTGGCAAGCGGCGCAGTCGTCAATATCGAGTGTGACATGATGGCGAAACATCTCTATCATTTCACGCAGCATGAGAAGCAGACGGACTGGGCAGCATTCTTAGGAGGCGACATGTAATGAACGGATTCGACTTGATTGAAGACGCGATAGAAGATTTGAAGAGCGGACGACCAATCATCGTCTGCGATGACGAGGATCGTGAGAATGAGGGCGATCTCGTCATGCTCGCGGAACACGCGACACCGGAAAACATCAATTTCATGATCACATACGGAAAAGGACTCGTCTGTGTACCAGTCAGCCCGCGGATCGCAAAGCGACTCGAACTTGCTCCGATGACAGCGAATAATACAGATCCGCATGGAACGGCATTCACGCTCAGCATCGATCATGAAGAGGCAAAGACCGGCATCAGTGCTGAGGAACGGTCGCTAACGATTCAGCGGATGCTGACGGATGGACCGGAACGTTTCAAACGACCGGGTCACATCTTTCCGTTGATCGCAAAAGAGGGTGGTGTGCGGGAGCGACGTGGACATACGGAAGCGGGTGTCGATCTTGCCCGTCTTGCCGGTAGCGATGAGATCGCCGTCATCTGTGAAATCATTAAGGAAGACGGCACGATGGCACGGGTCGATGATCTACTTCTCTATAAGGAAGAACATGATTTAAAACTGATTACGATCGAAGCACTCGTCGCGTATCTCGAGCGACCGTTGAAGCGGGAGGCGGAAGTGTTGCTTCCGACGACGTTCGGAGCCTTTCGGATGATTGGCTATACGACGCCAGACGATAAAGAACATGTCGCTGTCTTATCCGGTGAAGCGCACGACGGGATGCTCGTCCGTCTACACTCGGAATGCCTGACAGGGGACGTCTTCGGTTCGAAGCGGTGCGATTGTGGACCGCAACTCGATGCGGCACTCGAGCGGATCGAACGAGAAGGTGGAGCCGTCCTCTATTTACGTCAGGAAGGACGCGGCATCGGTCTGATGGCGAAGTTAAAAGCGTACGAGTTACAGGAACAAGGACTCGATACGGTCGAAGCGAACCATGCACTCGGTTATCCGACGGACATGCGTGATTATACGGTCGCAGCGAACATGTTGTGTGATCTCGGCGTGACGAAGATCCGCTTGATGACGAACAATCCGGACAAACAACGGGTGCTCGAACAAGAAGGCATCGAAGTCATCGAACGCGTGCCCCATCAAGTACCGGCTGAACCTGAAAATCAACGTTATCTGAAAACAAAACAAACGAAACTCGGGCACTGGCTCGATATCCAAGGAGGACATACATCATGATCTACGAAGGTTTCTTAACAGGAGAAGGACTACGCGTCGCAATCGTCGCTGCACGTTTTAACGAATTGATCACTTCAAAACTCGTCGGAGGAGCAAACGACGCTTTCCGCCGCCACGGTGTTGCAGCGGATGCTGTCGATACAGCGTGGGTTCCGGGAGCATTCGAAATTCCACTCGTCGCGGAAAAGTTAGCGAAAAGCGGCAAATATGACGCCGTCATCACGCTGGGTGCCGTCATCCGCGGAGCGACGTCACACTATGATTACGTCTGTAACGAAGTCGCGAAAGGTGTCGCGAGTGCGTCGCGCGACACAGGCGTACCGATCATCTTCGGTGTCCTGACGACGGATTCAATCGAGCAAGCAGTCGAACGTGCCGGTACGAAAGCTGGGAACAAAGGCTATGAAGCTGCGGTTTCTGCGATTGAGATGGCGAATCTTTTACGGACGATCTAACGAACCAGAAACAGGCTGATGGAAGCTTCCATCAGCCTGTTTTTTTGCGGGAATCTCACGAACACTGAACCAAATTTCAAAAAAAGAATAGTAGATTTGAAATTTGAGGGTTCGTTTTGAAGTAGAACGGTAATGGTCTACTAAAGAAAGTTTGAAACATTTTCCAATGTTTTTCGTAAATCAGGGTAACGCGTATAAAGGAGGAAATGAATATGAAGAAAACAAGGTGGGTAGCAGCCGGGATTGTCGCAGCATCCATTGGACTTGCCGGATGCCAAGATGGACAGACGGATTCAGGTAGTGGTAGCGGATCGGGTTCGACGAAGTCGGGGGAACTCTCGAACACAGAGCTATTAAAGAAAGCGACAGCCGCTCAAGAGGACATCAAATCGTTCCATATGGAAGGAACGGTCAGCTCTAAAGCAGGTGAGATGGCGATGGATCAGAAAGTTTCAGCTGACATCATTCAAAAGCCGCTCGCGATGAAGCAGACGATGACGATGAAAAATCCTGAAGACGGGAAAGACGTGACGATTGAGAGTTATATCGTTGACGATAAAATGTATCTCTCACAAAACGGACAATGGATCGTTCAAGATGTTTCGGAATTAGGCGAAATGGTTGAAGCGATGGAATCATCGGCATCAACGGAACAAAACCTACAGCTCCTAAAGAAATACAAAGATAATTGGACAGCGAAAAAAGAGGGCGACGTCTATCAGATCGATGTTAAGTTGAGTGGTGACGATCTGAAAGCCTTCATGAAGGATTCACTCGAACAGACAGGACAGATGGCGCAGATGAAAGACGCGATGGATAGCATCGATTATAAAAAGATGAACTACAAAATGACATATGACGCGAAGACGTTCTATCCGAAGTCTCTCGACATGGACATGGTGTTTGCGATTGAAAAAGAGACCGAATTCAATATGAAGAATGAGTCGACGTTCTCGAAATTCAATGAGATCGACGAGATCACATTACCGGCGGAAGCAAAAGACGCACAACCGCTCACAGGTGCAGGACAATAAGTAATAAAAAACAAGCCCCTCTCTTCTAATCTGAAGACGAGGGGCTTGTCGTTTAGACTTGGAACTGGCGTAAGACCTCTTTTAGTGCCTCTGCCTGCTGTTGACTGACGGAAGTCTGGTCATGGACATCCCGGAACGCTTGGACGGAATGATTGATTTGTTCTGACATCGATTGTGTGCCTTGTGCCCCATCATTGACGGTGACGGCAACATCGTGGATGACACCGAGCATGTTTGCTGTCAGTTCCTGGAGTTGACCGGCTTGAGCGGCGAAGTGTTCCGCTGCATCGCCGAATAATTGTGCATCATTTCGATACTGAACGGAGGCGTCTTCGAATAAATCATAGTCCTTGACGACCTTCGTATCGATGAAGGAGAGCATCTCACCGGAAGCGGAATTCAAATGTTCAACGGACTCGATGACAGAAATCGAGACATCTTGGATTTGTTCGACGGTATCCCGGCTACTTTCAGCAAGTTTACGAATCTCATCGGCGACGACAGCGAAGCCGCGACCGACTTCACCAGCGCGTGCTGCTTCAATCGAAGCGTTAAGGGACAATAGATTCGTTTGCGCCGCGATCGAGAGGATTGCGTCCGATAAGACGGAAATCTCCTTGACCGCCTTCGCGCGAGCCATCGCGTCCTCGAGTTTACTTTTCGTTTCAGCGAGAATGTGATTCGCGGTCTGTTTCGCTTCGGTTGCGACGACTTGAAGCGATTCGGCCCGTCCGCCGACTTCTTGTGCCCGTTTTCCGTTCGCTTCCGCACTAGAGACGATATCATGAATCGTCGCTTCCATATCGACGGCAGACGAGTTCATCTCTTCGGCAGAAGCAGCTGTCTCCTGCATCCCGGCTGATAAGTTTTCAATCGTATGGGAAGTCGACGCCATATCCTGATCGAGTTCGCTGATTCGACCGGAGACGTGACGCGAAGTCGATACGACGTGGGTTGCTGTATCATCGACCTGGACGATGATCGTTCGTAAGTGAGCGATGAATTGATTCATCGACTGGGCGATTTGTCCAATCTCGTCATCACGCGCGACGTCGAGTTGTGCTGTCAAGTCGCCACCTTGTGTTGCCAGTTCATACGTTTTTGCCTGCAGTTGACGGAGTGGACCGAAGATTGAGCGTAAAATCAAGACGGTGAAGATGACACCGAGTAATCCGACGACACCGATGATCGTGAAGAGAAGGATGTGAGCTGTATTGGCAGAACTTGTGATGGCATCACCATTTATTTTCGCTTGTTGATTATTGTATTTCACGATTTTCGTTAATTGATCAGAAACGGCGAAGTATGAATCACGACTCTCACCTTCATAATATGTGACCGCTTCTTTTTGAGTTTCTGGTGTACTGAGGGCGAGAAGGCGATCAGTCGTCTCATTGAAAGTTTGCCATTTTTTAGTGAGATCATTGAACAGTGCGCGATCGCTTTCTAAATAAATCGTTTTCTCGTATTTCGCGAGATTCGCATCAACGGTCGCTAAACCGTCTTTGACACGCTTATCATAACCAGCTTTAATTTCTGGATCATTTTCTTGGATGTGTAATAATTCGACACGTCGTAAATCTGATAGAGCGGTATTCGTTTCATGGGATAAGTTCAGACCAGGAATCCAGGAGGACGTGATGGTCTGACTCTGTTTGTCGACGTGGTCGAGTGAGAATCCGCCGTACAGTCCGACGCCGATCAAGCTAAGCAAAAGGATGGAGGACAATAAGATAAGCTTCGTTTTAATCTTCATATGATTCACTCCTTTTTTGCAAGATGAACTATTTATTTTCTTGATTATACCTTCACAAGTAAAAAATTTACTTATTATCGAAAAAATTAAAACGCAGAATAGTTTCATGAAAAAATAGTTTGACAATTATCAGTAAATTCTGAAAAAATGGTAAGGAACTACATATTTCATAAAGGGAGGTAAGACGAATGGGAAATTCATTTAGTGACTGGGTTAGTGCGGTGTCCGATATCGTATGGGGACCACCGTTACTCATTCTGTTGGTCGGTACGGGGATTTACTTGACGATTCGCTTAGGATTCATTCAAATTACCAAACTGCCGTATGCGCTGAAGCTCGCGTTTTCAAAGCATCAGGACGATAAGTCAGAAGGCGACATCAGTCACTTTCAAGCATTGATGACGGCACTAGCTGCGACCGTCGGTACAGGGAATATCGTCGGTGTCGCAACCGCCGTCGTTCTCGGGGGACCAGGCGCGATCGTCTGGATGTGGTTGTCCGGTCTGTTCGGGATGGCGACGAAGTACGCGGAAGCGATTCTTGCCGTCAAATATCGTGTCGTCGATGAAAAAGGACAGATGGCAGGAGGACCGATGTATTACCTTGAACGTGGACTGAAGCAAAAATGGCTCGGTGTACTATTTGCCGCATTCGCTTCGATCGCTGCGTTTGGGATTGGAAACGGGGTCCAGACGAACTCGGTCGCCCTCGCGATGAAATCGACGTTCGATGTGCCACTTTACGTAACGGGGATCGCGTTAATGGTATTGACGGGTGTCGTCATTCTTGGTGGGGTCAAGTCAATCGGGAAAGTCGTCAGTCTGTTCGTTCCGTTCATGATTTTCTTCTATGTCGGAAGTGGCTTGCTGATTCTCATCATGAACTATGATCTGATTCCAGGTGCGATCTCGACGATCTTCAGTAGTACGTTCTCAAGCGAAGCCATCACAGGAGGGGCAATCGGAGCGGCAATTCGTTATGGTGTTGCGCGTGGTGTCTTCTCGAACGAAGCAGGACTCGGTTCAGCACCGATCGCAGCTGCTGCTGCGAAGACAGACTTCCCGGGGCGTCAAGCACTCGTCTCGATGACGCAAGTCTTCCTCGATACATTGGTTGTCTGTTCGATTACGGGACTGACGCTCGTCATGGGAGGACAGCTCGATACGGACTTGCAAGGCGTTGAACTGACGACAGCGAGCTTTGAGGCCTTCCTTGGACCAACAGGAAAATACATCGTTACGATTGGACTCGTCATGTTCGCGTACTCGACCGTTCTTGGCTGGTCGTACTACGGTGAAAAATCGATTTATTATCTATTTGGTCAAAAATCAATCCTACCGTACCGCATCCTGTTCGTCTTAGTCGCTGGAGCCGGCGCGATGACGACGAACTTGAACATGGTCTGGGCGATTTCCGATGTCTTCAACGGATTGATGGCGATTCCGAACTTAATCGGTTTGATTGGATTGTCCGGCGTTGTCATTGCCGAGACACGACTGTTCCGCGAACAGTTGAAACGAGAAGAAGCAAATCGGAAGGTTTCATAGAGAATGCGAAAATGAAAGACTCGGAAGGAACTAGTGTTTAAGAATCATTTTTGAAAACGAATGATTCTGCTATCCTCGCTTTCCACAGGCGGGAGGTAAGCCGCGACGATCCGCATTCCATGCGGTTCGCCGGGTCTTTCCTTTCCCTGACGAAAGCGTATACCATGTTTTCTTTTCCTGTAGGAGTCGAGGGATAGGCATTCACATTCTATATCTATTCAACAAAAGAGAAGATTGGCTTCTAGGATATGCTAGAAACCAATCTTCTCTTTTTCGCGTGTGCTTCGTCTTATTCAATCACTTCTTACGATAGAGCATCAGTGATTCATAAGGACGCAACGTCAAAGTGCGTTCCTCTGTCTGCATCTGCTGATAGTTGTGAAGCAACACTGTATAATCCGATCCGTCACGAGGTAACGTGAACGTCGTCTCTGTTCCGTAGAAGTTCGAAACGACAAGCAACTCTTCCTCGCTTGTGGCACGTTCGTACGCCCAGAGTGACGAATCGTCTGGTGTCAACAGACGGTATGAACCGTCCGTCAGCACGTCATACTGTTTGCGGAGTTGAATCAACTGTTTGTAATGATGATAGACCGAGTTTGGGTCTGCGACAGCCGACTCGACATTGATTTGCTCATACGTCGGTGAGACTGGTATCCACGGCTCGCTTGTACTGAAGCCGCCGTTACTTGCATCCGACCACGGCATCGGCGTCCGCGCATTGTCACGCGACTTTTGACGAATCGCAGCGAGAATCGCTTCTTCCGATATACCGTTGTCCCGAGCTTCCTGATAGGCGTTCAACGTCTCGACATCGCGGTAGTCGGACAAATCCGTGAAGTCCGGATTCGGCATGCCGATCTCTTCTCCTTGATAGATGTACGGTGTACCTTGTAGACCATGAAGCGTCGTCGCGAGCATCTTCGCACTTTCGACACGATACGTGACGTCGTCACCGAACCGGCTGACGACGCGTGGCTGGTCATGGTTGCACCAAAAGATTGCGTTCCAGGCTTGTCCGTTCATGCCGGATTGCCAGTCGGAGAAAATCTGTTTCAGTTGCGTGAAATCAAATGGTGCTGCCGTCCATTTTTCACCTTTCGGATAATCGACTTTCAAATGATGAAAGTTGAACGTCATCTTCAGTTCTTGTTCATCAAGTGATGAATAACGAAGGCAGTGTTCAAGTGACGTCGACGACATCTCACCGACGGTCAAGAGATCGTGTCCGGCAAAGACTTCTGCGTTCATCTCTTGCAAGTAGTCATGAACGTTCGGTCCGTCCGTATAATACGCACGTCCGTCTCCTGCTGGATCGTTCGGAAGACCTGGCGTCTTTGAGATCAAATTGATGACATCGAGTCGGAAGCCGCTGACCCCTTTATCCCGCCAGAAGCGCATCATGTTGTAAACATCTTCCCGTAAGCGTGGATTTTCCCAGTTCAGATCCGCTTGCGTCTTGTCGAACAGGTGCAAGTAATACTTGCCAGCTACCTCATCAAATGACCAAGCGGGACCACCGAATTTTGATACCCAGTCGTTCGGTGTCTCGCGCCAAATAAAATAGTCGTGATAGGGACTATCCGGATGACGTCCTTCTTCAAACCAGACATGCGACGTTGAACAGTGATTGACGACGATGTCCATCATGACAGACAGACCGCGTTGTTTTGCTTCTGCAAGTAACGTCTCGAAATCGTCCATTGTTCCGTAGGATGGATCGATCGCGTAATAATCACTGACATCATAACCATTGTCGTTTTGCGGTGAGGCATAGACCGGCGTCAACCAGAGATAATCGACACCTAGATCCGCCAGATAATCGAGTTTGGCAGTCACGCCACGCAATGTACCGGTCGCTTTGCCCTCCGGACTATAAAAACTCTTCGGATAGATTTGATAAACGGCGGATTTGCGCCAATCGGTTGTCGTGATCATGAGATACACACCTTTCTAGAATTACGCTGCTTTTTTCAGGGCAGCTTTTTTTGCGCGTTTCGTTGAGACATAGTGGAACAGGAACGTACAGGCGACAGGAACGATGATCGCGATCACCATGCCGACGATGAATGACAGAATCGAGCCTGGTACGATCGAAATGAAAGCAGGTAATCCGCCAACACCGATCGCAGGAGCAAGAACGCCACTGACGGCGATGAAAGCTGACGCGATCGCTGAACCGACGAGTGCCGCGTAAAACGGATATTTGAATCGGAGATTGACCCCGAACATCGCTGGTTCCGTGATCCCGAAGTAGGCGGATAAAGCGGACGTTGATGCCATGTTTTTATCGTTAACGTTTTTCGCGAGGAAAAGCATCGCGAGTGTTGCTGAACCTTGGGCGATGTTCGAAATCGCGATCATCGGCCAGATGAACGTCGTTCCGCTTTGTCCGATCAACTGTAGATCAACGGCGATGAACATGTGGTGCATGCCGGTAATAACGAGCGGCGCATAGAGTGCGCCGAAGAGTAAGGCACCAAGTAACGGAACAGCTTCGAACGTATTGACGACACCGATCGTAATCCAGTCACCGACTTGACGCGTGACCGGTCCGATGACGGCAAGGGCGAGGAAGCCCGTCAATGTGATCGTCGTAATCGGTACGACGAGTAATTGAATCGCATTCGGTACCCGTTTTTTGAGCCAACGTTCAATCGTACTGAGAACATAAGCAGCGGCGAGTACAGGGAGGATTTGTCCCTGATAACCGACTTTTTCAATTTCAAAGAGACCGAGAATGTTGAACGTCGGAATTTCACCTTTTAGAGCACTTTGTCCGTAGTTCCAAGCGTTTAAGAGATCTGGGTGAACAAGCATCAGACCCATGACGATCCCGAGAATCTCACTTCCACCGAAGCGTTTCGTCGCTGACCAACCGACGAGTGCCGGGAGGAAGACGAAGGCCGTGTTTGCCATCATATTGATAAGATCCCAAAGTCCTTGTAAGTTCGGATAACGATCGATCATCGTCTTGCCACCGAACTCGATACCGAATAGATTATTGATTCCCATTAAGAGACCAGCAACGATGATCGCCGGGATGATAGGCATGAAGACATCAGAAAAGACTTTGATCAACTTTTGGAACGGATTCATCTTGGCAGCGCCAGACGATTTAACATCTGCGATCGTCGTTGCCTGTAAACCGGTTAATTGAATGAATTCTGCATAGACCCGGTCGACGTCTCCGGCACCAATGACGATTTGATAGACACCCGCGTTCAAGAACGCGCCTTTGACGAGCGGAACTTCAAGTAAGGCTTCTTGATCGACAAGCTCTTGATTCTTAAGCGTTAAACGAAGACGGGTGACACAGTGAGCTGCCTGCTCAACGTTCTCCTTACCTCCGATGTTCTCAATGATTTGCTCTGCAATCTGACGATAGTTTGGTTTCATCTCGATGCTCCTTTTTGGAAGTGACATACTCGACCACTTTTGAAATGAAAACGTTTTCTTATCTGCGCACACTTATCTTAACTTATCTATATAAGTTGGTCAAGAACTTATATAGATAAGTTGGGGAGAATAAAAAAGAGAGAATCCGTCATCTACGGATTCCCTCATCTTGCAGCCTATATTCAACGACGGGCAATATCAGTGAACTGAAACTTATCGAGCCGGTGACGCGATTCCGTCCGTTCGAAATGTTGTCCTTCATAGAAATACGTATCGTTCGTGACGACGATGACATGCGTCATATCGTGAAGGTCGAGTCGTTCTTGGTCTTCAGTTGTCGCAGGGCGAGCTTCGATTTTACGTTTCGCGTAGCTGATCTGACGTCCGAGTGTCTCTTCGATGTACTGATAGATCGAACCTTTAGCGATGTCAGTAGTCAGTCCAGGCACGAGTGCTGTCACGAAATGATTGATGTCACGGATGACACGTTCACCATCAATTTGACGAATGCGCTCGACGCGTGTCACGTTCGTTCCTTGTGCCACATGCAATAACGAAGCGAGCTCAGCAGAGGCGGAGAGGACTTCGCAAGACACTACAATCGTTTCGACGGCATGTCGCCCCATCCGGCGATGTGCTTCCGAGAAGCTGACGATCCCATTGAATTGGAATTCGATCGCTTCTTGCGACAGGACGAAGACACCTTTCCCTTGGTGTTTACGGACGAAGCCTTTTTCTTGCAGGGCATCGATCGCTTTTCGGACCGTTCCGCGGCTCGCCTCGAATTCGTGCATCAATTCCGTCTCAGAAGGTAATTTCGTTTCAGCCGGGAGCGTTCCTTCCTGAATCCGCTGTGCGAGCTCGTGATAGATATTTAAATACTTCGGCATATGATCCGTCCTTTACACTCAAATAATGCCTTTAGTGTAGCACGGAACGATTACAGGCATCAAAATAGCTCCACCTATGATCGGGACATGACCGGAAAATAGATAGAGCATAGAAGTGTGAATGTCAGTCAACGAAGAGACGTCGAAAACGTCGTTCCTTTTTTGAGGACATCTTGTTTTTCATCGAGAACATCACTCGTCAAGAGTTCAATCGAGTCAACCGGATGTTCCAAGATGAAGCCGAAGTTACCACTCCGTGACTCGGACGGGGCGTAAGTCTTCGCAAGCGACTCCAAATAGACGTCGTCCTCGAGCGTCTTTTCTGTCGCAGCATCGAGTTTGAAGTGGGCGACAGGATTGAACGTGACCGGTTCATTACTTGTGTTCTTGATCGTGACCCGTGTCTTGATCAAATCAAAGGATTCATCGTGCGTAAAGCCATGGAAGAAATCAATCATGCCATAGCTTGGACGAGCATGGAATACTTTGATCTCTTCGATCGTCATCTCGATCGGACCAATCTTCCGTGTTTCGTTCACTCGTTTGAATTGTTTAAGCGTCAGGTCGCCCTTATCATCCGTGACGGTCTGATCGATTTTTGTCAAATCGCGATCGTCTGGAATTTGTGGGTTTGGAACGTAGGCGCTTGTTTTTTCAAGCGATACCGGCTGCTCCTGTTTCGCAGACGCTGGTTCTTTTGGTGTGTCTTGTGATGCTGAAGTGCCACAACCAGCGAGCACCGTCCCGAGCATCAAAGTAGCAAGTATCTGTCTCATGAACATTCTCCTTATTTCTTCGATTTCAAGAGATCGAAGATGATTTTCGCGTGATCCGTATTGTCGACTTGTCCCGCGAAACGTTCTTTAGCAGGACCGAACGCATAGACCGGTACGTCTTCACCTGTATGTCCACCTGTCGTCCAGCCTGTATGCGAGCGTTCGTTGAAGATTTCTTCAATCGCATTATCGATCTCGAGTAATTTCTTCGATTCAGCAGCGCGGGAGACGCTATCGATTTCTTTGTCCGTCAAGGCGAGTTTGTCCTGATCGATATACGTCGTCAATGTCTTGCGGACGTCCGCACCATCGACGATTTTTTGCGCCATGAAGTCAGGTGTTTTCTTTGCCGCTTTGATCGGTTCAGCGAACCAGTTATAGATGCCATCTGCACCGATTGAATATCCACCCGTTGAGTGGTCAGCTGTCGCGACGACGAGTGTATGTTTATCCTTCTTTGCAAATGCGATCGCGGCTTTGAATGCTCGCTCGAAGTCTTCCATCTCACTCATGGCACCGACGATATCATTGTCATGACCGGCCCAGTCGACTTGGCTACCTTCGACCATCAGGAAGAATCCTTTTTTATTCGAGTCGAGTCGCTTAATGGCAGAGTTCGTCATTTGTTCAAGCGATGGGACCGAGTTTTCGCGGTCAATCCGTTTTGGTAATCCACCATCTGCGAACAGACCGAGGACTTGTTTGTTTTTATCACCTTGCAATTGATCCAGATCCGTGACGTAACTGTAACCGTCTTTTTTGAATGCTTTCGTCAAATCAACATCCGGACGGACGAAGTTCGACTTACCGCCACCGAGCATGACGTCAATTTTATGTTTCCCATTGACGCGTTCCTTGAAGTAATCGTCTGCGATCGCGTTCATGTTCTTTCGGCTCTCATCATGAGCACCGAACGAAGCAGGTGTCGCATGCGTGATTTCCGATGTTGCAACGAGTCCTGTTGACTTACCACGTTCTTTCGCTGCTTCAAGAACGGTCTTGACTTCCGATTTATCGTTATCGACAGCAATCGCTGCATTATACGTCTTGACGCCGGATGACATCGCTGTTGCTGCGGAAGCGGAATCGGTGACGTTTTCCTTCGGATCTTCCGGATAAGTCATCTGTTGACCAACGAGGTATTGGTCAAACGCTGTTTTTTCAGCAACCGGTGTCGATGGATCGTTCTTTAAGTAACGATGTGCTGATGTATAGGAGACACCCATCCCGTCGCCGATCAAGAAGATGACGTTCCGGATTTCCGGTGATTTGACCGGTTTCGTCTTTGCTTCTGCTTCAGGCATCGAGAGCATCGTACTAAGGGAAAGGGTTGATAAGGCAAAAATTGGAATGATACGTTTTAATTTCATAAGAGTTCCTCCTCGAAAGGTGCTGGGGTTTGATGATCGATACGACCTACAAACTCCACCTTACGGATAGAATGTGAAATCCATGTTTATCGTTTGTAAAGCTTTGTGAAGAATCGATGACAAAAAAATGGACCTTCTGAAAAGTCATTTCAGAAGATCCATTCGTTGCATTAGCGACTCCACCCAATCATTCTGCGATAAGAGCTGAACGTCGGCCACGCGAGAATCGCGATTGCGAGCCAGTACAGGAATTGATTCTCGGACGAAATCAGACCGATGATTCCCGCGAGTAGGATTGTCGTATAGATCGAGAAGGTGATGATGAGTGCTGGATGTAATTTCGGGAAAATCGTGAAACGCCCGAGACGTTCGTTCGCACCTTTGACATAGAGACGACTACCGAAAATCAGTAAGACGACCGTCAAGGCTAAACTGAACAATACAGCATAAGCGATGTTGAAATCGGTATTGTACTCGAAGAAGAGTGCAAACGGCGTCGTGATTGTCATCAAAAAGCTTGTTGGTTTGTCTAACTCTTCGTAGCCTACGCCAAAACCCAGTTGACCGATAGCATAGATACTGAAATACGTGAAGTAATTCAAGAACAAGAAGAACGTTCCGAGTAACAGTTGTCCGATGATATCACCAGCAATCGTTCCGGCGAATAAGAAGATCGTCAAAATCGTCACATCAAATAGAAGGAATAGACCGAAATCTTGAAGGAGTGACGACCACGTGACGTAATCAAACGGATTGATACCGAATGCTTGCAGTAATGACCAACTGGCGAAAAAACCGATGATCGGGAAGACGATCAACGTCACAGTGCCGATCGCCCATTTGATCCAGAACAGCCAGACCTTCGGGAACGGCAACGCATGTAAAATCAGGCTGCGACCACTCCCACGCTCCGAACCGAGCATCAGGATCGCAAAGACGGCGATGAGAATTGCAGCGAATCCAGCGAAGAACGGACTGACGAGGACAGCTTGAATCGTTTCGGTTTGATAAGATACTTCATATGTTTCAAAGTCATTGATGATGGTATAACTACCAAAACCATAACTGAAGATCGCCAGTAGAATAAAACAAGCGAGTGGCCAAATGCCTTGCTTGATGTGATAGCGGATCAATTGCTTAACCATGTCGTTTCCCTCCAAATGTCCCTAAGAAGTAATCTTCCATCTGCACCGGCAAAGCATCCTTTAAGAGAGGACGCGTCGTTTCGAGATACTGCGCGCCTGCATCGGATAAGACGAGTAACGTCACGACTCGACCCGTTTGGGATAAGACGTGGAGATCGGCATGACTGAGCTCTGGAACATCTTCATAGACGACCTGCCATTTCTGCATGCTAGCTTTGGCATCATCGAGTGCCTTCGGTTCGCGGACGAGGTGTTTTTCGATCGTCATGACGCGGTCGGCAAGGGAATCGAGTTCTTCGAGTTGATGGGAAGCAATCAGAACGGCTGTCTGACGCTCCGCAAGTAACGAGACGAGTTGTTTCAGATAATCACGTTTATTGATCCGGTCAAGTCCATCGGTTGGTTCATCGAGCAACAGAACCGGGGCATTCGTTGCGAACGCGAGTTGGAGAAGGAACAATTGGGCTTGTCCCTTCGATAAAGAAGTGACGCGACGTCCGCGATCGAGATTCGACGAGCGGCAGTAGTTTTCGATATATGTCTTCTCGAAGTTCGGATAAAAGACGTGGTAGAAGTTGATCAGTTCACCGAGCGTCATCTGGCGGTAGACGGAGACAGAATCCGGAACAAGGAAAAGGTGCTCCCGCGTCTTCGGAACGTGGTGGATCGACTCACCATTCCATTCGACTTTCCCGCGGGTCGGCTCGAGCGCTCCAACGAGTGTTTTCAGTAATGTCGTTTTTCCGGCACCATTACGACCAATCAAGGCAGTAATCGTTCCTGCCGGCAGGGTGAAGGATGCATTTTCATAAATCATGGTACGGTCAATTTGTTTCGTCAGATGAGAAACGGTCAACATGAGGAATCCTCCCTTATGTGTAAGATATGTTGATAAAGTTCTTCGTTTGAGATGGATAATTCGTCGGCGATGGCACAAAGGCGGATGAGTGGATCTTGGATGGCTGCTTGTTTGACTTCATGAAGTGGGATGTCTGAGATGAAGGAGCCTTTACCGCGCATCGTGACGATGAAGTTGCGGCTCTCGAGTTCCTGATAGGCGCGGGAGACAGTGTTCGGATTGACAAGGAGTGTACCGGCAAGTTCACGGACGGATGGCATCTGTTCGCCGGAGCGGAGTAGACCACGGGCAATCGAGCGGATGATTTGAGCGACCAACTGTTCATAGATCGGTAACGGACTTTTCGGATCAACGGTGAACATTTCTTCACCTCCTTAAGTGTACTAATTCAATTAATACACCAATTATAGGAATTTAAAGCCCGTCTGTCAACGTTTCTTTTCAAGAAGACGATGACGCCATCGATCGCAATATTTGCTATACTGACGACAGAAGAATCGCCAGGAAGGATGACCGAGATGTTGGATCGATTGAGTGCGTTAGAGGACCGTTATGAAAAACTGAATGATATGTTGGCTGATCCAGCCATCATTAATGATACGAATCAATTGCGAGAGGTCTCAAAAGAGCAGTCACAACTTGCGCCGACTGTCGAGACGTACCGTGTCTACCGCGAGAAGATGGAAGCTTATCAAGAGGCACGTCAAATGTTGACGGATCCGGAGATGCGCGACCTTGCGAAGGAAGAAGTCGCGATGCTTGAACCGGAGATCAAAGAGCTCGAAGCGAAGCTGAAGGCTTTATTATTACCGAAGGATCCGAATGACGATAAGAACGTCATCGTCGAGATTCGTGGTGCAGCAGGGGGAGACGAGGCAGCCTTATTTGCGGGTGACCTGTTCAAGATGTACTCGAAGTTTGCTGAGAAACAGAACTGGAAGATTGAGATCATCGATGCGAGCTACACGGAACTCGGTGGCTACAAAGAAATCATCTTCATTGTCAAAGGAACAGGTGCTTATTCGAAGTTGAAATACGAGAACGGGGCACACCGCGTCCAACGCGTTCCGTCAACGGAATCCGGCGGGCGGATTCATACATCGACCGCAACCGTTGCCGTGCTACCGGAAGCAGAAGACGTCGAAGTCGAGATCCATGACAAGGATGTCCGAGTCGATACGTTCACGTCGAGTGGACCGGGTGGCCAGTCCGTCAATACGACACAGTCCGCTGTCCGTGTCACGCACGTGCCGACAGGAATCGTCGCCAGCTGTCAGGATGAGAAGTCGCAAATCAAGAATAAGGAAAAAGCGATGAAGGTCTTGCGTGCGCGTGTCTACGATAAGATTCAACGCGAACAGCAAGCGGAGTATGATGAAAAACGGAAGTCGGCTGTCGGTACGGGTGACCGTTCAGAGCGGATTCGGACGTATAATTTCGCTCAAAACCGGGTGACGGATCACCGGATCGGATTGACGATCCAGAAGCTTGATCGAATCTTGCAAGGTGAGATGGATGAAGTCATCGATACGCTTGTCATGGAACATCAGGCGCGGGCATCGGAGGCGGCGAACTGATGCGGATCGCAAAACGTCTAAATGATGCAAAAACGATGATGGAACAAGCAGGACGCGAGGGTTCAAGTGCCGAATGGTTACTCATGCACGTCTTGGATGTCGACCGGACCGGACTCCTTGTGCGCTTGTCCGATGAATTGACGCCGGAGCAAGATTTACGATTCAGTGAATACTTGCTTGCTCATGTTCACGGCGTACCCGTTCAGCATTTAATCGGCTATCAGCCGTTTTATGGACGGGATTTCCGTGTCACACCGGATGTCTTGATTCCACGACCAGAAACGGAGGAGTTGATCGTCTTCGTGACGGAACGTCTCAAACGTGAGTCGTTCACCGCGGGACAGATCGTCGACATCGGTACCGGTAGTGGAGCAATCGGAATCACGCTCGCCCTCGAACTCGAGCAACCGGTCACGACCGTCGATATTTCACCGGCCGCGATTGCGGTCGCGAAGCAAAATCAAGCAACTCTTGGTGGAGACGTGACGTTCCTTGAAGGAGATCTACTAGCACCACTTACGGATGATTCCGTTCGGGTGCTCGTTTCGAATCCTCCTTATATCGAGGAAGAAGAATTACTCAGTGAAGTCGTGTTTGATCATGAACCGCATCTCGCCCTGTTTGGCGGAAAAGACGGTCTCGTCTTTTACCGACGTCTCGTCGAGGAGAGTGGACGGGTCCTACGCGACGATTTCCGACTGATTGCGTTTGAAATTGGACACAATCAAGGACCAGAAGTGCAAATGATGTTAAAAGAACGTTATCCAAATGCGGAAACGGGTATTTTAAAAGATATAAACGGTAAAGACCGTATCGTGTATGCGGAACGAAAGGATTGTAAAGCGTGAAGACGGAAATGATTGACTTACAGACGATGGATGAAGCAGTTCGGTTATTGCAGGAAGGAGAGGTCGTGGCGATGCCGACCGAGACTGTCTATGGTCTCGCAGGGGACGCGACGAACGAAGCGGCTGTTCGGCGAATCTTCGCCGCGAAGGGTCGACCTTCTGACAATCCACTGATTGTCCACGTCGCATCCGTAGAACAGGCACATCAGTTCGTCACGCACATTCCAGATGTTGCGGCACGTTTGATGGAGGCGTTCTGGCCAGGAGCCTTGACGATCATCCTCGAATCGAACGGCACCGCATCCACACTCGTCACAGCAGGACTAGATACGATCGGATTACGGATGCCAGACCATCCGCTCGCGCTTCGATTGATCGAGGCGACAGGGTTGGGTCTCGCAGCACCGAGTGCCAACCGTTCCGGAAAACCTTCACCGACGTCATCTGCGCACGTCGCACATGACCTCTCGGGACGCATCGCTGCGATCGTCGATGGAGGGGAAACGGGCATCGGGGTCGAATCGACTGTCATCGATTGTACGATGACGCCACCGGCGATTTTACGACCGGGCGGCGTGACACGCGAACAAATCGAGTCGGTCATCGGTCCTGTCACACTCGATCCTGCCTTATCGATGAAAGATGTTACACCGAAGGCACCCGGGATGAAATATACCCACTACGCACCGGAAGCAACACTTTCCGTAGTGGAGGGAGATCTTTCATTCTTACAGCAACTCATCGATGATGCACGACAAACCGGACACAAGACGGGCGTCCTCCTGTTTGACGGGGAGGAAGTCGACGCAGATGTTCGCTGCTCCCTTGGTAATTCGATGGAGACGGCGGCACAACGTCTTTACGATTGTTTACGGCGATTTGATCAGACGACGGTGGATCAGATTTTTGTACGAGACCTATCAGAAGAAGGGGTGGGGCTTGCGGTCCGCAACCGCCTCCATAAAGCAGCAGGTGGTCGGGTCATTCGCCCTTGAAGAAGGAGGATACGGAGATGAGCACACGTCGCGTTTTATTCATCTGTACAGGAAATACATGCCGTAGCCCGATGGCGATGGCGTTACTACGCTCGAAAGTCGCTGATCAGGAATTCGACGTCCGTTCAGCAGGACTACGTTCGATGCAAGGATTTGATGCGTCCGAGAACGCCTTACAAGTGTTACGTGAGCGCGGGATCGAACTCGAACACTATACGCAAGTCTTTGATGATGTACTCGGGCGTTGGTCTGACATCATCTTGACGATGACGCGTCAGCACAAGCAGGAAGTCGGTGAACGCTATCCGGAACTGAAGGAACGGACGTTTACCTTATATGAATATGTGACAGGGCTTGAACGGGACATCAACGATCCGTACGGCGGATCAATGAACGTCTACCGGCAAGTACGTAATGAACTCGAACCCCTCGTCAACCGTCTTGTGTTAAAATTGACGCAGAATGGAAACGGAAGAAAAGCTCCGGATACACGGAAACTTCCGAAAAAACAACCTAAACAAACGGGGGAATAGTAAAGATGAAAGTAGCAATCGGCGCGGATCATGGCGGTTTTAAGTTAAAGGCAGAAATCAACGACCTCTTACAAGAGCTCGGCATCGACTATACGGACTTCGGTACGCATTCAGCCGACTCGATCGATTATCCGGATGTCGCGATTCCAGTCGCTGAGGCAGTCGCAAGCGGAGAGTTTGATCGTGGCATCTTGATTTGTGGAACAGGTATCGGGATCGGAATCGCAGCGAACAAAGTCAAGGGCATCCGAGCAGCACTCGTCCATGATACGTTCAGCGCGAAAGCGACGCGTCAGCACAACGATTCGAACATCTTAACGATGGGCGAACGCGTCATCGGTCCAGGACTGGCTCGTGAGATCGCACAGCTTTGGCTTGAAACGGAATTCGAAGGCGGACGTCATGAGAACCGCGTTTGCAAAATCTCAGATTATGAGGTGAAGTAATGGACTTGACACGCATCCAGCACGATTTAGAAGAAGCACTGAACGCTCTGGATGAACGATTTTCCTTAAAAGGAAAATTGCTCGTGATCGGCTGTTCGACGAGTGAAGTCATCGGCAAACAAATCGGCAAGGCCGGTTCACCGGAAGTCGCAGACGCGTTGTTTGACGTTTTCGATGCCTTTCGTCGGTCGCACCAAGTCGATCTTGCCTTCCAAGGCTGTGAGCATATCAACCGGGCGCTGACGCTTGAGCGGCAAACGGCAGAACGACTCGGGCTCGATCCGGTAACAGTCGTTCCTGTTCCGGAAGCCGGTGGATCGATGGCGAGTGCTGCCTATCAACGCTTCTCGGCACCGGTCGTCGTCGAAGCGATTCAGGCAGACGCCGGGATTGATATCGGTGATACGTTCATCGGGATGCACTTGAAAGCTGTTGCGATTCCTGTGCGCTTGCCGCACAAGGAAATCGGTGAGGCACACGTGACGGCAGCCGTGACACGACCGAAATTAATCGGTGGAGCACGTGCTAAATACGAATGATTGATGCAAGGGGTTGCGCACCCCTTGCTTTTTTGATGTTGTTTTTAGGGATGCCGGGAACGAAACATTCGTGTTAAGATAGGTCTATCGAAATGAAATGGGGGAATTCAGATGGAACAAACACCGCTTACGTATCTGAAACAACAAGATGAGGCACTCTTTTCGGCAATGCGCCAGGAACTAGGTCGTCAACGGGATAACATCGAATTGATCGCATCCGAAAACTTCGTCTCGCAAGCTGTCATGGAAGCACAAGGCAGCGTCTTGACGAACAAGTACGCAGAAGGTTACCCAGGTCGTCGTTATTATGGTGGCTGTGAGTATGTCGATCTCGCTGAGAATTTAGCACGCGACCGCGCGAAGGAAATCTTCGGAGCGGAGCACGCGAACGTGCAACCACACTCGGGTGCACAAGCGAACATGGCGGTCTACTTCACGATTCTCGAGCAAGGCGATACGGTCCTCGGGATGAACCTCTCGCACGGTGGCCATCTGACGCACGGTAGCCCCGTCAATTTCTCCGGTGTCCAGTACAACTTCGTGGAATACGGTGTCGATCAAGAGACAGAGATGATTGATTATGACGTCGTCGCGAAATTAGCAGAAGAGCACAAACCAAAATTAATCGTCGCGGGCGCATCGGCGTATCCGCGCGTCATCGACTTCAAACGTTTCCGTGAAATCGCAGACAGCGTCGGCGCTTACTTGATGGTCGACATGGCACACATTGCAGGACTCGTCGCAGCAGGTCAGCACCCGAACCCGGTTGAGCATGCACACTTCGTCACGACGACGACGCATAAGACGTTGCGTGGTCCACGTGGTGGGATGATCCTCTGTAAAGAAGAGCATGCGAAAGCAATCGATAAAGCGATTTTCCCAGGGATCCAAGGTGGTCCACTCATGCACGTCATCGCCGCGAAAGCTGTCGCGTTCGGTGAAGCGCTTGCACCAGAGTTCAAGGACTATATCGGTCAAGTCGTCACGAACGCCAAAGTCCTCGGTGAGGAATTGACGAAGCGTGGACTCCGGATCGTCTCAGGCGGAACGGATAATCACTTGCTCCTCGTCGACTTGCAACCGCTCGGGATCACAGGGAAACTCGCTGAGCATGCACTTGACGAAGCCGGCATCACGGTCAACAAGAACACGATTCCGTTCGACCCAGCGAGCCCGTTCGTCACGAGTGGTATCCGGATCGGAACGGCAGCCATGACATCACGTGGCTTCAAGGAAGCTGAGATGAAAGAAATCGCCGAGTTGATCGAACTCGTCTTGAACCACCCAGAAGAAGCAGACGTTCTCGCACAAGCACGCGAGCGTGTCGTTGCTTTGACAGGTCGTTTCCCACTCTACCCAGAGCGCGGATGACCGTCATCCCCTTCGTCCTTTTCGTTATGAGAAGGGGAAGGGGATTTTTGTTTGTCTAAAAAAGGAGGCGTACGATGTATATTCTAGTCGTTGAAGATGATCCACATATTCAAGCACTTGTCGTATCGACGTTACAGGCCGACGGGCACTCCGTCCGAGCGACAGCAGACGGAAACGAAGCGCTCGCTTGGATTGAGACGATGACGTTCGAAGCAGCCGTGCTCGATGTCCTGCTCCCCGGGCAGACCGGTCTCGTCCTATGTGAGCGATTACGGCAAAACGGGGACATCCCAATCTTGATGCTGACGGCGCTCGGTGAACTGACGGATAAGCGAGACGGCTTTGCAGCAGGTGCTGATGATTACATCACAAAGCCGTTCGATCCGGAAGAATTAGTGTTTCGGCTTCACGCCGTGGCTCGGCGCTATCAAAAAGCGGCGCAACCCGTCTTACATCTCGGGGATGTCACGATTGATAAACGCAGTCAGCTCGTAACGATCCAGTCGACCGAGTGGACACTCCCGCGGCGCGAGTTCGAATTATTACATCAGCTGGCAAGTTTCCCGGGACGAGTCTTCAGCCGCGAGGAATTGATCGAACACGTCTGGGGACTTGATTTCATGGGGGATGACCGGACGATTGACGTCCACATCAAACGACTTCGTGGACGCCTGAAGGAGACGAATCACGTGAAGATCGAGACCGTCCGCGGACTCGGCTACCGGTTGGAGGTCGAAGCATGAGAAGCCTCTATACGAAAATCGTCGGACTCGTCTGTGTCGTCCTACTCGTGTCCGCACTACTCGCTCTTTTAATCAGTAACATTGCCTACTATTCGTTTTGGCAGGACAGCTATAGCCAAAAAGTCGAGGAAGCGGTCGAGACAGCGATTGATTACTACGAGACGCATGGTGACGGAAAGACAGAATCGTTTTACCGGATGTTACAAGCAACTGGCTTTCAACTGTATGTTCGAACAGATGACGGAACGGAGCGTTACGGAAACACATTTCGCAATGAAACGCTCTCGAGTCAAGTCATCGAGCAAGTGAAAAATGGTCAACCGTACTACGGGATGCGTGAGTATCCGTTTCATCTCTTCCTGCTTGGACTATTCGATAACGAAGTCATCAACACGTACGGGACGTCGGTCAAGACGGCACAAGGAACGGATGCAATCTTCGTCCGTCCGGACTTGAGTCGGCAGATTCGCGAGTTACACCTGTTCGTTGGTCTGTTCCTCGGACTGCTTGTCGTGATCAGCTTTCTCTTGCTCGTCTTCTCGATCCGGTATCTCGTGCGTCCGATCCGGCGCCTGACAAAAGCAACGGAACAGATGGCAGACGGCGACTATGGAATTCGCGTCGGAACGAAGGCGCGCGATGAGATTGGTGAACTGTCCCGACGCTTTGACGAGATGGCGATGGCGATTGAAGCGTCCGATACGGAACGACGTCGGTTCGTCGCAAACGTCTCGCATGAATTCCAGTCACCGCTGACGACGATCTCGGGGTACGCGGGACAACTCGATGTGACGGGAGAAGACGTCAGGAGACGGGCGATCATTCAACAAGAGGCAGCGCGGATGTCCGAACTGACGCGTCAATTATTGATCTTAGCGAAGCTCGATGAAGGACGACGCTTCAAGCAGCAAGCACTCGATCTGCGCACGAGTCTAGAGACGACACTCGCAACACTTGCCTTTCAGCTCGATGAGCAAGGCATCGCCGTCGCACTCGATGTATCGCCAGCGCTACAGATTCAAGCAGATGCCAGTGCGCTTGAACATGTCTTCCAAAATGTCATTCGAAATGCCGTCTCGGTCTCGAAAGAAGGAGCGACGATTCATATTCAGGCGCAAGAACAAGCGAATCAGGTCATCGTCCGAATCAAAGATGAAGGACCAGGTATGACCGAACAACAGATGGAACATGCCTTTGAACGCTTTTATCAAGGCGATGCGTCCCGCACGTCGCGCGGGACGGGCCTCGGTCTTGCGATCGTCAAAGAGACGATGCGCCAACTTGGTGGGGACGCGAGCTTGTCGTCTGACTCATCCGGTTTGACTGTGACATTGACTTTTTTACGCATTTGACGCGTGCGTTCATGTTCCGTTCATATTGCAGTCGTATCATCAGTCCTGTAGCGAACATACAGGAGGGATCACGCGATGAAACTAGGATGGAAAGAACTCGTCCGAATGAAAGGACGATTCGGTTGGATGACGATCGTGACGATGTTGATCGTCTTATTGATTTTGATGATTACCGGTCTTGCGGACGGGCTTGCCTATGACAATGGGGCTGCTGTCCGTAATCTGCCGGTCGAGCAGTTTGCGTTGAGTAAAGACGCGGAAGGGCAGCTGACTCGTTCGTTCTTACAGGCGGACGAGACACCGGAGGGCGCAGAAGCACTCGGTGTCCAGAACATGGTACTTGAGAAGAAGAACGGAACGAAGGACGATGTGACAGTTTTTGCGTTACCACAGACTACGAACTATGGTCCGGAACAACTGCGATCGTTGCAAAAAGGTGAGGTGCTCGTCGATGCTGCATACGCGGAACAACGCGGAACCCGTGTCGGCGATACGATTACGGATTTTCGGACGAAAGAGACGTTCCGGATTGCCGGTACAGTAACGGACGGACGTTATAGTCACGCACCTGTCCTCTGGATGACGGATGAATCTTGGCAAGCATGGCAATCGAAGATGGGGGCATCATACGTCTCAGCGTATATCGGTCAGTCGTTGCAAACGGATCTAGCGGTCTTCTCAAAACAAGCAGTCGTTGAGAACGTACCAGGCTATGCAGCGGAGCAAAACTCTTTCCAGATGATGCGGGTTGCACTCGTCGTCATCGGGGCATTGATTCTGACAGCCTTCTTCTATATCTTGACGATGCAGAAGATGAAACAGCTCGGTGTCTTAAAGGCAATCGGCATTCGGACACGGACGATGGGTGCGAGTCTACTCGTACAAGTCATCCTCCTGACGAGCCTCGCCTTTACTGTCAGCGTCGCCATCACCTATCTGACGAGTCGTTTCCTACCGTCGGATCTTCCATTCCGTTTTGAATGGTCGACCAGTCTGACGTACGGGGGCATTTTACTCGTAACGGCAATCCTCGGTGCGCTCGTTCCGTTACGGATGGTCAAAAAACTCGAGGCAGCAGATGCGATGGGAGGAATGAACGGATGATTCGATTAGATCAGATTGAACAAAGTTATGGTGAGATGACGGTTCTACATGACATCAACTTACAAGCAGAAGCGGGTGAGTTGATTGCCCTCGTCGGACCAAGTGGTAGCGGGAAAAGTACATTGCTTCAGTTGCTTGGATTGTTACAGACACCAACGAACGGTGCCGTCTACTTTGATGATACGTGCGTCAGTGAAGCAACGGACGAAGAACGTCGTCGCTTACGTCTCGAGGAAGTCGGGTTCATTTTCCAGGAGTCGCATCTCGTACCATTTTTGACAGCGGGAGAGCAACTCGAACTGGTCGCGCAGGAAGCCGGACGAACGGTTGATGCGACATCGGCACTCGCTGTGTTCGGACTCGAGCACCGGAAAGACCATTTGCCGCACGCCTTATCAGGTGGTGAACGACAACGTGTGGCGATTGCCCGGGCATTCGTTAATGAACCACGCCTTGTACTTGCGGATGAACCGACGGCAAGTCTCGATTACCCGAACGGTCGCCGGGTGATGGAACTGTTGCAACAACAAGCGCATGAGTCGAACAAGACCGTCATCGTCATCACGCATGACGAACGGATGCTTGACGTCTGTGACCGGATTTGGCGGATTGAAGATGGGCGGATCACGGAAGCGACAGCATCCCGATCCTATTCTCATAGCTGAACGACTTTTCCTTTTGCTTTCGTGCGTCAGTGCATGTAAAAGCAAAAGGTTTTTTTGATGATTTGTCCACAAGATAGGGGAAACGGACCATTTGCGGAAGCGTTATCTTTGCTATACTTAACCGTAGTAAAAAAAGATAAAGGTGGAAATAAATGTGAACTTATCAACCTTGATCCAATTAGAACTTCAAGCCATTCAAACGGAACGCCTGACAGAATGGTTCACCCATAAAAGCCACGAGCGCCGGGAGTATCACCGGATGCTCGAAGATTTCAAAGCAATCGTCATCATGCAACAGGCAGGATTTTATGAACAGGCAGATGCTCGTTTTGAACAGTGGAAGACCTTACCGATGCCAGCAGAAGTCTATCGTTATCGCCTGGCGATCGCAGGAAAAGCAGGTGGGAAGCGTCTTGCCCAGAAGCGATTGGCATCCTTTCCGATGACGGTTCAGAATCATCCGCAATTGAAAGACTGGAAGCGACTCGGAAAAATGAACCAGTGGTGGATTGGTGGAGCTGTTGCTGTCGTCTCTCTCATTCTCGTCTGGACACAGTTGGATAGCGAACCTGCCACAACACCGGTCGCAACGAAACAAACAGAGGTCGAGCAACAACTCGCAGCGTTGCAAACGGAAGTCGAACAGTTAAAAGAAAAAAACGAACAGTTGGCAAGTGAGCAAGAGAAGGCGAAAGCGATCAAGCCAGAGAAGAAGGAAACAAAAACGGAAACGCAGGAGCCAAAAGTGTCTGCGAAAGACGCGCTCGAGCAAGGGGTTGCTGCTGTTCAGGCGAAAGACTACAAACGAGTAGACAGTGTCTTGACCGGATCCGTCTTGACGAACAAAGAGACAGCAGGTATGGCACGCTTCTATAAGTTGATTGCTGCCGGAAAGCTCAAGCAGACGACACAGGCGGATTATATTGCCTATCGGAAAGATTTCCCGAAGTCCGGATACATGAGTGACGTCCTCTGGATGCAAGCGGTCTATGAACAAAAATATAAAAAAGGTGATTATCGTGCGACCTTGCAAGAACTCGCGAAACAACCGGACAATGAATGGTCTTACGCCGCAAAAGCAATTCTATCAGGGAAGAGTACGCTCGGGAACTGACGAAAAAACAGTTCCCAAGCAGTACGTTTTTAGAGTACAATGCGAAAAGAGAATGGAGAGGAGATGCAAACAATGAGTAAAGTACATGTATTTGATCACCCATTGATTCAGCACAAGATGACGATCATGCGTAAAGTCGAAACAGGAACGAAACAATTCCGGGAACTTGTCGACGAGGTGGCTTCATTGATGGCATATGAAATCACACGTGACCTTCCACTCACAGATGTCGCGATCGAGACACCGGTCACGAAGACGACGCAAAAGATGATCGAAGGCAAGAAACTCGGGATCGTCCCGATTCTCCGCGCCGGTCTCGGTATGGTCGACGGCATGCTCCGCATGATGCCGAACGTCAAAGTCGGTCACATCGGTTTGTACCGTGACCCAGAGACACTCGAGCCAACGGAATACTACCTCAAGCTCCCAACAGACGTCGCAGAACGTGATTTCGTCGTCGTTGACCCGATGCTTGCGACAGGTGGTTCGGCGGCAGACGCCATCTCCTCCTTAAAGAAACAAGGGGCAAAGAGCATCAAGCTCGCATGTCTCTGTGCAGCACCTGAAGGCGTCAAACGCGTTCAAGAAGAACACCCGGATGTCGACATCTATCTCGCGGCACTCGACGAGAAGTTGGACGACCACGGATATATCGTCCCAGGACTCGGTGATGCAGGAGACCGTCTCTTCGGAACGAAGTAAAAAACAGCAAGATACACAAAAAGACCGCAGACGATGATCTGCGGTCTTTTCGTTGCTATTTCGTAAACTGCGCAAGACTGCTGAAATATGCTTTAATGAAAAAAGGAAAAAAGGAGGAAGTCACCATGCCGATTACAGTCATGCCGATTTTCGGGACACGACCGGAAGCCATCAAGATGGCACCGCTCGTCAATGCCCTGAAGCAACACCCTGCTTTTGATGTTCATGTTACGATCACTGCCCAGCACCGCGAGATGCTCGATCAAGTGCTCGAACTGTTCGAGATTGAACCGGATCATGATTTAAATATCATGAAGCAACGTCAGACACTTGTTGATATTACGACGCGTGGTCTCGAGGGACTCGATGCGATCATGAAGGAGATCAAGCCAGATCTTGTCCTCGTTCATGGGGATACGACGACGACGTTCGTCGGAAGCCTGGCTGCCTATTACAATCAGATCGCAGTCGGTCACGTCGAGGCGGGACTGCGCACGTATAATAAGTACTCGCCGTTCCCGGAAGAGGTCAATCGTCAGTTGACGTCGACGCTTGCGGACTTACATTTCGCTCCGACAGCGCAAGCTGCAGCGAATCTCGCATCCGAAAATCGTCATGCTGGTGTCTACATCACGGGGAATACGGCGATCGATGCCCTGCAGACGACCGTCCAAACCGATTACGTCCATCCGATGCTTGAGACGGTCGGGGATCGGAAGCTGATCTTGATGACAGCGCACCGTCGTGAGAACCAAGGCGAAAAGATGCATCAGATGTTCCGAGCGATCCGTCGTCTCGTCGATGCGTTCCCGGATACACATGTCGTTTATCCGGTCCACCTCAATCCGGTCGTTCAAGAAGCAGCGAAAACGGTCTTTGAGGGGCATGACCGGATTTCGTTGATTGCTCCGCTCGACGTGTTCGACTTCCACAACTTCGCAAGTCGTGCGCATTTGATCCTGACTGACTCGGGTGGCGTACAGGAAGAAGCGCCGTCACTTGGTGTACCTGTGCTTGTCTTACGCGACACGACAGAGCGCCCGGAAGGGATTGCTGCAGGAACGTTGAAACTTGCCGGTACGGAAGAAGAGACGATTTATCAGATGGCAACGGAATTGTTGACGAACGAAACACTTTATCAAGAGATGGCGCATGCTTCGAACCCGTACGGAGATGGTCATGCCTCAGAACGCATCGTCCAAGCGATCTTGCATCACTTCGGTCAAGGGGAAGCTCCGGCACCGTTACTCACGCAATGAAGTAGGACAACACGCGTCATCACCCGACTCCTACAGGAGAAAGCGCGACAAGTCGCGCTGTCAGAGACGAACAAGACCCGAATTCACGGACCGGAAGGAACGTGAATCCTGGCTTGTGTCTCGCCTGAGGAAAGCGGGTGAAGGAAGCGTGGAAAATTCAAAGCAAGATAAAATACTAGTATATGTAGCTTCTTACACGAAGGAGCTATATTATTTTTGTCATTTCCGCTAAAATCAGCTCATTTGTTTAGAAAATGTAAAACCAGATGACCTTGAAACTGGAAAGGAAACGATGACGATTCAAGCTGTGACGTACCGCACGATTGAAAAAATGGAAATCGCTGAAATGTATTATTACAAACAGATGTCAGAGCTGTTTTTATGTCCCGATTCGGAAGCGTTTTCAATTGTGAACAAAAAATGTTTTTTCACAAAATCGACACAAATCAATTTTAGAGGTCTTGTTTCGCTTTAACGGGCACGATATAACGTTACTATTCAACGGTTTTGTTCACCATATGAACAATCTCTTTAACCGTTGATAGTACTACATATTTTCTTCACATCTTCGTGAAATGACTTGCATGGATGACATCTGTGAAAACCTTATCAATCGTTGATATGTATAGGTTTTTCGGCTCTGTTTTTATTGTGAATTCATTTGACTATGAAAGCTGCTTCATTGTATTCTTGACTAGTATGAAAATCCGCAAATTGTGGGAAAGAAAAAGAACTCACAATTGGGAAAAAAGGGGGTCGTCTCTAGTGCGCCAAAGTGGGCTCGCGAAGAGTATGGTCATGGCCTCGCAAATTTCGACGGCACTGGCTGCACCGATCGTCATTGGCTTTTTGGTTGGGAACTATGGGGAACAACAACAATGGTGGGAAAAAATGGGTGCGACATTCGCCGTGTTCATCGGGATTTTCATCGGCATTCTTTGCATGATCGCCATGATCAGGCACTTGTTAGGGGAGAAGACATGAACATCATCCTTCAAGATGCGTTGTATCGTGCGTACTTACGATGGTTTGGACTCTTTTATGGAATCCTTGCTGTCCTGCTGCTCATCGGACGCCCGAGTGACCCAGTCATTTATGGACTAGCACTTGGTGGAACTGGCAGCTTTCTGATCTTGACGCTTCAACGACTTAGCGTCGATCGGATGTATCGTGTAATCGAGACGGGGCGTAAGCCAGTGTCTCGAGGGACCGTTTCACGCATGGCGGTCGCGGTACTTTGTGTGATGATCGGTTTGAAATATCAAACTGAATTGTCATTAACTGCGGTGGTAATAGGCCTTCTCGCCGGCCACGTCATACAATTTTGTGAGTTCTTGACTCACGAACTCAAGCGGGAAAAGAGGTGAATAGTCAAATGAACCACGAAATGCCACTTTACGAAATCCCACTCTGGGGTGACTTCGTTCTGTACGGTAGCTGGACGAACTTGATCACAGTATTGATTGCTGCTGCTCTCGTCTTCTTGATTGCCGTGGCCGGTACGCGACGTCTTGTGATGAAGCCAACCGGTGCTCAAAACGTGATGGAGATGTTCCTCGAATTCGTTCGCGGCATCATCAGCAGCACGATGGACTGGAAAACAGGGGGTCGCTTCCTTACGTTCGGAATGACATTATTCCTGTTCATCCTTGTGTCCAACATCATGGGTCTCCCATTCAACGTCGTGACGGGACACTACATTTGGTTCAACTCACCAACTGCAGATCCTTACGTGACACTGGCACTTTCATCTCTCGTAGTAGTCTTAAGTCATTACTACGGTGTGAAAATGCGAGGCTTCGGTGCTTATGCGAAAACATTCATGACACCGATGTTTATCATTACCATCATCGAGGAGTTTGCAAACACGTTGACGCTCGGTCTTCGTCTTTACGGAAACATCTTCGCTGGTGAAATCATGATCGGAATCATTCTTTCGATCGGTATCGTCTCTGGTACGAACGATTTCCAATTCCTCGGACCAGTCGGCGCAATCATCTCGGGTATCCCGATGTTGATCTGGCAAGGATTCTCACTCTTCATCGGTGGTATCCAAGCGTACATCTTCCTTATCCTGACGATGGTTTACATCGGACATAAGGCAGCGCACGACCATTAATTCGAAGGTAAAGCATCCGCTTTTCCGATAACAGCACGACAAATCAATGAACATACTCTAGGGAGGCAATTTATCATGAATCTTATTGCAACAGCGATCATCATCGGACTCGGCGCACTCGGCGCAGGTATCGGTAACGGTCTTATCGTAAACGGTACAGTATTAGGTCAAGCACGTCAGCCAGAACTCAAAAACGAACTTCGTCAAACAATGTTCATCGGTATCGGTCTCGTTGAGGCACTTCCAATCATCGGTGTAGCGGTCGGTTTCCTTCTTCTCAACTCTTAATCCACGATTAACGAGAACGGACTACATAGGGCGCTATTCGTTCAACGTTTGAGTGAACCGTCACGGGAGCTTAGGCTCCCTTATGTAGATATTGAAGTTGAACCAACCACGAGGGGAGTGTAATCGAATGAATCTAACGTATCTTGCGGCAGAGGCTGGTGGCGAAGGCAACCAACTCTTATTAGCCAACATGATCGTCACGATCGTCGTTTTCCTCTTGCTCCTCATCCTCTTGAAGAAATTCGCATGGGGCCCGCTCGTCAACATGATGAAAGCGCGGGAAGAGCATGTGGCTAGCGAGATCAACTCGGCTGAAAAGAGCCGTAAAGACGCTGAAGTCTACGTAGAACAACAACGCGAAGAATTAAACAAGGCGCGTACGGAAGCACGCGACCTTTTAGAAGCATCACGCCGTCAGGCAGAAGCAGAGCAAGCACGTGCGATGGAGCAGGCACGTCTTGAATCCGAAATGAGTAAGGAAGAAGCTCGCCGTGCGATCGAACGTGAACGCGCTGAAGCACAAGCTGCTTTGAAGAACGATGTCGCTCTTCAAGCAATCGCTGCAGCACGCCACGTCATGAAAACACAGCTTGCGACAGACGAAGCCGCTCAAAAAGCACTCGTCGATCAATTCCTTGCTGATACTAAGGGCACGAACTAATGCGTGATCACGTAGCGGGACGCTACGCAAAAGCGCTCTTCGATCTTGCGCTTGAGCACCATGTGCTCGAGCAAGCAGAAGCTGATGTGCGGACGCTCGGCGAAGTGCTCCACGCAACACCAGAGCTCGCTTCGGTTTTAGATAACCCATCGATTTCTGCTGAAGAGCTCAAGCAAGTTCTTCAAACAAGCTTCACTGGCTTCAACTCGATCGTCTTGAACACATTGCTCGTCATGGTCGAAAACGACCGGGCAGCAGAGATCGTTACATTACCGGAACACTTCATTGCATTATTGAATGAACACCGCAATGTCGCGACGGCAATCGTCACGAGTGCATACAAATTGTCGGACGAGGAACTCACGAAAGTGAAAGAGACGTTTGGCCAAAAATCAGGTAAAACGCTTGAAGTCGAGAACGTCGTCGACACGCGTGTCATCGGAGGACTTCGCGTCCAAATCGGTTATACGACATATGACGGTACGATCGAAACTAAACTAACGCGCCTTGAGCGTGAGCTGTTAAAAGCGTAAGAAAATAGGGGTGAAACGCATGAGCATTAGAGCTGAAGAAATCAGCGCCCTGCTTAAAGCGCGTATCGCGCAGTACGGTTCTACGATGGAAGTGAACGAGACAGGTACGGTCATCCAAATCGGTGATGGTATCGCTCGTGCACACGGACTCGACAACGTCATGTCGGGAGAGCTCGTAGAATTCGCTAACGGCACAATGGGCTTGGCGCAAAACTTAGAAGAAGGCAACGTCGGTATCATCATCCTCGGTGACTACCTTGAAATCAAAGAAGGCGACTCTGTTCGCCGTACGGGCCGCATCATGGAAGTACCAACAGGAGACGCACTCCTCGGACGTGTCGTCAACCCACTCGGTATGCCAATCGATGGTCTTGGTCCAATCGAAACAGAACACTACAACCCGATCGAGCGTAAGGCGTCTGGCGTCATGGCGCGTAAATCGGTACACGAACCACTTCAGACAGGAATCAAGGCGATCGATGCCCTCGTTCCAATCGGTCGTGGACAGCGTGAGTTGATCATCGGTGACCGTCAGACGGGTAAAACGTCGATCGCAATCGATACGATCATCAACCAAAAAGAAGAAAACATGATCTGTATCTACGTCGCAATCGGACAAAAAGAATCAACAGTCCGTGGCGTCGTCGAGACGCTCCGTAAAAACGGTGCCCTCGATTACACGATCGTCGTTTCGGCAGCGGCTTCACAGCCAGCTCCACTTCTTTACCTCGCACCATTCGCAGGTGTCGCGATGGGTGAACACTTCATGGACCAAGGCAAACACGTTCTTGTCATCTATGATGATCTTTCAAAACAAGCAGCTGCTTACCGTGAGCTTTCACTTCTTTTGAAACGCCCACCAGGCCGCGAAGCTTACCCAGGGGATGTCTTCTACCTCCACTCACGCCTTCTTGAGCGTGCGGCGAAGTTGAACGACGAGCTTGGTGCAGGTAGCTTGACTGCTCTTCCGTTCATCGAGACACAAGCGTCGGATATCTCAGCTTATATCCCGACGAACGTTATCTCGATCACGGATGGTCAAATCTTCCTTCAATCGGATCTCTTCTTCTCAGGTGTCCGTCCCGCGATCAACCCGGGTCTCTCGGTATCGCGTGTAGGTGGTTCGGCTCAAGTAAAAGCGATGAAGAAGGTAGCGGGTACGCTCCGTCTTGACCTCGCATCTTACCGTGAGCTTGAAGCATTCGCTCAGTTCGGATCTGACCTTGATAAAGCGACTCAATCGAAGCTTAACCGTGGTGAGCGGACAGTTGAAGTCTTGAAACAAGACTTGAACCAACCACTTACTGTCGATAAGCAAGTCATCATCATCTATGCCTTGACTCGTGGTCACCTTGATGATGTTGCTGTAACGGATATTCGTCGTTTTGAAAAGGAACTCAACCTCTGGCTCGATCAAAACCGCAAACAACTTTGCGATGAGATCCGTAAGACAGGTAACCTTCCAGCAGACGAAGAGCTCGTAGCAGCAATCTCAGAATTTAAGAAAACGTTCCAAGCGACGGTTTAATCCGGCGGAACGCTCTTGATACTAACAAGGTGGTGAATCGAAATGGCATCGTTGCGCGAGATACAAACGCGGATCAACTCGACGAAAAGTACGAAACAGATCACGAAAGCGATGAACATGGTTTCGGCGTCGAAACTGAACCGCGCTCAAGCACATAGCGCGAAGTTCCAACCTTACATGCTGAAAATGCAAGAGGTACTCGGAACCATTGCGAATGGCACGACAGGTGCGAGCCATCCGATGCTCGAGAAACGTCCCGTCCAAAAGACGGGCTACATCGTCATCACATCGGATCGCGGCTTAGCTGGTGCATATAACGCCAACGTGCTGCGTGAAGTCTACCGGGAAATCAAAGAAAAGCATACTGCGGACAGTTACGTTCTCTTCGTGGTCGGTAAAGTTGGTGTCCAGTTCTTCCGTTCACGCGGAATCACGGTCACGGATGCGATCACAGGTTTGAACGATTCTCCTTCGTATGTCGACGTCGCTGAAATCGTGAAGCGCACAGTGAGTGCGTTCACGCTTGGCGAAATCGACGAGCTCAAGCTGTGCTACAACCACTTCTTATCTGTCATCAGCCAAGAAGTGAAAGTCGAAACTCTTCTCCCACTCGGAGAAATCGAAGCTTCGTCTTCGACGACTTATGAGTACGAGCCAAGCGAGGAACAAATCCTTGCTGAACTCCTCCCGCGTTATGCGGAGAGCTTGATCTTCGGTGCGCTTCTTGACGCGAAAGTAGCAGAACATGCGTCACGTATGACAGCAATGCAAAGTGCGACAGATAACGCAGATGACTTGATCGGTCGATTGACTCTCGTCTACAACCGAGCTCGACAAGCTGCAATCACGCAAGAAATCACAGAGATCGTCAGTGGGGCTGCTGCACAGCAGTAATCCCGACTGACGTAACGATAGGTAGGAGGAAACACGATGAACGAACTCGGTTTAAAAGGCCGCGTCGTCGCGGTCATGGGACCTGTCATCGACGTTAAGTTCGAAGGACACTTACCGAACATCTACAACGCGCTTCGTATTCAATATACGCCGCAAACTGTAGAAGAAGTGGCTATCGACTTGACGCTTGAGGTCGCCCTGCACCTTGGTGACGACGTCGTCCGTACCATTGCGATGGACTCAACGGATGGAGTACGCCGTGGAATGGAAGTAATCGATACGAATGCTCCAATCTCGGTACCCGTCGGAGAAGCGACACTTGGTCGCGTCTTCAACGTACTCGGTAACCCAATTGATGAAAAAGAAATCGCTGCTGACGTGGAACGTCTTCCGATCCACAAAAAAGCACCGACTTTCGATAACCTTTCAACGAAAGTTGAAATTCTCGAGACTGGAATTAAAGTCGTCGACTTGCTCGCTCCTTACATCAAGGGTGGTAAGATCGGTCTCTTCGGTGGTGCGGGTGTAGGTAAGACCGTCCTCATCCAGGAATTGATCAACAACATCGCCCAAGAGCACAGCGGTATCTCGGTATTCGCAGGTGTTGGTGAGCGAACTCGTGAAGGAAATGACTTGTTCCACGAGATGACGGATTCAGGCGTTATCAAACAAACAGCGATGGTCTTCGGTCAGATGAACGAACCACCGGGTGCACGTCTTCGTGTTGCCTTGACTGGTTTGACAATGGCAGAATACTTCCGTGATGAGCAAGGACAAGACGTTCTTCTCTTCGTTGATAACATCTTCCGTTACACACAAGCAGGTTCTGAGGTATCGGCCCTTCTCGGTCGTATGCCATCTGCCGTTGGTTACCAGCCGACACTCGCAACAGAGATGGGTATGCTCCAAGAGCGAATCACATCAACAAACAAAGGTTCGGTTACATCGATTCAAGCAGTTTATGTACCAGCCGATGACTATACTGACCCGGCTCCTGCGACGACGTTTGCTCACTTAGATGCAACGACGAACCTTGAGCGCCGTCTCTCTGAGATGGGGATCTATCCTGCCGTGGATCCACTTGCTTCGACATCACGCGCCCTTTCACCGGAAATCGTCGGCGAAGAGCACTACGGTGTTGCACGTCAAGTTCAGGAAACACTTCAGCGTTATAAAGAACTTCAAGATATCATCGCAATCCTCGGTATGGACGAGTTGTCAGAAGACGACAAATTGACTGTACACCGTGCGCGTCGTATCCAGTTCTTCTTGTCGCAGAACTTCCACGTAGCTGAGCAGTTCACAGGACAAAAAGGATCGTACGTCCCAGTTAAGGACACGATCCGCGGCTTCAAAGAAATCCTCGAAGGTAAACACGATGACTTAACGGAAGAAGCATTCCGTCTCGTTGGTCCGATCGAAGATGCGATTGAAAAAGCGAAGGCGCTTGTCTAAGTGACAAAGCATAAGGGGGACTTGAGATGAACACACTTCATGTCAATATCGTCACCCCGGATGGCGAAGTGTATGATGGCGATATCCGTATGGTCGTTGCGAAGACGATTTCTGGTGAGATCGGGGTTCTCCCGCACCACGTCCCACTCGTAACACCACTCGATATCAGCATCTTGAAGTTGCGCCACGAAGATGGCGGACGCACGTTGATCGCTATCAGCGGTGGCTTTATGGAAGTGCGCCAGGATACTGTAACGGTTCTTGCGGAAACTGCGGAGCAAGCAGACAAGGTCGACTATGACCGTGCTGCAGCTGCGAAGGTTCGTGCAGAACGTCGTCTCCAGGACACGAAATTATCAGAACTCGAATTCAAGCGTGCTGAACTTTCACTGAAACGAGCAGTTAACCGTCTCAGCTTGAAAGACTACGGTCGCGATTGATTTGATGAAACCCCGGTTCCGTTCGCGGAACTGGGGTTTTTTTGTACAAATCATCAATGATTTTCCGTATGGCAACCGTTTTCGCAACACGATGAAGGATACAGGTTTAAAATACTGCAAAAATGTAAAAGTACACTATATGCCTCGTCTTCACGAATTCTTCAACCTTTTTTCAGTAGAAGACCAAATTTATCTTCAATAAATATATTTTATACGCTAAAATTAATTCAGCGTGTTCTTTTTTGTTTGCGCAATCATTCATTTTATGAAATCATAGTAGAGTTGAAGAAACTATGAAGAAGAGGTGCAACGAAAGTGACATCTATTGGTGTGAGTGCGTTAGTTAGTATGCTGGTCTATATCGTAGCGATTTTACTCGCTTGGTGGTCCTTGTTACCAGTCAAATGGGAGAAAATCCTGCAACATCCTAAAGGACCGCATGCGGTAGCCTTACGAACGATTCTTGCGATTGCACTCGGATCCATCGTAGCGCGCTTTTTACTGGATTATGCCGGTTTTGCACAACGTCTTCAGTTTTTAATCGGGTGAACTTGTAACTGCATTGTAAACCCTGAAATGGTAATTTGTTTTACCATGGAACAGGACACTGCTCTTTCAATGAAGGAACACAGTCATTTAGCAATCATCTAACATTACAATCGAAACGTCGTATTGGCTTTGTAGTAAGAGATCAACTATAGGGAAGTTTCTTTTCTAACATTCGTTGAATTCCAACTATGATCCTCACCAATCACGAATTGAACATACTAGAACAGAAACGAAGCAGAGGAGTAGGGAGAATGGAAAAAATCGTTGTCCGTGGCGGACGTAAATTAGCTGGAACAGTCAAAGTAGAAGGTGCAAAGAACGCGGTCTTAAAAACACTTGTCGCGACATTGCTTGCATCAGAGGGACAATCAGTTCTTCAAAACGTACCACGTCTAGCAGACGTCTATACAATCAATAACGTCTTACGCAACTTGAACGCGGAAGTCGGATTCGACGCAGAAGCGAACACGGTGACGGTCAATGCAGAGCCGAATCTCAAAGACGAGGCACCACTCGAGTACGTGCGTAAAATGCGAGCTTCGATTCTCGTCATGGGTCCATTACTTGCACGCCTCGGGCGCGCACGTGTCGCAATGCCAGGTGGATGTGCAATTGGATCACGTCCGATCGATCTTCACTTGAAAGGATTCGAAGCGATGGGCGCAAAAACAATCATCGGAAACGGATTCGTTGAAGCACATGTCGACGGTCGCCTCCAAGGTGCAAAAATCTACCTCGACTTCCCATCTGTCGGTGCGACAGAAAACATCATGATGGCTGCGACACTCGCAGAAGGAACGACAGTCATCGAGAACGTCGCAAAAGAACCAGAAATCGTTGACCTTGCGAACTTCTTGAACGCAATGGGCGCAAAAGTCCGCGGTGCAGGTACAGAAACGATCCGCATCGAAGGCGTCGAGAAATTACACGGTGCAACACACTACGTCATTCCTGACCGAATCGAAGCAGGTACGTTCATGATCGCAGCAGCAATCACAGAAGGTGACGTCGAAGTCATCGGTGCTGAGCGCGAACACCTTCGTCCACTCATCTCGAAGATGGAAGAGATGGGCGTTAAGATCACGGATACAGAAGAAGGGCTCCGCGTCGTCGGTCCAGCGAAACTCGAAGCAGTTGACGTCAAGACGATGCCACACCCAGGCTTCCCGACAGATGTTCAAGCACAAATGATGGCACTCGTCCTCAAAGCAGGCGGCACATCAGTTATCACGGAAACGGTCTTCGAAAACCGCTTCATGCACGTTGAAGAATTCCGCCGCATGAACGCTGACATCAAGATCGAAGGTCGTTCATCGATCATCAACGGTGGCGTACAGTTGCAAGGTGCAGAAGTTCTTTCAACGGATCTTCGTTCAGGTGCAGCACTCGTCACAGCAGGATTGATCGCTGAAGGCGAAACACGCGTTGGTGCACTTCACCACATCGACCGTGGATACGTCGACTTCCACTTGAAGTTACAAGCACTTGGTGCAGACGTAGAGCGTGTGACAGAAGAAGCGGTAGTCGTTGAAGAAACAGCTGCTACAAAACTTTAAGCAATTATATAAGAGCATCATCCCATTTTGCGGGATGGTGCTCTTTTTTGTCGTCTTTTAAAAATGACGACAATGAAATCCGAAAAGCAGAAAAAGAAAGTCGTTTCACGAGGGGGCATATGCTAGAATTGAAAGGTATGTATACATAAATGGGTTAGACGTCCAAACGACGTTCTATATTTTGGAAGAATAGCCAGTGGGTAAAGGAGAGCACACGAGATGTTTTCAAGAGATATCGGAATCGACTTAGGGACGGCGAACGTCGTCATTCATGTCAAAGGGAGAGGCATCGTCCTCGATGAGCCATCGGTCGTCGCGATCGATAAGGCAACAGGTAAGATTCATGCGGTAGGTACGGAAGCACACTTGATGGTAGGGCGGACACCGGGGAACATTGTGGCCATTCGACCACTTCAAGACGGTGTCATTGCCGATTTTGAAATGACGGAAGCAATGCTTCGCCATTTCATCGATAAGATTGAAGTCCGTAAGATGTTCGGTGGAGTCCGGATGTTAATCTGTACACCAGCAAGCATCACGACGGTTGAGGCGAAGGCAATTCGTCAAGCCGGTGAAAAGTCAGGTGCAAAGACGGTCTTCCTCGAAGTCGAGCCGAAGGTCGCAGCAGTTGGTGCCGGTATGGACATTTGGATGCCAGCAGGGCACATGGTCATTGATATCGGTGGCGGAACGACGGATGTTGCCGTACTTTCGATGGGTGATATCGTATGCGGGGAGACGATCAAGGTCGCAGGAGATCGTTTCGACCACGACATCATTCGTTCGATCAAGGAGACACATAAGCTCATCATCGGAGAACGGACGGCACAAGCAGTCAAGACGACGGTTGCCACTGTATCAGAAGATGGACGGAGCGAGCAGATGGATATTCGCGGACGGAATCTCGTGACGGGTTTACCACACAACATCACGGTGACATCGGAAGAGATGCACGATGCGCTGGCGGAAGCAGCGATGGAGATCGTCGAAGCAACGAAGCGTGTGCTCGAGAAGACACCACCGGAGCTTGCAGCAGACATCATCGACCGTGGCATCATCTTAACAGGTGGGGGCGCGTTGCTGGACGGAATTGATCAACTGCTTGCAAAAGAACTTGGTCTACCGGTTCTGATCGCAGAAGATCCGATGTTATGTGTCGCACGCGGTACAGGAATCATGCTCGATAACCTTGGGAAGTAAGAGCGTGTCAGCGTAAAGGATATGATCTCTCGTAAAAGTTCATTCTTAGAACGACCGTCTTGTCCTTCTCGCTTTCCACAGGCGGGAGGTAAGCCGCGACAGCGCGCATTTCATGCGAGTTGTCGGGTCTTACCTATCCCTGACGAAAGTGCTGCTTGCACTTTCTTTTCCTGCAGGAGTCGAGAATGGACAAGTTCGTTCGATATGAATCAAACCAATAGGGAGTCCGGTTTCCGAAGTACGTATCGGAAACTGGACTCCCTTTGTTTTAAACATAATGCAATGCCATGGTACTAAATGATCATGTGCCTCCTTGTGCTTCATCCGACTCCTACAGGGAAAAGCGCGATTTTGCGCTGTCAGAGACAAACAAGCCAGTCTTCACTGTTATACGAGAACAGTGAAGACTGGCTTGTGTCTCGCCTGAGGAAAGCGGATGAAAAGCAAAGGGGGCAGACAGATGAAGATAGTTCACTGCGTACTACGCATGAACGCTTGGTACGCTTCAAAATCATGATAGACGATCGCACTTGGCGGTAGTGAACTGGCCATCGTTTGATTGACGAGCTGATTCAGCTGCGTCCGCGTCTTGCCATAGAACGTGATGTCCGGTGTCTCGGGAAGTTCAGTGAACTCGATCGCATACGATAACGTGTGATTGTTGCTTGCGGCATAGAGCGCGTCCGTCATCGTGATCGCACCAAGTCCATTCCCACCACCATAGACGGTCCGGTAACTCATCAACGTGACTTCGTCGGCGAGCTCCATTGCCCACTCGCTGAGAGGGCGACCGTTCGCATCCTGTACGGTATGGAACCAGAACGGGAGGAACAGTTGCAGCGGTAGTCCTTCAGCGGACGCTTTCTCGCGGAAGGCGAGTAAGATCCGCTCATAGGAGGCGATGACACGTGGTTGGTCCGTTTCCCATTCCGGTAAGGCATACGGTTCGAGATCAACGCTGATGCCATCCGGGTGACTGATCGTTTCCTGTTGATAGGTCGAGATCCAGGCGAGTGGATCTTCAACGTTTGGTCGAGCTGTCGTTCCTTCGTTTGTGATCCAGCGTGGCTGTCCGAATAGGAAGTACACTTCAATGCCGACAGCGTGCGCTTTTTCAACGAATGTTCGGTAGAGAGTACGGTCACCCTCGACAGCGACATGCAGATAGACACGTTTCATCTGTCTGTTTGCCAGCTGATTGATCTTCGTTGAAATGGATTTGGCCTCTGGGATGGACCAGATGACCGTGTGACGAGTGACGGAAACGGCAGCTGAACTCTTGAGTGGTAGTCCGAATTGAAGCAACGACAGACAGACTACGCCAATCAAAAAGCGTTTCATTTCAATTTCACTCCTTCGTGTGGATTACCTTACTATCGGTCGTTGAGCAGTCGCTTATATGCATCAAAGGTCCTGTTCTACACTTTGACAGTTCAAATCCTAGACATTTCATAATGTGAAGTGTATATTAAAAGTTGTTGCATTGAAATGAATTGTCAAATAAAAGGAAGTGATGCCACAATGCCATTGTGGAAAAGAAATTTAGTAGTCGTCTGGTTCGGTAGTTTTTTGACCGCTGCAGCCCTCAGTCTCGTGTTACCGTTTTTGCCTTTATTCATTGAAGAACTCGGTGTCGACAGCCGACAAGATATTACGACCTGGTCCGGTATCGCCTTTGGCGCAACCTTCCTCATTGCTGCGATCGTCTCACCAATCTGGGGTCGTCTCGCCGATCGAAAAGGACGGAAGCTGATGTTGCTTCGTGCAAGTCTTGGTATGTCGATCGTCATGTTCTTGATTAGTTTTGTTCAAGACGTCTACCAACTCGTCTTTTTACGTCTTGTCATGGGAGCCGTATCCGGATTCATCTCAGCCGGTATCACACTCGTTGCTTCTCAAACCCCAAAAGAGAAAAGTGGCTGGGCGCTCGGCACCCTTTCGACCGGTGGGATTGCCGGTGGATTGCTAGGACCTCTCATTGGAGGATTCCTTGCCGATGTAGTTGGGCTTCGACCCGTTTTTCTCTTTACGAGCGTGCCGCTCTTCATCACGTTCCTCGTTACTTATTTCTTTGTCAAAGAAGAATTTGTACCACTGAAAGTCAAAAAGATGGCGTCTGCTAAAGAAGTCATTCAATCACTCCGTCATCCGGAATTGATTTTAAGTCTCTTTTTAACGACGTTCCTGATTCAGTTCGCAGCGCAATCCATCAGTCCGATCCTGTCGCTCTACGTCCGGGAACTCAGTCCGGGTACGGAACGACTCGCTTTGCTATCCGGGATTGTGGCCTCTGCACCCGGGATTGCTGCTTTGATCGCGGCGCAACGGCTCGGTCGGCTGTCTGATAAGATTGGGGCAGAGCGTGTCCTGTTCTTTGCCTTACTCGTCTTTGCGGCGTTCTTGATTCCGCAGGCGTTCGTTACGGATACTAGCCAGTTGATCGTCTTGCGGATGGGAATCGGATTTGCAACGGCTGCTTTGCTACCGTCAGTGCAAACCTTGCTTCGTAAGAACACACCAGCGAATTCGTCGGGTCGTATTTTCGGTTACAACCAGTCGGCACAATTCATGGGGAACTTCCTCGGACCACTCGCTGGTGGACAGATCGCCGGTCATTTCGGCTTTGAAGCCTTGTTCCTCTTCACCGGCTTGATCGTCATCACGAATGCCGTACTCGAACGGACGCAGACCGCCGTCTTGAAAAAGAATCCGAATAACTAATGAAAGCTTCCATCCCCGTTTGATTAAAGGGATGGAAGCTTTTTTTCATACAGTCGATTGTTCGAAGAAGTCGTCGACGCGAGAATGATGGGAGTGATTCAACTGTTCTTGGACGATAAGAGACAAGGCGCGGACTTGGAAGTCAGCGACATAGTAGAAGAGACCGTTATCGAGTTCCGAAATCGACGTCGGTTCAATAAAGATGTCGGGATGTGTCAGGTGGTGCAGTTGCAGGGAGAGTTCCAGTTTATGCTTCACCGGCAATCGAATCGAGGAATAGAAAGAAATCGTTCGATTCGTACAGCGATTGATCAAGATTGGAGACGATCCGACTTGGATCGGCTGCCCATTCAGCTTCGAAATCGTCACCTTCGCATGCAGACTAAGAATTGGCTCCTTCGGTGGAGCGGTTCCCGTATCTTTTGGATAAAGCGTGCCGTTCTCAAGTAGTTGCTTAAATGTCTTGATATCGACGGGTTTACTGAAAAGATAGCCTTGGATCATGTCACATTCTAAGTCCCGATAGAGGTTCAGTTGTTGCATGTTTTCGATACCCTCCGCAACGACGGTCAAACCGAATTCCTTCGCCATGTAGATGACACTTTTAATGACAGAGAGACTCTTTGGATCGTGTTCGGCATGGATCGCGAACGATCGATCAATCTTCAGGCAATGCACCGGATAACGCTGGACATAAGAAATCGATGAATAAGCCGTTCCGAAATCATCGAGTGATAGTTTGACACCGAGATCAACGAGACGGTCGAGTGTCTCGAGGACTTGTCCGCCTTCGAGCAGTACATCGGACTCAAGTAGTTCAATCTCTAACAGATGTCCAGGAACACCGTGTTTTTTTAAGTGTCGTTCGACGATACTCGCAAAATCACCGTAGAACAATCGTTTCGGTGATAAGTTGATCGATAGCGGAACGACATGTTCCGGTTGTTCATCGAGTAAATCGCGGATTAATTGGCACGCTTGATCGAGTACCCAGTCACCGATGTGGATGTAAAGATCACTTTCTTCTGACAGAGATAAGAAATCCTTTGGCGCCAGTCGTCCCCACTCCGGATGTTCCCAACGGATTAACGCTTCTGCACCAACGATACGTCCACTCCAACTATCGACTTTCGGTTGGTACTCAAGGAAGAGTTGATTTTTTTTGATGACATGGCGTAAATCGCGTTCGAGTTGATAGCGACGGTACATCGTGATGTCGAGTTTCGATGAATAGAACTGGAAGTTACTCTTAGAGATCGACTTGGCACGGCGGAGTGCCGTGTATGTCTGTTTAATCAACTCTTCTGCCGTATGGTCGTGATGGACGGAATAGGTAATGCCGATGAAGACCTTCGAAAACAGTTCATAAGACAAGACGTCGAACCGATGATGGGTCAGCTCGAGCAATTGATTAGCAAGTCCGATTGCCCGTGTTTCGTCAATCTTACCTTTTAAGATGATAAGGAATTTATCCCCGAATAGATGACCAATAAATACTTCTTTTTTGATAAGCTTTTTCACGGCTGCACTCGTCTGACGGATCCATTCTTCCCCGATTTCGTGACCGAATCGCTCAGCGAGACGGCTGTGTTGATTAAACGTGACCGTTAATAAAGTGAAAGGGGAACGGTGCTTCAATAATTCCCGAACCTGTTCTAACGTAAAGGCATGATTGGGTAAATCGGTGATCGGGTCATGCATCGACAAGTGCCAAATCTCATGCTGTTGTTCCTTTAGACGCGTGATATCGGTCGAGACACCATAGTGACCGAGAACTTCACCATGTGCATCGATGATCGGGATACACGTCTCTTCGACCCAGAATTGGCGGTCGGGATAGTTTAAACGATAGACGAGTCGAACGACTTCCCCTTGACGAATTTTCGGATATGCCTCTTTCATGAGAATGAGATCTTCTGATGAGACGAGTTTCGTCCACAGTTGATGATCCTGTTCGATTCGCCGGAGATAATCGGTATACGGTTCAAGGAATCCGGCAGCATGAAACATCACGGTATTGTCTTTATAACGATGCTCGTAAGCGGTCGTATGCAGCGACGTGAAGAACTTTTTAAGGGAGGCAATCGCAAGATCCCGTTCTTGCTCGAGCTGGATGAGCGGTGTCGCATCCTTAAGAATGAAGAGGAGTGAACTCGGAATCGTATCCGTCTGAACGACACCTTCACAGTGGACGATCTTTTGGAATTGACCTCTGCGCCCCATCCGTAACTGCATCGAGAAGATTGGAATTTGCCCCATATGCAGTGCGAGACTTTGTTCGCGGAAAATCGTTCGATCTTCTGGATGGAGCTCTTCAAGAAAGTCATAGGTATCCATCTTCGCTAAGTGATTCTTAGAAAGTTGTAATAGTGTAGCGAGAGAGGGAGATGCGACGATTTCTTTCGACGTTGGGAAGTATTCAACGAAACTGACCCCTTCGATCGCGTTCGTCAATCGATCTTTCATCAATAAGCGCTGGTAATCGGTTCGGAGTTCCTGTTGCTGTGATACATCACGGGCAATCCCATAAAGACCGATGATGACACGTTGGTCGTAAATCGGGATATTCGTGACGTTCAACGTCAACCAGTGTCCGTCTTTATGACGAACTGTCGTCGTGAAGTGGACGGTTTCGCCCGAATAGACGCGTTTCTTGAACTGTTTGACTTCCTCTACATCATTGGGCTTTAAAAACGTTTCGAAATGGAGTTGCTTAAGACTATCCCGGTCATAACCGAGCATAAGCGGAAATTTATTGTTGAAGGAAATGAAGTGACCTTTTGTATCCATCGTATAGACGGCATCCGGATGATTTTCCAAAAAATAAGTGACGTCGGACAGTGTGTATAAATCCAAAGACCCAGGCACAGTTCGTTCAGTGGCACGTTTTTTAAAGAAGCTCATAGGTTTCACCTCGAGGATCATGTTTTTGTTGTTTATAGCATAACAATATTTGTCAATTTTGAATATGTAATCTATTTAAAAAAAGGCAAACGTGATTATAATAGGTCTTTTGATTCATCTCTTCCGAACATTACCTTTTTGTTCAAAAAAGCTCATAATTGATGAAGAAGCGACCGATATACTGAGAGGAAAGAATTGAACATGAAGTCAATGAGGAGATGAACGCATGCTACGAGGAATGTATACGGCGTCGAATGCGATGCAGGCATTACAACGCCAACAGGAAATGCTCAGTAATAACTTGGCGAATGCGCGGACGCCGGGCTTCCGCGCTGATCAAGCGTCACTCCGGACGTTTCCGGAGATGCTGATTCAGCAGACAGCAAACAATGAACGGACAGGTGTGCGGGGAGTCGCGACGGTCGGAAAGCTTGCGACCGGTGTCTTTATGCAGGCAGCGACACCAAACTTCACGCAAGGTTCAATCACGGAGACGGGCAATGCGACGGACTTGCAAATCAGTTCGCTTGAAGGGGCACCGCTCTTTACGATTCGCCATCAGGATCCGTTGACGGGAGAGGAAGAGACACTTTACACGACGAACGGACAGTTTGCCGTCGGACAAGACGGGTTACTCCGGACGACGGAGAATGATCTTGTCCTCGATACGAACGGTCAACCACTCGACGTCGTCAATGAAGATTTCCTCGTTGACGCGAACGGTGCCGTCACGGACGGAAACGGTCAGGCAATCGGTAACCTCGGTCTCGTCGTAACCGATCAACCAGAGACGCTTGAGCGGACAGGCAACGGCTTGTTCCGATCAGCTAATCCGTTAAACGCTGGAAACGTCCGGGTCGATCAAGGTGTACTCGAACTTGGGAACGTCGAGGTCGAACAGACGATGGCGGAGATGAATGCCGGTCTACGCCAGTTCGAAGCCAATCAAAAAGTCATTCAAGCGTACGACCGGACAGCGGAGAAGGCTGTTTCCGAAATCGGACGCGTTCGCTAATAGGAGGATACGATGCAATCAATCTATACATCCGCAAGTACGATGGGACAGTTGCAAAAACAGCTCGACACGACTGGTCAAAACCTGGCTAACGTCGATACGAACGGCTATAAACGTCGGGATGCCCAGTTCAATGAACTGCTCGTCCGTAACATCAACAACCAAGCGACAGGTTTTACGCCAGGTCCGTTGACGACACCAGAAGGACTTCGACTCGGTGTCGGAGGTTACGTCGCAAACGAAGCGACGCGCTTTGGCGTCGGAACGTTCCGGACGACAGACCGAAAACTCGACGCAGCACTTGGGAATCCACACCATTTCTTCGGTGTCATCGATACGGATGGCGTAACGAAGTTCACGCGTGACGGAAACTTCCAGTTGTCACCGCAAGCAAACGGACAAGTCCTGCTGACAGATGATGCCGGACGTTCTGTCATCAACCAGGCGAATGATCCGATCGTTTTGCCGGCGAACGCGACAGAGATTGAACTGAACAAGGACGGCAACATCACGGGGATCATAAACGGGGATCGGCGTGTCCTCGCTCGAGTGGGTGTTGCGGACATCCCGAACTACGGTGAATTGACGGAAGTCGGCGGTGGTTTGTTCACGGCGACCGGACAATATCAGAATGCAGCGGGCAATCCGTTGACGGTCGGTCGGCTTGAGACATCAAACGTCGATATGGCGCTTGAGATGACGAACTTGACGCAGCTGCAGCGGGCGTATCAGTTCAACTCGAAAGCATTGATGACAAGTGATCAGATGATGGGGATCGTCACGTCTCTTAAATAATCTCACAGCAAAAGGGTGATGTTTCTCATATCGAGAGGTATCACCCTTTTCATTATTTTTCTTGTAACGCGAGATAGATCGCTGCCATGTCCGCATCACCATAAGTCGGTTTTGCTTCAGCGTAGCTAGCGTCCGTCGCCTGTGCGAGTGGCAGCTTGATTTGTTGGCGTTTTGCTTCAGCCGTGATCAGCCCTAAATCCTTTGCCATCAGACGGAGCGGGAATGCAGACGGGAAGTCATTCTTCCGGTACATGTCGCGTTTGCCGGTGAATAGCGGGGTGTTCATCCCGGAAGCACTAATCATCTGAATTAGCTTCTCTTTCTCGAGCCCCGCACCTTCTCCAAGCAACAATGTCTCCGCGACCCCTTGCCCGACGACAGCAAGCAATAAATTAATGGCGAGCTTCGCTGCACTGCCTGAGCCATGTGATCCGAAATGAATCGTTTCTTTGCCGAGTAGGTCAAGATAGGGCTGACAAGCCGTGACGACGTCTGCGTCACCGCCAGCAAGCAAGACGAGCTGTCCGCTTTCTGCAACGGGAACGGAGCCCGAGACAGGCGATTCGAGATAGATGCCATCACGCTCTTCGACGAGCCGTGCCATCTTCTTTGTCTCTTCCGGTGAGATTGTACTCAAGTTGACGATCGTCTTACCTGTGAGGTCGTCTGTTACACTCTCGAGAACGGACGCGACAGCTGGTCCGTCCGCGAGCATGACGAAGACGATATCGCTTTGACGCACGACGTCCTGTGCTTCTTTGACAGCTGTTGCTCCTCGTTCAGTCAGTGGAGCTGTCTTTTCATACGTCCGGTTGTAGACTGTCAAGCCATGCCCACCGTCAAGTAGACGTGTTGCCATCGGTACCCCCATATGTCCTAAACCAATCCATCCAAGTTGCATGTCGATTCCTCCTTATCCTAATACGCTTTTGACTATACCCCGCACGTCGTCGAATCTAACGACAAAAAAGACCGTCCACATGATGTGAACGGTCAGGTGATTAATCTTCATACGTGAGGATGGTCGAGATGACAGCAATCGGGAAACGGATCGTAAAGGTTGATCCAACACCGACGACGGATTCGACATCAATCGTTCCGCTGTGGTGTTTAACGATCTCCTTACAGATCGATAGACCAAGACCGGTCCCACCGATTTTCCGTGTCTCGGAGTTATCGACACGGTAGAACTTATCGAACAACTTCGGAAGCGCGTCTTGTGGAATCCCGATGCCTTCATCCTGAATCCGGATTTGGGCGAAACCAAGTTCATTTGTAATCCGTATCAAGACTGTCCCACCGCTCGGTGAGTACTTGACGGCATTGCTGAGCAGGTTGTTCAGTAATTGCTTCATCTTTTCTGCGTCGCCGTCGATCATGATCGGTCCACGCGCCTCGAAATCAATCGTGTGTGTCTCGTGTGAGACATCATAGAACTCAATCAAGTCCTGGGCGAGTTCGACAACATCGAACGTCGTCATCTCATACCGATGTTCACTCGACTCCATCCGTTGAACATCGAGGAAATCATTGACGAGCGTCGTCAGGCGACCGGTCTCGGAGTGGATCGTCTGGAGATATTTCCGTTGCCGTTCTTCCTCGAACCGTTTATTAAGCATCAGCTCGGTGAAGCCATAGATCGAAGAGAGCGGTGTCCGTAACTCATGCGAGACGGTCGAGACGAACTCTTCCTTCATCCGCTCGGCTTCCGTTTCTTTCGTCACGTCACGAAGGACAAGCATCGTACCGACCCATGTGCCGTCGACTTCAATCTTCTCAGCGTAAATCTGGATATAGGTACTATACTTTCGAATCGAGACAATCAAGCTATCTTTCGGTAAATCGAGTTCGACGATTTGTTCGATGTAGCGTTCGAATGCTGCCGGTTCATCAATGATGTCAGCTAATGCCTGCATCGCTTGCTCGAAGGCAGAGCGATCTTCATCCTCAAACTGAGTCGGGACTTCCGGGAACAACGTCATCAGCGGTTCGTTGACGAGTAACGCATCTGTCTCATGTTCGATGTAGACGACAGCTTCCCGAATCGAGTTCAATAGTTGCGTCGTCTTGTTTTTCTCACGAATCATTTCTTCATAGATGCCCATCCGTAGAAGCGAGAGAGACAACTGATGCGAGAACGACAGGATGTCGCTCATTTGCTCCGTCGTGAAGGCATCACGATAACGAACGAGATAGATACAGGCGATCATATGCTCTTTTGACGGATCCATGACCGGTACCGCGACCTCATACATATAGTACGGATACGGCAGCGGGCTCTCGTGTGCGACCTGTTTCGATGAATGAACAGGACGCTTTAAGAGACGCGCCCGGTGCAAGAGTGACTGATCGTCAGAGACAAGACGACCGACCATCTCTTCCGTCATCCCGTAATCGATCGTCGAGCGGACTTCTTGTTGATCGAGGAACAACAGGGCGCCAATCTCGGAATGCGTGATCGAGACGAGCTTTTCGATGATTTCCGGATAAGCTGTCAACGTCTCACGAGAAGCGAGCGTCTCCGTCAATTCGTTGCGATACTTCAGGTGTTGTTCACTGCGAAGCGTGATATCAAGTGCTTCTTCGAGTTCCTCCTGCTGCGCTTGCAATTCTTCTTGCTGGGCGACGAGTTCTTCTTGTTGTGCTTGGAGTTCTTCGTTCTTCGCCAACATATGGACCTTGTTATCGGCAATCGATGCCGCCATCTGATTGAACGATGTCGTCAGTGTATGCAACTCGTCCTTCCGTTTAGGCAAGGGGATCGCTTGAATGTCTTCTCCCGTCGCAAGTAAGGCGCTATCACGAGACAAGGCATTGACTTGTTTTGTAATGCGACTGATGAATGGACGCACTAGCGATAGGAGAACAAGAATCAAGACGACGAGATTCGAGAGCCAGATGAACTGGGCGACACGCATTTCGCCAAGGAGATCGTTCTTCGCATCGACTTCTTTCCCTTGGATCAGCGTCAGATAATCAGCAAGTAACGTATCAATCCGTGTCATGTCGACATCAGCGTCTGATAAACTGACCGATCCACGTAACGTACCGTTTTCAGTGAACAAATCTTTCCCGTTCGACAGGGCTGCTAGTGTATTCGGATCAACAAAATCTTCGTTGATCTTTCCGTCTTTTTTTCCTTCGACGTATTCGTTGAGGAGTGGAAGCGACGTTCCGAAATAATCGTCATACATTTGACGTGTCGCGATTGCGTATTCTTGACCTTGCTCATATACCGCATATTTCTCAAACCATGTCGTCAAACGGTTGATCTCCTGTTGGTTTGTCTTGACGGCATCAAGTGTTTCCTGTGAGCCGGTCAATAAGTAAGATTTCACGTTACTTTGCGCGACGGTCCACTCGCTTGCGAGCGCATTCGCATTCGTCCGCCGTTCACGTAAATCATCGAATGTCGCATTCGCCTGATCGATTTTCTGTTCCGTATAGAAGTAAACGATTCCGGACGTGATGCTGAGAGCGACGAACACCATATAGAAGGCGAACATCAATTGGCGACCGATGGTATGATTGATCCATTTCACTGGGGTATCCTCCGTATTCTATTTTTACATGTATCAAAAAGATTGCTTAAATGCCGAATACACTTATCTTACGTAGATTTGAAGGTCTCGGCAAATCTGAATCTGCAAAATTGACTAAAACAAATATATCATATATGTGTTAAACGATAACGAACTATAAGAATAAGGATTAAGAAGTATCGTTTTAAGGAAAACTAAAGAGGATATTGAACTTCATTTTTTAAGTAGGGAAGTGGTTAGATGCAAAAAATGTTTGAAAACAAATGGTACCGATTCGCCTGGTGGGTCATGACGTTACTGATCATTGTCTGGATTGGTGATCATGTCACGTTCCTGTTCCGACCGGTCGCGATTCTGCTTCAGATGGTCGTACCACCCCTCGCGATCGCCGGGATTCTCTATTATGTCCTGCTACCGATCGTCGAGTTACTTGAGAAGAAGATGAAACGGCGACCTGCTGTCTTGATCGTCCTCGTGGGTTTGATCGGGATATTGACGACACTCGGCTTCATCTTTGGTCCGATGCTGTCGGAGCAAATCACGCAGTTCGTTAATTCGATTCCGACACTTGCGACACAGTTCCAGCGGCAATTGATTGATGTCCGGGATCAACTCGAGAACAGCGCAGCCTTTTCACGCTTCCTGTCAGGACCAGACAACTTGTTCAATAAGTTCTCGGGCAACATCTCAGAATATGCGTCGACTTTCCTCAAGAACATCGGCACAGGTGTCGGTGGATTCGTCAGTGTCCTGACGACGACGGTCGTGACGATCGTCATCATTCCGATCATGTTGATCTACATGTTGCTTGACGGCGATAAGCTGAAAGGCAATCTCGTCAAGCTGATGCCGTATGAGTATCATAAGGAAACGAAAAAAATCCTTGGTGACGTCCATTTGACGATCATGAGCTATATCCGCGGGCAAGTCATCGTCAGCATTGGTGTCGGGATCATCGCCTATATCGGGTATCTGATTATCGGGATCGATTATGCGTTATTGCTCGCTTTGTTTGCGACACTAACGAACATCATTCCGTTCCTCGGTCCTGTCCTCGGTGTCATTCCGGCCTTGATCGTCGGGTTCATTCAGGATCCGATTCTTGCGATTTATGCGATCATCGTCATGACGGTCGCGCAGCAAATCGATTCGCACATCATGTCACCACTCGTGCAAGGGAAGACGCTTGACGTCCATCCGCTAACGATCATCATCGTCTTGCTCGTCGCCGGGAACATCGCTGGTTTCTTCGGCGTCTTGCTTGGTGTTCCGTTCTACGCTGTCATGAAGGTCGTCATCCTGAACATTCGTCGTCTCTATCATCTCCGGTCGCAGAAGAAGATGGTCATCACAGAGGAAGAGAAGACGTTTGATACGATCATCACGGAGCGCGATTGAGTTTTGAAATTCACGTAAAAGTACGTCATACTGAAGAGGTAGCTAAGAAAAAGGGGGCAGGAATCAGATGGATTCACGTCATACCGAAGAACAAGCCGATTTACTGGCGTTGCAGAAATTTCAACACAACTTCGAGAACAGTTTGAAGTCGAGCATCATTTATCTCTTGCGTGATGGTGCGTTGACGATCGGGGAACTCGAGCAACGAATCGATCAGTCGCACGGTCAGATCCTCGAGCAATTACAGGAATTGATCGAAGATGGACTCGTTGTCCAGCAGATGTCCGAGAAAGTGCACGGACTTGCCTATTATTTAACGGCACCCGCTGAAGATCTCGTCCGACAGTTCAAGGAATCGATCCGTTGGAGTAAGCAACACATTCGATACTAAAAAGCAGGTTTCTAGACCTACGAGCAGACGCTCGTAGGTCTTTTTGCGTTTTTTAAAACTATGGTCATATAAAATTGAAATAAGCCATTTTTACACAAAATGGATAGAACTAGTATGAAATAAAATTACAATATATTTTAGTGATTGATTATTGATAATATATATTATTTATATTTTTATGGTAAATTAATATCTAAAATACTGGTTAATAATAACTATTCAACCATTACTTTTGTAAAAAATTGTATATTTTTATGGTAATTGCATGCATAATAATAGATGTACGATTATTTTTTCCGTAGAAAAGGAGTGTTGAAATGAGAAAAAAAGCACCTGATTTTCGAAAGAAGATGAATCGACACCATAGAAACCACACACGAAGACTAGTGAAACTGCTGGCAGCGTCCTCTCTCGCCCTCTCTCCGATCTCATTCACTTATACGAAAACCGAAGCAGCTGAGAATTCTGAAAAGAAGTTTCAGACGCAACAAAGTCAATTCGCGAACTCGGTTCGAAACTCGCTTGTCCAAGGACCGAATCGAGTCAGCTTAGCTGAAGTTCAACTATTGACGGATGTCGCGGTCAATGCAAATCTGACGGAACAACCGGATAACTATGATTTAGCCCTTAATTTAACCGGAATCGGATTAGCCGATGCGGAAGTATTGAACCCGGACCGGGTGGCTGTCTTCAACATTCCAGATTTAGCGGGAAAAATGCAGGCGAATGGTAATGCGTCGGTCAGTGTTGAATTATTACCCATCACACTTGAAGATTTACCGACGCTTAAGGGACAGCTCGATCCGTTGACGGGAACAGTAGCAGATACTGTGACTGACCTATTAGCGGGTATCGATCGATTACAACGTACTCCAGTCGTAGGTAGTTTGTTGAGAGTGGATGGGCTCGAAGAATTAACGGATGCCCTGGATAATCTACAAAATTTAGATACCGCACTTTCAGACCTTCTAGATTATGAAGGCTCTGCTCCAGTCACGATTAATCCGGATGGTTCAATCATCATCGATTTTAGTGATGGTTTAGGACAGCATCTTGACACGGTAACGAAACAAGTTGTTCAAGAAGCCTTGACCGATTTGGTCAATGCCATTACGAATTTAAAATTATCCGGAATAGCAGGAAATTTAATTGATCCTGTTTTAAACCCAGTCAAAAATTTACTGCCAGGTGTGAACAGTCTTTTAACGGCAGTAACGAACGATACAGTGAACTTGTCGAATGAACTCGCAGGTGTACAAGTACTTGGACCAACTTCTGTTAGTGCCAATGTCACCGTAGATAAACCGGCTGGAGTTGCTCAAGACGAAGTTGTTGTTACAGGATCTGTCGTTAATACGTCAGCAATTGATGTACAACTTCTGGCTGATCTAGATGGTCAAGATACGATCGTTTTTGATGAAGAGGCGGATGGAGACGCTGACGCTGATGCGGATGCGGATGCCGATGCGGATGCTGACGCGGATGCGGATGCTGACGCTGATGCTGATGCTGATGCTGATGCTGACGCCGATGCTGATGCTGATGCGGACGCTGATGCCGATGCAGATGCAGATGCCGATGCGGACGCCGACGCCGACGCCGATGCCGACGCAGATGCCGATGCGGATGCTGACGCCGATGCCGACGCTGACGCCGATGCCGATGCGGATGCTGACGCTGATGCTGATGCGGACGCTGATGCCGATGCCGATGCCGATGCGGATGCTGACGCCGATGCCGATGCTGACGCGGATGCTGACGCGGATGCTGACGCCGATGCCGATGCCGACGCGGATGCTGACGCGGATGCTGATGCTGATGCTGATGCGGACGCCGATGCGGATGCGGATGCTGACGCTGACGCCGATGCGGATGCGGATGCGGATGCTGACGCTGATGCGGACGCCGATGCCGATGCCGACGCTGATGCGGACGCTGACGCCGATGCAGATGCGGATGCCGATGCTGATGCCGATGCCGATGCGGATGCTGACGCCGATGCCGATGCGGATGCTGATGCGGATGCTGATGCGGATGCGGATGCGGATGCCGATGCGGATGCCGACGCCGATGCGGATGCTGACGCCGATGCTGACGCCGATGCGGACGCCGATGCAGATGCGGATGCTGACGCCGACGCTGATGCTGATGCGGACGCTGACGCCGATGCTGATGCCGACGCTGATGCGGACGCTGATGCGGACGCGGACGCTGACGCAGATGCCGATGCGGATGCGGATGCCGACGCTGACGCCGATGCTGATGCTGACGCCGATGCTGATGCTGACGCGGATGCGGATGCGGATGCCGATGCGGATGCGGATGCGGATGCGGATGCGGATGCGGATGCGGATGCGGATGCCGACGCTGATGCTGACGCTGATGCGGATGCTGACGCTGATGCTGATGCTGACGCCGATGCGGATGCGGATGCGGATGCGGATGCCGACGCTGATGCTGATGCTGATGCTGACGCTGATGCTGATGCTGATGCTGACGCCGATGCTGACGCAGATGCCGATGCGGATGCCGACGCGGATGCTGATGCCGATGCGGATGCGGATGCGGACGCTGATGCGGATGCTGATGCGGATGCAGATGCTGACGCGGATGCGGACGCCGATGCTGATGCTGATGCGGATGCGGACGCTGACGCTGACGCCGATGCCGACGCCGATGCTGACGCGGATGCCGATGCGGATGCCGACGCCGATGCGGATAACGACGCCGATGCGGATAACGATAACAATGGAGACAAGGATAATGCTAATGGTGTAAATGACGACAATACTGACAATACTAATGGTGGAGATAATGGTAACAACGAAAATAGTGGAGACGATTCCAACAATGTTTCGAATCAAAACACTAATACTGACAATGATAATATCGTCATAACGATTCCAGCCGTGACACCACCTATGACACCGCCGAGTAATGGACCAGTCATCACCCCATCTCCAATAGTGAGTTCAGGATCAAACATCAAGCCTACACCTTCATCAGGCTCTCTAAGTAGTTCGAGCGTTAAACCGACGTTACCAAACACTTCGGTTAAAGCATCAACCGCGAAATCACCACTCGTTTCAAAACCGATCACTCAACCAGTTAAACGAATCGTTGGTGGTACGTTACCGAATACTTCGGAAAATCTGTTCTTGATCACCCTCATGGGAATGCTTGCGACAGCTGCCGGATTGTTCACGAAACTATTCCGCCGCCGTCCACAAGAGTAAGTCATGCTGTAGTTAATCGTAGTGGGGCCATCTGTGCCTCACTGCGATTCATCCTTTTAGAATAGGAGTGAAGCTGAACATGGATCTGCTCAACCGATTCACCACTGCCATCGATGTACTGGAACAACACATGAAGACCGATGATATCTATTACTGGAATCGTCAGATGATGTTATTCGTCTCACTCGGACAAGCATCGGAGCGGGCCCGTGTCGTTCGATTCCAAGGCAAAGGACTACAATCCGTAAAAGATCAAGCACGCAATTGGCTCCGTAAACAACCGGAGATGGAGTGGTTAAAACTCGACATCGCCCGAAACTTTGAGGCACTTTCGTTTGAGACTTTAAACGAGCGGGTGAAAGACACACGGAAAAATTACTTCCGACACGGAATCGCATTCGATCGAAAGATGCAATGTGCCTATCTAGAAGAAGAATTGAATGGTAATGCCGTTTTGACACAAGATCCGACGCATCAAGAACTACACATCAATCTAACGAACTTGAGCAATTATGCGCACCAACAAGGGCGGACGGAGCGGATGGACTTTCATCCGACAAGTCCATGCCTCCTCTTTGATACACTCGGTGTCTTCGCAGACGAAACACCATATGTACTTGAAGTCATACGTGATGTCGAAAAAATCCGTGAGACGACAAGCCCACTTCCTTCTGAAATCAAGACGATCGTCGCCCAGTCGAGTGAGTATCTTGCTCGCCAAGTCCGGACGAATGGTCGCTTCCAATATGGTTACTTCCCATGCTTTGATAAACCGATCAAGTTCTACAACAGCTTACGTCATGCAAGTACACTCTATTCAATGATTGAAGCCTATCGACTGACACCAAGCGAACGATTACGCCAAGCAATCGATCGAGCAAAACGTTATTTGGTCGAGGAGCTGATTGTACATGAAGGAGAGCGTTCCTTCGTGCTTGATCGCGAATCGAACGAAATCAAACTCGGTGCGAATGCTGCAGCGATATTAGCATTGACGGAATACATGCAGACGTTTCAGACGACGGATGAGTTACGACTCAGTCAACGACTCGCAGCAGGCATTCTTTCACTGCAACAACCATCGGGTCAATACCTGCATGTGCTCGAGTACCCGTCGTTTGCGTTGAAGGATGCGTTCCGAATCATCTACTACGAAGGAGAAGCGACATACGCCTTGATGCGGTTGTACGCACTCGATCCCAATCCACGTTGGCTCGATAGTGTCGTCCAATCATTTGATCATTTCATCGCTAAATCGTACTGGAAGTTCCACGATCACTGGTTGAGCTACGGTGCGAACGAGTTAACGAAATGGTTGCCGGAAGTGCGTTATTTCCAGTTCGGTCTCAAGAACGTCTCCCCGAAACTCGACTTCATTCACCACCGGGAGACGACGTACCCGACGTTCCTCGAGCTGATGCTTGCTTCACGCGAGATGATTGACCGAATCGAAGCGCTTGGACGAGCCGACTTGTTAGCCGACTTTCCGCTCGAGTGGCTCGACCAGACGATTGAACGACGGATGATCTATCAGCGAAACGGCTTCTTTTATCCGGAAGTCGCAATGTATATGAAGAAACCCGATCGGATTCTCGGAAGTTTCTACATTCGGCACCATTCGATGCGGGTCCGGATTGATGACGTCGAGCATAATTTATCTGGTTATTGCCGGGCATGGACACGAATGCTGAAGGAGGTGCCGTCATGATGCGACGCGTATCAACGCTGTTACTCGTCATCGGACTTGCCTTACTTGGATACGTCGGGTATCAGAAACTGACGATCCAGCAAACCTTGACGACAGAACTCGCAAAAGCAAAAGATGTCGTGCAGGCGGAAGGAACGTCATCGACCACATCAAAATCAGCAACAACGAGCAAACCATCGAAGGAGAAGACGAAGGATGTCCTCTTCCAAACCGGTGAGACGGTCGGATATTTAAGGGTGCCATCACTTGAGATGGAGTTACCGGTGCTTGAAGGCGTCGATGATGCGACACTCGCAAAAGGTGTCGGCCATCATCCGGAGACGGCCTTTCCAGGGCAAGGCGACCGGATTTTCCTCGCCGGGCATAACGATACGACGTTCTCGAAAATCAGTAAGTTGAAGAAGGGCGACGAGGTCGTCCTCTATCTCGCGAACGGGTCCTATCGCTACGTCATGCAATCGAGCGAGATTGTTGATTACAAAGACACGCGGGTCCTTGAGTCAACGAAGCAGGAGTCACTCGTCGTTTCGACCTGTTATCCGTTTTATAACGTCACGGACAGTACGGAACGTTATTTGATCTATTTTGAACCGATCGAGGAGGATGCGTCATGACACGAATCGGAATTTTGCGCCTGAACGAGAATCCGCAGTTTCGCGATAAGATTGCTTGCGTCATCGGTGCTTCGATGGGCGTTGACATCTTCTTTTTCCGACCGCGCGATGTCGACTTCGAAAATCGGACGATCCGCGGACTCTTCTTCGACGAAGATGCGTGGCATCCAAGTATGTATGAGTTTCCGGACGTCATCTACAATCATTTGCCACTCAGTGATGCAGACAAGGAATTGTTCAATCGTCTCGCAGCCGAGATTCCCTTTACGACGCACCGGATTGGGAATAAAAATGTCGTCTTACGTCAACTGGCGCAAGAAGGATCGTTTCAGGACGTCTTGATTCCGATGCACCGGGTAAAGAAAGGAAAGACGATCTTCCCGTTGATTGAGCAATACGGAAAAATCGTCTTCAAACCAGCGAACGGAAAACAAGGACAACGGATTTATACGATTGAGCAGGAGGGAGATCAGTACCGGTTCAGTCATCTACTCGAGTCGACCGTCTGTTCGACAGGGGAATTGATCAGCCGCATCGAAGAAGAGACGAAACGGAATCCGATGATCGTCCAGCCGTTCATTGCTTCGCAAACGATTCATGGGCATTCGTATTGCATGCGGATCCATGTCGCGAAGGGAGCGAACGGTCAATGGAAACTCGTCAAATACTTTCCGTTCGTCAGCAACAATCACCAAGAATCGGTCAGCCATCTTAGTCACGGTGCATTCTCGACGACACGGATGGACATCTTCATGAAACAGAACTATCCGGATCAACATGAAGCGATTTCGCGACGGATCGTCGACTTTGCGCGACGATTCCCAGCCTATTTCGATTCGTTTTATGCCTACCCGCTCGATGCGCTCGGGATCGATGTCGGGATCGGGGCGGATGGGAAAATCTATCTCTATGAGGTCAACAGCTTGCCTGGTACGCGCTATGTCGAGTTTCAGGCAGAGTATCTCGCGGTCCAGTATTGCCAGTACCTTGCGACACATGGGCGTCCCGGTGTACATGGACTCGACCGGGGATGGATGAAGGAACGGATCGAGGCTTAGAAAAGAGGCGACGTGTGAAGACAGTATTGTTTTATGTGATGTCGGGCTTGCTCGTCCTCATCATCGTAACGAAATTCATGGTCCCACTCTTCGGTTGGTTTCAGGCAGAGGAGCCGGTAAAAGAAACGAAACCACGGACGTCAATTCGACTGGATGAAGCACAGCTGAAGCAGTTCGATCGCGAAGATCGACTCGGTGTCGTCTATGAGATGGCAGGATTGAAGCTGAAGACGCTGGACGTCGATACGACTGAAAAAACGCGGCAAACACCACTTGTTCAAATGAAGGTCGAAAAACAAAAGCTCCTCCAAGTGATGGGGGAGCCGGGGCGGTTGCTTGCGATCACGGTCAAAGTGACGAATCAGTCAGCGGACGAGATTGAAATCTTACCAAAGATCGGGGAGTATGAGACAGAGGACGAGATTGTAACGATTGCGGATCAATTTAATGCCTTGAACGGTAAATACAAACCGGATGAGAGTCGGATCGGGATCGTCTTTATTCCGTCGGAGCAACTCCGCGTGACGGAAGGACGACTCAGTCTGTTCTATGAGACGATGTCCGGTAAGAAACAACTCCGGATTGCATTACCAGCAGCAAAATAAAGAACGGGATGCCTCCAAGTTGGAGACATCCCGTTTTGTCATTTCTGGACGGCGCTGAACGCGTCTTCTGATTCGATTCCGGCTTTATTGACCGCTGTGACGACGAAACGACCTGTTGCATCTTCTGGGAGTGGGAACGCTTTACGCTCGATCGATTCTGTCGTACCGAGTTTTTTGCGTTTTCCATTCTTTTCTTGATAGACGTTGTATTTGACGACGTCTTCATCGGTTGACGCATACCAGTTGATGAATCCACCACTGACGCGAATGTTCGTCGCCGGTTTTGGTGGTGTCTTGACTGGATCCGATGCTTTCTCGTCGAGTTCCGTGAAGACGACGAGTCGGTCATCATACGTGCCTTGGTTCTGATCATACGTCCCGATACACGTGATCAAGTTGAGGTTCCGGGTATCGGCTGGACCAAAGATTTTCTTCAGTGGTGCCTTCAAATGATCGTACTGGACGAGCTCTTTGACGCGGAAGACGAGCTTCCGTCCGGACGCATCGGTGATTTCGACCGGGTCACCTTTCTTCAGTTCATGCAGTTTATAGAAAATCGCTGGACCGGTCTTCGTATCAGTGTGACCGTCGATGACGGCATTTCCGACGTCACCTGGACGCGGACCGAACTTATACCAGCCGGCTTGTTGTTCGTTTTTAGGTGTCGCCATCGCGCCATCTTTATCGAGCCCGACCTGTTCAACTTTCGTTTTAATGTCGTGCTTCGGGATGAAGAGTTGTTTCGGAAGCTCGACCTCCGTTGCCGAGAGGTCCTTGAACTCCTTCTTGAAGATTTCAGACGGCTTGAGCGGATCTTCTTCCTTCGTCTCGGAAGAGGCCGCGGATTCTGTTTTTGGATCACCTTGCGTGATATTTGATGTATCCAATTTTGTTTGACCGAACAAGAGGAACAGCAGTGTTCCGACCGATGCGACCATCAAGAGGATGCTCGCCGGTAATAACCAACGTTTCATAAACGCGTATCTCCTTTCCGAGAGAAGGGATTCCCTCTATGTACAAAAATAACAGGATAGCATGTCGCTATCCTGTTATTGATTATACCCAATTTCTTAGGCGTTTTGACGTTTACGTGCGAGGACAAGACCGACTGCTCCGAGTGCAAGACCGAATACTGCGATCGCACCAGTTGTTGCAGCTGAGTTGTTGTCGCTCATTCCACCGTTACCTGTGTTAGGCATTGATCCTGGAGTACCATCCATGAATTTCTCTGGTGATTGTTTAACGATTGCATCACCGAGGTTAGCTCCTACGCCGTACATGTAAGCGTAAGACTCACGGAATGTGTCGACAGAACCTTTGTAGTCGCCTTCAACATACTGCATGAACGTATCTTGGACGTAAGTCTCGTGACCTGATACTGCTTCTTGTGCTGCTTTTGTTGGAAGGTTTTCTTCTGTCGCTGCACCAAGGAATGCACCGAAGTCGTTCGAGAACATTTTGAGCATGTCTTGTGCGTCACCCATCAATTTCTTATCGTCATTGACTGCTGCTGTGACGAGATTAGCTTGTGCTTCGATGTGGTTTTTCGTCCAAACTTGCTCAAACTGATCTGCACCGGCTTGACCGTAGATCGATTTGATAGCTGCTTTGAAGTCAGCTGTGTGCATGTCTTCAGCCCAGTTTGCTGCATCGTAGTCTTTCGCTTGGTCAACGCCAGCTGTCATGCTGAGGTTTGCAAGAGCAACGTGTTCAGCTGCAAGGCTGTTGAGTGTTGAACGAAGGTCTGCTGCTTTTGAGTCAGCTTTCGTGTTGTCGAATTTCTCAGGCATCTGTGTTGTGATCGCAACAGAGAGTGCTTTTGAGATATCATACATGCGGCTGTATCCTTCACGGAACGTGTTGTACGATCCTTCGTAGTCACCAGCTGCATATTGCTGGAATGTTTTGTAGACGTCTGCTTCGTGAGCACGGAGAACTTCTTCAGCAGCTGCTTTCGGGAGTTTACCTTCCGTAGCTGTATCGAGGAAGCTTGAGAGATCTTGGACGAACTCTTCTGTTTCTTTCTTCGAAGCGTTGATGCCGTCTTGGTCGTCTGCTTTTACAGCTTTGACGAGGTCTGTCGTATATTTGTTGTGATCAACGAAGATTTTCTCGAACTGTTTCGCACCTTCGTCACCGTAGACTGAAGCGATTGCTGGAGTCATGTCGAGTGCGTTTTGTTTGAGTGCTGCTTCGTAGTACTGTGCGTCTTTTGAACCGTCATATTGTTTCTTCATGTCCATGACTGCGAGGACGAAGTGCTCAGAGAGTAATTGATCGAGTGTAGCACGAAGGTCAGCGGCTTTTGTTTTGACCGTGACGTTTTTCGGTGCATCTTGTTTCATGTCTTCTCCGCCACCAGAAGCGAATGCTGCCGTTCCTGGTAGTACGAGTGCTGCTGCCATTGCTGATGCTGCGAATTTTTTCGTGTGTTTCATCTTAAATCATTCCTCTCAGTTTTTGGTTTATTTGGTAGGTGTTTCTTGCCTGTTCTGAATAGCTTACGCAACATCGGGTGATTTGGATTGCATAAAGTTTTAATTTTTTTAATGAGTTGTTGAAGTGATGTTTCGTGCCACCCAAGAACCGTTGTTGCGTCGTTCTGGAAAGCTTACGCCGGACAGTTCAGTTTGGATTTAAAAAAGTGTAAAAAAACCGCAGAACGTGGGAAACTGTTTTTCTCCTTCCTTATATACACAAACTAAAATTTTTTAGAGGAATTGCCTGTCTGGTCGTGTTACACTAGTTGCGGAACACGTTTTGTAGCGAATTTGGAACTATTTAATACCAGGTACTAATATGCTATACTGTTCTCAGACTGAATCAATGAAAGGTGATCAAGATGGTACAAAACCAAACAGGCACGGATCAGCCAACGCGTGAACGCCTGAAGAAGAAGCAACAGGCTTCAAACCAGGAAACCGGCAATCCGGAGCACAAATCAGAGCGACGTCTTCGTGCGTACTCGACACGCCGAGTTCCGATCATCGTACGTGTACTGATCGTTCTCGTTCTCATCGTCGTAGCACTGATCGTCGGCGCAATGGTGGGTTATGCGACGTTTGGTGGTGGCGAGGCAATGGATGTGTTAAAGCTCGACACATGGACCCGCATCACCGATTTTTGGATGAAATCTTAATTTAATCAGTGATGGGAGCTGTCGAATATGTATACGATCGAACAAATCAAGGAAGTCATTCCGCACCGGTATCCGTTTTTACTCGTTGACCGCATTTTGGAAGTCGAAGAGGGAAAACGCGCCGTTGGAATCAAGAACGTCACGGCGAACGAAGAATTCTTCAATGGCCATTTCCCAGAATACAATGTCATGCCCGGCGTCTTGATCGTCGAAGCACTCGCGCAAGTCGGTGCCTTCGCCGTATTGAAGATGGAAGAGAACCAAGGGAAGCTCGCCTTCTTCGCAGGAATTGAAGGATGCCGCTTCAAACGTCAAGTCGTACCCGGGGATCAGCTCCGCCTCGAAGTCGAATTGACGAAGGTCCGCGGACCAATCGGTAAAGGTCGTGCCACAGCCACAGTCGATGGGGAAGTCGCCTGTGTCGCTGAACTGACGTTTGCTATGAAGTGAAGCGAACATGAAACGCTGGCTTCTCCCCCTCGCGATTTCCTTACTCGTCGTTCCTGGTTGTCAGCGCGCAGAACAAGCGAAGACCGCTTCCCCGACGGTCATCGTGGATCCAGTTAAGCGTGCAGGACAGACCGAGAACATTTCCGCACAGGTCACCCTGACGGAAAATGACCGGATGCGTCTCGTCATCCGGACAGCGAATGACATTCGACTCGATGACCAACAGGTCGATATCCGGCTCGAAGTCGCCAACCAATCGATTCCGTTTCCGTTCGTCTCCTTCGAAGCGAAGAAGATGGGGGAAATCCGGACCTATACGTCCAATACGACGATCGAAAAAGAAGTCTTCGATGACCAGCGTCTTCCGGTCCTCATCATTGATGCAGGAGCAGGCCGTGGGATCGAGATTCCGCTTGAAATCGTCAAATAAGACAGCATAGTGAGCTTTTCGCTCCATGTGCTGTCTTATTTTTGTTTGATTTCGGCTCGTGAGGGAACAGAAAATAGATACAAAAGGAGGAATTAATATGGATCACACGGTACAGCAACGACTGACAGATTGTATTCTTGCTTGTAATCATTGTTTTGATGCCTGTCTGAAGGAAGAACATATCGGGCATATGGCGGATTGTATTCGACTCGACCGGGATTGTGCGGATATCTGTAGCCTCTTGCTACAAGCAATCGCTCGAAACAGCTCGAATGTCGCGGTTCTTGCAAAGGCATGCCAGGAGATATGTGAAGCCTGTGCCGCTGAGTGTAGTAAACACGACCATGACCATTGCCAAGCGTGCGCGAAGGCGTGTACGGCATGTGCGCAAGCGTGTAGTCAGCTCGTCTAAGACCTTGTCTTTCGACAAGGCTTTTTTATTATAAAAAAATAGCAGGAATTCAAGAATTCTTCTGGTTATTTTTGGCGGATTTGTTTACTATTTAGGGAGGTAATATTAAATCACGATAGGAGCATACATACACTCATGAAAAAACTTAGTTTACTTTTGATGGCACTCGTCGTCGCGTTCGGTCTGAAGTTACCGGTCTACGCAGAAACCGTCGAGTGGGACGTCACAGGAACGGGCACGGGTCCGTATACGTTGACGTTTGAAGGCACAGGCATCGTCGATATCACGTCGGAGACGGCACTCGTCTTTGAAGACGGCGTGACAGGGGAAGACGTCAACATCGAAGAGACACCGGTCGTGACGTTCACGTCGGAGACGGCACCTGTCGTTAAGGTCGTCTCAGCAGATGGACAGCGGACGATTCTCGTCGAATTCGGTAAAGTCGTCACACCAGAAGAGCCGACGACAGAAGAACCAACTCCAGAGACACCCGTAACAGAAGAACCGGTCAAAGAAGATCCAGCAACGGACGAACCGGTGACGGAGGAACCGACACCAGAAGAGCCTGTGACGGAAGAACCGGTCAAGGAAGAGCCGACGACAGACGAGCCAGAGACGGGTGATGACGCGACACCGACACCAGTCGAGGCACCGACGACGGCAACGATCGAAGGAACGATCTGGTTCGATGAGAACGAAGACGGCATTCGCCAAGAGAAGGAAACACGTCTCGATGATGTCGTCGTCTATTTGATGGATCGGAATGAAGATGTCATCGATGAAGTATACACGAAGAATGGCCTATACAGCTTCAAGGATTTAAAACCAGGAACATATGAAGTCGAAGTCGACGGATATGACATGGGGTACTATTTCTATTCCGAGCAAAACGTTGGTGACGACCGGACGATCGACTCCGATGTCGATGAAGACTTTGGGATGAAGAAAGTCCGTCTCGTCGCAGGTCAGACGGAAGTGATCGACGCTGGGATTTACGGCGACGAAGAGCTCGACGGTATGTTCGAGCATTGGTTAGCTGTCGTCAATTTCTTTGATGCAAACGGAAACCAACAGCCAGATTTTGATGAAGGAACAGTTCCTGCGACGTATACGGTAACGGATGCGATCACAGGAAAGGATGTCTATCAGGAAAAGATCGCAAAAGATGACTTGATGATGCTCCAACTTGATCCGGGAACGTACACGATCAAGACGGAAGTCGCAGCGGGCTACACGGTCAAAGCGATGCATCACCTTGACATGGATGACTTGATGATGGATATGGATGAAGAGATGTATGAAGACTATGAGTCATTCGCTCAGCAAGCGAAAGCGATGAAACTGATGGCGAGCGATGAAGAATCAATCTCGCCGGAAGAACAAGAGATGATTGATGAATTGTTGAAGTACTTCGAGCGAAAATCACCGGAAGCGGGTGTGACGATCGAAGAAGGCAGCCTCGGTACGATCTTGCTCGCGGAAATCGCGAAAGCAGAACCGGTCGCAAAACCGACGCCAACACCAACGTCAACAGAAACATCTGTTCAGACAGTCGAATCTGCTGAAAAACAATCGAAACCTACGACAACGACAGCAACGGGCACATTACCACAAGCAGGTGAAGACAAGCCGTTCCCATATGCAGCAACGGGAGCAGGACTTGCTATCGTCGGCCTTTGGTTACTCGTTCGTCGGGGAGCATAACGATTAGAGACCTTCTATACGAGGGTCTCTTTTTTGATGTGTGTATCCTTTGACACACACGCACACATGTGTGTATAGTAAAGGTACTACTAGAGGGAAAGAGGGATGACGATGTTAACGACAAAACAGATCAGTGAATTGTTACGTGTCTCAGAAGAAACGGTCCGTCGCTGGATTCGGACGGGCGAATTGCATGCCGAACAGGACGGAAAAGGGTATCTCGTCGATGAGTTGGCGCTGAAACGTCTCGTCGATGAGAAGTCGCAGATTCCAGGAACCGCGATGAACAAGATTCTCCCACTCATCCAAGATATGTTCGGACCGGAAGCGGCTCAGTTTGCGAAATCAAACTTGTTTGACCCACTCCGTCAATCGATGGAGCAAGCCCCACCGAAGCCGGAAGCATCGAACGAGTCACTCGCAGAAGAACTCGATCGTCTAAAACGCAAAAAACGTCGTCTCGAACTTGAGCACGAACTGAAGTTGCTTGAGATTGAAGAGAAAATCGCAGCAATCGAACGGAAAGTTCAGTCCTGAACACGAAAAGCGATGTCCCCAATTGAGGAGACATCGCTTTTTTTCGTTCGACCATAAGAAAAACCCACTTCACGAGTCGGAAGGGGTTTTGTCGTTTGCTTGTTTCTTTTTACGGTACCAGTACCAGTAAGCAAGTCCCAGTCCAATCGGGATTGCAGCCAAGTACGGGTTAGCTTCGATGAAGCTGATCATCTCAAAGAGCGCGAACCATCCACTGATTAAACCGAGGATGAGTAAAATCGTCCGTAGTGCTTCGGGAAGCTTGCGGATCCGATACGCAATGAGACAGACGAGGCAAAAGATAATGATAGCCACGAGCATTCCTCCCATTCCCGTAATCCAGTATAGCGTATTCGGAAAGCTTTTTCGATGTTGAATGATGGGAAAAGATTCAAATCCGTTTCGAACAATCGAACCGTTTGACCTGTCATGATAGGTGAGCCCCTCGCGGACTCACCTATTTTTGATAAAAAGGAGCAGATACATGGTCATTGATTATTTCGCAGTCTTACCGAGTGGGAAAAAAGGCGCACTAGAGCCGCACTGTCTGACACAAGGAACGTGGTATCAGCGCATCAATGAGGAATTGTTTCGAGCCATCCATTATGGAGCCGGGATCATCCGGATACGCGACAAAGGAGCGGAACTGCGGATTCCGATCGAGTTCGGATTCGGTTATGTCTTACAGTATCTGCGCCAGTTCACGGAGGCGGAGCGACAAGATGGACGAAAACGTCATGTCCTGCAACGACAGCTCGATTGGATTGGTCGCGGATTACCGATTGAACTCAAACGACGTGGAGAGAAGATTGAAATGTGGGCTGATGATGTCCATCGCTTGCATCGGGAATCGTTCCTTCAAGCAATCGAAAAAGCAGATCATTTTATCTCGTGAAATCAAAATTTTATTTTAATAAAACGAAAATAAGACAAAAACTTAATAAAATGTAAGCGTTTTCTTTAAAGGGGTGAATCCAAAAATTAATTTCCATGCACAGCCCATGTAAATATATTTTATCTTACTACTATTCACCTATTTTTTACAAAAAATCTATTGTAGCGTCCTTCCCAGTTTTGTATATTTGACCTGTAGCGTTTCTACCGATTCTCAAAAACGAAACGGTGGAACGCACGAATCTACAATCAGAAATGGCTTCTTGGAGCGATTTCGGCAGTTTCTTTAGTTCATCCCAATCGGATACATAATGGCTCACGCATGGATCGTCTTGATGATAGACGAAAAGTCGCACGTGAAACAGAACGTACTCCTCCTAAGACGACTAAAGAATTTTTTAACTGCTTTAAAGTAAAATATTTCTATATTTTACTTATATTGTAGATTTAAAATTGGGATTTGCGCTTTTGATTTTTTAGAAAAGAGGAGGAATAGTAAACATGGGTTATTCGAAGAAAACGAACAAATTGTACGCTGCTGCAGCTGCGCTTGCAGTCACGGCGTCTGTCGTAGCACCGGTTGCTGCTGATGCAGCATCGAAGGTCTCGGTTAAATACATCTCTCCAATCTTGATGAAGCACGCTGGTGGTTCGAAATATGCAGTAAAGAAATTGACGCTTCCGACGAAAGTCAAAGTCAAACTTTCAAACGGCAAGTACGAAATGCGCTCAGTCAAATGGAGCGGTTCTGTCAAATTCGAAAAGAAATACATCAACAAATACCAAGTCCTTTACGGTAAGGTAGCAGGTACGACAAAGAAAGCTGTTCTTAAAGTCGAACTTCAAAACTACCCAGTTGATGTCCTCGAACCAGTCCTCGAGCCGGTCGCTGTTGGCGGAAAAGTTCAATTGCCAAGCACGATCAGCATCCAGTACAAATCAGGTATCATCGTTAAACGCCCAATCAGCAAGTTCAATCTCAAAACTCCATCGACTTCAAAAGCAGGAAAATATAAACTGGCTTACTCGTACAAAGGTGCTAACTCTGTCGTGACAGGTTACATCAACTACGAAGTCAAGGCAGCAAGTATCTCGAACGTCATGGGAAGCGTCGATGATCAGATGCTTTCAGTCAAAGCAGATGTCATGTACCCAGCAGTGGGCGCAGCGGCAGAACTCTTAATCTACCCAGGTAAAGACTTATCAACGACGCCAATCGTTGCAAAAGGAACGCTCTCGAAAGGGAAGTTCATGGCGTCGCAAGGTGGCATTCCAGAAGGAACGCACAGCTACATCGTCAAAGTCGGCGATGTCAAATCAGCTCCGATGGACTTCACGATCGCAAACACGGTCCTCGCTTCAGCGAAAGCAATCGGCAAAGAGAAAGTCGAAGTTTCATTCTCGCGTGCCGTTGACGCTGTCTCAGCAGACAACTTCAAAATCGCAGGTGCGACAGTCAAGTCAGCGACACTTAGCGCAGACAAGAAGTCAGCAGTTCTTGAAGTCGAAGGACTCGAGTACGGCATGGACTACTCAGTTGACGCAAAAGGCATCTTGATTGGTGGCGTTGCAAAAGATCTCGGTTCACTCAGCTTCATGACGCAAAGCGTCGAAAACATCTGGATGCTTGAAGTGACACCAAAAGCGTCTTCGATCCTTGCAAACGGATCAGACAACACGGAAGTCACATTCCAGTTGAAAAACAAAGCAACAGGTGAAGTCGATACGAAAGCAGACGATATCGTCTTGAAATTATCGACATCATTCGGGTCACTCGCGAAAGAACGCGTCACGATCCAAGATGGTAAAGCGACGGTTCTCTTGACGTCTGAGTTCAGCAACACAGACATCGAAGCAACAATCGACGCGCAAATCATCGAAACAGTCAACGGTGAGTACAAAGACTTGATCGGTAAGATCGATGGACAAGCGAAAGTCAAGTTCAGCACGGTCATGGTTACGCCAGCACCAGTTGAATTGATTAACGTCCTTGCAGCGGAATCGAACCAAGCGGATCGTGTGACGATTTTCCTCGATAAAGCCGTTTCACGTGACCTTCTCTTGAAATCGTTCGGTCTCGATAAGAAATTACCGACTGTTGACGAGAGTGAATACCTCGCAAACGACAACATCCAAATCGAACAGTTCGATGGTTCGAAACGCGTCATCGGTATCAAATCGATTCCTTCGAATCCAAAAGCATTCGAATTGATCCTTGATAAAGAAACACCACTCCAAGACAACGCAACTGTTAAAGTGCTTGCGAAAATCACGAGCAGCACGGATACAGAAGTGAAGTCAAAAGCAAGCTTCAAGTTGACAGATGCACGTCAGCCGGAAGTCACTTCGGTCAAACCAGTCGGTCTGAACCAACTTGAAGTGAAATTCTCTGAAGCAATCGCAGGCGCGAAGTTCAAAATCGATGGTCAATACGGCGAGAAGTACTTCAAAGTCGAATACCTCGGATTTGATAACAAAACAGGTGTCGATCGCCGTGATACAGTCATCATCACGTTGAACGATGCGAAAATGATGGGTGTTGCTCCAGAAGAAGCGTATCCAGGAGCAAAAGAAGGCTACTTCACGCCTGGTAAACACTCACTCCAAATTTGGAACACGATGGACTTCGCAGCCCTTTCGGATGAGTCGAACATCGGAACGACACAAAACCTCGACTTCACAGTTGCTGCTGATACAGTCAAGCCAACTGCAGGCGTCGTTGTTGAGTCGCCAGAACAATTCCGTATCATGTTCAGCAAACAGCTTAAAGGTCTCGACCTCGACGCAGTCAAAGCATTGCTTGCTTCGAAGAAGTTGAAACTCGAGCGTTACAACTCGAACACGAAGTTGTACGAAGACTTCAGTCAGTATGCTGATGTGACGTACTACGACGAAGAGTCAGGCGAAGTTCTCCTCGAACTCAATAAGGACTGGACGGAAATCTACGATACAGTCAACACGAAAGAGAACTACTACAACGATAAGTTCAAACTTTCGCTCGCAAAAGATTCTGTCAAAGCAGAAGCAAACGGCGAGAAAAACGACTTGTTGTCGCTTGATCTCAACTATGCTGGTTCACCGCTCAACTCTCCAGATCTGAAGAGTGCGGAAATCACGACGATTGACCGTTATCTCTTGACGAATGACTTCACAGTCATGATGAGCGAGCCGGTTAAACTTCGTGGTCTTGATCAGTCGGATACACCACTCATCAACGCAGAAGGTACAGTACTTCCGCCAAAAACAACAGTTGAGTTCATCGGTAAAGATAAAAACGGTAAAACCGTTACGATCGATGGATCAGTCGTTGGTTACACGGATAGCTCAGATATGAACTTCCGCGTCGCTGCGAATGATAACCTTCAGTACCTCGTCGACAAAGAAGGATACGGCGAAGAGTGGAAAGTCGTCGTCAAGTCACTCTCTGACGATGTCGGTAACACGGTTGCTACAGCAACACACGACTTCAAAGTTTCGAAAACGCCAGTCGTTCCAGTGGCTTCGCCATTCGAAATCGCTAAAGTCACAGCTAACGCAAAAGATGAAAAAGACGTCATCCGTATCAAGTTCACAGAAGGTGTTCAATACACTGGAATGTACGATGCAACGAACACTGCACAGTACACGTTGAACGGAAAAAATCTCCCAGTCGGCACAAGCATCTCGCTTGCTGATTCGGATGGTGATATCACGAACGGTCTTGACATCGTTAAGATCAAAGTTCCAGAAGGAACACTCAAAACATTGTCGAACGTCATCACGGTCAACAAAGAACTTCAGTCGTATGACAACTCTGTCTTGACTGGTGGTTACGAGAAAGCAGTTCTTCTCGGACTATAAGAAACGTAAAATCTCTTCCTACTTCGGTAGGGAGAGGTTTTTTGTGACAAAACAGCGCAATCGATTGCATTTTGGTAAATCTATTTACCTATTTTATAAATTTACATCTGTCTTTACTTTAAAAAGATGTTAAATTATGTGATGTTATTTGGAATTTTAGGTAGAAATAATCAAAAATATACATCTTTAAAAGGGAGATTAGACTCATGAACAAGACGAAAAAAGTCTCGACAGGTTTGCTTGCGGCATTGGTCGCGACAAGCGGACTGACGTATGCACCAGAAAGCGCAAAGGCTTTCGCACCAAGTGAAAAGCTCGACAATCGCGTTATTTTCCAAAGTTTCAGCCTGTATCAACCGTACGAAAGCAACATGTACCGGACGCTTGCTAAAAAAGGTGAATTGCTCAATTCATGGGGCGTAACAGATGTGTGGTTGCCGCCTGCATATCGTTCATTCGATATGGCACGTTACATGGAAGGATATGCAATCGCTGACCGTTATGACCTCGGTGAATTCCCACAAGGACCAAATAAAACAGTTGCGACGAAATACGGAAAAGCCACACAACTCGAGATGATGGTCGACATGTTGCATGACGACAACATCAAAGTCCAGATGGACCTCGTTCCGAACCAAATGCTCGGTCTCAATCAACGTGAAGCTGTTTTCGTTCGTCGTGCGACAAGCTCAGGTGAGCTGTTCGCGAATCCATTCACAGGTGGAGAGAAAACGAAGACACTCGCAACGCCTTACCTCGCTTACACAAAAGGTGGCGGTATGGGACAAGCAAAATACGGTTATCTTAAAGAATGGAACAAATCGTTCATCAATGGAACATCGCTACAAGGGCAGGGGATGGGCCGCGTCATGACGGACAAAGACGGTAAACCATACCGTTACTTCGGCAAAGACGATGCGAAGAACTACTTACCAGAATGGTTGCTTGACGCAGCGAAGACACAGAACTTGAATGTCATCGATACGTATCTCGCAGCAGACGGCTGGTATGAAGTCTCACCAGAGAACTGGAAGCCGATGCTTTCGCAATACGCGAAGGATGAAGGATACCTCGAGTACATGAAACAAAACGGCTTCGAAACAAAAGAAGCATTGCTCACTTCAACGGAAAACGGAAAAATCGCTTCGTTGACGGAAGAATACATGAAAACGCAGGCTGCGTACGGTTATGGATCAGAAGAACGTTCATACCAAAACGATAACTCAGGGATCGACATCGAAGATCAATTCCTCTTCGTCGATGAGACTGGCTTCCCAACGCAGGCATACAACAAAACGATGACGAACAACGATGAGTTCTTGATCGGTGTCGACCTTGCGAACTCGAACCCAGAAGTCATCAAGGAGCAAAAGAACTGGATGAAGTGGATGCTTGAGACATACAAGTTCGACGGTTTCCGGATCGATGCGGCATCACACTATGATACGAGAATCTTGAATGCAGAAGCAGAAGTGTCAAAAGCGCACTTCGGTAAAAAAGATTACCTCAGCTACATCGAGAGCTATAAAACAGAACAGAATGCTTACATGAAGGCTAACAATAATGAACAACTCGTCATGGACGGAGAGCTTTACTTCACGCTCCGTTCAGCACTTACGCCATCGAACAAACGTGCACTCCGTGACTTAGCGAAAGTCTCAGTCGTTAACCGTGAAGGTGACGGCGCGACGAACGTTCAAGCGAACTGGTCATTCGTCAACAACCATGACCAAGAGAAAAACCGCGTCAACCAAATCATGCTTGATACGTACGGCATCAAAACGAATACGCAGTACGGAAAAGATGGCGAGCCGAAATCGTTCGAGAAGCTCTACAATAAAGAAGATGAAGCGAAGGCACTTGCGATTTATAACAAAGAACTCGCAAGTCCAACGAAGAAATACTCGACGGAAAACGTCGTCGCGCAATACGCGTTCCTTCTTTCGAACAAAAACACGGTGCCAACGGTCTACTACGGTGATCTCTACCAGACGGATGCATCGTACATGTCAAAAACGACACCGTACTATGATGAAATCACGAATCTCCTAAAAGTCCGTAAACAGTATGCGTATGGTAAACAACACGTTGCGTATCACACGTCGAACACGTCTAAAGAAGCGGGTAAAGACTTGATCTCAAGCGTTCGTTTCGGAAAAGACCGCAACACAGGTGTCGCGACAGTCATCGGGAAAAACGCAGCCCTAGATACGACAGTTCAAGTCAACATGGGTAAAACACACGCGAACCAAGTCTTCGTCGATGCTAGTGGCGTCACGAACACGAAACTCGTCACAGATAAGAACGGTATCTTGACGGTTCCAGTCAAAGGCATCAAGACAGCTGAAGTCAACGGTTACGTCGGCGTCTTCGTTCCACAAGCAACAAAGGCACCAGTCGCAACGATCAAAGCCGGTGCAGTCTATCAAGGAAAAGCACTCGACTTGAAAACGACAGTCGCGAACACGACATCAGCAGTTGCGTCAACACGCTACCGTGTCCTTGATACGAAAAAAGCGACAGTTGATTCAAAAGGTCGCCTGACAGGTAAAGCAACAGGTAAGACGACGGTTGAAGCAACGGTTACGTTAAAAGACGGTTTTGTCTTGAAAACAGTCTTACCAATCGAAACAAAAGCAAACAGCGTCACGCTGAAAGCAACAAAAGCAACACTCAAGAAGAACCAGACGACACGTATCGCGTATACGTCAGCAACGGATAAGATCAAATCTGTTCAGTATACATCAGCGAACAAAAAAGTTGCGCAAGTCTCGTCACGTGGTAACGTAAAAGGAATCAAAGCAGGTAAGACGACGATCCGTGTCACATACACGACAGTAGGAAACTACAAAGTCGTCAAAACATTCACAGTCACAGTCAAGTAATATTAGACATCACTCTCCCTGCGAGAGTGATGTTTTTTTGATTCACATCAATGTTTTACTATATTCCACATAATTCCATCTAATCCGGGTATTAGTAAGAAAGACCTAGAGGGAGGAACAATGATGCGAACATGGATAGCAGGGAGCTTAGCGCTTGGTTTGATCTGTAGTACGGTACAAGTCAATGCGTTTGAAAAGCAGGAAACGATTCGTCCGGCAACACTAATGAAGGCAAAGGAAGTCCCGGCGTTCTCAAAGCAAGCCGATAGTGCTTTAACAGGTCGCTTTGATTCGGATGGATTGGCGGTCTGGTATTTTGATGCGAAGGATTTTGTCGCGAAAGGAACGCACTTCGAGTTCGAGCTCGACTACAATACCTACGGAACGATGTTCGCCAGTAAAGCCGACGCGGAAGCAGGTCGCGTCTACAATCGGTATTACCAAATCACGGATGATACGCTCTACTTCCCACTCAGTTGGAGTGGTCGACAATACTTAGTCCTCGAAGGCTACCCGGGCGACCGTTATTCAGTTCCCGCCTACGTCTCGCGTTATGAACCAATCGAGGAATCGATGACTGCTGCCGTCAAAGCAGTCAAACCGGCGTTACTTGTTCAGACACGCCCTGGTGCAATGCGGGCGCAGTCGTTCGGAGCCTCAAAAGTCGAATCACTAGCGTCTGAGCTCCGCATCGAACGGCTCGTCTATGATTCGTATGCTGACGCTGAGGCGGCGAAGAAAAAGTTCGAGCGATCGAATAGTGTTGCGTTCGCAGAATTCGACGCGCCGATCCAAGCATTCGGTGTCGATGCCTATCAAAAACATCAATGGTCGCTACAGAACACGGGACAAAAAAAGGGACTGAAGGGAGCAGACATCGGCTTTGTCGCCATGCAAAAACGTATCAAGGGCAAGAAGCTGTCTGCAACGAAAGTCGCGGTCCTCGACTCCGGCATTAATCCGAGTTATGCCGACTTCGCCGGTAAAGTCCGGATGGATCTTGGCTATGATTTCATCAATGGCGATAAGACGGCGTGGGATGATAACGGACACGGTTCACATGTCGCTGGAGTCATTGCGGCGGGAGGAAATAACACGTACGGGATGACCGGTATCAATCCGATGACAACGTTGATTCCGATCAAGGTCCTCGATGAGTCAGGGGCTGGTTCGGTCTCGGGACTCGTCAAAGGCATCCAGCATGCGACAAAACAAGGTGCCCGGATCATCAACATGAGTCTCGGCGGTAGTTCTTCTTCGAAATCGATCGAGTCGGCATTAGCCGCAGCGGTCAAGAAGAACATCATAATCGTCGCCGCTTCCGGAAACGAAGGACGTGGGACGGTCGCGTATCCGGCTCGTTCGAAATATGTTTTATCCGTTGGTGCAACCGGACGAAAAGATACGAAAGCGTCGTTCTCGAATTATGGAACGGGTCTAGACCTCGTTGCTCCAGGCGTCTCGATCCCAAGTTATCTCGCAGATGGGGAGTTGTTATATGGAAGTGGTACTTCGATGGCGACGCCACACGTCGCAGGTGTCGCGAGTCTTATGATCAGTCTGAAGCCGTCCTTGAAGGCAAGCAGTGTCGAAAGTATCCTTAAGAAATCAGCGAAGGATCTCGGTAAAAAAGGCTATGATACGAGCTATGGTGCCGGTCGTTTGAACGCTGATAACGCCGTCAAACTGATCCCTTAATGCAGTTAAGAAGTCCTGTGCGAACAGGGCTTCTTTTTTTCAGTCAATTCATTGATTGATAGAGGTAAAAAGAACTAGGAAAATCAATTTTTTCCATTATAATGAAAAAGGATACAATGATAAGGAGTGAAACCCAAATGAAACAGGTCATCGTCAGTGCTCTCCTCGTGAGTGCATTTGGTACATATACATGGGGTACGACAGAAGCTGCGACAACGGCGAAAAAAGTGCCGGCCATCGAAGCAAAAACGAAAAAAGGCTACATCAAAGGAACGTTCGATACGAGCGGGAAAGCTTTGTTCTATTTTGATACGAAGACGTATCTATCAGGTGGAACACACTTGAAGTTCGCCTTTGACGCTTCCAAAAAAGCGACCGTTTATACGTCGCAGACGGAATACAAACAAAAAGATTCATATTCGCGGTATGCGAATAGTAAAAAGACGCTCTTCTTCCCACTGACGTGGAATGGGCGACAATACATCGAAGTGACGGGAACGAAGAATAAAGCTTTTACGATTCCCTATAAACTCGAACGCCTTGAACCAATTCGGGAATACGCGACAAAATCAACGACAACCGGACAGGCAACGAGTCTTGTCGTCCGACTGAATGGAGCGACGAAAGCGAGTACGTTGTCACAGACGTCACGGGCTACTGATCATGAAACGATTGACAGTACGTTACGTATTGAAAAGTTCTCCTACAACAGCTTCATCCAAGCGATGGCAGCCAAACGCCAACTTGAAAAAACGAAGGGCGTCCGGTACGTCGAACTCGATCAACCGATGAAGTTACTCAGTATCGATCCGTTCCAGTCCGTCCAGTGGGCGCTGAAAAATACGGGACAACGCGGAGGCGTTAAAGGAGCGGACATCGGTTATCAAGCGATGGTCAAGCGGATTGCCAACAAGTCACGTTCCACCGTTCGTGTGGCGGTCGTCGATACGGGCATCAATCCGACGTATGCGGATTTCGCCGGACGCGTCCGGATGGATCTCGGCTACGATTTTGTCCATAAACGTCAACTTGCTTATGACGATCACGGGCACGGGACACATGTCGCCGGGGTCATCGCCGCAACATCAAACAATGGGTATGGGATGACGGGGATCAACGACCGAGCAAGCATCATTCCGATTAAAGTCATCTCGCGCAATAACTATGCGTCGAACTCGAATATCGCCAAAGGTATTCTGTTCGCTGTGAAACAAAAAGCAAAAGTCATCAACTTGAGTCTTGGTGGTGGCGGCGTTTCCTTAGCGATTGAAGATGCCTTAGCGGAAGCACGCAAGAAAGGGATCTTCGTCGCAGCAGCAACCGGCAATGAAGGGGCATCGAAACTGTCCTATCCGGCACGCTCGAAATATGCGTTCTCGGTCGGGGCGACGAACCGATTCGATAAACGAGCGTCGTTCTCGAACTATGGTGAAGGACTGGATCTCGTCGCACCGGGGCAAGATATCGCGAGTTATTTGCAAGACGGCGAATCGATCTTCTGGAGTGGCACGTCGATGGCGACACCGCATGTCGCTGGCGTCGCGAGTGTCCTCTATAGCTTGAAGCCAAGTATCAAAGTGACGGACGTCGAATCGATTCTTCGGAAGTCAGCGAAGGACCTCGGCAAAAAAGGTCGTGACACGACGTACGGATACGGTCGCTTGAATGCCGATCGCGCCGTTCAGCTCGTGAAATAAGGAAAGTAGGTTAAACGATGAAACGTATCCTATGTGTCTTCCTCATCGGTGTCCTCTGTTTCAGTGGGACACTCGAAGGACCAGGCAGCGTCAAAGGAAGCACTGCAGATCAAACAAGAGTACAAACCACTCAAGTTCGGTATGACGCTGACGGAAGTCGCGAAGACGATATACGGAAAAGAGTACCGGAAATACATCAAGAAACAAAATGGTAGAGTCATCTTTACGAAAAAACCGGGAACGACCGATAACGAACAAGGGTATCGGTCCCTCGGATACGTACTGGATCGCCCCTCCAAAAACCTTCCAACGACAACGCTTCTTGAATTTAGTACGAAACAGCACCAGAAGACATATTATCTGACACAAAAAGCGCTGTACTACCAAGCCGATACGGAGAATGGATTGTATGAAAATAGCCGGACACTCATGAAGCCGGCGTCATTACGCCACGGAATGACGGAGAAACAACTCGACCAACTGGTGTCCGGCAAAAAGCTCGGACAGGTGTCGATGTATTTTAGTTGGAACGTTTCTTCCGTCATCAAAGAAAGTCCGATGAAAACGGGACGCTACAAAATCTATCAATTCCACCGGTCGCATTCGAAAAAGATGCAGGTCGTCACCTTGTCCTATAACACGCAGAAAAAGCGATATGAGGTGGATACAGAAATCGGGATTTCATTGAAATACGAAAAATGAATAAGGATGATTCATGGAGTCATCGAGGAGAGTAGGAAACAGGTATGAAACGCATCATGATAGGGTCACTCTGTTTAGTACTGTTGCTTGGTCTGTTTGTTCCAGGAACAGTATCCGCAGCAGCAAAAGCAGAAACGCTTGCGACGTCACAGTACAAAGGCTTGAAAAATGGAATGACGATGCAACAAGTCGCGCAAGTCCTGTATGGCAAGTCGTATCAGAAACACCTGAAGAAAAGAAACGGATCGACTGTTCTTAAACTTCCAATCAACTTCGAAGGAGACGAAGAAGGACATAAGCAACTAATCCATGTCCTCTCCGATTCGGCAACAACCCATCTCCCGACTGAACTGGTCTTACAATTCATGACGAAAGAGAAGAGTGCGAAGTATCGCTTGGTGACGAAAGGCTTGTTCATCGAACGAAAGACGAAGACGGGGTATCGCGAAAGTACACGATCGCTCGTCAAAGGTGCCGCGCTTCAGAACGGGATGACGGAAAAAGAGCTGGATGCGAAATTGATGGGGAAGGGTCTTGGCAACTGGACGATGCTCGGTCATATGGATACAGCGTCTGCTTATACGCTAGACGAACAAAAACGTGGGTTTGCTGAAGTGTCTCGGATCAAAGAATATGTCTTTAAATCGACGACAAACAAGTGGAAACATGTCGAACTGACGTATAACGAACAAAAAAGAACCTATCAGGTCAGTAATATTCGGACGATTAAGAAAAAAAACTAAAGTACGTGCAACAGAAAGTGAGTGAAATGGATGCAGAAGTGGATCAAGTCGAGTTTCGTCTGTCTGATGGTCATCGTATTACTTAGCAGTGGAACGGTCTCGGCGGCAACGAAAAACGAACAACAATTTACCGATTCTTTGAAAAATTATTCGTTCGGGATGACGGTGACGGAGTTTGCTAAGCAGATGTACGGCAAGTCGTATCAAAAATACTTAACGAAGAAAAATGGATCGGCTGTTCTCAAACACGATGTAAAGAAAGTCATTTCAGAAGAATCTGTCGATAGCCTCCAGTATTTCTTCTATGATCAAACGAAACAAGAGCCAATGCATGTCATGCAAATCATGTTCATGAAAAAGCCAAAGGACAAGCTCTACCGTCTCGTGTTCAAAGGCGTGGATATGAAACGAGATCACCCGATGACTGTGAGGCAAAGCACGAAACAGCTCATGACAGGAAAACGGATTCGATTCGACATGACTACGAAACAAGTAGATGCTGTCCTGACAGGAAAAGGACTCGGCGACTGGATGACGTGGGCTGTGATGGATTATAGCTCGGTCTTTACGAAACGAGAGCTGAAAAACATTGGATTCGGAAATGCAAAAGTGAAAATTTATATCTTCCAGACGAATAACAAGAAGAAGCAGAAACGCGTCATGATGCATGACACGGGTAAAGGTTATGTCGTCACGGATGTCATGACGGTTTCCGGTGCGGATGAAGATGGTGGATTCTGATGCATAAGTGGAACGTCAAACGATGGCTTCTCATGGTACTGATCGCAATAGTTTGCCTCAATCCAGTAACGGCGGGTGCTGCAACGAAAGCTGAGACGATCGCGACAAAACAATATCGTGCTTTAAAACCGGGGATGACAGTGGAGCAAGTCGCCAAAATCCTCTATGGCAAGGCGTACAAAAAGCAGTTGAAGATGAAAAACGGTTCACAAGTCTTACGATTGAACACAGAAATTGAGATGGAGGAATGGGATCGGAACGTCCTTCTCTATGATCTTGTGAATCGAAAAGTGGAATTCCCGTCAGCGATCGGTGTCCTGATGTTCATGACGGAGACGGGCGGAACGAAGTATCGGCTGACGATGAAACAAATGGAGTTCAAACGTGACACGGCAGCCGGATTCCGGACGAGTGATCGCAAACTGATCAAAGGTGCGAAAATCAAAAACGGAATGACGGAACAACAAGTCGATCGAGTATTGACAGGGAAAGGGCTCGGGACATTCGGAACACTCGGTCACGTCGATACGACATCCGTCCTTCGAAAAAAAGAAGTCAAAGCAGGAAAAGCAACGGTCATTCATACGAAATCATACGTTTTTTCGACTGCAACAAACAAATGGCAATACATCTTTTTCATTTATGACACGAAAAAGAAAGCGTATCGTGTCGAAGATCATAGTCAGTATTAAAAAGGAGATTAGATTATGAACACGACATTCATGAAAATCACAGTGGCGACAATCATCGCGGGATCAACACTCTTTAGTGGAACGGCATCGGCAGCGACGAAAGTCGAGACGACAGCGACAAATCAATACACAGCACTCAAAGCGGGTATGACGATGGAGCAAGTCGCAAAAGTCTTATACGGCAAAGACTACAAAAAACAATTAACGACGAAAAGCGGTTCACAAGTATTGAAGACGAAAGAAGAGTTTAAGGACGTTGAAGATAAGCGTAAAGAAATTTATTACGAAATCTATGATCGGAAGGCAAAGATTCCTCCGACTTTGATGTCGCTCAGTTTCATGACGAAAAAGAACGATTCCGTGTATCGTCTTATTTCGAAACAAGTCGAAATGGGACGGAATACATATTCCGAATACCGAGAGAGTACACGGAAGTTAAACGCGGGCGCTAAAATCAAGACGGGAATGACGGAGAAACAACTCGATGGTGTGCTCTCGGGGTCTGGTCTTGGGGAATGGGCTGGATTGCTTGAGGAAGATGCACGAAGCGTCTTCAGTGCGAAAGAAATCAAAGACTATGAGATTGAAGCGTTTAAAGGAAAATTGTATGTCTTCCAAAAATCGACTAAATCACGTGTTTACGTTGAGATGAGTTATGACACGAAAAAGAAAGCCTACGTTATTGAAAATCACGAGACATTCTAAAAAGGAGATAGGAACATGAAAATGACATTTACGAAAGTTGCAGTAGCAACAGTACTCGCAGGAACGACTTTATTCGGAGGAGCGGCATCGGCTGCGACGAAAGACGAAACGAAAGTAACCGATCGTTACACCGCATTAAAAGCGGGGATGACAATCGAGCAAGCAGCAAAAGTCATCTATGGGAAAGATTATAAGAAACAACTGACGAAAAAAAGTGGTTCGACGGTACTAAAGAAAAAGGCGGAATTCACGACCGTATCACAAGGTCAAAAAACAACGGCATACACGTTCTCTGATGAAAAGAACTTTACGAACATATCTGTGTTTCAGTTCATGACGAAAAAAAATAGTTCAGTCTATCGTTTGACAGGAAAATCACTAGATCTGTTTCGTGTTGATAGTTACTCAGGTGCTCGTGAAAGTAAGATGAAACTGCTCAAAGGAAAGAAAATCAAGACGGGTATGACGGAGAAACAATTGGATGCAGTATTATCTGGTTCAGGTCTTGGCGAGTGGACAGGAGTAGACTCGATTGACTGGACATCGATTCAAACGAAACAAGAACTAGACTATGGACTCGGAATCAAGGCACTCTCTAAAACATACGTATTCCCGACTTCGACAACACAACGTAAACTTGTCATTATGAACTATGACTATGAGAAAAAAACATATACGGTAGAAAGTCAAACATCACTCTAATGAACGAAAGAGCTTATCTGAACGATAGGCTCTTTTTTTCATCTTTTCCCGTTTTTGACAAATCGCTCTCAAATTTCGTTATACTCGGACTGTAAGTTTTTTCATGGATGACCGATACTAATGAGAAGCAAAACACAGAAGGGAATGGACGCAGTTGGAACGAGTTAAAAAAAGACGTAAGGTGAAAAAACGCTGGACGCCACTGAAAATCATGCTATTGATTGCGCTTGTCCTCGTCGTCGGTGTCGGTGGATTCATCGGCTATACATATTATCAAGTCGACCAAACGGTCAAAAAAATTCAATCACCCGTCAAGAATACGGGAGACAAAGTCGTCGAAGAGCAAAAGCCGGTGTCGGTTCTGTTACTTGGTGTCGACCAACGTCCAGGCGAGCGCGGGCGTAGTGACTCAATCATGGTCATGACATTGAACCCGACACGAAATGAAAGTCGATTGATCAGTATTCCCCGGGACACGAAGGTTGATATCGTCGGAAAAGGAACAAATGATAAAATCAACCATGCCTATTCATTCGGTGGACCGGAGATGGCAATCAAGACAGTCGAAAAGTTTCTTAATATCCCAATCAATTACTATGCAGAAATCAACATGGAAGGGTTCACGTCCCTAGTTGATGCAGTCGGTGGGGTGACGGTCAATAACGACATCGACTTTACGGTCAGTGGGACACATTTCCCGGTCGGTAAAGTCAACTTAGATGGAAAATCAGCATTGAAATTCACACGCATGCGTTATGAAGATCCACGTGGAGACTTTGGTCGACAAATGCGTCAACGGGAAGTCATCGCCCAAGTCGCAAACAAATTATCATCCGATGTATCAGTCAGTAATTTTAATGCAATCATGGATGTCGTCGGGAAGAACGCACAAACGAACGTTTCATTTAAACCGATGCGTACTTTAGCATTTGATTACATGGATGCCTTCCGTAACCAGAAGAACTTGAAACTCGAAGGAACGGGTGGAAAAGAAGGCGACGGAATTTATTACTGGCACCCGACAGAAGATTCATTAAAAGAGACACAAACGGCATTACGCTATTCACTCGATATGGAATGAACAAAAGCACCGAATCTCACGGATTCGGTGCTTTTCGTTTAGAACGATTGTTCCGCTAGACGAATCCGACTGATCGTTCCGTCTTTTGCAAAACGTTGGAGACGATACGAGTTACTCGTGACGAGTCCTGTCGATTCCGTTTCTAGTTGAAGTGGGGCGAGTGAGGCTAATTGCTCATTCGTAATAGTCGTCTCCGTCCAGTCAATGGCGATGACCTTGTTGTCCTTCAAGACAAAGAAGTGATTTCCGTAAAACAGGTAGTCATGCAATTCATCATTGAAAGTCCGATCGGCTGGTCCATAAAGACTATTCAGTTCTTCACTACTTTTGCCGATAAGGTCAATGAGGGTGCCGGTCACAAAACTTGTATCGAGATTATCGTTCGCCCACGTCAAGAGTGTCTCGTCAGCAAGTGGTTCACCTTCAAGCCGTTTTGTCGTATCGGACGTTTTAATATAACCCGTTAAATCATCCGACAATTCAATTTCAGTCACACCGTCATTTTTCTTGACGATGCGATATCCGTCACCGAAATCGGCTTCATAAAGTAATGTCGTCATCGACTCTTCCCGGTAGATGTTGCTCGAACGTATTTTGATGTATAGGACATCATCAACAGCGGCAGTCTCTTCTGGTGCTGTTGGTTTCTTTTCCTTCGTTTTTTCAACTGTGACCGGTTTTTCGACAGTAGCCTTTGGTGTCGTATCTGCAGATCCTACGAAGTATGTCGAGTAGACGTAAGTTCCACCGGCTCCAAGTAAGAAACAAAGAATCAACAGCGCAATCCAGCCCCAAGGTAACGGTCGTTTTGCTCCAGCATGCTTGATTTCTTTCTCTTTTTTACGTCGTTTTGGTTCCGGTTCACGTTGACTCCGTGAAAGAGTTGGAAGTGGTTCTTCTGCCTCGTCCGGGAGTGGACCATCTTCGTCCAAGATTGGACGAGCGACTAATGTACCGTAAAAGTCAGCTAATGTCGCATGATGTTTTCCGGCGAGAAATGCATTCCATTCGTCGACCGTGACGGTATCTTCGTCATAAGGAATCAGTGGCGGTTGACCGGTAATTCGGATCATCGTATCCGTCAAGGATTCCGTCGAAGCAAGACTCGAACGAACCCGTTCATGAAGTCGTGCGATATCCTCCTTCGAGTGAGATGTATAGAATTGTAGCGCTTGTAACGAGCGATGCATAAAGAAATTCCTCCTATGTCGAGATACGGAAATGAATGTAAAAAGTAACAATTCATCTTTTATTATACGCAATGTTTTTCAATAAACGTATGTCATTTCCTAAAAAAACATCAACCATTTCCCAAATATTTGTTATACTGAGTCCTAGTTGATGTAGGAAAGTCACTGAATTAGACAAATAAAGGAGAATAATTAGACCATGAATGAAACGATTAGCTTGCAGGAATTATTTTCGATTTTACGTAAATCGTTCTGGCGCATCTTGGCGTTGACGATCGTCGCCGCCCTCATCTCATTTGCCGTCAGTAGCTTTTTGATTAAACCGACGTATCAAGCAGGGACGCAAATTCTCGTCACGCCGAAGAAACAAGACAATGAAGTCATTGATGCACAGTCTGTCCAGTCGTCTGTCACATTGGTTAATACATATCGGGTCATCATCAAGAGCCCGGCGATTTTAGAACAGGTTCAAAAGGAAGTTCCGAACGCACCAACGAATATGAATGCTTTGAACAACATGGTCACGGTCGAAAGTGAGCAAAACTCTCAGGTCATTAACGTTTCGGTCCAAAGTACCGATGCAGCATTAGCATCCAACTTGGCGAACTCGATTGCTGAAGTCTTTAGTTCAGACGTTCAAGAATTAATGAGTGTTGATAACGTTACGGTCTTGTCGACATCAGGTATCCCAACGTCACCTGTCAGTCCGAACATCATTTTGAACACAGCGATCGCAGCAGTCGTTGGATTCTTACTCGGTGTCGGTCTTGCTTTCTTACGTGAAGTACTCGATCGTCGCATCCGGACAGAAGATCAGGTCCAACAAATTCTTGATCTCCCGGTACTCGGTAGTATCCCGGATATCGACAGTAAAGTATTCAAGTCATCGTCAAAAGCAGCAAAACGAGAGGCGGTCAAACAATATGGCTAAGAAGAGCAAAATGAACAAAGATGCACGGAAACTGATTACGGTCACGCAACCGAAGTCACCTGTTGCTGAGCAGTATCGAACGATCCGGACGAACATTGAATTCATGGCTGTCGATCGTGAGGTTCAAGCAATTCTTGTCACCTCCGCAACACAAGGTGAAGGAAAATCAACGACGTCATCAAACTTGGCCGTCGCTTACGCGCAACAAGGGAAAAAAGTATTGATTATCGATACGGATATGCGTCGCCCAACGGTTCATTATACGTTCCGTGTTGCGAATGGTCTTGGACTTTCGAGTCTTTTAACTCGCCAAGCGGAAAAAGAAAAGGCAATCTTACCAACGAAAGTCGATAACCTATCAATTTTGACAGCCGGTCCGATTCCGCCGAATCCAGCGGAGCTCTTGTCGTCACGTGCGATGGAGCATCTAACGGAACAACTACGTGAAGAATTCGACATCATCATCTTTGACGCACCGCCATTACTACAAGTCGCCGATAGTCGGATTACTTCGAAACTAACGGATGGTGTTGTCCTTGTCGTCGGTTGTACGACATCTGATCGTCAACGAGTGTTAAAAGCGAAAGAACAGCTTGAACTGGCCGAAGCGAAAATTCTCGGTGTCGTCTTGAACCGTCGTGAACTGACGGATGATTCAGCATACCAATACTACTATTCCTATGAGTGAGGGACATCTATATGGTTGATATCCACTGTCATATCTTGCCGCTCGTCGATGACGGTCCGGCCAGTGTCGAACATGCCTTGCAGTTAGCTGAACAAGCCGTCACAGAGGGGGTGTCGCGGATCATCGCGACTCCACACCTCTATCATCCACAATTCGAAACAGAAGATGTCGATGTCCAGTTGACGGTCGATGAGTTCAATGTCTTGTTGAAACAACGTGATATTCCGTTAACCGTCTATCCAGGTCATGAGATCCGGTTGATCGGTGAGTTGATGGAAGCGTTAGAAGCAGGACAAGCGCTGACGCTGAACGATTCACGCTATATTTTGATCGAGTTTCCATCAAGCGGAATTCCATCGTATGCGCGCCAAGTCTTTGCAGAATTAATTTCCGATGGTTATATCCCGGTCGTTGCCCATCCAGAAAAGAATAAAGCAATCATTCAAAATCCATCGTTACTTTTTGAATTGATTTCAAACGGTGCGATCAGTCAGGTGACGTGTGCCAGTTTGATCGGGAAGTACGGAAAGGATGTTCAGCGATTTGCGATTGCCTTGCTTGAGAATGGGCTAGCCCATCTTGTGGCAAGTGATGCGCATCACCTCGAGAAACGTCCATTCTACTGGAAGCAATGCGAACGGATGCTTGAGAAAACATTCGAAGATTGGTTGATCGATGAGATTTATGAAAACAATGAAGCCGTTCTCTTGAACCAACTCGTGACAATCAATCCCCCGAGTCCTGTCGAGAAGAATTGGAAAGGACAGTGGGTGTAACATTTTTTGTCAAGGTAAGGGAAAGAGAGTGAATTGGCACTCTCTTTTTTCTATGTTAACGCTTACATTATTAAATTATGGAAAACTTTATGGAAAATGACATGTTTCCTGTGTTATTGTATTTTACATAAAGAATGGGATTGATAATATAAATTTCCAATTAGAATTTGGAATGAGGAGTGAACTAGATGATGCGAGTTAAAAAAGCAGTCATTCCAGCAGCAGGGCTCGGAACACGTTTTTTACCGGCGACAAAAGCGATGCCAAAGGAAATGTTACCGATCGTTGATAAACCAACGATTCAATACATCATTGAAGAGGCGATCGAATCAGGAATCGAAGACATCTTGATTATTACTGGTAAAGGGAAACGCGCGATCGAAGATCACTTTGATTCCGTACCGGAGCTAGAAGCGAACCTGATTTCGAAAAATAAATCAGAATTACTTTACTTAGTCGAAGAGACAACGAAGATTAACATTCATTTCATTCGTCAATCAAAACCAAAAGGTCTTGGGGATGCGATTCTTCAAGCGAAAGCATTCGTTGGTAATGAACCATTCGTCGTCATGCTTGGTGATGATATCGTTCAGGCTGAAGTGCCTTGTACGCGACAGTTAATCGAACAATATGAAATCACGAATAGTTCGATCATTGGTGTGCAACCTGTTCCAGAAAAAGATACACATCGTTACGGAATCGTTGATCCAAGTACGAGCATCTCAGAGCAATTACATAAGGTAAAATCTTTCGTCGAAAAGCCAGCACCAGGAACAGCCCCATCGAACTTAGCGATTTTAGGGCGTTATCTACTCACGCCAGAAATCTTTAAATATCTTGAAACACAACAAGTCGGATCCGGTGGCGAAATTCAATTGACGGACGCGATTACACGACTCAATGAAATGCAGCGGGTCTTTGCCTACGAATTTGATGGTAAACGGTATGATGTTGGTGAAAAATTAGGATTCATTCGAACAACACTCGAATTTGCCTTGAACCGTGAAGATTTAGGGGAAGACGTAGCAGCGATGATGGAAGAGTTGTTACAGGCACACAAATCACAATCGCTTGTCTGAAAATCAGTATGTAAAATATTAGTTGAAAGGAGTGAATGTTCGTGAAGAAGTATTATTATTACCGGACGATTTTACTGGCATGTATGGATGCCTGTGCATTGATGGTAGCGATGAGCTTTACATATTTTTTCTTGTATCCAAAGGAATTATTTTTATTGATCGACAGTCGTGATGTAGTTCAATCAGCGACGGTATTTGCCCTACTCTTCATCACTGTTGCATTTCTCATGAAACTGTACCGTGTTAACTGGAAATATGCGAGTGTACAGGAGGCAATGACATTATCATTGTCCCTGGGACTCAGCTCAATCGGCTTAATAGTGTATCAAGTTCTATTCTTTGGACAAGTCTTAGAACGCATCACGCTATTAAGTTTTTGTATTTCTTTACTGCTACTTGGAGCAATCCGAGTAGGCTTACGTCTCCTTGGGATCGGTCAACATTGGCGGAAGTATGCCTTACCTCGTCGTATGATCAAGTCGCGAAAGCGGACGTTGGTCATCGGGGCAGGACGTGCAGGACGGGCATTGGTTCGTCAACTCTATGCATCACCATTCCATGAATTAAAGCCGGTTGCTTTTGTCGATGATGATCCAAAAAACATGCATTTCGTGATTCAAGGAATCGAAGTTGCAGGAACGACGGAGGACTTAAAAGCAGTCATCGAGCGACATAAAATTGAAGCCATCGTCTTAGCGATTCCATCGTTGTCACAGCAACGGCGGATCGAACTGATCACCGAGGCAAAGACACTGTGTAAGAACGTTCAAACCTTACCGATGATTGAAGAACTTGTGACGGGGAAAGTCTCGGTCAACGCGATTCGCGATGTATCGATTGAAGACTTACTCGGACGCGAACCGGTTGAACTGAACATCTCGGGGATTCGAAGTGAGATTGAAGGACGGACGGTCCTTGTTACAGGAGCCGGTGGATCGATTGGATCAGAAATTTGTCGCCAAATCATTCAATTCAATCCGACGACGTTAGTATTACTCGGTCATGGTGAGAACAGCATCTATTTGATTGAACGGGAACTGCGGAGTTTACAGACAGCAATCAATCTAGTGCCAATCATTGCCGATGTGCAAGACCAGATGCGTTTAGATGAAGTGTTTGCACAACATCAACCGGATGTCGTCTTCCATGCAGCGGCTCATAAACATGTGCCTTTAATGGAAGCAAATCCGTATGAGTCAGTTAAAAATAATGTCTATGGAACGAAGAATGTCGCAGAAGTAGCTGATCGTCATCAGGTTGAACGGTTTGTCATGATCTCAACAGATAAAGCAGTCAATCCGACAAACGTGATGGGTTCGACGAAACGAATTGCCGAGATGATCATTCAGGATTTAGGAAAACGGAGTCAGACGAAGTTTGCCGTTGTTCGTTTCGGTAACGTCCTTGGGAGTCGGGGATCAGTCATCCCACTCTTTAAGTCGCAAATTGAAGCCGGTGGACCTGTTACGGTGACTCATCCAGAAATGACACGATTCTTCATGACGATTCCAGAAGCGAGTCGATTGGTCATTCAAGCCGGTATTCTAGCTGACGGTGGAGAGGTATTCGTCCTTGATATGGGCGAACCAGTCAAAATCGTTGATCTTGCGAAAAATATGATTGAGTTAAGTGGTTTTACGGAAGACGAGATGCCAATTGTCTTCTCAGGAATCAGACCTGGAGAAAAGATGTATGAAGAATTACTAAAAGATGGAGAAGTCGATCCAGAAGCGATTTATCCGAAAATTTTCGTCGGTCGAACGAAACAAGCTGAACCAATCGAAGAAATACTACGGATGGTAGAAAATCATCAACTAAATCCATTGCAGTTACGCAATACGTTACTGGATATCGCCAATGACGTTGCGATGAAACAACAAAAATTAGTATGAACATAAGGAGCTAAAGCAAATGAGTTATATGAAAGTGAAACGGTTGTTAGGATTCATCCTAGCACTTGTGGCATGTATCGTATTGATACCAGTGTTTTTATGCATCATGGGAGCGATAAAGATTGAATCAAGAGGACCTGTCTTCTTCAAACAAAAACGAGTTGGGTTGAAGAAAAGTCATTTCAACATTTTGAAGTTCCGGACCATGTATATTGAAACACCACAAGATACACCGACTCATTTGCTTGCTGATCCGGATGTTTATATTACGCGTGTCGGGAAGTTCTTACGAAAAACAAGTTTAGATGAACTACCACAACTGTTTAACATCTTAAAGGGTGAGATGAGCTTTGTCGGACCGCGTCCTGCGTTATGGAATCAATATGATTTGATTGATGAGCGCGATAAATACAAAGCGAACGATACATTACCGGGTTTAACAGGATGGGCGCAAATCAATGGTCGTGATGAATTACCGATTGAAGTAAAAGCAAAACTTGACGGTGAATATGTTCAACGTATGGGGATTTTAATGGACTCACGTTGCTTCATTGCTACAGTCTTTAGTGTATTGAAAAGTGATGGAGTAGTTGAAGGTGGAACGGGTACCGTTTCTAAAAAAGAAGTTGCCAGTACAAAGGAGTGAAAAAATGAAAAGAGTGCTAGTAACAGGAACTAACGGATATATTGGAAATAGTTTTAAAGAATATTTATCGAAAAATAAAATTGATATCGAATTAGAATTTATTTCTGTAAGAAACGAAAATTGGAAAAAAGTGGATTTCAGTAAATATGATTCATTACTTCACTTAGCTGGTATAGCACATGTATCTAAAAATAAAAAGTATGAACAAAAATATTATGAGGTTAATACAAATTTATCTGAGGCTATTGCAATTAAAGCTAAAAATCAAGGTGTGAAGCAGTTTATTTTGATGAGTAGCATTATTGTTTATGGACGCCAAAAAAGAATAACTTTAGAAAGTAAACCTAAACCAGTTGATTTTTATGGGAATAGCAAATGGGAAGCAGAAAAATTGATTACTTCATTAGAAACAAAAGATTTTAAAGTAGCTATTATTAGACCACCAATGGTGTATGGAAAAAAATCTAAAGGAAATTTCGATAAATTAAAAAAACTGAGTAAATTGACATTTATTTTCCCTGATATAGCAAATAAAAAAAGTATTATTTTCATAGATCACCTTTGTAATTTTTTAGAAGTCATAGTTTCTAAACAAGTTAGAGGAATATTTTTACCACAAAATAAAGAGATTATTTCTACAAGTGAATTGGTTAAAATTATTAGTACTCGAAAAAACAAAAAAATTTACTTTGTGAAATTAAACAAAAATGTTGTCAAAATAATAAATAATTATTTTCCCTTTTTCAACAAAATATTTGGTGATTTATATTATGATAAAGATTTATCAATTTATCCATTTAGTTATAATAAATACTCTACTAAAGAGACTATCGATCTAATCGAAAACCCAGGAGAAAAAAATTGAAGATAACTATCATAAATTGTTTTGAAACATATGAAGAACGAGTTGATCTTTTGATCGAATATTTTTTAAGTAAAGGTCATGAAGTGAAAGTAATTCAATCGAATTTTGAACATATGAAAAAGAGATATCGTTCAGAAGAAAAAAAATATTATACTTTTATTCATACGCCAAAATACAAAAAGAATTTTTCAATATCAAGAATGCTTTCTCATTACATTTTTGCCAAAAAAGCTACTCAAAAAGTTAAAGAAATGAATCCCGATTTAGTATATTCACTTATTCCACCAAATTTTTTAAGTGCTTTTTTAATAAAGTATAAAAAAGAAAATAAAAATACGAAGCTGATTTTCGATTTAATAGATTTATGGCCTGAAACATTTCCAGTACAAAAAATCAAACAATTATTTCCTTTCAATTACTGGAAATCATTGAGAAAAAATGGTTTAGCTGGTTCTGATCTAGTTATAAGTGAATGTAACTTATATAGAGAAATAATTGAGAATGAGTTAGAAGGTATAAAGTGCGAAACAGTATATTTAGCTAAGGATAAATCAAATTCAAATATAGTTACTAAAGTGAATTTAAACGACGATTTGATAAGCTTTTGTTATTTAGGATCTATTAATAATATCATTGATATTGAGAAAATTAGTACTATACTTTATAAAGTTAATCTCAATAAAAAAGTAAAATTGCACATAATTGGTGACGGTGAAAAAAAAGAAAGCCTGATTAAAGAACTTCAGTCTAAAAATATCGAAGTAGTATATCATGGTAAAATTTACGATGAACAAAAAAAACAGTTGATTTTTGATCAATGTCATTTTGGAATTAATATTATGAAAGATCAAGTGTGTGTAGGATTAACCATGAAATCTATAGATTACTTTAGAGCGGGTTTACCGATAATTAATTCTATAAAAAGTGATACTAAAAAAATGCTTGAAGATTACAATTCTGGTATAAATATAGGTTTTGATAAAAATAAAATACATGATTATGAAATCAATAAAATCATTTCATATAGTAATGATAAGAACCTTTTACTAAGAAAAAATACTATGAAGATGTATGAAGAACGGTTTACTAAAGAATGTTTTATGAAAAATATTGATATCGCACTAAATGATTTGTTAATAGAAGTAAACGAGGTGATCTAGTATGGATAATTTAGTTAGTGTGGTTATTCCAACATATAAAAGATACGGTGAAATTTTAGAAAATGCTATAAAGAGTGTACTTGAACAGTCATATAACTTGATTGAAATAATTGTTGTCGACGATAATATCGATTACTCATATACAAAAAGTATCAAAGAGATGTTGAAAAAATATCCATCTATTAAATATATTTCTTACGAAGGTAATAAAGGTGCTTGCTTTGCTAGAAACGAAGGAATAATTCATTCAAACGGTAAATTTTGCGCGTTTTTAGACGATGATGATGAGTGGTATACAGAAAAAATAACTAAGCAAATGGAGAAATTCGTTAATGATTCTATAGCATTGGTTTATTGTGGAATTAATTATTATTATCAAAAGGACGATCTAAATAAAGAAATATATGCTGAAAAAAAAATAAATCCTGTAAAAGAATTGCTTCATAAAAATTATATTGGCTCTACATCCTGTGGAATTGTCAGAAAGTCATCAGCATTAAAAGTAGGACTTTTTGATGTTAACTTAAAATCTGGTCAAGATCTTGATTTTTGGATTAGATTAGCTTTGGAATATGAAATTGAATGTGTAAAAGAATGCTTAATAAAATACACATTATATGAGAATGATTCAATAACTTCAAATGTTAAAAATCGTTTGGAAAGTAATATTTATTTATATAAAAAATACAGAAAAATAATAGAAAAAGATTCTATATTATCTTCGACTTTTATTTTGAAAATATTTAAATCTTATTGGATTAATAATAAAAAAACTAAAGCTTTTGTTTTTTTTGCAAAAAGTTATTTAAATAAAGAAATTACTGTCGTTAGTTCAGTAAAAATTATTAAAAGAATTAAAACAAATAAAAGGAGAACTATTAACTATGCAAATTAAAAATGCTAAATTTGCAATGTTTTTAAATAATTTAGACTATGGGGGCGCTCAGAAAATACAAACTTTTTTAGCAAATGAATCAGTAAATGAGTTTAAAGAGGTTTATATAATAGTAGAAAGAACAACCCCGATTAGATTCGAAATAGATGAAAGAATTAAAGTTATTTTTCTTCCGGAAATAAATTTTAAAAAGAACAACTTATTTAATAAATTAGTAAAAAAAATCAATTCTATTGTGCAATTAAGAAAAGTTTATAAACATTTAAAGTTGGACTTAGTGTGTGTTTTTAATTTTGATGCTGCATATATTTCTGTTTTATCTAAAATAGGTCTTAAGCTCAAAATGATAGGATCTGAAAGAAGAGCACCGATGTTATTGTCACTACATAAAAAAATTTTAAGTAAGATTTTTTTTGGGAAATGCGATTATATGGTTTTTCAATTAAAAGAAGCACAACAATTTTATGGCAAAGAAATAATAAGAAAATCAGAAGTTATTCCAAATCCTAATTTGAATAAATCTAGTATTTTAAATTATAACGTAAACGAATGTTCAAATCTTGTAACTGTAGCTGCTGCAAGATTTGAACACGAAAAAGGAATTGATCTTGCAATCAAATCAATGGTAAAGGTCGTAGAAAAGTATAAAGATATTAAAATGGATATATATGGTAAGGGTCATTTATTAGATCATTACAATGAACTAATTGATAGCTTAAATTTAAAAGAGAATATAGAGTTTAAAGGAACTACAGATAATGTATCAAAAGTAGCAGCTAAAGGCTTCGTATTTTTATTACCATCTAGAAGTGAAGGCATTCCAAACACTTTATTGGAAGTAATGTCAAATGGCATTCCATCTATTTCTTGTGATTGTCCTCCTGGTGGACCAAGATATTTGACGAAAAATGGAGAAAGAGCAGTTTTAGTTGGAACTGAGGACTATAACGCTATTGCTAGAAATATAATTCTTCTATTTGAAAATAAAGAATTAAGGAAGAAAATTAGTGATAAAAGTAAAGAAGTAATAATCGATTTAGATAAAAATATAATATTTAGTAAATGGAAAATTGCATTCGAAAAAGCTTTGGAATAAGGAGAAAATATGAATACAGTAATTAATAGTTCTATAGAAAATAAAAGTCAAAATCGAAGCATTTTTAAGTATGTATTATTTTTTTTAAATTTATGTATGCTATTATTTTTAATTTTAATTGCGTACATAAATGTTAATAATTATACCTTTGTAGAGAACTGGACATTTAACATCTCTGCTTTGGCTACTTTATTATTATTTTTTCAAGTTATACAATTAAGGTTTTTGAAATGTAAATATTATGATTTTAGAATTTGGTTCACACTATTAATGTACTTGTTTTTCTTTGGACGAGTGTTTTTAGAAGGGTTTAATGTACAAGGTGAAGTTTTTTGGGATTTAATGAAAAGGTATCCTCAGTATTTAATGAGTAATGTCTCATTGTATATTTTATGTTATATACAAGCTATTTTTTGGGGCTTGATTATTTATACTAAAATTAACATTGAACAAGATCAAAAGAAAATGACTAATACGTTCACAAACAAATTTATAGGTTGGAATACTGAAGACGAAGTGAATGATTTGTTGTTTAAAGCTGGTATATTAATTACTCTTTTAAGCGCACCATTTAAAGTATATGTCGATTTACAAGATATAATAGCAGCACAATCTAGCGGAATGTATTACTCATTGACTGAGAAAACAGGGGTCGCAAAAGACTTTGCACTTCTATTGGTACCAGGAATTATTGCATTAATTGTAGCTGGAAAAAAACATAAAAATAAAAAAATGCTTAGTGTACTCATTGTATCTATAGTTTATTTTGCAACTACGATGATTTTAACGGGTGATAGGAGATATGCTGTAACAGCAATAATTTCAATTGTCCTTTCATTTATGGTTGTTAATAGGGTGAAAATCAATTATTTAAAGTTAATCCCCCTAACAATTTTATCATTAATGTTTTTAAATATTTTGAGTGAAATCAGAAAAATTAGATTAAATGGCTTAAGCGATATTTTCTCTTTTTTTTCTAACGGAAATTTTGATATTTTTTCGACACAAGTTATATATGAAACTTTTTCAGAATTCGGACTATCATTTTTTTCAGTGGTAGCTGTCTATAAATCTATTCCACAAGATATTGATTATCTATATGGAATATCATTTATTGGTTCGTTAGTTTCATTATTACCGGTAGGTTTTTTATTTAGAGACTTTTTTTCAATAGTATCTATTTCGAGGCAAGTAAATGTTTTACCAGGAAATTTTCCTGTAGGAGCTACTTTAGCAAGTGATTCTTATGCGAACTTTGGCTGGTTTAGTATAATAGTTGTCATTTTCTTCGGCGTTATATTATCAAAAATATTTACAACGAGAAATGACTTTTCTAAAACATATTATTTATGGAGATATTTTTCTTTATTTTATATCTTAATTAACTTAATTAGATCAAGTTTTTTTGAGATAGTTAGACCAACATTTTTAATTTTCATAATACCTGTGCTAATTATTAAGGTTTTAAAAAATATTAAAGAATAGAGAATATTTAAATGAGAATATTAAAAAAAGATACCGTCTGGGGATATATCTCTTATTTTTTTAATAGTGGAATAAGTCTGATATTGTTACCGTTTATGTTAGTATATTTAACTTCTACTGAACTAGGATTATGGTACAACTTTGTTGCAATAGGAGCAATGGTAGCTTTATTAGATTTAGGCTTTTCAACTACTATGACCAGAAATGTAACTTACAGTTGGAATGGAGCTAATTCCATTTTAAAAAACGGTATTGATAAAAATGACTGGACAGGTAAACCTAATATTAAATTATTTACTACTGTATTTTTAGTCGGAAAAAAATTTTATCTGTTAATTAGTATTTTAGCGTTAATTTTACTTTTAACATTCGGAAATATATACATATATAAAATTTCGATGTATAAGCAAGTATTTAATAATCCATATTTACTTGCTTGGTTTATATATTCAATTGGTATTTTCATCAATATATATTATTCATATTGGACTCCCTTTTTTAAAGGGATAGGTCAAATAAAAAAACAATACCAATTGAACGTGTATTCTAAAATAATTCAACTAATTGTAACTGTAATTACTTTATGGACAGGTCTAGGTTTACTAGGAGTATCTATATCATATTTATTAAGCGTGATATTTACAAGGTTCATTTCGAAGAAAATATTTTACAATATAACTGATATAAAATCAGTTCACAAAGAAATTAAGATGAGCGAATTATCAATAGAAAAATCAGAAACTAATAAACTATTTTACACATTACTTCCAAGTGTATACAAACAAGGTAGTCTTTCTGTTTCCAATTATATGGTGGATAAAACTTCTATTTTAATTTGCACTTCAGTATTTGGATTAAGCTTAGCCTCTCAGTTAGGGTTGACGTTACAAATTATGGGTTTATTAAGTACGATAAGTAACGTGAAATTTAATACTGAATTACCTAAAATAATTAGAGAAAAAGGCTTAGGAAAACCTTTGACTGCTCTAAAAATATTACTTCACAGTATAAGAGTTCAGTTAATAATACTATCAATCGGATCATTATTTGTTATTTTTGTTGGAGATGTTTTTTTGGAACAAATCAATTCGAAAACTTCACTGTTAAATACGTTTCAAATACTTTTAATAACTATTTATTATTTTTTGTTTAACACTCAATTGTATTTTATAAATTACATCATTATAGATAATAAATTCCCAATGATTCTCCCATATTTTTTAAGTGGTGTATTTACGGTAATGCTTCAATACGTTACTTCTTTACAATTAACATCATGGGGAGTCACGACTATAATTTTATCTCAAATAATATCAATTTCTTTATATAATCTTTGGAAATGGCCAATTATGATTGTTAAAGAAAATAACATTACGCTTAAGTGGTTAATTGGAAATAAATTAAGGTAGGTACGTAGAATGAAAAAAGAAACTAAAATTCTCAAAATGTACAGATTTTCTCATAAATTATACAAAATGAACATTCCCATTGTTCCTAAGGTAGTATTTTCGTTGATAAGAATTATATTTTCCGCAGAAATACCATATACTTGCACATTACAAAAAAATGTAGAGTTGAAACATGGTGGTTTAGGAGTAGTTATTCATCCAAAATCGATCATTGGGGAAGGGACCGTAATATATCAAAATGTAACAATAGGTGGGAGAGAAAATAGAGGATATCCTATTATAGGTGAAAATGTATATATTGGAGCAGGTGCTTGTATTTTAGGTGGCATAAAAATAGGAGATAATGTAAAAATAGGGGCTAATGCTGTTGTAGTGAAAAGTGTGCCTAATGATACAACAGTCGGTGGCATACCTGCACAAAAAATAAAATGAAAAGGGGATTAAAATTTGAAAGGAATTATTTTAGCGGGTGGTAGTGGAACTCGTTTGTATCCACTTACAAAGTCAATATCTAAACAGCTATTGCCGGTATATGATAAACCAATGATCTACTATCCAATGTCGACGTTGATGTTAGCAGGGATAAAAGAAATCTTAATTATTTCAACACCAGAAGATACACCTCGCTTCGAGCAACTGCTTGGAGATGGTAAAGAGCTCGGATTAACTCTCTCCTATAAAGTACAAGAATCACCAGATGGTTTAGCACAAGCCTTTATCATAGGTGAGGAATTTATTGGACATGATTCAGTTGCACTTGTATTAGGTGATAACATTTATTACGGTCATGGATTTACCGATTTGCTTCAAAAAGCAGCATCACTAGATACAGGATCTACAGTATTTGGATATCATGTACACGACCCTGAACGTTTTGGTGTTGTCGAATTTGATCAACAGCAGAATGTTATTTCTATTGAAGAAAAACCAAAAGTCGCTAAAAGTAATTACGCCATTACTGGACTGTACTTCTACGATAATCGTGTCGTTGAATTTGCAAAGTCGCTAACACCGTCTTCCCGTGGTGAATTAGAAATTACAGATTTAAACAAACGTTACTTAGAGGACAATTCACTACGCGTGGAACTTCTTGGACGTGGTTTTGCATGGCTTGATACAGGAACTCATGAATCACTTCTAGAAGCTTCTACATTTATCGAAACTATCGAGCGTAGACAAAAATTAAAGATTGCTTGTTTAGAAGAAATCTCGTATCGCATGGGTTACATTTCAAAAGAACGATTGATTGATTTAGCACAACCTTTGAAAAAGAATGCGTATGGTCAATATCTTTTAAATGTTGCCAATACGGTAAATAATCGATTCGCTCAGGAAGAAGGTGTGCAATTATGAAAGTAATTAAAAGTAAATTAGAAGGTGTATTATTACTTGAACCAAAAGTATTTGGTGATCACCGTGGTTTTTTCATGGAAAGTTATAACGAAGAAGTATTTCATACAGTTGATATTAAGCATAACTTTATTCAAGATAATCATTCATTATCGAAAGAAGCCGGTGTTTTACGAGGAATGCATTATCAATTAAATCCTAAAGCACAAACGAAGCTAGTTCGTGTAGGTACAGGGGCCATCTATGATGTCGTTGTAGACATGCGTAAAAATTCTCCTACTTACGGAGAATGGGAAGGCTTTATCTTAAGCGAACATAATAAACGACAATTATTGGTTCCGAAGGGGTTTGCACATGGTTTTTGTACCCTGACTGAGGACGTGAATGTTTTCTACAAAGTTGACGAATTATATTCAGCTGAACACGACCGAGGAATTCAGTGGAATGACCCAGCGCTAAGTATTAATTGGCCAGTTACTAATCCTATCCTTTCAGATAAGGATACAAAACATCCGACGTTTGAACAGTCAGAAAACAACTTTGAATGGAGTGGGAAATAATACAATGAACATTATCGTTACAGGTGGGGCTGGATTTATTGGAAGTAACTTTGTTCGCCATATGTTACATACATATCCTACTTATAAAATCATTAACCTAGATTTGCTTACCTATGCAGGCAATAAAGACAGCCTAGCTGATGTTACGAACAACCCAAATCATGTATTTGTAGAAGGAAACATTACTGATCGCCAATTGTTAAATCGAATAATTCAAGAACATGACGTAGATGGAATCATCAACTTTGCAGCAGAGTCGCATGTTGATCGCAGTATTCTAAATCCTGAAGTGTTTGTTGAAACAAACATCCAGGGAACGCTTGCGTTACTTGACGCTGCGCGGAAACATAATCTAAAAAAATATGTACAAGTATCAACCGATGAAGTATACGGTTCTCTAGGCACTGAAGGATACTTTACCGAAGATACGCCACTTGCACCAAACAGTCCTTACTCTGCCTCTAAAGCAGGGGCAGATATGTTAGTGCGGTCTTATTTTGAAACATACGGCATGGAGGTCAATATTACACGCTGTTCGAATAATTATGGTCCATTCCATTTCCCTGAAAAACTCATTCCGTTGATGATTACCAATGCGATGGATCAAAAAGAATTACCGATTTACGGTGATGGTGAAAATATTCGTGATTGGTTGCATGTAACCGATCATTGTGCGGCAATCGATTTAGTTTTCCATAATGGTAAGTCAGGTGAAGTTTACAATGTGGGTGGACATAATGAACGAACAAACAACCAGATCGTAGACTTGATTGTCGAACGTCTCGATATCTCTTCTGACTTAGTGAAATATGTAGAAGATCGTTTAGGACATGATCGTCGTTATGCGATTGATCCAACTAAATTAGAAACAGAACTCGGTTGGAAACCAAAGTATACGTTTGATACAGGAATTATCGAAACTATCGACTGGTATCTAGCAAACGAGGCTTGGTGGCGTCCACTCAAAGAGAAAGCGACACTAGCTAAATGAAAAAAGTCATTATAACAGGTGCTAATGGACAATTAGGAAAAGATCTTGTTGAATTAATCGACGCTTCAGTGTTTGAGGTTAGTGCTTTTACAAAATCAGAACTTGATATCACAAATGAGAGAGCAGTTCAAACCATCGTGAACTCAATTCAACCAGACTGGATTCTTCATGCTGCTGCATATACGAATGTTGAAGCAGCAGAGAGTAAGGGGAAGGAACAGAACTGGTTAGTGAACGCTACAGGGACTGAGGTTATTGCAAAAGCTGCTAAAACAGTCAATGCAAAAATGATTTACGTGAGTACGGACTATGTTTTTGATGGTACAAAAGAAACGCCTTATGAAACTACAGACGCTGTCAATCCATTGAACGAGTACGGCAAAGCAAAATTGGCTGGAGAAAAAGTTGTTCAAGAGGTTTTGGGAGAAGATGGATTTGTTATTCGGACATCGTGGGTATTCGGAATCCATGGTCATAATTTTGTATACACAATGTTGAAACTTTCAGAAACCCGAGATGAGTTGAAGGTTGTTTCTGATCAGCTCGGAAGACCTACATTTTCAGAAGACCTAGCACATTTCATGTGGTTTATCGTAAATCAAAATGTAAGTGGTGGGATTTATCACTTCTCAAATAACGATGTATGTTCATGGAATACATTCGCGAAAGAGATATTAAAAGAAAAACAGACGGTCATTCACGAATGTACATCAGATGAATTCCCTCAAAAAGCGCTACGTCCGAAACATTCAATTTTAGACCTGTCTTCAGCTCAAAAAATTGATTATGATATTCCAACTTGGAGTAATGCGTTAGAACGGTTTAAAAATCAAATAAGTGGGTGAGATACGATGAATCAAAGTACAATTCTTATAACTGGTGCAGCAGGATTCATTGGGATGCATCTAACGAATCGGTTGACGAGTCTCGGGCATGCAGTACTTGGGCTGGATAATTTAAATGACTATTATGAGCTACAATTGAAAAAAGATCGCCTTCAACAATTAGAGCGTCTAGACAATTTTACCTTCATCGAATGCGATTTAATAGATAAAAATAAGTTGGATGAAATCTTCGAACAATATCGCCCTCAATATGTTATTAACTTAGCTGCTCAAGCGGGTGTGCGTTATTCTATTGAGAATCCATATGCGTATCTCGATTCGAATTTAACAGGGTTCCTAAATATTTTAGAAGCATGTCGTCATTATCCAGTCCAGCATCTATTATATGCTTCCTCTAGTTCTGTATACGGTGGAAATAAAGTAGCACCATTTTCGACTAATCATAACGTCGATCACCCTGTTAGCCTTTACGCAGCGACAAAGAAATCGAATGAATTAATGGCTCATACATATAGTCATTTATACGGTATTCCAACAACGGGTCTTCGGTTCTTCACTGTCTATGGACCGTGGGGGCGTCCAGATATGGCGTATTTTTCCTTTACAAAAAATATTATTGAAGGAAAATCAATTAAGGTCTTTAATCACGGGAAAATGGAACGCGATTTCACGTATATCGATGACATCGTAGAAGGAATTACAAAATTAATTCCGCGAGCACCGGAACCGAATCCGGAGTGGGATGAAAGTACGGATGAATTAGGTGCGAGCTTTGCTCCATATCGTGTCTACAATATCGGGAATAATCAACCCGTTCAACTCATGAAATTCATTAATGTGTTGGAAGAGAAGATTGGAAAAGAAGCGAACAAACAGTACATGGAAATGCAACCAGGGGATGTTCTTCGGACGTATGCTGATGTTTCAGAATTAGAACGAGATATCGACTTCAAACCGAGCACGAGTATCGAAGAAGGACTTGGGAAGTTCGTCGATTGGTATAAAGAATACTATAATATTACAAATTGAAAAGGATGAGACACTTGAAAATCACAGTAGCAGGAACAGGATACGTCGGTCTATCAATGGCCGTATTACTCGCACAACACAATGAAGTCACATCGATTGACATCATTAAAGAGCGAGTCGAACTCGTCAATAACCGTAAATCACCAATTGTTGACGCAGAAATCGAAAACTTCCTTCAGCATAAAGATTTAAACTTACACGCGACGACAGACAACTTCAAAGCCTACAAAGAAGCAGAATTCGTCGTCATCGCAACACCGACGGATTACGATCCGACACGGAACTACTTCAACACACGGACAGTTGAAAGTGTCGTCGCAACGGTACTTGCGATTAACCCGGATGCGACGATGGTCATCAAGTCGACCGTACCCGTCGGTTATACAGAAGAGTTAAAAGAAAAATTCGATACACCGAACATCGTCTTTTCACCAGAGTTCTTGCGTGAAGGGCAAGCGTTGCATGACAACCTGTATCCATCGCGTATCGTCGTTGGTGAACGGTCAGAGCGTGCGCAACAGTTCGCTGATTTATTACTACAAGGGGCAGTGAAAAAAGACGTTCCTGTCTTACTGACTGACTCGACGGAAGCAGAAGCGATCAAGCTCTTTTCAAACACCTATCTTGCGATGCGTGTCGCGTTCTTTAATGAACTTGATACATATGCGGAAGTGCGGAACTTAGATACGAAACAAATCATCGAAGGTGTTGGTCTCGATAGCCGGATTGGGAATCATTACAACAATCCGTCATTCGGTTATGGTGGATACTGTTTACCGAAAGATACGAAGCAGTTGCTTGCGAACTATGAGGATGTTCCGAACAACATCATCGGTGCGATCGTTGAAGCGAACCGGACACGGAAGGACTACATCGCGGATACAATCATTAAACAAAATCCCAAAGTCGTGGGTGTCTATCGCTTAACGATGAAGACGGATTCGGATAACTTCCGTGCGTCATCGATCCAAGGTATCATGAAACGCATCAAGGCAAAAGGAATCGAAGTGACTGTCTTTGAGCCAGTCTTGACGGAAGATACGTTCTATAACTCACGTGTCATTCGTGATCTTGAAGCGTTTAAGCAAGAATCGGACATCATCATTTCGAACCGGATGCATTTGGAGTTAAGTGATGTGGAAGAGAAAGTTTACACAAGAGATCTTTACAGTAGAGACTGATAAATGAGAATAGTAGCTAATACATCACAAAATATAAGGTTAGTTGAACTAGATGCTTTGCGTGGTCTAGCTGCGATTGCTGTTGTTTTATATCATTACACAACAAGGATTAGTGAAATATATCCTAATTATAGTTATTCGGGTTTTAAATTTCCCTATGGGAATTTGGGAGTTCAACTATTTTTTTTATTGAGTGGATTTGTTATTTTTTTAACTATCAAAAACAAATTATCACCAATAGATTTTTTAAAGAAAAGAGCGATTCGATTATATCCTTCCTATATAATATGTGTAATGATTACATATCTTCTTATATCAACATTTGGTTTAGTAGGAAGAGAAGTATCAATTAGTCATGCACTTATAAACTTTTCATTAATGGAGGGTTTTATCCCAGGGATTAAGTACGTAGATGGTGCTTATTGGAGTTTAACTGTAGAGATTACTTTTTATATATTTATTGCATTGTTGTTATATATGGGTTTTATGAAGTATATTTTTGAGACCTTATGTTTATGGTTAGCTGCATCATTTACATTGTTCTTACTACTTGAAAAAACCGATTATAAATTATTAGAAATTCTTTATCAAAAAACTATTTCTAATTACTCTTACTTGTTTATTGCAGGAATTTCTTTTTACTTTTTAAGTCAAAAATTTTCATGGAGATACTTAGCTTTATTATTAAGTACTTTAATTTTTCAGTATATGTCTTCAGATTTTACTACGTTTATAGTTGTAATGATTCTGTACCTTATACTTTGGGGAGCGATTAATCAAAAGTTAAAATTTCTTTCGAATAGTCTTTTTGTTTTTTTGGGAAATATTTCTTATAGTCTATACCTTATCCATCAAAATATTGGTTATATAATTCTTTTGGAACTTAACAAATTAGGTATAAGTAGTCATTATATTATTGTAATTCCATTAATAACATCAATCTTGATATCGTATTTAATTACAATATATTGTGAAAAACCTATGATGAAGTATTTAAAAACAAAATTTTTAAAAGAGAAACAATTATCTAAAGCGTCTTAAGAAATAGTTTAGTTTAGAAACGAATGTTCAACTTAATTAATATGTATTAATAGGTAATTAGTAAATACAGTTTATACTGTTATATACTTATACGATCAGTAAATAAAGTGATGAATATAGTTACATTTTTATTACTTTACAGGGCAACATAGCTGATGGACTCTTCTTCCGGAGTAAGAGAGTATAATATTAATCTTGGCGTCGGTATAAGTATTGACCGTAGTATGTATAGAGCAAAGTGCTCATTTCTTTATTATTAAAGGAATGATTTCGTGAAGAAAAGATAAGAAGCATATCGGTAAGTGATATAGGCATTAAAATGAGTCATTTTTGGCTTGTTTTAATGCCTTTTATGATATTTGTTAAAAGATAAGATAACACACACGGCTTAAAATCAAAATAAATTCGGCATCCATATTTATTCTTACGTCTGCATAGCTATAAATTATTCATAATGAAGGATATTTTTGTTAACGAGGTTATCATTTTTAATCAAAATAACACGTGTTTTATTTTTCATAACATAGTAGTTGTTCTGACAAGGATGGTGGGGAAATTGAAAAGTAATACAAAAAAATACATAGGAATCGCTATGATCATAGTTATTGTTACTGCATTAGTAATTAATTATATGTATTCGTATAGCGCTTTAAGTGTGAATAAGAAAATCGGAGTAGATCAAAATAAAACAACAACTCGTTATATGAACAATCTAAAAAAACTGTCTGCAAATGTTTCAACTCTGTCAGAAAATCAATCATACAACGAAAAAATAAGTGCTCAGGTTGAGAACGTTCTCGCTTCTTCAACATTGAAAAAAGAAGAAATTAAAAAATCGGACTTACTAAAATTATTGAGTGAGATGAACGATTTAGTCAAAAATATCGGACATCATGTAAGATATCAACCGGAGTACTTCAATGAAAATCAGCGATCTTACCTCATAGAATTAAAAAACCATCTTCAAGTGAATTCATACAATACAAATCAAACTATCGAAGATTCTTTTTCTAGTAAAGCAGATATCAAAAAATCAATTAATGAGTTATATATAGGTATGAATCAAGATATTGAATTGTTGTTGATGCTTGGTTAATTTATCAGTACTTATAGAAAAGCACCTGGATATACAGATTCAGGTGCTTTTCTTATTATAATGGTAAGGTGATTATCAAAAAAGCTTCACTGCGGAATTCATGGTTAATAAATTAGGCGCTTCCGTTCGACCGCGACATGTTTACATATCCGAAAAAATCATCTTCTTTTAGTGGTCGACTGAAATAATAGCCTTGGAAATAATCACAACCTTCACGCGCAAGCCAGTCTGCCTGTTCAACTGTCTCTACTCCTTCAATCAAGACCTCCATTTCTAAGTTATGACCAAGTTGGATCATCGATTGAACAATCGCTTGTTGGTTCTTACCATCAAATAACGAACTGATAAATGAACGGTCAATCTTCAATAACTGAATTGGTAATGAACGAAGTTGTTTAAAGGACGAGTAACCAGTACCGAAGTCGTCGAGGGAAACCCGAATACCGAGTTCCTGTAGTCGTGCTAATTTTTCATAGGTAGCCGTCTCATACGATAAGGCGGCGGACTCCGTGATTTCGATCTCGAGGTAAGCAGGATCCATTCCTGTCTCTGCGAGAATCGTTTCGACGCGACGTAAGAATTTTTGACTCGCGAACTGAAGTGGGGAGACGTTAACAGCAATCGAGAATGGTTCCAGTGTTTGATCTTGCCACGCAACCCAGCGCAGGCAAGCAGTACGTAACACCCAGTCACCAAGAGCATGGATCGCCCCGGTATTTTCAGCGACGGGAATGAACTCGGCTGGTGAGACGAAGCCAAGCTCATCATGCGTCCAGCGTGCTAACACTTCAACACCGGTCATTCGTTCCGTGACTACTTCCATCTTTGGTTGATAGACGAGCTCGAAGGCTTCTGCTTCGAGTGCCTCCGTCATGAATTTTTCGATCTGGACGGTTCGCAAGATATCGTTTCGATTCTCGACCTTAAATTCCTTAATCGTATTTTGCGCTTCAGTGAACGAAGCGTGTAGCGCCAGTTTTGCATACTCGATCAGTTCTTCGGCTGTTGTGGCGTCTTCCGGGTAATGACTGATCCCGGCGCGCATCGTCAGCGTAATGACGGTTCCATCGATATCAAATGGTTGCGATAAGGCAGCGTAACACTTCTCGGCTTTTTGTGTCGCTAGCTGACTGCGTTCGTCAACGAGGAGAACAAGAAATTCTGATGAATCAAGGCGTGCTAGGACATCACGGGCGTGAATCGTTGCTTGGAGACGTTCTGCAATTTGCAACAACAGACTCTCGACGCCTTTATGTCCGAGCATATCACTCAGCGAACGCCAACGGTCCATACTGAGCGCGAGACACGAAATCGGAATTCCTTGTCTAATCTGTTCCTCAATGAAGAGTGTAATCTTGTCTCGATTCGGTAAATCCGTCAATCGGTCATGAAAGGCAAGGTGTTCGAGTTGATGCTGGGACGACACTTGATCGGTGACGTTGCGGAAGAACCACAATGTCTGATTCAAGTTCTCGCCTTTCAGCGGGTGATTGACGACTTCAAGGATACGTTCGTCAACGTATAGCATCTGTTTCGTATGGTCTGGCACATCAAGACGTAAAGCTACGTCATGCTCCGTTAAGTATGGATGACGTTCCGGGAAAAAATCATGGAACAGCGAGTTCGCATATTGGATCAGACCATCAGGATTCGTCGTCACGACACCATCTTCAGTTGATTCAAGAATCGTCGCCTGGATGAAGTCACGTTTCCGTAACTGGAGGTCAAACAAGACGGAAGCGAAGAAGACGATGAACAAAAAGAGTGTGACGATCGAAACAAGTGTCAACAGCATCGCTGGTTCGATGACTTGATCACTCGTGAACGATGGAATCATCTGAAACTCTAAACCGAGCATCCCGACGTGATGCATCCCGGAGATCGCAATGCCCATGATGAGAGCAAAGAAGACTTTCGTTTGCACCAGCATCTGTTGCTTCGCGTAACGCGAAAAGAAACCGATGTAAAGTGCGGTCCAAGAAGCAGCAATCGCAATCAAGATCGAGAGCAACACATATCCTGTATGATACTGAAGGGTCATTCCCTGTAAAGCGGCGATTCCGACATAATGCATGCCGGCAATCGCACTTCCCATCAAGAAACCACCGAAGACGAATGATTCACGGGACATGCGGCGGGCAACGAGATAAAAGCCAAGGATACATCCCGTCATCGCGATGATGACCGACAGAAAGACGAGCGGGAACGAGTAGGTCGCATCCTTCAAGGTACCGTGACCAAGCATCGCAACGAAATGCATCGACCAGATGCCGAGACCTAAAATCGAGCCACCAGCAATCAACCAAAGATGTTTCGAACGATCGGTTGCTGTCTTGACGCGTCCCGCGAGTTCAATTGCGATGTAGGCGGATGTTGCGGCAATCAGATAAGATAACGTGACGAGTAAAAAGTCAGTATGAGCATGCATCGTATGGTTTGGCATGATGGATGGAGTCACCTCGGCAGAGTGGAATGTTTAATCGAATGGTAAAGGTGTAATCTAGATACCCTTTTTCATTCAATCATATACATTTTTTTCAAATAACATCTGCGGGTGAGGAAAAATCACAGCGTATCGATTATAGATGAAGACCGACAAGGATTTTATGATCCATTAATTTCGTATACTGGAGCGTATGGAAAAACGGATTTCCGAAGTCGCATGGTTGAAGATGGACATGAATCATGTGATAACTGTAAGACAAGTTGGGGTTTGCCTTTAGCAGATTCAAAATCGTCTGCTCTTGGGAGGCTGGGCTGATATCATAGATATGAAACGAGATGATGTTATGACGGATGCGAAACGGGGCAATCGTGAGGGTGAACGATTTATGATGGGCAAATCGATGTTCTTTTGAGACGGTCGATCCGGTAATCACGAGCTCGTGTGGGGTGATGCGTAGTTTCGGGTGCCAAAAATCTTTAAATTCGGTTGCGATGATGTCGCGCAAGTCTTCTTCCGTCACATACGTCGTGACGAGAATATCTGATGGATTGCCAAGATAGTCGTTATCCGTATTCATATGTAAGCTCCTTTATCGATTAATGGAGGGAATCAATGCGCTGTCGTTCAGGGTAAAGAAAGGTATGCTTTTTCTCCTGCTCTACAGAACATAGATTCAATTTGATTGTAACTTTTTTCCTTATTTTTGTTTTTCGTTCATTGATTGTTTAGGGAAAGCGATTCTTGATATTTCATCGAAAATCAATCATGTACTCCATCGGCTGTCACGTCAGTCCCTATAAGAAGGAGGAACCAGCTATGACCCACTATGACTATCTCGATCAGTATTTATTGACCGACTTCTCGCGGTCAGCCCATACGATCAAGGCATATCGAAGTGATCTTCGGCAAATGCGCTTGCATCAAATCGATTGGTCAGTCGTGTCCTTACGACGCTACTTTCACTGGATGAAAGCACATTATAAGTCGTCGACGATCTTGCGACGTTATCATGCCTTACACCGGCTCGGAAATATCCTCGTCGAGCGACGACGGATCAAAAAGAACCCGATGGTCGAGATCCGTCCGATTGTCCATCAACGCCTCCAAGATGAGACCTATTATGATAGTGAAGAGTTGATCCCGGTAATTCGACAGATTCAAGATCCAACCTATCGCCTTTTCTTCGAGGTGCTCAGCCAAACGGGCCTCCGCTTCATGGAGGCCCGTTTGTTGACGGTGCAGGATTTTGATGTGGCGAAGAGTGAACTGTACGTTCGTCACGGGAAAGGCGGTCGAACACGGACCGTTCCGATCGGAGTGACCCTTTGCGACAAGATCGTTCTGTTTCTAGCAAATCGTACGACCGGCTATTTGTTTCAATCCGTCACGGGACGGATGATCAATGAACATGCGGCAAGGAAGGCACTTCGCGAGGTTGGATTTACGTCCTTGAAGCGTCACGTCCGTCCGCATATGCTCCGGATTGCCTATGCGACCTACCTCTATCAGCAGGCAGGGTTGAAGTTGCTCGATATAAAGCGTCTGCTTGGTCACGCCAGCATCTCGACGACGGAAGGATACATCCGTAGCCAGACGAATCACGTCCGGGACGTTCTTAATCGTCTGTCCGCTTGAGTCGATTGACTGACGTATGGGCAATGTCGTGCGACGGTAGGACGTAGTGCTGAGTCGTCCTGACATCGCTGTGACCGAGTAAGCGCATGATGGTTAGAATGTCCGTCTGATGCACGTGATAAAGTGTCGTTGCGAACGTGACCCGGATGTCATGCGGTCGCAGGATCCGTCCGAGACATCGTTCACTTGCTTCCTTTAAGACACGGCGAAGCTTTGCCGGATTGACCGGTCGTCCACTATCTTCGCAAAACAGCGGCAGGACATCAGGACGAATCGTCTCGATATAACGCGTCAGTACATCACGCAACGCATGATGCAGCGGAACTTGACGTGATTGATCGCCTTTACCACTTCGGACGAGTAACTGATCGCGCGCAAAATCGACATCTGCGAGCTGTAAGTCACGGGCTTCGGAAAACCGCAGTCCCGTGTGCAAAAGAAGAAAGCTGAAGGCATAGACGGTCTCATCACGAATCGTCTCGAGGACACGGTGGACGTCGTCGTACGTGAAGGAAAGTCGTCGGTAGGGTGCAGGAATCGGTTTTTTGACGCGAGCCAACGGATTCGCCTGTAGTGAACGTTCCGCGACCAGTTGATCGAACAGGATGGAGAGCGCATGTAGTCGTCGTGCGGCAGTTGCTGGAGCATAAGTGTCGCGTAGGAACTTACCATAGCGTTGGAGCGACGGGACGTCGATTCGTTCGACGTGACGACAGAGATGCCGTACGTCCGAGCGATAGGCTTTTTTCGTCAAGGGACGATAGTCCGCCTGTTCGATGATCGCGAGTAAGCGTTCTTGGTAATAGATCATCATCCGAGAAGGAATTGGACTTTCTGCCGGAGTTCCGACTTCAATGAACGGAGTCGTGCCGGTGAGTAACCGAGCGTCTCTTCCGTGCCGTGCATCAAGGCTTCGAGAAACGTGTACTCTTTATTCGACAGATCCCGTTTGAGTTCACTGAGGAGATAATGAAAGGAGACGTTCGGGGTCCGAGGAAGCTCCGGCATCGTCTCGACTGCGACTTCGGTCGCAAGCGTCCGGTTACGGGTCGCTAAGTAGTCGAGCATCGCGCCCTTCGCCCGAATCCGGGCGAAGGTGACGGTCATGACCTTTCCTTCTTCAATTGATTTCCAAAGTCGTAGTAGGGCAGCTTGCCGGCATTCATCATGTTCATTTGGGTGGATCGAGAGGCGTGACAGGAGGGAGTTGACGAGGGGAACCCAGTTACGTAGTAAATCGTTCATGAGTATCCGTTTCTTCAGATATGCATATCTGTTATGTATTCCGCGGTAGTTTTAGTATAAGTAGAGTTATCCGCCGGACGCAACGCTCCATTTCTTCAATCATGCCAACGGTTTCTTTAACTTTCGATGAGCGTAAGCCGTGTGATTTTCCATCCTTCCGTCCATTCGCTTCAGATAAACCCGCATTCTAACGCGATCACTTTCAGGATAACTCTACTTATCCGCTGGGATGTTCGGGATAATCGGACATCAAATTCCAGAAAATAAATTTCAAAAATAGATTGATGTTTTTTGAAATAGAATGATGAAATGAAAATGGATAAATGTTACAGTAAGCGTAATCCGTGACAAAGGAGGAATCGTCAAATGAAATGGATGAAAGGGCTCGTCGTGCTCGTCATGATGTTGGTTTTGCTCGTCCCAACTTCGATTGATGCCAAAACCATGTCAAACGCCAAGTACTTAAAGAAACAATTCGCAGCAGCGGAAAAAGGAACATTGCTGGATGCGAAAGCAAAACTGTATGATCGCTTCACCATCAAAGGAAAAGACGCCAGTTATGGGGTCGACGAAACGGACTGCTGTGTGTTCGGGAAGTTGAAAGGAAAGAATCTGTACTCGGATTTTCGTTTTAGCGCGAAGTATCCGGAGCATGTCGGTGTCTTGATGACGTTACCGAAGCTCGACGATCGGAAGATCAAGTTAAGTGAGGTCAAGAAAGCACTCGGTAAACCGGATGAGCATGAGAAGCTGAAAAAAGGCGAAGTTCCGACGAAGATGATTTTCCTGATCAAAAAAGAAAAGTATCTCAACTTCAAGCAAGAAGGTACCTACTATTATAACGTCAGCAAAAAAGCACTGCTTTGGTTCGACTACGATACAAAAGGATATGTCCGCGCAATTGGTGTTTCTGCGACGGATCGATGATATTTATGTTAGACATACGAGAGGGTTCCGGTATTGTGCCGGAATCCTCTTTTTCATTTTTATATAGTCATCGTTTATCAGCAGGATTGGTTGTGAGTAGGGTCGCAAAAAACATTTCAAAATATTATATAAAAATAAATAAATTATAAAAGTTAATAATAGTGATAGAAAAATGAAAAATGGAAGTTTTTTTCTAATTTACACTTTATTATTTGAAAAGTTATGATAGGATTTTTTTTATGGAAGATTAAGTGTAAAAGAGAATGAAAAATTAGGAGGAAATGTAAATGAAAAAAGTACTTACGTTAACAGCAATATCAACACTCTCTTGTACGCTTGCTTTTGCACCACAAGCAGATGCGTATAGAGCTACCAAAACTTTAAATAGTGTCACGGCAAAAGCAGACTTACCTTATTTCTCTGATTTTAATAATTGCGGAAATTATAAAGCGTACAGCTCTACGACACGGAAGGACTTTAAAAAATTACAACATCACGTCACGTTTAATGCAACGGGAGGTAGTGTTTCTTTCGGTGGTGTCGGTGTTAGCGGTAGTGGAACAAGTCCAGGATATTCAAAGTCAACAAAAAGTAAAACATATTATAGTTCGGGAAATGTATGCGGTAGTGGATTTATCATGTATTTAGGAATGTCAACAACTACACATGTGGAGCATAGCAACCGAACGTATACAGCTACTGCAAAAATTTAATCATTCACACATAATCTAATCATTCCTTTTACACCAACCTTCCGCATTATGAACAGGAGATCGATATCATATGAAAAAATTAACCTTTCTTTGTATCAGTTTTTTATTCATATTAGCTGGTTGTAGTCAAGGTGAAGCGTTCCTCAATCGAGATATACATAATTCAAACTTAATAAAAACAGCCTCGTCTTATCTAAAGTCATCAGATGGAGGATCTGTCTTTGAAGTCGATAGTCAGTTCAGTGAATCATCAGCCATAAAAAATAACAGCACCTATCGTTTTGTTGATAAGAAATCACAGAACTATTCGATTCAAAAATGTAATAAAAAAATTAATAAATTTTATTGTGACTTGATCGTTATGCAACTTAAAGGTGAAGCTACATTGAATCGGAAACAAATATCAAAAATCGATTCATTTTTTGATCTCTATTTTTTGTATGAAACTATTGATTCAATCAAAGAAGCAGGGATGAATCAAGATATAAAAGAGCATCTACATCAAATGAGAAAACCCGTTCAAAGCGATCAAATCGAATATTTATATTTTTCACTTCTTTCGCTTGAACTTGATTCTAATAAAAGCACTTCTCCGACAAAAGAATCGATAAAAACAATCATTGACGAATACTCTAATCAAGACTTGATGGATCCGAATCAGCCAATCTTATTGTATGCAGCATTAAAATTAAACGATATTCATAAATGGGGAATAAAGGTAGATGATCTTCAATCGCTCTATCAAAATGAGCAAAATCAGATTACACTACTTTTTTGTGATGAAATCACATACTGGACTCAATTAAATATTGCTGAGATGGTTATGAAAAGGGAAGAAAAAGAGGCATTCGTAAACTTATTAAATCAAAATAAGCCATATACTAGCTTTTATCATTCCTTAGACAGTATTCGAAATCTATATCTGATGTCTAACTTATTCGCTAGTAACCAATTGAAGCATCCGGAACAATATATCGAAGTGATTAATTCGCGTCTAGATAGTCTCTTAGAAAGTGAAAAAAAGACACAGCAAAATCTTTATTACATATCCTTTATAGATCGAATCTTTAAAAATGAGAACCGAGATTTAAGTGCGTTTCCAGATATTAATTGTGAAACATTACATAATCTATCGGAACGATACTATTGTGGAAAAAACCAAGATGATAAAGCACTTTTTAAGAAGGAAACACTTTTGCAAGAAAATGAATTATTAACAAAGTTGTTGATTTATGATAGCTTAACATTGACCTCTTCGCAAAAAAAGGAAGTGACGTCATTATTACCAAATGTTTTGAAATATGACGGTAAAGATGATTATGTCGTTTTGAATCTGTATAGCAGTTTGGCCATGGAGTATGAACTCAAGGTGGATGTAGAGGAAATCAAAAACCATCTAAAGAAGAAGGAATGCGGTCTTGGTTACTGTGAGAAAGCGGGAAACTATTCATTCGAAACGAGTGTCTATTTAAATAATGTTTTAAATATTTTAGAGGGTGACAAAATTGCTAGGAGGTTTCGATAAATCGATGATATCAATAAACGTAAATGACATAAGTTTCAGCTATGGAAGTCAAAAGATTCTAGATGACTTCTCTTTAGAAATACAAAAGCCAGGCATTTATTCACTCTTTGGTAAAAGTGGTTGTGGTAAGACGACTTTAATTAATATCTTGTCGTTGATACAGGCTCCTACGCATGGAGAAGTAGTATTGTTCGACCAAACGCTAGATTTTTCAAATAAAGGAAAGATTGATGAGGCACGTAAACAAATCGCTTATTTCTTTCAAGATTTAAATCTCATTGAAGCATTAACCGTACGTGAAAACCTTGAAATCATATCGTTAATTAATCATCAAAACATCGATGAAGAAAGATTAAAGCGATACAGTGAAAAAATCGGGATGTCGAAGAAGCTGGATGTCCCTGTCAATCATCTTTCAGGAGGAGAACGGCAACGGGCTGCTTTCTTAAAAGTCATGATTTTTGAATACAAATTGATTTTGTTAGATGAACCAACGAATAATCTAGACAAGGAAAACATTGAAATGATCATGAATTTACTAAAAGAAATTAAATCCGATAAAATCATCTTAATCGTTACGCATTCTAATTATGTGGTTAGTCAATCAGATCAAACATTTAATTTCACTGAATTGAATAGAGGAATTGCAGTATGAAAATGACCGTTTTTCATTATATGAAGAAGAAGTATATGAAACAGTTGAAAAAATTAACTACTTTAAATTTTCTGCTCATCATTTTACTGTTGTTTTCTGTCTTTACAATCTTTATCTCAACAGAAAATATTCGAAATAACATTTTAAATAATGAGCGACTTTCAATGGTACTCATCAACGGTTACACTAAAACCGGTGAATTTACATATGATACAGAAAAGATAAAGAAGATGGATCATGTTAAAGATTTATCGTACGAATATGAGATCCCATTATCGTATTCAGATGGTAATGGGGATCAGGATTTCATGAACTGTCTGACGCTGAGTCCTACGACGCGAGATGCCATCAATTATCATAAATCGGTTAAAGGGAACGAAATCATACTACCTGACTCTTTTAAAGGAAGTAAGTTGAAGTTCACTGATATGAAGAACAAGCCGTTGTCCTTAAAACAATCCTACTATAAAGGGTCAGGTATTTTCTTTTTAAAGGATAAATGCTATTTAGCGCCTCAAACTAGCGCAAAATTGGCAGAGGAAATAAGTAAATCAGATAACTACTCAAGTACGAAGTCGCTATTAGTCAACATCACGAAAACAGAGTATATCTATGATTTCGTACAAGATTTTAATAGCATGTTTGATGAAGAAAAAGCATATGTATATTATCAGGCGGAAGGATTAGAAGAGCTGGTAACGGGTTCAAAAATGTCGATGTATCTGTTGATCCTCTTCCAAGTAGTGTTGCTTGCTATCGTCTTTGTATTCTATAGAAATAGCTTGAATGCACTGATCAAGACGTTAAACAGAGACTTGTTATCGTTGTATATCAACGGATTATCAAGTAAAGAAATTACTCGACAATTTTACTCCACCATCGAATCCATGAATAAAAAAATATATATGTACTCCTATGCTCTGATTGCATTATTTGCAGTAGGGATGTGGAAATACACGGGGATGCAGCCACTGCTGATAATGGTCGCCGGATTAGTCGTTCTATTGTCACTCTTGATCATGTTGAACAAACGATTCGTGAAGCTATTGATTACTCGGAAAATGAAGAAAGAGTTATCTAACGACAACATCGTCTCCCAGTTGAGAAACTGAAGTTGTTCCACATACCGTAAGAGATAGAGTAGTTTAATATTTTATTTTGTAATGGAATAAGAAGGTTTTTTGATACCCTTTGGTCATTTAATGATCAAGGGGTATTTTTTTATGCTGATACGATCATTGAGGATGGATGTCATCAAAATTCGATTCTGTAGCTAAAGTTCTTTTGTCATAATCTGATAAGAATAAATCTCGAATCGCTTCAAATGACAGATTCATCGTCTGTAATATTGTTTGTTGTTTTTGCATTTGTTCTCTCGGTGTGATTGCAAACGATTTCATGATACGCTAGGGGACAGAAAACTTGTCCAGAAAGAAGGAATTCCCATGCATATTCTTGTCATTGATGATGAGGCGAGTATCCGGCATCTCGTCAAACTGCAACTCGAGCTTGATGGTCAGACGGTCGAGACGGCAGCTGATGGAGCAGCAGCAATCGCCTTGCAGGCAACACAAACCTTTGATTTGATCGTCCTCGATTTGATGCTACCGGATACGACCGGTTTCGATTTGATTCCAAAACTGAGACAGACGACGCCTGACTTACCAATCTTGATGCTGACAGCACGTGATCAGATGAACGATAAAATTATTGGTCTGCAGCTCGGAGCAGATGACTATATGACGAAGCCATTCAATGGAACGGAGCTTGTCTTGCGTGTCAAAAATCTATTGAAACGCACGAAGACGGTTGCGCCACCCGTACCTGTCGCGACTGATCCATTCTTATCTGTTGATCCCGAAGAACGGGTCATTCGACTCAACGGTCAACCATTGCCACTGACGTACCGGGAATATGCATTGCTCGCACTTTTCCTAACGCATCCGAAACGGGTCTTTGAGCGAGATGAACTGCTCGAACAAGTCTGGGGCTTTGACTTCTCCGGTCAGACCCGCGCCGTCGATATCATGGTCCAGCGCTTACGGAAGAAACTCGGAGCACAAGGCGAACGGATCAAGACGATTTACGGTGTTGGCTACAAGTGGGTCGACGCATGAAGCTACGCCAGGTCATCACGGAAAACTTCGTCTTGCTCCTCGTTCCGGCATTGCTCGTCCTCTTCTTGATTCTCTATGCCTTCATCCAATCGAACCTATACGAGAACGCCGTCGAGTCCGTCCAAAAATTGAGTCGGGAAGCGGAGCTCTACACGATGAACTACCTCGCAAGTGAAGAGACGGACTCGCTCGCCGATACGGCAGTCCCGATCGCTTCCTATCTCGCGGACCGCTTCGATGCGCGCGTCCAGCTGTTTGGACCAAATGCAGAACTACTCGCTGATTCGGAACGGGATCAATTGCCGCTCCTCGCGGGAGACATCGATCAAGCGTTAAAAGGGAAGTCGAGTTATCTCTTTTTGAAAGAAACCGATGTTCCCGTGCTGTTCTTCTCGAGTCCGCTGTATGGCAAAACGGACGTCATCGGCTCGGTCCGTTTTCTTGTTGATCTGCGGACGGAAGCCGAACTGCTACGGCAATTCACCTATGTCTTCACGGGCGTCTTTCTGATCTTGATCGTAATTGCTGTTTGGACAGCGCGTCGGATGGCAAAGACGTTAATCGGACCGATCGATGATTTACGGAGTGTCTCGCACGCCTTGACGAAAGGACACTATGCGCATGCGCTACCGGCGTATCCATATGAGGAATTGAACCGACTGGCAGCGGACTTCTCGACGCTTGCTGACGCAATTCAGCACAACATTGGACAACTCGAACAACAACGAAGCGACCAACAGACGTTCATTGATCACATCACTCATGAGCTCCGGACACCGATGACGGCGATCATGGGCTATGTCGAATTAATCCCCAAGCTGCCACCGGAGGAAGCGGCGCACTGTTATCACTACATCGAAGTCGAGAGTCAGCGCTTGTTACGACTCGTCTCGCATAATCTCGAACAGGCGAAACAACAGCGCAACGAACGTCACATGACGTCGACGATGTTCGCGCTCGACGCCTTGCTTGCCGACGCCTTATTCATCATGCAATTGCGTCTTGAAGGACAAGGGATTCAAGTTAAACAATATGTTCCACCGATCTACGTGCTTGGGCAACCGGACCAGACGAAACAAGTCTTGTTGAATCTTCTCGAGAATGCCGTCAAATACAGTGACGCGATGACGGTGACGTTTTCGAGCGTCAGTACGGATACGACCCTCCGACTCATCATGACGGATGATGGGATCGGTGTTGATCCAGCAGTGCTTGCCGAATGGGAGAAGGAGCAGCATAGTCTGACGACGGCGAGTGGGAATGGACTCGGTCTACCGCTATGCCGACGTCTGATGCAGGAACAAGGTGGCGATTTTGCACTGGAAAGCGATGTAAGCGGCACACGTATCACATTAACTTTTCGATTAGCGAATCAGACTTAATGTAATCGCTTACAAATGATACATTTACGAAACAATTCGACCGGATTTACGAAACAATTGCCCCGTAATCTAAGAATCAAGCAAGGAGAGGAATCATGAAAGCATCGACCATCGCTTATCTCTTCCTGATGGGCATCTTGTTTGCCCTCGGTCTTCTTTTGCTTCAGCAGACGGTCTTCGGACGCTTACACGTCCTCGATGGACCGAAACGACTGAATGCTTCCGATGACTCGCTCCCGACCGAGTTGACGTTACGTCACCGGGCATGGGGGGAGCAGACGGTAGAAGACGGAACGGAAGTTCAGCGCATCACGACGCTATTGAAGCAAATGAAGACGGTGACAAACGGGACTTGTCCGGCGGGTACGGCGACGTTTACCGGAACGCTCCGTTTCTTGAACGGAACGACATGGACGTTCTCTCTCGGAGAGAGTATGACGCTAAATGGAAAATGTGTCGCACAACGTCCTAGCACTCAGACGACGACATTAAAAGCACGCTTCTTGAACGCCTATCACGAACCAGAACAGCTCGCGCGTCAGTTCGCTGAGGGGGAAGTCGTAACCGTGTATGCAGCAGGACGGTCTCGTTCTTTGACTGCACGTGAGCGAGAAGACGTTAAGCGTCGCCTGGCGCAGGCGGAGCCGATGACGGACTATGAAGAAGTCGGTCAAGCACTCGATGCCAGTCAGGGACAGCCGCGCATTCTCAAGCTCCAGCGGTACAAGAATGAGCAGAATACGCGTGCCAACCTAATGAATATTACTGTGTATGAGACATTGTTCAGCGTCCAGTACATGGATGATGACAATGGAAACACCTTCTATTTAAAAGGACAACTCCTGCCGACCGGGAAGGAGGCAGATCGATGAGAAAAGGAATGCTCTTCTTGCTGAGTATCATTTGTCTCATGAGCATTTGGATCGTCCGCAACAATGAACAGACGAAGCAGGGAACAGCTGCACGGGAAACCGTTCCGCATTTGACGGCGTATGTCTCTGCGAAAGAGGACATCGGTCGCGCCTTGCTGTCATCATATTGTGAACAAGCAGGTTGTACGTACGAGTTCGTCCGCCTGTCTACGGAAGAACTCGTACGACGTGTGACGAAGGAAGCGGATCATCCGCGCGCCGACGTCATCATCGGCGGAACGTGGGATGCCCACCAGACGCTCAAGCAACGCGGATTGTCGACACCGTTCCCGAGCGACATGGATCAAGCGGAACTACAGGATCCGGACCGCTACTGGATCGGCTACGAAGTCGAACGCCTCGCGATCGTCATCAATACGGACGTCTGGAACGACCGGTTCGGGGCGGCACCATATCCGAAGACACTCGCTGACTTGACGGCGAAGCAGTATCAGGACGAGTTGATTTTGCCGGATCCGAACCATTCCGGTACCGGTGCGACGATCCTGCAAGCGGTCTTTGACGGATACGGAACGAAGGCGGAAGATGTCTTACGCGAGCTAATCGAGCGAACGCGACTCTTCACGGCGAACGGCTTTGCACCGACGTCGTACGTCGCCAGTGGAGAAGCGATGCTTGGGGTCAATTTTATCGGGGATCAACAATCGCTACGCGAAAAGCATTATCCAGTCAAAAGCATCCCACTCGATACGTACTCGATCAACGGGATCTCAAAGCTGAAAGGACGGACGCAACAAAAGCAGGCGAATGCCTTCATGCGTTTCGTGCTTTCAGCGGACGGTCAAGCAATCTTACGGAAAGTCTCGTTCGGTACGCCGACCTATGCGATCGCGAAGACACAACCAATCCAGAAAAACGTCGGACAGGATATCGTCACCGATTACCGGGACTATCTTCGTCGATTCAATCAGCTCCAGGACAAATGATGCGAAGACTCTGATTCAGATAGGGGAAATGGAAGATGGGCTTCTTCAGCATCAAAAAATTGCCGAATGCCGGCATACCAATCGAAGTACAACGGAAACAATGGTTACAACAATTCTTAAAGGCATTCTTAGTCGTCTTCTTCTCATATATGGCGATGTATCTCATCCGGAACAACTTCAAGGCAGCGCAACCGCTCTTGAAGGAAGAACTAGGTTTTACGACGACGGAACTCGGTTATATCGGCTTCGCCTTCTCGATTACATACGGAATCGGGAAAACATTGCTCGGTTATTTCGTTGACGGGAAAAATACGAAACGTGTCATCTCGTTCTTATTGATCTTATCTTCTCTAATTGTCACCGCGATGGGACTCTTGATGAGTGCCGGCGGAAGTCCGGTCGGTCTCTTGATGGTTTTATGGGGACTCAGTGGGTTCTTCCAATCGGTCGGGGGACCATCGTCGTATTCGACGATCGCTCGCTGGACACCGTTTGAAAAACGTGGGCGCTACCTCGGCTTCTGGAACGTCTCGCACAACATCGGTGGAGCGATTGCCGGTGGTCTCGCACTGTGGGGAGCGAACGTCTTCTTCAACGGAAGTGTCGTCGGGATGTTCATCTTCCCAGCTGCGATCGCGCTCGTCATCGGAATCGTCGGTCTGTTCATCGGGAAGGATGATCCGGAGGAACTCGGGTGGAATCGAAGTGAAGAAATCTTCGAAGAACCGATTGAACCGGAAAATATCGCTGCTGAAAGTATGACAAAATGGCAAATCTTCAAAACGTACGTCATCTCGAACCCCTGGATCTGGACGCTCTGTATCGCGAACGTCTTCGTTTACATCGTCCGAATCGGGATTGATAACTGGGCGCCGCTCTATGTCACGGAACACTTGCACTTCAGCACGGAGAGTGCCGTCAATACGATCTTCTTCTTTGAGATCGGCGCCTTATGCGGCAGTATGATTTGGGGTTACGTGTCCGATTTACTGAAAGGACGCCGGGCGCTCGTCGCAGCGATCTGTCTTTTACTGACGGCCGTCGCGGTCCTCGGTTATCGTTACGGTACGAGTGAACTTATGATTTACGCGTCACTATTTGCACTCGGTGCGCTTATCTACGGACCACAGCTCTTGATCGGTGTCTCGGTCATCAGCTTCGCACCAAAACAAGCGACAACGGTCACGAACGGGATGGTCGGTACGTTCGGTTACTTGTTCGGTGATTCAATCGCAAAAGTCGGTCTAGCGAAAATCGCTGATCCGGAAACGAACGGTCTAACAATTGGTTCGGTTACGTTACACGGCTGGAGTGATACATTTGTCATCTTCAATGCGGCGTTACTGTTCGGTTTGATCGCCCTCGCGATCGTCGCCGTCGTCGAGGAGAAAAAGATTCGTCGCCTCGGACTGCTGGAGCGTCAAGCGGATAAGTTGAGTTCATAATGGAATGTTAGAAAAAGCGGTCGTCCCTTCGGAGAAGGTGAAGACCGCTTTTTCGTAGTGATGGAAATGAACTGCTTTGAAAAAGAGGACTATTCAAAATCATTCGTAATACATTGAAAAAATCGTCTAGGTACTACTGAAATCCTTAAGATTCTATTGATAGAAGTAACGAAATGGAGGGCATTTTCCTGTTATCGATATTATAGAATTAAATGGAATATATATTCATTTTAGTTCTGTCCATATAAAACGAAGAGGAGCAAACACATGTCGAATTTTTCGTGGAAAGCATTCATCGTACCGACACTCGTCACATCATTGATGTTATCTGCACCATTTTCAGGAGCCGAAGTCGCTCACGCACAAATCGAACAGTTGCATCTTCAAGAAGCAGGAATCAATCTAGAAAGCGGTATCTATAGCAATCCTCAATTCGTCACATTTTCTGTAGAACCGAACCAAAGTGTCTACTATACCCGAGATGGATCTGAACCGACCGAGGATAGCCACAAATATTACTCGGGAAATCCGATTTTCTTGAATCGGACGACGCAGCTCAAGTATGTGACGATTGATCGAGAAGGAAATCGCTCAGAAGTGAGACATCGCGACTATTCGTTTTATCATGTGAATCCGCTCGCGCAGTCGGAAACAAAAGTCAAAGGAGCTGGAGTACCGGGGATGAAGCTCCAATTTCGCAGTGGTCTTCAGCTACTTGCCGAGGCAACAGTGGATGGAAATGGTCAATTCGAATCTGACATTCCGCAGCAAACTACAGGAACTGTCTTGACTGTGAACGCCACTTATAATGACCAAGAGACGAGTAGTACGCTTGAGGTGCAGGAACAACAGAGCGTTTATCTCGATGTCCCAACGTCCATCAATGATGATCAGCTTCGAATCACAGGAACGACTGAACCTTTTGCAGATGTCACGGTCACAAGTGAACTATTCATAGAAAAGAGATTTGAAGCGACGGCTGACGAATTCGGAAAGTTTACGATTGATTTTGAGTATCCGGATAGCGGAAAACATGTCAAAATCGAAGCAAACGTAGGTAGAGAACGTGCCAGCGAAACGAAAATCGTCTGGTTAAACGATGTGACGGCACCTGAAGTCCTACATGTCGGAAAATTACCAGAAACACAAACGATGTTACCTGTCGCGACGGAAGGAGAAGATACGATCATCGAAGTGTATCGCGGTCAGGAACGGATTGCTATGCGTCATACCGGTCCGAGTCGCTATGCTGATATGTATTACATCGATTTGCCACGTCAGAGCATCGGTACGCATTTAATGGTCTACGTTAAAGACGTGGCAGGTAATCGAAGCCGCGGATATGAAGTCATTGTTGAACCCTCCAAGCCATCCGTTCATTTTCAAGTAGATGGTCTGAACAATCGATCAAGCCTCATTTCTGGCAAGACGAAATCAGGATTCACAGTGACTGCTCAAATCGGACAAGAACAAAGAACGGTTCAAGCAAATACACAGGGTAAATTCACGATGAAAGATGTCGTGTTAGTTGGTGGAACAACTGTCTTCTTTGAAGTGAAAGATAAAAAAGGAGAAGTAGTCTATGACATCATGATTCCGGTTGATGATGTCATCGCTCCACGCATTCAAGGTGCGTTAGAAAAGACGATTCCTGCAGGACGTCGATTCCAACCGTTCCGGGATGTACGTGTAATCGATGAGACGAACGGTGATATTACAGACCGCTTAGAGCTTGAAGGAGAAGTGGATGTGAATCGTCCAGGTCGTTACTGGTTGACGTATCGGGCTAGTGATTTTGCGGGGAACTACAGTCGAGTCAAGCGAATGATCATCGTCAAAGATCAAGCACGTCCTACTATTTCAGGAGCAGATGATGTGACGATTAAGATGAATGAAACGTTCCGACCGAAGCGTGGCGTGACCGCATTTGATGAAGTAGACGGAGATTTGACGAAAAAGCTTCAGATTTCAGGAACCGTCAATACTTCTAAAAAAGGTATTTATCCGATCCTCTATTCGATAAAAGATGCCTCAGGCAATCAGACAACTGTCATCCGGAAGGTGCATGTCGTTGGAACGAAACCGTAATTGACGAAAGTGGGACTGTTCTAAATATGGAACAGTCCCACTTGTGAAGAGGAGATGAAATAATGAAAAATCCATTAAATCTAGTCGTAGCGATATTTCTGTGTTTCACTTTTCTCCTGATTGAATCACTACCTGTTCAGGCAAGCGCAAGTAATCAAGCGGAATTAATCCGTCAGGTGAAACTGTTGAAGAAAAGCAAGTTAGCGGGGGGATATAAAGCCAGCGAAGTCGTGACAGTTCGTTTGTTAGGAAACGAGATGCCAGAGACATTCACGATTTACGAGCGTGGAGTCGGGTTGAAGGATGTCGTGTACAGAGCACAAACTTATCAAAAGAAGGCGAAACAATGGAAGACGATTTATAAACGATTTTCGTATGATCAGCAAGGTCTATCTTTTGTTTTTGATAAAGGAAAACTACTGGATAATGAACTGGAACATTTAGTCGTTGGTCCCGCCTTTGGTAGTGGAGGGATCATCATTCCTGAAGTTGTTGGTTCACTCGATGGAAAACACGTCAAACGATTACTGGCACCCAATAAAAGTTATGCTTTTGGACAAGTCGTCATTAAAAATAACACCCTATACGCTGGAACAGCCTCAATCGTCTATGACACGTACCGTTTTGAAGATAAACGATGGAAGCATCGGATAGGGAATGGTCAGGATGATCGTGATCTGGCAGGTAAGGTGACGAAATTACTGAAGCTGAACCGCACAGGGAAACAGGGGTATTTCAGCACATCTCGTCACGTTAGTTTGAAAAAAGGAGATACTTTTGCAATCGTTCGGGAAGATCCAAAGGACGAATCCCAGTATCTTTATCGGACGCTTAGAAGTGGACCGAGTAAAATTGATTGGAACGGTTATCATCGTATCGCATTAAAAGCCGGAAACGAAACATGGGATTTTCAAGAGTATAACTACGGCTTACAAACGAAGCTTTACTTTAAAATTCGTTAATCAAAGATCCTCTTCCCAATTGATTCGGAAGAGGATCTTTTTGTTTAGTGAGACAAATAAGCAAGCAGAAAACCTTCTTCCAGTTTAACGTGACGAATCGAACGGTAACGGGCATGACGGAAAGGAAAATAGAAGGAAAGATCGACGGTCAGAAGTCGATTTGCATAACGCAGATAAGGTGGACGAATGAGATAGGTTTCATTAAAGGATTCGGTATCATGAGGACAGACATCAAAGACTTCGAACGTGATGGTGCGTTTATCGACTGCCCGCAATTGGAGCGTCAATTCGACCGGTAAGTCACGCTCTAGACCATAACGTGTCAACGGTACAGCGGCTTGAAGGTGAAGGTGCGTCGGTCGAATCGTGACGCAGATATCTGTCAGTTCTGGAATTTCCTTTGTCAGCACACTTGCAAGGTCGTATTCATCAATACTTGCTGCAAGCGTAAAACGACGAAAGGTCTCAATTATATGGCGCCCCAGTTTCATCAAGTAAACTCCTCTCTTATGCTTCTTAACCTTAGTATAAATGAGAATAAACCTAATTATTCCATATTATTTTTCATTAAAGTAAATTAATTCCTTTGAATTAGAGCTTCTTTTTAAAACAATATGATTTAAGCATGTTTTTGCGTCGTTCAGGGAACGATTAAGCATGTCGATCTGTCGTATTTTTTTGAAAGGAGTTTTTTGATGCCTTACTTATCTGGATTTCCCTCGTCTTATTGGAAACAAAGCGCACCTGCTACTTCCTATCCTGCTTTAAATCAAGATGCTAAGCATGATGTCGTCGTCATTGGGGCTGGGATTGCTGGACTTGTCACGGCAATGCAATTGACGGAACGGGGATATGATGTCGCCGTGATCGAAGCAGGTGACGTTGCTGCCGGCACGACGGGTTATACGACGGCTAAAGTTTCCTCACAGCACGGTTTGATCTATGACACGCTGATTCGAACCGTCGGCGAGGAATCAGCGCGACTGTATTATGAAGCGAACGAGGAAGCGATCACTTTTTTACGTCATCAGGTGGAACGACTCGACATTGCCTGCGAACTTGAAACACAAGACGCTTATCTCTACGCTACAACATCAAAAGAGCAGGCGATGGAACGAGAAGGCCGTGCCTATGAACGCTTAGGGTTGAACGGTGGCGAGGCGACGGAAGAGGTCCGAAGTAAGTTGCCGTACGATGTAAAACAAGCCGTCGTCCTGCGCAACCAAGCGCAGTTCCATCCTGTGAAATATCTTCAATGCCTCGCGCAACAAATCGTCCACCAAGGTGGGAAAGTGTATGAACAGACACGTGCCGTATCGCTCGAATCAAATCGAACGCCAACTGTCATCCTTGAGAACGGTCACCAGATCGAGGCGAAGAAGGTCGTCATCGCGACCCATTTTCCGTTTCATGACTTCAAGGGATTATACTTCTCAAAACTCGAAGTCCATCGCTCGTATATCGTGTCGGGTCAGGTCGATGAGACGTTTCCGGACGGTATGTTCATGAGTGCCGATCAACCGAGTCGTTCTCTGCGTCACACGCGAACAGAAGATGGTCGTCTGCTTGGTCTGTTCGGTGGTGAGAATCATTTGTCCGGTCACGAGACGGAGACGATGCAACGCTATGAGCACCTTGCTGACTTTGCGAGAAGTGAGTTTCATGTCGAGGCGTTCGAGCAGTTTTGGTCAGCGCAAGACTTGATCACACTCGATAAGATTCCCTATATCGGACAGATGACGGCGGATGATCCGAACGTATTTGTTGCGACCGGCTTTGCGAAGTGGGGGATGACGAACGGTATCGCAGCCGGATTGTTGCTGAGCGATTTATTGACGGGAACAGCTAACCGTTATCGTCATTTGTTTGACCCAAACCGTTCGAAGCTAAAGACGAAGGACGCAACGCAGTTCGTCAAGAACAACGCGGACGTCGCCATCGAGCTCGTCAAAGGGAAGCTGACGAAAGCACGTCGTCGTGCTGACGAGTTACAGCCGGACGAAGGGGGACTCGTCACCCATCACGGCAAGACGGTCGGTGGGTACCGGGATCCGGAAGGGAACCTTCATCTCGTCTCGACGACCTGTACCCATATGGGGTGCGATACGAAATGGAATGAGGCAGAACGGTCATGGGATTGTCCGTGTCATGGTTCACGATTTGGTCCGACAGGAGAGGTACTAGAAGGACCAGCAGTCAATCCACTCAAATCGATCGAGTAAGCAGAGGCATTTGTCTCTGCTTTTTTTATTTTTAAAATAATCCGGAGCCAATTTATAATATGTGCTATAATTACCTGGTAACAAAAATATTTTAGCGCTAAACAATTAGAGTGCCGCTTTTGAATCGTGTTGTAGAGGCACCGTCACGACCATCGCTCACTGGTTTCATATTTAGTTTCACCATTTTACTTAGCGTCGTGAACGCTGAAACAACCCGAGGAGGAAGCACCACTATGAGTAAAGAAAAGATTGCCCAGCTGCGCAAACATGTGTCGCCGTTTGAAAAGGCAGACATCAAAGCCAGCGTCCGGCAGATGATCAACACGATCCTGCCATTTCTCGTCCTATGGTTTCTGGCATATCAGGCCATGAAGCTATCTGTGTTTCTCGCGATTCCTTTGGCGATCCTCGCCGCTGGATTCGTCGTCCGGATGTTCATCATCTTCCATGACTGTACGCACGGTTCATTCTTCAAGAATAAGAAGGCGAATGCGATTGTCGGTACGATCACCGGGATTTTGACGTTATTTCCGTATGAGAAGTGGAAGCGAGAGCATTCGATCCATCACGCATCAAGTGGAAATCTCGATAAGCGTGGTGTCGGTGACATCTGGGTCATGACGATTGAGGAGTACATCGAAGCGTCACGCTTCACACGCCTCAAGTATCGTCTGTACCGGAATCCACTCGTCATGTTTGGTCTTGGACCGCTCTTGTTGATTCTCGTCTCGAGCCGCTTCAACCGGAAGGATGCTCGCAAAAAAGAACGCATCAACACACATGTCATCAATGCGTCGCTTATCGTCCTGTACGGTATCCTGATTTACTTCATTGGTTGGCAAGCTTTCTTGATCATCCAAGGAACGACGATGTTCACAGCAGGCGTCCTCGGAATCTGGTTATTCTACGTTCAACATACGTTCGAAGACTCGTACTTCGAGGATGAGAGTGAATGGGATTACGTCAAGGCGGCAATCGAAGGTAGTTCGTATTACGAGTTGCCGAAGGTCTTGCAATGGGTGACAGGAAACATCGGCTTCCACCACGTCCACCATCTCAGCCCACGTGTTCCGAACTATCATCTCGAAAAAGCACACGTCTCGACGCCACCGCTTCAGAAGGCGACGAAGATTGGTTTATTCTCGAGTCTGAAGTCGCTTCGCTATAAACTATACGATGCGAAGAACAGAACGTTTGTGACGTTCCATGACATCAAACACCTCTTACGCGAACCAAAGACGTCATCGTTGTAAGGACCTGCACCTCATCCACTAGGACGGGGTGTTTTTTGTTGTGTTTGAAGCAAAAGAGGGAATCAACAGGTAATGAGAGTAAGATAAGTCCGCCTTTTGGCGTATGTTCACGATGAGCATCCATGGTAGGATGTACTAATAGAAAGGAGAGTGCAGGATGCGCCGGATACCCATTTCCGTTTATATAGGAGGAGCCATCTTACTTTCCTTATTCGTCTTCAGTTCGATGACGTACCAGCAACAATCCTTGATTCCGTTTTTGACGCAGCATATCCCACTCGACTGGGTGTATGCATTTTCCTTCGTATCGTTCCATTACGAAGTTCCGATCAGTGTCGCATCGCTTGGACCTGCGGCGTTCCTTGAGTTTTTCATTCGAAAGGGAATGCACGCTGGATTGTTCTTCATCCTTGGGGTCAGTATCATTCATTTCTTACGTGGACGAGGCTACACAGCATTACCAGCTGCCTTCTTTGCCTTCACGACGGCGATGACGATTGGTGTCATAGATGAGTTCCATCAACAATTGACGGGTGGACGAACGCCACTTGTCGGTGATGTGTTGATCGATGGCAGTGGTGCACTGATTGGTATCGTTTTGTACACAGCAATCCGTCTTTATTTGAAAGCTGATCGAATCGTACGGGAGCAAGAACAAAAGCATGCATGAAAATAACCCATCGTCTCAATCATCATGACTGAGGCGATGGGTTATTTTAGCGATTAGAACCGTTGTACCCATTCAATCTTATACTGAGTACGTCCGAATTCTTTTCTTAACATGTTGTCTGCTTTCTTTCGTGCTGCCGTGTGATCGCCTGCCCGGATGTTGAGTCGATCCGTATCAACGATCTCATCTCCGCGTAATACTTGATACTGGACGGTATAGTCCTTTTTTATTAAATTAAATAAACCCAAGAAAACCACTCCCATATTCTTCTTTCTGTTAGTTATTATATGGTATTCCAAATTTTTCTGCAATCTAAAAAAGCGACTTTTGTCCTACCTGTTAATAAAATGTTAGTGGTCCGAATGGCAGGTTGTTTTATTGTGTGAATTGCGTATAAATGCTGAAAAATCAACAAAAACCGCTCTAAAATAGAATATATGAAATTTTATTACATATATAATGAATATTAAGGAAAAAATATTGCGTTATCAACAGATTGACGAAAATATAAGTTAACTGAATAGTCTTTTGGTATGTCAGGAAAGGATTCCCTTGGAACTTCAATGGAATAACCGTTAAGATAAGAAGGAAGAGAAAACGATGAATTACGTGACAGATGAGGGAGATGACACATGGAGCAGGAGATGCATGAACGAATCGATCCCGCGCACCGGATCAGGCAAGCGGTGACCCGCAAAGAAACCGTCTACTTTAGTTTGTTGTTAGGCATCGCCATTTTGACAGTGGGTGGCATCATTGGGTTAGTGTTTGAAACCGGCGAGAGCGGTATTTATGCCATGTTTGCGCTAGTGATCCTATTGTTACTACTTTGGTTACGCCAGTGGCAACGGGTGTCACGGATTCGAAGTGAAGGGGTTCGCTTGAGTGCCGAGCAGTTCCCAGAGTTGTTCGAGCAAGTCCGTATACATACAGAACAGTTGCAACTATGGCGGATGCCAGAAATCTATTTCCAAGATGACGTGAAACGACCGCACGTCATTGGACTATTCCAAAAGTATTTGATCGTCCTACCGACGTCGTATCTGGAGTTGACAGAGATGCGTCGTTTCCGGTTGTTGCTTGAACTGGCACGGATCAAACGGAACCATCAGGAAAAGCAAATCTTACTATGGATTGGCAGCTGGATTCCGTTTTTACGTCCGGTTTACATGCGGGCATGTGCTCGGACCCGTCATCAGATGGTCCTACCACTTATTTCGCCTATATACGCGCGACAAGCCATGTTTGAGGATGTGCTCGGACCAACACTTCTAGCAACGACAGATACAGAGGTCTATATCGAGGAGAAACGGCAGCGACGGACGTTTTCCATCTTATTGTATGAAGCGTTACGAACCGAACTTTCTTTACTCGAACGGTTGCACTTAACGGGTGAGCCAATCGAACGTCCGCGCCCACTCTTTCGATATGGTCAAGGCTTCGTCGTCGCAGGTAGCATTCTAATGGCAATATTCCTTGTCAGCACGACTGCAGGTATGCTGTTAGACGAAGGGGCGATTGAGGCAAAAAAAGAAACGAGTGACGAGAACGCCACGACGAAGACGAATGGTCAGGATCTCAACGAGACAGAGTTGATGGCAGCGATTCAAAAAGGGAAGCTCGAAGACATACATCGACTGATTCCGGAAAGTGATATGAAGGCAGTCGATGCCGATGGCGATACGGCGTTGCATTACCTCGGATATCGTAAATCCAGCACGGGACTCGAATCGGTCTTTAAGGAATTGCTTGCAGCAGGCAGTGATGTCGATGCTGTCAATGAGTTCGGCGAGCGACCGTTCATTACGGCAGTCTTCAGTAACAACGATGAACTCGTCGACCTGTACTTGAAGCGAGGCGAAAAGGTCAATCAACAAGATGCCGACAAGTTCACGCCTCTTCATCATGCTGTTGAAGGGGAAGGCAAAGAGACCGTCAAGCTCTTACTCGAGCATGGTGCGGATCCGTCAATCAAAAACGCGGATGGCTTTACGCCACTTATGTTGGCACAAGAGTATGAACTCGATGAAATCATTGAGCTGTTGAAGCAAAACTCAGCGCAGACACTATAACATAACAACCGCAGGCGTTCTCGAACGAATCGAGAAGACCTGCGGTTGTTTGTTGTGTCTAATTAGTTTGGAAGTTTTGATGTATCGACGATGCGACCTTCAATCTTGTAGTCGACTTGACCGAGTGATTTCGTGAAATCACGTAGGTTTTCCCAGTCCGAGAGACCGAGGTCTGTGACGCGACCAGCTTTGTAAGCTGTCTCGAATGGTGTGAGACCATCGCCACCTTTAGCTGTGAAGGCATTCGTTGCGATGACATAGGTCTTCGCTGGATCGATGACTTCGAATGTGCCGTTGTTGTTGACTTCCATCTTCGTGACGCGTTCGCCTTTAGCTTTTGTGCTATCGTATTCGAACTTCATCCCAGAGACGTGGAGGAAGCCACCGTTTTCGACCGGTGCCACACCAACACTGATTTCGAGGAGAGCCTTAATTTCTTCTCCTGTCATTTTAGCTGTCGCAAGCGTGTTACCGAATGGAAGCGTCGTTAAGACTTCACCGACTGTGAGTGGTCCGGCATCGATAGCAGCACGGATACCACCACCGTTTTGCATCGCGATGACTGTATCTGTATTGTATTCTTTTGCTTTTTTGAGCATGCCGTCCGTGATCAAGTTTCCGAGAGCTGTTTCGCTGTTACGGACACTGACTTCACCACGTGGGTTTGGAAGAGCATTAACGATGTTCGCACCGACTTCTTCGTTTTTCAATTCAGCGATTTGATCGGCATATGGTTTGAGGATTTCAGCTGCACGAACGTCTTCAGCTGCTTTTGAAACGTCGATCAGTGATCCGTTGTACTCCGTCAGCTTCCCTTTGTAGTCGAACGTCAAATCAAGATTTCCGAGGAAATCACCGTATTGGTATGCTTGAGCGATGATCGTTGGTTCTGTTTTGCCTGGTACGACCGTTTCGTCGACAACGACTGGTTTTTCAAGTTTCGTATGCGAGTGACCACCGACGATGACGTCGATCCCATCGACGTTACGTGCGAGCAGTTGATCGTTATCGATTGCTTCGTTATCATCGAATCCGATATGTGTCAAGGCGACGATTTTATTGACGCCACGATCTTCGAGTTTCTTCACGGCCGCTTTCGCACTCGTGATGTAGTTCGCGAACGCCACCGTACCTGGGCTTGCGATATCAGCAGTTTCTTCAGTCGTCAAACCGAAGAAGCCGATTTTTTGTCCTTTGTATTCCTTGATGATCCCTTGATAGATTTTGCCACGCTCTGGTCCGGCTGTGATCGTTTTCTTTTGTAGACCGTTGAAGAGTTCGTTTTTACTGAAATCAACGTTCGCCGTGATGAACGGGAATTTCGCTTTCGTGACGAAGTTTTTCAAAGCGATGTTGTTGTCTGTATCGCCGAGATCGAACTCGTGGTTACCGAATGTCATCATGTCGTACTTCATGTAGTTCATCAGTTCAAGATCCGCTTGGCCAAGGAACTTGTTGAAGTAGAGTGATCCAGAGAAGACATCACCAGCATCTAAGAGAAGTGATGGTTTACCTTCTGCGCGGTAAGCAGAGCGAAGTTCTTTAATGACAGTGGCCCGCTTCGGTGCTTTATCGAGGTTCGCATGCGTGTCGTTCGTATGCATCAAACCGATCGAGAAGTCATCCGTGTTGACGTCGAGCACCGTGATTTTTGCTTTTAATGTAATCGTCTTACCAAGACGCGTATAACTTGCGACCGCATATTTCACACCCGCTTCGCTCGTATCAACCTTCGACCAGCGGACTGGCTTGTCATAGATGCGACCTGTTGCATAAAGAACAGCTAGTGTTTTCGGCAATTCTGGTTTTTGATCGACATAGATTGTCTGATCTGCGACCTTCTCGACGAACTTCACTGCGTAGTTCTGAATGTAGATTTTGATTTCGATTGGATTCTTTTTCTTGCCGTATGTGCCTTTGACCGTTTGATAACGGTTGAACGCATGGCGATCGTAAGATTTCCACGTGATCTTCTCACCTTTATATGTAGCAGGGAGTTTGACCGGAGCACCTTTCGTGAAGACGAGTGACTTGAGTTTGACCGTTTTGACTTTGACATGTGTTGCAGCCGAAACTGTCGTTTGAGCAACGGGCACGATTGCCGATGTCGTCAGGGCGACAGCAACAGCTGCCGCGTAAAGCGGTTTTGATTTGTACATACGTAAAAATCCTCCTTCAAGAGTGGGGTATGAATGCAAGGTCGGGATGCGATCGTTGACCTCTTCTTCTACTATAAAGGGTTCGGAAAGCTTCGTGGGATGAACCTTTTGTAAATAACGTAAATTCTTAGGTCCGACGACAAGACAACCCACGGAAGTCGTTTGCTCGTAAGCTTTAGAATCCGAACGTTCGCCTTCATAGATAAATGATAACGCTTTCATTATATCTTGTCTTAAATAAAAATGAAACGAAAGAATATTACCAATCGTTAAACATTCCCATTAAATGTCGATTTTTTAGTGGTCCTGAATTGCTAAATATTGTATGATATCAGTATACAGACAGTTCGGATGAAAAGAGGCAACGACAGATGAATGATACGATTCGAGGCGGTGTCCTCGTCGGCATTATTTGTGTGATCACCGTCCTCCTCGTATGGGGGCTCGCATCACCACCGACGACGATTGAGTTTCCACATTTTAATCATGCGTAAGGAAACAAACTAGGAGATGACCGGTGGTGGACCCGCCGGTTTTTGTCGTGCCTGAAAAACTACAGTTTGGTGTCGGTTCGTCCAATACATTGACACGCTTTTTCACGATAGCTAGAATTGATTAAGTGTATATAGGAAGTATTGCTTCTGCATGCACGAATGAGTGGACAAAGGAGGCGAGTCGGAATCGACCGGGCAAGGTCCCGTTCACGCGGAGAGAGCGTTCGTTTGAGCAATCGCGGACGGCATCTGTCTTTTTTTGAGTGGAATCAACGAATATGAAAATAAAATACATGTATCATGAATCGGAAGGAACTTACACTTATGCTGAAAGAAATGAGAAGTATCATCCGGGAACAGGTGGAGAATTTCCCCTTGATTCGCCGGTTGGCGCGATATGAAATCAAATCAGCGCATGCAGAGCAACGCCTTGGCCTTTTATGGGAGCTCCTCAATCCGGGTCTCCAAATCTTCATCTATTGGTTCGTCTTCGGTGTCGGTCTTAAAGGGAATAAGAACGTGGATGGCGATATTCCATTCATCGTCTGGCTCCTTTGCGGGATCGTCGTCTGGTTCTTCATCAATGACGCGTTACTACGCGGATCGAACTCGATCAACAGTCGTCTCGCAATGGTGACGAAGATGCGTTTCCCGATGAGCGCGATTCCATCGTATGTCATCCTATCGCGGATGTATCAACATTTTGCGATGCTCTTGATCGTCTTCATCGTCATCATCGCAAACGGTATCCCGATCACATGGAAGTTACTCCAGTTGCCGTATTATATGATCGCGACGTACATTTTCGTCTATGCGTTCTCACTTTGTTTTTCAACACTCATCACACTCGTCAAAGACATCCAGCTCTTCTTGCAGTCGATGATGCGGATGCTCTTTTATATGACACCAATCCTCTGGAACATTGAACGGTTCCCGGACTTCTTACACGGCGTCCTTCGTTTGAACCCTGTCTTTTATCTCGTCGAGGGATACCGGGCGAGCTTGCTCGGAGGGCATTGGGTCTGGCAGGAGTGGCCGACCGGTCTGTATTTCTGGAGTGTGACGCTTCTGTTGTTCACAGCGGGAACATTCTTGCACATCAAGTTCCGTAAATCATTCACTGAGCTCGTCTAAGGGAAGGAAATCGCCATGTCTATGATTAAACTCGACCATGTCACGAAACGCTTCGACATGGTCACGACTACAAAAGAAAAATTCAAGCTCTTGTTCAAGAATCAAAGCAAGAGCGTTAAAACATTTACTGCACTACGGGATGTCTCGCTCGAGATCGGCTCGGGAGAAGTCGTCGGACTCGTTGGTATCAATGGATCCGGTAAATCGACGTTATCGAACTTGATTTCAGGTATCATCTATGCAAACGAAGGAGACGTCGCGATCAATGGTGAAGTTGCGATCATCGCCGTCTCACAAGGGTTGAAGAACGTCCTGACGGGGCGGGAGAACATTCGCTTGAAGTGTCTCATGCTTGGGATGGACGACGCAGAAATCGAGCGTCGGATGCCCGGCATCATCGATTTCGCGGATATCGGTGACTTTATCGATCAGCCGATCAAGAAGTACTCGAGTGGGATGAAGTCGCGCCTCGGCTTCGCGATCGCGGTTAATGTCGACGCCGACATCCTGATCGTCGATGAAGCGTTATCGGTCGGGGACCAAACTTTCTACAACCGTTGTATCGATAAGATGAACGAATTCAAGGAAGAAGGGAAGACAATCATCTTCGTCAGTCACTCGCTCTCGCAAATCAAGAGCTTCTGTGAGCGGGTCGTCTGGCTCGAATACGGTCAAGTCCGCCTCGACGGAACGACGAAGGATGTCTTGCCGGAGTATAAGAAGTTCCTCGCTGAATATAAGAAGTGGTCGAAAGAGGAACAACATCAATACCGTCGCGATCGCTTGAAAGAACAAGCAGCGAATGCGCGGTCTGGTAAAGAAAACGCAGATTCAGCGGACACGGTCAAACACCCAGGTTGGATTTTGTCGGGTCTTGGTCTCATCGTTCTCGCAGCAGGGAGTTTGATGGTCATTGACGAGACCCCGTCTTTAACGAACCTCAGCGACGCGATCTTGAAGTTCTTTTAATGTTAAACCAGATGCATTTACATCTGGTTTTTTTGTTCTGTAAAGTAGGATTCTTACGTCAGTGTAGAGAAAATGAGTAACGAGAGAGAAGTAGAATCGGAAGAGCTGAGAATCCATACAAAAAAACGGAGTCGAGGACTCCGTTTGCATCAGGTTTGTGAGCGATCCATATAGGTTTTGACGTGTGGAGCTTCATACGTCGCGAAGCGTTCAAGTAGACGATCAGGATTTGACTCGACGATAAGCATCGCACGGTGTTCCGGAATCAGGAATCCTTGACGTTCCATCGTGTCAAATAGAGCGATCAAGGGATCATAGTATCCTTCGATATTGAGTACACCGCACGGTTTTTCGTGTAGACCGAGTTGCGCCCACGTGAAGACTTCAAAAAACTCTTCCATCGTACCGGGACCACCAGGGAGAATGATGAATCCGTCGGCAAGCTCTGACATCTTCGCTTTCCGCTCGTGCATCGAGGGAACGAGATGCAATTCAGTCAGTCCGGGGTGGGCAAGTTCCTTTTCTTGTAGAAAATGAGGCAAGACACCGATTGCCTGACCTTGAGCAGCAAGCGTAGCGTCCGCGACAGCCCCCATCGTTCCAACACGGGAACCGCCGTATACGAGTCCGATGCCGCGCGCGGCGAGCGCTTGACCAAGCGTACCCGCTGCCTCGCGAAAGACTAGGCTAGCACCATCTTTGGAACCACAAAATACAGCAAGTCTATTCATGAAACAGAACCTCCTTCGTTATCTTCACCATAGCATATTCGGTGATCGGACGGCAGAGTAGACCAGAAAGGAGATCGATATGCGACCACGTACGATTGTTTGGCTCGTCTTAATTATCGCAGCAATCAATTTAGGACTTGGGATATGGATGCCGGATACGTCAACGCGAACGACGATTAGTTCAATACTACTAGGTGTGATTGTCGTCCTCGGTATCTTTTACGTCATCGCGTTACGACAATCCTCAAAATAAAGAGAGCTCGTTCGACTCGTAGGAGTTGGATGAGCTCTCTTTTTGTCTGTTACGGAATTTCATCGTGATGGAATATTCAAAAAAATCTATTTTCATACACAAGTTCGACACATTGACGGATGATTTGTAAAAAACACACAGTATTCAGGACATATGACTCGAGTCAAAAGTCATGCAAAGTGAAAATAATGTGTAAAATACCATAATTATTCGTATTCGAATATTCAGAGGGGGTCTAAGGTTATATGATGTTGTTACGAAGCCATACGAAAAATAATAGGAGGTTATTTAAATGAACTTGAAAAATAAATTAGTCGTAGCAAGCACAAGTGCTTTATTAGTATTAGGACTTGGTGTGTCAGTATCAAATAATACTGTACAAGTTGCGAAGAACGACCTTCCAGCAGAGTTTTCAGTGAAGCAAGTTGCGAAGAACGACCTTCCAGCAGAGTTTTCAGTAAAGCAAGTCGCGAAGAATGATCTTCCAGCAGAGTTTTCAGTAAAGCAAGTCGCGAAGAATGATCTTCCAGCAGAGTTTTCAGTAAAGCAAGTCGCGAAGAATGATCTTCCAGCAGAGTTTTTAGTGCAGCAAGTTGCGAAAAATGATCTTCCAGCAGAGTTTTCAGTAAAACCACTTGCTTAATCTGTTACTGTTCAATGAATTGGCTTTTTCCATTTAAAAGAATTTGTTTATACTCATTCATTTGCAGTATGTCAAATAGAAGATAAGCTTTTTGATAAGAGTCTTTTATCAAACTTAATTCTTCTTCCATGAGTTCTAAGGCATAAGCTTTTTGATAATAAAGTTGACCTAGTAATGACATATCTTTAAATCGTAAGCATTGTAAGATGCCATCATTGATGTATTTTAAAGCATCGGTTGGTCTTTTTAAATCAATCAAGACTTTTGAAGTATTATATAAAATTCGTATTTTTTCTACCAGTAGTTCGTCACTATCAAACTTCAAGTTAATTAATTCTTCATACACTTTAAGACCATACAAATAGTTCTTTTTTTCATAATAGAGAGTAGCGATTGCTGATTTTAATCGAACTAACATTTTAGGTGAAAAATAGATAGTTGAATATTTTTCTGCGAGTAATTGTAATTCTACTATACAAGTTCGGTAATCTATTTTATTCATACGATATGCACTTATATGAAGATAGTATGAGTAAAGTGACCTTAATTCTTCATCAAAACTCATTGTATTTACTTTTTCTTGAGATTCTCGATAAATCATTTCATACTCTTGATTTTGAAAAGCAGTCAATAATCGATCATCTGTTAGACGGAGAGAGTCAACATGAGAGTTACTGTTATTAAGAAATGCAGTTATAGGAACCTGTAATCGACGCGATAACGCATACAGCAATTCGACTGTCGGTGAATGCGTACCACTCTCGATCTTACTAATCTCTGCTTGACTGCAAATTCCGTTCGCTAAATCCTTTTGTGTCAGATTATGTTTCTTCCGCAGTCGGCGTAATGCTAAGCCGATTTGCGGTGACATGAATTGATCCATCGGCTCCTCGTCCTTTCGTGGAGATTGAACTGGTATAGGGTATCAACTTCTATTATAGAAGCGAACCAAACTAGATACTACTGATTTACTTGATTTCGTATCAATGTTTCAACGACCATCTCACTTGATTTAGAAAGGGGTACAACCATGACACTCATCTTAAAAGAAACGCGACGTAACATGACTTCATGCGCTTGGTGTCTCAATCCTGCTACCGTCTCCGTCGCCCCCCTCGCTCATCGGGAAATGGACCGGACTGCTACGAAACCTAAGGCAAACGTTAAATCGGCTTAATCCACACAAAAGGACTTCATTCGGCTATTAGAATGAAGCCCTTTTTTCAATCATTTGATGAGAAAGGAGAGAGGACATGATCGGATTATCGCTTTTATCGGAACAAGACGGCTGGCTGCAACGTTCTCTACCATCGCTTGATCTGCAAACGTTTTGTGAGACGCACCGTATTTCGCTCGACGCGTTTGATTACGACACACATACGTTCCATGATTTACTCGACTATATGGATTTTCAGGAGTATGAGCATTACGTCTTCGTCCTCCAAGGGGAAGGCGAACGGACGTTACGACTCGTTGCGTATTTGCAACACGAGATGTTGCATGTTCAGTTCCACTTGATTCGTCCAAATGGAGAAGTCCTGTTTGGACAACCGGATTTCCTGAATGGTCTCTTCTTACCGCAGGAAGACATGCCTGATTCTGCATCCGTTCCAGCTGTCCATCATGCGCTTCTCTCATTGATGACAGGTGTGTATCCAGCGTCGGTGCCACATCATCCGCAACCGTTGCGTCATGTCTACATCGAAGACAGCTCATTACTGGAGAAGATTCCGGCAAGCAATTTCCAGGCGATGACGATCAACAGTGTCATCTATTTTGATCATCCGATGCGCCACGATCTACCGATCATCGAACTGATGAGTCGGACACCGATTCTGTTGACGTTTTCCGATCGTCTTTCTCCCTCGCTTGATTCGCAACTAACGGTCTTATCGCGTGACGCGCTAGCAGAGCGATTAGTGGACTGGCAACAAACGGGACGAATTCAAAACAATCAATCGATGGGGATCCTCGATTATGCGACGTTAAGTGGATTACGCGTCTCGCATCGACTGTTCTTCTTTGCGGACGGGATTTACGCCGATCGACAGAAGACGATTCAGTTGAGTGCAGATATCTCCGTTGATATCGAGTCATTCCGAGAACAGCAACCTCAACCTGACGCGCTTGCATCACAAACTGAACTGGAGCTGTTTCCTCTACTGTATCAACTGGCAGGAACGTTTCAGGGAACGAGCCGTTTCATCACACCGTACTCTGATCTCGAATTGCCTCGGACGTCCGGGCGAATCGGACCGTTGACGTTAATCGGCATTCAAAACGAGGAAGGCTGTTTTGCGTTCGACCGGACGACGTTACGCTTATTTGAGACGAACGAAGCGTTCCTTTGGATTCTCGAAGCGGATCAAAAGGAGCAGTTCGACGTATTACCGGAACGACTGGGCGCAGATTATGCAGAAGCGATTCAGCACTACAAGGAGTTGATGTATCATGGGTGATGTCTTATTTGGTCCATTCTTGCGTAAAGGGAGCTACTCGCGCGTCCAGGTACTGAATCATGTTCAGGCAGATGAACGATTCGGTCAACTGTATCAGGAAGCGCAACAGTTAAATGAAGTCGATGAGCTGATGCTGTATCGGCGTTATTTACAAAAAGGGGAGCGGATCCTGTTTCATGGAACGTTTGATCCGGCGCTCTTTAATCTCTTGTCGGATGAAGGGTATGATCTTTATCTGATCGAACCGGAAGCTGCCCGGACGAAACAGATTGCGGAGAAGTATCAACATAAGATTTACGGCTGGAGTCATGACGTGACGGACGTCGTCGGTCCGGAGTACTTTGATCGAATCATCTTACCGGGAACGACGATTTTACGTTATACGCGCGGAGAGCTTTTGTTGTTTTTTCGAAACATCCGTCAATTGCTGCGACCAAGTGGACGCTTGCTCGTGTCCTTGTATCGCGTCGATCATCTAAAATCGATCGCTCATCCGATCGCGACGCGACGTTTTCAAAAAACTTTGCTGTTCTATGGCTATCAAGTCGACGGTGAACGTTTATTGTTCAACGCCTATCTCAAATCGGAGAATGAGGAAAAAATCAGTTATGCGGTCGAATATTTGTATGAACCGAACACGCTGTTTGAATTTGCGACGCTATCGCGCTATCGTGGACAATTTTTGTACGAAGGAAAGACGACACTCGTGCTGGAGTTCGAAAAACAATAAGTATAAAATATAATGTGATAATAAAAAGAAAAATATATGTAATATACTGGTTTGAATAGGTCTAAAGACTGGGTAATGAGATACAGTAGTTTCCTTTTCACGATTCGAAGTACATCATGAGAAAGAGGAGCCAGACACATCATGGAAAATCAGAGCGGAAGTACCTTTCAGCAAAGCTGTTTATCGTTCATTGAGACCTTGTTTCCAGATGAATCTTTTTACTTCTTAGAAGAATCGAAAGCAACGGACGCCTTTGGGCATCCCGGTCGACAATTGTTCTTCTCTTCACCGGTCCGTACCCTGAAATTCAGCGTACTCGCGCAGGCGCATCAGCGCTACGCACGCGTATTCGTATCCGAGAAAACAAGTGAGAATACGTTTTTTCGTCAGTTACTAGAAGCGACATATGAAGACGGACAATTGTACATTGACCATATCGTTCAAACGGAATAAGAAAAAGGAATCAAAATCTGCTGATTTTGATTCCTTTTTTTACGCCTCGATGGAGGAAAGCCCTCGTTTTAATGCCTGATCAATGGACGTCGCCATCTCATCTCGGACGTCCGCTGAGACGAGGCGACCATCAAAATAGATTTCCTTCGATAAACTCAGGTGAACGAGTAAGTCCTCGAGAATGAGCTTCAGATCAAGCGGTTGCGAGGGTTCAAGCGCTTGTTGCATGAATTCATTCAACGAAGGATGCTGTACATACTTCGGATCGATGAGATCAATGACCGTCGTGTCTAAAGCAAGAGCTAATCGTTCTAGGACTTGAGGAGAGGGCATGCGCTGACCACGTTCGTAAGCGGAGATGTCCGTTGCTGTTTCCCCACACCGTTCAGCTAAAAACTTTTGAGTATACTTGTGTTGTTTGCGCAATTGCATGATTTTTTTACCTAGTGCACGATTCATGGCACTCCACTCCTATTCTTCAGGTCATCGTGTATAGTACTAATTAACCACTTTCATTATAAAAGAAACCTGTGAAATGTAAAATATCGTTTTTCAAGGAAACTAAAAAAATGAAATGGGTTAAACTAGAAATTGAATTTTAGAAAGAATCCGCCAATTTTCTGGGGTCTATGCTATTGTAAAATGATATTAAAAAAGGAGTGTCTTCATGAAAAAAATCACGTGGTCCGGCTACGTCGTCCTTGCCGTTCTATTGATCCTCTTCATCTCAAGTTCGATGCCGTATCAAGCGCAATCCATCAAACCAGGGTTATCGCGATTCATTCCGTTAGGATTCGTCGATCATCTGCGTTTCATCTCCTTTTCCTATCATGGAGAAGTTAGTGTCGCTGCCCTTGGACGAAGTGGCTTCATTGAGTTTTTCATCCGAAAAGCTGCCCATGTCTCGACATTTCTCGTATTAGGGATCGGATTGATTGATTTGACACGTCGTCGTCTGACACCAGGACTTGCCGTCTTGTTCGCCTATTCGTTAGCGATCATGGTCGCTGTCTTTGATGAATTTCATCAAATCTTGACAGGGGACCGGACGGGACTCATCCAAGACGTCTTACTCGATGGAACTGGCGCCTTGATTGGAATCGGATGTTATTTACTCATCTATAGGAAAAAAGTACGACGCCAAGCAGGAAGTGTTTCCTTCCAGCACGAAAAGAACAGGCATCACTTTTAACGAAGGAGACTGCCCTATGAAGACTTCCCATTTGTTGATGACGAGCGTCGGTCGCCGGACGAAGCTAGTCGAGTATTTCGTCCGTGAGATGCCGGACGGTCACGTCAGTACTGCGGATTGTAGTTCACTCGCACCGGGTCTCTATATGACAGAACGCCATCATCTCGTTCCCTGCATTGATGCACCGGATTATATCGATCATTTGCTAGAGTTGTGTCAGCGCGAACAGGTGACGGCGCTATTGTCATTGATTGATCCTGAACTGGAATTGCTCGCAGCGGCGACGGAACGGTTTGAAGCCATCGGTGTCACGGTCCTCGTCTCACCGATGGATGCCTGTCGTCTCTGTTTCGACAAGTACGCGATGTATACGTATTGTGTCGCGGAAGGGATTGCGCATGCGCGGACATATGTGACGCTCGAAGCATTCCGGAGCGCGCTTGCGCAAGGGGAGGTCCAGTTCCCGGTCTTCGTCAAACCACGCAATGGGAGTGCCAGTCTCCATGTCCAGGCGGTCTCCTCCCTTGAAGTCGTTGAAGGACTGTTTGCTGTTCATCCGGATTTATTGATTCAAGAATACTTAAGAGGACAGGAGCTCGGTGTTGACGTCTATGTCGACTGGTTGACGCATGAAGTGACGGATATCTTCATTAAGGAGAAACTCGTCATGCGTGCAGGGGAAACGGATAAGAGTCGCTCCATCAAACGCGACGATGTCTTTGAACTGGTCGAACACGTTTTACATGGAACCGGTCTTGTCGGTCCGCTTGATTTCGACCTGTTTGATGTTGACGGAACGCTCTACTTATCAGAGATCAATCCGCGATTCGGTGGGGGATATCCACATGCTTATGAATGCGGCGTCAATTTTCCGAAAGCGATCCGAAACAATCTGCAGGGACAACGTAATTCCCGACGCATCGGAGCTTATGCGGAAGACATCTATTTATTGAAACACGACACGGTGACGCTGTTGCCTGCGTCTCTCCTTGAGCAAATTAAAAAACCATAAGCGCGCGAAAAAGGAGTGACCCGGTAGTGATACCGGGTCACTCCTTTTAGGTAGAAGAGCAGAATCAAGAAAGAGAGACGCGTGCACGCTTGAGGCATTGCACGGCGGAGGTCCAGCTACCGAAGAGGGCGTTGATCGTCGAGGTACTCGGAACCGAGCGACCTTCTGCCCATTTCCGATAATGAATGATACTGAGGGAAGGTAATTCTTCTTGCGCCTGCCGCAGTGCTTCAAGGACATCTTCTTCGACCCATTTCCGGCGAGGCGGTGCGATGTCGAGGCAAGCGAGGGCATCTGCCCATGAACCGTATTTACGGGCAATCGTCGCGACTGTCGGATGTCCATTTTCCTGTGCCCAAATTGCATACGTCTGTGTCGTCAGACGGGGGAGGACATCGGAAGCTTCGAGTAAGGCTGTGATGATGCGTTCTTCCGTCATCGAGATGGAACGTGTCATCTCGATCTGTGCTTCTTCGAGCGCACGTGACCAAGAACCGAAACGTAAGTTGATCAATGTCAAGGATGGTCCATGTTTCGCCTTTGCCCATTCCCGGTAGCTGTTGCTATGGAAAGGGTGTAAGCGTGTCGATGCTTCCTTGATGAAAGCAAGGATCTCTTCATCTGAAAAGTACGGACGAATCGATGAGAGACCGGCCGCTTGGAGTGCTTCACGCCAAGAGCCGAATACATTGATGATCGTCGTGATCGACGGAATATCTTTTCCAATCGACCAACGTGCATACGTCTTTGCGTCGAGAGCGGGATATTCGATACTAGCTTCGATTAGGCTATCGATGACTTGTTGTTCTGTCCATTTCTTCATGATGTCATACCCCTTTCGTGTAGGTGCTCTAGGTGTGGGTACTGTCGTGAGGTGGAAGTCGACGAAGCGACGTATAAGCGAGAAGACTGAGCCAAATGAAATAAAATCCACTCGGTCTTACGAGAATGCTTTCCGTGAATTGAAGTAGTCCGAGCCAGCCAGTAAGCAACAGGGCGAGAAAAGTGAGATCCGTCGTCTGAATCCGAAACAGTCGATAGAACAGATACAGAAAGACTGCACCGTACAGCAAACAACCGATGAGTCCGAATTCATAAAGATGGGTGATCGGTGTGCTGTGGAACGTATAGAGAACTTGTTCGTTCAGTTGTTCCTGCAGACCGCGTGGGGCACTTCCAATCCCGTGTCCGAACCAAAGCGAATCAGTGGAAGCGCGCCATCCTGCTTGCCAAAGCGTAAATCGTCCGTTGAGACTGAGCAAACGGGGAAGCAGTCCTTGAAACGCAAAGACAGCTAGGAGAATCAAGCTTCCCGTTACGTAACATGCTGTCACCTGCATCCTGCGTCTCGTCCCTTCAACCATTCGAATACTCGTCAAGAGAGCAAGGAGGAGAAAAGAATAGATTCCTGTCTGCGAACCACTTCGAAGTAGGGCGATGGTGATGAGAAGGAGGAGAACAGCATGTAGAAAGCTTTGCCGACGTGGGAACTGTTTGAGTAGATAGAACCAAGCAAACAGTCCGCCTGGAACAAGCCACGCTGCAAACGTATTCGGATTGTTCATCAGACCAGCGAGGCGAAGGAATGAGCCTTGTTCCCCGACGTACAATTGTGGAAACGATAAGGGACCGATCCGAAGCCATTGCAGGTTTTCGACCGGGATATACTCTGAACCAAATGAGACGATGAGGGCATAGGAAGCGAGAAAGACGGTCTGTCCATAAAGAAAGTGACACAAAAGCCGTTGCCATTGTTCGATCGATGTACGCGAGAGCGAAGAGACGATGCCAACGAATAGCCAAGTCGAGATGAGGTAAAGCGAAGCGAGAACACGATCCGTATTCGCGTTAAAAAAGAAAAAAATGATATGAAATGTCAGATAAATCAGAAAAATGATTACAATTTGATGCCCAGTCGCTCGATTGGCACGATAGAACGGTCGTAAGATGAACCAACAGACGCTGAACAGAACGATATAGATGGGAAGCAACCAAAGAGACCACTGTTTCGGCAACACTTCGTCCGTAAACGATAAGGGACGAATCCAAGCATCGAGCATGATCCAAACGACTAGGATGGATAAGGCAAACGATATGGGTATATTGGCTGATTTTAACATGATTTCTAAAGACTATCCACCCTTCATATAGGACTTATTACCGATTTAAGCACTTTTTAATCATCAAATTGGTATTTACCCTTATCTTTCAAAACATCATGCAGATAAATGAAAAAATATTAAGGAAACCGTGATCATTTTTTCGTGAATCGCGTTTTTTTTGTGATATGAATTCATGCTGTGAACTAGTGTCACGCAAGCGAGATAGCTACCGAAAAAAATATAATCATTTCCACCAAGCTCTAATTGTTTTAGGAACCGATTGGAAATAAGGTGTAGACATAACCAATGTCCATCCATTCGGTCAAGTCAGAAAGAGGTGAACAACAGTGAGCTCGATGCATCAAAGAAAAACCTTCGGAGATCATTTGACGACGCTCCGACGCGGCTGGTGGTTACTCGCACTCTTCATGATTCTCTTTGCGGGAGCCGGATATGCGCTTAGCACGTATGTCATCCCGAAGACATACGAGGCGACAGCCTACATCCTCGTCGTTCCTCAAGCGAACGCAGAGGCGACATCGACGCCGACACTCGTCAGTACCTATCAAGATATCCTACGAAGCCCAGAGGTCGTCGATCAGGTCGCCCAAAAGATGAACGTCACCGACAAGCGGTTATTCGATTTGACGGATCGTCTGACGGTCTCGAGCAATCTCGATTCGCAAGTCATCGCCTTATCCGTCAAGGATCGTTCAGCGGAGCAGGCAGCTATCCAGGCGAATACGATGACGGAAGTCTTCCAGGATTACCTCCCGCAACTGATCAACACGAGTAAGACGGAAGTGTTCTCGAGCGCACGGATTCCAACGAAACCCGTGTCACCGAACATTCTGATGAATACAGGCATCGGTGGCGTCCTTGGTCTGATGCTCGGACTCTTGATCGTTTATTCTCGCTCGTTAAGCAAAAAGGAAGCGACACGCGAATCCACTGATAGTTATCCGAAAGCGATTCCCCGCAGTCATTCATGAGAGAGGAGAGGAGACACCGTCATGCAGCATTCCCCGCTCACCCCGTACCGTCGGCAGTTGAAGATCGGACTCCTTCGCCTGATCGACGCCGGAATCATCGCACTCGCGACTGTCGTTACGTTCTACTTCTTTAATCCGCTCCATCTCACCGTCAACTTCGAGTTGCAGGACGCACTCGAAATCGCTCTCATCCAGTGGGTCGCCCTTACGTTCGTTGCACACTGGATGCGCTTCTATCAAATCATCTGGCGTTACGCGAGTCTTCGTGATCTCGCCGTTCTCCTCGTCGTCGTTCTCGCCAGCAGTTTCGTCTTACTTGGTCTTGAATACGCGTTGTTCGACTTCGCGGTCGAACGAGCGATCTTCTTGCAGACCGGACTCGTCTTGAACGGTATCTTATTCGTCCGTCTGTTGATTCGTGGACGTAGCTTAAGACTCGTTCCTGACAATAAGACGCTCGGCAAACGAACACTCATTATCGGTGCCGGTGCTTCCGGTCAGATGATCACAAAAGAACTGAAGCAAAAGAAGTCGCACATCTTAAACGTCGTCGGCTTACTTGATGATTCGCTTGAACTACGCGGGATGCGGATTCACGGTGTTCCCGTCATCGGAGCAATCGACCAACTCGAATGCATCATCGAGGAACAAAAAATTGAAGCGGTCGTCCTGGCAATCCCATCGTTACCTTATCCGCAGCGGGTTGAATTGCTGAACCGGATCAAACAAACCCAAGTCGAAGCGCATACGTTACCGATGCTCGTCGAACTGGCGTCCGGAAAGGTCTCGATCAAACAAATCCGTGAAGTCTCAATCGCCGATTTACTCGGTCGGGAACCGGTCGAACTCGATATTACGGAAATCGAACGAAGCGTTCATAGCGCGACCGTCCTCGTCACCGGTGCTGGTGGTTCGATTGGTTCCGAGATTTGCAGGCAACTGATTCGCTTCCGTCCTGAACGGCTCATCCTTCTCGGACACGGCGAAAACAGCATCTACCTGATCCGCCGGGAGCTCGAGTGTCTCAGTCGAGACATCCAGTTCGAATCCGTCATCGCCGATGTTCAGGACAGTGACCGGATGCTTGAAGTCATGCGACGGTTCGAACCAGATCTCGTCTATCACGCGGCAGCCCACAAGCACGTACCGCTGATGGAGGATAACCCAAGCGAAGCCGTCAAGAACAACATCTATGGAACACGCAACGTCGCTCGAGCGGCGGAAGCAGCCGGTGTCAAACGCTTCGTCATGATTTCGACCGATAAGGCCGTCAATCCGACGAGTGTGATGGGGGCGACGAAACGAATCGCCGAGATGGTCATCCAGCAGATGGCGCGTAACAGCGAGACGACGTTCGCTGTCGTCCGATTCGGCAACGTCCTCGGGAGCCGCGGTTCCGTTATTCCACTCTTCAAAGAACAAATCGCGAAAGGCGGACCGATTACGATCACCGATCCCCGGATGACACGTTACTTCATGACGATCCCGGAAGCGAGTCGTCTCGTCATTCAAGCGAGTGTCCTCGCGAAAGGTGGCGAAGTGTTCGTCCTCGATATGGGTGAACCGGTCCACATCACGACACTAGCGAAGAACTTGATTCACTTGAGTGGATTCACGGAAGAGCAGATCCCAATCGTCTACAGCGGCATTCGAAAAGGCGAGAAACTCTACGAGGAACTGCTCGCTCGCGATGAAGTGCATGACGAACTCGTCTTCGACAAGATTCTTGTCGGTAAGACACGTCCCTTCGGATCCGTCGACCCGTACTTGCGTGAGATCGCCCAAGCGCTCGGACAGGACGAGGTACTTCGCCAGTATTTGTTAGACGTCACGAACGAAACCGATGCCGACCCGGTCGCACCGACGATGCGGATCGCTCGCAAATAGAGAGGAGGGAGAACGATGAAAACGGCCCGGCTGTCCCGCTTCAATCTCATCTTCATTGCCGATACGGCGTATTCGCTTCATCAATGGATGATTTTGACGCTCCTGATCAAATGGAGTACACCGCTCAACATCGGTTATTTCAACTACGCCCTTGCCATCACCGCACCGATCGTCATGTTCTGTTGGCTGAACGCCAGTACGATCCTGACGGCAGAACGGGCTGGTCTGACGAACTTCTGGCTCTTCATCAAGACTCGTTTTTCACTCCTCTCGGCAGGTGTGTTCGTCCTCCTTGGTGTCTATTATTTCTTCGGTGAAGCGGACATCTTACTCCTGACACTGCTCGTCTACCTCAATAAATACATGGAGTCATTCGCTGATCTCGCTTATGGTTTCCTGCAAGGACACACTGCCTTCAAGGAAGTCGCCGTCTCGAAAATCTTCCGGAGTCTCTTGAACGTCTCGGGCGCAGCACTCGTCCTCTTTACGACCCATTCGATTCATGGATTCGTACTCGCCTTGATCGCCGGAAACTTGATCATGCTACTCGCATACGACTTACCGACGATTCGCCGCGTCGGTCGCGGCTTTGACAATCAAGCACTCGACTTACGGTACCGATCAGGTAAGGAGCTGTTCCTTAAGGCGATGCCACTCGGATTCGTCGCTCTCCTGATCGCCTTGAACGCAAACATCCCACGATTGTTCGTCGGTCACGCAATCGGAACGGAAGAGCTCGGTTATTACGCCAGCATCGCCTATCTACTCGTACTTGGTAGTCTGTTCATTCACTCCTTGATTGCCGTCTTGCTACCGAACTTCTCGTCTGAGACGGGTGAACGCCAAAGTTTACCGGAACTGCGCAAGCTGACTCGTTCGATGTTACTGATGACGAACGTCGTCGGGATCCTGTTGATCATCGGAGCAATCTTCTTTGGTAAGTGGGGCTTGACGATTTTCTATAACGCGTCGTTCGTTCAATATCATCTGATTTTCGTCTTGATGATGGTCGCCTCACTCTTTTTCTACAACTCGACCGTCATTCAGGCACTCTTGACCGGCTTCCAGCAGTTCCGGATCCAGACGATCTCGATCTTCGGCAGTGTCGTCGTCAATCTCATCGCCTGTAGCCTGTTGATTCCGCTGTATGGTCTATACGGTGCGACGATCGCTTACACCCTCTGCGCCGTCACTCAGATCGTCCTGCTATTACCAGCACTGTATCGGTCTTTATATCCACGGGACGTTACGCTCGTCGTCGAACAAAGCAGTTAAGGAGGGAAGAAGATGCGACCAATCCTACTACTCATCGTCATCGAAGCGCTCGTTTGTCAATTCGCCCGGTCGCTCTTCCCGGACACCTACGTGACCGCCTTGCTGCTCATCAACTCGGTGTTGTTTCTTTATTATCTGCTCCGTCAGGCAGAGACGACGCCACTCTTTCTCGTCTTCATCACCGCTTTCTTCGTCCGATTGGTCCTGATGTTCATCGATCTCGAGCTGTTCCGTTTACCACCACACAGTGGTGACGACACGGAAGCCTTTCATCTCGAAGGTGTACAAATCTTCACTGATCCGTCGACCTTCAATGATGTCGTTCGCGGCACCTATTCCAAGTTTCTCGGAATCTTCTACCTGATGTTCGGTCCAGAACGGATTCTCGCTCAGTTCTTGAACGTCATTCTCGGCGTCGTCGCTGTCGTCATCCTAGCGAAGACGCTGCAACGGTTACGCTTACCGGAACGATACGTGTTCGCAGCAACACTGATTTTTGCGTTCTTCCCACAAGGGTTGCTGCTCTCACCGATTCTCCTGCGTGACCAGATCGTCGCCCTAGGCATCGTCTATACACTCTACTACATGGTGCGCTGGACGGAAGAGAAGTCCGGATGGTATATGACGCTCGCGTATCTCGGCTACTTCGTCAGTACGATGTTCCACTCCGGTCTTGCTGTCGGGATCATCGTCTTACTCGTCTATTTCTCGTTTTATAGCCATGAGACACGACGAATGGACTTTGAACCGACTAAGGTGCAACGACTGATCTTTCAAGTGCTGATCGTCGGCTTCATCGTCTACAGCTTCCAGGACGTCTTGTTCGCGAAGTTCACTCACGTCTCAGAAAACGGACAGTTATTCAGCGGGATGAGTTACGACCGTGGCGGCTCCGCTTATCTGAACGGATTGATGGTGACAGGTCCAGCTGACATGATTCTCTACTCACCGATTCGGACGATCTACTTTCTGTTCTCACCGTTCCCGTGGCAATGGTCGAGCGTCATGAACATTCTGATTTTCTTCCTTGACGCCGTCTTCTACTTCATCGCCTGTTTTGCGATCGTCCGGTCCTTTAAACTGATCCGTCAGCATCCGTTCGGCAGCGTCCTCTTCTTCTTTTTCCTTCTCTTTGCGCTTAACGCCGTCATCTTCGGTCTTGGAACCGGCAATGTCGGAACGGCCATCCGACACCGGTATAAGTTGTTCCCGATGTTACTCATCGTCTACACATCCGTTCACTACATGCGCTGGCAAGCGCGCCACTACTTCGAGGAGGTCGAACACCGTGCCGAATAAAACGATCTTAATTACAGGTATCGCAGGCTTCATTGGATTTCACGCCGCACGTCGTTTCATCCGGGAGGGTTACCGGGTCATCGGACTCGATGAAGTGAACGACTATTACGACCCGACGTTAAAAGAAGCACGGCTCGCTGAACTCGGAACGAACTACACGTTTTACCGGGTCTCACTCGAAGAGACGGCAGCCGTCGCGCAGATTTTCGAACAGGAATCGATCGATCTCGTTCTCCACCTGGCAGCACAAGCAGGGGTACGGTACAGCATCGATCGACCGGACGTCTACATGACGTCAAACATCGTCGGCTTTCTCTCGATTCTAGAGGCGTGTCGGCATTACCCAGTCGAACAATTGATTTACGCTTCCTCCAGTTCCGTCTACGGATCGAATACGAAGATGCCGTTCGCGACGACGGATGCCGTCGATCATCCGCTAAGTCTTTACGCCGCTTCGAAAAAAGCGAACGAACTGATGGCTCATACCTACAGCAGTCTCTACGGGATCAAGACGACAGGACTTCGCTTCTTCAGCGTCTACGGTCCGTGGGGACGCCCGGATATGGCACTGTTCAAGTTCACGGAGGCAATTGCGAAGGGCGAACCGATTGATCTCTACAACTATGGTGAGATGGGACGGGACTTCACTTACGTCGACGATATCATCGAAAGTATCTATCGCCTGTTCCAGACTGAACCGGAAGTCGACGAAGCGTTCGATGCCTCGAATCCCTTACCGGATCGCAGTAACGTTCCGTATCGTGTCTACAACATCGGTAGCCATAGCCCGATTCGCTTAAATGAATTCGTCGCCTTGATTGAACGACGCCTCGGTAAGACCGCGATCAAGAACGGGATGCCGTTACAGCCAGGCGACGTTCCAGAAAGCTTTGCTGACGTCTCCTCACTGTTCGAGACGATCGGCTACCGTCCACAGACGACGGTCGAAGCCGGTGTCAACGCATTCATCGACTGGTATGAGAGTCACTACTTGCTGAAGGGGGAAATCCAAGATGGCGCTTAAGGAGGAATTCTACTACCGCTCTCCGATCTTCATCCAAAATTGGCTGACATCGTTATATGGTCGCAAGTTAATGCAAGAACGATACGGTCCCTTCTATGAACAGAAGATGAAGGAACTTCGGATGAAGGATCGGACGCAGGATTATAAAGCGGAACAACTCGATCGCCTGAATGCCTTTCTCGCTTTCGTCGTGACGCATACACCATACTACACGCAACTCTTTCACGAACATGACATCCAGTTACCGTTGACGTCACTCGAGCAGTTGAAGACAATCCCGATCCTTGAAAAAGAGACGCTCCGCCAAAATAACGATGCATTCATGTCCCGCGTCGATGCGCCGGTCCGAGGGCGAACGGGCGGAACGAGCGGAAAGTCGCTCCAAGTCGCGTTCATGCGCGAGGACGTCCAGGAACGAATGGCTCATCTCGACTACTTCAAGGAACGTCATGGCTTCCATGCCGGGATGCGCAGAGCGAGCTTCACCGGTCGGACACTGACAGCCGTCGATCAAAAGAAACCAATCTTCTGGCGGATGAACCGACCACTCAATCAGTTATTGCTTTCAATCTTTCACATGAAGGAAGAGAACTTTCCCGCTTATATCGAGGAGTTGAATCGCTTCCAGCCACGAGCGCTCGATGGCACACCGACGGCGATGGTCGAAATCGCCCGCTATATGCTGAAGCATCACATTCGACTGGAGAGTCCGCTGATTGCCATCTTCCCAACATCGGAAACGGTGACGGAGGAGATGCGCTCGGTTCTCGAGGAAGCCTTCAACGCACCGGTCTTTGATCAATACGGTTCATCGGAAGGCGCACCGATCATTTCAGAATGCAGTCATCGAAAACTTCATCTGCATCATGAGACGGGCATCATCGAACCGTATGGAGAGGACGGCGAAGTCGTCGTCACGTGTTTTACGACACGCGGCACGCCACTGATTCGTTACCGGATCGGTGACCGGATGACACTGAGTGACGAGACATGTAGCTGCGGCTTAAACGGACCGGTCATCGCTTCGATCGATGGTCGGGGAACGAGTTACATCGTCAGCGAAAAGCGGGGCAAAGTGTTCGAAGGGGACATCACGACGATTGCCCGCGAACTACCGAACTCGGTCTTGCGACTTCAAGTCGAGCAGCACGCGTTGAATCACGTGACACTCCGGTATATTCCAGACGCCAAACGCTTCCATCCGAAACACGAACAGATCCTCTTGAACGAGATGCGTAAGTTGCTCGGCTCCGGGATGAAGATCGTTCTCGAGCCGGTCGAACAAGTCAAACAAGAACCGAACGGAAAAACGTTGATCGTCAAACAGTCGATGAAATAGGAGGAACCCACCATGAACAAGGCAGTCAAACACATCGTAGATACGACAGCAGCCCATACCGGTGCACTTCCCATTGCCAACCGTTCGATTGCCGTCGTCGGACTCGGGTATGTCGGACTTCCCGTCGCCGTCGCGTTCGGTGAAAAAACAGGCGTGATCGGCTTTGACATCAAAGAACAACGAATCCAAGAGCTGCAAGAAGGCATCGACGCAACACTCGAACTGAGTCCGTTTACGTTGAAGAACGCAACCGTCGATTACATCTCTGATCCAGCAGCACTGCAAGCAAGCGACTTCATCATCATCGCCGTTCCAACACCGATCAATGCGCAGAACCAGCCGGACTTAACGCCACTCTTGCGGGCCTCACATCTTGTTGGTCGCCAGCTCAATAAAGGCGACATCGTCGTCTACGAGTCGACGGTCTACCCGGGAGCGACGGAAGAAGATTGCATTCCCGTTCTTGAAGAAGCATCCGGCTTACGCGCTGGCGTCGACTTTTTCGTCGGCTACTCACCGGAACGGATCAACCCGGGCGACCATGAGCACACGTTCAAGACGATCAAAAAAATCGTCTCGGCCCAGGATGAACAAACACTCGACATCGTCGCTGAAGTCTACGAAGCGGTCGTTGAAGCCGGAGTCCACCGTGCGTCGTCGATCAAGGTCGCGGAAGCGGCAAAAATCATCGAAAACACACAACGCGATCTCAACATCGCCTTGATGAACGAACTGGCAATCATCTTCGATCGGATGGACATCGATACACTCGAAGTTCTCGAAGCAGCCGGAACGAAATGGAACTTCCTTCCGTTCCGTCCAGGTCTCGTCGGTGGTCACTGTATCGGCGTCGATCCATTCTATCTGACGATGAAAGCCGAGTCACTCGGCTATCATCCGGAAGTCATCCTTGCAGGACGCCGGATCAACGATACGATGGGACGCTTCATCGCAACAGCGCTCGTCAAGAACTTGATTAAACAAAACATGCCGGTCCTCGGCGCTCGCGTCACGATCCTCGGCTTATCGTTCAAGGAGAACGTCAGCGACATCCGCAACTCGAAAGTCGCGAACCTTGTCCGGGAAATCGAAGAGTTCGGCATCGACGTCCAAGTAACGGACCGACTCGTCGAAAAGAGTGAGGCGAAACGTGAGTATGGCATCGACTTGCTCGAAATGAGCGAACTTAAACCGGCGGACGTCGTCATCTTCGCCGTCTCGCACGAAGAATACGTCGAAGGTGGTTGGAATCTAGCACAACATCTACTCAAAGTCGGACGCGGCATCGTCGTCGACATCAAAGGGATGTTGCCACGGTCAGAACAGCCAGAGGGGGTCCACGTATGGCGCCTCTAAAGATTCTTCAAGTCTGTGCTCTCGATACGACGGCAGAGACGATGTTGCAGCCACTCTTACTCGCTTTACAAAACGCCGGGCACGACGTCGGTATCGCTTGTGCCGACACCGGTGCCTCAGCAAAACTCGCAGCGAAAGGCTTTCGGATGCACGATATTCCGATCGAGCGCCGGATCGACTGGACGAGTAACTGGCGGACGATCCGAGAAATTACACGAATCTTGAAGGAGGACGGCTACGACGCCGTCCATGTCCACACACCGGTCGCCGCCGCCCTCGGACGCGTTGCCGCGAAGCGGGCCGGGACGAAGCATATCGTCTATACGGCACACGGCTTTTACTTCCACGAGAAGATGGGGCGGATGACGTATCAGCTGACATACTCCGTCGAGAAGTGGCTGGCGCGTTTCGCAACCGATTATCTGCTCCTTCAAAGCGAGGAAGATTATCAACTCGCCCAGCGCAAACGCTTCAAAGCAAATACGCGTCTGATGCACCTTGGAAATGGCATCGACTTAACGCGCTTCTATCCACGCCCGCGTGAAGCAGGCGCACCGTTTACGTTCTTGTTCATCGGTCGGATCGTCGAAGAGAAGGGGATTCTCGAACTGCTCGATGCGTTCGAGGATGTCGTCTATCGTCATCCGGAAGCCCGTCTCGTCATTGCCGGTGAGATGATGGCAAGCGAGCGCGATCAGACGACGAAGCATCTCTTCTTACGACGGATTCGTGAGATTCCAAACGTCGATTACCTCGGATTCGTCGAAGATGTACCGAGCTTGTTCCAACAAGTCGATGCCTTCGTCTTACCGTCGCATCGCGAAGGCGTTCCACGATCAATCATTGAAGCGATGGCGAGCGCAAAGCCCGTCATTGCAACAAATATCCGCGGCTGCCGTGAAGAGGTCGTCGAGGGGAAAACGGGATATCTCGTCGAAGTCCGCGACATCGCAAAACTTGCTAAACGAATGAACACACTTGTCGAACACCCGGACCGTGCCAACGAGATGGGGCGGAACGGATTTGACCGTGCCATGAAACATTTCAACGAAGCCGACGTCATCAAACGACAACTTGATCTCTTTTCAGCTATGTAAAAGGAGGACGTCATCATGAAACGCACATTCGACTTCACGGTTAGTCTCATCGCCATCCTGATTCTGATTCCCGTCTACGCCCTCGTCGCCTTAGTCATCTACACAAAACTCGGGCGACCGATCTTCTTCAATCAAGTCCGCCCTGGCTATAAGGGCGAGCTGTTCAAAATCTATAAATTCCGCACGATGACGAACGAAACGGATGCCGAAGGACACCTGCTCCCAGATGCGGACCGGATTCCAGCATCGCTCGAGTGGATTCGTCGCTTAAGTCTCGATGAGATTCCGCAGTTCGTTAACATCCTTCGCGGACAGATGAGTTTCGTCGGGCCGCGTCCCTTGCTCGTCAGTTATCTCAACCACTATACAAAGGAGCAGATGACACGTCACGATGTCCTGCCTGGTCTGACAGGCTGGGCACAGATTCATGGCCGCAATGCAACGACGTGGCAACAACGTCTTGAGCAAGATCAATGGTACGCAGCACATCATACGTTCCGACTTGATCTCTACATCTTGTTTAAGACGTTCAAGATGGTCATCTCGTCAGAAGGGAACTCAACAGCTCACCAGACCGGTATGGGTGAGTTCAAGGGTCTCGACGGAGGTGTTCCCCATGATGTCGCTAAGCGATGAACGATTGATTCGGGATCCACGGGAATGGGACGCGCTCGTCGCAACCTATCAACTCGATTGTTACTACGAACATGCTTACTTCGAACTTGCGAAGGAACACGACGAGATTCCTGAATTATTTTATTATCCGACGGAGTTCGGAACGTTGATCTATCCGTACTTGCGGCGACCGATTCCAGGCACACACTTTGAAGACATCACGACACCGTACGGCTACGGTGGTCCTTACTTCACAGGTATCTGGTCACTCGATCAGATTCGCGAAGCCCGCGCGCGATTCGAACAATACTGTAGTGAAACCGGAATCGTCACCGAGACGGTTCGTTTCCACCCCTTGCTACACAACCAGGAACTTGGTCAACACTGGTGCCATCAAACGAATATCTTGCAGCCGACCGTGACACTTGAGCTGACAGATCCGTTTGAGACGATCGAAGGTGGATTCTCGCAAATGACACGCCGCAACATCCGGAAGGCACGTCGCGAAGGGGTCACGATTCGCCTCGGACGTCCGGAAGAGTACCGCGACTTCGCCCGTCTTTACCAGATGACGATGGATAAACACCAAGCCGATGCGCGGTATTACTTTGATCAGACCTACTTCAATCACTTCGCCGAAGGACGGATCAAAAATGTCCTGTTGCTTGCCGAACAAGAGGGACGAATCATCGCTGGATGCATCGTCTTGACGGGTCGACAGTTCGCACATTATCATCTCGGTGCTTCAGATCCTGCCTACTTGTCGCTTCGCCCGAATCACCTATTATTCGCGGAGATGATTCGCTGGGCAAAAAAAGCTGGTCTTCAAGCGCTGCATCTCGGTGGCGGAACGACACGATCCGATGAGGATAGCTTGCTCGCCTACAAACGATCCTTTGGTGAAGCGAATCGAACGTTTTTCGTACTCGGGACATCGATTCTTGATCCGACGATTTATGACCGGCTCGAACGACAAATCAAACGACAACATCCGGAAGTCGAGACAGGACAGTGGTTCCCGATCTACCGGACGCCGCTCCGTCAGCTGTCACCTCGAAGGGAGGAAACATCATGAAACACATCCCGCTCTCCATCCCGCACTTAAGTGGCCGAGAAGCACGTTACGTCACGGAAGCACTCGAGACGAACTGGGTCGCACCGCTTGGACCGAACGTCGACGCCTTCGAACGAGAGATGCAAGTATACACGGGAGCTCGCGCAGCGCTTGCGACGAGCAGTGGTACGGCAGCCATTCACTTGGCACTCGCGACGCTTGGTGTCACGACGGGGGATGACGTCTTCTGTCAGTCCTTGACGTTCATCGCTTCGACGAATCCGATTCGCTACGTCGGTGCCCGTCCCGTCCTGATCGATTCGGAAGAGGAGACGTGGAACATGTCACCCGTCGCACTCCGACGCGCGTTGATCCAAGCGGCAACACGGGGGCGACTTCCGAAAGCCGTCATCGTCGTTCATCTGTACGGCGTTGCAGCGCAAATCGAGGAAATCGCTGCGCTCTGTGAAGAGTACGATGTTCCGTTGATCGAAGACGCGGCAGAGTCACTCGGGACACGCGTCAACGGACGGATGACGGGGACGTTCGGGACGTTCGGGATCTACTCATTCAACGGCAATAAGATCATCACGACGTCAGGCGGCGGAATGCTCGTCGCACATGATCCAGCCTTGATCGAACGCGCCTTCTATCTTGGAACACAGGCACGACAACCGGTCCTCCATTACGAGCATACGGAAGTCGGCTACAACTACCGGATGAGCAACGTCGCTGCTGGGATTGGACGCGGACAGCTCGAAGTAATCGATCAACGCGTCGATGCGCGGCGGAAAATCTTTGATCGTTACGATCGTGCCTTTGCACCGGACGGCGTCATGTCGCAAGTCGAGCAGACCGGAACATTCGCCAACCGTTGGCTCAGTGCTTTCCTCTTACCAGGTGGTCAAGTGCAACGCGACGCGATGATCCAGACGCTACAACAGGCGAATGCCGAGTCCCGTCCGGTCTGGAAGCCGATGCACTTACAGCCCGTCTATCGCGACGTACCATTTGTCACAGCAGAAGGAGATGATATCAGCCGTCGCCTGTTTGAAGACGGAATCTGCCTTCCGTCTGCTTCACAAATGACGTTCACCGAACAAGCCGTCGTCATCCGAAACGTTCGTCACGCCTTGCAGACGACCGTACGCCGGAACGTCCAGTCATGAATATATGGGAAGGGGACATCGTCATGCGCGATATGGAGGAAGCGATCCACGCACTCCGTCTCGCTGCGAACGGGAAAAATGAATTGACGGCTAATACCTATTTCCGCTGGCAACTAAACACCACTCATCCAAGCGTCGCGGAAATCCTGATGCTGTTTGGGTCGTGGCAAATCGCCTTGGAACGAGCTGGCATCGGACATGCCCGCTTGACGTTCACGAAGTCGGAAATCATTGACGCTTTGCGTCAGGCACGAGAGGAACTCGATCCTTTCACGAGCGCGACGTACCGCGAATGGGCTCAGCAAAAGCAAGCACCTAGCCTGACGGATATCGTCCATCAATTCAACTCGTGGCAGCAGGCATTGTCAGAAGCAGATATCTTGAAGGAACGCGTCCAGGAAATGGAACAACGGATCATCGAGTCATTACTTGAAGCGCAAGGTGCCTTGCCGGTCTTGACGAGCCAGACCTACACGAAGTGGGCGGCTGGTCAAAATCGTCCGACCGTCGCAACGATTGCCCGCCGGTACGGCTCTTGGTCAAACGCCCTTGAAATCATCGGCATCGAATTCCCGCGGAAACGCTGGCGAGAAGAGGAAGTACTCGACGTACTTGCTGCAGCCGCGCAAGAAACGGAAAATCTGACGATCGCAAGTTACCAACGGTTCAGCATCGGTCGTGATGCACCAAGCATCGGTGTCATCACCGCCTTGTTCGGTAGCTGGCGCAATGCTTTGCTCGTACTTGAAGCGCAGAGACCGTCCTGAATTCAGATCGAAGAAAAGGAGAATGGATGATGAAGAAGTGGAAATGGATCGTGTTGACACTGACGGGGATATGCCTGCTCCTTCTCTTCGGTTCAGGCGGATACGTTTACCAAAAAGCGAGTCGGACGATGCAAGAAGTCCAAGTACAGGTGCCAGTAAAGGCAAGCATCGAGACAGAGAAGGCCGTCGAACAGAAAAAAGGACTCTCGTTTCTCTTACTCGGGGTGGATCAACGAAAAAACGAGACGGGACGCAGTGATACGATCATCGTCGTGACGATTGATCCGAAGACGAATAAGAGCCAGATGATCAGTATCCCACGTGATTTAAAGACAGAAATCATCGGTAATGGTTCGAACGATAAAATCAATCATGCCTATGCCTTTGGTGGTCCACAGATGGCACTTGATACAGTCAGTCATCTACTTGATATCCGACTCGACTATTTTGCAGAAATCAATCTAGACGGTTTCACGGATCTCGTTAATGCCGTCGATGGTGTCACCGTCGAGAACGATATCAATTTCTCGTATTATGAGATGCAGTTTCCAAAAGGGGAACTGTCGTTGAACGGGAAGGAAGCACTCGCCTATGCGCGGATGCGCTATGATGATCCACGCGGAGATTTCGGACGACAGATCCGTCAACGGCAAGTCGTTCAGGCGGTCGCTGATAAGATGACGGAGGACTTTTCGATTCGTCGCTTCAATGCCGTCCTGGAAGCACTCGGGAAAAACGTCAAGACGAACGTACCGTTTTCCGTTGCTCGGACCGTTGCGACAGATTACCGAGATGCTTTACGAAATGTCGAGACCTTATCACTCGAAGGGAAAGGTGGTATCGAATCGGACGGAATCTACTACTGGCATCCGACCGATAAATCGTTGAAAGAAGTTCAAGCTCAACTGCAGGAAGCATTGAAATGATGAGAATAACGCGAAAAAACGACATCAGTTCTGATTGATGACGAAACGAACGCTAAAATCATCCTCGCTTTCCTCAGGCGGGAAATCAGCCGCGGCAGCTCGCACTACATGCGATTTGCCGGGTCTGATCCATCCCTGACGAAAGTGCTGATGCACTTTCTTTTCCTGTAGGAGTCGCGGATGATTTTAGCGTTCTGTATTCATCGAATGAAAAAAGGTCCGTTCCCAGAAGATGATCGGGAAACGAACCTCTTTTTCATATTAGCAACTTAGTGTCATGTATCTATTATGATGAGCGAATCGTCCGCAGCATCGAGAATTTCATCATCGTATAGAGGAAATAGACAGCAGTCAGAACAGCAGCACCACTCCATAACCACTGGTATGCCGAACTAAAGTAGCCGAATCGAAGCCCGATCAGTGCCGGTACGATCAACGTCAACCAGCTCAAGACGAGGGCAACGCGGGCAGTGATCGCATCAATCGGGCGATTCATCCCCATTCCGAGGAAGAACAGGCTCCAGAGCAATGCCCAGAACAACCAGGTCACACCGCCGATGATGTCATTCGTCGTGAAACTGACGAACGCATAAAATAATGCGGCGATCGCGACGAACAAAGAAAACCAACCGACCCCGCTCCCGTCGAGATTGAACAAGAACGTGATTCCGACGTAAACGTACGTAAAGGCAAACAGATAGATGCTCGCGTATCCGAACGTCAACGCCGGATCACCAGCTGCACCGATGACGAGATAGGTTGCGATGAACGTCTGCAATAAACCGGTGATGAGACTGAAGACACCAGCGCTACGGAGATCGACTTTTCCGAACAAGGTCAAACTATTTAAAAAGAGCGCGACGCCCCCAAATAACAAACTGACATTTCCCACGTAAAACTCTCCTTCATTAAGACGTCAGACGTCTGATTCTAAACTTAACTCTAAGATGAATTCGTTTTCAGCGCAAGCATAATTTTAGAGGCAAAACGAAAAACAACCTGACTCCCGGAAAGGGAATCAGGTTGTTGATTAAAAGATCATTGGTTCAAGACAGAGCGGAGTGTCGTCTCGGTTTGAGACAACGATCCTTTCAGTGTGACAAGACCATATCGCGTCGAGCCTTTTTTGATGAAGAAGACACGTGTGTAGCCAGATTCCGGTGTGTAACCGGTCTTGCTCGCATAAACACGTGTATCACCTGGAAGTGACGTGTTCGTGTGATACCACGTCAATGTCCGTGCATACGGTCCTTTGACAGTCGTCTGGTATGATTTTCGTCCACTGATCGTCATGAGCGCGCTGTACTTCGCATATGTATTCGCGAGTTTTTGCATATCAGCAGCCGTCGTGTAATGACTTGGATGATAGAAGCCGTGTGGGTTCATGAAATGGCTCGCACTCATCCCGATCGAACGGGCACGGTTATTCATGTACGAGACGAACTTCGATTCAGAACCTGCTGTCCGGACAGCGATCGCTTTTGCTGCATCATTACCAGAGCGGATCAGCATCCCATTCAAGAGTTGACGCATCGTGACTTTATCGCCAGCACGGAAGCCAGCGACACTGCTACCTGCAGGAACGGATAACATTGAAGACGTCAGGGTGAACGTTTGATCGAGCGTACCTTTACGTGCTGCTTCGTCATACGCGACGATTCCCGTCAACAATTTCGTCGTACTCGCTGGATAACGGCGGACGAAGCTTTCTTTCGTCAATTGATAACTTGACGATCCAAGCTTGAAATACCGCATCGAAGCAACCGGATAACTGCCGCTTGACGGTTTAGGGCTGCTCGTCGTCACTTTTCGGGCAACTTGGCTAGAGACGTAATAATAATTGACTTTCCCTTTGACCTTATACCAACCGTTCGAGTACGAGACTGCATTGAACTTCGAGTTGTAAGATGCGAGTCGTTTGATGTTCTTTGATGAGGCCGTGCTTGGTGATGTCCGGACGTTCGCTCCAGCTTTCGAGTAGACGACGATTTTGTACGTCTTCACGGAACTACTCGACACTTTTTTAGCGACTTGGTTCGATAGATAACGATATGTACCTCCGTCCTTGATCTTATACCAGCCATTCGTATACGAGACGGCTGTGAATTTTGCCTTGTACGCGGCACGTCGGACAATCGTCGCAGACGAGGCTGTACTCGGCTTTGAGCGGATGTTCGCCCCAATCGTCGAAGTGACGACGACTTGGTAACTGGCTGCCTGAGCCGGTATGGCAGGAAGACATAAAGCGAACAATAATAAGAGCGTAAGACTAGTACGGAGCAAGCGCTTCATAAAAACTCATTCCCTCCTTGTTCAAATATGGTTTTATCATAAAACAAAAAAAGGAAATTCACTTCTTTTCAAAAAAAGGAATTCGAATCCTGTAACGACCCGATTTCCATCTTTTCGTGTCAATTGACGTATCATAGGGAATGTAAGCAACAGAGGAAAAGGAGGAGTTCACATGAAATTAGCAGTCATTGGTCTAGGGGACATCGCACAAAAAGCCTACTTACCCGTCTATGCCGAACGATCCGATATCGAGGTGTATCTGATCTCGCGAGATGAAGAGAAAGCAAAACGATTGCAAGCGGCGTATCGCTTTGCAGGAATATACGCGACATTTGCTGAGGCCGTACAGGAGGGAATCGATGCGGTCATGATCCATTCAGCGACGATCGTCCATGCGGAGCAAGCACGGCAAGCGCTAGAAGCAGGAATCGCCGTCTACGTGGATAAGCCGGTCTCGATGGAAATCGAAGAGATTCGTGAACTAACACGTCTGTCAGAGGAGAAACAGTTACCGTTCATCACGGGATTCAATCGACGCTTCGCTTCGGCGCATCAGCGCTTGCTTGAGGTGAACGATCCAAATCTCGTCCTCATGCAAAAGAATCGAACGTCGTTCATCGAAGATGCTAAGCCGTTTCTGTTCGACGACTTCATCCATGTCGCGGATACGCTTCGTTTCTTGACAGGGTGCGGTGAGATCGAAGACCTACACGTCAAGAGTAAGCAAGACGCAAGCGGTCTGCATCACGTGACGATTCAATTCGTCTCAAACGGAATCACGGCAATCGGTGTCATGAACCGCAATAACGGCATCACGGAAGAACGCGTCGAGGTGATGGGACCGGAAGAAAAACGAATCGCAACGGACGTGACGACACTCGATCAATTGACGAAACAAGGCACGCTTCGGTATCCGCTCGATAACTGGGAAGCGACGCTAAAGCGCCGAGGATTTGTCGATATGCTGGATGCGTTCCTTCGGACGGTCAAAGGGGAACAGTCCGAGTCGGTCGTAGCTTCTGACAGCCTCGCGACACATGAATTATGCCAACAGGTGTATGAGCAGGTTCAAGCAACACATTAAATTAAAATCATAAAAAAAGCGCCGCTTCCCTCGAGGATCGTCTCAAGTGAAGCGGCATTTTACTGGTTATTTATCTGACAGTTGTTTGAGTTGATAGATTCGCTTACCGCCTGGTCCTTCGAACGTCACGCGGAGTGTCGAACGGACGAAGCGATAGCTGACTTGTCCTCCAGATAAATTGACACGAGCGGAGAGATCGGGTTCAAAACGAATGATTTCTTCGTCGTTTCGGAGTGCGTCCGGGAGACCGAACTGATCAAAGCGAAGCGTCGCGATGAACGTATCTTGCTCGTCAAAAGAGACATGGATGCGCCCGGTTCCATCGAACGGCTCGTCTTCGAGCGTACTTCGTTCGACTTCATACGTACCTTCGAACTGTTTGACCTGTTGTAACATTTCTTTTGCACTGAGAGCGATGGCTTCTGCTCGTTTTCGGACAGGGTGATCCGTTGCGAGTTGAAGACGTTCGATCGCCTCCGCCGTTTTTAAGACATCACGCAGTTGATAACCGGCAAGCTGTCGCTCAAGCTGAACCATCAGCCGAGCAGCCGGTTCATCGATGTCTTGTTTCGATTGTTCGACGGCGCGGGTATAAGTTTGCTGTTCGAACTGATCTTGAATTTTGGATGTTTCGGGCGAACACGCCATCAGGAGACAAAGGGGCAGACAGAGGAGCACTCGTTTCATGAGGTCACCTCCGTTCGATTGACATCAATGATTTGCAGATGATCCGTATGCACTTTCAAACGATAATGAACGCGGTAGGTCACAGGCTTTGAACCCGTTGCTGTCGCGATTTGGTACGTTTCCTGTGTACGCAAGTGATACGTGGTACCTTTTGACGTAAATTTTTGGAATGTCACGGCAAGAACACTTGGAGCGACAGGGGCATCAGCGGCATTCGTCAATCGCTCGAGATGGTCGAACTCGGATTCGAACACCTTCAAGGTCGTAAACTGGATGGCGGAAAATGTCTCGATGGAATCGTATTTCTTCGAATACGTCGCTAGTTCTGGAATCGTTCGTGTGTATTGGCGGACGAAACGAAGGACATCATAGGACGTCGGAGGCCGATCTTTCGAATACGTTTGATTGTAAGCCGTTTGTTCATCGGACCATTCAGAAAGAGCGAGTGCTTCGACGCTAGGCGTCTGATTGGCTTCCGGCGAAACGGGATCTTTTAACGAATACCACAGGAAACCGGCTCCTCCGACGAGAAAGAGCAAAAGACAGGTGCTGATGAGCCAAGTGCGTGAAGAGGACGGAGCGGGTGGTTCAGCTGGTCGTTCTTTCTTAATGACAGGATGTTGGCAATGAGAACAAGTCGTATCGTGTTGACGAAGTGGTGTACCACATAACGAACAGCGTTCCATGAAATAAGACCTCCTGTGTATGTAAAATGAAATGTCAGATAAGGTAATGGTAATTTAAAATTAGTATCATCGTAACATTAATTGGAAACGCAATCAAAACTTGATATGAGTTTTTTAGGGGGAACGTACAGATGGGACGTCACTTGATTTTGATGGATGCATTCAAAGGGAGTATTTCTTCGAGCGAGGCGGCAGAAGCTGTCGCCTCCGGTATCCGGGCGTATGATCCGACAGCGATCATCGATTCCTTGCCTGTTGCGGACGGCGGGGAGGGAACGCTCGATGTCTATCTTGCACTCGGATATGACATGAAGACGGCGATTACGATCGATCTAGCAGGTCGTCCGTGTGAAGTAGAGTATGCTGTCAAGGGGACAGACGCCGTCATCGAAGTCGCGCGTATTTGTGGACTGCCGATGCGGCGAAGCGAGGATGATCCCGTTCGAATGAATACGCGTGGCGTTGGTCGTTTGATCGAGCAGTTACGCGATCAGGGAATCACGCAGATCCGACTGGCTTTAGGCGGGACTGGTACGACGGACGGAGGACTCGGTTTGCTCGCGGAAGTCGGTTGTCGGCTTGAAGATGCGTCTGGTAATCCGATTTCGTTTCAAACGAATCCGTTACTTGAGACGCATGCTATTCAATGCCCGGCGTATTCTGTTCAACTGGAAGCACTCGTCGATGTGACAGCTCTTTATCATGGTCCAGATGGTCCAGCGTATCTGTTCGGTCCGCAAAAAGGACTGCTTCGAGAAGACATCGTAAAGTTCGATCAGCAACTTGAACGGATCGGGCGGTTACTTGGACTAGAGAATGTTAAAGGAGCTGGAGCAGCCGGTGGACTCGGGGGAGCGGTCTATGCGCTGGGCGGCACGATCGTTCCGGGAGCCAAGACGATCCTGCAACATCTTCGCGTAGCAGAGCGGATGGAGCAAGCGGATTATGTCTGGACAGGAGAAGGACGCGTTGACCGTCAAAGTCAAATCGGTAAGTTACCAGGTGAGGTCACGCGGATGGCAAAAGCAGCTGACGTTCCTTGTCTGATCCTTGCTGGAATCGTCGAAGAAAACATGCCGCACGCACTCGATTGTCGCTCGATCCATGCCGGACAAGCAATCACGCTGGAGCGAGAACAGACAATGGCTCGTATGAGCGAACAAACACGTAAGTGGCTCGAGGAACTTTCACTGAAACAGGGATGAAGTCTGAAAAGTTTGGGTAAATAACTGTATATTGCCATACTTTTAGAGAAGGTAGGTCATCGTATGATCAATCAATCGATTCAATTATCGTTTCGCCAAGTCCGAGCACTGGTCGAACATACCCTGCTATTATTCAAAGAGCTCGATCAACAATTAGCAAACCGTGGATACGAACCGGTTCTCCCGGAAGTCGTCCAAACGGAACATGGTCTGAGCATCCATCAGACGAAGGAGAGTGCGGAGTCACTCGTGCCGCACTTTTTAACACGGACGTATGTCCGGCAACAAGAAAAAACGAACCAACATGGATTGCTGATCTCTGTTCAATATACGCATCCGCTCCATGAACGATTCGATCCGGTCGTCCTCGTCGGCGATGTTGCGTTCAAGCAAGCAAAACATGCGCAAAAAATCTTAAGTGAAAAGCCGTGGCTCCTGAAATACGCAGCTTTTGAATCTACGATTGCGCAAGAGTTCGTTGCCGACGGTACACGCTATACGACGCAACCGATTGAAGAAATCGAAGAGCTGATCGTCTGGGGGCATCCGTTCACGGAAATGCGCGACATCGATGACGTCAAACGATTGGCAGAAGAGATGATCAGCCGTCATCTTGAGCCGGGGACAACATGAAAATAAGCTTCCGTTCCTTCAAGAGAGAAGGAGGGAAGCTTATTTTTTTAGACTTGAACGAGCAATCGTTCAATTGCTGCCGTCAAATCAGTTGGATTCGTTTTTGGTGAGAACCGCGTCACTTCTCCATCACGGGTCACGAGGAATTTTGTGAAATTCCACTCGACGTCTGTTGCACCGTCCGTCGTTGGTGCTTGTGCTTTCAGTTCCTCGAATAACGGATGTGCTTGCTCACCGTTGACATCAATTTTTGAGAAGACGGGGAATGTCACGCCGTAGTTGACTTGGCAGAACGACTGGATCTCCTCGTCCGTTCCCGGATCTTGATTCGCGAACTGATTACATGGGAAACCAAGTACGGTCAACCCTTGCGAACGATAGTCTTGATGCAATTGCTCGAGTCCTTCGAACTGTGGCGTCAAGCCACATTTGCTGGCTGTATTGACGATCAGCCATGCTTGAGCTGGGTAGTCACTTAAGGATGCCGACGTTCCGTCGACGCGTTGAAATGAATGATCTTGTAACATATCGATTCCCCCTTTTTAAGTACTTCTCCAGTGTAACAAATCCGTTTTCTCGTCGTCTTCTATCGTTACTTGCGAGATGACAGAAACATCACAATCGGGTGTCAGCGACGCTTTTTCGATGAATCTTTGTTACGATGAAAAGGAATATGGAAGGAAAGGAGAGATGCCACATGAGAAAAATGTTGAAACAATCGCGGTTCGTTATGATCGCGACGCTTTGTCTCGTCCTGGTCAGTAGTTGTATTACCTTACTGACGCTTGGGTTCGAACGCGATATTGTGATTCTTGTTTCTGGAGTGGTTGCCCTATGGGTGACGATGCTAGCTCCTTTGACGGTCCATGCTAAAATGAATCAGCAATCATAATCATTGTTCGTTCATGAAACCGCGGAACGATTCTCGCTAAAATGGAGCTCCTCCATTTTAGATGAAGGAATCGATTTCTGCGGTTTTTTTTCTTCTATAGCATAGAGGTGAAAAACGCTATTTTTCGAAAGTAAGTCATTAAAAAATCAGACTATTTTTTTTTCAACTTTTCTATTTACAACCCGAAAAAATCGGAGTAATATCCATCTCATCAACGAACACTAACATGTTAATGCTTCGATCTCAAAGTACGCCGAATTCATGATTGAAGCGGGGGACCCAACCGTCACGACACGTGACACGGGGTGAATCCTTTCCGAACGGGAAAGGTAGGGCGAATTCCTAGGTATGCCCGAATCCGACAGCTAACCTCGCAGGCGTTTTTAGGAGGGAACGACTCTTTTTCAGTATGCCAAAGTATAAAGGCGATGCTGGGGCCGTTTATTGCCTCACATCGTCTTTTTGTCGTGTCTAATTGTAAAAATATTGAATAATATGGGGGTAATTTCATAATGGGAGAGCTGTGGAGTATCGTATTGCTTGTCTTCTTCTTCGGTACGACGTTCGGGATGATTCATCTGATCGAACGTGTCCAGTGGAGAGCAGGTGACCGTAAATGACATGGTTTTTACTAGCGACGGGCTGCCTCGTCTTCTTGTATCTCGGATATTGTCTGATGTATCCAGAAAAATTCTAATCGCATAGGGAGAAAAGAAAAACATGTGGACTCAATTCATGATCCAATTTTGGATCCTACTCGTCATCGCACTTTGCGCGGCGGTCTTGCTTGGTCGCTACATCGGGATATACTTCGCACCTGTCGCAGAGCGTCGGGTCGATAAAATCGGTAAGGTCGAACGACGACTTCTTTTGTTACTCGGCGTCGATGAAAAGAAACACGATCAATCGTGGGTCGGTTACTCGAAAAGTTTGTTGCTTGTAAATATTTTCTTCTTCATCGGTGGTTATTTGCTACTTCGTTTCCAAGGCAGTCTACCCTTGAATCCGAACGGTGCTGTGAATCTCGATTGGTCGACAGCGTTGCATACGACGATCAGTTTCATGACGAACACCGATCAACAACACTATTCAGGCGAGGCACTCTCATATCTCTCGCAAACGTTCGTCCTTGGAACGATGTTGTTCGTCGCTCCAACGATGGCGTTCACGGTCTGTATCGCTGTCATTCGTGGTCTTGCGAACAAACCACTCGGTAACTTCTATGCCGACTTCGTTCGCTTCATCTTGCGGATCCTGATTCCGATTTCACTCGTGTTCGGGATGGTCATGATCGTCTTCGGTGTACCACAGACGTTCGGAGGGGCGGTCAGCGTCACGACGCTCGAAGGAGCAAAGCAGTTGATTTACCGTGGACCGGTTGCTGCGTTTGAAGTCATCAAACAGCTCGGGAACAACGGTGGTGGTTTCTTTGGTGTCAATGGTGCTCATCCCTTCGAGAACCCGAACCAATTCGTCAACTTCATCCAGATGTTCTTGATGCTACTGATTCCGATGTCACTTCCAATCGCTTACGGCAAAATCATCGGTTCCGCGAAACAAGGTCGACTATTCCTTGGAGTCATGACGCTTCTCTTCATCATGATGACGGTCGGGATGGCAGGGAGCTTACTTGCGAATCCAACGGCACATGGTCAGGAATTACGGTTTGGTCAAATCGGAACGGCGCTCTACAGTTCGATTACGACAGCAGCTGAAACCGGTGCGGTCAACGCGATGCATGACTCACTTCATCCACTTGCTGGATTGATCCAACTCGGCAATATGATGCTCAACGTCGTTTATGGTGGAGCAGGTGCAGGATTCCTGAACGTCTTACTTTACGCCTTCGTCGCAGTCTTCCTGACAGGTCTCTTGATCGGTCGGACACCGACGTTCCTCGGGAAGAAAATCGAGACGTTCGAAGTGAAGATGATCGCGATCGCGCTACTCGTGCCGCCATTCCTGATTCTCGTCGGAACGGCAATCTCGATGTACGCTGCACCAGGCGTCGCCGGCATCTCGAACCCAGGTTATCACGGACTGTCGCAAGTCTTGTATGAGTTCACGTCCGCGACGGCGAATAATGGATCCGGTTTTGAAGGACTCGGCGACGCAAACGTCTACTGGAACGTCTCGACATCATTCGCGCTGTTCTTCGGACGCTACATCCCATTAATCTTGATGCTTGCGATCGTAGGTTCGCTTAAAGCGAAGCAATCGGTCCCACAAGATGAATTTTCGTTTAAGACAGACACACCACTCTTCGGAACAGTCTTCCTCGGTACGGTCGTACTCGTCGGTGCATTGACATTCTTGCCAGTGCTCGTACTTGGACCAGTCGCGGATTGGCTGACGATGTGAACAGGAGATAAAAGCATATGATGGAACGAATCATGCATCCGACGCCCGAGGAACACCAACCGAACGGGGAGCCGGAACACCAATCCAAATCAGCAATCAGTGGCTCGATCGCGCGTCAAGCGACGATCGATGCCTTTAAAAAATTAAATCCCGTCAATATGGTCAAACAACCGATCATGTTCGTCGTCTGGATCGGCTGCTTGCTCGCGATCGGCTATACGATCTTCATTGACGAGATGCGTGGCTTTAACTTAACGGTCAGTATTATCCTCTTCCTGACGGTCTTATTCGCGAACTTCGCGGAATCGATCGCGGAAGGACGCGGGAAAGCACAGGCGGACTCATTGAAAGCGTCAAAAGCAGATGTCATGGCACGCAAACGTGTCGGACAACTGATTCAAAGCGTTTCGTCTGCGACTCTTCGTAAGGGCGATATCGTCTTCGTCCGAGCAGGGGAGTATGTACCGGGTGATGGTGAAATCATCAAAGGACTTGCTTCGATTGATGAATCGGCGATCACCGGTGAATCCGCACCCGTCATCAAGGAAGCGGGCGGTGATTTCTCCTCGGTCATCGGCGGCACACTCGTCGTCAGTGACGAGATCGAAGTCCGGATCACGAGTAATCCAGGTGAATCATTCCTCGATCAGATGATTGCCCTCGTCGAAGGCGCAAGTCGTCAGAAGACACCGAACGAACTCGCGTTATCAACGCTCTTGACGAGCTTGACGTTGATTTTCTTACTTGTCGTCATGACACTACCGGTCTTTACGAACTATCTTGGATTTGATCTGTCAGGTCCAATCTTGATCGCCTTACTCGTCTGTTTGATTCCGACAACAATCGGTGGCTTGCTGTCCGCGATCGGAATCGCCGGAATGGACCGCGTTACCCGCTTCAACGTCATCGCGATGAGCGGGAAGGCGGTCGAAGCAGCAGGCGATATCCAAACGATCATCCTGGATAAAACAGGAACGATCACGTTCGGTAACCGGATGGCGTCGGAGATCACGCCAGTCGGCGGACGTACTGCCGAGCAGGCGTTTGAGGGGGCGATCCTCGCCTCACTCGCTGATGAGACACCAGAAGGACGTTCCGTTCTTGAACTCGCTGAACTTCGCGCGATGCCGGTGGAACAACACTGGTTAGATGGAGCAGAGATCGTACCGTTCCGCGCAGAGACACGGATGTCCGGACTCGACTTAAGAGATGGTCGCCGCGTACGGAAAGGGGCGGGGCAAGCGATTCAAGAATGGGTCAAGGAACAAGGCGGCGCCATTCCGAGTGATTTGCAGGAGAAAGTAGACGCGGTCTCTCGTCTTGGCGGCACACCACTCGTCGTTGCGATCGACGCAACGATCCTTGGCGTCATCTATTTGAAAGATACGGTGAAACCGGGCATGCGTGAACGATTTGATCGGTTGCGTGAGATGGGGATCAAGACGGTCATGTGTACGGGTGACAACCCGTTGACGGCAGCAACGATTGCCCGCGAAGCAGGCGTCGATGATTTCGTTGCCGAATGTAAGCCGGAAGATAAAATTCGTGTCATCCAGCAGGAACAAGCAGCCGGTCACCTCGTCGCCATGACAGGAGACGGTACGAATGATGCACCAGCACTCGCTCAAGCCGATGTCGGCCTCGCGATGAACAGTGGGACGCAAGCTGCAAAAGAAGCAGCGAACATGATTGACCTTGATTCGAACCCGACGAAAATCATCGAAGTCGTCGAAATCGGGAAACAGCTCTTGATGACACGGGGTGCCTTGACGACGTTCTCGATCGCAAACGATGTCGCGAAATATTTCGCGATCATCCCGGCAATGTTCATGGTGGCGATTCCACAGATGGAAGTGCTCAATATCATGCGTCTTGATTCCCCGATGAGTGCAATCTTGTCTGCCTTGATCTTCAATGCGATCATCATTCCGATGTTGATTCCGCTTGCGATACGAGGGGTTACCTACAAACCGATGACGGCGGATCAATTACTCGGTCGTAACTTACTGATCTATGGTCTTGGCGGTGTCGTCGTTCCATTCATTGGGATTAAAATCATCGATGTCTTGCTTGCAAGCATCCTCTAAGGAGAAAACGAATCATGAAACAAGCCATTCGTGTGACGGTCTTCGTCGCAGCGTTATGCGGGATCGTCTTTCCCGCTTTATTGACCCTGTTCGGTCAACTACTCGTACCGAATAAAGCTGAAGGTTCTTTAGTACAAGAAAACGGAAAATTCATCGGATCGGAATTGATTGCCCAGCCGTTCACGTCGAAACAGTATTTTCACGGACGTCCATCAGCGGTCGATCAATTAGCGGGAGCGTCTGCTGGGGATAACCTAGCAGCATCGAACCCGGAGCTTGGCACGAAGATGGCGGAATTACAGAAACAGAACCAAGTGGACGGCGCTTCGCTTCCGGACGATGCCCTCGTGACATCCGGTTCTGGCTTCGATCCGCACATCTCAGTCGATTATGCTTTGGTTCAGGCGAAGCGTATCGCAACCGCGCGCGACCTGTCACGTGAAGAAGTACGGAAATTGATCACGAAGGAAGCAGGAACACATGATTACGTTAATGTCCTGCGCTTGAACTTAGCACTTGATCGGAGTAAGTCATGACACGAGGAAAGCTGAAGCTGTACATCGGCTCAGCTCCTGGTGTCGGAAAGACGTATAAGATGCTTGCCGATGCACGAGCATTGACGCTTGAAGGCAAGGATGTCGTCATCGGTCTGATTGAGACGCATGGTCGAAAAGAGACGGCGGAGATGGTCGGGCAACTCGAACAAGTTCCGCTACTTGAAGTCGTCTATAAGGACAAGACATTCTCTGAGGTGAACGTGGACGCGATCATTGCCCGTCGCCCGGATATCGTACTGATCGATGAACTGGCGCATACGAATGCGCCAGGATCGGTACGAAAGAAACGCTATCAAGATGTCGCAGCACTGCTTGAAGCAGGAATTAATGTCTATTCGGCCGTCAACATCCAGCATTTCGAAAGCTTGCTCTTTAAGGTCAAAGAAGTGACGGGTGTCGAAGTGCGGGAACGCATCCCGGATCCGTTTCTCGGGGAAGCCGATGAGATTCTACTCGTCGATGTCACGCCACAAACGTTACGGGAACGACTCGAGCAAGGAAAGATCTATAAGAAGGAAAAGATTGAACAGAGCTTGAATTCGTTTTTTTCGCTTCAGAATCTTGCGAGCTTACGTGAGTTATCGCTACGTCAGGTCGCGGACGAAGTCGACGATCAAGTCTATCAATCACGCTTGTTGATTGAAAAGGATCCAGCGTCGCTACAAGAACGGATTCTCGTCTGCATCCAGCTCAACGACAACGCGCGGAAGTTGATCTATCGCGGCTTTCGCATGGCGAGTCGTCTGAAAGCGGATCTTTATGTGCTGACGATTTTACCGACGGCAGAGAATCAATTGAATGCCAAACAAAAAGAAGTCTTAGCGATGGTACGCGAGAGTGGCTCCTTGTTCGGAGCAGAGGTGCTGATCCGAATTCAAGGCGAGCGCTCGATTGCCCAAGCGATCACGGCAGCTGCCAAGCATCATCGCATCACCCAAATCGTACTCGGTCAATCTGCACGGACCCGTTGGCAGGAAATCCGACGTGGATCGATCATCAATGAAATCATGCGTCATGTCCGTGGGATCGATATCCAAATCGTTGCCGATGACATGGAACGCTAGGGGAGCCCTTCCGCGTAAATGCAGGGGTTCTCTTCGTATCATTCCGTAGTATGACGTAGTACCGTTCAGACTAAAGATAAAGTGCAGTTTTTCTCTTAGTGAGAAAGATTGCACTTTTTTGTTCACCTCGCATCGTTTTCCTGGGACAAGCATCGCGCCGCTTCACTTCGTTGCAGGGTCACTCCTGCTTGTTTTTCCCTAGGAAGCGATGTCGAGTGAACAATTTGCGTCAGGGTATAGAAAGTAGAAACGAAGAAGGAGAAGGACTTCTTTTGATAGATAAGAGAGATCATCATCACATCAGCACACCTTGTTTTGTAGGACCACTTTAGCCGTAAAAATGATGCGCTTATCGATTTCATTTCGTTATGTTTTAGTAGGACGCAACCGTACGTCCTTGGCTCCTACAGGAAAAGGAAGTGCGGTTAGCGCTTCCGTCAGGGATGGGTGAGACCCGACAAATCGCATGGAGTGCGAGATGTCGCGGCTTACCTCCCGCCTGTGGAAAGCGAGGATGTCGGGAACGTCTGTCATAAAAACGAGAGTGACGTCATTTACTTTTCAATGAATAAACATTACGAAAAAGGAGTAGTCTTTCTCTATCAAGAGAAGAACTACTCCTTTGCGTGTATGTTTTTAACTATCCCTTAACGAGCGAAGACCGGAATATCGAAGGTTGCTGTATAGCTATCCATCTGTTGATAGAGTGAATAGATCCGTGACGTCTGTTTGACGGCCCATCCCATGTCTGTTGCGTACTGATGGCTACCAGGGCGCATCGGACTCCAACGCATTTTGTAAAGCGTATTTTGTCCATAGACATTGTGGATGTACTTCGTGCTGATGAATTCAGCACCACCGACAATCGCGGCTTCCGGAGTGAACCAACCTTGACTGTACGCATAAGCAGCACCGGTGTTGATTGCATCGTAATCATATGCACCAATGCCGTACATGTTGTAGACTTTGCGTCCATTCCATGTCACACCCATCGCAAGTGTTGATTTTCCGTTTCCTGTCTCAAGTAAAGCGTGGGAGATCAAGTAAGCTTCGTTGACGCTGTACTTTTGACCAGCATCGATGAACGCTTGACCACAACTACCATTGCTACATTTGTTGAAGATTCCTTCGCCTTTCGTCACGTTCGCTAACATCTTATCGAGTGTCGCAGGTGTCGCACCTGTTGTTTTCGATAAATCAAGGAACTGATAGAAGTCTGAAGAATTTCGGTCGACCTTGAGTGGGTCAGCAGCGTTACGGACGTCTGTTTCGAGTGCATTCAACCACTGGATCGTCGAATAATTCGTTGCGTTCGAATAGACACGTGGGTACGTCGTATAGAAGCCACTGACGGATTGATAGACACGAATCATCCGACCAGGCTGGAATTGACCGTAGACGTGACTTGCTGTCGAAGCGCCTGAACGAATGTTGAGTGGTGTCGTCGCTGTGACAGTCGCAATCGTTCCATTGACTGGATCGAGTGCACCACCGAGACGGACGTAACCCGTACTGACGTACATCAATTTGTTTTTGTAGATATCCGTTTGCGGTGGTGGATTCAATTTCATCTGTGCGCTGATGAAGCTATCGAACGTATACGGTGTCGCGACGGAGTTATAGACGTTTAATTTAGAAGAAGTCGTCACGAACGCCCCCTTATACGCATATCCACTTTTCCCATCGTAGGAAATCTTATACCAATCACCGATTTGACCAGAGACAGTGACGACGAGATTTTGAGGAATCGTCTTGATGACATTGTATGAGCTACCGACGTAAGAGCGTAACGCAACGTTTGATGTAGCCCGTACGTACAATTTTTGTTTTGCTTCGTATTTGATTGATGACGTGTTTTGTCCCGTCCGGATATAACCCGTTTTGCCATCAATTGTCACTTTATGCCACGAGGTGTTTGTGTACGACGTGATCAAAGAAGATGTGTAATAGACATTTCCGAACGAGAGTGTCGTTACAGTTTCTGCTTGATCGTCCGGTGCTTGTTTGACGACAAGTGATTGGTTCGCCAAGAAGCGTGCACCCGTAATCTTTTTCGTTTCCGTGTACGGTGTCAGTGTTGATTTTAAGACATAGCCGTTTTTACCAGCGTAGCTGATTTTTAACCATTGATCGAGACTACCTGTTACTTGAACGACGGCTGCTTTTGGCAGCTTCGTCACCGTCGCATAAGCTGAACCGGCATCCGACTGGAGTGTCGTATCCGTCGTTGCTTGATAGCGGTGGTTATTGACGCTTTCGTATGTGACAGGTGAACCTTGATTGATTTGGATGTAACCGGTTTTCCCGTCGACCGTCAGGCGATGCCATTGCTCCGAACGACCAGTCGTGACGACTTGATTCGTCGTGTAGACGTCTCCAGAAGAGAGACGAACGAGAGTGTCAGCTGTCGCTTGGTGCGACGTTTTTACTTCGACGGTACGCCCAAGGCGATAAGAAGAAGATGGAATTGATTGCGTCATGACTTTTTCCTTAGCGTAACGTGAAGCGATATAACCTGTTTTCCCGTTGTACGTCACACGATACCAATCATCGATCATTCCAGTGACCGTGATGCTCGTACCAGAAGGAATCGTTTTGACGGTCGCGTAAGTGTTTCCAGCATATGAACGTAGAGGAGTCGAAGTCATCGTCTGCATGACGATCCGGTCCGATTGATAACGAACGCTCTTGCCTTGACCGACAGGAATGTAGCCTGTCTTTCCATCCTTGCTCACACGATGCCATTGCTGACCGTTTGACGTCACGAGTTGTGTCGTGTAGTAGATGTCACCGCTCTGTAGTGTTTCAAGCGTGGATGCTTTTGCATCTGGTGAAGATTTAATGGAAACTGCTTTTTCAAGCTCAAAGCGTGCCCCTGCAATTTTCTGCTTCGTTGCAAGCGTCGTAAAGGTGCTAGAAGCAGCATATCCCGTTTTACCGTTATAACTGACCCGGTACCAATTACCGATCCGTCCGGAAATCTTGATGACCGTATTGCTCGGGATCGTTTGTACTGTTGCATATGATGGACCTGCATACGAGCGGATCGTTGTTGCGGCTGTCGTTTTCAATGAAAGGTTTGATTGTGACTCGTAAGCGATAGGTGTTGCCTGATTCGCTAATACGAAGCCGGTTTTACCTTCCTTCGATACTTGATACCATGTTTCACCGAGTGGATTCGTCACACGTGTCTTCGTGTAGTAGACGTTTCCGGCACTTAGTGTCGCAAGTGTTTTTCCGTTTGTTGCAGGTGTCGTCTTGATGGCGAGTGATGCTGTCAACAGGAAGCGTGAAGACGGAAGCTTCGTCTTTTCTGTGTACTCTGCCAATGTAGCGGATAAGACATAACCCGTCTTACCAGAGTATGTGACTTGATGATACGTTGCCGTCTTAGCACTTGATGTGACAATCGTGCCCTTCGGAAGACTGGCTAAGCTATTCTTCGCTTCCGCTTGACTGTAAAGGGGTGTCACACTTTTCGTCTGATACCGTGTTTGTGGGATCAGGGTCACACTTTGCTTTTCAGAAGAGGCGAACGCATCTTGATGCATGTAGCCTTTTTTCCCATCGTACTGGACGCTGACCCAGTCCTCGATCCGACCGACGATTTTGACGTCTTTTCCAGATGGAATGGTCTGAACTTTTGGATAACCGGTTCCAGCGTATTGGCGCAAGATATAAGCGTCGACCGTTCTTGACGTCGTGTTCGTCACCTTTTTATAGGCAACTGCTTTTGCACCAGCAACGACATAGCCCGTCTTCCCGTCATATTTGACGCGGTACCATGTTTCGCCATATGGATTTGTCACACGTTGTGACGTGTAGTACACATCCTCTTCGTTCAACGTACCGATCGTCGCTGCAGTATCCACTGCCGTCTTTTTGATCGGTGTTTTTTTGAGGACGAGGTAGCGCTGTCCAGAAACGGTTTGTTTCTTTTCGTACAGCGTGAGGTATTTCGACGCGACATATCCCGTTTTTCCAGCGTATGTGACTCTTCTGAATGCGCCAGAAGCATACGTGGATGAAACGACAGTTCCGGTCTTGATCGTCAACAAGCGCTTCCGAGAAGATGCCGTCTTGTCGTACAGATAACTATCGGTAGACAGACGGTAGGTCGTTGCTTTCGTTGTCGCTGCTTCAGCTACGGGTAAAGATGTTAAAACGATGCTGAAAACGATGAGAAAGCTCGCGAACACCTTCAAGGTCTTCGAGAATGATGTCGTGTTCAAAGTATCTTTCCTCCTAGTAGATATTCGTCCGGATGGACGGAATCGGCTTCTAGGATGTCTAAGTCTAAGTTGTGGAATCTATTGCCTATCCTTACTATCGACAATATCGGATTTTTATGAATAAGATATTGAATTATTTTGAAAAAAGGGGTCTGGTTTTTTGAAAAACCCTCCTGTTTGTTTAAACAAGAGGGGATAAGGTCAGATGTTGAGACGAGCGAGGAGTTCTGTCAGGTTCGTCGTTGGTCGTTCACATGAAAAATCATGACAGAGATAAGCGGTAGGTACGTTTGGTTCAGGATAATCTGCGAGCAGCGGTACAAGCGGTAGAAGGTCACGCTTCGTCCCAATCAACAAGGCGACTTCTGGTAAGCGCCTCTGTTGCAGTTGATTGATTTCGATTGGGATTTCCGACTCTTCAGGAATCAAGATGATCAATTCCTTCGGTTCCATCTGCCGATAGGTGAACGTACTGACAAGTGAGGCGAAGCCCGTTGGTTGTTGCTCGACTTCTTCTACTAATGCCGTAAGAGCCCGTTCGGCACTTTCCTGATAGACGAGACGCCCGGTGAGGCGACTGAGCGTGAAGAAGGCATGCAAGGCAACGCTGTTTCCGGCAGGTGTGACCCCATCATACAGATCAAGTGGACGAACGAGTAGCTCGTCGGAGCGTGAAGACGTCAGATAAAAATAGCCATCTACTGTCTGGAACTGACCTTGTAGCACATCTGCAAGTACTAAGGCTTCCTTTAGATGAAGCGCTCGTCGTGTCGATTGAAACAGTTCAAGATGTGCGTCAATCAAATAAGCATAGTCATCGAGGAATCCGTGTCCGGTCGCTTGTCCTTCGCGGTAATGAACGGCAAGCTGCTGTTTGGTACGAACGAATCGTTCGAGTGATGTCATCGCACGCGTTGCAACACGTGTATAATGCGGTTCATCAAAGATGCGACCGGCTTTAGCGAACGTCGAGATCATCATCGCGTTCCACGATGTCAAGCGCTTATCGTCACGAAACGGACGCGGACGTTCATTTCGCGCACGAAGAAGAAGCTGGCGCTCGCGTTCGAGTTGCGCCGCTGTCTCAGCAGGCGACAAGTGAACAGAACGTGCGAATGCCTCAAGTGTTCGTCCCGTCCGGTATAAGACGTTTCGTCCTTCAAAATTTCCTGATGGTGAAGCATGATAAAAGCGCGGGAACAGTGCGTCTGGTCCGAGCAAGTCCGTCAGTTCAGCTGCCGTGAACGTATAATAGTGTCCTTCGCCTCCTTCACTATCTGCATCTAGTGCGGCGTAGAAGGTACCGTCCGCGGCAGTCATCTCATGCTCTGTAAACGATAGGACTTCTTCCGCGTAACGTCGGAAGCGGATTTGTCCGGTCACTTGATACGTCTCGATGCATAAGGTCGCGAACCAAGCATTGTCGTACAGCATTTTCTCGAAATGAGGAATCTGCCACTCGGCATCGACCGTATAGCGGAACAAACCGTAGCTGACTTGATCGGTCATCCCACCGTCACGCATCGCGATCAATGATCGCATGACCATATGGAGCGCCGTCTCGTCTTCCGCGTATTGATAATAATCAAGCAAGAAACGAAGCAGGGCTGGCGACGGAAACTTCGGTGCCCCGCCGAATCCACCGTGTTGACGGTCAAATTGGCGCATCGCTTGATCAAACGTCTCGTGAATGATGGATTCATTCCAAGTACTAGTAGCCGCTGTAGGCTGCAATACGTCGCGAAGCGTTTGCGACATGTTCTGACCGACTTGTGCGATTTTTTCTGGTGAACGGCGGAATTGCTCGCTTAGCTGAAGCGTCACCTGACGAAAACTCGGGCGGTTGAACTGAGGCGTCTTCGGAAAATACGTACCGATATAAAACGGTTGCTGGTCCGCTGTCATGAAGACGCTCAGTGGCCAGCCGCCTTGTCCGTTCATGACTTGAGCCGCCGTCATGTAGACATGGTCAATGTCAGGACGTTCTTCCCGGTCGACCTTGATTGCGATGTAGCGTTCGTTCAAGAGGCGTGCCGTTTCTTCATCCTCGAAGCTTTCGTGAGACAGCACATGGCACCAATGGCACGTCGAGTAACCAATCGATAAAAAGATCGGCTTGCCGCTTTCCCGAGCGGCAGTGAAGGCGTCTTCGCCCCACGGGTACCAATCGACAGGCTGATGAGCGTGTTGCAATAGGTAGGGACTCGTTTCATGGATAAGTCGATTCGACATGATGGATTTCCCTCGTTTCTTCTATAGTAATGAGTCCTCTTCACGATACTCGGCTTTTACGGCAGGTGCAACTCCAATTCTGAGACAGGAGAAAACGATTTTTCAAAAGAAAGATTGACTTTATAAAAGAAAGTGTGATAGATTAATATAAGTCATGAATCGGGGATGATCACTCATGTGAGAATCTTCAATCCATATCATACAATTAAATCGACAGGTCAGGATTTTTAGACCGCTACTGACAAATGAGTCAGACATAAGTCATCGCTTTTATTTTGTCCTTCTTCATACTACGAGGAGAAGTTGACCCAGCAAGATAAACCTTCCAATCGATACTTTTCCGCTCATTCCCGAGCTATTTCTAAAAATCCCAGTATCATGCGTCCGTTGCAGACGCATCACGATTCTTGCTAAAATGCTTGATTCAGCTGGCGCGGCCAAGGAGCCGTAACAACGAAAGAGAGGTAGGGCTTTCGTCGTTTCAGGTGTTTTGATCACCTGTAATCCTCGATTCTCATGACAACCAAAACAACGACACGCTGATGAGGCGTTTTTTTTGTGCCTTTTTTCGGGTAATGCTGAAAGAAGGGGGTGACGACATGCCATGGAATGAGAACGACTATCCGGAGTCATTCAAGAACTTTGATCCGCCACTTCGAAAGAAAGCAATCGAGATCGCGAACGCGTTATTAAAAGACGGGTATGAAGAGGGACGCGCCATTCCGATCGCGACATCGCAAGCTGAAAAATGGTACGAAAGTCACAAAGACGAACAATAAAAAGTTGTAAGCGATACCATTTCTTTCATTTACGAAGGATGGTATCTTTTTTTACGAAAAATATACACTATTGAGAATATAATCTGATATTATTAAGAAGTGTCAGAAAATTCAATAGGGGGTCTCATCATGAAATACGGCAGTACGTTTGGAAAGTGGGCATTGGCCGGAGTGTTAACAGCAGGAATCCTTCCACAAGCGGGTCTTGTCGGGGCAGAAGGCGAAGGCGTCATCTTGTCTGAATACATAGAAGGAACAAGCAATAACAAGGCAATCGAGCTGTACAATGGATCGGGGCAAATCATTGATTTAGCAGACTATACACTCGTTCAATATACGAACGGTGGACCATCAGAAGCGAAAATCACACTATCGGGGAAAGTGGATCCAGGTAAAACGTTCGTTATCGCGAATTCGAGTGCGAATGCGGATATCAAAGCAAAAGCACAATTGACGACGGGATCATTGAACTTCAACGGGAATGATCCAATTGCACTTAAAAAAGGCGACGTCGTTCTTGATATCATCGGACCACTCGGTTCATCAACGGATTTCGCAAAAGATACGACACTCGTGCGGAATGCGGGCGTCACGTCTGGTGCTAAAACATACGAACCATCACAGTGGACGAGCTTCCCGGTCGATACACTGACGAATCTCGGTAGTCATCAGACAGAAGCGGGCGACGTTCTTGCAGCACCTACAGCTTCTCCAGTCGGTGAAGTTGAACGTGGAGATCAAGTGACATTGTCAGGTGAAGGAACGATTCATTACACGGTTGATGGCACGACACCAACTGTCGACAGTCCGGTGTATACGTCACCGATCACGATCAACGATGAAGTGACGATTCAAGCAGTTGCCGTCAAGGACGGTAAAACGTCAGCGGTTTCGACATTCAAGTACTATATCGCACCACCGATCACGAAAATCAGCAACATCCAAGGCGTTGCGCATACGTCGCCGTACGCAGATCAACTCGTCCGGACGACAGGTGTCGTCACGTACGTCGTCGATGCGAACAACTTCTACATGCAAGATCCGAATCCGGATAACGACAGCCGGACATCAGAAGGGATTCTCGTCTACGCGAAAAACCATGGTGCTGCCATTGGACAAAAAGTCGCGACGACAGGATATGTCAAAGAGTGGTTGCTTGGTGGCTACAGCGATAAGTTCGATACAGATTTAGCGGTCACGGAAATCAGTACGGTCAATCTCGTGAAGGGTGCACTCAACGAAGGATTACCAGCAAGTATCGTCCTCGGTGATAAAGGAGTCTTGATTCCGACGCAAGTCGTCGACAACGATTCGTTCGCGCAGTTTGATCCAGAAGAAGATGCGATTGACTTATACGAAAGCTTAGAAGGTATGCGTGTCGCTTTACCGAACGCAATCGTCACAGGTCCACAAGCGAACCGGACGATTCCAGTTCGGACGCAGACGGCGGATAAGGTCTACACGAAACGCGGAACTCCGATCCTGACGAAGGACAACGTGAATCCAGAACGTCTCTTCGTTGAGATGGGCAGCTCGTCTTACCGCGCGAAAGCTGGTGATACGTTCAACGGAACGATCGAAGGTGTCATGAGCTACAACTATTCGGCATATAAAGTACTTTCAAAAGCAGCGGACCTTCCGAAACTCGTCACGCGCGAAGCGGATCGTCAGCCGACGAACATCAAAACGGGTGAATCACGTTTGACTGTCGCTTCGTACAACGTCGAGAACTTCGCTTCAACGGCAGACGCTGGAAAAGTCGACCGTGTCTCAGAAGGTATCGCAACATTCTTGAAAACGCCGGACATTGTCGGTTTGACAGAGATGCAGGATAACGATGGTGCGACGGATAGCGGCACGGTCGATGCTTCGAAATCATTTGAGACATTGATCGCCGCGATCGAAGCGAAAACGGGTGTCCGCTATGCCTATACGGACATCGCACCAGAAGACAAGAAGGATGGTGGACAGCCGGGCGGAAACATCCGTGTCGGATTCCTCTACAATCCAGCACGTGTATCGCTCGCACCAGGTGAAAAAGGTGGCGCGACAGAAGCCGTTACGGTGGAAAATGGTAAGTTAACGAAAAACCCGGGTCGCATCCAACCGACGGATCCGAACTTCGCGAGTTCACGGAAACCGCTCGTCGCAGAATTCCTCTTCAACGGTGATTCGTATCATGTCATCGTCAACCACTTTAACTCAAAAGGTGGCGACGGAGCTGACTTCGGTAAGAACCAGCCGGTCGTACGTAAAAGTGAAGTCCAGCGTCATGCGATCGCGAACATCGTCCAAGATTTCGTCTCTGAATTGAAGACGGAAGTCAAAGGATCGAACGTCGTCGTACTCGGTGACTTGAATGACTTCCAGTTCTCGAAGACGCTTGATATCTTAAAAGGCGATAACTTGTGGAACACAGTCGATGATTTGCCGGAATCAGAGCGGTACTCGTATATCTATAACGGAAACGCTCAAGTGCTCGACCATATCTTAATCTCGAATAACTTGAAGTCGTATACGTCGTCGGATATCGTCAACATCAACTCAGAGTATATGGAAGCAGACGGTAGCGCGAGTGATCACGACCCAGCGATCATCTCAATTCAAGGTGCAGAGACGGCCGTACCGGTCAAAGGAAAAGCAGAAGTCGGCATCTGGCGCGCTGTCCAAAAAGGAAAACATATCTTCATTGAACGAAAACTAGGACGCAACTGGGATAAAGCAAGTGAAACACATGCCGACCAACAAGGTGAATTGCTCGCACTTCGTGTTTCGCAAGGTCGTCCATACATTCAAGTGAAAACGATCAAAGGAAAAACGATTTGGCTCGAACTGTCGAATAAATATAAACTAACTGAAACAACAAAATATCAATAAATTAAAAAGCGGACTTAGCGGTCCGCTTTTTTGCGTGCTGGTATAAAAAGCGAAAGAAGTGAGAGTGTACTGATCGAGAGTGTCGAAATTAAAGCAATCGGTAGAGGGATGGCGCGGAACATATACGTGAAGTGGATCAAGATTAAAAAAAGGATGATAGCAAGACCAGGAATGAACTTCTTAGAGAGCAGCATACCCGATCCAGGAACAAGTAACTCGAAACCGAGCCGTTGATTGAGTCGGACATCTTCATGTGCATTAGCCAAGCTAAACGATACGGTCAACGCGACAAGAATCATCCAGCCGGAAAATAAGTATTGTTGAATCGGCAAAAAAGCAATGGATTCATAAATGAAATACAGTAAAACCATAGGTCAACTCCTTCATATCATTATGTTATTTGGAAAAGCATTGAAAGTTTGGCTTACGAATTCTAATGATACCGAGTCGAGAATCGGAGAGCAATCAAAAATCGTTTAGAATGAAATAAAAGAATGTTCACACATTTTAATAAAAGGGGAAAATCATTTAGTATGTGTATTAAATACTTTCAAGAATCGTTTAAACAAAAGCTTTTTTGAAATGGTAGCGCTCTCATGAAATATGTCGGATTTGTGGACGAAAGATGTGATTTAGACAAATGAGAGCCGATGACTGTTCGAAGGAATGATTTTCTTTTAAAATAAAGGTAATGAAATAGAAGGAGGCGAAACGAGGGCATGAAAAAATGGCTAATCATCGGAGTAGCAGCAGTAGCCTTTTTCGGCTACGAAAACATTCCAATGGAACAAGCAGAAGCCGATTACCCGAAAAGCGGCGGCAAGCTGATTGATCGATATAGCAGTGAGTATCCGGGATACGACTGGGAAGTCAGACGGACATCAACGGAGGAATTCGTCGCCTTGACGAAGGATGGAAAAGATTATGGGAAGTATCGTTTCAAGAACGGGGTGACGACGCAAGGCGCGGTCTTGAATAAGGATACGGAATCTTCCTTGAAGAAAAAAGGTTGGACCGCAGTGAAGTCCTATCGTAAAGGCAATACGAACTACATGTTGAATCTGGATCATGCCGCCGTCTATGAGAAGAAAGGCAATTACGTGACATATTTCTTCGATCAACATGACGGCAATAAAGTCAAAGCGACGCTTGCGATTCCAAAAGACGTCGAAGCGAAGAAAAAAGGCTTCTACGGTACGGCGTCGAATGCGTTACGAACGACAGATGAGAAACTGATGCTTCGGTTGATGAACTGGGAACGAGCCGACTATAAATTAAATCCATTAGCACCGTACACGGCACTGAAGCCGGTTACACGTGGTCACAGCGAAAACATGGCGAAGAATAATTTCTTCTCGCATACGGATCCACAAGGGCGTGACCCGTTCGATCGAATGAAACAAGGCGGTATCAAGTTCATGGGAGCCGGTGAGAATCTCTCGATGGGCTATCCGAATGTCTTTGCGGCGCATTGGGGCTTGATGAACTCGAAAGGACACCGCGATAACATCCTTCAAAAGAGCTTCAAGCAGGCGGATGTCGGTGTAGCATTCCGAGACAACGCACCGTACTTCACGATTAATTTCCGAACACCTTAAATAGAAGAATGGAGGACGATATCGCTCGATGTCGTCCTCTTTTTTACGAGTTAGTTCGTTCTATACTACAGGTAGGGGGTGGAGCAGTTGAAAATACGTCAATTGACGGCAGAAGATGCAACTCGTTACAAAGCATTGCGGTTAGAAGCCTTACGAAACCATCCGGAGGCATTCGGCTCTGATTATGAAGCAGAAAAAGATCGACCCATCGAACGGTACGCAACTCGTCTTGAAAGCGAACAGTCGATGACGTTCGGTGCGTTTCATGAAAATGAACTCGTCGGTGTCGTCACTATCGTCTGCTCCGAGCCAGTCAAGATGCGACATCGAGCGAATCTATTTGCGATGTACGTTACGCCACGCGCCCGAAAGCAACAGGTCGGACGACAACTCGTAGAAGAGGCATTACGTAGATTAAAGCAGCATCCTGTGATCGAGCAAGTCCATCTCTCGGTCGTCCGGACGAATGAAGCTGCTAAAGCGTTGTATCGATCACTTGGTTTTGAATCATACGCGATTGAACCGCGGGCGCTGAAAATCGATGATACCTATCATGATGAAGAACTGATGTGGTATCGGTTCTAACACAAAATGACCGGAATTCAAAGAGAGGTGATCTCGTTGAATTCCGGTCGTTTTTTACATCAGTTTGCCCATTCAGGTTTACTGAAGCCTTTGAATGATTTTTCGATGACTGTATTGAAAGCGTCCGATTCGACGGCTGCTTTTAAGTCTTTTGCGACTTGCTTGTCCGCATCTTTCGTTTGGACAGCGACGAGGTTACGGTATTGTTCGTCCATCGTCTCAAGCGCTAACGCATCAAGTAAGTCGAATTTCGCAGCAAGTGCGAAGTTTCCTGGAACGGCTGAAATGTCGACACTTTCGACGGCGCGTGGCAATTGAGCCGCCTCGAGTGGTTTAATGACGAGTTTCTTCGGATTCTTGACGATATCTTTCTCTGAAACGGTTAGTGGATCAGCGTCCGGCTTCAGTTCAATCCAGCCTTGTTCCGCAAGCAAGTTCAGTGCCCGTGCTTGGTTCGTCGGATCATTCGGTGTCGCGACTTCAGCACCTGTCTTGACGTCGTCGAGTGTCTTCGCTGTCTTGCTGTATAGTCCCATCGGTGCTGTCGGAACCGTGATGAGTCCTTTTAAATCGAGGTTCTTTTCTTTAGAGAACGTCTTGAGATAGATCGAGTGTTGGAACAAGTTGGCGTCGATGTTCCCGCTACCGAGGGCGATGTTCGGTTGGATGTAATCGCTGAACTCGACGATTTCGACTTTATAGCCTTTCTTTTCGAGTTGCGGCTGGATCGCTTGTTTGACCATGTCGCTATACGGACCGCTCGTCGCACCAATCTTGATCGTCTTGTCTTTTTCGTCAGCACTGCTGTCTCCACATCCCGCGAGGACTCCTGCACCGAGTAAGGCTGTTGCTAAAAAGGCATATCGTTTTTTCATGATTCCACTCTCCCTTTGTATGTATGATTAGCGTTTATCTGTTTTTCGCGCCAGTTGATTGCCAAGTGCTTGAATACTTTGAACGATGACGATGAGCACGACGATCGTCACGATCATGATGAGATTATCGTAGCGATAATAACCGAAACGGATCGCGAGGTCACCAACACCTCCACCGCCGACGATACCAGCCATCGCTGAGAAGCCGATCAAGCTGATCGTCGTTAATGTGATGCCCTGAATGATGCCAGGGAGTGCTTCCGGTAAGAGGACACTGACGATGATCCGTAATGGTTTCGCCCCACATGCTTCCGCTGCTTCGATTAGACCAGGCGGAATTTCGCGCAGTGACGTCTCAACGAGTCGCGCGAGAAACGGAATCGCTGCGACACTGAGACTGACGGATGCTGCCGTCGGACCAATCGTATTGTCGAGTAAGAACTTCGTTAACGGAATGAGGGCAACCAGCAAGATGATGAACGGTAGCGACCGGACGATGTTGACGACGAAGTCAAGGACACGGCGGACGGCAAGGTTTTGAAAAAATAATCCCCGGTCGGTGACGAACAAGAGAATCCCGAGCGGAATCCCGACGACCAATGCAAAGGCAAGTGAAATTCCTACCATCCACGCCGTCTCGCCGAGTGCCTTCAAGAGCTCAGGTAACATCGTTTGAATACGATCAAGCCACATCCTGAATCACCTCGAGTGCATGAAGTTCCGTCGCGAGCCAGTCGAGGGCAGGAGCGATTTGGTCGGATGATCCCGTCAAGCTGACAATCAGGACACCGAAGGCGACGTCTTGAATGTAGTCGACCTTGCCGTGCAAGATGCTGACTGAGATATCGTAACGGCGGATTGCTTCTGATAACGTACTCTCACCGGTCTTCTCGCCCGTGAACTGCAAGCGGATGATCTTGCCTGGAGTTGCCTGTAAGATGCGTTCCGGCAATTCGATTTGTAGTGCCGTATCGACGTAATGTTGCGTCACTGGATGCTTGGCTTGACTGAACAGGTCATAGGTTGAGGAGACTTCAACGACTTCACCTTGCGACATGACCGCGACGCGATGGCAAATCTGTTTGACGACATCAATCTCATGCGTGATGAGGACGATCGTCAATCCGAGTCGTTCATTCAAATCCTTCAGCAGTTCAAGGATCTGTAGTGTCGTAACGGGGTCAAGAGCTGATGTCGCTTCGTCACATAACAAGACGGTCGGATCGTTCGCGAGTGCCCGGGCAATCCCGACGCGCTGTTTCTGCCCACCGCTTAATTGGCTCGGGAAGTTCGTCTCAAATCCTTCAAGTCCGACGAGCGAGACGAGTTCGCGAATTCGCTCCGGGAAATCTGCTCGTTTGACTCCAGCAGCCTTGAGCGCAAAAGCGATGTTATCCGCGACGTTGCGCGACTGGATCAATTGGAAATGCTGAAAGATCATTCCTGTCCGTAAGCGAAGTTGACGCAAATCTGCTTTTGACATTCCGCCAAGCGAGACACCGTCGACCTTGACGCTTCCCTGTGTCGGATGCTCGAGTCCGTTGATTAGGCGAAGTAACGTACTCTTACCGGCACCGGACTCACCGATGATCCCGAAGATTTCTCCTTTTTGGATCGTCAAATCGACATCCCGTAATGCAAAAATCGGGGTCCGATCTCGAACGAACCGTTTTGTAATGTGTTTGAATTCAATCATCCGCTCATCTCCTCATACAAAAAAAGTCGCTTTTTCCTAGTAGCGGAGCAACCAGAAAAAAGCGACGAAAGTGTAAGATTTCGTAACTTATCTCTCAGAATGAAAATCATTCTGTAGGATGTGGCACCGTTCCTTACAGGTGGTTGCCGGACGTCGTTGGGCCTAATCCCTCGGTCGCTCTCGATAAGTAGTTATGCTGTTGGGATTTACTTTAACGGAAATGATTCCCATCTGTCAAATGTTTTTTCAGAATTATTCCGCAACAGGTGTCCGGAACAGGTTGAGCGTTCCGATTCGATCGACGGCTTCTTCTAGACGTTCGACGTCAGCAATCAAGCTGATCCGGACGTAGCCTTCACCGTATTCGCCGAAGAAGGATCCAGGGGTCACGGCGACGTGTGCTTCGTCAAGCAGGTGATCGGTGAAGCTTTGGGACGTGTAACCTTCCGGAACAGGAAGCCAGACGAAGAAGGAACCGCCCGGTCGTGGTCCACTCCAACCAATCGCATCGAGTTTTGCGAACAACGCATCGCGTCGTGTTTCGTACAGACTGCTTAACTCGCGGACACATGTCTGGTCACTCGTCAGGGCGACGGTCGCAGCATGTTGAATCGGTGTGAAGGCACTGACGTAGAGATGTTCTTGGTACGTCTCGATGCTTGAGATGACGGACGGATTACCAATCGCAAAGGCGATCCGGAAGCCGGACATGTTGAAGCGTTTTGAGAGTGAGAATAGCTCGATCCCGACGTCTTTTGCCCCTTCCGTCTGCAGGAAGCTTCGCGTCGGACCATCGAAACTGATGCCGCCGTATGCTAAGTCATGGACGACACAGATATCATGGGCATCGGCGAAAGCGACTGTCTGTTCGAAGGCTTCTGCCGTCGCGGTCGCACCCGTCGGATTACTCGGGTAGTTGAGGAACAACATCCGGGCACGCTCGACGTCCGTCGTATCAAGTAAGTCGTAATCCGGTAAGAAGTTATTTTTTTCAAGCAACGGAAGCGTGATCGGGAATGCACCAGCAAGTGCTGCGCCAGACAGGTAATCCGGGTATCCTGGATCCGGAACGATGACTCCTTCTCCAGGGTTGACGATTGTCTGCGGTAAGGCGACGATACCGGCTTTACTACCGAGGAGAATCGCGACTTCCGTTGCTGGATCGATTGTGACACCGAACTCAGTCGCGTAAAAGCTAGCGACGGCTTGCTTTAGAAAATCATGTCCACGAAACGGTGGATATTGAAGGTTCGTTGGCTCGTCGATGGCTTGTTTTAAGGCATCGAGAATATGTACAGGCGTCGTCTGGTCAGGCGTTCCTTGACCAAGTGTGATGACATCGTGTCCGGCAGCTTTTACAGCACCGATTCGGTTCGCGAGTTCAGCGAAGACAGGAGCAGGAAGCCGATCAATGGCGATGGATGGAGCGAAATGTTTCATGGATGAATGCCTCCTTCGTGGTATTGTCGTCAAGGATAACGAATATTCAGTCAAAAGAAAAGAACTTTTTCGAAATTCAAAAAAATTGTCGGATAAACAGGTACAGATAAGTGGAGCGGGAATAAAGAGTAGGGAGAGGAGTGGGAAGATGAAGCGAGCTAACTGGAAAGAGGCAGTCGTCTATCAAGTCTACTGGCGTAGCTTTAAAGATTCGAACGGGGATGGGATCGGTGATTTAAGAGGTGTCATCGACAAGCTTGATTACATCGCTTCAATTGGTGTCGATGTCGTGTGGTTGAATCCGTGTTATCATTCCCCGGACGTCGATAACGGCTATGATATTGCCGATTATTACGAGATCATGGAAAAAGCGGGAACGATGGGAGATCTCCAGGAGTTGATCACTGCCGCTCATGCCCGTGGATTGAAGGTCATTCTCGATTTAGTCGTGAACCATACGAGTGACCAGCATGACTGGTTCCGTCAGTCGCGGGAGCGGATCAACGATAAGGATGACTGGTATATCTGGCAGGATGGCACGAAAGAGACGCCTCCGAACAACTGGCGCTCGTACTTTGCGCCAAGCCCATGGACGTGGAGTGAAGAGCGCGGGCAGTATTATTTTCATTCCTTCGCCAAAGAACAGCCCGACTTAAACTGGGAGCACCCAGCTGTGAGGCAAGCGATCTACGATATGATGAACTGGTGGATCGCTCAAGGGATCGACGGCTTCCGGATGGATGTCATCAACTTGATCAAAAAACGGTCGTTCGAGGATGTCGCCAATCCGTTTGATCTATCGTACCTTGGAAATCAGCCAGGCGTGCATGACTTCTTGCAGGAGATGCATGCGAACGTCCTTGCGGGTAAAGAGTTATTCACAGTCGGTGAGATTCCGTTCGTTGGTCCGGAAGACGGGCTGTTATACGTCAGTGAAGATCGAGAAGAACTTCGGACGCTGTTTCACTTCGAGATCGCGGACGATATGGAGGCGATGGATCTTTTACGGTTCAAGGAAATTCAGAAACGCTGGTACGATGTCTTATACCCACTAGGCGTCAATTCACAGTTTCTCAACAACCATGATCATACACGACAAGTGACGCGCTTCGGCAGTGAACGGTATCGCGTCGAGAGCGCAAAACTACTCGGTTTGATGTTGCATACGTTACCCGGAATTCCATACGTGTATCAAGGAGAAGAGATCGGGATGACGGGGATTCGCTTCTCGGATCCGTCGCTCTATCAAGACGTCGCCTTTCGAAATCGATACGCGGAGCGCGTCGCTGGTGGAGAGGATCCGGAGGTCGTACTCTCGTCGATGCAGTTACTTGCCCGTGATAACTCCCGCACACCGATGCAGTGGGACGGTACACATGCAGCTGGCTTTACGAGTGGGAAACCATGGTTAGCCGTCAACCCGAATTATACGGACATCAATGTCGCGCAGGCAGAAGCGGATCCATCGTCCGTGCTTGCTTTTTACAAGTCGCTGATTCAGATGCGAAAGCAACATCCGATCATGGTTTACGGCACGTACCGAGACTTAGCGCTTCATGATCCGTATCTCTATATCTATGAACGGGAATTAGAGGGAGAAGTCTGGCGGATCGTCCTCAACGTACATGATGAACCGATGCAGACCGCCCTCATTTTACCGCATGAAAAATTGCTCGTATCAAACTATCCGGATAGCCCGGATATCTTGCGTCCCTACGAAGCACGCGTCTATCGTTATGCTGTTGCAGAACAGAATTGAACCACTGGACGAAAAAATGGGGCTAACTCAAAAAAAGAATGACGCGTCTTTTCACGCCCTTTCCTCAGGCGAGACACAAGCCCGTTTTCCTGCTTCATTCAAGCAGGAAAACGGGTCTTGTTTGTCTCTGAAGCGCATAAATGCGCTTATTCCTGTAGGAGTTGCGTGCGACGCGTCATTCTTTTTGTTATGAGATAAGGATGGCAGATTTTCATTCTGCCATCCTTATCTTTGGAAAGACTGACTTATGATACAGTCCCGTTTTAAGTGTGTGATTTGAATGGAGAAGATTTTTTCGTCTGTAAGACGTGTCCGAATCGATCGACAGCTTGGCGCATCTCGTAACTCGGTCCGAGAATGAGGGGACCGTGTCCGACGGCAAGAATATCTGGAGATAGTTCCGTCAGTTGATCAGCCGAGCGAAGGGCGACGTCCGGATCCCATGTCGCGAGTGCGGGGAACGGAAATTGCCAGCGGACATCACCGGAGACGGCGAGTCCCCCTTGCGTCTGAAAAGCATCTCCAGCGATCAACGTCCGACTCCCTTCATGCCAAAGCGAGATCGAACCAGGTGTATGCCCGGGTGAGGCGATGACACTGAGACTTCCGACTTGTTGACCACTCTCGAGCAATCGATCCGGTCGTGTTTTGATGTTTTTCGGAATACCCCCTTTTAAGGGTGTCGTTTCGCCTTCGCGTAGCGTCTCATCCCCACTGAGCAATGCAGCATCTCGGTAACTGATACAGACTTGAGCGAGAGGGAAGGCGTTCGCAAGGAAATCCAGTGAGCCGACATGATCGGCGTGCGCATGAGTCAGGATGATTGCACCGAGTGGTTTCTCTTGCTGTCGAATATAGTGATAGAGCGCCTTTGCGTTAATTCCGAGTCCAGCATCAATCAATGTTAAACTGTCTGCTTCTTCAAACAGGTAGCAGTTGACCGGGAAAAAGGATGGGGTCGTCTGCAGTTGATGTAAACGTTCGATTGTCGTGACACGCATCGGCTTCACTCCTTCAAAAAATGAATAGTCTTCTTCTTTAGTATCGTCTGTTTTTGAATAGGCGTCTAGACGAATTGTGTGTAAAAAGAGGCATCACCTCTAAAAAAGATGATCCCCCCTCTACGAATCATTCAAATGTTACGGCGAAGACGGCACCGGCGTGTGGTGCATCATCTCCGTTTGCAGCGGTCGTGACGAGCAATCGATCTTCGTAGAAAATCGGACACGTCGGATTTGCGACTGGGAAGTCGACATGAGCGAGTTTTTCACCAGTCGCAAGATTCCAACGGGTGATACATGATCCAGCATAATGCGCGATCCAAGCGTGACCTTCCGCGTCCTTCGTCATACCATCCGGGAACCCTTCTTCTTCTTCGAGATCAACGGCGACACGCTTATTCGAAAGTGGAGCGTCCGGAGCGTAGTCGAAGGCATAGACTTTTTTCGTCGGTGTATCGATGTGATAGAGCGTCTTGCCATCTTCTGACCAGACGAGTCCATTCGAGTTCGTCAAGTCTTCGTGCAAGACATCGATGGAGCCATCGTGACGCAGGCGGAACAATCCAGCGGTCTTACCGTCTTCTTCATTAATGCTACCGGCGACATATTGTCCGGTTGGATCAAGCTTTCCGTCATTCATCCGGTCGGAATCGGGTAGCGACAGTTGATGCTCAAGAGACAGATGTCCTTCTTTGAGATCAAACGTTCCGAATCCGTGTTCTGCCGTGACACGTAATAAATCCGGTGCATCCGTCAAGGCAATCGATGTGATGGCGCTTGGTAACGTATACGGTTTGAGTGCTTCTGTGACGAGATCATATGAGAAGAGAAGTTGATTCGGAATATCAACGAAATAAAAGCGCTTTGTTTTTGCGTCGTAAACAGGAGATTCGCCTGTCTTACATGCGACATCAATGAATAGGGAAACGGTCATAAGTACTCTTCCTCCTAAGTGGACGTCTTTTACGAGCAGTCCAGATAATAACAATTTAGTATACCTGTTTTGACGCGCAATCAAACCTGGATCAAACGGCTGATATACTAAAATAAACGTCTAAAAAAATAGCCTGCTATCAAAGCAGACTATCCGTACGAGCGTTATATCAGCGGCTCTTAACGAGCAAGTTGACCGCTTCCTTGACCAGTTCTTCGGTTTGTCCATCGCCGTTTTGTTCGGCGTCCTTGACGCACTCAATTAGATTCGAACTGACGACGACGCCGATCGTCCGGTCAATCGCAGAACGGGCAGCGGAGAGCTGGGTGATGACATCGCGGCAATCTTGCCCTTCTTCCATCATCCGTAAAATACCTCGTAGCTGTCCTTCGATCCGACTAACACGGTTCTTCATCTTCCGATCATAATCCATTTTTATTCCTCCGATTCCCGTTGACCTGACGTCATGTAGTATCTTTATGCTATGCCCATTACGGTATAACTGTCAATTCAGCAGAATTTTAAGCTATACTTTTATTAGAATTAGGGAATATGGATGTGGTGAAGATTTTTACTTAGAAAATGAATAAAATCGAAAACGATTTGGTGTCAGCTTGCGTATACTATATGATAAGGCTGACGTCAGAAGGAGGAGAAGGATGCACACTCAATCCGATGAATCGCTTTATCATCTGATGCGTAGCGGTGATGAGCAAGCCCTCGAGACATTGTACGATAAATACGAGCGGTTATTGTTTTCATTCGCCCATCGCTTTACGAATAATGACCGGTTGTCCGAAGAAGTCATACAAGAAGTGTGGATGAAGATTTGGAATGGTCGTGTTGATTTTGATACACAAAAAGGAAAGTTTTCATCGTGGATTTTAACGATTACACGTAACGCGGCACTGGATTGTCTCCGTCGTGAAAAACGACAACCGACAATCGAAGTCGAGGAGCGCGATGGTGGATACGACGAGCCGGTCGAGCGAACGGTCATGCAGCGGGAAACAGCTGCTGAAGTGCGCGGGGCGGTTAGTGAACTGAAGCCAGAGCAGCAAGAGCTGATTGAACTCGTTTACTTCCAGGGTATGACGCAGCAACAGATTTCAGAGCGACTCGATTTACCTCTTGGAACGGTCAAGACGCGAATCAGGAGCGCGATTCAAGCATTACGAAAACGAATGGATGGGAGGGAACGAGATGGAAGAACGTTGTCATGACTTAATCGATTATTTCAATGGAACATTATCCGCAGCAGATCGCGACGCGTTCGAAGCGCATCTTGCGACGTGTGAAGAATGTCGCGAAGCGCTTTTAGAAATGGAAGAACTCATGCTTCCCATCGCTGAATCGCTTCCGGAGCGACCCGTTCCTGCAGGTATGAAAGCACGGATTCTTGGAGAAGTCCTTGGTTCAGCAGAGACGGCGTCTCCTCAGGAAGCACCGATGACTACTCCGGTAGACATCAAACAAGCACGTCAGCAACAAACGAAGAAAAAAAGTGTCCCACTCGGCTGGTTGATGAGTATCGCCGCTGCCTTGATTCTCTCACTTGGTGCGAACGCCTACTTCCTCTCACAGGAAGAAAGCACGGATACACCCGAGACGTTAGCCATGGATGAGATCAAAGGGATGGGGAACTTCGAAAGCACAGAGTCCATCAAAGGATCAAGCATGATTTTCACGCAAAACGATAAATCGTACATGCTGGTCCAGTTGAAGGATTTACCACCCCTTCAAGAAGGGCAACTTTATCAGTTATGGACGATCGAAGGCGAAACACCTACTGCGAACGGTGTCATCGAAAAAGATGGAGAGGCAGCAGCTGTCTTCCCACTTAAAGGAGACGGCAAGGTGGACGCGGTCGCCATCACGGTCGAACCAGAACCGGATTTAGAAAAACCGACGGGCGAAATCGTCGCATCGGTCGCATTATAATCGATAGCTCTAGCGAATCCGTATCTTACGGATTCGCTTTTTTTGTGCAAGGTGCTGAATGGAATAAGCAAAAGCGCGTTGAAATGATAAGAAATCGAATGAATTTCTAATTTTTACTGAAGAAATGAGACCGAGCAGACGATAGTTAGGAGAATGACAGTCTATTAAGGAGAGGCCTCATACAATGAATGAATGGATCATCTTAACGAAACATTATGAAGTGACACTCGTCGTAGTGTCAGTGCTCGTTGCCATCATCGGATCATATGGTTCACTAGAGTTAAATCGGCGTCTAGCGAAGGCGACTTCCTTGAAGAAGCGTGCCTTGTTCCTCTCATCATTGACGATGGGATTATCAATCTGGGGAATGCATTTCGTCGGGATGGGGGCATTCGCCCTGTCGGTTACGGTTCGCTATGATTGGTTTTTAATGTTCTTATCCGTCATTCCTGCCATTTTAGCTGCTTTCATTGCCTTCCATCTCTTGTACTCGTCGACGATTACGAGAAATAAGGTGATTTTAGCGGGGGCACTGATGGGGGGCGGAATCGCCACGATGCATTATCTCGGAATGATGGCGATGCAGTTCGGTGGAACCGTTCGGTATGAGACAGGATTATTCCTCTTATCGGTTCTGATTGCCGTTACCGTCGCGTATATCGCTTTGCTACTGCTCCATCGCTTAAGACATGTCGATCAGAAACGGATCTTGATTCCCATCGCGGTCGTGATGGGGTTTGCCATCTCTTCGATGCATTATGTCGGAATGCTTGGTACATCGTTTTGTATCCCAGCTTCTAATGCCGAGATCATCGGCGACGCTCCAATCACGTCGAATATCTTAAACGAAGTCGCGATCCCCGTCTTCTTGATTGTCATCTTGATTGCTGGGCTCTATATTCACTTGGAACGACGTGCTCTACAAATGATGGCGTATACGGACCATTTGACCGGACTGCATAATCGGAGATGGCTTGACCATCACATGACGAAGGTCGATGCCCATTACGGTCGAGCGAAACAAGAGATGGCGATGGCTTTACTTGATCTTGATGGATACAAGTGGGTCAATGACACATTCGGTTTTGATAAGGGCGATGCGGTCATCCGGCAGTTCGCAGAACGGATGCTAGGGACGTTGAAGGAAGATGAAGCGTGCATTCGCTATAACGGCACCCAGTTCTTCCTCATCAAACGTGTTTCACAAGAAGACATGACAGAGGTCTTCGAACAGATTTTAGAGGACGTGCGTCAACCGATTGCGCTCGAGGATCAGCCGGTTCATTTGACGGCAACGATGGGCGTCATTTTACCGAACACAAAGGAATCGCTTGAAATGCGAATCGGTCAGATGGAAAGTGCGCTACGTGCTGGTAAGAACGAGGGACGTGATCGATTCATCGTGTACGATGATGCGCTACACTCCGATCGCAGGGAGCAATTGATCGTCGGTTCCTTACGCCGGGCGATGACGGATTTCAAGGAGTTCGCTCTCGTCTACCAACCGAAGATCGCACTCGCTACAGGAAAGGTCGATCAGGCGGAAGTCTTGATTCGCTGGAATCATCCGAAGTTTGGTTTCATCTCACCGGCGGAGTTCATCCCGCTTGCTGAAAAATACAGTTTAATTCACCGTTTGACCGAGTGGGTGTTGAAGGAGACCGTCGCACAGATGGAGATTTGGAAGAAGGAAGATTATTTCATTCGTCAAGTCTCTGTCAACTTATCCGCGATGCACTTCCGGTCCGAGTCACATAACGTGATGATTAAAGAGATCGTTCACCATTCCTTAAAGAGTGGAAGCGAGTTACAACTACAGCTCGAAATCACAGAAACATCCGTCATGGAGAATCTCGACCGAGCGATGATGATGCTCGGTGAACTGAAGCAACTCAGTCTGACGATTGCACTCGATGACTTCGGAACGGGTCTATCTTCACTGACACACTTAAAGCATCTCCCGATTGATATCCTGAAGATCGACAAGTCGTTCATCGATGAAGTCCCACATGACGAACGGGGAACAGCGATCACAGAAATGATCATTCAGCTTGCGAAGAGTCTTGGAATCGAAGTCGTCGCGGAAGGTGTTGAGACACTCGAACAGCATCTTTTCTTAAAGCGTCTCGGTTGCGATTATGGTCAAGGTTACTATTACAGTAAGCCGATGCACGTGAAGGATCTAAACCAGCGGACGATCGAAGAAACGGTTCTAAATGTCGGATAAGGCAATCCAAACGTGACTTCCGTTCGTATACTAGATAAGCATGCGAGGATGATGCATGCGACGTCTGGGGGGACGCAAAGCGCTGGAGGTTTTCACCAGCTCGTGCACGATGCAGACAGACATCCAGTACATTCGACTATACTCGATCAACTCAGCTTTCGACGCAGCACCTGTCTGTTCGAACACAAACAAAGGCAACTTCCACGATGGAAGTTGCCTTTTTCATTTTCGCTTATGAACGAACCGTTAGGACGCAGCCTGTTTGATCCGTCACGAGCACATTCGTATTAAAGTATTGTCCATCACTTTTTAGGATGAGCGCTTTTTTCTCCGCGTTGTAATCGAGTGTCATTTCTTGATCGAGGAAATGACTCGACCACCGCTTGACGAGAACGGGACCGACGTTTGAATCAATCGTCATGTCTTCCGGTGTCGCTTCATCGACGATGCGAATACTGAAAATACCAGAGTTTCCGCAACCACAACCCTCTGTATCGTAATAGAGGTGCAGTTGACCGGATACTTCACCGCGTAATTGGCGGATCCGCTCCTGAGCAGACGGTGTAAATGTGATATTCATGGTCATTCACTCCTTTCCTTTAGTATACGCCGTTTGAACAAGAAAGGAACGTCACTTGCTCACGCTGACTTGGCGGCGCATCCGGACGAGAAGGAAGATATAACCGGCTAACAATAAGACGACGCTACCGAGAACCGTCGTATCGACGAGACCGTTATCGGACTCGAAATTGATCGCGATATACGCCCAGACGAAGACGAGCGGATAAATCGGATCACGGTTCGCAAACATGAAGAGAAGAGCGACGACGACTCCGACGACGAGCATGATCATCGTCCAGCCTGCATCTCCAATTCCAAGCCAAGATGTCACACCTTCTGCGTTGATCGTCAGGAAGATGTCAGCGATCGTCGCGACCGAAACCCAGCCGAGATAAAGCGAGAACGGTAGCTTGAAGCGTAATCCTTTCGTCTCACGATCAATTTTTGAGTAGATGACGATCAATGACAGCAAAAGACCGACGATGACGACGACGGAAACGACGAACAGTTCAAACGTGAAGGAGACGATCCAGCCAGCGTTGAACAGACAGCTGATCAAGAACCACGGTCCGATTTTCTTCGCCAGTTCGTGTTCCTTGAATTTCGGAATCGATTGCAAAATCAACCAGATGAGTAAAATTGTATAAATCAATCCCCAAATCGAAAACGCATACCCAGCCGGTTTGAACAATGTGATGATCGAATCGGAAATTCGTCCTGTCTTTCCACCATCGAGGGCGTTCACGGCAATCGTGAAGATGAAGCCGACCCAGTTGAGCCAAATCCATTTATTAGTTTTCAAACAAAAAACCTCCTTTATTCTCTAAAGAAGGTTTACCCAAAAATCATTTTCATTAGTCATCACGGTCGGCGTGTCGGGTTCAAAAAGGACATACCGATTGCTGGATTCCCTGTATGCGAACCGAGAACCGGCGTTAAGTCATCGATGCGGACACGCACATCGTATTGCGATTCGAGTCGTTGTTTCCACTCGAGTGCCAGTTCATACGCTGTCGCGTGGAATAGTGAAATATCCGTGACCTGCCCCCGTTCAATGATTGCGACAAGATGATCAAAAATCTTTGAATGCGCTTTTTTAAACGTCCGGACGGTTTGGTAAGGCACGATTTTTCCTTCTTCGAAGTGGAACAACGGGCGAAGTTGCAACAAGTTACCGACGAATGCCTTCGTCGAAGAGATGCGTCCGCCCGCTTGTAATTGATCGAGGTTCGCGACCGTGAATTCAATGTGATGGTCGAAACGACGCTCGAGAATGATCTGTTCGACGGATTCGATCGAGTGCCCGGCTTCGACGAGTTCGATCGCTTCTGCTAGAAGTTGACCAGCTGGGTAGATACCGCAACGGGAATCAATCGCAATCAGACGAAAGCCAGCAATCTCTGCCCCTTGAACGGAAGCGTTGTACGTTCCGCTCAGTTCACTCGATAAGTGAACAGCGAAGCCGACGTCGTAATCCTCTTTCAACCGTTCATAGTGCTCAGTGAAACTCCCGATCGAAGGTTGGCTCGTCGTTACCTTGTGTTTTGAGTCAATCCAGTTATAGACGGTTTCTGCATCAACGTCGACACCATCGACGAAACTTTCTCCATCCTTCATGACAAGTAAAGGGACGACCGAAAGATCATCGCGCTGAGCGATCGTATCCGGTAAAATCGTTGTACTATCAGTGATCCAAGCGATCCGCATAACAAGTTCCTCCTTAAATTAGTACCTGATATTAATTGTAGGTGTAAGCGTTCTCGCTGTCAAATGAACATTAAAAAATATTGAACGTTTTAGTTGATTAAATAATGAAATACGCTATAATCGGTACGTGATTAGTAAACTTTTAGTCATCTTATACTAAACTAAGCCGCTGAGAGGAGGACGTCGATTGTACTCAATCGGTCAAAAAATCAAGAACCTCCGTCTTCAAAAGGGATTGACGCAAGAGGAACTAGGGGAAAGAACAGACCTGAGTAAAGGGTACATCTCGCAACTCGAACGGGAACTCAGTTCACCGTCGATCGAGACGCTGTTTCATCTCCTCGAAGTCCTCGGCATCTCACCGAAGGATTTCTTTGATGAGGACACACTCAATCAAAAAGTCATCTACGGTGAAGAGGATGTCACGACGTATGCCGATGAGGAACAAGGATATCATGTCACATGGCTCATTCCAGAATCGAATGAGAAAGAGATGGAACCAGTCTTATTGACACTCGCGCCAGGGGGAGCATTCAAGACGTATGAACCATCAGGTGCCGAGACGTTCGTCTATGTGCTCGCCGGAAACGTCACGCTGACGCTTGGTCGTCAGTCTTTTGTAGCGAAACAAGGAGAGACACTTTACTATAAGGCTTCAGAAATCCATCAACTACGCAATGAGTCAACACAAGAGACGAAGGTCCTCGTGACCGCGACTGACTCATACTTATAAAGGAGGAACTAGATTGGCAGATACTACGATTATTCAATTCAAGGACGTCACGAAACGATACGACGATCAGACCGTCCTCGACCAAGTCAGCTTTGAAATCGAACGCGGAAAGTTCTATACGTTACTCGGACCATCGGGTTGTGGGAAAACGACGATCTTACGACTGATTGCCGGCTTTTCGGAAGCGACAGAAGGAGACATCATCTTCAACGGAAAACGGATCAACGATGTACCGGCGAACAAACGTCAAGTCAATACTGTTTTCCAAGACTATGCACTCTTCCCGCACTTGAACGTCTTCGAAAATATCGCCTTCGGTCTTCGGATCAAGAAGGTGAAAGAAGCAGAAATCGCAAAACGTGTGACGGATGCGTTGAAGTTCGTCAACTTGTCCGGTTATGAAAAACGAGAAATCACCGAGATGTCAGGTGGGCAGCGGCAACGTGTCGCGATTGCCCGGGCAATCGTCAATGAGCCGGAAGTCATCTTGCTCGATGAGCCATTATCAGCGCTCGACTTGAAATTGCGAACAGAGATGCAGTATGAGCTCCGCGACTTACAACGTCGTCTTGGCATCACGTTCATCTTCGTCACGCACGACCAAGAAGAGGCACTGGCAATGTCAGATGAAATCTTCGTCCTCAATCACGGTGTCATTCAACAATCGGGCACACCGACGGATATCTATGATGAACCGATCAACCGCTTCGTCGCGGACTTCATCGGTGAGTCGAACATCATTCCAGGGCGCATGGTGGAAGACTATCGGGTCTGGTTCGCCGAGAAGGAATTCGAATGTGTCGACCGTGGTCTTGAATTGAACGAACCGGTCGAGATCGTCATCCGTCCGGAGGATCTTGAAATCACGAACGTGACACAAGGGAAACTGCAAGTCACCGTCGATTCGCAACTCTTCCGTGGCGTGCACTACGAGATCGCTTGTATGGATGAAGTCGGTAACGAATGGCTCGTCCACAGTACGAAAAAGGCGACGGTTGGTGAGCAGATCGGACTGACATTTGATCCGGAAGCGATTCACGTCATGCGACTGAACGAGACGGAAGAAGAATTCGATAAACGTCTGGAATCCTACGACGGGGTGTTATGATGCAAAAATCACGTAATTGGTATCTCATCCCGTATCTATTCTGGATTGCCTTGTTCGTCATCGCACCGATCGTACTCGTCGTCTACTATTCATTCCTTGATTTGGACGGCAACTTCTCATTTGAGAACTACCAGAACTTCTTTACGTCGACCTATTTGACGATGACACTCAGCTCGTTCTGGTATGCCTTTTTGATTACGGTGTTTTCGCTCTTGATCGGTTATCCGACCGCTTACTTGTTGACGAAAACGAAGCATAAACAGCTGTGGCTACTTTTGATCATCTTACCGACGTGGATCAACTTGTTGTTGAAAGCTTATGCCTTCATCGGGTTGTTCAGTACGTATGGTCTTGCGAACCAAACGCTTGAAGCGATCGGGATTGGACGACAACAGATTCTCTTTACCGATTTCAGTTTCGTCTTCGTCTCGGTGTACATCTTCATTCCGTTCATGATCCTGCCGATCTTCAACGCGATTGAAAAACTGAGCCCGTCACTCGTCTTCGCTGCACGTGATCTTGGGGCGTCGAACTTCACGACGTTCCGGCGTGTCGTCTTCCCGTTGACGCTCGATGGTGTGAAGTCAGGCTGTCAGCTCGTCTTCATTCCGGCATTATCGCTGTTCATGATTACGCGTCTGATTGCCGGAAACCGCGTCATCACGCTCGGTACAGCGATTGAACAGCAGTTTCTCGTGACACAAAACTGGGGCATGGGAGCGACGATCGCCGTCTTCCTCATCATCGCAATGGCGATCATCCTTGCCTTGACGAGTACGAAACGGAAGAAAGGAGCGACGACTTGATGAAACGTCTGAAACTAGCAAATCTTTATCTAATCGGAGTCTTCATCATTTTGTATGCTCCGATATTCTACTTGGCATTCTATTCGTTCAACAGCGCTGACAATATGACGAACTTCGATTCGTTCACGTGGGATTGGTACAAGGAAGTCTTCCAAGATTCACGCTTGTTAATCATCGTCTTGAACACACTCGTCATTGCCTTGTTGTCAGCTGCGATCTCGACGATCCTTGGCGTATTCGGAGCGATCGGGATTCAAGCCGTCCGTAAGAAACGTGTCGAGACGTCGTTGTTAACGCTAAATAGCATCTTGATCGTCAGTCCGGATGTCATCATCGGGGCATCATTCTTGATTTTCTTCACGCTACTTGGCATCCAGCTCGGCTTTACGTCGGTCTTACTGTCCCACATCGCATTTTCGGTACCGATCGTCGTCATTCTCGTCTTACCGAAGTTGCAGGAGATGAGTCCAACGCTTGTCGATGCAGCGCGTGACTTAGGCGCAAGCCGTTGGGATGTTTTGACGAAAGTTATCTTGCCGTACATTACACCAGGTATCTTTGCTGGATTCTTCACGGCATTGACGTACTCATTGGATGATTTTGCGGTGACGTTCTTCGTGACAGGAAATGGCTTCACAACGTTGTCCGTTGAGATCTACTCACTCGCCCGTCAAGGGATTTCGATGAAGATCAACGCCCTGTCGACTGTCATTTTCTTGTTTACGTTCTTACTCGTCATCGGCTACTACTTCTTGAACCAACGAGCTGCTACGAAGCTTTCGCGACCGGAGGTGAAATGACCGTTGAAAAAATTGATTCAATTGTTCGCCGCGATTTTCTTGATTTCAGGTGTCATCCTGTTCACCTTGAATCAGTTAAATGAGACACAGGGATATTCGGGTAAAAATGTCTTGAACATCTACAACTGGGGCGATTACATCGACCCAGCACTGATCAAACAGTTTGAAAAAGAGAGCGGTATCAAGGTCGTCTATCAAACGTTCGATTCGAACGAAGCGATGCTGACGAAAATCGAGCAGGGAGGAACGACATACGATATCGCCGTTCCGTCCGACTATGCGATTGCGAAGATGATCGATGAGAAGCTCGTCGTTCCGATTGATCATCAAAAAATTCCGAATCTCAAGAACATCGATTCACGCTTTTTAGATTTATCATTCGATCCGAACAATAAGTACTCGATTCCGTATTTCTGGGGAACGGTCGGTATCGTCTACAATAAAGACTTAATTGGTGGGAAGAAACCGACGAGCTGGAAGGATCTCTGGGATCCGAAGCTAAAGAATCAGATTCTACTCGCTGACGGTGCCCGTGAAGTCATGGGGATGAGCTTGAATAGTCTCGGTTATTCGCTGAACGAAACGGATGAGTCGAAACTACAAAAAGCAAAAGCGAACTTGATGCGCCTGACACCAAACGTCAAGGCAATCGTCGGGGACGAGATCAAGTTATTGCTCGCGAACGAAGAAGCAGGGCTCGGTGTCGTCTGGTCGGGTGATGCAAACGAGATCATGAGTGAAAACGAAAATCTCGACTACGTCATTCCAAAAGAAGGATCAAACGTCTGGTTCGATAATATCGTCATTCCAAAGACGGCTAAAAACGTCGAGGGGGCACACGAGTTCATCAACTTCATGCTGCGTCCTGATATTTCAGCGAAAAATGCGGACTACGTCGGCTATTCGACACCAAACAAAGAAGGCTTGAAATTGCTCGACAAATCGGTTCGGACCGATGAGCGATTCTATCCTGATAAACAAGTTACCGATACACTTGAAGTCTATGAGAACCTCGGAAAAAAGATGCTCGCGCATTACAATGAGTTGTTCTTAGAGTTTAAGATGCATAAGAAATGAGGAAGAACCTAGTGTCAGGCGACACTAGGTTCTTTTTTTATTTCTCATCAAAAAAATAAATATAAGTTCCCAGAAAAAAACTATAAAAACCGAATAATTTTTTGAAATAGGGGAATGAGTTTATTATCAACGCCATTTATAGGCGCAGAGGAGGATATCATCATGAAACAAGTCTTAGGAATCATCTTAACTGCCGCACTCACTGTCAGCATCGTGTCAGGCACTTCATATAACCAACCGGTCGAAGCAACAAAACAGACAGACGTCAAATGGCTGCAAGAAATTCAAACACAAGCGAAACAAGCACGTTCACTCGATGGAAAAGTTGTTCTTGAAAAAACAACACTTGCCCAAGTACATAAAGCCTATAAGGGGGAAAAGAACTCGAATTGGTGTCAAAGCGGAAATGGTCTTGCCTCAGCGGATCGCGCTCTTCATTACTGCTCCACGTATGGGGTGAAGGACACAAAAGCAAAAGTTAGTGCAATCGTCTATGATCCGAAGCAGGTCAAGCGGACTGTGACGGTCAAGGAAGTCAAAAAAGCGTATCCGACAGCGAAACTCGATAAAACATTCAACGTCATGACTGTTTCCTCAAAACAGGTCAACATTTATCTAAATTTGAATTCCGACCGTACACAAGTCATGTCAATTCTAGTAAAATATAACTAATGAAAAAGGATGACCGATTCGGCCATCCTTTTTATTTAATCGTTTTATAGAGTGGTACGAGATGCGAATAGGTATTTCGAATCATATCGAGTAATTCTTCGCGTGACAGGTGATGCACTTGTTCTGCCGGAATATGACGACCAACAAGGAATTCTGCCTTTTTGACGTCGTGGAAACGTTGTAATCCTTTTTCGATATCCGTCTCATGAACGGAGACGGCGTCTTTTTTCATATGATCGTATGAGACGACGAAATCATCCGGAAGGGATGTCAGCAGTTCTGTATGCTGTAACAGTTTCGATGCGTATTGTTGTTTATTCGGTAACTCGTAGATATAGGCAAGCCAAATGAACAGATGATCATCAAACAGACCGACTTGGAAATGCGGATGTTTTTTGTATCCACGTTTATCGGGTGAGAATGCCATCCATGTATCCTTCGGAGGGTTGACCTTCCGACGTGCATGTTGCGCGATGTGAACATGGACATCTTCTGCTGTTGCGACCGTTAAGTCAGGTGCGACTTCCTGACCAATGTCTCGAAAGACCGGCTGGATGCGTTCGCGAATCGCTTCCATCCGTGGTTCTAGTCCATCGATCTGAAATGTATCAAATGCGTGTTGCGTGAATGTATTTGTCATAAAAAAATCACCTCGCGTCAATTGTATCAAAGGAGACCATCGAAGTTCGACTTTTTGCTCGAAAAGTAGAATAATGGACATATCGATTTCCAGTAATATACAACTACATAACTTAAAGGAAGGGGAATGTTTTGTGCGTCGTTTTCAACAATATCTCCTTCGAAGCTGGGTCGTTTTTTTCGTAATCGTCATAGGCATCGATCTTTTTGCGAAGTCGAGAGATTATAGTCTCAGCGTCGATTTGTTTACGTTCTTATTGATTGCCGCCTTATCGACGATTTTCGTCGTCGATCCTGTCCGTCGTCGTCATATGAGTTTTACTTTCCATTTTGGATTCGTCCTCTTTACATTCTTGACGTATGGATTATTATCAGCGATTTGTGTCGGGCAATTGACGATGCTCATCTATCAGTTGCGAACGATTCATACACCAATCGGACGTCGGCGGATGTTACATAACTATCCCTTCAACGTCGCACTCGAATTGTTTTTAATCGTTCCAGCAGGTCTTGCCTATAATGCACTCGGCGGAACACATGGCGAAGCATTCGTGCTGACAGAAAACATCGTACCGTTACTGGCGATGGTTGCGATTCTCTGGATCGTCCTCTTATTGCAATACCAGTTATCCCGATTTCTTCTTGGAGAAAACATTCCAAGTGACGTCATGTTCCAACTGCTACGTTTCGAAGCAGTCGTCATCACAGCAGAATTGTTATACGGAATCTTCAGCACACTCGTCGTTCAAGGGAACGGGAATAGCGGACTCGTCATGGCGGCGTTTGCCTTATTCATCATCAAGCGTGCACTGGGAAGTTCCGTTGAAGCAACAGACCGGATCGAACATTGGGAGCAGATCGAGCGATTGAAAGAGGCGGCTTGGAAAGACGGTGATGCCCAGTTCATCATCGAGCGGTATTTACGACAGCTCAATCAATTCGTCAAACCGGATATCGCTTGGATTAAGTTTGATTTCAAAGAAGGAAAGCAAAGCGTGTACTATTCGTTGAAGGACGGACGAAAGTTAAAAGCCGATCATGTCGAAGGACGAATCATTGAAGACATCATCGAAAAAGAAGAAGTCCTTCTTTACGGGATGCAACAGGAGTGGGATATTCGTCTTTACGATAGCTTGCCGGAAGAGACACAGTCGGTCCTCTTCATTCAACCGGAAGCGACGGAGACGATCAACTGCTCGTTGCTCCTTGCCTCGAACGCAAGTGGTGAATTCACGCAGGATTTTGGATATGAGCTATACCGTGCCCTTCGTGTCCTGTCGTGGGCAGTGGAACGGGCACACGAGCGAGAACGCTTGTTGACCGATAGCAGGACGGATGCGATGACGAAATTACCGAACTATCGTGCCCTTCAAGAGTGGGGCGATCGTCGTATTAAACAACGCGACCTTTATCCGTTCTCAGCCTTAATGATCGACTTAGATCACTTCAAACAAATCAATGATACGTATGGTCATGAAGTTGGAGACGTCGTCTTATTTGAAGTGGCGAAGTTATTGATGCAAGCAACACGCATCACGGATCTTGTCGCGCGTTACGGAGGAGAGGAGTTCGTCATCTTACTACCGAATACGGATCTTGATTCAGCCCAAATCGTCGCAGAACGAATCCGCGAGACGTTGCATGCGAATCCGATCTTAGTCGAAGGGCATACGCTCCGGATCACGGCTAGCATCGGCATCGATACATTAAAGGAACTTGGTGATCTCGCGAGTTTGATTCGAAATGCCGACCGTGCGATGTACGTCGGAGCGAAGTTCCAAGGGCGCGACCGTGTCGCATCGTATCAGGAGTGGAAAGAGAAGGTCATTTAAATCAAGTAGAAGAAGGTAGCAGAGACGCTATCTTCTTTTTTGATGTAAAAAATCCTCCCAGTTCGGATGAACGAGAAGGATCGAAAAAGAATAAGTTCATTGTGCTTGTTGTTTGCTGAGACGAATCTCGTTTTCGATTGCATGGATCGCGGCTGACCAAGAACCATAGCGATGAAGTAAGGCTTTCGTCGATGGTTTGTTGTTCCGTTTCGCCCATTCCCGGTATGCTTCAAAAGAGAGGGCAAAGCCAACTTCCTCGATTGCTTGACGCAGAGAAGCAGCAAGTTCAGCTTTCGAATAAGTGACGCTTGCTTCAAGTCCTGCAGCGGTACACGCATCGTGCCACGAACCGAACATCTTGACGATGTGATAGTGACTCGGTGCATGATGGACAGATTTACGCCACATTTGATATTTCTTAAGTGTGATCGTAGAGCCGACGTCTTGTGCGTACCGTTCGAATGACTTTAAGATTTCGTCTTTCGTATATTTCGGTGCCCGCTCAAGCTCCTCTGGCTGTTGATCGACATTCCACTCGTATCCAGCGGCAGACAAGGCTTCTGGCCACGAACCAAATTGACGGATGATGTTTTCTGGCTGAGGCCAGTCATTAACTAAAGCATAACGGCGATAGACAGTACGGCGTGGACGGTCCTGGATGAGTTCACCGACCGCACGGATGGCTTCAATCATCTCAAGCTGCTCTTCTGTATAACTCTGTTGACTCGTAAGTACACGTTGCTTCATGAGTGAGTCCTCCTTCCTAGTTCGATGTAGTATTGAGGCAAAAGTCCTCTGTATTAGATATATCGGTACATTTCCATTAATTATGAATAATTCCCGCAAAATATTGTAAATAAAGTGAATCGGATTCTTTGCTTAGTATAAATGGAAGTCATGGAAATGAAAACAGAATGACACGAAATTTTAATTCTATTCAGAAAAATAGGACAAACGGCTCATATGGAAAAAAAGACCAGACACGCTCGTCAGCGAATCTGGTCTTGAGGTATGACTTATTTTCCTTCGATGTAAGCCCATTTGTACGAAGTATCGGCACCGACTTTGTGGTTAACGATTCCTTTGACGTACGGTTTACGAAGAAGCGAAACACCTTTTTGGTACATAACTGAGATTGCTTGATCCTCTTCAAGGAGTGTTTTTTCAGCATCCTTGAGAGCCTGCCAACGTTTCTCAGCATCTACTTCTTTTTGAGCTGACTTGATGAGTGAATCATATTTATCGCTTGAGTACTTACCACGGTTGTATGGTCCACCAGTTACCCACATATCGAGGAATGTCATCGGATCCTGGTAGTCAGGTCCCCATCCTGCGAACGATAGCTCGAACTCACCTTTAGACTCGAGATCCAACTTGTTCTTGAATGGTTGTTGTTTGATTGTAACTTCAAGACCTGGAAGGTTTTTCTCCCACTCGCCTTTGAGGTACTCCGAGATTTTTTTCGAGTTGTCATCATCATATGAAAGAAGTTCGAGTTTGAGAGACTTCTTGCCGACGGCTTTCAGTCCTTTTTCGAATGATGCTTTTGCAGATGATGCGTCATATGAACCGAAACCTTCGTTGCCATCACGGAAATCTTTACCGTCTGGACCTTTCGCGAAGTCTTTTGGTACGTAGTAGTAAGCAGGGATTGAACCGTTGTTCAAGAGAACATCAGCCATCTGCTTCTTGTCGTATCCTGAATCGATCGCTTTACGGATATCCTTGTTCTTCAAGAGATCATTCTTGAAGTTCATTTGGATATAGTACATTGCTGCATCAAGACGTGTATCAAAGTCTTCTTTGTCTTTGTATTGATCAACAAACTCACTTGTTAAACCAGCTAGATCGATGTCACCTTTTTCGTACAAGTTGACGCCTGTCGAGACTTCCTTAACGATTTTCGTGTTGATTTCTTCAAGTTTGACATTATCTTTATCCCAGTACTGATCGTTTTTCTTATAGCTCCAGCCAACATCCGTCTTCCAATCCGAGAGGACGAATGGTCCGTTGTAAAGGAATGTGTCCGGCTTCGAAGCAAAGTTTTTACCTTGTTTCTCAACGAATTCTTGTTTCAGTGGCATGAATGAACCGAAACCAGTCAACGATTTGAAGTATTCAGCCGGTTGAGTCAACTTGACTTCAAGCGTTTTGTCATCGACCGCTTTGACTGCGACATCGTCTGCTTTTCCTTTACTTGTGTTGTATGCTTCAGCGCCATCGATGATATACATGATATACGCATACTGTGAACCACTCTTCGGATCAAGGACGCGTTTCCATGCGTATTCGAAGTCTTTTGCTGTGACATCGCTGCCATCCGACCATTTCGAATCACGAAGTTTGAACGTGTATGTAAGTCCATCTTCAGAAACATCAACACTTTCTGCGACACCCGGTGTTGCTTCTTGATTCTCGTCTAGACGGAACAGACCTTCTTGAACGTTGTTCAAGACTGTGAAGGATACAGAGTCTGTTGCGACGGTTGGGCTAAGTGCTGGAATATCCGAACCGCTGATGATATTCAAGACTTGTTTGTCTGAAGATTTTTCTCCAGATGTCGAACCGCCTTCTTTTGAACCTTCATCTGTCGTCGAGCATGCTGCAAGACTTGAGCCAGCGATTGTCAGTGCTCCGACGAGTGCAAGTGCCTTTTTCTTTTCCATAAAGTAAATCCCTCCCAAAAGAAATAGATATATCTGGTGAAACGATAAGAACCGATAGGATAGCGATCCGGTGTCCGACTAAAAATAAGAGGGGTCATCGCCTTTTATTCTTAAGCTGTGGAAAGCACCGGATCAACTTGTTATCAATAATAAATACAATATTCAGAAAAATCAATAGAATATTTTCAGACTATTTCAAAATTATTAAATTTATGTGTAATACCAACGTTTTTTTACGAAAAATTATTTTTATGTAAGGATAAAATTAGGATTTTTTAAAATTATTGAATACAAAAAGAACCAGTTGTATGAAACAACTGGTTCATAATCTCATTTCTGCTTTTGGACGTACTGAAGTGCTTCTGCGACGTGATCTTTTACTTTCACACTGCGCCATTCTTTGACGATTTCACCAGATTCATCAATTAAAAACGTTGAACGAACAATTCCAAAATATTCCTTTCCGTAGTTCTTTTTCAGTTGCCAGACACCATATTGCTCACACACTTCGTGATCGACATCTGATAACAATTGGAATGGTAATTCATATTTTGCGATAAAGTTTTGATGCCGTTTCTGACTATCGGCAGAAACACCGAGAATGACGGTGTTGTTCTCTTCGAACGCTTGCGTCGCATCGCGGAAATCACATGCCTCGGTCGTACAGCCAGGCGTTGAATCCTTCGGATAGAAATAGAGTACGACTTTTTTTCCACGATAATCCTCGAGGGAAATCGGTTCTCCTTTTGCATTCGGAAGGGTGAATGTAGGTGCTTGCATGAAAAATTCCTCCTTATCCTAATTCCATGTTTAATTGATCCGCATATTTCTCAAGCTTCTTTTGAAGACTCTCTTTTAATGGATCGAGTGCGATCAAGTACTTCTCATAATCCGTCCCGGCTTTCGCCGTCTTCATGAGGAGTGGCTGTTCTTCTTCATACCAGTCTGCGTAGTCTTGATAGTAATCAACGAGCGTCTCAGGGTTTCCTTCGTTCTTGAGCGCCTCACCATAAATCATCAGAATGTTACTGTTCATCTCGAGCGCCATATAATCGGTTTGCGCATTGACGCGAGAAAAGACGGCATCTTGCTCTTTTTCATCGGTTTTTCCGATCTCATCAGCCGCCTTCGCATTGACACCATACTCATCAGCGTTAAATCCAGTGAACATGTCACCAAGTGTCGAGAAGACGGACGGATCGAATGTCGTCGGTGTCAGGACGATCTTCCACTCGTCGTCTTTCTTCAATAACAGCTTCGATCCTCGGTTCGGGAGAATCGATCCTTTCGCATCCTTGAATTCGTGGATGATATAGGCGACGTCGCCCTTTTGGAACGACTTGACGACCTTACCGGGAACGACATTCAAGTTTTTCGCACCAACGGCAAGCGGTTCAAGTTGTTTTTCGTCACCCGTATATTCAATCGATGCAAGGTATTTTGCATCTGCTCGTCCGGATTGACCGAGCGTTTTTTCGTATGTTTGATAGACGTCAAGAACGGCTTGTTCAGCCTTCTGTTGTTTCGTTTCCGTCGTCTTCGGGGATTTGGTATCTGTAGAAGACGGGGAATCGTTTCCGCAACCGACGAGTACGAGACTGGTCGCAAGCAGCACTACGAGCGATCGTTTCATTCGAATTCCTCCTAAGATGAATGTTTCATGGTGCTTCCATAGCTAATCTTGTCTCTACCATACAGGAAATTCGCTTTTTTGAGTAGGATATCGGTACACTAAACGAAAGGGGAGTGATAGATATGAAAATTCATATTACAGATGAGGCATTGCAATACTTTAAAGATGAGATGGAAGCAAAATCAGGCGATACGATTCGCTTCTTCGCAAAATATGGTGGCTCAACGGATTTAACACAAGGTTTCTCGGTTGGTGTTCATATGGAAGAAGTCGAACGGGCAGCAGTCGAAGAAGTCGTCGATGGCATTCACTTCGTCGTCTCAGATCAAGATGATTGGTTATTCCAAGGGCAAGACGTCAAAGTTTCAATTGAACACGAAGAGATCGTCTTTTCACAAGCGAAGGAATAATTGATAACGGAGGAGCGACCAAATCGGTCGCTCCTCTATTTTTTTGACTAGAATAATTGTAAGCGGACTCATGCTTCTGTACAATGGAGAATGTAAGCGATTTAAAGTAGAGATTAAAGGGGGAATAGAGATGATTCCGTACAAACACGAACCATTCACGGACTTCTCACAAGAAGCAAACAAGAAAGCGTTCGAAGAGGCACTTGCACTCGTCACGCAAGAACTCGGCAAAGATTATCCGCTCGTCATCGGTGGAAAACATGTGACGACGGAAGATAAAATCGTCTCCGTCAATCCGGCTAACAAAGAAGAGATCGTCGGACGTGTCTCAAAAGCGACACAGGAACATGCAGAAGAAGCGATGCAAGCAGCAGTCACAGCTTTCGAAACATGGAAATTCGTCAATCCGTCTGTACGTGCGGACGTCCTATTCAAAGCAGCGAACATCATCCGTAAGCGGAAGCATGAGTTCTCTGCCTACCTCGTCAAAGAAGCAGGGAAGCCTTGGAATGAAGCCGATGCCGATACAGCAGAAGCAATCGACTTCCTCGAGTACTATGCACGTCAGATGCTCGTCTTAAAAGACGGTAAAAAAGTCGAGAGTCGTCCAGGCGAATACAACCGTTACGATTACATCCCACTCGGTGTTGGTGTCATCATCTCACCATGGAACTTCCCACTCGCGATCATGGCTGGAACAGCTGTCGCAGCAATCGTGGCAGGGAACCCGATCCTCTTGAAACCCGCATCGACGACACCGGTCGTCGCGGCGAAATTCGTCGAAGTGATGGAGCAGGCTGGTCTTCCGGCTGGTGTCTTGAACTTCGTACCAGGTTCAGGAGCAGAAGTCGGTGATTATCTCGTCGATCACCCGAAAACACGTTTCATCAGCTTCACGGGATCACGTGATGTTGGTCTTCGTATCAACGAGCGGGCATCGAAACTAAACGAAGGTCAAATCTGGCTCAAACGCGTCATCGCGGAAATGGGCGGAAAAGATACGATGGTCATCGATGAGTCGGCTGACCTCGATTACGCAGCGGACATGATCACGAAAGCGGCATTCGGATTCTCGGGTCAAAAATGTTCAGCTTGTTCACGTGTCGTCGCACTCGACTCTGTCTATGACGAGTTGCTCGAAAAAGTCGTCGCGAACACGAACAAACTGAGCATCGGTAACCCGACAGATGTCTCAAACAATGTCGGACCGGTCATTGACGCAGCAGCGTTCAAGAAAATCACGTCGTACTTCGACGTCGCAAAAGAAGAAGGACGTATCGTCGCAGGTGGTACGGCAGATGATTCAACAGGATTCTTCGTCTCACCGACAGTCGTCGCTGACGTTCAACCAACGGATCGTTTGATGCAAGAAGAGATCTTCGGACCAGTCGTCGCGTTCACGAAAGCGAAAGATTTCAAAGAAGCAATCGACATCGCGAACAACACGGAATACGGATTGACAGGTGCTGTCATCACGCAAGACCGGACGAACCAAGAGTACGCGCGTGCGAACTTCCACGTCGGTAACCTCTACTTCAACCGTGGGTGCACAGGCGCAATCGTTGGCTACCAACCATTCGGTGGATTCAACATGTCTGGAACGGATTCGAAAGCAGGCGGACCGGATTACTTGACTTTACATCTTCAAGCAAAAACAACTTCAGAAATGTTCTGAAATGGTGTTTAATAGATGAAACGGGTGTGCGACCTGCATGCCCGTTTTTCTTATATCACGAAAAAAAGGGGGAGCAAGGATGAACGGAATGTGGTTTGCGATTTTGCTGTATCTCGGACTGATGGTCGCACTAGGCGTCATTGCGTATTATCGGACGAAGAACATGAATGACTACATGCTTGGGGGACGTACGATTGGTCCCGTCGTCACGGCGCTCTCTGCTGGAGCAAGTGACATGAGTGGCTGGTTGTTGATGGGATTACCGGGTGCGATGTATGCAACTGGTCTGTCCAGTGGATGGATCGTCGTTGGTTTATTGCTTGGCGCTTATGCCAACTGGTTACTCGTCGCGCCGCGTCTGCGTGCGTATACGGCACATGCAGGGGATGCAATCACGATTCCCGATTACTTTGAAAAACGATTCCACGATAAAAGTGGCGTCTTGCGTACTGTTTCAGCTGGAGTTATCTTAATATTCTTTATAATGTACGCATCAAGTGGTTTTGTCGCGGGTGGTCGTTTGTTCGAAGCAGTCTTTGGTCTCGAGTACACGACGGGTCTTTGGATTCTAGCGGGCGTCGTCATCGCATACGTCTTCCTCGGTGGTTTCCTTGCTGTCAGTTGGACGGACGTCGTCCAAGGGATGATCATGGTCATCGCGTTGTTGATCGTACCTGCTGTTGCACTGACTTTAAGTGGTGGAATCAACGATACACTCGAGACGATCCGGTCAACGGATGGCTCGAAACTGGAACTCTTCAAAGGGACGACAACGATTGGTATCGTCTCGCTCCTCGCCTGGGGACTCGGGTATTTCGGTCAACCGCATATCATCGTTCGTTTTATGGCGATTCGGAACTTACACGAGATGAAGTCAGCACGTCGCGTCGGAATGATCTGGATGACATTCTCGATCGTTGGTGCGATGGTGACAGGTTTGATTGGTTATGCTTACTTCACGCAACAAAGTGCTGGACTAAAAAATCCAGAGAATGTCTTCATTCAATTATCACGTGATCTCTTCCCAGGATTCATTACGGGACTATTGCTGGCAGCATTACTCGCTGCGATCATGTCGACGATTTCGACGCAACTGCTCGTCTCTTCGAGTGCGGCGACGAATGATTTCTATCATCGATTCTTTAAACGCAGTGCCTCAGACCGCGAACTGATGATCATGGGTCGCGTCATGGTTCTCGTCGTAGCGGTTCTCGCGATTCTCTTATCGTTCGGCGCGCAGAAGTCGATCCTGACGCTCGTCGGATATGCGTGGGCTGGTTTTGGTTCAGCGTTCGGACCAGTCGTGCTGTTCAGCTTACTGTGGCGCCGGATGAACAAGACCGGAGCACTCGCTTCGATGATCACGGGATCCGTCGTCGTCATCGCATGGATCCTCATCAATCAGAACGTCGCCGGATTACCATCCTACATTTCAGAAATGTATGAGATGATTCCAGCATTCATCGCTTCGACGATCGCGCTCGTCATCGGTAGTCTCGTGACGAAGGAACCGAGTCAAGCCATCTATGACGAATTTGATCAGGTACAAGCGCAACTAAAAGGTGCAGAACCTGAGCGGAAGATCGTCTAATTAACAAAAAGGGATGTTTCCTGATTACAGGAGACATCCCTTTTTAATTCACTTCATACGTTGTTATTTACCATAAGCATATTTGTTGTACTTGTGCAAAATGAGCGTATAATGAAAACAAAAAGTGAGGTGAACGAGATGGCGACACAGCCACTTACACAAGATTTACCGAAAAAACGGACATATATTGGACCAGCGTTCGTCGCTGCCGTCGCGTATCTCGATCCGGGAAACTTCGCGACGAATATGACGGCAGGCGCTCAGTATGGCTATTTGCTGCTTTGGGTCATCGTTGCATCGAACTTGATGGCCGTCGTCATTCAGTTCCTATCAGCCAAGCTTGGAATCGTCAGTAATCTCAGTTTAGCGGAAGTGATCCGGGAGGAGTTATCGCCGGTCTCTCGCTTCTTCTACTGGGTACAAGCGGAGCTCGTCGCGATGGCAACCGATCTCGCAGAGTTCGTCGGGGCCGCACTCGGATTTCATTTACTGTTCGCAATCGATTTACGGATGGCGGCGCTTTTGACGGCAATCCTATCATTCGTCATCCTCGGCTTCGAGCAAAAAGGACTCCGGCATTTCGAAGCTGTCATCGCCGTACTCGTCTTAATCATCGCCGCTGCTTTTGCGATTGAAGTATTTGAAGTCCATCCGGTCTTTCGTGATCTATCGGCAGGGTTGTTACCGGGATTCGAAGGTACGTCGAGCATCGTCCTCGCTGCCGGGATGCTCGGAGCGACCGTCATGCCGCATGCGATCTATCTCCATTCCGATTTAACGAAACGACGGATGGGGCACGTTGCGAATAAATTGTCGATGTTACGGATTCAGCGTTTCGATATTTGGGGAGCGATGTTGATTGCCGGAGCGGTCAATGGAGCGATGCTCGTCATTGCTGCCAGTGTGTTTTACGGCACGACGTATCAAGCGGGTTCGCTTGAAGCGATCTACGAGGGACTTCATGTCACGCTCGGTGGCATTGCGCCATATCTGTTTGCGATTGCTTTACTCGTCTCGGGTCTCGCTTCTTCAAGTGTCGGGACGATGTCAGGGGACGCAATCATGCGTGGATTCCTTCATCTCCAATTACCGTTGTTCGTTCGACGGACCGTGACGATGTTACCGGCGATTGTGTTGCTGTTCTCCGGTTTTGATCCGACACGGGCACTCGTTCTCAGCCAGGTTGCCTTATCGTTCGGGATTCCGTTCGCTCTGATTCCGTTGATTCGGGCGACAGCAAGTGAGCGGTACATGGGAGAACACCGGAATAGTCGGTTCATGAACGCGTTGGCATGGGTGATCGTCTCGATCGTCATCGTCTTCAATATCTATCTGCTCGTCGATGTCTTAGTATGAATATTCAGTATTTTTGTTTCGTCTGATTTAAAGCGGGTATTTCATAACTAGAAGCTTTCCGCCCGGAAGCTTTGCTACCCCTATAGGACGATGGTGCGGACCTCCCCCCGATGCACCATCGTCTTTTTTGTCTGGACGAAAAGTGCTATGATTAGAAATAGTGTAAAATATATCGCAAAAGTTCCGGAGGTGGAATGACATGGCAAAGATTAATGAGGAGCAAGTCCGCCACGTGGCGCATTTGGCACGCCTTGCCGTGACAGATGAAGAAGTAGCACAATTCACAGGACAACTCGAGAAGATTCTTGGGTTCGCTGAACAATTAAATGAACTCGATACGACAGGCGTCGAACCGACGACTCATGTCCTCGATTTAAAGAACGTCCTACGTAAGGACGAAGTACGTCCATCACTTCCGCGTACGGAAGTAGAACGACTCGCACCCGATTGGGAAGACGGACAAGTCCGCGTCCCAGCGGTGTTTGAATAAGGAGGAAATGACCCGATGTCACTTTTTGAACATGGTGTCAAAACACTACACACACTCATTCAGGATGGCGAAGTCAAAGTTTCTGAACTCGTCCAAGAATCCTTTGATCAAATCGACCGTGTCGATGGAAAAATCGGTGCGTTTCTTTCATTGAACGAAGAAGCATTCGAGCAAGCAAAACGAATGGATGATGTCGCGAAACACGAAGCGAATCCATTGTTTGGTCTTCCAATCGGCGTCAAGGATAACATCGTCACGAAAGGGATGACGACGACATGTGGTTCGAAATTCCTCGAGAACTTCGTACCAGCTCATGATGCGACGGTCGTCGAGCGTCTGCATGAAGCAGGAGCGATCACGATCGGGAAATTGAACATGGATGAGTTCGCGATGGGTTCTTCAAACGAGAACTCAGCCTACAAACCGGTTCGCAACCCATGGAATACGAAACACGTTCCAGGTGGTTCTTCGGGTGGTTCAGCAGCAGCTGTCGCAGCAGGCGAAGTCTTGTTCAGCCTTGGTTCGGATACAGGTGGTTCGATTCGTCAACCGGCTGCCTATTGTGGTGTCGTCGGGTTGAAACCGACATACGGTCTCGTCTCACGCTTCGGTCTCGTTGCGTTCGCATCGTCTCTTGACCAAATCGGTCCGTTGACACGAACAGTCGAAGACAACGCGTATCTCTTGAGCGCGATCGCAGGACACTGTGAGATGGATTCGACGTCTGCGAACGTCGCAGCAACGGATTACACACAAGCGTTGACAGGTGATATCAAAGGTCTGAAGATTGCTGTTCCGAAAGAATACTTCGGTGAAGGTGTCAGTGAAGGTGTCAAAGCTAACATCCGTGAAGCAATCAAAAAACTCGAAGCACTCGGTGCGACAGTCGATGAGGTGTCACTCCCGAACTCGAAATATGCTCTTGCGACGTACTACTTACTCGCTTCATCAGAAGCATCATCGAACCTCGCGCGCTTTGACGGTATTCGTTACGGAGTCCGTGCGGAAGCGGACGCACTTGAAGATGTCTTCAAGTATTCCCGCTCACAAGGATTCGGAGACGAAGTCAAACGCCGGATCATGCTCGGAACGTATGCGCTCAGCTCAGGTTACTACGATGCCTACTATAAAAAAGCACAACAAGCGCGAACGTTGATCAAAAAGGATTTCGACGATGTCCTTGCGAACTATGACGTCATCATCGGACCAACAGCGCCGACACCAGCATTCGAACTCGGTGCACAACTGGATGATCCCGTCACGATGTATGCGAATGACATCTTGACGATTCCAATCAACTTAGCGGGTGTCCCAGCAATCTCGGTTCCAGCTGGATTCGTCGACGGTCTTCCGGTCGGCTTACAAATCATTGGAAAACATTTCGATGAGGCGACGATCTATCGCGCTGCGCATGCGTTTGAGCTTGCGACAGGTGGATTCGCGCTTCCGAAGTTATAAGGAGCGAATGTATCATGAACTTTGAAACGATCATCGGGATCGAGGTCCACGCCGAACTGAGCACGAACACGAAGATGTTCTGTGGTTGTGCGCGGGAATACGGCGCGGAGACGAACACGAAAACGTGTCCGATTTGTCTTGGACATCCGGGCGTCTTGCCGAAAATCAACGAAAAAGCCGTTGAACTCGCTGTTCGTGCAGCGATGGCACTTAACTGCCAAGTTGCCGATCAAACAAAATTCGACCGAAAGAACTATTTCTACCCAGATACGCCAAAAGCGTATCAAATCTCACAGTTCGATCAACCGATTGGCTTCGATGGCTACATTGATGCGGAAGTTGATGGCGAAACGAAGCGCTTCCGAATCGAACGTGTCCATCTGGAAGAAGATGCTGGTAAGATGAACCACACGGGTGCTAATCACTCAGTCGTCGACTTCAACCGGACAGGTGCGCCGCTCATCGAGATCGTCAGTGAAGCGGACATGCGTTCACCGAAAGATGCAGTCGCCTACCTCGAACGTCTCAAGGAAGTCTTGCAATATGCAGGCGTCTCGGACGTCAAGATGGAAGAAGGATCACTTCGTTGCGACTGTAACATCTCCGTTCGCCCATACGGACAAGAGAAGTTCGGTACAAAAACAGAACTTAAAAACTTGAACTCATTCGGAAACGTCTTAAAAGGTCTTGAGTTCGAAGAAGATCGTCACCGTAAGTTGTTGCTTGCAGGTGGTGTGATGCGTCAAGAAACACTTCGCTTCGATGAGACGAAAAAACAAACCGTCCTCATGCGTGTCAAAGAAGGGGCGTCGGATTACCGTTACTTCCCAGAGCCTGACCTCGTCAAGCTCGTGCTGGATCACGATTGGAAAGAAGCGATCCGTGCCGGTATTCCGGAACTTCCAGATGCCCGTCGCGTTCGTTACCAAGAAGAACTTGGTCTTTCAGCGTATGATGCGAAACAACTGACGGTCACACGTGAGATGGCAGAGTACTTTGAAGCGACTCTCGCAGCAGGCGCAGAGCCGAAAGCAGCAGCCAACTGGACGATCGGTGAGATCCAAGGTCATTTGAATAAATCGACGGAAACGTTCGAAACAGTCAAGATGACACCAGCTCGTCTGGCAGAGATGATCGACTTGATCGCAAGCGGTACGATTTCTTCGAAAATCGCCAAACAAGTCTTCACGGCCGTCATCGAAGAAGGTGTCGAGCCACGTGCATACGTCGAAGCAAACGGTCTTGCACAAATTTCAGACGAAGGATTGCTACGTGGTCTGATCGTCGAGATGTTCGAAGCGAACCCAGCCGTCGTCGAGGAATTACTCGGTGGACGTGACCGGAAGAAAGGCTTCGTCATCGGTCAAATCATGAAGAAAACAAAAGGAATGGCGAACCCTGCCCTCCTGGATCAACTCTTCTATGAAGAGCTTGAAAAATTAAAATAAGTAGCTGATCGAACAGCGTCCGTTCCTCCTTTACTTCTGCGAGGAAACGGACGCTGTCTTTTTTGGCTTTGTAATGTCTCGAGAGTTCATGTAAAATAAAACAGTTATGTATCAAATGAACGGTTGAGTCAAAAAGGAGAAAATCTTATGAGACCTAGAGCGCGCGTGATTTATAACCCGACTTCCGGGAAAGAGATGGTTAAACGAAATTTACCGTATATCCTCGACCGACTCGAAGCAGCGGGTTATGAGACATCTGTCTACTCGACGAAAGCGGTCGGCGATGCAACGTATGAAGCAGCACGAGCATGCGAAGCAGAATTTGATCTCGTCGTCGCAGCAGGCGGCGATGGTACGTTGAACGAAGTGATCAGCGGAATGGCTGCCTACAACAAACGTCCGAAGCTTGGTGTATTACCTGTTGGAACGACGAATGACTTTGGTCGGGCGATGCGTATTCCATTGACGATCGAAGGGGCGATGGATGTCATTTGCACAGGACATACGATGCCGGTCGATATCGGTAAGATTGAAGGATCGGCAGGCGTCCATTACTTCATCAACATCGCTGGTGGTGGCATCATGACAGAACTGTCGTACGAAGTGCCTTCGAAGCTGAAGACGGCACTCGGACAGCTCGCGTACTACGTCAAAGGGATGGAGAAACTTCCGCAAATCCGACCGACATATGTCGAACTGGAGCATGAAAAGGGTATATTCAAAGGAGAAGTCATGCTGTTCTTGACATCCAATACGAACTCTGTCGGCGGATTCGAGAAATTGTCACCGAACGCGTCACTCAATGACGGTCGGTTCGATCTCTTCATTCTCAAGAAATGTAACCTCGTCGAACTGATTCGTGTCATGCGTCTTGCCTTAAAAGGGGATCATTTCTCGGACCCTTGCATCGAGCATGTCACGACCTCATTCGTCCGCATGAAGAATACATCAGAGATGAGCTTGAACATCGATGGTGAGTTTGGCGGCATTTGCGAAGGCGAGATGACGAATCTTCGCTCTCATTTCGAAGTCATGACACCAAAGTTCCGGATCGAAGAGATGGAACAAATCAATACACAACTACAAGAAGCAGAAACGAACCTCGCGTGAAGCGAGGTTTTTAAGGAGGATATTCATGATTCCAGTACAAAAGAACGATGAACACGTCGTCGAGATCGTCGACCTGACGCATGAAGGATCAGGGGTCGCGCGCATCGATGGATATACGGTCTTCATCCCGGGCGCATTGCCGACGGAGCAGGTCAAGATCAAAATCACGAAAACGACGAAGTCTTACGGGTTCGGTCGTATCATCCGTCAAAAGACGAAGAGTGTCGATCGTGTCGAGCCACCTTGTCCGGTTTACAACCAGTGTGGCGGTTGCCAATTGCAACACTTGTCATACGATGCAGAACTCAAGTTCAAGCACAACCGTGTCCGTGACGCTTTCGCGCGCCTAGCAGGTCTTGAAATTCCCGTTCACGAGACGATCGGGATGGAAGATCCGTGGGGTTACCGCAATAAGGCGCAAGTACCGGTTGCCTTCCAATCGAACAAATTGATGGCTGGTTTCTATCAAAAACGGAGTCACCGGATCATCGATATGGACTACTGCTTAATCCAAAACAAAGAAAACGACGAAGCCGTCCAAGCGGTTCGTAAAGTCCTTGCTGACTTAAAAGTCCCAGCGTACGACGAGAAGAAAAAAGCAGGCGTCATCCGTCATATCATGGCACGTCATGGTTATCACACGAACGAGTTGATGGTCGTGCTTGTCACGAAGGTCAAACAACTTCGTGGTATCGATAAGATCGTTGAAGGAATCTTAAAGGCGTTACCAAACGTTACATCGATCCAGCACAACATCAACCCGGATGATACGAACGTCATTCTCGGGAAAAAGAACGTCGTCTTGTACGGACCGTCCGTCATCCGCGATCAAATCGCTGGATTGACGTATGAGATCTCACCGCATTCGTTCTTCCAAGTCAACCCGTTGCAAACAGAGAAACTCTACGCGAAAGCGCTCGAGTACGCTCAGTTGACAGGCGATGAGACAGTCGTTGATGCTTACTGTGGTATCGGTTCGATTTCCTTGTCACTCGCTAAACAAGCGAAGCACGTCTACGGCATCGAAATCGTACCGCAAGCAATCGATGACGCACGCCGGAACGCACAAGCGAACGGCATCGAGAACGTGACGTTCGAGTACGGTGCAGCTGAGAAGGTCATGCCAGATCTCGTTAAAGCCGGTATTCAACCGGACGTTATCGTCGTCGACCCACCACGTAAAGGCTGTGACGAAGAGTTCTTGCGTGCAGCAGCAGATGTCGCACCGAAGCGGATCGTTTACGTCTCATGTAACGCGTCGACACAAGCGCGCGACGCAAAGTTGTTAACAGAACTCGGGTATACACTCGTTGAAGTGACGCCGGTCGATATGTTCCCGCATACGACTCACGTCGAGAGCGTTGCCTTATTCGTCCGTAACTAAATCGTTTGAAGTGCCTCTTTCCGTTAAGGAAGGAGGCATTTTTTGATTGACCTGATGTATAAACAAAAGTAAATAAGAACCTCTATATGGTAAAATAATCAATTTATATATAAAAGTATAGGAGGGTTCATGATGACGACTAACGATGTTCAAGTGTATGCGACATTCCGGCTAGAGCAAGACGTATTGTATCGCTATCATACATATATCCAGTGGGGTGAGAGTGAGACGTCTCTCGGTGCGTGCCTGATGTTGAATCCAGGTTCTGCGACGGTGGATCCTACATTACGTCAGCAACTTGATACGGCAGGACAAGCGACGGGTCAAATTGGTCGATTGGATGAGACGATGCGACAAATCATCCGGATCGTAGAAGGTATCTACGAAGGACAAGCCTTATCGGGACGCTTTCATCTATACAATCTATTCCCGATGCAACATGGCAATGATGTCACATCGATCAATCGTTTCGAAGAACTCTGTCAGGAAACCTCTTTTGAAAAGCAGACGTTGTTTGCGTCAGTCGAAGAATTGCGTCGACATCCTTTCGTGATCACGGGATGGGGCGTCCGAAGTCATCTTGTTCGCTGGACACATCTGCGACAAGCGAAAGAAGAATGGTTGAAGCGTCTTGAAGCGTCGGGTATTCCTCACTTTGGTATCAAGCATCCACGAACAGATGATTTTTATCATCTGTGTCCGAATCTCGTTGCTAGCCGGGAAACGATCAAAGAGCAAATCATCGCGCGACATCGTGAAGTCATGGTACCGAGTCGGAAGCGTCAATGGGAGCGAATCCTTCTATACCGGATGGAAGGTGGACGTATCACCCTGATGAGGCGCAAACGATCTGATGATACGTGGGTCTTCATGAGAACGACGGATGAGACAGCATTACTCGAAGAGGGGGATGTATCTGCGAAGACCTCTTCTGAGATCGTCGAACGATGGGACGACGTGGTAGAACATCTCCTCGGTGAGGTCGTCTTATCGTTACGCCCTAATTTCGTTCACCCTGAATTTGAAGAGCGGATTGCACCGTATCGTAGACGATGATACGAAAAAGGAGAAAGAGCGCAAAAGCGCATCTTTCTCCTTTTTCATTGTGTCTCCTTATTCAGCATCTTCAGCATCTGCTGAGCTTGCATTCGGGAACAACTCAGCAAGAACACGTTCACTTGCCGTACCGTCATCCAAACTACAGAATCGCTCGAGGAAGCGATCGTATTTTTCTTGGTAAGCGACGGATTTCGTATCGATCTGTTCGATATAATCGATGACTTGATCCGTTTCCTTCAAGAGTGGTCCTGGAACGACTTCTTCGAAATCGAAATAGAATCCACGTAACGTCGACGCATATTTCTCCAGGTCGTACGTAAAGAAGATCATCGGACGTTGTAAGTGGGCGTAATCGAAGAAGACAGACGAGTAGTCAGTGATCAAGACGTCACTGATCAAATACAACTCTGCGATATCGCCATACGAAGAGACGTCGTAGGCGAAGCCTTCGTGTCCACTGATATCCATGTTTTGCGCAATCAAGTAATGCATCCGGAGCAAGACGACATAATCGTCACCGAGTCGGGCCTGCATCTCATTCAAGTCGAGTTGGAGATCGAAGCGGTATTTTCCGCGCGCGATGAACTCGTCATCTCGCCATGTCGGTGCGTACAAGACGACTTTCTTATCAGCTGGGATATCAAGACGTGCTTTGATTTCACTGATGAGACCAGCTTGATCGTCCGCATACAAGAGATCGTTTCGCGGATAACCTGTCTCAAGCATCGTATTTTGGAACCCGAACGCACTCTTGAAGATTTCGCTCGAATAGGCATTCGGAGAAATCAAGTAATTCCATTCCTGTGCTTGATTGTAGAAGTTCCGTTTGTAGCGCGTCGCGTTCGTTCCTGCCATGTGGACTTCTTCCATATCGAGACCTAGTCGTTTTAATGGTGTGCCGTGCCATGTTTGAAGGTAGATCGTTTCTTCGCGTTTCGTTAAGCTGAGCGGTTGACGTGTATTGAAAATCCAGTACTTCGCACGTGCCATCGCTTGGTAATACGCGAAGCTGTTTTTGAGCACCCAGTTTGGGCAAGCTTCCTTGACGTCATCTGAAGGCTCATTCGCGAAAATCCAGACGAGCTCAAGTTCAGGGCGTTGTTCTTTTAATTTCAGATAAAGGGCCTTCGGATTATCGGAATAGCTTCGTCCAAGGAAACTCTCGAATAAGACAAGGTTCTCTTTAACCGGCATCTTTTGGAACAGACGATAGAGCATGAGACCGTTCTTGATTTTTTTACGTCGTGCCGTCCGTAATGTCTGCTTTGTCTTAACAGCAGTGATATATGAACGGAACATGATATACGAACCCGTCGACCATGCCTGCAGATACTTGCTTTGTGTCTTCGCCCGTCTCAAGTCGTAAGCGACATGACGGAAGACGTCGGTCTGCTGGCTTTTTGATGTACTGCGCTCAAGCAATGCTCGACCACGTTTTGAGATGAAACGTTTGTACCACGTATTTAAGAATTTTTGAACGTCGTTATCCTTCGTATGGGCAGATAACATACCGTAGATCCGTGAGATATCGGATAATGTCGTGATATCACGCGCTTGGTAGAGCGATTGTCCTTCAAGTGGCGTACTACGTGAGTTTCGACCATAGACGACATAACTGACCGATGTCAGGTTCGTCAGTTTCGAAATGATGGTATGGGCGATAATCGTATCGGCGAACCATCGTGTCTCAAGAACAGGTAGATCATTGAGCAAGTCCTTTTTAATCATCCAGCCGTGAATCGTCGTCAAATGACGCGAATTGAACTTCGTACGAGTATAGAAGAAATAACGATCATCATCGATCGGCATGAGCCATTTTTTCTTGTTGTAGACAGGTGAGACCTTACCGATGATGACTTCACCGCGTGATTTCTCATAAGCTTTGATATACGTATAGAGTGCACGTGGTGCGAGGATATCATCACTATCGAGGAAGGTAACGTAGTCACCTGTCGCGACTTCAAGACCACGTCGACGTGCTGCGTAAGTTCCTTGATGCGCCTGTTCCACGATCGTACATGTCGGATAGAGAGAACGGAGCTCATCGATGTATGTGCTTGGTCCGTCAAAGACGACGACGATTTCCACCGGGATCGACACCTTCTGGTCGAGAACGGATTGAATGGCTGCCTTCGTTTGTGATTCAGTTTGATAGACAGGAATGATGACACTAATTGAGTTCATGTTGATTCTCCTTTTTGATGAAAGAATCCGTCAAAAACGGATTCACGAAAATAGTTCCTGTTGAATAGGATATCACAAAACGAAAAAAAGGCACGACTCTCTTAAAATTCACTTCGTTGCCGGTAATGTGTCGGTGTCTCGCCAGTCGTCTGTTTGAAGGCTTGACTGAAATGACTTTGGCTTGAGAAGTGCAACTTATTTGAGATCGTCAGCAACGAGTCGTCGGACGAGCGCAGGAGACGCTTCGCTTCCCGAATGCGTTCCCGGATGACATACCGGGCGAGTGGCAGACCGGTCTCATCCTTAAACAGAACGGACAAGTAATTGGACGAGACATGAATGGCTTGGCTGATTGATGAGACGGACAACGGTTCATACAGGTGTTGCTGAATATAGCGAATCGCAGCGAGTACATGAGGCGAGTGCCGCAGCGCTTGGAGTTCCTTGACGGCTTCTGCGAACGAAACTGTAATCCGGACATGACGATTCCGGAGTTCGGCAATGCTCGTCGCGGCTTCGATTGTCTCAATCATCCGGTCGCTTAGGGAAAACGCTTCGTCCGGTTCTAGTCCACCGCGAATCGCAGCGCGTGCGCTCAATAGGACGGTTCCGAGCAACAGGTTCTTTTCTGCGCGTAACGGTTGATGCCGTGCGAGTGTGCCGAATTCACCATAAGCAGGTAACGAATAAGTCGTTGCGAGTCGCTCGCTTTGACCCGTCGCGATCCAGTCGATGATTTGTTGCTCCCGTTGCCATGCTTTTCGGTACGCGGTCACCCCTGTATGGGACGGTGCATCCGCAACGAGTGGGATTTCAGCTTCCTGAATATCAGACAGTTGTTCGATTTCTCGCTTCGGCAATGGTTCCCCGTGCAACAAGCGATACATCAGGTGAGCACAGTCAATCAATCGGTTCTCCGTCGTACGTGGCAAGACCTTATAAAACTGGTGATAGGCTTCATCTTGGATATGCGCCCGAAAGAGAGCAGATTGTAATAGAACAGGACCGATTCGATACATACCTTGTTCCGGAACGTCAAAAAAGAGGTAGGCTGTACCGTCTTTCAGGGTATAGAGTAAAGGAGTCTTTTTAAGGACGGGCCATTCATTCTCAATCGGCAAGGTTCCCGGATGAGGTGGAGCTTCTGGACGTAGAGCAAGCGGAGTACCATTACGATCTCGGTACGTGACGAAAAAACCGGTCATTCCGTAAAGGTGCTCTGCGATTTGCGTCAAGTCGGATGTCGACAAGCGATTCATGACACGACTCCTTTCGAAATAAAGTGGATTGCTTCTAGTGTATGTCCTCTTTCGCGGATAGTCGAGAACGAACCAAGAAAAAACGAAGCCTTCCGAAAAAGGCTTCACTATCAAGTCGATCGGATGGAACTGAGGAGTCTTTTGAATCTGAATCGTGTCGTTCAACATCCAGTAATGTGTTAGTTGCTTCTTTAGGCAAAAATGATTGTTTTGGACAGATGATTTCTGCAATGAGTTCATTCGTCAAAGCGAAAATCGTTTTTACGGTGTCAGAGGTTTCTTTCATTCGTTGGATCAGTGCCTAAACGTCACTGGTCAGTTTTCATGTCTACTTGGAATATTGGAATATAGTATAACTAAATATGAAAGAATTATGTAGAGATTTTCATCATTTGAGAAATGAATCAACGCGGGGTTCATGATAAAATGAAAAGGGTGTCACAGAGTGGCTAGGGAGGAACAGAAATGAATATTGCTTTTTTCTTATTACCTAAAGATGAGGTGAAATATTTAGATCCTGAGTCAACGGTCAGACAAGCACTAGAAAAGATGAAACATCATCGTTTTACGTCGGTCCCACTCGTTGACAGTAAAGGGAAATACGCAGGAACGCTGACAGAAGGCGATATCTTGTGGGCACTCGAAGCAAATCTCGAGCATGCTGATTACGACCACGTTTTACAGACACGATTAACTGATATTAAACAACGTGTCCGTTATAAACCAGTTTCAATTACAGCGCAGATGGAAGAGATGATTGAAGTCATTACGGATCAAAACTTCGTGCCCGTCATTGATGATGGCAAACATTTTATCGGCATCATCCGACGGCGTGATATCATCGATTATTTTGCTAAAAAAGTAGCGCGGGAGAACGTCAGTTATTAAAAATGAATAAAACTAGTAAAAAAAGCACTGATTTTCACAGAAATGTGGGAAGAAGTGCTTTTTATTGACCCAAAACGACTTCACGAAATGGGAGGAGGCGACGATATAGAAGCATAATGACAATTTAGGGAGGACGATGTGTTGCGACGTTTATCACCAGTCTTCATCGTAGAAGCTTTTCGAAGACGCTCCTACTATAAAACGTTCTCATGGATGATTGCGATCATCGGTCTGGTAGCGTTGATCGTCGCGTGTCAGCATTTGACGAAAACGTTAGATGAAGGGTATCGCTTCAAGGCATCGGGGAAAACGATTGCCGAAGTGACACCTTTTAATCATGCCGAACAGGAAGTGACGCGCTACTATCTATCGTCTTTGAATGACGATGCCGATTTGACGCAAGCTTCAGAGCGGGCGAATCGATCGCTTGAACAATTGACGGACCGGTTTCCGGATATGAAAGCGACCGAGTCGACACGCGAAGAAGTCCTGACAGAAATCAAAAAACTACAACGCCAAGGATACGAATCGAATCATCGTTTTTTCACGACGATGACGAACTTCAAAAGTGAAATCATATTCAATCAGCTCGTGCTGAGTAAAGAAACAGGGTCTTATTATAATGTGTTCTCCAATCTGATTTTAATGGAAGAACAACTGGGTAAATCCGCTGAAATCTTGAAGAATGCTCGACAAAAGGAAGAACCTAGTTCCATTGATCAGTTACGGATTCAACAGATGCGGATTGATTTACCTTTGCGACAAGACTCGCTCATCAAATCCTTGTATGACGTGATTCCGCTTCAAAATGACGCAGGACGTCAGGATATCGCAATCATGCGGGAACAGATGGATGCCTACACACAAACGCTCGATGATCTATTACGTGCTCCGAAAGATTCGACGTACGTTGCGTTAGCGAATCAAGCCGAACAATATGAATCCAGTATGTATCGTCTATACGATCAAGAACTTAAGCAAGTCGCGCAAGAAATGCAAGATCGAGGTAATCAAATCATTCGTAATGCCTGGCTTCTGTTTGGCGCAACCGGTGTCTTGATTCTTGGGTTGTTGATGTTGACCTTATCGTTATTACGCGCGTTTCGCCAAGATCTTTCTTTATTGAAGGGAGAAGCGAATACCTTCGCGGAAGACCGCCGACAATCCGGTTATCACGTACCGGCGCGAAATGATTTCCAGCCCGTCGTCCAAGCTTTTCGGACGATGACAGCCATCATCGCCGGGTTGCTCGATTACAATGACGCGAAGACGAAAGAAATCAAACAGAAAAAAGCGGAAATCGAATCGCTCTTTTCCCAAAATACCGATCCGATCCTTGCAATGTCATCGGATTACACGATCGTGAACGGAAATGAACGTTTTCGACAATTAACGAACGCGACAGCGGGGTGGACGATTGAAGAACTGATTCATCCGGCTGATTTGAATCGGATGCGCCGAGCGTTGAGACGATCGCTGGAAGGGCAGAGTCAGACGATTCGTTGTAAGATGCTCTTTGATGAAAAGATTTTGAACATGTTCGTCAATATCATCCATGTCGCCAATAAAGAGGACGATACAGGTGTTGCCCTCTACTTATCCTGTCATGATGAGACGGATCAGTTCCGACGGGAAGAACGGATCACACAACTAGCACTCTTCGATATGTTGACGGGCTTGTTGAACCGGAATGGTTTCGAGCAAAAGATGGCAGATGCCCTAAAAGCACCTCAACCGGGAGAACTCGTCACGATCAGCGTCCGGCAATTCCGACGAATCAATGACATCTACGGACATGGGGCGGGAGATCAGATTCTAAAAGATCTCGCAAATCGCCTCAAGCATCATTTCATCGGAACCGGACAAGCGGCGCGGATTGGTGGAGATGAATTCGCCGTGCTGGTCGCACAACAGGATATCGTCGATTACCAGAAGTTAAAGCAGGTCATCGAACATGTCTATGAGATCAACGGAGAATACGTCAATGTCAGCATCAGTATGAGCATGGTCCGCTACCCGGATGATGCGGTGGCCGTCACCTCCTTATTATCCTCAGTCGACATCGCGATGCAGCATGCGAAACAACAAACAGAGGGTGGACCGGTCTGGTTCGAGTCCTGGATGAGTGCGGAGTATCTTGAATCGGTCGCCCTCGAAGCGGAATTACGAGAAGCGATCGAGAAGAACGAGCTACAATTGTTCTATCAACCACAGATTAATCTCGCGACAGGTCAGGTCGATGGCTGTGAAGCACTCTTGCGCTGGTTCCATCCTGAACGGGGAATGATTAGTCCGGCAATCTTCATTCCGATTGCTGAACGATCGATGTTGATTGAAGAAATCGGGATGTGGGTCGTTGCCGAGACGGTCCGACAAGTCGAAGAGTGGAAGGATACGGAACTCGGAGTACTACGTGTCTCCGCGAACTTATCCGTCAAAGAACTCGTCTCCGGTCGGATCGTCGATTATCTGACCGATGTCCGAGAGATTCATTCAGGGATTGAACAACGGATGGAACTTGAAATTACGGAATCGTTTGGTGTCTTTTCAGACACACGCGTGTTTGATGCCTTACAGACGTTGCACCAGATGGGATATCGTCTTGCGATTGACGACTTTGGTACTGGTTATTCTTCCTTGTCGTACTTAAGTCGATTACCGATCCAACGGCTGAAAATTGATCGTTCGTTCATCAGTGGTCCGGATGCCTGTTCAAACGCACCGCTCATCGAGACGATCATCAAGCTTGCTCATACGTTGAAGTATGACGTCGTCGCTGAAGGAATCGAGGAACTTGAACAAGCGGATCATTTACGAGTTCTTGACTGTGAGTATGCGCAAGGATTCTATTATTCAAGACCGATTCCAGCCGACGAGTTTCGGGTCTGGTACGGGAAGTACCATGAAAAGCTTCTATCTGAGTGAAATGAGTCCTGACGTCGTTTTACGAACGTTTTTGTCATCCTTGCTTTCCACGGGCGGGAGGTAAGCCGCGGCACCACGCACTTCATACGGTGTGCCGGGTCTTACCTAACCCTGACGAAAGCGGAAGTCATACTTTCTTTTCCTGTAGGAGTCAAGGATGAACAAATACAAATACGTTCTATAATCATGTAGCAAAAAAGAAGAGGCGTTTTCCAGATGATATTCTGGAAAATGCCTCTTCTTTTATTGATGTTGCTCGAGATGTTCTGACTTTTAGTCAGTACGACCTTGCACGCGAAGAATTAAACGCGATCGAGCACGAGATCGTCTGCTTGTTCAAGATACGCTTTGACCGGTGCGACTGCTGCCTCGACCGTACCTGGAGCGAACGGAGACTTCAATCCAGCACGTTCGACGAGCGTAAGGAAGCTTTCCGATCCACCGGCACGACAGAGATCGAGATACGACTTCCAAGCCGCTTCCCGGTCTTGTTCCATCCAAGCATAGAACTGGAAGGCACAGACTTGAGCGAGCGTGTAATCGATATAGTAGAACGGACTGCCGAAGACGTGTCCCTGCTGATGCCACCATGCGCCAGAGTCGAGATAATCATTCGCTTCGTAATCACGATGCGGCAGGTATTTTTTTTCAATCGTCCGCCATGCTTCGCGACGCTCAGCTGGTGTCAATTCCGGTTGATTGTAGATGACGTGTTGGAACTCGTCAATCGCAACGCCGTACGGAAGGAATGTGACGCTTCCTGCGAGGTGATTGAACTTGTATTTCGCTGTCTCTTCACCGAAGAACTCTTCCATCCACGGATAAGCGAAGAATTCCATCGACATCGAGTGAATCTCACACGCTTCATACGTTGGGAAAGCACTCTCTGGAGCTGTCAGGTGACGGCTCTCATAGACTTGGAAGGCGTGTCCGACTTCGTGCGTCAGGACATCGATGTCGCCTGCCGTTCCATTGAAGTTCGAGAAGATGAACGGGAGTTTTTCGTCTGCGATGTAGGTACAATACCCACCGCCGGCTTTCCCAGGCTTCGCCGTTAAATCGAGTGCTTCCCGGTCGAGCATGTAGTTGAAGAACTCGTTCGTCTCCGGTGACATCTCTGCATACATCTTTTTGCCGCCTTCGATGATGAACGACTCTTCGCCTTTCGGTGTCGCATTACCAGACTTGAAGGCAAATCCTTCATCGTAGTAATACAACTGATCGACACCGATCCGTCGTTGCTGGCGTTCTTTAAGTTGTGTCGCGAGCGGAACGATCGTCTCACGGATTTGTTCGCGGTACTGTTCGACCATCGATTGGTTATAATCGACGCGGAGCATCCGTGCGTATCCGAGCTCGACGAACGATGGGAAACCGAGTGTCTTCGCGATCTCGGTCCGGATGCGAACGAGTTTGTCGTAGATCGTATCGATTGCTTCACCATGCTCGTTTAAGTAGCCATAGCGTGCCTCTGAAGCTGCTTTACGGACATCGCGATCAGGTGATTGAAGATATGGACCGAACTGCGATAAGTTGAGCGTCTTGCCATCGAACTCGATTTGAGCAGAAGACATCAGTTTCGTATATTCACTCGAGAGACGGTTCTCTTCTTGGAGTTTCGGAATGATCTCTTCCGAGAACGTCTTCAGGCTCGCTTCCGCAATCAGAAATAACTGTTTGCCGTGCGTCTGTTCGAGTTCACTGCGGAGTGGATGCGTCGTCAACGCTTGATAATAGCTTGAGACATATCCTTGATAAATCGCACTCGCTTCATCAAAGAATCCTTGTTCCGTCTCATAGAACGTATCGCGCGTATCGATCGTGTGACGGATCTCGACGAGCTGGCTTGCCGTTTCAAATTGATTTCTGAGGGTATTAATCTCAGTGATGGCTGCGTTTGCTTCATCTACCTGTGTGGCTTCCGTCAGTCGAGCGATCGCTTGATTCATTGATGTTTCAAGCAAGGCAAGGTCAGGACGGACATATGTAATTTCTGAAAATGGTAACATGTAAGCGCCTCCTTATGATTTCTAACTATTATCACACAAAAATACTTGCAAAACCAGAGGGACAAACGTATGCTTTTTGTGAGAACGTGAGCGAGCTGTCTGACAGCTTACTCCTATAAAAAATCGAAACTTCCATTCGGAAGAAAAACGATCGAGAAAGTAGAGGGATAGTATCATGGGATTCTTAAAAAAATTGTTTGGTGGTAACGACGCAGGAAACGCGAAAATCGCTTCTGCACTTACAGGTAAAATCGTCAACATCGAGAACGTACCCGATCAAGTTTTCTCTCAAAAAATGATGGGCGACGGTGTCGCAATCGAACCGACTGAAGGTAAAGTCGTCTCGCCGATCAACGCAACTGTTGAAACGATCTTCCCAACAAAACACGCAATCGGTCTAAAAGGTGAAGATGGTCTTGAACTGTTGATTCACGTTGGTCTTGATACTGTTAACCTTAAAGGTGAAGGCTTCACGGCTCACGTCCAGTCAGGTGACAAAGTCAAAGCAGGAGACGTCCTCGTCGAGTTCGACCTTGACTACATCCGTGCGAACGCACCATCGACGATCACACCGATCATCGTGACGAACCACGATCAATTCACGCTTTCAGCTGTACCAGCTGAAGGAACTTCTGTTGTCGCAGGCGACACAGAGCTCTTCAAAGCAACACATAAATAAGATACGACACGCCTCCATTCCTTGCGGATGGGGGCTTTTTTGTCGTCTCCTCCCGTGTCTTACCGTTTTGTAAGAGAAGTGAAAGCAAAGTCCATTTTGAGAAAAGCAGGGAAGGACTAGACTGAGTGTAACGAATCAAACACAGGAGGCATTACAGATGAAAGCAATCTTACAAGCAGAACAGATTTCAAAAACGTATCAAACGAAAACAGCGCGCCACGAAGCACTACGTCCGACGACGCTCCGTGTCCACGAAGGAGAGTTCGTCAGTATCATGGGGCCATCCGGTGCCGGGAAATCGACGTTGCTTAACCTGCTGTCGACGATTGATCAGCCGACGGATGGCTCGATTCTAATCAATGGAGCAGACGTGACGGCGATGAAGGAAAAACAATTAGCACGTTTCCGCCGGGAACAACTCGGCTTCATCTTCCAGGACTTCAATCTCCTCGATACGATGACGGTTCGGGAAAATATCGCCTTACCGCTCTCACTCGCGAACGTCGATAAAAAGATGATTTTAGAACGTGTCGATCGTGTGGCGCGTCAACTTGGTATCCACGACTTACTCGATAAACGTCCCGTCGAACTATCGGGTGGACAAAAACAACGGACGGCTGCCGCGCGTGCGATCATTCATGATCCGTCACTCATTTTAGCCGACGAGCCGACCGGTGCGCTTGACTCGAAGTCAGCGACAGGATTACTCGAAGCGATGCAGTCGTTAAACGATGAAGGCGCGACGATTTTAATGGTAACGCATGATCCGATGACAGCGTCTTATGCGGAACGGATTCTGTTCGTCAAGGACGGAGAGCTATTCAAGGAAGTCCATCGCTTCGGTTCGCAGAAGGAATTCTTCGAACAGATCATGGAAGTTCAACGCGAACTCGGAGGTGCCGTCCGTGAGCTTGTCTAAACTGGCGTTTCAAAATTTGAAGAACATCCGTCAAAACGTGATGTACCTCGGTGCCGTCACGTTTGCGATTCTTATTTATTATACGTTCCTCGCGATTCGATCGAATGAAGCGATGCTTCAGGCGAACGAATTGTACGGAAAACTGGGAACGGTCTTTACCGGAGCAAGTGTCATTCTAGCGCTTTTCTCTGCCATCTTCATCTGGTATTCAAGTGACTTCTTCTTACGCCGCCGTAAGAAGGAAATCGGACTTTATGCATTGCTTGGTCTAGAGCGTGGGCAAATCGCCCGACTGATCTTCCTTGAGACGATGGGGTATGGGGTGATTGGCCTGATTCTCGGAATTGCGATCGGTACCGTCGCTTCGAAGTACTTCGTGCAGTTGCTGGCTTCTGTTATGGCGATGCAAGTCGATGCGACCTTTACGATCAGCGGAGCTTCCGTCATGCAGACGATCGGTGTCTTCCTGTTGATTTTCCTGATCATCGCCTTACGCTCTGCTCGGACGATTTATCGTTTTACATTGATCGAATTGTTCAAGGCAGAACAACAAGCGGAATCCCTTCCGAAAGTCCACCCGATTCTAGCCGTCCTTTCCGTTGTCTTGATCGGTGTCGGTTATTATTTGACAGGACAACCGTTGATGGATCACTTTACGATCGTTGCCCCGCTCTTGATGCTCTGCGTCATTCTCGGGACATTCGGAACGATGAGTTACTTCACGATCTTCTTATTGCGCGTCTTAAGTAATCAAGCGCGACACTTCAAAGGAACGAATTTGATTCTGCACGGGCAATTGTTGTCACGAATCAAATCGAATGCCGTCATGCTGTCGACGATCACGGTTATCACTGCCGTGACATTGACGACGGTCGGTACAGCGACATCGATCTATTATTTCATCGATCAGACGGTCGAGGAGCAAGTTCCGTACAGTCTATCGATTGCGAGTAAACAAGCAGAAGCGGAACAGCTAATTGCCAAGTCCGACCAGAAAATCGACAGCCGGACGATGGTCAACGTCAAGAACGTTGACCATGAGATGACCGATCTGCCGAACCCTCTGACGTTTACACGTTACTACGCGACGTATGCGTATGAAGACCAGCCGGGACAATTCAGCTACGTCAACTATTCGGACTACGTCAAGCTCGCGAAAGCGAACGGGAAAACGGTCATCAAAGAACCGAAACAAGGTGAAGCGATCGTCCTTGAGACATTCAAAGGAAACGATTTGTTGAAGATGAAAGTCAAATCACCGGTCGGTGTTGAAATCAAGGATGTTCATGAGTCCTTTCGCATCACCGCTGCGACGAATCTACCAATCGCTCAACTTTATGAGAAACAGCGGCTCGCCTTCGTCGTAAACGATGATGCGTTCGCGAAGATGCCGGAAAAAGGTTTCACGCTGACGAATTATCAGTTCTCGGATGAACGTCATGATGATGGATTGATGAAACAGTTGACACAACTATATGGAAAACAAGCAGACACGGAGATGGCGGCTTATTATCCTGTCTACGCGATGACGACGGCAACGACCGGCTTACTCGCGTTTGCTGCCGGCTTCCTCGGTCTCGTCTTCTTGCTTGCGACGGGTTCGATCATCTACTTCAAGATGCTCGCGGAAGCAGAAGAATCGAAACAACGGTTTGCAATCATCCAGAAGATCGGTGTCGATGAGAAGGAACAGACAGGCATCATTCGGCGCCTTGTCGGATTCGTCTTCTCCTTACCGTACGTGCTCGGACTCGTTCATAGTTTAGTTGCGATGCAAGTCTTGCAGAAACTGTTGAACTACAACATCGTTCGACCGACATTACTTGCGATTGTTTGTTATACGATCGTCTATCTGATCTACTATATCGTCACGGTTCGTGCGTATCGCCGCATCGTCACGTGATGAACTAAATAGGGGTACACAGAACTGGAAACGGAATAATCGTTTCCAGTCCTTTTTGAGTTCGTTATGATAAAGGGAGAAGGAGTTGACATGAACGATGCATACGATTTTATTAGTCGAAGATGATATGAAGATTGCCACATTATTGAAAGAACTACTCGAACGCTATGATTTTAGAGTCGTCGTTGAAGATGGACGAGGAGATGTCGTCGCGGTCTATGAAGAGACGAATCCGGACGTCATTCTATTAGATGTCAATTTGCCGAAGTTTGACGGTTTTTATTGGTGCCGGCAATTGCGGATGAAGACACGGGCGCCGATCCTCTTCATCTCGGCACGGGTCGGGGAGATGGATCAAGTCATGGCGCTCGAATACGGAGCGGATGATTACATCGTCAAACCATTCCAAGGAGCGGTCGTCATCGCGAAGATTAAAAGTCAGATTCGCCGAGCATATGGCACGCTGTCGAACGAAACGGATGAGCGGACAGTGACAAAAGAAGGTGTCACGCTGTACTTGGACCGTTATATCGTCGAGTACGGGGAACAGTCGATCGAGCTGTCAAAAAAAGAGGGACTGATTCTTGAAATGCTGCTGACGGCAAGTCCACGAATCGTCAGTCGTGGCGATTTACTCGAACGGATTTGGGATGACGAAGCATTCGTCGATGAGAATACGTTGAACGTCAATATCACGCGTGTCCGTAAACGGCTTGCCGAGATCGGTGTCGCTGGACTTGAGACGGTGCGAGGCGTCGGTTATAAACTGGTCCTTGAACCATGAAGCTCTTTTTACGGCACGCGATACCAGGTATCATCTTCTTTACCGGACAAATGCTGATTTTATATGCCGTCTTATGGCTCTATGATCTTTATCGCCCAGCAGCCTTCTTTTATATCGTGCTCTTGAACAGTATCGGTCTCTTGATTTATCTCAGTTATCGTTTCTTCAGCATGCTTCCGTTGCTACGACGGATGCAACAGCCGGTTCAATCGGTCGCAGAACCGATTCGCAGTGATAGTGAAGAACCGATTTCCGTTGCCGTCGAACAATTTTTAGAGCGGCAACAGACCTTATTTCGGAACAGTTTATTCGCTGAGCGACGAAAGGAAAAGGAACGCCATCGGTATGTCGATCAATGGATTCACCAGATGAAGACACCGTTGTCCGTCATCGAGCTGATCCTCGAACATCCAGGAGAACAGTATCAGGCTGATTTACGACAAGAGGTCGATCGATTGCGCAGTGGACTCGACCAGATGCTCTATTCGTCACGTTTAGAAGCAATTGAGACAGATTTGAAGGCAGAACGATTGGCACTGAAGCCGCTCGTCACGAGCATCATCAATCAAGAAAAACGATTATTCGTCAAAAATCAGGTTTTTCCGAAACTCGATATCGCTGAAGACGTGTACGTCTACACGGATGCGAAGTGGTTTCGCTTCCTCATCCTACAGCTCGTGACGAACGCCATCAAGTACACGACGGGGCATGGTCGTGAAGTCGCTCTGACGGCAGAGGTGACAAAGGGGCAAGTCGTCCTTTCGGTTCAAGACGACGGCGTCGGGATTCCAAAACGAGACGTCCCACGTGTCTTTAATGCGTTCTTCACTGGCGAAAACGGACGACGTTACGGGGAATCGACCGGAATGGGATTGTATTTCGTCCAGCAAGTTTGCTTGAAGCTTGGGCATGAGATTGAACTCGAGAGTGAAGAAGGGGTCGGTACGACATGCCGGATTCGATTAGTAGGAGGTCGCGCACATGATTGAGGTCAAACAATTAGGGAAAGTCTATCCCGGAAAGGTGACGGAACAACCGCTGACGGATGTGAATTTCCGAGTCGAAGAAGGTGAGATGGTCGCGGTCATGGGACCGTCCGGTAGTGGGAAATCGACGCTGATTAACTTGCTTGCGACTCTCGACGAACCGAGTTGGGGATCAATTCTGATTGACGGCGTCGACACAGCGACGTTCAAACGAAAAGAGATGACACGTTTCCGACGCGAGACGCTCGGCATCATCTTTCAGGAATTCAATTTACTCGATTCGTTGACGCTCGGTGAGAACATGCTCGTCCCGTTGATGCTGTCAGGGAAAAAAGCAAAGCTCGCGCGGGAAGAGATGGAGGAGTTGGCGCGTCGTCTACAAATTGATGATCTGCTTGATAAACAGGTCGATGAGGTCAGTGGTGGACAACGGCAACGGACGGCGATCGGTCGCGCCCTGATCCATACACCACGTCTGATGCTTGCGGATGAACCGACGGGAGCACTCGATTTCCAAGCGACGAAACACGTCATGGATGTCCTAGCCGAGTTGAACGCGACGGGGATGACGATGGTCATCGTGACACACGATCCACAAGTCGCGTCGTATTGTAATCATGTCTTGTTCCTAAAAGACGGTAGTATTCAAACGGAGTTGTTCCGCGATGAACCACGCCGTGTCTTTTTCCAACGGGTCATCGAATCGCTATCGTTGTTAGGAGGGGATGAGCATCAATTATCTGCAATACGCCCTACGTAACATCCGGCGCTATCAGCGCTTGTATTACGGCTATGCCTTGACAATCATCATCGCGATGACGATCGTGACAAGTTATTGGAACTTGTTGACGAATGGATCATTCCAAAACGTCGCTAAAATCCTCAGTCAATTGAACCAAGTCATCGAGATGACGATCTTCTTCGTCTTCATCGCGGAGCTGATCATCCTTTTCTTTAGTGTCTTGTTCATTTATTCGACGACCTATACGATGCTTGAGCACCGTAAGAACGATTTACGGACGATGCGAACGCTCGGCAGTGGACTGTCACACTTCTTAAAGTATTTTTTAATTGAAGTCTTGATCGTTGGTGGTTTAGCCATCACTGCGGGAATGATTTTAGGTAATGTCTTGACGAAGATGCTGTTGCTGTCCGTTGTCAAAGTCATGTTCTTACCAGCAATCGAATTCGAACTATCCTTTTATGCGATTCTTGCGTTGATTGGTGGTGCCTTCCTTGTGTTGCTGACGGCAACGGTCCTTGCGATCTACCGCTTTCGTCCCGATCGACCGACACGTTCCCGTTCGCTATTTCGAAAACGAGCCTGGATTCTGACGCAAATCGGAGCGTTACTCCTGTTGATCTATGGTTATGCCTTAGCCTTTGTTCGGACGGAAGGATTTTATATATTTTTCCCACTTGTCATCTTCATCGGATCGTTTTTCATTTGTCGATATGTCTTACCGTGGTTAACCAAGTTATATCGACCACGTCGCTTGTCACTGCGGAAACTGATCGTCTCGGAAATCGCCAATCAATTGCGAACGAATAGTACGCTCATTGCCCTCGGAACGATTCTAACATCGTGTGCGCTAACAGCAGTCGGACTCGTTTTCTTGTTTCAATTGATTGGACTCGACTTATCATCACAGAACCAATTCGGGCTCGTCTATTACGAAGAGTCCGCTCAACCGACGAAACGATTAAAGGATATCAAGCAGACGATGACGGAGGCATTCCCGGATCGCTATCAGCAGGATATCCAAGTGAAGGCAGAAGGAACACGCGTCCTCTTACCGATCTCGTCGTACAACAAGATGATGCGGCAACTGGATCTTAAGGAGCGGACAGCAACGGGACGTCAAAGTTTCTTTGTACCAGCACGTCCGGTACAACTCGAAGAGAATACACCGACGATGAAAAAAGAGAAACAGGCGATGGAGAAAGAAGACTTTGAATTACTTCCCGCTGCTTCTCACGATTTAATATTTGGTTACAATTATCAAATCGAGACGATCTTCGTCGTCAGTGATGCCGTCTTTCAGACACTCAAGCAACCCGTCCGGCAAATCGTCGTCTTCGATACGCCAGCCTACCATGATTACGGAACGAAGGACTGGAAACAGTGGATGAAAATCGTCCGCAACATCCAGTCGGCAGCAAAGCTCGATGAGAAGCAACCGGTGCCCTATCAATTGATCAATGAGACGGAAGATGAGATCGACGGGATCCGAATCGTACGACTCGTCACGTTCGTCGTCGTTCTCCTGACGATCTGGTTGTTCGTCATCAATGCCAGTTTTTTGCATGTGTGGATGCAGATGACGGCGGAACAGGAACAAAAGCGGATGAAGACGTTGTTTGCACTAGGGTTCGGTTCCGGGAACATCCGCTGCTACTTATTAATGAAGTATGGCGCTGTTCTGCTCATTCCGTATCTGATTTCTGTCTTTCATGCCTTTTTATTGTTCCAAGTCGTCGTCACACAAGCCGGACTACAGCCGGGATCATTTCTTAACTTAGCTGTCTTTTGGATCAGTATCGTCACGGTCGGGTACTTCTTGAGTGTCCTACCGATTTGGTTGCGTTACCCACGGCATCTGTTCCGGAATTCATCCGAAAGTTCGATGTATCCGACATCGGATTCAAGGGTATGATGATACCATAGGAATAAGGGAGGGAATCGTATGCTAGACCATTCACCATATCGGGGTTACGGTGACCGGATTCGTATTTTACGGGAGCGTGCCGGGATTACGATCGAACAGTTGGCTGAACGACTCGGCGTCGCACCATACTTCATCCGCCGGACGGAGCTCAGCGAAGTCTATCCAACCAAACCCTACATCGAAGCATTGGCGGACGTCTTGAACATCGACGCTAGTTATTTGGCACGGCATATCTGGACGGGGGAGTCATTGAAGTTCATCATGCAACAGAACACACCGCTCGAAGAGATGAAGCTTGCCTATGAACAGACGCTCGGACAAGATGGAACGTGGGTCGAGGAACAGCTCGAAGAGCGAATGCGCCTGTTTGATTTAATGTATGATGAGGACGTCAAACGGATCGAGCAGACGATGAGTGCGACCGAGCAACGGATCTTCCATGAGCTCGTCGAAGCCGTGATGGAAGCCGGGGAGTTACAGCGCGATCAAGCGGAAGAGACGTATGAGTTGTTCGAGGATAAATTACCATCGATGATGCAACTCGATGAATACCTCGATCGCATGACGGACGGGATCTCTTTATCCAGTTCGACCTATTATGCGGATTACAGCGACCGGAAAAGTCGTTCCCGCTACCATCGCAAATAAAAAAAGTCGCTGTCTTCTGATTGACGTTCAGAAGACAGCGACTTTTTATTAACGTTGTGGCATCGGGCGTGGACGACGCGTCTTTTGACGGATCCGACCGATGATGAAACCAATGATCGCATTTGCAATGACGAGTACCCAACCGACATAGCCGAAATTGAGAGTTAAGCTACCGAGCATCGCTTGCCATTTGAAAATCATCATCACATCACCACGCAAGACGAATCGCGCGATACAGACGAGTAAGACAGTCAGTCCGGCGATGAAGACACCGACCCAGCTTCCGTATAAACGAGAAGAATGGCGGCGCACCGCAACGAAGGACCAGCAAAAGAGGCTAGAGACGAACGCCATGCCTCCATAGGCAAGGACGAGTTCCCATGTCGCACTCGCTTGCGGGAATTTCGTGAACATGACAAGTGACGAGACCATGGCAGCAGCTGTGAAAAGGATCGCTGCCCAAAAACGAGACCGCATAACGTAGTTCCTCCTAAAGGCTTTTTCTCACCTAACGATAGCGGAAACGATTCGTCTTGTAAACTGTTACCGGCGACCGCTTAAGATCCGGCGCAACTGTTTGAGTGGATTCGATCCATAGAACAGAACACCACCCCGGTAGAATTTTGTTCCGACGAATAAGGCAAGCGAGATGCTGATCAGCATCAAGATGAGCGAAATTGACACTTGCCATAGCGGTACATCGGTCAACATGACGCGCAGGAACATGACCATCGGTGTGAAGAACGGCACGAATGACAGGACGACGACAGCTTGGTTCGTCGGTGCATTCAGACTAAACATCGAAATCATGAAGGCAGCAACGATCAACAAGATGACCGGTAACGTCACTTGCTGCGCATCCTCGACCCGACTGACGAGCGAACCGAGTGCCGCGAGGAGCGTCGCGTACAGGAAGTATCCGAGTAGGAAGAAGACGAACAGATAAATGATCGTCCGAGCACTCAAGGAATCGAGTGATAACTGATCGAATAAACTGCTGTTTTGAGCACTGTAGTAGCCGACACCGACGAGGATCGATAATTGTACGAGACTGACCGTAGCGATCGAGAGGATCTTCGCTAGCATATGTTGAATCGGACTCGCTGCTGAAATCAGCAATTCCATGACGCGGGATGACTTTTCGTTCGCGATTTCCGTGACGATCATCCCACCGTAAATCGCAATCGTGAAGTACATCAAGAACAGCAACACATAGACGAGCGCCGAGGCAGCAAAGAGTTCATCCTCACTTTTCCCACCTGTCGACGTCAACTCCTGTTTGACAGGAACAGGTTCAGCGAGCGAAGCAAGGACGTTCGGATCGATTTCAGCATCCGTGATGACGGCTTGATCACGGACTTGTTTGACGACCGTTGCGACCTGTGTCTGTAATTCAGACTCAGGACTAGCACTGACGAGTGTCACGTCATACGAATCCTGAACGATTGCCACAGCATCGAATGTTCCGCGGTCGACTGCCTTTCGTGCTTGTGCGACCGTATATTCCTTCGTGGTGATGTCTGAAGTGACACCAGCCTTCTTCAAGGCCGGGCGAAGATCGGTCGACAATTCACTGACGAGAGCAACTTTCGGATCGTCACCAGAAAACCAGTCGAGAATCCGTTCGATGTTGCCGAAGCCGACGAGGAACAGGACCATCAGGACCGTCGAGATCAAAAAACTTTTAGCACGCAGTTTCTGTAGTAGATTGAAGCGATATAAAGTCAGAAATTTACGGTTCATAACGTTTGCCGACCTCCTCGATGAAGATATCCTGCAGGGATAACTGATCCCAGACGAAACGATCGACATGGTGTCCTTGACTGACGATATGTTGGAGAAGTTGATCAGCCGCTTCTTTTGAAGAGACTTGGACGATATGCCCATTGTTGTCTGACTCGACTTGTAGGACACCTGGCAAGCTATCCCACAGGAGTGGTGGAGCATCTGTCGTCAAGAGGACACGTGTTTTTCCGTATCCCGCCTTGATGTCAGGGAGATAGCCAGCAACGACGGGTTTTCCGTGATCGAGGATCGCGACGTGTTCGCAGAGTTCTTCGACATGATCCATCCGGTGACTTGAGAAGACGATCGTCGTTCCGTCGACGGTTAACTTTTTGACAGCACGTTTTAATTGTTCGGCGTTGACCGGATCGAGTCCACTGAATGGTTCATCTAAAATCAGCAGTTCAGGTTTATGTAGGACGGCAGAGATCAACTGAATTTTTTGTTGATTTCCTTTTGAGAGTTGTTCGACGCGCATTTTTTCATACTGCGGAATTTGGAAATAGTCGAGCCATTCCGTCAAGGCTCGTTTCGCATCCTTCCGTTTCATATCCCGGAGTTCTGCGAGGAACAAAAGTTGTTCATCGACGCGGACTTTTGGATACAGCCCTCGTTCTTCCGGAAGGTATCCAATCTTTGAAGTCGGGATGCGCTCTCCGTTCCAAGTGATCGATCCTTCAGTCGGTTGCAGTAGACCGAGCAGCATTCGGAACGTCGTCGTCTTCCCGGCACCGTTCGCACCAAGCAAACCAAAGATTTGCCCGCGCGGCACCTCAATCGTCAGAGCATCTACGGCCGTAAAATCGCCGAAACGCTTCGTGATGTGTTTGATTTCTAACATAAGAACCTCCTTTAAAGACGTCTGTTGCACGACAAGTGTATCATTGTTACTTAGTGTCCTACGGTCTAAATTGGATAAAGGTTCCAGAAAAAACGGGAAAAGGCTTATTAGTTTACTTTTTGTTCTTTAGTTACTATTATTGTGTTAATAGATACGACTGAAGGAGGAACGCATCATATGAAAACGCAAGGCATTCATCATATCTCAGCAATGGTCGGCGATCCACAAGAAAATCTCGATTTTTACGGAACCATTCTCGGACTAAGATTCGTCAAAAAAACGGTCAACTTCGATGATCCAGGAACATACCACTTCTATTTTGGAAATGAATCCGGGGCACCGGGAACGATCATCACGTTCTTTCCGTTTAAAGGCATGGCAAAAGGACAAGTCGGTGCCGGACAAGTCGGAACAACAGCTTACGCGATTCCGGTCGGGGCAGCAGATTTTTGGAAAGCGCGGCTGACAGAAAAAAACGCCTCGTTTGAAGAGACGGTTCGGTTCGGAGAGCAACAGATCGCCTTCGAAGATCCACATGGTCTCCAGATTGAACTCGTCGAACGTGAGGCAGGACCAGACAGTCGCTATGAAATCGACGGCATCACACGTGAGGTCGCGATCAAAGGATTCGCGGGAGCGACGTTACTATCAAGGGATCCATCAGACACAGCAAAATTACTGACAGACACATTCGGCCTGACACTCAGCAAACGGACGGAAACCGTTGACCGGTACATCGCAGAAGGCGAGTTCGGGAATGTCGTTGATGTCGTTCATGGTCAAATGCCAGTTGGTCGTCCGGGAACGGGAACGGTTCACCATATCGCGTGGCGGGCAACGGATCAAAAGGAACAACTCGACTGGATGAAAGCCATCAACGCGTTCGGTTTGCTGACGACTGAAGTGAAGGACCGCAATTACTTTACATCGATCTACTTCCATGACCGCGGTCGGATCCTCCATGAAATTGCGACCGACAATCCAGGATTCGCAATCGATGAAGCGTTCGAGGTGCTCGGAGAAGACTTGAAGTTACCGGAACAATTCGAAGCACATCGCAGTGCAATCACAAATCATGTAACACCTATTACTGTACCGAAGGGGAGACTCGTATGATTCATTTATACCAAGCACCAAAAACAGCAGACGCACCGATCTTTTTATTCTTACATGGCACAGGCGGAACGGAACAAGATCTCGTCGGGCTCGTCTCGTTGCTCGATTCGGAAGCAGGCTACTTGTCCGTCCGCGGGGAAGTCTCGGAAAACGGGATGCCACGATTCTTCAAACGACTCGCAGAAGGCGTCTTCGATGAAGAAGACCTCGCTTTACGGACAGCACGTTTAATTCAGTTTTTACGTGACCAGGCAGCGGAGCGTGACTTCGCACTCGATCGTCTGATTCCAGTCGGATACTCGAACGGGGCGAACATCGCGGCGAATATGTTGTTCGAAGAAGCTTTGTTCAAACAAGCGATTCTGTTGCACCCGATGGTACCGCGTCGTGGTGTGACGTTACCTGATTTATCGGATGTGCTCGTCTTCATTGGTGCCGGAAGCAATGATCCGATTTGTCCGGCTCAGGAAACGGAAGAGTTATCAGCACTCTTGAAACAAGCTGGTGCATCAGTCGACGTCACGTGGTCGAATTATGGTCACCAACTCGTCATGCCAACGATTGAAGCAGCAACGGATTGGCTGAAACAGTAAAAAAAGGGCTGTCCCATCTACTTCTTTCATAGAAGATGATGGGGCAGTCCTCTTTTTGTTTCAAGCAGGATGATCACTTTTTGGTCGAGAATAGACGATGAGCACACCACGCTCGACGAGCTGGAGGGCGAGCGTCTGTTTCACTTCTTCCGATGCTTTCGTCTTGGCAAGTTGTCTGTAGAGCAGGCGAAGTTCACGGCGCATCGTCTTGCGGATCAGCCACATGCTATCAATCGTCGTACACCAACCGGTCACGGTTTCGTGTCCGATGTAATACTGGGTCTGACGTTCAAGATAACGAATCCACCACTCGTCACGCGCCATTTTTAGTACGACACCTGTGAGGCCAAGTACAAGGATGGCGAGGGGAATGCTTTCATATAAAGGAAGACGACTAATAACAGTACCAACATTCGTGACGAGGGCAAGCATCCCCCATCCTATGCATCCGATGACAAGCCAATATCCAAAGTTGAGAGTACTTCGATGTCGTAACGTCACTTTCGGCGTAAGCAATGAAGTGGCCATCAGAAACACCTCCTTGTTAAATAATCGAATTTTCTGACAATTTGTAGTTGTCCTTCTACTATAGTTACTTTTTCCCGAATCGTCTAGTCATTAGACATGGAAAATGTGTTTCTTTCTTGACGAAATTCGTGTACGCTAAATGTAGAAGTGAGCGGTTACATAAAGGGGGATATAAAGAAATGATGGATCAAGTGATTTGGATTGCTGTCGGTATCGTTGCCGTTGCAGTTTTCTCAGCATCGAGCGTCGCAGCGTACATGGGTGTCAAAAACCAAGAAGACTAATAATCGAAAGCGGCTCATCCCGGAAATCGGGATGAGCCGCTTTTTCATTTAGTTATTTGCTGTCAAATCGGTTTTGAGCGCATAGGGTTTCAGCGCATCACTCCAGCGCAGGTAACCACCACCGACGAGATGGAGTCCATCGTACGTCATCCGATTTTGCAGGTACCCCTGTTTATTCGTCAAGACGGGTCGTAGATCAACGAATGGAACATCCACCGATTGAGCAAGGTTTTGTAAATTCCGGTTCAACGCTTCGACGTCCCGATTGATTCGGACGGAATCCGAATATTTCGGTGCGACAGGAACGGTTGACTGAATGACGACGTCGATGTTATTTTTTCGAAGTGTCGTCACAATCGTCGTCATGTTCTCAGTGATTTGCGGAATCGGTGTATAGTGACGAATATCATTGATACCGCCCATCAAGAAAACGCGTTTTGGTTTCATCTCAATGATCAAGTCGAGGCGAGTCAAAAAGCCTTCTGTCGTATCACCAGGAATCCCGAAATTCACGATCGTCGGGTCTTCCATCAAGATACGCCAATCGGCAAAATTCGTCATCGAGTCGCCTAACATGACAGCGTTCGCTGATTTTGGGTATTGATAAGTATGGAATAGACTATTCAGACGGACATAGTTCGGGTTCTTATCGTATTGGAAGGTCGTGACTGGAGTCGTACTCGTTGCAGGTAAGACGCTTTCGAATAGTTCGAGCGGTTTACGTCCCAGTAACAATGCAAGGAGAACGACGTTCAAGACGACAGATAGAATCAGGAGTGTCTTTTTCATAAACATTCGTTCCTTTCGAGGGAGTATAAGGGGTAGTGTAACATGAATCGGAATCCGTGGTTTGATAATATCAAAGGTTTTCTTGTCATTTTCGTCGTCATAGGTCACATGCTGACGGATTTACGGTTTGATTATGACGGAAAGTTGCTTGAGACGGTTTATCTGTTGATTTACTCGTTTCATATGCCATTATTCATTATTTTAAGCGGTTATTTCTTCCGCGAAAACAAGTATTTACGTGTCATCCAACTATTTGCCGTCTACTGTGTCTGGCAAATCTTAATTGGATCTTGGGCGACGCTTGGAGAAGGATTGCCGCTCTTTTCTGGTGAAAACATCGGTACGCATCTCCTACGTCCCTACTGGGCACTTTGGTATCTGTTCGTCATGGTCGTCTGGTATATCGTGACGCCGTATGTCGTTCACTTGCGTGGATATGTCTGGTTCGGTCTTGCCTTCGCCTTGCTGTATGGATTTGAACTCGAGAACACTGGATTCTTGGCACTTCGGAAGCTGATCATGTTCTATCCGTATTTCTTGCTCGGGAACTATCTATCGGAACACGAATTCATCCGCATCTTCGAGATGCCGAAGAACTTCAAGCGCCGAATGAACGTCCGCTTGATTGGTGGTGTGACGTTCGCAGCCGTCATGGGCTTCTTATTGTTCGAGGCGTGGCGTGACACACCGCAAGAGATCGTCGATTTCGCGAATGCCTTCAAGCATCGTTTCCCGTACGCTGAACAGTATGACAGTGACACGTGGATTGGTGTACTCAAGCATAGCGTCATCTATGTCTTGTCGATCGCGGCCTCGCTCGGTTTCATGATGTTGATCCCGATGCGTCGTCTTCCGCTCATCACACGAGCTGGGGAACTCAGCCTCTACGTCTATCTACTCCATGTCTTCTTCGTCATGGCGTGGCGTCAATATGTGACGGATGCATTCGTACCGCAACCGTGGCTCGCTTTACTGATCATGATTGGCGTCGCCTTGTTGATCGTTGGTATCATCATACACCCACTCGTCGTCCGTGTCCTCCGTCCTTTGATTGAGATTGACATTCGCCCGATCGTCGAGAAACGGGAAGACCTTTCAAAATAAGGCGGAATGCATTACACTTTAAGATAGATGGATTACTAGACGAAGGGCGTGGAAGGTATGTCATATAATTTAAATAATGCGGACGGTGTCGTGAACGTCTCGCAACAAGTCATCGAGGTCATCGCAGGGGTAGCTGTTCAAGAAACGGAAGGCATCGCCTTTACAGCAGATGATTCGAAACTGCAGGAAAAACAGATGGTCAAACTCGTAAAAGTCGAAGATGTCGGTGGCGACATCACGGTCAGTCTGTCCGTGCATATCAAATACGGCATGTCGATCATCAAGACAGCTGGAAAAGTCCAAGAACGGATTGCGCAAGACATGGAAAACATGCTTGCGTTCCAACCAAAAGCGATCAACGTCCGCGTCATCGGACTTTTAAAAGGATAAGTAAAACGTCTCGGCATCTTGTGTGCCGAGACGTTTTTTTAGGAAGAGGGAGGAAGATAACGGAGACCGAATGCAGGAACATCTGTTGCGGTGCAGGCGAAACGGAGACGAATCGCATGTTGGCTATGAGCGGGTAAGGACAATCCAGGATGGGTGACGTCTGCGAGTGGCGTCTCGTCATCCATCAATTCGAACGTTAGCGCCTCAAGCGTCAGTGTCTGATCGCTGGCATTACGGACGAGGACGGTCGCGGTCACAGTATCCGGCTCGCGCATGATTGAGACCGGTAATAACGACCAGCCATCTGCTGGAGGTGTCGGGTGCGAATAAGCGACTTGACGGATGATGCGTCGTTCCGATTCCGTGAAGTCGTCTTCGATGAACAGCTCGGTCAGCGTCTCACTTGAGAAGACAAGCTGCAATGGCTCCGTCAACTGCTCGAGGTCGACGAAACATTCGTCTTCTTCGAACGTCAACCAGAGCGGCAACGTCGCCATCGGGAGTATGACAGGAACTTCTTCGATACTGAGGACTTTCCGAGCGACGAGTTCGTCACCGGAGAGTGCAAGGACGACGAGATCATTCAGGTGGAACGACCGAGACAACGTATTTTGGAACAAGGCGATGACTTGAAGCGGACGGCGCGATAAGACTTGAAACAGATGGATCGCCATCTGATTGACCTGTAACTCAGGTAGTTGTTTCGCGACGTGACGAAAGACGTATTCGTCTTCCTTGACGATCGGCATGTCCTCCGTGAAATAGAGTGGGGGACGAAACACTTCATTCGACGTGTGCATGGTGCAGTTCTCCTTTGCTATCGTATGTCTGTTCGGCGCGGCAGATGCCAGAAAGGACCTGCTTTTCGAAACTCGCAATGGCATATTCGAAGTAATCCATGCCTTCTCGCTCAAAGATGCGGACTGGTTGCTCTTGTCCGTAACTCCGGAGGTGGATTCCTTCTTTTAAGCTGTTCATGGCTGTTAAGTGGCGCGTCCATTGCTCATCGAGTGCAAGGAGGATGAAGCGTTTGACGGTCTCTTTTTCAGCCGCAACATGGGCAACGAGCAAGGCTTCAGTGTCAGCAATCAGCGGTTCAAGTTGGCGTTTCATCTCGTCGATCGTTTCCAATCGTTCTAACGTGACCGGTTGATGCAACAGTTGCTCGAGTTCCGTCGTGACGAGAGCCAGCGGCCATTCTTCCGGGACGAGATCGTCAGAAAGCGTTTGGTCGATGATCGACGGCAAGACACGTCCGGCAAACGGTTGGACGATGTCTTCGAGTGACGTCGCATCAACGATTCTGTTGCGGAGATGATAGATTGCTTGCCGTTGTTCGCTGATGACTTCTTCGAGCTGGACGAGTTCATCTCGAACACTCCGATTGACGGATTCACACGTCGACTGAGCGAACTGCAATAAATCCCGAACGTCACGTGAAGCCAATGGACCGGAAGCATCCCGTACTTTTTGTTGCACGCGTGCGAGACGGTCGCGCGCGAAACGACGAGGCAGTTCATCTTCGAGTGAGAGATAAAATTGCGTCAATCCGGGATCGCCTTGGCGACCTGCCCGACCACGGAGTTGGTTATCGATCCGGATCGATTCATGGCGTTCGGTTCCGATGACGAACAAACCGCCTTGTTGTTGTGCCGTTTCATCAAGTAAGATATCCGTTCCGCGACCTGCCATGTTCGTGGCGATCGTGATTCGACCGGCTTGTCCGGCTGAAGCGATGATCCGGACTTCCTGATCGACGGTTTTTGCGTTCAGGATCTCGTAGGTGAGTTCATGTGTATCAAGTGTCTTCGCGACGCGTAAGGATTGTTCAATCGATGAAGTACCGATCAGAACTGGTCGTCCCGTGACGTGTGCCGATTTCGTCGCCAGCGCGATCGCTTCTAATTTTTCGTCACGCGTCGCAAAGATGACGTCCTCCGCATCGATCCGGATTTTCGGACGGTTCGATGGAATCGTCACGACATCCATGCCGTACGTCTTTTGAAACTCCTCCCGTGACGTCGCCGCTGTACCCGTCATTCCTGCCACCTGATGATAAAGACGGAAATAATGCTGAATCGTGATTTGTGCCGTCGTCCGGTTCTCTTCCGTGACGGGAACACCTTCTTTTGCTTCAAGTGCCTGATGTAACCCGTCGGATAGACTGCGTCCTTCCATCAGACGACCTGTGAAGAGGTCGACGAGCGCGATTTTTTGATCCTTGACGATATAGTCGACATCTCGCTTGAGGACGACATGGGCACGTAAGGCTTGAATGACGTAATGGAAAAGGACGGAGTGCTCAGCAGCGAACAGATGATCAATCGCAAACGCCTCCTCGATCGTCTCGATCCCATGGTCAGTCAAGGCGACCGCTTTAATCTCTTCGTCGAACGTATAATCCCGCTCGTCTTCGAATGTCTGGACGACATGACGGACGAGTTGCTGTAACCCTTCGTGGACACTGTCTCGTTCCGCCATGATGAGTGGCGTTTTCGCTTCATCGATTAAAATGCTATCGACTTCGTCGATCAAGGCGAAATGAAGAGGACGTTGCAGACGTTCCGTCGGCTCCATGATTAGATGATCGCGCAGGTAATCGAACCCGAATTCAGTCCCGACACCGTATGTAATGTCTGCAGCGTAGGCGATCCGTTTTTCCTCAAACGTAGCTTCAGCAGAATTGATTCCGACCTGTAACCCTAAAAAGCGGTGAATCTGACCGATTTGCTCCGCATCACGTTGTGCCAGATACTCATTGACGGTAATGACGTGAACACCTTTTCCGTGAAGCGCCTGAGTGAAGCTCGCGAGTGAAGCAACGAGCGTCTTTCCTTCACCGGTCGCCATCTCGGCGATTTGTCCTTCCAGTAATGCCAGACCGCCCATGAGCTGTACGTCGTAATGCCGTAAGCCAAGCGTTCGTTTACTCGCTTCTCGGACAAGGGCGAATGCCATTGGTGTAATCGCATCGATTCGTTCTCCGGCTTGTAGCCGCTCACGTAATGAGGCGGTCAATTCACGTAACGCTTGATCGGATGTTTGTTCCATTTCTCGTTCTAGGCTATTGATCGTCGTTACGATTTTTTCATAACGATGAATTCTTCGACTTTGATCATTCAACAACTGTTTAACACGTTGAAACATCTTCGTCACTCCCTCATATGCTATGAGATTCATTATAGCAGTTAAAAAATGTAAAACGAATAGTAAAGAACGAAATAAGTAAAACATTCCCTTAAAATTGAAAGCGTTATCAAAATTAACGTGTTTCGTGCTTAAAAATAGAAAATCAGAAATATTTGATAACGCTTGCAAAGATTCGGAAGAACCAGTAAAATTATTCATAAGGCAAGTGCAATCGTTTGCGCAAAGTCATTCGATTTCTTGCCTTTCATGGACGATGGAAGAAAGGATGGATGTCGGATGGCACCAACGATCGAAGCGGTCATTTTTGATTTAGACGGCGTAATTACCGATACAGCAGAGTATCATTACTTAGCGTGGAAACAACTTGGAGAGGATTTGGATATCCCGTTCGACCGGGAATTCAATGAGACATTAAAAGGTGTCAGCCGGATGGATTCACTCGAGCGTATCCTTGCGCTTGGTGGGAAACAGAACGCTTTTTCGGAGGAAGAGAAGCTAGCACTTGCTGCGAAGAAAAACGAACACTACGTCACATTGATCCAACATATTTCTGAACAGGATCTTCTTCCTGGAATCACTGCATTCCTCGATGAAATCCGAAACGCTGGGCTGAAGATCGGAATGGCGTCCGCCTCTAAAAATGCGCTGATGGTCGTCGAGGCACTAAAGGTCCGACACTATTTCGATGACATCGTAGACGCTGCGACCGTTGCACAATCGAAACCACACCCTGAAGTGTTTCTCCGTGCTGCAGAAGCACTCGACGTCGAACCGAGCCGTTGCATCGGTGTAGAAGATGCGACAGCTGGCATCACTGCCATCCACGCTGCCGGCATGTATGCCGTCGGAGTTGGACCGGAGTCGGCGCTCCATGAGGCAGACTATCGTGTCGATTCGACAGATTTGCTATCCCTTGAGCAAATCCTCGCTAGTCGCTCCCTTGTCTGAACCATTCCCTGATGGTGAATGACATTCCTTGAAAGTTATGTGTATGCAAAAAGGATCGCTTCCCTGAGCGATCCTTTTTGATATGGTGTTGATTTAAAGTGAGGCAAGAATGCCGTCCGCGATTGCTTGCGCGTAACGTGACTGATACGATGCGTTTGTCAGTTTCGCACGATCCGCGCTGTTCGAGAGGAAACCGAGTTCCGCTAGAATCGACGGTGCTTTCGTACCACGAATGACGGCATAATTTGCATAGTGAACGCTTCTGTCGCGCATGCCCGCGTAGGAGACGAGGCGTTGCTGGACGTTACGAGCGAGGTTGATCGAAGAGGCGCCTTTATAGTAGAAGGTCTCTGCTCCGTATGCTTGCGTACTCGTTGAAGCATTGATATGGACACTGACGAAAGCAGTCGTCGCATGACTGTTCGCAAGGGCACTTCGCTCTCCAAGTGACGGGTAGTAGTCGTTCGTATAGCGTGACATCGTCACATCGACTTTTCCGGAAAGACGCTCGGCAACTTGTTTCGTGACAGCAAGGACGATGTCGCGTTCAGCAACGCCGTAACGAACTGCACCTGCGTCGTGTCCGCCGTGACCCGGATCAAGGACGAGAAGTGGACGATTCGATGGTGCTGGTTGGAACAACGTCAGATACGTCGCATCGACATAACCGCTTTGACCACTTGCCGTACGGACGGCGACGAAGCCTTTCGTTTGATGACGCGAATTCGTGACGACGACAGGAGTACCGCGTCCAAGACGAGCGATTTGACCACTGAGCGTCGACGCGCTCGCACGAAGCGCGACGCTATTGCCTGACGGGATCAACACATACATCTTTGAACCACTATAATCGACGTTTCCAGTCGTCGAGGCAGGAACGGAAGTCCCTTTTTTCAGGTACGTTCCCATGACATACCCTGTTTTCCCTTGGTACTGGACCGTGTGCCAATTCGATTTAACGGCGAGGGAATTGACGGCAGTTCCACTTGGAATCGTCGTCAGGACTTTTCCGGATGTCGAAGGAGACGAACGGAAATTCAAGCGATCCGTCGTCGTATAGACCGTCGTTTTGGCTGGTGTAGTCACTTTCTTTAAATACGAACCAGAAACATAACCGGTCTTATTTGCATAGGTCACTTTGTACCAATTCCCGCTTTTGAAACTTGATTGTACACCGGCTCCCTTAGGAATCGTCAGTAATCGAGTAGAAGATGTCGTTGCCGCACTACGTAAGGATAGCGCATCCGTCGTCTTATAAGACGTCTTCGAAAAAGAAGTGCCACTCTCGATTTTTTTCAGATAAGATCCGGTCACATATCCCGTCTTTCCTTTATATGACAACTTATACCAAGAGCCTTTTCGATAGCTCGACGTGACTTTCGTCGTCTTCGGGATCGTCAGCAATTTTTTAGAAGACGTCGAGTTCGAACTACGTAGATTCAAAGCATCCGTCGTCTGATACGAAGTTTTCGTAAAGGTTGTACCAGAAGCAGCCGATACAGTAGAAGTAGAGGCGAAGCAACCGGATACCAACGAAAGTACTAGCGCGGTCCGAAGTGTTTTAGGTAATTTGCCCATTAAATTTCCAGTCTCCTTTTCGGTAAAATAAGAAAGATATATATTGAATTAGTAGAACTTAAGTATTATTAAAATAGTTAAATGTCGAAATTATATGTTCCGTTTTCATTCCTTTCTGTTAATATGAGGTGTAGCCAATTTATCGGTAAGGATATGAAAATATTACAGGATAATTAAATAATTAAAGAAATTATATATTATCAAGACAAATTATAGTTTAAAATATTTCAAAATACATACAATTGAAACATGATTGAAACATTAATGTATAAAAAAGGAAAGAGGGGCAAGGAATGGGCAACAGTGAACATATCTACCGCGAACTAATGGAAATTGAAGAGGAATACCGTCGCTTACAGCGGCGTGCCGAGTATTTGATCTCGGAATTAAGCCGTGGAACGGGAGAACATTCGCAAGAAGTCGCCGTCACGCATGAGCGTCCGTTAAAACAACGTCGTGTCAACCAACGGTACCCGCTAGAAGTCTACGTGCACCAAATCAGCGATTTGATGCGCGAGCGTGAATCGATGACAGCACGTGACATCCAAATGGAGCTTGAATTGCGTTACCGTCACCAAATTAGTAACATCTACCAATTGATGGCGAAAGTCGAACAGGCAAACCCTGCCATCAAAAAAGTCGGGCGCGGTATCTATACATATGATCCAGCTGCTGAAGTACCGATCTTCATGTAAGAGCCGCTCGTCGGCTCTTTTTTTTTATGATATAATTCGCGCAGGAGCGTGATGTTACTATGTTATGGACTGCGTCCATCGTCTGTTTTATCGCCGCCTTACTGATCACACCCGTCGTGAAACGCTTTGCGATTGCAGTCGGTGCCGTTGACAGTCCGGACGCGCGAAAAGTACACGTCCGAATCATGCCGCGACTTGGCGGATTAGCGATCTATATCGCCTTCATGATCGGTTATTTCATCTTACAACCTTCGAGTCCGTATGCGACGCACATTTTAGTCGGTGGATTCGTTATTATTTTGACCGGTGCACTGGATGATCGATTCCAACTCAATGCCCGTTTGAAGCTGATGGGGCAAATCGTTGCTGCCGTCATCGTCCTAAACGGTGGGATCCGGATCGAGTTCATCAATCTACCGTTCGACCAGCAGTTATATCTCGGATGGTGGAGTGTTCCGCTGACGTTCCTTTGGGTCATCGGGATCACAAATGCCGTCAACTTAATTGATGGATTAGACGGACTAGCAGCTGGTGTCTCGAGTATCGTCTTGTTGACATTGATCAGTCTTGCCGTCATTCAAGGAAACGTCTACGTGACGATCGTCGCGATTCTCTTATTGATGAGTACGTTCGGTTTTCTGTTTCATAACTTCTACCCAGCGAAGATTTTTATGGGTGATACCGGTGCCTTGTTCCTCGGCTATATGCTTGGTGTGTTATCACTCCTTGGATTCAAGAACGTGACGTTGTTCTCGCTTGCCGTTCCGGTCATTTTGCTTGGGATCCCGATTTCCGACACGTTGTTTGCGATCGTTCGACGGGTATTGCAAGGAAAACCACCATTTGCGCCGGATAAGGCCCATCTGCATCACCGATTGCTTGATCTCGGCTTTACGATGCGCCAAGCCGTGCTCGTCATCTATGGACTCTGCGCCATCTTCGGGATGACGGCGATTCTATTCTCGCAGACGAATTCGATTGGTGCCCTCGTCTCACTCGTCATGTTATTGCTCGTTCTTGACATTCTCGTCGAGTCGCTCGGTTTGCTTGGCGAACGTTATCGACCATTGTTGAATTTGTTGGAACGTTTTACATCGAAATAACGTATATCAAAAAAGACCGCTCATCCGTGTGAGCGGTCTTTTTTCAGAAAGGGAGTGTTGGAATGAATCAATCATTGAATCAACGCATCGTCTATTTGGATGTGTTGCGTGGTTTTGCATTATGCGGGATTTTATTCGTCAACATGCCGAGTTTTCTCGGTGATCGACCGAATGCGATGATGGGGGAGATGGATCAATCGATTCGTCTCATTTTCGATCTCTTCATCCAGACGAAATTCTATACCCTGTTTAGTGTTCTTTTTGGAGCCGGTTTTTATCTGTTCATCAATCGGTTGCGACAACGTGGTCTACCGATGACGATCTTCGCAAGGCGGCTCGGAATTCTGCTCATCATTGGTCTTTTGCACCTGCTCGTCTGGCAGGGAGATATCTTACATACGTATGCGTTGACGGGCTTCATTCTGTTATTGTTCGCCAAAACAAAGCCGGTCACGAAACTCTTGTTTGCGATAGCATTTCAAATCTATGCCATTCTGCTCTATCTACTTATTTTCTTTGGGGCTCGTCAATTTGGCGACGCTCCCGTCGTCGAGCTGGATAAGACACTTCAGTCGTTCGTCGCATCGCGCGATCTTCTCGGATTTTTATCGCATCACGCGACAGTTCAATTACCGGAAGCCCTCATGAATTCCGGTGTCATTTGGCCAGAAATTCTATCCCTGTTCTTGATCGGAGCCTATTTGATGGAACGCTTCAGCGCAGCGCCTCCAACGAATCGTTTCCTGTGGTGGACGCTTGGAATTAGTTTACTACTGACACTTCCGTCATTCGCTGGAATCATGCAGGCGCATGCTGATGTACCAGACGGATCAATCAATCTATTTTACGTTTGGCTCTCAGGACGCACGCTTGCAATCACCTATGCTTGTGCCGTTGCGTTACTCGTTCGTGCTGGGCGTATGCAATGGTTTACTGGACTGGGACGGATGGCATTGACGAATTATTTGATGCATACAGTCGTCTTTACCGTGTTCGTCTTCTTCAGTGGACAACATGGAACAACACCGTTATGGCAAGGACTGTTACTCGTTTTCCTGCTTTTGATCGCACAAGGTGTTGCTTCAAACAGATATCTCCAGTCTCATCCACAAGGTCCCATGGAGAAATTGTGGCGAAAAGGGACTTATGGAAAGAAAAACCGTTGAAGTTCACAAGAACTTAACATCTTTTGTGTAGAATGAAGGATGGAGGTGAAACATGCATCGTTTAATTGAAATCTTTCTTGTATCATTTAAGCTCGGATTAACATCATTCGGCGGTCCGGTCGCCCATCTCGGATATTTTTATGAAGAATATGTCAAACGGAAAAAATGGATTGATGAGAAAGCCTATGCTGACTTAGTTGCGCTCTGTCAATTCCTTCCGGGTCCCGCTTCGAGTCAGGTCGGAATGGGAATCGGTCTGGTCCGTGGAGGCGTAGCAGGGGCAATCATTTCCTTCGTTGGCTTTACGTTGCCGTCGAGTATCGCTTTGATTCTATTCGCGATTCTTGCGACACAATTCGATGTCGCGGAAGCCGGATTCATTCATGGCTTGAAACTCGTCGCTGTCGCAATCGTTGCTGACGCCGTCCTTGGCATGGGAATGAAACTTGCGACAGGCGTCAAACGGCTGACGTTGATGCTACTAGCGCTAGCAGGCGTACTCTTGATCGCACATCCATTGGCGCAAGTCGGTGTCTTGTTGCTCGCAGGTCTTCTTGCGTTCTTCTGGTTCAAAGAAGAGACGGAGACGGGTGGATCCTTGTCGATTCGCGTACCACGCCTACTTAGCATCTCAGCACTCGTCTTATTCTTCGTCTTACTTGCCGTCACACCGTTTCTCGCACAATCTGCGACGGGAACCGTCCAACTGACGAGTGTCATGTACAGTGCTGGTGCCCTTGTCTTTGGTGGCGGACATGTCGTCTTGCCATTCCTTGAGCAGACACTCGTACCTAGGCTGATGAACACGGATACGTTCCTTGCTGGTTACGCTGCTGCACAGGCGGTACCGGGTCCACTCTTTACGTTCGCGACGTATCTCGGTACGATCGTCTCTGGTGTATCCGGCGGTCTTCTTGCGACGCTCGCGATCTTCCTACCAGGTTTTCTACTCGTCATCGGTGTTTTACCGTATTGGGATCGTATTCGGAAGAATCAAGCTGTCGGACGCATGTTGATTGGCGTCAATGCTGCCGTCGTCGGTATCTTGCTTGCCGCTCTTTATGATCCAATCTTTACGTCAAGCATCAAGAGTGGTCTTGATTTCTTGATTGCCTTCGGTTTGTTCTGTTTACTTCGTTTTTATAAACAGTCGCCGTTACGAATCGTGTTAATTGGAGCCGCTCTCGGATTTCTTTTCTTCTAAACAACAAAGAAGCAGTAGACCCGGTGTCTACTGCTTCTTTGTTATTCCTAAAAGTCAGGTGCGCATCAAAAAGACAAGTTCGATCCCGCTACGCCACTCGCGCCGGACTTCCGTGAAGCCGAAACGAGTGTAGAGCGAAAGCGCTGGCAGATTACGTGCACCGGTCATGACGTGTCTTGTCTGATGTCGCTCCAGCACGTGATGCAACAAGGACTGTGCAATTCCTTGACGGAAGTATGGCGGATCCACGACGAGTCGAGTGATCGTCCCGTCATTAATCGTAACAGCACCAATAATGTCGTCATCAATGACGTAAACGAAACCAATTGGCGCTTCAACGTCGATCTCATCGATCGTTTCGCGTAAGGGCGGGAAATCAGTCGCATTGAGTAATGCGGCTTCTATCTGATAAGCGCGACGTTGTACTTCCAGTAGTGACCCATGATCAGTTGCTTGGAGTGAACGAATCATCTGCAGCCTCCGACGTGATGCTGTCTGTCGTCTCATCAATTGGCAAATTGAGTTGTTCCTTCAATGTCGTCTTCGCGTCAGCCAATGAAGTTTGATCAAGCTGGTAGTAATAGACCCCGTTAATTTTCGTGTCCGTTCCTTTAAGATCGATCCGATTGATGGAACCGATTTTTTTGATGAACGGTTGCAGTTGGAACGCTTCCGTCAACGACATGTTCGTCCGGAAATTGTCTCCCGTCGCGTCCATCAGGGTATTTAGTTTGGTGATAGAACCGAACGATGTCGACTGATCAACGATGGCTTCGACGATCTGTTGTTGACGTTTTGTCCGACCAATATCTCCTTCAGGATCTTGATAACGCATTCGGGCATAGGCGAGTGCTTCCTCGCCGTTCAACGTCTGTTGACCCGGTTCCAATTTAACGCCATTGCGCTTATCGGATGAGTCGAGTGTATCGATCGGTAACTTGACATCGATATCGATGCCGCCTAATGCGTCGACGATCGCGACGACACCATTGAAGTTGATCGATGCATAATAATCGATTGGAATATCGAGCAACGTCTCGACCGTTTCAATCGTTGAATCGATGCCACCGAAGGCATAAGAGTGATTGATTTTATCCTCGTAACCGACAGAAGGGATCTCGACGAGTGAATCACGGGGAATGCTGACCATATCAACGGTTTGATCGTCCTTGTTGAATGTCGCGACAATCATTGTATCAGCACGGGATGAGGTGTCGCCAGGTCGTTCATCCGTCCCGACGAGCAGAACGGAAAAGTGATCTTTCGTCAAATCAATGGCTGCTTCTCGTTTCTCGGACTTGTCACCGCGCGCTAAATCGACATTTGCATCGTTTGCGGTCTGGAACGTCTTATACGCGACGTAAGCGAAGGTCGCACCTCCACCGACGAGCACGACCAGAAAACTGATCACGAACACCTTGAACCACGAACGTTTTTTCTTTATCTTTTTTTTATTACTGCGGGTTCGCTCTTCCACCTTTATTAACTCCTAACTTTAACTGAATTTTTAAAAAACTTTAAAATTCTTTACAATCAGTATAGCAGGTCAGGAAATAATGTCACGTTCGAGGTAACGAGTAGAGCCGCTTGACAAATTGGCTTGACCGTTTGTCATGTTTGTCATCCAGTCGAGAAAATCGGGGACATCGGCTGTCTTGACGAGGACGTCGATCTGGACTTGATCGAGGTAATGGATCTGATCAATCGGATGAACACTCGCTCGTAATTCGTTCTCAAGCTTTCCGAGCCATGTGTAGTCGACATTGACAGAAACGACGGTATGCTCGATTCGTTCGACGACACCGACTGCGTTCAATGCTTCAGAGACACTCGAACCATATGCGCGAATCAATCCACCACCACCGAGCTTGATGCCGCCGAAATACCGTGTCACGACGACGACCGTATCGCGTAAGTCACGCTTCTTCAAGACTTCGAGCATCGGAACACCAGCTGTTCCGCTTGGTTCACCGTCATCATTCGCTTTTTGAATCTCATTACGCTCACCAATGACGTAGGCGGAACAGTTATGGTTCGCATCGTGATGTTTTTTTTTCAGCTTGGAAATGAACGCCTGGGCTTGTTCTTCCGTCGTTGCGCGAGCTAAATAAGTGATAAATCGTGACTTTTGGATAATGATTTCGTGGAAACCGTTTTCTTTTACTGTATAATAATTAGATAATGTCATAATCAAAAATGTCCTCCTCGTTAACTAGTTCTTTCTAGCATAACGACGTTCCAAGAGAGAGACAACCGTAGACGACTGGCAAGGAATGGAGGGAGTACCATGACGAATGAGATGAGGGAGCGGCTATCCTTGAATGATATCGTACAGAACATCATCGGCGTCGTAGAAGAGAGTCGGGAAGAAATCGTCCGGATCACGGAAAGTTCTCGCGAACAATATGCCGAAATCCAGCAAGAACTGCGCGACCTGAAGATTCGGGTGCACGACTATATAAAAGAAGCAGAACGACTCGAACGCCATATCAAGGATGCGAAGGCGCGACTCGTCGTCGTCAGTAAGAACTTCGACAGCTACTCGGAACAGGATGTCCGGTCGGCCTATGAGACAGCGAACGCGTTGCAACTCGAATCGTTCATCAATCAACGAGATGAGATGAATTGCCGAAAGCGCCGCGATGAGCTCGAACGCCGATTGATTCAGCTCGATGAGACGATTGAACGGGCAGATCAATTGATTGGACGTGTCTCGGTCGTCCTCAACTTCTTGACGGACGATATGCAGATGATGAATGAAAAATATGAAAAGGCGATGCAAAAACAGGAGATGGGTTTAAAAGTCTTCCAGTCCGCCGAAAATGAACGCCGCCGCTTGTCGCGCGACATGCACGATGGTCCGGCGCAGACGCTTGCCCACGTCTTGATCCGGGCCGATTTGATTGAAAAGATTCACCAGCATAATGGGGCAGAGGCAGCTTTTGAAGAGATTCACCGTTTACGGACGTTGATTCGGGATGGGCTTGCCGATATCCGCCGTATCATATACGATTTACGTCCGATGACGCTTGACGATCTCGGATTCGTTCCAACGCTCGAACGTTATCTTCGCCATATTCAAGAAATTTCGAATATTCCGGTTCACTTCAATTATCTAGGAGGCGGTGAACGGATCGATTCGACGTATGAAGTTGCTGTCTTCCGAATCGTCCAAGAAGCCGTCCAAAATGCAGTAAAGCATTCCAAAGCGAGTGACATTCGTATTATCATAGAACAATATCAACATTCCGTACGAATCCACGTGAAGGATAATGGCGTTGGATTTGATTTCGATTCCATCGTCGCATCATGCGACGAGTCATTCGGACTCGTTGGTATGCGTGAACGGATCGAATTGATCGATGGTGAATTCGATATCGAGACGCAGCCCGGAAAAGGTACGGTCATCAAGGTCAAGATTCCAATCGAGGAATCCGAAGCGAGAGGGGAAACACTGTGAACAACGAGCAAGTGAAAGTAGTCATCGTCGACGATCATCAGTTATTCCGCGAAGGCGTTAAACGAATTCTTGATTTCGAAGAAGAATTCGTCGTCGTAGCGGAAGGGGAAAGCGGAGCAGAAGTCATCTCGCTCGTCGAAACCCATCAACCGGATATCGTCTTAATGGATATCAACATGCCGCAAGTCAACGGTGTTGAAGCAACAAAACGTCTGATGGAAGTCTATCCGGACGTACGTGTCATCATCTTATCGATTCATGATGATGAGACGTATGTCATGCACGCCCTAGGTGCCGGTGCAGTCGGTTACCTCTTAAAGGAAATGGCAACGGACGAACTCGTCAATGCGATTCGTTCCGTGTACCGCGAAGGTGGATACGTCCACCCGAAAGTCACACCGAACTTATTGCAGGAATATCGTCGTTTGATGAAGATGAAACAAACGATGGCGTCACAACCTGTTGAAAAACGAGTCGCGGAAGCACCACTCCACGTCTTGACGCGTCGCGAATGTGAAGTCTTGCAATTGTTAGCGGACGGTTTCTCGAACCGTGCGATCAGTGATACGTTATACATCAGTGAGAAGACGGTCAAGAACCACGTTTCATCGATCCTACGGAAGATGAATGTGCCGGACCGGACCGGTGCTGTCGTCGAATCAATCCGTCGTGGATGGGTCGTCGTTTAATATCTCGAAAGACAGGAGCTCCCGCTTCCGTCTTTCTTTTTTTATCCAATAAAAAATGCTACACTTAAAAGCGATTGTGGCGTGTCACATTTGGCAGCGTCACGACGGAACTATAAAAGCGAGGAAATTCACGGATGAGCCAGATTGTGATCTTAACGGATAGCACAGCCTATCTGCCAACTACCTATTGTGAAGAACATCAAGTGCACGTCGCACCACTTAGTGTCATCTTCGACGGTGACGCCTACCGGGAAGGGTTCGATATCTCGGTAGCGGAATTTTATGAACGCATCCAGACGGGCAGTCTCCCGACGACCTCACAACCGAACATCGGTGATCTCGTGTCGTCGTTCGAGCAGTTGCCAGAAGGAACGGATATCATTGGTATTACACTATCAAGTGGGATCAGCGGAACGTACCAAGCGTTACATACGATCAACATGATGGTGGATCATGTCAACGTCCATCCAGTCGATTCACGTATTTCCTGTATGCCGCAAGCGTTTCTCGTCCAAGAAGCCGTTCGTTTGCGAGATGCAGGAGCGACGGCAGAGACGATCGTCCAGCGTCTTGAGACGTTAAAGGAACAGATTCGTGCTTATTTCGTCGTCGACGATCTCGAACACCTCCAGCGTGGAGGACGTTTAAGTGTCGCGCAAGCATTCGTCGGCTCGTTCCTGAAAATCAAGCCGGTCCTTCATTTCGTTGATGGAAAAATCGTTCCGTTTGAAAAGATTCGAACGTTTAAGCGGGCAGTCAATCGGATTGAGGAAATGATGAAGGAAGATATTCGCGGTGACGGTACCGGTTATGTCATCGGTGTCATCCATGCCGAGGATTCTGCGAAAGCAGAGGCAGAGATTGCTGAACTGAAGGCACTTTTCCCGCAGGCACGCATCGAGATGAGTGTTTTTGGACCCGTCATCGGTACACACCTCGGACCAGGGGCAATCGGTGTCACATGGTATCACGCAGCAGAATAAGATAAGAGCGGAAGCAGTAGGGATTCTCTTCATGAGGATACCTGCTGCTTTTGTTTTGTCAAAATCCTCAAAAATCATGGATGACTATATGGAAACACCTGTTGAAACCGTACCGTATGACGTTACCTCGAATTCTGCGAGTCCAAAGCTCAAGTTGAGTAGTGGAACGCTCACAAGGAGATTACGGACGTCCGCGAGAAAGAGACGAAACAGAAAAGGAGAGATGACGATGGATCTTCGAGGACGACTCGTACCTGTTGAATGGATCGACACACCACAAGTGACATACCGATTCAGACCAGCCGTGACATGGCGTTGCCAGCGGTGTAGTGCGCTTCCAGTGCGAGGGGACTGTACATGTGGTAAAGCCTGTTATTATTGTCGGAAATGTCTCGCTTACGGCAAACTGAGAAGCTGTGGACGACTCGTGACGGATCAGCGGGCACTTGATCCGGTGACACCGGCACAACATGGACCATTGACGTTGACGTCGGCACAACTACGTGTTGCTCAAGCGATCCAACGAACGGTTCTAACTAACAAACGGCTTCTCGTCCATGCCGTGTGTGGTGCCGGGAAGACACCCATGCTCTTCCCGGGGATCGCAGACGCTCTCGCCAGCGGACGCCGTGTGCTTGTCGCAGCACCACGGGCAGACGTCGTCCGGGAATTGACGGGACATTTGAAGCGGGCATTCGCCAACGCTTCCATCGTCTCCTTGTACGGTGGTTCGTCGGATCGTCTTGAACTGGGGGACATCACGGTCAGTACGACACATCAATTGATTCATTACCGGGATTGTTTCGACGTCGTCTTTTTGGATGAGGTCGATGCGTTTCCTTACCGGCTCGACCGGACGTTACATCGATACGTCAAGCGCGCGATGACAAAAGATGCCGCGCTGATTTTATTAAGTGCAACGCCTTCGTTTTGGCATCGACGGTTTCCGACGGTTCGGCTGATGCGACGCTATCATGGCTATCCGTTACCGGTCCCAAAGCTTGTCGTACCGTATAGTGAACAAATCGTGTTCGATTGGTTGGCGCGTCATAGCACTGTACCCCGGCTCGTCTTCGTCTCACGGATCGCGGAGCTCGAGCGATGGCAAAACCGATTCGCGACAGCGGGCTATGACGTCGAGACCGTCCATGCTGCAGACTCGGAACGAGTCGAGAAGGTCCAGCGTTTTCGACAGTCGACAGGAATCTTACTGACGACAACGATTCTTGAGCGGGGTGTGACGATCGAAAACGTTCAAGTCGCGATTCTGGATGCGGATCAAGGTTTCAGTACGGCAGCCCTGATTCAAATCAGCGGACGAGTCGGACGATCGGCGGCATACCCGGATGGTGACATTCTATTTTGCGCCAATGACCGGAGTGATGCGGTGTACGAAGCGATCCATCACATCAAGAAAGCGAACGCTGTGCAACCATGAATCGATGTCTATTCTGTCAAGAGGTCTATTTACCTAGTTGGGAACTCGGAAATCTCTGGACTAGGCAAGCGACCTGTCCGACCTGTAAAATAAAGTTTGTAAAAAGAGGGGAATGCGTCGATTGTGGAAAGCCGGGTCCAGTGTGCTGTTCAGACTGCACAGAATGGCGAAGGCAAGGGCTGACGCTCCAAACAGTACCTCTTTATCTATACAATGATGCAGCGAAGGAGTTCATGCATCGCTTCAAGTTTCTCGGTGATAGTGCGTTGCTTGAGATGTTTACCGATGACTTGAAGAAGGTAAAAATCAAGCAAGCAGTTCTTGTGCCGATTCCGTTAAGCACGGAACGTCTCTCAGACCGTCGTTTCAATCAAGCAGAGCTGATCGCGCGTCGGATGCGCGGAAAGATCTCTCCGTGTTTAAGTCGTCTCGATGGTCCAGAACAAAGTAAGGCAGGACGACAAGCGCGACTTGCGCGTAGCAATCCGTTTTGCGTAACGAGTGACGTCAAGGGGAAGAACATCGTACTTGTCGATGATGTCTATACGACAGGTGCGACGCTTCGCCAAGCGATGTTTCGACTCAAGGAAGCGGGAGCGAAAGAAATTTCTGCTGTAACTTTATTTCGAAGTGTTTAAGAAAGTAACATTCCTGCCGATACTCTATGTGAGGTGAAGGAAATGGATGTCATCAATTGTAAATCTTGCGGGAAGTTAGTCGTGCGTCAATCTTCAGAACTGTGTATTGATTGCATACGAAAGGATCATACGGATTTTGAGAAGGTACGCGAATTTCTGCGAGAACGACGAAAAATCCGAACTTCACCTAAAGATGTCGAGATCGGAACGGGTGTTAGTCGAGATACCGTCTTCCGTTACATCAAGGAAGGGCGCTTATTGATCTCCGAGATTTCCCAGATGGAAATCATGTGTGAGAGTTGCGGGAAGCCCTCCCGTGAAGGCACGATTTGTGCCACATGTCGTGATCGTTTACGACGTGACCTCGCCCAGGCGATGCTTGACTCTTCTGACTCTTCGAAACCAAGGACGTATCGGACTTGAACTAAGAATCTTGTAGTCTAGAAAGCAGGTGTTCACATGCGAATTGATTCTACGAAATGGGTGAACATGCCCAAAACGTACGAAAGAACTCAATCAGTAGAAGGAACAAAAAACCAACGTACGAATCGTCCGGACGAAGTCAGTATCTCTACAGAAGCGCGTGCGCGTTTCAACGAGACACAGTCGTCACGGACTGAAAAGATTGAATCCCTCAAACAGGCGATCCAGGATGGAACCTATAAACCAGATGCGAAAAAAATCGCGGAACGTTTCTTGAACCTGTAAGCGGGACATCGTAGACAATGGAGGCGACTCGGGGCACGGATGCGCGGGTCGTTTTTTATATGAAATGGAACCTTTTCAATTCGGAAGGAGAAACCGAATGCAACTCATCAATCAGCTCAACGAGGCGCATGCTCATTTACTTGCGCTCGCAGAAGAAAAGAAGCAAGTCTTGATTGCAAATGACATGCGTCGTTTGTCTGAAATCGTCAAAGAAGAACCCGTACATATCAAACGAATCGAAGGATTAGAACAAGAACGGCTCGCACTGATGGGGAGCGTGACGATGACGGAATGGATCGCGACACATCCGGAAGATGTCGACTCACTCCGAACGTTGTTGCAGACGATCGGTCAACTGCGGCAGCTCAACAAACTAAACGCGGAGTTGCTGGAGCAATCCCTGTATTATTTGGATTGGCATCTCCAACTCTTGATTCCAGAAGCGGACGACTTCACATACGGACAGTCCGCACTGAACCAGACACACTTCAATCGAAACGCGTAAGGAGGAATACGGATGGGATCGACTTTCATGGGGCTTGAGACAGGACGTCGGGCATTAACGACGAACCAGTGGGCTCTGCAATCGACTGGAAATAACATTGCGAACGCTGGAACGGAAGGATTCTCTCGTCAGCGTCTCGTCATGGGAACGACGGAACAACTTTCGATTTCACTTGGATCTGGACGAAATGGACAAGTCGGAACTGGGGTCCGCGGAGAAATGCTCGAGCGAATTCGGGACGTCATGCTCGATAAGCAGTACCGGGATGAAGTGACGAAGGTCTCTTATTACGGTACGAAACAAGCGGCATTCGGGCGGATGGAAGATATCATCAACGAACCGTCTGACACCGGTCTTGCAAAAGCATTCGATGGATTCTGGGAATCACTCCAGACCTTGTCGACGAATCCGCAAGATTCAGGTGCACGCAGTGTCGTCCGACAAAAGGCGGAGACTCTCACGCAGACCTTCAATTACATGGCAAAAGCGATCAATCAAGTCAAAACAGACTTAAAAAGTGAAATTGAGGTCTCGACGAAAAAAGTCAACGACCTCTTACAAAAAATCCATAACATCAATACGGAAATCCACGTTGTCGAGCCGCTTGGTGCTTTACCAAACGCACTCTACGATGAGCGAGATCGTTACTTCGATGAGCTTGCTCAATATGTTGATTTCGAAAAAGTGACAGTAGATGCTCAGGCGATCGAAACAGGACAGATGGGGAATGCGTTGCGTAATGCGGAAGGGCGCATTGACGTCAACATCAAGTTTCCGAACGGGGACAAGCTGCTTGCTGTCGACTCCGATTTACCGAAAGCGGGCACACTGACGTTCACGACGAACGAACAGGGACTGTACACCGGCTTTAAGTCTGAGACACAAACCTATACGTTTGATCAGCTCGGTGGCTTCTCAACAGGACGTTTATCAGGACTAATCGAGATGTACGGACAAGAGCGAGACGGAAAAGCCGTCGGGGAATACGTCAAGATGGAAAGTCAACTCAATGAGATGGCAAAGACATTCGCGAATGCTTTTAACGCTGCGCATGCGACGAACTTGAAGAAAGATGGTACAGCGGGATCAAACGCCTTCTTCGCATCAACAAGCGGTGACATCACGGCAGCAACGATCTCCGTCGGTTCGGACATCAAGGCGAGTCTTGATAACATCGCGACGTCGACGGACGGCAACATCGGGGATAGTCAAGGGGCATTGAAACTGGCGAAGATGAAGACAGCGAGCATCGAATTCACGGAGTCGAAAACGACGACGACGATCGGCTCGTTCTATCAAAACGTCATCGGCGATATGGCGGTCTCGACCGATCAGGTCGGACGCCTTGGTAAGAGTGCTGCTGTCTTGATGGAAAGTGCGGATCAGCGCCGCATGTCGATGTCTGCCGTCTCGATCGATGAAGAGATGACGATGATGATTCAGTATCAACACGCTTATAATGCAGCAGCACGAAATATTACGACCGTCGATGAGATGCTTGATAAAATCATCAACGGTATGGGACTCGTAGGACGGTGATGAATAGATGAGAGTAACACAAACGATGTTGACGAAAACGAATATCGGGCACTTATCCTCAAGCTATCAGCGCTTGAGCACGCTTCAGGAACAATTGATCAGTGGGAAGAAGATTCAACGTCCGTCTGAGGATCCAGTCGTTGCGATGCAAGGCGTGCGTTACCGGACGGAAGTACGAGAAGTCGAACAGTTCAAGAAAAATGCCAGCGAAGCAACGGGCTGGATGGACTTGACGGATTCTGCCCTTAACGAAGTCACATCAGCGATGAGTCGGATTCGTGAGTTGACGACACAAGCGGCGACGGATACGTATGATGCAACACAACGTAAAGCGATCCAGAGCGAAGTCGGTCAATTGATTGAACACATTGGGACGCTCGCGAATACGAAATACAATGAAAAAGGCATCTTCAACGGAACGAAGACGGATACGGCATTCGTCTCGATGGACGGATTGCGTGATTACTTAGCGAGTACAACTGGTCCTGTTGACGGTGTCTTCACGGATGGTGATCCGACAGGTAAGGAGACGGAATCCATCAAATATGAAGTTTCTTCCGGTATCGAAGTCCAAGTTAACATTTCACCACTCAGCGTCTTCGGACCGGAAACGTTCCAAACGTTGAAAAAAGTCTATGATGCACTCGGAACGAACGCTGATAACAACGGGGCTACCTTATCCGGGATGTTGAAAGATATCGATGAGATGGTCAACGGAACGGTCGAGACACGTGCTGATCTCGGGGCACGGGTCAACCGGATGGATTTGAACACATCACGGCTCGAGGATCAGGAAATCATCGCGAAGACGGTCATGTCGGACAACGAAGACATTGAGGCGGAAAAAGTCATCATGGAGCTGAAGTCATACGAGACGTTACACCGCGCAGCACTCAGCGCCGGGGCACGAATCATTCAGCCGACATTACTCGATTTCTTACGATAAGAGGTGAAGGCAGATGAATCTTCCGCATCTTGAAATACGTCAGACGGCGGCACGAATCGGGATGAACATCACGCGTCCGCAAATCGAGCAGAAGCAGACACCTGCCTCCCTGTCGATCGAACAACCACGTGGGGAACTATCGATTGAAACCGTCGCGGCACGCCTTGAGATCGATTCGACGCAAGCCTGGATCGAGATGGGGCGCGTTCCTGCGCTCGAATCCGTTCGGCAGTATGCTACTTATGGACGACAAAAAGGACAGGAAGCTGTCGCGAAACGATCCTCTGAAGGCGATCAACTGATGCGGATCGAGCAGGGCGGTGGAACTGTCGCGCGGATTGCGAAAGCCAATGATACACCACCTGCTGAAGTGACGACCCTCGGATTCATTCCGCGGAGCCTCGATCGAGTCAAGACGACCTATACACCGGCTGAGGTGCGACTAAGTTATACCGCGAATCGTCCGAAAATCGATGTCGAAACGCATCGACCGGAACTGACTGTGAAAGAAGGTCAGGTCGACATTTATCTACAAGAACAAAATCAACTGAATATGTGGCCGGTTGGCGGCATATTCGATGGGGAAGGATAACGACATGCAGATCGAAACGGATTTTTTTGGAACCATTACGATTGACGAGACGGAAATCATCACCTTCGCGTCCGAATTACCAGGTTTTCCGGAAGCAAAACGCTTCATCTTGCTCCCGTTCGGAGAAGGGGTCCCGTTCTGGTCGTTTCAATCGATTGATCAGCCGGAGTGTGCCTTCGTCGTGACGAACCCGTTCTGGATTGATCCGGAATATGTCTTCGAGTTACCGGAGGCAGCAAAAGAGCAACTCGGAATCGAGGATACAGCGCAAGTCGCTGTCTATACGACGGTCACATTACGGGATCCGTTCACGACGTCAACGACGAACTTACGAGCACCTTTCGTCATGGAGACGAAACAACGACTCGCAAAACAAATCATCCTAGACGATACATACACGAATCGTCATCTGATCGGTAGTCTAACGGAAGTAGGTGGTCGCTGATGCTCGTACTGAAACGAAAGACGGGAGAAGCGATTCAAATCGGGGACGACATCGAACTGACGATTCTTGCAATCGAGGGTGATCAAATCAAGATTGGTATCAAGGCGCCACGACAAGTTGATATCCACCGGAAGGAAGTCTACTTATCGATCCAAGAAGAGAACACGGAAGCGTCCCGTAGTACTGGATTGATTGGACAACTCTTGAAACAACAGGAAAAATGATTCCATTTGAATGTCATCGGAACGTATCTTTTTAATGAACGATGCGCTTTAAACGAGGACGAAAAGACTCCCTTTGCCCGAATGTGTTGCAAAGGGAGTCTTTCTTATCATGAAACAAATGCTGAAACGCGTTGAATCGTGTATAGTAATGAAGAGAAAAGAAACCTTTTGAGCCAAAGAGGGAGTTGTCAGGAATGAATGAGACGAAGCAGCTGAAAAAAGACGCGAACCGTGTATTAAAAGCGACGAGTCGCACCTTCTATATCCCGATTAGTCGACTATCGCAAGACTTACAGGAAGCGGTCGGTGCTGCTTATCTATGCATGCGTGCCATCGATGAGATTGAAGACCATGAGGACTTGGCGACGGACGTCAAGACGATGTTACTTCGCGAGACGGCGTTATTGATGCGGGGCACGTTCTCCGCTACGACCTATCTCGAGTTGATTGCGCCCTACACGGCGCATCTACCGGAAGTAACACTCCGTCTACCGGAGTGGATCGCCTATTGTCCGGCGGCGATTCGTCCGAAGGTCCTCGATTCGACGGCGGAGATGGCAGAAGGGATGGCGGTCTGGGCAGAGCGTGACTGGACGGTCGAGACGGAAGCGGATCTTGACGAGTATACGTATTATGTCGCCGGACTCGTCGGTGTCATGTTATCCGACATTTGGTACTGGAAGGCTGGTATCGTCACTGATAAACAGCAAGCGATCGGATTTGGTCGTGGTTTACAAGCCGTCAACATCCTGCGTAACCAACAGGAGGATGCGGAGCGTGGTGTCGGTTACTTCCCACCTGGTTGGACGACGGATACGATGTTTGCTTATGCGCGTGAGAATCTCGCAGAAGCCGATGCCTACCTTGCGTCCATTCCGAAGGAGACGACGATTTATGAATTCTGTCACATTCCACTTGCACTCGCACATGGGACGCTGGGTGCCCTTGCAAAAGGGAAAGAAAAACTCAGTCGTCCGGAAGTCTTGAAGATTGTCGGCGCTGCCGTACTAAAACGATAAGCACAAACGAACAGCCGCTCGTTTCCGTCAAGGAAGCGGGCGGCTGTTCGTTTAACGTAATAAGTAAAGGGCTAGTCCGATCAGGGCAGAGCCCGTCCAAATCAAGGCTATCGTTCGTCCGTACGGCAAACGATAGCCGGCACGGCGGGAGACGAGCAGTCCGATCGTCATGACTGTCAGTGCGACGAAAAAGGTCAGGAACAACGATAACTGTTGCATGTCAATCTCCTTTCATCAGTGCAGATCTGACAAGTACGTCATGACTTTCTCTTCATACGCTTTCCGGTCGTGCGCATACGACTGGACGTGCCCACCGTTTTCCGTCACGTAGAGCTCGGAGCGCGGTGCCGCCTTTTGAATCTTCATGCTTTCCGTGACCGGAATCGCATCGTCGTCCTTCCCGTGGATCAACAGGATCGGATACTCAATCCGTCGAACCGCTTCAATCGGTTTCACCCGTTCTGGATTGAGACCCGTCAGAGGTGGCGTGATCTCCAGAATGATCGGGGTGAACGGGAAGTTCGGTAACCCGCTCCAGACAGGCAGGTTCGTTGCGAGATAGTTCTCGAGATCGCTAAACGGGCTGTCGGCGATGACACCGACGACGTCCGCCTTTGGAGCGGTCACGAGTGATGTTGCAGCGCCCATCGAGATACCGTAGAGGACGACTGGTTTTGAAGACCGCGACTTCGCGTAGCGAACGGCCGTCAGCAAATCATCTTGTTCCTTTGCACCGACTGTGACACGTTTTCCGTCCGATTCACCGGATCCCCGGAAATCAAACGTCAGGACGTTATAGCCCGCGTCGTGGAACTTCTTGAATAACGGGAAGATCGGAACATCTTCTTGTTCCCGGTTCTTGCCGTAACCGTGAGCGAAGACGACCGTCAGTTTTGCGTCCTCGCTAGGCATCCACCAGCCAGACAAACGTGTCCGGTCTTTATAGGAGCGGAAGGTGACGTCTTCATAGTCGAGTCCTTCCGCTTTCTTTGGTGTCGTCGTCAAGGCTTCACGTTCCGGTTGCGTCAACGATGAGCCGACATAAGCGGAAATTCCGATGACGACGATGACAGCAAGCGTCACGATGACAATCACGCCACCGATGATTTTCTTACGATGTTTTTTCCACACCCGTGTTCCTTCCTTTCGTTCGGTTAATGGATATCTTTTTTCTTGAAGCGACCGCCATGGACATCATGGATGTTGCCGATCGCAATGAAAGCTTGCTCGTCGAAGTCACGGACGATGTCTTTGAGTTTTGATTCCTCGAGGCGACTGATGACGCAAAAGATGACTTTTTTACCGTCGCCGGTGAAGGCACCTTCTCCGTTTAAATACGTCATGCTGCGTCCAAGTCGATCCATGATTGCAAGACCGATCTCTTCATAATTCTCCGAAATAATCCAGACACTTTTCGACTGATCGAGTCCATCGATGACGACATCAATCGTCTTGAAGGCAACGAAATAGGTGATCAACGAGTACATCGCCCGGTCCCAACCGAAGACGAATCCAGCGGCGCCAAGGATGAAGACGTTGAAGAACATCACGATCTCACCGACTGAGAACGGCGTCGAGCGACTGAAGGAGACGGCAAGAATCTCGGTTCCGTCGAGTGATCCACTCGAACGGATGACGATGCCAACCCCGATTCCAAGAATCAAGCCACCGAAGACGGTCGCGAGCAAATCCACGCTCGTCAGCGGACCGATGTGTTCGAGGAGTTTCGTTGCGATCGCCATGACGAAGATTGCGTATAACGTCGACAGGGCGAACGTTTTTCCGATTTGTTTATAGCCAAAGAAGATGAATGGAATGTTCAAGAAGAACAGCCATAAGGCGAGCGTCGTATCGGTCACTTTTGAACCGATAATCGAGATTCCGACGATTCCGCCATCGATGATGTTATTTGGAACAAGGAATCCTTTTAGTCCAAGCGCGAAGATGATGGCACCGATCGTCAGCATCAACAATCGTCGAAAAAGCTGACCTTTCGTAGAGCGGCGATGATGTTTCGTAGGTAGTGGTGACTGCATGCCATTCCTCCCTTCTGAAGTAAAACGCTTTACGATTACTATAACAAAAAAGCACGAAGACGTGTGTGAACGTCTTCGTGGAGAGGTCAAGGGCGATAGCGTAACGATTGGAAGAAACGCATGATCTGTTCCGCTTCTGTCGGATTCGTATATTCGCCGATATATTGTTCATCTTGCTGTCCGGTGATCGTCACTGTACAAGTGACGAGTTGTAATCCTTCACTCAATCGAATCTCAAACGTCGCATCTGACAACGGCAACGACGTCTTCGTCGAAAAGTAGAGTGCACGCGTGCTCGTCCGATGGGCTTCGATATCGGAGAAGGGCAGTTCAAACGACTGGGTGTGATGTGTCAACATGCGAACTTTTCCTGAGACAGAGAAGCGAGGAACCGTATCGCTCGATAAGGAACAGGCTTCGATCGGATACAAGATCTCGCGCAGGAGGAACGATTCCATGACGTCCGCTTGCACTGGGTGACTAAACAGGTAACCTTGGATACTGGGACAATTGAGCGTCCGGAACGTATCGAGCTGACGGAGCGTCTCGATGCCTTCTGCGACGACCGTTAGATTGAATTCGCCTGCCATATAGAGAATGCTTTTGACGATCGCTTGAGCTTTGGAGTCATCCGTGATGTGGGTCGCGAATTGTCGGTCAATCTTGATGACGTTGATCGGATACCTCTGCAGATAGACCATCGAGGAATAGCCTTTCCCGAAGTCGTCGAGTGCGATCCGAACGCCGATCCGACTGACGTATTCAAGCGTCCGGCTTGTCATCGGGTCATCCATGATCAAGGCGGCTTCCGTGATTTCAAGTTCGAGTAATTCAGGTGCTAACTGATACGTCGACAGCATCCGTTCGATATGATGTTCAAAACCAGGAATCAAGAATCGTTTTGGTGAGACATTGACGGAAATCGGAACGAGCTCTGCGCCTGTTGCTTTCCAGTGTTGCATCGAACGACACGCCGTCTCGACGACCCAGTCCCCGATTGCGACATGTAAGGCACTTTCTTCGGCAAGCGGAATGAAATCGTTCGGGGGAATCCGTCCCCATTCCGGGTGTTGCCAGCGAATCAATGCCTCGAGACCGACGATTTTTCCGGTCCAGCTATCGACTTTCGGCTGATATTCGAGGAACAGTTGATCGCGCTCGATCGCATAATGCAAGTCCTGCTCAAGACGATAACGACGGTAGTAATCGATATCAAGATTCGATGCGTAGTGGTGCATCGTGCTGTGATTTTCACGACGTGAGCGACGTAAGGCAGTGTAGGAATGCTTCAATAATTCGACAGCGTCCGTACTGTCTTCCGGATACCGGCTGACTCCGACCGAGATTCGCGCGAACAAAGCATACGGTTCGATCGAGATTGGTGTTTCCGATAAGTCGAGCAACGCCTCAGCACATGTCGTCACGTCTTGTTTATAGCTCGTTGGTACGAGCAAGGCGTACTCATCCCCACCAAGGTGCCCGAGAAACGTCTCGTCCGGTTTTGTTTGTTGTAATAAAGCTGCCGTTCCTTGTAGCCACTGATCACCGGAACCGTGTCCGAAGGCGTTGTTGATCTCAGCGATCCGGTTGAAGGAGACAGTGAGGACGAAGAACGATTGATTCTTTTCTTGCCACGCGTCGATCGTCTCGATGAGCGCTTGCCGGTTCGGCAGATGTGTCACGGCGTCGCGCAAAGCGAGCTGGCGTAATTGTTCTTCGTACGCTTTTTGAAGCGTGATGTCATGCATGATGCTATTCGTGTAAGCAATCGTGCCGTCTAGTTGGAAGATCGGGATCTGTTGGTCCTCGATCCATTTGACGCGACCATCCGGGAAGTGAAGGCGGTACTGGATCGTGCCCGCCTGACCGTCGACCAACCGTCTAATGAACTGTTTCATCGCCGCGTGATCGCGGACGTCTAACCGCTCGAACAACCACTCACGACTAAGCATTAAATCCTGCGGTAATTCTTCAAAGATGTGCAGGAACCCTTGTGAGTGAAAGAGGATTCGTCCCGAGAACAAGTCGATTTGTGAGATCGCGGCATTAACGGCTTCGTAGATTTCACGTGCCTGTGCCCGTTCCGTGACGAGTTGACGTCGCGCCTCGTCGACTTCCGATAAATCATAGAGGACGACCGATAGATGATCTGGATGATGTGGACGATGGAAGGCTTTCAAGCGCAACAGCTGATAGGTATCGTCAGCGGTCAACAGGGAGACTTCCATTTCAAAACGTTCCTTTTCACCTGCAATCAAACGTTCCATCTCGAACCGGAGCGGATCGAAGTCACGTGGATGAATCCGACTAAATAACTGTTCTTGGTCAAGCGTCGTCGCGTCGACTTCTGAAAGACCTAAAAAATGCAATAAAGCGGGAGAAAACTCGATTGTTTGTGTGTTGACGTCGAAGTGAAAGACGACGAGTTCCGGGATCTGTTCCGTCAGTTCGAGTTGAGAGCGAATCGACGAGACATCTTCTTCGAGTTGTTTCTCGCGTGTGATATCGCGCGCAACTCCGTAGACACCGATGACTTGTCCGTCTTGTTCAACCGGCATGTTCGTAATCTTCAATGTGACCCGGTGTTGGTCAGCATGAAGTCCTTGTGCCGTATAATGAACGGTCTCACCGCTTAAGGCACGCGTGAAAAAGGCAGTCACTGCTTCAATCTGATCAGGCGGATTGAACACGGCGAAATGCTCATAGAGCGTCTCAGCGGAATAGCCGAGCATGTCTGGTAACTGTTCATTGAAATAGATGATCGTTCCAGAGGCATCGAATAAAAAGATTGCATCTGTCTGTTGCTGAAAGAAGGCTTCCGCCGTTTCCGGACGGGACACTTCCAGTCCACCGATATAGAGTGGGGCTGTGTCGGATTGACGAATCCGATTCATCGCTTCATGAAAAGCCATCCACGTCACCTCCTTACAATACTAGCGTTCTCTCTACTAGTATCGGGTGTAGGAAATGGAAATTGCAACCTTCGTTCAAGGAATAGACTTATTTTTCAAAAAAGTGAACCAGTATATGAAAATCATGATTAAAAGACATCTGTCCTAAACCGAACACAAAAAAACCGAAACTCTCATGAAAGAGCTTCGGTCTCATTCTTAAATCGCTAAATCGACGGATGTATCACTGGCATTTGGATCGGCATCCGTGCCTTGATCCGGTGCTCCCGGCATGTCACCGTCCGGACCAGGTCCGTGTCCTCGACCATGACCACCATCGCGTGCTGGTCCTTTCTTCAAATCAGCGTAGCTTGAAGCTTCATCCGCGCGGGACTCGATGTGTTCCTTGATTTGTTTTGCTTGTTTGTCTGTCAGTTTGCCATCTTTGACTTGTTGATCAATCGCAGCAGTTTGCGCTGTCAGGACGGCTTTTTCGAAATCGGCGTAAGCGATCTTGTTCGCTTCCGCGAATTCAGGTAAGGATTGCTCTGCAGCTTTAAATTTCGCTTCATCGAGTCCAAGTGCTTTTAAAATTGCGGATGTTGAATCCCCGAAGACGCCACTCGGTCCGTGGTCACCACGCTTACCGTGTTCGCCGCGATCCGGAAGATCATCGTAGCTCTTCGCATCCTTATATTCCTCTGTCAGACGAGACTTGATTTCCGTTGCTTGTTTTTTCGTCATCTTCCCGTCTTTGACGAGTTGATTGAGTTCGCTCGTCTGCGCCGCAAGCAATGCTTTTTTATAGTCGGCGAACTTGATCGACTGTGCCTTCGCATAAGCAGCAAGCGATTGATTCGCTGCGTCGAACTTCGACTGGCTCAGCCCGAGTGCCTTCAGGACGTCAGCGATCAATGATTCATTGAAGAAACCTGGTCCACCGTGGCGACCCATCGGTATCTTGTCTTTGAGTTCAGTGTAACTCTTGACGCCACTGAACCGTTCCGTTTGGCGCTTCAACATGTCGTCTGCTTGCGTTTGCGTTAAGTCGCCTGATTTAACGAGACTTGCGAGCTGCTCCTTCGCTGCTGCGAGTTCTGCTTTTTTGTAATCAGCGAACGAGATTCCTTTTGCTTTTGCGAGATCGGCGATTGATTGCCCTTTCTCCCGGGCAGCATCTGCCTCGGCTTGTGTCAGGTTCAATTTTTTCAAGAGTAGCGTCATGTCGTGCTTTTTCATACCTTCGAAGTGGTGCCCGTGTTTCGCTTGTTTTGTCGTGTTCGAGTCGTCGTTCGTCGCAGCGTATGCTGATGCGCCTCCGACTGTTAATGCGCTAATTGTCAATGCAGTGATCCATTGTTTTTTGAATGTCATGGGATGATCACTCCTTTCACCTTTTATGGTAGAGGGTCACGAAAGAGAAGTTGTGAGGAAGTTGCAAAGAAACTGCGAAGAAAGGCAAATGAAGGCAAAAAGGCGCTACACTAAGAGTGGAGGGATGACCATGAACGTACTATTGATTGAAGATGAACAAAAATTAGCGCAGGTGACGGCGCGTTTCCTTCGTCATCATGCGTATGACGTGACGATTGCTGGTTCGTTAGCAGAGGCGAAACAGTGCCTGACGACAGCGTTTGATGCCGTTTTGATCGACGTCCGCTTACCAGATGGTGACGGTTGGTCACTCGTGCCAAGTATCAAATCACAAGTTCAGCCACCGGTCGTCTTCATGATGACGTCGCGTGGGGAAGCCGATGACCGTGTCTTCGGACTCGAACTCGGTGCCGATGACTATCTCGTCAAACCAGTCGTCCTGAAGGAGTTGACGATCCGACTTGAACGGGCACTAAAAGTCCGTCCGGTCGCACGCCATGCGTTCGGTGACTTGACGATCGATGAGAAGGGACGCCAAGTCAAGACAGGTGAACGGGCGATCAGTCTCGCAAAGATGGAGTTCGAACTGTTGCTTTACTTCATCGAACATCTCGATGAGGCACTGAGCCGGGATCAGATTCTTGATGACGTCTGGGGATATGCGTTTGGTGGCGATACCCGGACCGTCGACACGCACGTTAAACAATTGCGGGATAAGTTGCCCGTCATAAAACAACAATTGAAGACGGTGCACCGGGTCGGCTATCGATTGGAGGCGATTGAATGAAACGACGTCCTTTGATGCGTAAGTTCTTATACGCTGTCGTTGGTCCGTTGCTCGTGATGGGGGTCCTCAGTTTCGTCTTGACGGCGTTCCTCGTCAATCGATTCGCAGAAGGTGAACGGTACGATCAACTCGCCCGCGAAGCGAACATCATCAAACAAGCGATTGAAGCCGACACGCCGATTCCGCGTGACATCCAAGGATTTTTGACGACCGACGGGTTGACGCAACGGATCGGTGCGCGTGGACCGGCGGGACGGTTACCACTTCTCGACGGTCTTAAGAAAGAAGACGTCATCGAAGTGCAAGACGAACGGTTGCTGACGTATCAGTTGACCGTTGATGGAACGCGCATCACGACGGTCCGACAAGCACCACTGGCGAGTAGTGCCCTGAGTGGTGTTTATCTCGCGATTGGACTCGCGTTACTGGTGACCCTATTTCTCGTATCCTTACTCGCTTACTACATGGGACGGCACCTGACGCGACCAATCGTGACGCTTCGGTCCGTTGCCCAAAAGATTGGTGCTGGTGAGACGGACGTCGTCTTGCCGGCGCGACCGAAGGATGAAGTCGGGGAGTTGATTGACGCGGTCGATGAGATGCAGACGCAACTCAAACAGAAGGATCATCTACAGAAAACGTTCATCGCCGGCATCACCCATGACTTGCGGACGCCGCTCGCGATCATTCGAAACGAGACCGAGGCACTCGCGGCAGGTGTCATTCCCGTTGCTGAACTGCCCGACGTGACGACGAGCATTATCGAGGAGACGGATCGACTCGGTCATCTGATTGATGAGACGTTGCTTTATTCGAAGCTTGCCGGTGGACGAATGCCGCTTGAAAGAACGGATGTGGCACTCGATGAACTCGTGCTTGCGACAGTCGAACGTTTACGCGGAACGTTCACGCAGGCAGGACTGGCACTGGCGACGGAGCTACAACCGGTTAGGCAGTCACTTGATCCACGCATGTTCGAACGTGTCTTGATCAACTTCTTGATGAACGCTCGTTTTGCTTCACCCGTCGGCGGAACGGTCACCGTTCGCTTAACGCATGACGAGTTGACGGTCGAGGATGAAGGAGCGGGAGTTCAGGCAGAAGATCGGGCAACGATCTGGGACGTCTACGTCAAACAAGAAGGCAGTGCCGGGCATGGACTCGGTCTTGCGATCAGTCGGATGATTCTTGATAGTCATCAGTTCGCGTATGGTGTCCGTGACCGAAGTGGTGGAGGAGCAGTCTTCTACGTTCGGTTTTAAGCGGATTCTATCAGGTACACAAAAAGAGAGGTCAGTTCTCGGAAAGCTTTCCGAAACTGACCTCTCTTGAATTTCAACGATTATTGACCATCGTTCGCATGAACGAGACTTGGTTTGACGAGTGTATAGAACTCATCGCTCATCCCGACACGGCTGCCCATCTGGCAAGCGAGTTCGAGTGTTTCTTTATAGAAGTTCGCGACGAGATCGTGGTTCTTGATGTGCTCGTCTTGCATCGCCTTTTTGACCCCAAGGACGACTTTATCGATTTGCTCATCGGCATCATTGCGGACCGGTACGACGTTTTCCGGAAGATCGACTTCCTTGTCGTGTCCGTTGAAGCGGAACGATGCACCGAATCCGAGGTGCTCGAGGAAGAAGTGCGGTAACAGTTTACTAGCGAAGAACTGATGCCATTCCGTCTCTTTCATCGCTTCCATGTCACGCTTGAACGACGTCGTTGCGAGTGCGTAACGATCGTGTGTATCCTTCATGAACTTCTCGAGGATCGGAACCTGCATTGCAAACGCATTCTTGAGCAAGTTATCGAGCTGTTCTTGCGTTAATTGTTCTTGTTCAGTCATCGCTTTAACCCCATTTCGTTTCGTTATCCCTATCGTAAGAAATTTAGACAATTCCGTCAAATCTTTTTCGAGAATAGAGTTTACCTATTTCACAAAAGGGAATCCATTACTATCGATCATTTTAAGGGGGAGTCAGCATGAAACGAATCGCAATGACAGGAGTCTTACTCGGAGCATGTCTGACTCCGGTGACGGGTTTTGCTGCAAGCAACGTGACATATAGTAAAGGGGTCGTCGCGAACGAATCGTTCGGCTATACAGTCAAGACGACGGACGCGTTAAAAAAGGCGATCCAACAAGATAAAGTCGAACTTGTCAAAAACAAGACGGTCAAATCGAAATACGGTGTTGTCACGCGAAGTGGTACGTTCGCCTTTTATTATAAAGTCAAAGGCGCGGATCAGTTGCTCGTCAATTTGAACTACGAGCCGAAGAAGCTCTCGAAAAAACAGTTCGACCGTGAAATCGGATATGGTACATATCTCGGGACGAAAGGTAGCAAAACGTACTACTACGTCTTACCGACGGAAGCCGTCAAAGGTGCTGTCGGTAAAAAAGCGATCGAGAACTTGATCGTCAAGGACGTCCCGCAGATGATGAAGACATTTAAACTGCAATGAGCACTAGCTTTTGCTAGTGCTTCTTTTGTTCGTTCGGTATAGTTGAAAATGAGGTGAATGAATATGGAATGGAACGTCACAGACGTCAAACAAACAACAGATGTATTACAACTCGAAAAATGTGTCAACGATCATGATGGCATTGAATTAAAGGTCGCAGCCGATTGGGTCGGCGAGAACGATTTCGCAATCTATGATGGCGAGCAATTGATTGGATATTTACAAGCATTCGCGTACTTACCGACGGAGTGGGAATTGAATGTCTTCGTTGATCCGGATTACCGAAAACAAGGCATCTTCACAGCACTCGTTGAAGCGGCACGTGCGCAGGCAACGGAAGCAGGCGTCGAAGCATTCACGTTCGTCATTGACGATGCAAGTGAGTCAGGTCAAGCTGTCCTCGAAGGGTTAGGTGCTGAGTACCGGATGACGGAGTACAACATGATCTTGAAAAAGGCGCAGTTGTTCTTAAAAGCCGATCCTGATTTCGAATTACGCGAAGCGACAGCAGACGACCGTCCGTTCATCGTCGAGACGCTTGGTAAATCGTTCGGGAACACGGACGAAGAAGCAGAGTCGATCTATCAAGCGATTGAATCTGACGACCGGATTACGTTCATCGGTGTCGCAAACGGCAAACCGGTCGGCGTCATCCGTGCTTATCTTGCTTCCGATACACAAGCGAGCATCCATGCGTTCGCGGTTCGTCCGGAAGCGCAAGGTAATGGTTACGGGAAGAAGATGCTGAAGCTGATGGTTCAAGCATTGTTCCGGACAGGTCGGACACAACTCGAACTCGACGTCGAGACGGACAATGACCGGGCACTTGATCTCTACAAAGAGGCAGGATTCGTCGTGCATCGGGGCTATCAGTTCCATGTGTTGGCAGTTTAAAATAATGAGCGATTGACGGATATTCCAGTGCATGCTGGACACTCAAGGTGCTCCACTCCTACAGGAAAAAGCGCAGTTGCGCTGTCAGAGACAAACAAGACCCGGCTTTTTGCTTGAAGCGAAAGAGTCGCGGCTTGTGTCTCGCCTGAGGAAAGGGAGCAAGACTTGAGTACATTCGTCGATTGCTTTTTTTTATGATTACTATTACAGAAACTAAACAAAAACGTTGGAACCTTTTCTGCAATCCGTCGTATACTAGACATATGGAAAAAAAGAGGAGGCGACGTCATGGAGAGTCGACAGGATTCATTGCGGACGTTGAAGTGGGTATCAGGTGGAATGGAAGCGGTGCTCGGGATTCCGCTTCTAGGTGGTTCAATCGTTATTTTCTCAGGTTACAATGCCCTGTGGTTGATGCTCGCGTTTCACATCGTCGTCGTCGTATTGACGGCACGTGCCGGGAACGTCTCAAAAGGGAACATCGTCGGGATCGTCGCATCAACGGTCGGTGTCATTCCGGTCGTCGGGATGTTCTTACACATGGCAGCAGCAATCACGATTCTCGTCGATGCAGCACTCAGTAACCGAATCGTTACACGAACACATGTCAAACATGTCGAACCGATTCGACCACGTCCGGTCCGTCGGGAGCAAGAAAAACAAGAAGATCATCCGTTCTGAGTTTTTTTCGTTGACAGTGAAAAACAAGCCGTGTAAAGTAAACACAAGTTAAGCCATATCAATTACATCGACGACGCGGAGTAAGTATCGTCAACACTGCCGACCAAGCGAGTCAGGAATGGTGAGAGCCTGACACGGTAAGCTGAACGAGAATGGACCGCTGAGAGCCTGTTGAACCTTTGAGTAGACAGGACGGTTGCCCCCGTTACCGGGCTAGCTGGTTGTTGGACCAGCGACAAGTGGAGACGATTCTTCGTCTCAATCAGAGGTGGCACCGCGCGGATACAGGCGTCCTCTATGCATTAGCTGTTAGCTATGCGTAGAGGGCGCCTTTTGTTGTACGTCAAGGTATGCCGAATCATCCAACGCTCATCATATTTCTCAGGAGGCACTACACATGAAAAAGACATTGATCGCAGCGGCGAGTACGGCAGTCCTATTAGCAGGATGTGCAACGACAGAACCAGCAGAAGACAAACAGGCGAACAAAAAGGTCCTGCATACGATGGAGAGTTACGACCTCCTGTCGGTTGACCCGGCAGACGCTATCACGTCAAACATCTTCAACCAAATCTACGAAGGACTCTATCGCTTCGACGCGAACAACGAACTTGTTCCAGCGGCAGCGAAGTCACATAGCGTATCAGAGGACGGAAAAGTCTATACGTTCAAGCTCGACCCGAATGCGAAATGGTCGGACGGAAAGCCCGTCACAGCAGAGAACTTCCGTTATGCGTTCGAGCGTGTCATCAAAACGAACTCACCGTTCGCTTACTTGCTCGAGCCAGTCGAAAAAACGACAGCGGTCGACGACCAAACACTCCGGATCGAACTGAAACGCCCGACACCATACTTCCTCAGCATGACGACGTTCGGCACATATATGCCGGTCCGGGAAGATATCGTCAAAGCAGAAGGCGACCAGTTCGGAACGGATCCAAAGACGAACGTCTACAACGGACCGTTCACGTTCAAGAAATATCAAGCGGAACAAGGCTATACGCTCGCGAAGAACGCCGAGTACGCAGACCGGAAGAACGTCAAGATCGACGAAGTCGACGTTAAAATCATCAAGGATCCGATGCTTGCGATTAACTTGTTCGAGTCAGGAGAGCTCGATGTCGCGCCGCTCAACTCGGAGAACGTCGTTACGTACAAGGATCAAAAAGAGTACAACACGTTCAGCGATTCGCGGATGTTCTTCATCCGGATGAACGAAAAGACAGAAGCCTTGAAGGACAAGGAAACACGTCAAGCAATCGACGCAGCATATGATAAAAAAGCGATGACGGAAACGTTGCTCGGAAACGGATCACTCCCTGCTGACTACATCGTGCCAAAAGAACTTGATCCGAAATACGATAGTGCGCGTCAAATCGAATCGTCATATGATGTAGCAGCGGCAAACAAAGTGCTGGCAAAGCAAAACCTTGAGTTGACGATGTTGATCGAAGATGACGACGTCTCGAAAAAAATCGGGGAGTATATCCAAGGGGCGTTGAAGAAGCAGAATGTCGACGTTAAATTGTTGTCACTACCGAAGAAAGAGCGTCTCGCCCGTGAAGGACGAGGGGATTACGATCTGTCACTTGCGAGCTGGGCACCAGACTATCAGGATGCAACGACATACCTGAACTTGTTCACGACGGGTAACCCGTTCAACATGATGGATTATTCGAACAAACAGTATGACCGTCTCTTGAAACAGGCTGAAAGTGAACTCGATCAAGACAAGCGTCTCGCCTTACTCAGTAAAGCGGAAAGCTTGTTGCTCGACGATCAAGCGATCTCACCGGTCTACCAACGGAAGAATGCCTTCTTGCAAAACACGGAAGTCAAAAATCTCGCACGACACAATGTCGGAACGGATATCTCATATAAGTATGTTGAGATTGAGCGGAAATAAGAAAAAGAGAGTGATGGATGATTTGATCCATCACTCTCTTTTTGTGGACTTTTGTCATAACACTGGAAATCATTTTTGAAAATCGGGTCAACTGACTTAAAACGGTTACAAAAGAAACCGATAGAGAGGACGGTGAAAGAAGATACAGGAAAGGAAGTTTCGGTTATGCGTAAATTACGAAGCAACTTGAAGGTACGGTTATTCTTTTGGGTCTTGGCCATCTCGGTCATCACGAGTGGTATCTCAGCCCAGCTTGTGCTTTATCTCCACCGTGGACTTGATGTCGCGGATACGAGCGCGATTTGGATTGGAGCAGGGATTGGCTTACTATTATCGTTGATTGGGACGTCGTTGACGCAATTGATTCTACGTCAACCGATCAAAGCAATCGAAAAGGCGACAGAGACGGCACGCGAAGTCGCGAACGGCAACTTCAACGTCGATTTCGAGGAAGCGAAGCGCGGGGATGAAGTCGACCAATTGATGCATGAACTCGAAGTCATGGTTCTACATATCCGCAAACAGGCGACACAGATGGGAAGCTCAAGCGATAAGCTGACAGCGTCAGCGCAAGAGATTGCAGCAGCAGTCCAAGAAGGCAATGCGTCGGGTGAAAGCATTCGTTCAGCAATGGCAGAACTGTCCGCGAAGATGAACGAAAATGTCGATCAAGCCTACTTATCAATGGATGCGCTCGGTGCCGTCAAACGGACGATGGATGAAGTTGCAAAAGAGATGAACGAAGCATTGAAATCAGCGACAGTCATGCAGACGGAAGCCCAAAACGGGAAGACACTCGCAACAGATTCCGTCGAAGCGATGCATATGATTTCGAAGAAGATGGAACAGTCAGCGACACTCAATGGTCGTTTGACGGATATGACAGGTGAGATTTCACGGATTACAGATGTCATTAGTGATATCTCAGCACAAACGAACTTGCTCAGTTTGAATGCATCGATTGAAGCGGCACGCGCAGGCGAAGCAGGACGTGGATTTGCCGTTGTTGCAGCAGAAGTTAAAAAACTCGCTGAACAGACGGCGACATCAGCGAAAGAAATCACCGATTTGATTTCTGGCGTCAAACGTCTTGTTAATGACACGGCGAACGCGATGACGGATGTTCAGAGTGAAGTCGCAACTGGTGTTGGACTCGTAGAACAAGCAGGCTCGTCATTTGAAGAAATTCATCATTCGACAGAAAATGTTTACTCACGCGTTAAATCGGTTGATCAACTCGTAGTCAAATCTGATCAAGAAATCGATCAAGTTGGCTTAACGACAGCGAATATCCTTTCAATGGTCGAGGAAGCATCGAAGCACGCTGAGCAAGTTTTACAAGCGTCTAGTCATCAAGCGGCATCGCTTGGTGAAGTCAATGGAGCAATGGAAGAGCTTGTAGCAGTAGCAGAACAATTACAGGAAGAGACTGGAGCGACACGTCTCTAAACTATAGGGAAATCGTACATCCAAACCAGATGTGCGATTTTTTTGTATTTTTTTGAAGAAAGTTGTTAAACATTTCGAGTGGACGACGATATATAAGGTGGAAGCAGTCATCGACTAATTCTACCGTGTCACCCTTGGGCCGGCCAGGGGACACATCTCGGAGAAGACGGATCTTCAAAGAGACAAAAAACTTATCCTATGGAGGGAAATTACAATGATTATCAATCACAACATTACAGCTCTTAACACGCACAACAAGTTGTCTGCAGCTTCTGCAGCACAAAGCAAGTCAATGGAGAAACTTGCTTCAGGTCTTCGTATCAACAAAGCGGGTGACGATGCAGCTGGTCTCGCAATCTCTGAAAAAATGCGTGCTCAAGTTCGTGGACTTGATCAAGCTTCACGAAATGCACAAGATGGTATTTCAATGATTCAAACAGCTGAAGGTGCATTGAATGAAACACACGATATTCTTCAACGGATGCGTGAACTTGCAGTTCAAGGTGCCAACGACACTAACGTTGCTCAAGACCGCGATGCTATCCAAGAAGAACTCACTGCTTTGAAGAGTGAAATCGATCGCATCGGCGATACAACAGAATTCAACAAACAAACATTATTAAACGGTGGTCTTGGTGGAACTGTTGATCAAGATGCTGCTACTACTACAGTACTTGCTGTTACAGGTGTAGCTGGTGCTTCAACTAACGGAGCAGTAGCAGGTACTTATACAATCACTAGTGGTACTGCTGGTGAGTTAACTATGACTTTCGGTACTAAAACTCAAACAATCAGCAATGCCAATGGAGCTCAAGATTTGAACTTCTCTGAATTCGGCATCTCGATTAAAACAAATGCAGGTTACACAGCTGATGATGCTGTAGGTAACGTTGTAGTTGATGCTGGATCAGTTACTTTCCAAATCGGAGCTAACGAAGATCAAAACTTAAGTCTTAACATTCGTAACATGAAAACGGATGGTGTCTTAAACCTTGCTACGGCTGGTCGTGTTGATGTTTCTACACATGCTACAGCTAAAGCTTCTGTAACAAACATCGAGAGCGCAATCACTGAAGTTTCGAAAGAACGTTCGAAATTAGGTGCTTATCAAAACCGTCTCGACCACACAATCAACAACCTCAAAACATCTTCTGAAAACCTAACAGCGGCTGAATCACGTGTTCGTGACGTTGACATGGCGAAAGAAATGATGAACCAAACAAAGAACTCGATTCTTGCGCAAGCTGCACAAGCAATGTTGGCTCAAGCGAACCAACAGCCGCAAGGCGTTCTCCAATTACTCCGTTAATCGTAATTGGCACATACCGATTGATCAGGTCACGGGCATGTTCCGTGACCTTTTTTGTTTTGTTCTCTTAGAACTCTAACAAATCAGATGAATTGGTCGATATACTACATAGAGAACAAAAAGGAGTGACCGACTATGAATTCCATCAATACGGAAATTCGCCTTCATCTGCCTTCGAACGTCCTACCGTACGAAGCGACACGGAATGTGTTTGTGGAAGCGAATCAGGAAGCACTAGCAGAAGAAGGAGTCGTTGTCCTACCGACACCACAACATATTACGAAGCTTGAAACCGCAATGGAACAGGCGAACATAAAACTTGAACTTCAACGAACAGGTTTGAAGTTCGTCAAGCATGAACAGTTAAATGAATATTATATTCAAGTCGTCGATACGAATAATAACGTCGTGCAAGAAATTCCAAGTAAAAAGGAACTCGATTTTTTTGCGGCATTCATGGAATTTAATCAATTGATCGATAAACGAATTTAACAGAAAGGACTGATTGGATGGCAGGAATTCGACTAAGTGGTCTTGCGAGTGGGATTGATACGGAAACAATGATTAAACAATTGATGCAGGCGGAGCGAGCGCCGGTTGATCGTTTATCGCAAAAGAAACAGACATTGACATGGCAACGTGATGCTTACAGAGAGATGAACCGGGCATTGCTTGATTTTCGGACAGCCGCAAGCGATATGCTTTTGTCAAAAAACTATCAATCGAAGACAGTTACGAGCTCGAATCCGACTGCGTTAACTGTGACAGCAAGTCCGAGCGCACCAGCCGGTAGTGTGACGATTGATAGTATTAGTCAACTCGCTAGTGCTGCTTCGGTGACGTTAGTCGCTGCAAGCGGAAAGAAGAGTGATGCAACTCTTGAAGAGAGTGGAATGTTTACAAAGGATGCGGACGGGAAAATCAATGTGCGAATCAATACCTTTGATGCAGCTGGTGTAGCGGTAACAGAGACATTGAAGTTTGACGCAACACAGAAGATATCGGATTTGACGGCGGCGATTAACGGTAAAACCAGTCTCGGGATGAACGCAGTTTTCAATGATTTAACAGGCAAACTTGTCTTAACGAAAGCGAGTACTGGTAACTTGAATCCCTTGGGTGCCGATCTCTCCATCGTTGATGCTTCGAATAATACTTTGAAGGTTAATTCACAGGACGCAACATTTGGTCGTGAAGGACAAAACGCCAAGTACACGATTGGTGGACAACAATTAGAGCAGACAACGAATACGTTTACGCAAAACGGTCTGACAATCACATTAAACAACGTCTCGACGACAGCGACGACAATCAATACGACGCTCGATACGCAAAAAAACTTTGATTCGATCAAGAACTTCGTTGATAAATACAATGACGTCATCGATAAGATGAACAAAAAGGTTCGTGAAGAGAAGTATCGTGATTTCCAGCCATTGACGGATGCCCAGCGCAAAGAATTGAGTGAGGACGAAGTCAAGAAGTGGGAAGAAAAAGCAATCAGTGGTGTGCTTAAGAATGATAGCTACTTACAGGATGGCTTGAGTCAGTTTCGGAGTGCGATTTCATCGAAAATCGATACGGGTTACTCGTATACGTCAGGTACGGATACGATCCAACTCCAGTACATGTCACAAATCGGAATTACTTCAACGAGTGATTTCCGTGACGGTGGAAAACTGATGATTGATGAAACAAAACTTAAGAAAATGCTTGAAGAACAGCCGGAAGGTGTTTTTAAATTATTTACAGTAGATGCTCCTGAGCCACCAAAAGATGCGCAAGGTAATCCGATACCAAGTCAAAATGGAATTGACGGTTTTGTCCGCCAGATTCAAGGGTTTGCGACTACACTCCGTGATAAGATTTCAGGTGTCGCTGGACGAGACGGTGCAGTTTCAACGACATATCGGCTCGGAAAATCACTCGCTGATCTCGATAAGAGTATGCTGTCGTGGGAAGACAAGTTGAAACGAAAAGAAGACAGTTACTATCGCCGATTCGCGGCGATGGAACAAGCAATGAATCAAGCGAACAGTCAATCTGCGACGCTTGCCGGTTATCTCGGACAAGGACAATAAAAAGGAGGAAACGCGATGAACCCTTATGCGACGTATCAGACGAACTCGGTAACGACGGCGTTACCTCAAGATTTAACGTTGATGTTATACGAAGGCTTGATCAAATTCTCAATGCTCGCAAAACGAGCGATCGAACAGAAGATGATCGAACAAAAAAATACGAATATCCAAAAAGCACAGGCAATCATTACCGAATTGCAATTGACGTTGAATCAATCGATCGCCTTATCAAAGGATTTGAACAGTCTGTATGACTACATGCAAACACGGCTGATTGATGCCAACGTAAAAAATGATTTGGTTGCAATTGAAGAAGTGATTGGTTTTGCGGAAGAATTCCGCGAGACGTGGAAAGAAGCGATGAAACTCGCACGGCAACGATGAGTCCGCTCGATCCGCTTCGCCTGAAGACAAAACGACTAATTGAACTGCTTGATCAAACGCCGAATGAAGAGACGTATGACGAATGGATCGAGAAGATTCAAGGTCTGCTGAAGGAACGGGAAGCGTTTATCGCGGCACACTCGAATCTGCTAGCTGGAGCCAATCAAGCCGTCATCGAAGAACTCGTCGCTGACAGTCGGAAAATCGACTTGAAATTATCAGCGGAAACGGCTAAATTAGGGGTACAAATCAGTCAGTTGCGTCAGACGCAAACGAGTCGTAAATCGTACGTTGATCCGTACGAAGAAGTCGATCATAGTTTTTCACCGTATTTTGATTCTCGTCAGTAACTTTCTTGTGTGAGGGAGGGATCTTTCGTGACCAAGCGGGAAGACAAGAAGCGTCCCGTACCGCAGCCGTATTTCCAATCGGATGGCTCGTACGATCAGTTCATTGAACCGGACGTCGAATCGGAATCATGGGAAGAGTTCGAACGCCCTGTCTCCGATGCACCGGATGCCTATGAAGAAGAAAAATATCGTCGTGAGTCGTAAGCTCACGAAAAAATGCCCTGTCCATTTGTTTGGACGGGGCATTTTGCCGGTCATTTAAAGCGGTAAGCGTTCTTCTCTTCCTGTTTGACGGTGTACATCGCTTCGTCGGCGCGAATCAAGAGTAGACTCGTCGTCCGACCATCGTCTGGATAACGGGCGATGCCGATTGACGGCGTGACCTGCATCGCTGTCGCGTCAAAGAAGAAGGGATCGTTCAAGCGAAGGAGGACATTCTCAGCGTAGGTGATCGTCTCCGCGCGACTGCGAGCAAGGAAAACGATGAATTCATCGCCACCGAGGCGTGCCGCTACATCATCCTGCGTTAAATCAAGCTGCAACCGACGTGCTGTCTCCTGCAAGACGTAGTCTCCGGCGTCGTGGCCGTAACGGTCATTGATTTGCTTAAAGCCATCGAGGTCGATGAACAGAAGTGATCCTTCGGTTAAGGTTGCGAGCTGCGGTCCAAGGTGATCCTCGAAGTAACGGCGATTCGGAAGTGCCGTCAAGGCGTCGTGATAGCCGAGCTCCTGGAGCCATTTTTCTTGCGATAAGGCTTCCGTCAAATCGGACAGAATGACGTAAAGATCTGCTTCACCCGGAATCGGAATCAACGTCACTTCGAATGTCCGTCCGTCGACGGGACGCATCAACAGCTGTGTTTCACCGGTTTCAAGTTTCAGAAATGCCGCGATCAATTGATCGACTAACGCATCAGGAACATACCCGTGCGGGAAGTAACGTTCTGCTGCCGGATTCATCGCTTTCTCATGCCCATTGCCGTCGAAACGAATGATCGGTTGTGGGTGGGCGAGGAACAGACGGCGATACTCTTCCTTCCGGAGTTCGAGTTGCATTGTATGGCGGTCGATCCGGTGTGTCAAATCGACTTCGAACGTCTCGAGTTCCGTTAGTAACTGACGATTGAGACGTTCTGAGAAAAACTGCCGGAACGTAAACAACGAGAATAAGATGATCAGGGTCGGGAAGTAGACATCCTGCGCCATCGGGAGGAACGTGATGCCCGTCAATAGAACGAGCAGACTGATGTACGGCAAATACGGTCGACCGAGCCGATCGCGTGCCGGCTGTTTCGGTGGAACATCTTTAAAGTAGATAGCTAGCTCAAACAAACTGACTGCATAGAGCGGAAAGAAGCAAGCGGCAAACGTTAATTGATCGCGAATGAAGAATGTGTAATAACCGAAGTTCGCCAAGATGAATAACATCACCGCCCGAATCAGTCGTCTGTGTGCTGGTCCACGAAGCCCTGTCGCATATAAGATCAGAAAGAAGAACAACTGCGCAATGAAACTAATCGCGTAGCCTAGCATGGCAACGAACTCGATGTCGGAGCGAGCGAACGTTGGTAAGTGTCGCAGGATGACCGTATAACCAAAAACGAAAACCATTCCGAACAAGAGCACACCATCAATATAGAGTAGCCGTGCATGACGAATCGAAGACCAGTCGATCAATCGGGCAAAGGCGATGGCGGTCAGAATCAGAAAGGCAGTCAACGTCAAGTTGGCAGCAGAGTCAACTTCCGGTGGGTGCGGGAAGAAAGTCAGGATAAAGTTGATCCAGAGACCACTTGCGAACAAGAGAATCGCGATGCCGACCGAACGTTCCGGGTGTTTCGGAAAGAACCAACGTCTGGCTTTAACAGCGACGAACGTCACAGCAAGTAGCGTCGCAAGAACGGCAATTATTGGAACGAATGGTGTTCTGCTAACGAGCAACATCAGCCCATAGGTGATGAGTAAATAAAGAAGCGGTAACGTCGGACGCATCGCGGACCTCCTTTCCTGAAGCGGTGTGTTGGCTCCTTTCGACGAGTGGTGAAAAAAATCCTTGTTGCGTCTATTGACGAACAAGGATCAATCCTGCTCTTGCACCCATTCCCAGTGGGTTCGTGCGTCTTTTTTAACTTTGTCGGTCGCCGTTTGACTTTGGAACAAACGGCTGTACCATAAACGGGCATGTTCTTTGTCTTTTGTCACAGCATATAAATCAGCAATCCGAAGCCATAGAACATCTTCTGGAATACCACTTTCTTTAACGGATGTGTAATTTTCGTAAAGCGAGACATACTTCTCGATTGCTCGGTTGGCCCAGAGTTGTTCTTCCGCTGATTGACCGGTCAAACGATGCAACCAGGATAGACGAACTCCAAGCATTGCTTGGATTGCTGGTTTTTGCTCTGTCACTTGAGCCGTATAAAGACAAAGCTTATAGAGCTGAATTGCCTGCTCGATCGTCCGCTCCGTCCCGGCAAATGGTAAGACAGGAAGCGTCGGCAGGATGTGATCTTGTAAGGTCGCCCGAACGTCTGGTGATAACTTTCCGAACGACTCGTGGAAGAAGAACCGACAATGACTACACTGAACCGGTTCGTAAAGATAGACGTTGACGCCTTGATGGCGGATGAAGCCATCAAAGTCCGTCGAAGCGACACGGATATGCCGCGACAGGACTCGTTTCGTTTCTGTCGTCTTCAGGCAGAAGGGACAGGTACATTTTTTTAGATATAGGTCTGGCATGTGGAGGAACTCCTCTAATTTGAATTAAACGAAGACGTTGACGAGCATCCCTTTGATCTCGCCGATTTGGTCGAGGATATCGAGCCGGCGCGATTCGCCAGAGATGACGGTATCCGTCAACTGAAGGAGCTTCGCATCGACTTGTTCGACGACTTTATAGATTTTCGTCCGACCACGGCGGTTGAAGCCGCGCTTCTCTTCGAGTTGTTGCGATTGGTCGAGGGCGTCTTTTAAGAAGTCCTTGATCTTTTCTTTATAGCTTTCGAGATGCTCGATCGTCTGACTCTCAGCGAGCAATTGGCCGTGTTCTTCGACGAGGGCGAGCTTTTGTTGCAAACGCTCGTAGCCTTTATGGTCCCGTTTCTCCTGCATCAAGGCAGAGAAGGTCGTCGACGCTTCGACTTCACGGGGACCACCTTTTAAGGACTGAAGTCGTTGCGTTTCTTGGATGCGGCGGATATCCATCGGGTCTGCCTCCTTAGTTGAGTAATTGTAAGACGCCTTGCGGTAGGGCGTTCGCTTGAGCGATCATCGCCATCCCCGATTGGTTAAGGATGTTGTATTTCGCATATTCCATCATCTCACGCGCCATATCAGTATCGCGAATCCGTGATTCCGATGCCGTCAAGTTTTCGACGCTGACACTGAGGACGGATGACGTCGCTTCAAATCGATTCTGGATCGCCCCGAGCTGTGCCCGTTGCTGGGAGATCGTATCGATTGCTTTCGTATAATGGCTGATCGCGTCATTTGCGTCCGTTGCCGTCATGACGCTAAGGGCATACTCAGGTGCACTACCGCTAGGGAAATCAAGCGGACGAATCGAGGAATCGGCTTGTGTCGTTGAACTGACGCCAATCGCAAGGGCTTGCATGTCGTTAATCGTGATCGAGATGCCTTCGTTTGCTCCCGCATTCGTTTGGATGAACAGGGCACTGTCGGAATCGTTGAACTTGCCGCTCAACAATTCTTTCCCGTTGAACTGGGTCGTCTTCGCAATCCGCGAGACTTCGTTCGTCAGCTGGTTGATCTCTTCTTGAATTGCTGTCCGGTCTTCCGTTGCGAGCGTGCCGTTGCCCGCTTGGACGGCGAGTTCGCGCATCCGTTGCAACAGGTTGTGTGTCTCACTCAAACCACCTTCAGCCGTTTGAATCATCGAGACACCGTCAAGGACGTTCTGTTCTGCTTTATCAAGTGCCTTCAAGCGATTACGCATCTTCTCCGAGATCGCGAGACCGGCGGCATCATCCGCACCTCGGTTGATCTTCTGACCGCTTGACAGTTTATCCATCGTTGTCTTGACGTTCGTCTGGTTGATGCTGAGATTGCGATAAGCCTTTAAGGCTTGGACGTTATTCGTGATTCTCATTCGTATTCCATCCCTTCGTATCGTTGATGATGTGCGGCGCGCACGAGTGGTCGATCGACGGTTTGTGCCGCTTGCCAAGTGACGCGTAAGTCTTCTGCCAGTTCGAGTAGTTCGTCGAGGACCTTTGGTGTCTTATAGACCTGTAAGGTCTGCTCGGCGAGGTAGTGGTAGAGGGCATCGAGTTGTGCGGTGATGATGCCACCGTCGTCGTGCAGTCCTGCCTGCAATTTGCCGAGTAACTGATAAGCTTTTTGTAAGCGTGCGTTGACCTCGTCAAAGCGGTTCGCGTCACGCGCGAGAAGAGCCTGGTCATATTGAAGGACGAGTCCCGTCAACATGACTTCCGTCAGCTGTTGGGGGGTCATCGCGTAAAGTTCTTGTTCTGTCATGTTTGTCGTCCTTTCGCATTGTCGAGTTCTTCGATCAATAAGAGCAGTTCTGCCATCACGTCGTATAGTTGCGGGGGAATCGCTGTTCCGAGATCAAGATCAAGTAAGTGACCGAGCAGTGACGTATCGTGTTCGATCGCGACACCGTTTGCTCGTGCTTCTTGCAGGATTCGATCGGCAGCTTGTCCGCTGGCCCGAGCGACGACGACCGGTGCTTGACCGGATGCTTCATCGTAGCGGAGGACGGCAGCGGTCTTGCGTCCGGTTAAATCGATTTTCTGATACATAACGGTCTCTCCTTTTTAGATACGGTAGTCGTAGCCACGTGGCGTCTCGTCTTGCTTGACGGTCTCCGTCACTTGATCGCGCGTGAACGGACGGAACTGGATCCGGACGTCCTGGTAACCAGTCGCTTGCAAGGCGTCCGTCGTTCGGTCGAGGAATGGGGTCGCCAGTTGTTCAAGAACCGGAAAATCATTTTCAATCGTGATCTGCATCTTTCGGTTGACGGTCTCAACGCGGACACCGATTTCACCGAGGCGCGGCGTATTAAGCTGGACATACAACGTATTGTTTTCCCAGTCGATCACTTCGTCCGGGCGTTTATTTTGCAAGTGAACGTGGAGTCCCGCCGTCGCTTCGACGAGTTGGACCGGTAAGGCGAGCAGAATCTGGTTCAACTGTTGCTGGCTGTCCGGTTTATTGACTTGCTGTTGTGCTGCAAGGAATGTCTGCAGTTTGGCGGCTTCCGGATTCGCTGGCGGTGTACTCAGTTTCAGTTCTGCCGTCTGGAGCTGGAGTGTCTTTTGGACGGTCTCTTGTAAAAGACGTGGGCTGTTCTGTTGCGGCTCATATGGAACGGCTTTTGTTGCTACTTGCGCTGGTAGCGTTGGTGCTTGCGGTGGCAGTCCCTGCATCTCCGGTAAGTAAGTCGGACGGACGTTCGCTGGCGCATAGCGGAAGGCTTCAAAGGCGACTCGGACTTCCTGTAAGACGGCTTTTGCCTCTGTTCCACGTCCGAGTAGCGCCAGTTCCGCACCCCGCTCGAGTTTCGATAAGAAATGAATCAGCTGTTTTTCATCCTTCATCGAGGTATGCAGTAAAGCATCCGTTTGCTGGAAGATTTGTTTTAAGCGTTGCGCCGTACTCTCGATGACGGCGACCATCTGGACAGGACGTGTCTCAACGAGCGGTTCGATTTGCCGGAGTTGTGAGACGATCGTTCGCTGTTGACTCTTGAAATCGTTCGTAATCTCAGCAAGCCGTGGCGTCACTTCGCGGACGAGCGTCAAGGCAGAGCGGACCGGTGTCGTTTGCGCTGCTTGAGCTTCCGGTTGACTTGCCCGTGCCGTCAGACCGATCAGTTGCTCGCGGACGCTCGTCTTCGGCTCAAGCGGCGCTTGCGGGAAGTAGGGCGTCAGTTGTTTACGAACTGTTTCGACATCGCCTCGTTCGAGCGTAGCGACGAGTGCCGGGCGTTTCTCCGCTGGAAGGTGTTCAATGTATTGCCGGATATGCAAGGGAGACGCTGTCTCGATCTCGCGTTGCGTCGGTAGTGTGACGCGAGCGACGTCAAGCGCGACGGCTTTTTCGAACGTCGGCTGCTCCTTTAAGGCGTCACGCTCCGGGAGGACGTCCGGATAATCTTCCGTCGTCGCCAGAAGACTCGCGATCAAGACGTCAGCGTCAATGGGCAGTTTCGTGTCTGGTCGCGATACGAGTTCGAGTGCTAAGTCCTTGTACGTGCCTTGCAATGCCGTCACGAGCTGGGCGACGATTTCCGGTGTCTGCGGCAGTTGACCGCTTGCGAGTAACTTCGCAACGGCTTGCTTTAGTTCAGCCGGCACGCCTTCTAGCAAAGCAGGATCAACATTTGAGGGAACGGACAGTACAGGTGGAGTTTCCGTATCCGGTGTCGCCGGTGTCAGTTGTTCAATCAAGTAACCTTCTGCGGTCTGTCCTTTGACCTTGAACTGGAAATCACCTGTCGGGACGTCGCCCGTGAAGGTCATCTCGATCTTATCCCGACCGACCTGGACAAGAGCCGTATGTGGTCCGGTCTGCTCAAGGACCGTTCCCTTATAGGTCTTCGTCTCCGAAAGCGGCGTCTGACCAGGGGATTGCGCCGGACGTGCCGGGTTCAATTGGATGTTCATCGAGAAGCCTCCTTGTTTTTTAAAACTATCATCTCATTATATATCGGCAGAAACCAAAAAGGATTGAGCGAATTCATCGCCCAACCCTGATTTTTTTACGGTCACTGCTTAAGATTTGATTGCATTAAAGCGTTCCTCTAATGTCATCGCGTTCAATTGTTGATAACGAGCCATCAGCTCGCCAGTTGCTTTCATTTGGTTGCGGACGATGTAAGGAGAGGCGTTTACAGGAAGGATCATGCCATTACGAGTCTTGAGCTTCGTCTGTCCGTCTTCCTCGATGACTTCGGACATGTGGCTCCAAGCGTACCACTCGCAATCATCACGTTTCGGTGATTTCGTTGGGAAAAACACGAGGCCAAGTGTCGGTTCAATGACGACTGGGACTTTTCCTTTTACAGATGCGACACGTTTTGCTGTCACGATGCGTTCCTCAATGGAACTGTTGTATTGCCTGCAGGAAAGCTGCAGTAGTTGATACGGCCGAAGCGGTGTCATGATGGTTGAGCCATCCTCGAGTACGATGATGGATTGCTTCATCATGTCGTAGCACGGGAGAATCGCCACCGTCCGTTTCGTGATTCGATACTTTTCGTCATTATGGAATGGTCGCATTCGACTACATCCTCCTTAAGATAGGACAATGGATAAAATAGGTAATTACTAACGATATAATACAATAATACAACTGTAATGACAACGTAATTTTTTAAAATATAGACCAATAAGTAGGGAATATTATTCATTTTTCGGAATGAATTCAAATTAATCAGAATTTTTAATTGTCAATAATTCCTTCTTTTGATAGACTAAGCCGTAGAGAGCTTGCTCTCGAACTCTGGTTTGCGAAGGGAACGTGAATTCGAATGGAACAAGGTAAAGTAAAATGGTTTAATGCTGAAAAGGGTTATGGTTTCATCGAGACGTCTGACGCGAAAGACGTATTCGTACACTTCTCAGCGATTCAAGTCGATGGTTACAAATCACTTGAAGAAGGCGAAGAAGTGGAATTTGAAATCGTTGAAGGCGATCGTGGTCCACAAGCTGCGAACGTTTCAAAGATCTAATCCAATAGCAGCCGCCACCGTTTTTAGGCTATTCGCCTAAAAGCGGTTTTTGTTTTGAGTTCGAATAAAACGGGTATATACGTTAACATCAACATGCTTCAATATTATCGTACGCTAAGAACCGAAGTGAACATTCATGAGAATGTCATCGTTTTCATGGTCTTCCTTCACTTATCGTGCTATAATAAAAACGAACCAAAGAATTTCGAATATTCAGAAGGAAACGACTGAAGCATCTCGAATTCATAGGTTCAACCGGTTACTTAAGGAGGAGTTTACATGATCTACAACATTCGCGGTGAAAACTTGGACGTCACAGATGCTCTCAAGGATTACGTCGAGAAAAAGCTTGAAAAGTTAACTCGTTATTTTACAACTCCTACGGAAGCGCAAACGGCTTATGTCAATCTCAAAGTCAACAATGAGAAACAAAAAGTCGAAGTGACGATTCCAATGCCAAACCTCTTGCTCCGTGCAGAGGATATCAATGGCGATATGTATGCAGCAATCGACCTCGTCGTCGATAAGCTCGAACGTCAAATCCGGAAACACAAAACAAAGTTGAACCGGAGAGGACGCGCTAAAGAAGGCGGCATCGGAGAGTACTTCAAAACGCTCGAAGGACCGGAAGCGGAAGCGCCAGTCTATGAAGAGGACGAGGCAGAACTCGAACTCGTTCGGACGAAGCGTTTCACACTCAAACCAATGGACACGGAAGAAGCGATTCTTCAGATGGACATGCTCGGACACGCATTCTTCGTCTTCTCAGACGCAGAAACGGGTAACACGAACGTCGTCTACCGTCGTAAGGATGGTCGTTACGGTTTGATTGAACCAGAATAATGAATGCAACAGGGACTCGCTCTTACGGGCGAGTCCCTTTTTGATATGATGGAAAACTATTTTTACACAAGGTACGTTTGCTCTATGACAAAAGACCGAGACCACTGCTTGGTCCGCTTGTTGAAATTTGACGTCGTATTCGGTACACTGAATAAAGGAAAAATCTCGGAATTCTGTTCGTTCAAAGAATCGTTCGAAGTAAGGGGACTGTAAGGCATGGCTAATTTTCTAAAAGAATTATTTGCACCAACGAAACGTGTCCTGAAGAAAGCCGAAAAAGCAGCAGACGCTGTGGAATCATTCGAGACACAAATCGGTGCGTTATCGGATCAAGAACTCGAAGGGAAAGTCGTCGAATTCCGTGAGCGTCTCGCTAACGGAGAAGACTTAGATGATATTTTACCGGAAGCTTTCGCCGTCTGTCGCGAAGTTTCGACACGCGTTCTCGGCATGCGCCACTACCGCGTTCAGTTGATCGGTGGATATGTCCTGCACAACGGGGATATCGCCGAAATGAAGACCGGGGAAGGTAAGACACTCGTCGCGACACTCCCTGTTTATTTGAATGCCCTCGCTGGCAACGGCGTTCACGTCGTTACCGTCAACGAATATCTCGCAAAACGTGACCGTGACATCATGGAACCTCTTTATGCGGCCCTTGGTCTATCGGTCGGCTTGAACCTCTCAAGCATGTCGCGTCAGGAAAAACAAGCAGCCTACAGCTGTGACATCACGTACGGAACGAACAACGAGTTCGGTTTCGACTACTTGCGTGACAACATGGTCCTTTATAAAGAAGACCGTGTCCAACGACCGCTCCATTACGCTGTCGTCGATGAAGTCGACTCGATCCTCGTCGATGAAGCACGGACACCACTCATCATCTCAGGGTCTGCCGAGAAATCGACAGCGCTCTATTCGCAAGCGGATACATTCGCGAAAATCATGAAAGCAGATGAAGACTACACAGTCGACATCAAAACCAAGAGTGTTCTGTTGACGGAGCAAGGGATCGACCGGGCTGAGAAATACTTCGGCATCGATAACCTGTTCGGTCTTGAGCACGTCTCACTCAACCATCATTTGAGCCTCGCACTGCGGGCAAACGCCGTCATGCATCGCGACGTCGACTATATGGTTCGTGAAGACGAAGTCATGATCATCGACCAGTTCACAGGTCGTGTCATGGAAGGGCGTCGTTACTCGGAAGGTCTGCACCAAGCAATCGAAGCGAAGGAAGGCGTCGAGATTCAACGCGAATCGATGACGCTTGCGACGATCACGTACCAAAACTTCTTCCGGATGTATACGAAGCTTGCCGGGATGACGGGTACAGCGAAGACGGAGGAAGAAGAATTCCGTAACATCTACAACATGCACGTCGTACCGGTTCCGACGAACAAACCAGTCGTCCGAAACGATATGCCGGACTTGATCTTCAAGACGATGAACGGGAAGTTCGCTGCCGTCGCAGACGAAATCGAACGTGCCCACCGCGAAGGACAGCCTGTCCTCGTCGGTACGGTTGCCGTTGAGACGTCGGAGTTACTCAGCAACATCCTCAAGAAACGTGGCATCCGTCACGAAGTCTTGAACGCGAAGAACCACGCACGTGAAGCGGAAATCATCGAGAACGCCGGTCAAGCGAACTCGGTCACGATCGCAACGAACATGGCTGGTCGTGGTACCGACATCAAGCTTGGTCAAGGTGTATTGGAAAAAGGTGGTCTCTACATCCTCGGAACAGAGCGTCATGAATCACGCCGGATCGATAACCAGCTCCGTGGTCGTGCCGGTCGTCAAGGAGATCCAGGGGCATCGCAATTCTATCTGTCACTTGAAGATGAGTTGATGCGTCGTTTCGGTTCTGATTCGCTGCAATCGATGATGGATCGTCTCGGAATGGATGATTCGCAACCAATCGAGAGCCGGATGGTGTCTCGTGCCGTTGAATCGGCTCAAAAACGCGTCGAAGGCAACAACTTCGATGCGCGGAAACAAGTCCTCGGCTACGATAACGTCATGGCGGACCAACGGAAAGTCATGTACGCGGACCGGGCAGCGATTCTCGATGCGGGTTCCGTGTCAGATATCGTCCGTCCGATGATCGAGCAGACGATCGAAGCAGGCGTCCATCAGTACACGCCGGTCGAGTTCGTACCGGAAGAGTGGAGCATCGGTGCGCTCGCAGAATGGGCGAACCAGACGCTCGCAATCGAAGAGAAGGTCACGGAAAGCGACCTCTTCGGAAAAGAACGCGAAGAAATCATCGAGTTGCTCAAAGAGCGGACATTCGCACACTACGAGCACAAACGGTCAGAAATACCAGCCGAAGCATTCGATGAGTTCGAAAAAGTCATCGTTCTTCGTGCGGTCGACCAACACTGGATGAACCATATCGATCAAATGGATCAACTCCGTGAAGGGATTCACCTCCGGGCATACGGTCAAAACGACCCGCTCCGTGAATACCAATCGGAAGGTTCGATGATGTTTGATGCGATGAACGCTGCGATCGCTGAAGAAGTGACACAATTCGTCCTTCGGGCGGATCTCGATCCGAACCTCAAACGCGAAAAAGTCGTCCAAGACGAAGTCGCCGTTTCGGGTAAGGAAGATAAAGCGGTCAAGAAAAAGCCGGTCCGGAAAAATCCAAACGATCAAATCGGACGCAACGATCCGTGCTGGTGTGGATCCGGTAAGAAATATAAGAACTGTCACGGCCGTCAGGCGTAAGTGATGAATCGACTGAAAGAGAGGCAGGAGATTCCTGCCTCTTTTCACGGAAAGAGAAGGTGGAACACATGGAATTAGCAGAAATTCGCAACACCGCCGAGTGGATGGAAAAGAAACTCGACGAATATAAGGCATCACTCGACCTCGAGTCGAAGATTGCCCGGATCGAAGAACTTGAAAACGAGATGACGTACCCAGACTTCTGGAACAACCAGGAATCGGCACAAAAAGTCATCGATGAGTCGAACGGCTTAAAAGCGATGGTCGACAAATACAAAGAACTCGAAGCAGGTCACGAGAACGTCGCTTTGACGTACGAATTGATCAAGGAAGAGCCGGATGCGGATCTTCAAGAAGAGCTCGAGTCAGAACTTGGCGACCTCAAGAAGAAATTCGAAGACTTCGAACTACAAATCCTCTTGAACGGCGAGTATGACGCAAACAACGCAATCCTCGAGTTACACCCAGGTGCGGGTGGTACCGAGTCGCAAGACTGGGCATCGATGCTGTTGCGGATGTACCAACGTTTCTGCGACAAGCAAGGCTGGAAAGTCGAAACGATGGACTACCAACCGGGTGATGAAGCAGGTGTTAAATCGGTCACGCTCCGTATTCAAGGGCACAATGCCTATGGATACTTAAAAGCCGAAAAAGGGATCCATCGTTTAGTCCGGATCTCACCGTTTGACTCGTCAGGTCGCCGTCATACATCGTTCGTCTCGTGTGACGTCATGCCGGAATTCAACGATGACATCGACATCGAAGTCCGTACGGAAGATTTACGGATCGATACGTACCGTGCCTCTGGTGCCGGTGGTCAGCACATCAATACGACGGACTCGGCTGTCCGAATCACACACGTTCCGACAGGCGTCGTCGTCTCTTGTCAACAAGAACGGTCGCAGATCAAAAACCGCGAAGCAGCAATGAAAATGTTGAAAGCGAAACTCTACCAACGCGAAATCGAAGAGCAACAAAAGAAACTCGACGAAATCCGTGGTGAAAAATCGGATATCGCATGGGGTAGCCAAATCCGTTCGTACGTCTTCCACCCATACAGCATGGTCAAGGATCACCGGACGAACTATGAAGTCGGGAATACGCAAGGAGCAATGGATGGTGACATCATGGGCTTCATCGATGCGTACCTCCGTCTGATGAATATGTAAGACAACCAACCAGTCGGACGATGTTCGACTGGTTTTTTGACCGTCAAAGGGGGAACAGTCATGCAGGAGCAAAGTCGGATCAACAAACAAGCGTGGGAGTACCGGGCGTATGAATTTTGGGAGAAACGCGACGGAACACCGGCGGAATATGCTGCGATCATCAAACAAGATCCCGCCGCATGTTTGAAGAAACATCGTCGTCATTTCGAAGACGTCGCCGGGAAGACGATCGCGAACATCTGTGGTTCGAACGGACGCAAGGCGGTGCCGTTAGCGTTACTCGGGGCGGACGTCACGGTGTTTGATATCTCAGAGGAGAATGCCAAGTATGCTCTTGAACTGGCGCACCATGCTGAGACATCAATTCACTATGTCGTCGGTGATCTCTATGCGATCGATCTTGAACGATATCGTGATACGTTTGATCTCCTCTACTTAGAAGGCGGGATTTTGCATTATTTTGCGGATCTCGAGCGGTTTCTGCAGATTCTCTTTACAATCTTGCGGCCTGGTGGACAGTTGATCCTTAGCGATTTTCATCCAGTCGGGCGCTGGATCGATGCGGATTTGACGTATCGACCGCGTTATTTCGATCAAGCGTTGCAATCAGGCGATTTGGCGTATAAGACGCACTTTACGGACGCGGAACAAACCGATTTTCCGGACGTCTCCGTCCGTTATTTTACGCTGAGCGAGATCTTAAACGGCGTCATCGCGACACGTTTCACATTAGAACGATTCGACGAGCATCGTGGCTGGAACGATGAGAATATCCCGTCCGAGTTCACGCTACTCGCATCGAAACCACTCGAAGGGAGCAATAGCTGATGATTATTCGGAAAGAAGGCTTTAAGGATGCAGCAGGAATCCGGCTTGTCCATGAAGCAGCGTTCGAACAACCGAACGAAGCGAACCTCGTTGATGCGTTACGCGAGGACGAAGCGGCGCAACCGGTCTTTGGTCGCGTCGCCGTGACCGACAAAGGGGAAATCGTCGGTCATGTTCTCTTAAGCCGGATCCATATCGATGACATCCCGTCACTTGCCTTAGCACCAGTCGGCGTCCTGCCGGTCTGGCAACGAAAAGGGATTGGTTCCGAACTGATCCGTCAAGTGATCGAGGATGCGCGGGATGCTGGCGAATCACACATCGTCGTGCTTGGTCACGACAGCTATTATCCACAGTTCGGTTTCGAACGGGCGATCGACTATGATATTCAGCCGCCGTTCCCCGTTCCGCCAGAGGTCTTTCTCGTTCTTGCGCTTGAACGAAATGGATTGCGTGGCGTTAGCGGCATCGTCCGCTACAGTCCGCCCTTTAGTGCGGTATAAAGGGAACACTGTGAGTTGTTCCGCCTCTCTAGTCGTTGTCTGACTTTTCCGCTAAAATGAAACACGAGAATCAATCGATAAGGGGAAATGGAATGTCATGACATCGACGCGTCAGGAAGTCGTGCGCGATTATGCGTATTTGTTAATCGGGTCCTTGTTCGTCGCAAGTGCCTTTAGTTTGTTTTTAGCACCGAATCAACTCGCCTCAGGAGGCGTTAGTGGCTTATCAATCGTCTTGAACGATTTGTTCGGGATCTCGCCAGGCTTGTTCCAGCTCGTCGCGAACGTCGTCTTGCTCGCGATCGGGTGGATGATCCTCGGGATGGGCTTTGGTGTCAAATCACTCGTCGGTTCAATCTTTTTACCGGTCGTCATCCTCGTCTACGAACGGTTCGATGTTCCGGCTGCGACGATGAATCCGATGCTTGCCGCGATCTTCGGCGGTGCCGGTGTCGGGATCGGGCTCGGTCTGATCTTCCGGGGACGGGCGTCGACTGGGGGAATGGATTTGATCGCGCAAATCCTGCATCGCTTCACGAAATTGCCGCTTCATCTCTGTATCGCCTTGCTCGACGGAACGATAGTCATCAGTGCGGCGACGATCTTCTCGCTCGAGATCGGATTGTATGCGCTCGTCGCCTTGTTCATCACGATCAAGATGATCGACGTCGTCCAGCTCGGGATCACGAACGACAAGCTCGCCTATATCATCTCTGATCAGCGGGAAGCGTTAGTGAAGGAAATCTTCGAGACGCTTGATCGTGGGGCGACGGAAATCGAGGCGGCAGGTGCGTTCACACGGACACGGAAACCGATGCTGATGGTCGTAGTCCGTCAAGGGGAAATCACAACGCTTAAAGAAATCGTCAAACACATTGATCCATCGGCATTCCTCGTCGTCAGTGAAGCGCATGAAGTACTGGGACTTGGCTTTACGGACGACAAACGCTACCGGAATGTGCCGTAATTGTTCCGAACTCGTGAAGTTTTTGTGAAATCACGATTAACTCTTCCGGATAACGGTTATACTCTAACTAGGTCAGAAGCGTTTACTTAGATACTTATAGAGGGGGATATCCGGATGAAGCTGAAAAACTTGTTACTCGCGTTAGGGTTAGGAACGACACTTGCGCTCGCAGCATGTGGCGGTAGTGACGACTCAAGCTCTAGCGATTCGTCAAGCACGAAGGAAGAGTCGACGATGAACGATGATTCGTCAAAGACGGAAACAGCTGTTGATGCGGAAAAAATCTTCGCGAACAACTGTGCATCGTGTCACGGGAACAACCTTGAAGGAAATGTCGGACCGAACCTGACGAAGGTCGGCTCGAAGTATTCTTCAGAAGAGATCCAGGAAATCATCAAAAACGGGAAAGGGCAAATGCCTGCTGGAATCCTCAAAGAGGATGAAGAAATCGTTGCCGTTGCTGACTGGCTCGCGGATAAAAAGTAATTATGGGATATGATGGGGTACGAGATGACACACACGACATGTGTTCGTCATTCGTGCCTCTTTTTTGTGGTATAATCGCCTGAAATGACATTTGATTGTAATGTGCGTTCAATTTCGTCCCTGTTATAATGGTGGTCGGTAGGTTTTTGGACCTATCCATTCAGCATCAGTAAATAAGTAAGGATGTGAAGTACGTGATCAAGATGCAACGAATCAGTAAGATTTATCCGAACGGCGTCACGGCACTCCGTGAGGTCGATTTGACGATCAATCAAGGCGAATTCGTCTATATCGTCGGTCCGTCGGGTGCGGGTAAATCAACATTCATGAAAATGATGTACCGCGAAGAGAAACCAACGAGCGGTTCATTTTTATTTAAAGGAATCGAAGTCGGTAAGCTGAAGAACCGTCAAATCCCCGAACTTCGTCGCCAAATCGGCGTCATCTTCCAAGATTTCAAACTACTCCCGTCATTGACGGTTTATGAAAATGTCGCCTTCGCGCTAGAAGTCGTAGGAGAAGACAAATCACAAATCCGGAAGAAAGTTCTCGAGGTCCTCGATCTCGTGAAGCTCAAGCATAAAGAGCGCAACTATCCGGATGAATTATCTGGGGGCGAACAACAACGGATCTCGATCGCGAGAGCCATCGTCAATCGTCCGTCACTCGTCATCGCCGATGAGCCGACTGGGAACCTGGACCCGGATACAGCATGGGAGATCATGGAAGTATTCGAAGAAATTTATCGCCGTGGGACAACGGTCGTAATGGCGACACACAACCGAGACATCGTTAACAAGATGCGTCATCGTGTCTTAGCGATCGACGGAGGAAAAATCGTCCGAGACGAAGAGAAAGGAATGTACGGCTATGAAGTTTAATGGATTCCGTCATTTACGGGAAGGGGCAAAAGGTCTCGTCCGGAACGGCTGGATGACATTCGCTTCTGTCAGTGCTGTTACCGTCACGTTACTTCTCGTAGGAATATTCGCAATGCTCATGTTCAACGTCAACAAGATTTCCGATAACGTCGAAAAAGACGTTGAAATCCAAGTGTTCGTCGAACGAGAAGCAGACCAGTCGAAGATTGATGCAGTGGGTGACTCCCTCAAGCAGATGCCGGGTGTCAACTCTGTTCGTTATAGTTCGAAAGAAGAAGAACTGGACCGCTTCAAGGAGCAACTTGGCGAAGGATCACAAGCCTATCAGTCGGTTGAAAAGGATAACCCACTTCACGACCGATATATCGTCAAAGCTACCTCACCAAAAGAGACAGAAACACTTGCAAATTCCATCAAAAAAATGGAAAATGTAGATAGTGTCGAATATGGTAAGGACTATGTTAAAAAGATGTTTAACTTCCTTGAAGGAGTTCGGATCGGTGGAATCATCCTGATCGTCGGCTTGACGTTCATGGCAATGTTCCTCATTTCGAACACGATTAAAGTCACGATCTTCTCCCGTCGCCGGGAAATCGAGATCATGCGCCTCGTCGGAGCGAAAAACGGATTCATCCGTGCACCGTTCTTCGTCGAAGGCTTATTGATGGGCATACTAGGTGCCATCATCCCGATCGTTGTCGTCTACTTCGGTTACGAAGTCTCATACAACGCGATCCAACCCCAACTGACAACTGTGAATGCGGGAATCTTCTCGCTGATTCCACCAGGTGAACTGTCGGCACAAGTCGTCTTGATCCTGCTCGGACTCGGTGCATTCATCGGTGTATGGGGATCTACGACATCACTCGGTCGTTTCTTGAAGATTTAAGTGATTCACTCAAAAATAAAATAGAGGAGAGATGCTTCTCATGAAAGTCCGATTCTATTCTGCCGTCCTGAGCTTAGCTTTGATTGGAACTAGTGTGTCCGTTGATGCCGCGTCGAAAGAAGATTTGCTGAAGGAACAACAGGAGGTCGAAAGTCGTCTAAAAGAGACGGAACGATCACAGAATCAGACATCAGAGAAGTTGATCTTGACGAAACAGGAGCGCAAGGAAGCCCGTGCGCAACTGGATGAAGTCAACAGCCGTTTGGATGATTTAGCGCTTAAAATAGCCGATCAACAAGCGGCTGTTGCTGCATCTAAGGAACAATTGCGTCTGACGGAAGAAGCGATTTCCGAGACGTTGAAGGAACTGCATCAGCAAGAAGATTTGCTCGGAAGCCGATTGCGTGCCGTCCAGCAAAAAGGAGACGTCAAATACATCGAGGTCCTGCTCGACGCAAAGGATTTTGGTGATTTGATTTCGCGTTTCAGTACGGTCAGTGAGATCATCAAGCAAGATGATAATGTCTTGCAAGCTTATAAGGCGAACGTCAAGCAACTGAACGAACAGCGCTCGGAACAAGCGTTATTACTGGAGAGCATGAAACAGGAACAACGGAAGTTACTCGTGCTTCAGACGCGGATCATCGCGGAGTCTGATTTGAAGCGAAAGCTCGTCGTCCAGTTGAACACAAAGGTTAAGGAACTGCAACAAGAGCAGTTTTCGAAAGCCGAAGAGGCGGAAATCCTCGCGGATCAGCGTCGTTTGATCCAAAACGAATTGATTGCCCTGCAAGAAGCGGAACGGAAAGCAAAAGAAGAGGCGAAACGGAAAGCCGAAGAAGCGGCACGGGCAGCAGAAGCCAAGCGTCAAGCGGAAGCCGCAGAAGCTGCTGAAGCTGCACGAGAGGCAGCGGCACAACAGGAACAGAAACAAGGAGATGCGCCGCCGAAAGCAGAGACGCCAAAAACAGAGACGTCGGTTCCTGAGACCGAGACGCCAAGTGCAGCACCGGATACGAGTGTTGATGTCGACGTGAGTCGCCCGTTCCACTTACCAGTCAAAGGCTATGTTTCGTCACCATTTGGTCCGCGGAATAATCCATTGACAGGGAAACCGGAGTTGCATACGGGCATCGATCTCGTCAATGCGAAAGGAACTCCGATTCATGCGGCAGCTGGTGGTATCGTCCTCCGTGCCGGTAGTGCGACCGGTTATGGAAATGTCGTTATGGTGACGCATTTGATTGACAGACAGGTCTATACGACCGTCTATGCGCATCTTGACTCAATCAGTGTGTCTGCGGGACAAACGGTCATGCCAGGTCAAACGGTCGGGACGCTTGGCTCAACCGGCTGGTCGACTGGACCGCATCTGCATTTCGAATTGCATAAGGGAGAGTGGGCGGTCGGACAACCGAATGCAGTGGACCCGGCACCGTACATCTTTTGACATCCCATAGAATACCGAAAAGATAGGGTAACCTATCTTTTTTTGCTATACTGAAAAAAATACTGCGTTTTTTAACGGAAGTGGGGAATCAAGCGTGAAAAAATCTACAACAGCAGTCATCGCGGTCAGTACCTTCGGGCTTGGTTTAGGGGCAGGCGCCGTCGGAATGTTAGCGGCTGGCGGAACGGATTCTGTCTCGACGTCATCGTCGTCTGCGAATGCGACGGGTGATTGGAAAAAAGTTGATCAGGTTCGTCAAATGATCGAACAGAATTATCTAGAGGACGTGACAGATAAAGAACTGCTGGACGGTGCGCTATCTGGCATGGCGGAAGTGCTCGACGACCCATACTCGGTCTACATGGACGAGTCGGAGACAGCATCGTTCAATACGAATCTATCGTCTTCCTTCGAAGGGATTGGTGCGACGCTTGAACAAAAAGGTGAATCGATCGTCATCGTCTCACCGATTAAGGGATCACCCGCTGAAAAAGCCGGGATCAAACCTGGTGACGTCATCTTAGAAATCGACGGTAAGTCGACGAAAGGGCAAAAGACGGATCAGGCGGTCAAGAAAATCCGTGGTGAAAAAGGAACGAACGTCGTCCTAACAATTCAACGTAGTGGACAAGATGCGATGGACATCACGATCAAACGGGATACGATTCCGATCGAAACGGTCTATACGTCGACGGAAGACGTCAACGGGAAGAAAATTGGTGTCTTGCAAGTGACGCAGTTCTCAGAACCGACGGCTAAAGAGTTCGAGAAGGGGCTCGCGAAACTAGAGAGTCAGAACATCGATGGACTCGTCATCGACGTCCGTGGGAATCCGGGTGGTCTTTTGACGGCTGTCTCAAGCATGATTGCACCGTTCATTCCGAAGGACGTTCCGATTTATCAAGTCGAGAACAATAAGGGAGAGCGGCAGCAGGAATTCGGGAAGGCAGACGAGAAGAAACCTTATAACATCGTCGTGCTCGAAGACGGCGGATCAGCGTCAGCATCCGAGATTTTGGCGGCTGGTCTGAAGGAAGGTGCCGGGGCTGAGGTCGTCGGTACGAAATCGTTCGGTAAAGGAATCGTCCAAAGTGCGTATGATCTGAAGGACGGTAGTGATTTGAAGTTGACGACGAACAAATGGCTGACGCCGGACGGCAACTGGATCCACAAAAAGGGCGTCAAGCCAACAATCGAAGTCAAGCAACCAGCATACTTCAACGTCACGAAGATCCTGACTGATCAGAAGTCACTTGCAGTCGGTGACTACGGTAAATCGGTCGAAAACGCTCACTTAGTCCTCGAAGCGATCGGTTACGAGCCAAAAGGACAGGATGGGTATTTCGGTGACACGATGAAGCAAGCTGTCGAAGCCTTACAAAAGGATGCGAAACTCGACGTCACTGGAAAAATCGATCAGCAGACAGCGGGTGAGATGGAGACACGTCTCCTGAAGAAACTCGAGGACGACAAAAATGACGTCCAGCGAAAAAAAGCACTCGAGGTCGCTGCTCAATAATAAGGAATGGAAAGAGGTCTGAATGCGCGTGGAATTACTCGATGAAATTGGTTGGACCGCGATTAGTCTCATCGCCAGTCCGACCTTGTGGTTAGCACTCCTTGTCAGTTGGGTCATCGGCATCCGGCGTGTCAAACGGGAACGCGGATTGTTCCGCTCCCGGACACATGGTAAACGAAGCGATGTCCTCGAAACACTTTTACCCGGGTTACTAATTGGTCTCGTCTTATCCGTCGCCAGTGGCTGGCTCGGATTGACGCTGACGCCGCAATACGCTCTGTTGTTACTCGGGCTCTCGAGCGTCTTGCTGTTGGTCGGGATCGTTCGCTTGAACGTACCGCTTTGGCCGATCGTCTTGCTTGGACTTGCCGGCTGGTTCCTAATGGATTCACGTCTTGATCCGGTTCGAGCGGTTGAGCCGAAAATGATTTTATTGCTTGCGACGTTAACGCTCGTCGCGGAATGTCTCCTCGTCTGGTGGCGCGGGCAGCGACGCCTGTCACCGTCACTCGTCGTCTCGAAGCGTGGTCGCTTCATCGGTGGGCTGTCAGCGAATAAACTTTGGCTATTGCCCTTGCTCGTCTTTGTTCCGGGTGACGTGCTTGAAGCCTGGTGGCCACGTTACAGCTTCCCAGAGCTCGTTCCGATCGTGCTTTGGTTACCGATCGGCTTCAGCTTCCTCTTTACGGGTAAGTTGCCGAAAGAATTGATGCGTCCACTCGTTCAAGGACGTTTGATTACGAGTCTCGTCGCGATTCTCTTGACGGTTCTTGCATACGTCACCGGACAAGCTGAATGGCTGTACGGGATCGTCTTGTTGCTCGTTCTGCATATCCTATTGCATCAGCGGGTCAAACGCTTGAACCGGGCACAGACACCATTGTTCCTCAATGGAACGCGTGGTGCCGTCATTCTCGGAACGCTACCTGATAAACCAGCTGCCGAGATGGGCTTGATTCCGGGCGAAGCGATTTATAAAGTCAATGGTGAGAAGGTCGATTCGGAAACATCGTTCTACGAAGCCATCCAAAAACACAAACCGTATCTACGTCTTGAAGTCATGAACCATAACGGCGACATCCGGTTTGCGCAACGTGCCTTCTACGAACAAGATCATCATGAACTTGGTATTCTGTTCGTCAACGAGCCGGTCCATGGTCGCACTAAAGTGCGGTCCTTGCATTAACGAGTACATCCCTGTCACGGAACAGCCGTGACGGGGATTTTTTTGTCGGCAGAAAAATCGAGGATCAACACTCGAAGCAAAAAGAAACTTTTGCATTTTCGAAAAAAAGGGTAACTTCCTAAAAGGAGCACTTCATAATCGAATGTTTGTTCGTAAAGTGGTACAATAAAAATAGATTTTTTACGTGATGAGGGGGAAGCAAACGATGGATTTTGAACTCGTTTCACCATTTGAGCCAGGCGGTGATCAGCCGACGGCAATCGAAAAATTGGTGACTGGGCTAAAACAAGGCGAACGACATCAGACGTTGCTTGGGGCGACCGGTACCGGGAAGACGTTCACGGTCTCGAACGTCATCAAGGAAATCAAGAAACCGACGCTCGTCCTTGCCCACAACAAAACACTAGCGGGACAACTCTACTCGGAGTTCAAGGAATTCTTTCCGAACAATGCGGTCGAATACTTCGTTAGTTTTTATGATTATTATCAACCGGAGGCGTATGTCCCATCGACGGATACGTTCATTGAGAAGGACTCTTCGATCAACGATGAGATTGATAAACTACGTCACTCGGCGACGTCCGCCCTGTTCGAACGGGAGGACGTCTTGATCGTTGCGTCTGTCTCCTGTATCTATGGTCTCGGTAACCCGGAAGAGTACAACAACCACGTCTTGTCCCTGCGTGTCGGCAATGAGATGGGGCGAAACGAGATGCTCCGTCGTCTGATCGACATTCAGTATGAGCGTAACGACATCGACTTCCAGCGCGGACGGTTCCGCGTCCGCGGAGACGTCGTCGAAATATTCCCGGCGTCACGCGACGAACAGTGTGTCCGTGTCGAGTTCTTCGGTGACGAGATCGAACGGATCCGTGACATGGATCCGCTGACAGGTGAGATCGTTGCGGACCGCGAGCACATCTCGATCTTCCCGGCGTCCCACTTCGTGACGGGGGATACCCGTCTGCAGAAAGCGATTGCGAACATCGAGAAGGAACTAGAGGTCCAGCTTGCGAAGTTACGTGAAGACAATCAGTTGCTTGAAGCGCAACGGCTCGAACAACGGACGAACTATGATCTTGAGATGATGCGTGAAATGGGCTATTGCTCCGGAATCGAGAATTACTCGCGTCACTTGAACTTGATGCCGGAAGGGGCAACACCGTATACGTTGCTTGACTACTTCCCGAAGGACTTCTTACTCGTTGCCGATGAGTCGCACGTCACGCTGCCGCAAATTCGCGGGATGTACAACGGAGACCAGGCGCGGAAACAAGTCCTCGTCGACCACGGTTTCCGTCTCCCGTCGGCAAAAGACAACCGTCCGTTACGGTTCGAGGAGTTTGAGGAAAAAGTCAGTCAGGCGATCTATATCTCGGCGACACCAGGACCGTATGAACTCGAACATTCAAAAGAGATGGTCGAGCAAATCATCCGTCCGACCGGTCTCGTTGATCCGACGATCGAGATCCATCCGATCACGGGACAAATCGATTACTTGATGGATAACATCCGTGACCGGGTCGCGAAGAACGAACGTGTTCTCGTGACGACACTGACGAAGAAGATGGCAGAAGACTTGACCGATTACTTGAAAGAGAATGGCGTCAAGGTCAACTACATGCACTCGGAGATCAAGACGCTGGAACGGATTGAAATCATCCGTGACTTGCGGCTCGGGAAATACGATGTCCTTGTCGGGATCAACTTGTTACGAGAAGGACTCGATATTCCGGAAGTCTCACTCGTGACGATTCTTGATGCCGATAAGGAAGGGTTCCTCCGGTCGGACCGTTCGCTGATTCAAACGATTGGTCGGGCGGCTCGGAACTCGGAAGGACACGTCATCTTGTTTGCTGATAAAGTCACCGATTCGATGCAACGCGCGATCGATGAGACGGAACGCCGTCGCGCAATCCAGATGGCGTTCAACGAAGAACATGGCATCACCCCGCAGACGATTAAAAAGGATGTCCGTGGTGTCATCAGTACGACGATCGAGAGCGACGACACCGTCGAAAAACTCGAGAAGTTCAACAAACTCAAAAAACCGGAGCGCGAAACGTTGCTTGAGCAGCTCGACCAAGAGATGCGTCAAGCGGCGAAAGACATGCAGTTCGAACGAGCTGCTGAGCTCCGCGACCTCATATTAGAATTGAAAGCAGGTGCCTAAGTTGGGAGAAAAGAAGAATCAGATTATCATCAAAGGCGCTCGCGTCAATAATCTACAAAACATCGATGTCGAAATCCCCCGCGATCAGCTCGTCGTCTTGACGGGCTTGTCCGGGTCAGGGAAATCATCGCTTGCCTTCGATACGATTTACGCGGAAGGACAACGGCGTTATGTCGAAAGTTTATCTGCCTATGCCCGTCAGTTCCTCGGACAGATGGATAAACCGGATGTCGACACGATCGAAGGACTGAGTCCAGCAATTTCAATCGACCAGAAGACGACGAGTAAAAACCCACGTTCAACAGTTGGAACGGTCACAGAGATCTATGATTATTTGCGTCTATTGTACGCACGGATCGGTAAACCGATTTGTCCGAATCACGGAATCGAGATTTCGAGCCAGACGATCAGTCAGATGGTCGACCAAGTGATGGAGTTGCCGGAGCGGACTCGTCTGCAAATTCTCGCGCCAATCGTTTCCGGACGAAAAGGAACGCACGTCAAGGTGCTCGACGATTTGAAGAAGGAAGGCTTCGTCCGCGTCCGTGTCAACGGAGAGACGATGGATCTCGCCGAAGAGATCACGCTTGAGAAAAACAAGAAACACTCGATCGAAGTCGTCGTCGACCGTGTCGTCGTGCGACCAGATGTCGAAGCCCGTCTTGCGGACTCACTCGAGACTGCACTTCGCCTCGCGGATGGTCGGGTCATCGTCGATACGATGGACGGCAACGAATTGTTGTTCAGTGAACATCATGCTTGTCCGATCTGTGGCTTCTCAATCGGCGAACTCGAACCACGGATGTTCTCGTTCAACTCACCGTTTGGTGCTTGTACGTCATGTGATGGTCTCGGAACGAAGCTTGAGGTCGATGTTGATCTCGTCGTGCCGCATCCCGATAAGTCATTGAACGAAGGGGCAATCGTGGCGTGGGAACCGACGAGCTCGCAGTATTATCCACAATTACTCAAAGCGGTCTGTGACCACTTCAAGATCGATATGGATACACCGTTCGAACAATTGTCAGAAGAACATCGCGAAACGATCTTGAACGGAAACACGAAGGAAGAGATTCACTTCCGTTATGAGAATGACTTTGGGATGGTCCGAAATACGAACCTCTACTTCGAAGGGGTCCTCAATAACTTACAACGTCGTTTCAAGGAGACGTCGTCTGATTATATCCGGGAACAGATGGAAGGCTACATGGCGAAGAAGGCGTGTCCGACGTGTAAAGGACATCGCTTGAAACGGGAATCGCTCGCCGTCAAAGTATCCGATCACCATATCGGTGAAGTGACGAAGATGTCTGTTAAACAAGCGGTCATGTTCTTCGACGAACTACCGGAGAAATTAAGTGAGAAGGATCAGACGATTTCGCGGATGATCGTCCGTGAGATTCATGAACGGGCGTCGTTCCTTGAGAACGTCGGTCTCGATTACCTGACAATCTCACGCGCAGCGGGGACATTGTCCGGTGGGGAAGCGCAACGGATTCGTCTTGCGACACAAATCGGTTCGCGTCTGACGGGCGTCCTCTACGTTCTCGATGAACCATCGATCGGTTTACACCAACGTGATAATGATCGTCTGATCAATACGCTGAAGGCGATGCGTGATCTCGGCAACACGCTGATCGTCGTCGAACACGATGAAGACACGATGATGGCAGCCGACTACTTGATCGATATCGGACCTGGTGCCGGCGATCACGGTGGATTCGTCACGGCAGCCGGGAAACCGGAAGAGTTGATGCAGGATGCGAACTCGTTGACTGGTCAATACTTGTCCGGGAAGAAGTTCATTCCTGTTCCGTCGACACGCAAAGAGCCAGACGGTCGGATGCTCCATATCTACAAAGCATCGGAAAACAACTTGAAGAACGTCGATGTCGACATTCCGCTGGGTCTGTTCGTCGCCGTCACCGGTGTCTCGGGCTCCGGGAAATCGACGTTGATCAATGAAATTCTCTATAAGACGATTGCGCACGAGATGAACCGGGCGAAGGAAAAACCGGGTGCTCATAAAGGGATCACGGGTCTGGATCAAATCGATAAGGTCATCGACATCGACCAGTCACCGATTGGTCGGACACCGCGCTCGAACCCAGCAACGTATACGGGTGTCTTCGATGACATTCGTGACGTCTTTGCTTCGACGAACGAAGCGAAACTCCGTGGTTACAAAAAAGGACGTTTCAGTTTCAACATCAAGGGTGGACGCTGTGAAGCGTGTCGTGGCGACGGGATCATCAAGATTGAGATGCACTTCTTACCGGACGTTTATGTTCCGTGTGAAGTCTGTCACGGGAAACGCTACAACCGCGAAACACTCGAAGTGAAATATAAAGGCAGAACGATTGCTGACGTGCTTGAGATGACGGTTGAAGATGCACTCGCCTTCTTCGAGAACATTCCGAAGATCACGCGGAAACTGCAGACGATCGCTGACGTTGGACTCACGTACATGCGTCTCGGTCAACCAGCGACGGAGCTGTCCGGCGGGGAAGCGCAACGTGTTAAATTGGCGTCCGAGTTGCATAAGCGCTCGACTGGGAAGACGATCTATATTCTCGATGAGCCGACGACAGGACTGCACGTCCATGATATCGCTCGTCTGTTGAAAGTCTTGCAACGTCTCGTCGACAATGGTGATACGGTACTCGTCATCGAACACAATTTAGACGTCATCAAGACGGCAGACTACTTGATTGATCTTGGACCAGAAGGGGGCGACGGTGGCGGAACGATCGTTGCTGCCGGGACACCGGAACACATCGCTGAAGTCGAAGCATCTTACACGGGACGATACCTCGCACCTGTCCTTGAACGCGATGCGGCACGAATTGAATCGTGAAACTTTTGTGGATGAGGATTCGTAGGAAGGAACTAAGGGAACTTAAACGAAAGTATCATGTAACACACGTTTGAGGTTCAAGAATAGGAGGGAACGGTTCATGAAGCAAGATATGCGTCAATTGATATTGGAGCAAGTCAAAGAAGGAAAGTTAACGATTGATGAGGCACTCGATAAACTCGAGCGACTCGAATCAATCGACGAACGTGCAACTTCTGCCAGTGAACATAAGTACGTCGATGAACCAGAACAATATGATCGGGTCGACCAGTATTCCGTCGATTCACTGACGACGAAAGTCATGTCAGCGTTCGATAATCTCGTCAGCCGGATCAAGGACAGTGATCTTTCGCTTAATCAGGCGTCCGGTCCGAACGTCACCTACGTCAAACAATTCCCGTTCAGCGGTGAGACGGTTCACGTCGATCTGTTCAATGCGAACTTGGTCGTCGAACCGAGTGATCTTGAAGAATGCGAATTGACGGTGACAGGACGTCCGCTCCGTCGCCAACAGGTGACGGAAGAACAGGCGCTTGAGCAACTTCAAGCCGCTGTGCAACACGCGGTATCGGCGAACACACTCTCGATCCGTTTGAAGGATAAGAGTGTCCGTGCGACAGTCCATCTGAAAGTACCACGCCGTCATTACGAATCATTCGTCTTACAGACGCTGAACGGAGAAATTTCGTTGACGTCACTCGATACGACATCCGCTCAACTGATGACAGCAAACGGTCGAGTCAACGTCCGTGACCTGTTCAGTGAGGATGTCAAAGTATCGACAGCGAACGGTTCTATTGAAATCGAAGAGTCGGAGCTGAAAGTCTTGAAGGCGAAGACAGCCAACGGACAAATCATCACGACAGGTGTCTTCGAACGTTCAGAACTGAAAACAGCGAACGGAAACGTCCGCTGTGAGCTGAAGACCGTGCAAAACGCGAAGGTCAAAGCGTCGTCGCTTGCCGGAAGCATCGCTTTGATGTTGCCGCACGGCGCTGAAGTCTACGGGGAGCTTGAGACAAACTTCGGTGGTCTCAACTGCAATCTTGATGACATGGAATTAATCCGGGATCAAAAAGAGATCGTTAACCGGAAATTACATTTCGTATCAGGTCGCGGTCGCTCACCAAAAATCGAGGTTGAAGCGGATACGAAGACAGGTACGATTTCGGTCACGCACGGTGTTCACCTCAGCCCACAAGCGTTATAAGCATACGAGCGCAACTTCTTGAAAAAGAGGTTGCGCTTTTCTTATGACGTCGCATCCGCTTTGCGTGCTTTCCTCAGGCGAGACACAAGCCGCGGCTACGTCGTTCTAGGAACGAGTAGCCGGGTCTCGTTTGTCTCTGACAGCGCGGATGTCCGCGCTTTTTCCTGTAGGAGTCACGCGAGCGGGGCTTCGTCAGCTACATAAAAAAACCACCCATCCTCACTGAAAAGGATGGGTGTAACTTACATTAATAATCGTAATCCTGATCCATCATCGGCTCGTCGAAGTTCATGTTCTCGATATTATTCATGTCGTAACCGAACGAGAGTAAGGTAATGACACCGATGATTGCAAGAACGATCGAAACGAGAATCAGACCGATTCCGAGCCAACTCTTTCCACGTGCGCGATTCCAATAGAAAATGATCGCGAGGACGTAGGAAATGAATGAACCACTGATGAAGATTCCGATGATCGAGATGATGAAGAATAAGAGGGCAGTTTGATCTTGATTACGCGAATACGCTTTCCACATATCAATCAGTGAGATGATGAGATAGACGAAACCAGCAATCGCTAGAACCGCAAATAAGATAATGACTAAAATCAATCCGATACCACCGCCTGACATCACGGCAAAACCTCCTTCAAAATATTAACTCTTTATTCCATTCCCAAGAAATCATGCTTCTAATCCAATTCCATGAATCGAATAAAAATATGGTACAATACTTCAAGTGAAAGGGGCTGACGAAGCGTGCAACCAAAAGTGCGAACAGCTGAAATCGTAAAACAATTCAATCTCCACATCGTCACGGGAGAAGAGGGCTTACATCGCCCGATTCTGACGGCTGATTTGTGCCGACCTGGCCTTGTGCTTGCCGGTTATTATGCCTATTACCCGGCAGAACGTCTTCAAATTCTCGGAAAAACAGAATTGACGTTCTTCAATAATTTAACGTACGAGGAACAACGCGAACGAGCGAATGTCCTCTGTACGGATGAAACACCTGGTATCTTGATCACACGTGGATTTGAAGTACCGGAAGCGATCATCCAAGCCGCAGACGAGACGAACGTGCCACTGTTGACGACAAAAGGGCATACGACATCGGTCGAGTCACAAATCACGAACTTCCTCGAAGCGGAACTCGCACCAACGACAGCGATGCATGGTGTCCTCGTCGATATCTATGGTGTCGGTGTCTTCATCAAAGGGGCAAGTGGTGTCGGTAAATCGGAAACGGCACTCGAACTCGTTAAGCGTGGTCACCGCTTAGTGGCAGATGACTCAGTTGAGATTCGTCAAACTGGTGACGGGATTCTCGTTGGGACAGCACCGAAGTTGATTCAACATCTGCTTGAGATTCGTGGAATCGGGATCATTGACGTGATGACGTTGTTTGGTGCAGGTGCGGTTCGCTCGCATAAGAAGATCAGCCTCGTCTGTAACCTCGAGATTTGGGATCAATCGAAAGTCTATGACCGCGTCGGTCTGGACCAAGAGACACTCCAAATCATCGATACGGAAATTCCGTTCCTGACGATTCCGGTTCGTCCCGGACGAAACCTTGCTGTCATCATCGAAGTCGCAGCGATGAACTATCGTCTGAAGAACATGGGCATCAACACAGCAGAAGAATTCGCGGGACGTCTCGCGCAAGCAATTGAAGATGGGAATGGTGGTCTTTGATGGGAACTTTAGCCTCTGTACAACCAACGTTTGACCGCGTGGCGATTGAACTCGGTCCTGTACCGATTTACTGGTACGGGATCGTCATCGCACTCGGTGCGGTCGTCGGTCTCCTGATTGCGATCTTCGAGTCGAAGCGGATCGGCTTCAACGAAGAGTACGCGGTCGATGTCGTCATCTGGTCGATTCCGATCAGTATCATCTGTGCCCGGATTTACTACGTCGCGTTCGAGTGGAACTACTATAGTCAACATCTTGACCAAATCATCAACATCCGCCAAGGTGGAATTGCGATCCACGGTGCAATCATCGGGGCGATTTTGACGGTCATCATCTATACGCGTAAGAAAAAGATCTCGTTCTGGCAAATCGCTGATATCTTGGCACCATCGCTCTTGTTCGGACAAGCTGTCGGACGCTGGGGTAACTTCTTCAACCAAGAAGCACACGGTGGCGAGACGACATGGTCGTACTTACAAGATACGCTGCTCTTACCGAACTGGATCGTCAATCAGATGTACATTGATGGAACATACTATTTACCGACGTTCCTCTATGAAAGCATCTGGAACATCATCGGTGTCATTCTGTTAATCGTCTGGCGGATGAAGTTCAATCCACGTCGTGGGTATATCTTCCTCGGTTATCTCGTGTGGTATTCAATCGGACGCTACTATATCGAAGGTCTCCGGACGGACAGTCTGTTGATGGGAGATGGACTCCGGACGGCGCAAATCGTCTCAATCTGTTTGATCATCTTCGGTGTGATCATGATGGTCGTTCGCCGCAACGCCGTTCGTTACTTGGACGGTTCGAAAAAGGAGGCGAAGTAATCGATGATTCGCACGCTACTGTTTGATTTAGATGGAACGTTGATCGACACGAATCCATTGATCTTAAAAAGCTTCGAGCATACGCTCAGTTACTATTATCCGGACCGGACGTTCACGGAAGCGGAACTGCTTCCGTTCATCGGTCCGACGCTAGAAAAATCATTTTCAGCGATGAATGCGGAACAGTGGAAAGAGATGGTCGCTTTTTACCGTAGCTACAACATCGCGATGCATGACGCGCTTGTGCTCGAGTATCCAGGTGTGCTTGACGGATTACGTCGTCTGCATGAAGCAGGCTACAAGATGGCGGTCGTGACGTCGAAGAGTCGTCGTGTCGCCCTCCGCGGTATCGAGTTGTTCGGATTGACGTCACTCTTTGACGCGGTCATCGCAGCCGACGACGTAACGGAAGAAAAACCAGCCGTCGAGCCGTTCGAAAAAGCGATGCAGTTGCTTGGATCAACAGCAGACCAAACGATCATGGTCGGTGACAACGATACGGACATTCTCGGTGGTAAGAACGCGGGACTGAAGACAGTCGCGGTCGGTTGGGCGATCAAAGGACGTGCGTACTTAGAGGCACTCGAGCCGGATGTCATCATTGATTCGATGGATCATCTTGCTGCTTGGCTGGAGGAACAAAATGGCACGGCGAACTGATCGGTTTCAGGTCGGAACGACGAATCCACTCTGGCACATGTACCGGACGGTGTCGTTCTTTAAAGTGATGTGGTGCTTTACGATCATCACGATCGGGCGGTTCGCTCCGTCGCTTCGTTTCAAGAACGCGCTCTACCGGACATGTCTTCGAATGAAGATCGGGGAGAAGACGGCGCTTGCCTTGATGGTGATGCCAGACACGATGTTCCCGGAGCGTATCACGATTGGTGACAATACGATCATCGGCTTCAATACGACGATTCTCTGTCATGAATATTTGACGACGGAGTATCGTTTAGGTGACGTCGTCATCGGAAGCAATGTTTTGATCGGTGCGAACGTGACGATCCTACCGGGCGTAACGATCGGAGATGGTGCCGTCGTTGGTGCCGGATCAGTCGTTCACCGAGACATTGCACCGAACGAACGGGTCTCGAGTCAGCCGCTTCGCCAGCACGAAATGTGACAAAACTGTGAGAAGGAAGAAGGAAAAAAGATGACGCACATCCGCTTTACGTATAAGACAGGAAAGTATTTCGGAAGATTATTCGCCGAACGTCCACAAGGTCTCGTCGTTGAGGTGTTGGCTGTTGAGAAGCATCCCGTTCAAGGAGATCTTCACCAGCCGAACCAAGTCGATGTTCCGCTCTTCCATATCCGGACCGCCTTGCATAAGCACGAAAAGATCACGGTTTCGCCCGCAGTCGTTTATGCGTATGACGGAGAGATTCCCGATTATGCGACGAGCTTACGGCAGGCATATGACAAGGACGTGGCACGTCTGGAAGGACTGAATCCGGAGACGGATGCTTTTGTACGAAAATGCTTAGAGAATTACAAAGAACTGGAATCGATTTATGCGAAACGCTGGGGATGAACTCCGGCGTTTTTTTCTGTTGCATGCCTCCTAGAGATAGGGTATTCTTGTGTCTGCAACTACGAAACCAGTTTACTATTTATGGGGGCTTGAATCATGATGGAATTAACCAAATACAAAGCAGACCCCTTTGCGATAACAGCGCGCCAAGCGGAACTTTTTTATTTCCGCGGACGGAAGGCGCACCGGGAAGGGCGACTGGACGAAGCCGTCTATCATTTAGATGAGGCGACGACACTTCAGCCAGCGGACATCCGTTATTTGCTCCGTTATGCCCGTGTCTTATTCGAGACAGGAGAAATCAATCATGCGAATGATGTCTTGAAACAAGTACGCGCACTCGACGCATCAAATACGGAAGCACTCTTTTATTTAGCGAATAACTACGCACACGTCTCACTTTACGAAGAAGCGCGACAACATGCGATGGAATATTTAGAGCAAGCACCAAACGGCAAACACGCGGAGGCATCGGCCGCACTCGTGGAACTGATTGATCTCGAACAAGAGATGGAAGACGACGAAGAGGACGAATTGATTCGTCTGCACGGTCAGGCACAACGCCAGATCGATAAAGGAATGCTGTTCGCGGCACAGGAGACGCTGACTGGACTGATTGCCCAGTACCCGACGTTCTGGCCTGCCTACAACAACCTTGCAATTGTCGAGTTCTATTTAGGAGAGAACGATCAGGCATTCGCTTCCCTTGAACGGGTCCTTGAAGGGAATCCGGGGAATTTGCATGCCCTCTGTAACACGCTCGTCTTGCTACACGAGATGGGACAGGACGAAGAGGCGCACCGTCTCTCTCGTCAGCTCGAACACGTCCGTTCCGTGCACCTTGAGACACGTTATAAGGTCGCGTCGACATTAGCGATCATCGGACGATACGATATCGCCTATGAAGAGTTGAAGTTGCTTGAGCGTCGCGGTTACCGGGGAGACCCACTCTTTGGTCACTGGTTATCAATCTCTGCCTATAAGACGGGACACGTCGAAGAAGCAGCCGCTTTCTTGAAGTCGGACGAAGCACAAGCGTTAAAGGAAGAGACGGATACGTATGACATCCGGCACAACCTTCAGTTTCGCTCGGCACTCATCCAAGCGCTAAAGACAGAAGATGATGTCTCGCGGATCTTTACGGCACTTCTCCTTGGTAAACTGAACGATGCTGAAGCACGGCTTGCATTGTCGATGATGCCAGAAGTGACAGATCAGGAAGACGTCCTCTTATTGACGGAACAGATTGTCATCGAGATGGAAGGACGGACTGATGTCGTGGATGAACGCATTCACCGGGCATTGCAGACGATCCGTCTTGCGGAACGATTCGTTTCAGACGAAGAACGGATGAGTCTCGAAGGGGATTTTTATGAACGCTTCGCACAGCTTGTCTTAAGCGGAGAATCGTTCGATTCGATTGAAGCATCCGCTGCATCACTGCTTTATCTGTTCCATGATTTACGGGACGGGATGTTGATCGAGGAATGTGCATCACTCGTCGATTGTTCGTTTGATCACGTCGCATCGATGATCCGGACACATGAACGGATGCTGGCACCGTTACAAGCAAAGTGTTAGACGTTTAGGGGATTCTCACCTATACTCAAACTACAACGATTACGATAAATGGGGTGGAATCATGGCGGAAACAGAACAAAAAATTTATGACGTCATCATCATCGGGGCAGGACCTGCTGGGATGACAGCCGCACTTTATGCATCACGTGCGAACCTTTCGACATTGATGATCGAACGAGGGATTCCGGGCGGTCAGATGGCGAACACAGAAGATATCGAGAACTACCCAGGATACGATAGCATCCTCGGACCAGATCTCTCGCAAAAAATGTTCGACCACTCGAAAGCATTCGGCGCAGAATATGCGTACGGAGACGTTCGAAGCATCGAAGACGGTAAAGCATACAAAACGATTCATGCACACAACAAAGATTACTACGCACGGGCGATCATCATCGCGTCTGGTGCACAATATAAAAAAATCGGCGTACCGGGTGAAGAAGAGCTCGGCGGTCGCGGTGTCTCGTACTGTGCTGTCTGTGATGGCGCGTTCTTTAAAGAAAAAGAACTCTTCGTCATCGGTGGAGGCGACTCTGCGGTGGAAGAAGGCGTCTACTTGACACGCTTCGCGAAAAAAGTCACGATCGTACACCGTCGTGACGAGCTCCGCGCTCAAAAGATTCTTCAAAAACGTGCGTTCGATAACCCGAAAATCGACTTCATCTGGAACCATACGGTCAAACAGATCAACGAACAAGACGGGAAAGTCGGCGGCATTGAGCTGATCAATACAAAAACAGCTGACGTAACGACGCATCCAATCGATGGTGTCTTCATCTACATCGGGATGAACCCGATCACTGGTTACGTCCAAGATCTCGGCATCTTGAACGACCAAGGTTACGTCGTGACGAACGAAGCGATGGAAACGAACATCAAAGGGATCTTTGCTGCTGGTGATGTGCGTGAAAAAACATTGCGCCAAGTCGTTACAGCAACAAACGATGGTTCGATTGCAGCGCAAAATGCACAGCATTTCATCGAAGCGTTGCTTGAAGAATTACAAGAATCCTCACACGCATAATATCGAACCAGTTTCATTGAAGGAGACTTCAGTGAAGCTGGCTCTTTTTTTATGATATACTGAGAAAGAAGTGAAAAATACACACGGAACTGTTGTCTGGAGGGCGAAAAGATGGAACAGAATCAACCGCAACTTGTCATCATCACGGGTATGAGTGGGGCTGGGAAGACTGTCGCAATGAACAGCTTTGAGGACTTAGGCTATTTTTGTGTCGACAATCTACCCCCGACGTTATTGCCGCATCTCATCGAAGTCATCGGACAAGTGCGTCCTAAAATCGCCGTTGCCATCGATACCCGCGCGCGTGATTTCATCGACAGCTTTTTTGTCGTCTATGAGGATTTAAAGAAAACGGACTTACAAATCCGAATGCTGTATCTTGATGCACGAAACGATGTCCTCGTACGTCGTTACAAGGAATCGCGTCGTTCGCACCCGCTCGCACCGACAGATTCCCCATTGATCGGGATCGAACGTGAGCGGACGTTGCTCGAAGGATTCCGTGATAAGGCACAGATGCTGATTGATACGAGTGACATCAAGCCGCTTGCACTGAAAGAGCGTCTCTTGAAGGAGTTCACGGAAGGCACGCGGATTCCGTTCACGGTCAACGTCATGTCGTTCGGTTTCAAACACGGCTTACCGCTTGATGCCGATCTCGTCTTTGACCTGCGCTTCTTACCGAATCCGTTCTACATTCCAGAGCTGCGTCCAAAGACGGGACTCGACGAGGAAGTCGCGTCATACGTCATGCAGTGGCCGGAAGCGAAGCTGTTCTATAAAAAACTCGTCGATTTGCTCGAGTTCCTGATTCCACAATACGAGCGGGAAGGGAAGTCGCAACTCGTCATCGCCCTCGGTTGTACAGGCGGGAAACATCGCTCGATTACGTTCGCGGAAGCGATTAGTAAAGAATTTGCGACGCAGTATCACATCGAGACGAATCACCGGGATTATGTGCATGCGAAGGAGGAGAAGTGATGAAATGGGAACGTAAAGTCGTCGCTGTCGGTGGCGGGACAGGACTCTCGACGCTTCTTCGTGGACTGAAGCATTATCCGCTCGACATCACAGCCATCGTCACGGTCGCCGATGACGGGGGCAGTTCTGGTCGTCTGCGGACGGAATTCAACATGTTGCCGCCGGGCGATATCCGAAACGTCATCGTCTCCTTATCGAAGTCGGAGACGTTGATGGACCGAATCATGCAGTACCGGTTCGAGACCGGTGAAGGATTGCATGGTCATTCGCTCGGAAATTTGATGTTGACGGCAGCAACCCAGCTCTGTAACGGTTCGTTCGTCGAAGCAATCGGCGTCATGGGACAATTGTTGAACGCAGAAGGAAAAGTCTATCCAGCAACGGAACGGACGATCACGTTATGTGCCGAGTTCGAGGACGGGACGATCGTCAAAGGCGAGTCGTTGATCCCGAAGGTCGGAAAGAAAATCGAACGGATCTTCCTCGAGGAACAAGACGTCCGTCCGGTACCGGAAGCGATCCAGGCGATTCTTGATGCCGATGTCATCGTCCTTGGTCCGGGTAGTCTCTATACGAGTATCATCCCGAACGTCCTGATCGATGAGATCCGGGAAGCGATCCAACAATCGCTAGCTCCGGTCGTCTATATTTGTAACGTCATGACGCAACCTGGCGAGACGACGGCGTTCACAGCGAATGAACATTTAGCGGCACTTGAACGCTTCCTCGGACAAGGCGTCGTTGATACGATCATCGTCAACAACGAATCGATCGATGCGAGTTACCTGAAGAAATACCAGAAGGATCACGCTGACATCGTCACCTATAATGAAAAACAATTCGAGCTCGCTGGCGTTGAAGTTCTAGCAGACGATATTGTCGATTACAATCATCACTTCATCCGTCATGACTCAGATGCCGTCGCAAGCCTCGTCATGCGAAAGGTGTTGTCGATTCGACGGATGCGTCAACTCGAAGGAAAGGAGGAGCTGACATGAGCTTTGCCTCAGAAGTCAAAAAAGAATTAACGCAGATTCCGATCACCGATCACGAGATGAAGGCGGAACTCGCGGCACTCGCTCGGATGAACGGTGCGATCTCGTTCGGTCTCGGACGTGGTCTGACACTCGATATCTCGACCGAGAATGCTTCGATTGCTCGTCGGATCTACTCGCTTTTGAAAAAAGCATACGGAGTCCATCTCGATCTGCTCGTGCGGAAGAAAATGCGTCTGAAAAAGAATAACGTCTACATCGTCCGCGTCAAACAACAGGCGGATAAGATTTTGCAAGACCTCGGAATCCTCGGAGAGGGGTTCACGATGATTCGTTCAATCAGTGATACGATCCTCAACGATGAACGAAAAGCACGGGCGTATTTACGAGGGGCGTTCCTCGCCGGGGGTTCGCTCAACAATCCCGCGACGTCATCGTATCACTTGGAGATCTTCAGCTTATATGAAGAACATAATGCAGCGCTCCGTGGTCTATCGAACGTCTTTGATTTGAACGCGAAAGCGATCGAACGAAAAAAAGGACACATCCTCTACATCAAGGAGAGCGAGAAGATTTCCGATTTCCTCAAGCTCGTCGATGCGACACAATCGATGCTGCGGTTCGAGGACGTCCGGATCTTAAAAGATATGCGTAACTCGGTCAACCGTCTCGTCAACTGTGAGACAGCGAACCTCAACAAGACGGTCGGTGCGGCATTACGCCAAGTCGAGAACATCAAGTTCCTTGAGCGGACGGTCGGACTCGATGTCTTACCGGATAAGTTGAAGGAGATCGCGATCTTGCGCGTGACACATCAAGACGTCACGTTACAAGAGCTCGGGGAGATGGTCGAAAGCGGCTCCATCTCAAAATCAGGGATCAATCACCGGTTGCGGAAGATTGATCAAATCGCTGAAAAAGTACGGAATGGAGAGTCGATGACAGGGGCCTTATAAGAGGGTCGCTTGCGGGATGAACCATAGTCTACTATAATATATAGTCGATGCAACTAAATGTTCGAATTAAGGAGTTTTTGAAATGGCTAACGAAAAGAAACGTATTTCGCTGACAGTCGATGCGAAGTTTGATGAAGTGTTAACAAAAAAAGCGAAATCAATCGGTGTACCGAAAAGCACACTCGTTGCGTTCGCAACATCTTTATTCCTGAAACAATTACAAGCAGAAGAAGAGCTTTCGCCACATGCGAATGCGATCTACTCGCTGATTCGTGAAAACCACGATATCGTTTCAGACATCACAGACTTGATCGACTGATCATCGACCTCTCGTTCTATAAGGAACGGGAGGTTTTTTTGTATGCAACGATAAACGACAAGACTTTATGGATACAAAAAAAGTGCCTCCCGAAGGAGACACTCTGGATGACTTATGCACGTTCCATGACGCGGTCGATGAGACCGTAATCAGCAGCAGCTTGTGCTGACATAAAGTTGTCACGCTCTGTATCGCGTTCGATGACTTCAAGTGGTTGTCCTGTGTTTTCAGCCATGATTTTGTTGAGGTGCTCACGCATTTTGATGATACGCTCCGCATGGATTTTGATATCCGATGCTTGACCTTGTGTACCACCGAGTGGTTGGTGGATCATGATTTCAGCGTTTGGTAACGCGAAACGTTTTCCTTTTGCGCCTGCTTGGAGCAAGAACGCACCCATCGATGCTGCCATACCGATACAAATCGTTGAGACTTGTGGCTTGATGAAGTTCATTGTATCGTAAATCGCCATACCGGCAGTGATCGAACCACCTGGGCTGTTGATATAAAGCGAGATTTCCTTATCTGGATCTTCTGCTGCTAAGAACAGAAGTTGGGCAACGACTGAGTTGGCGACGTTGTCGTCAATCGCGCTCCCGAGAAGAATGATGCGGTCTTTTAGCAAACGTGAGTAGATATCGTAAGCACGTTCCCCGCGGTTTGTTTGTTCGATGACTGTTGGAATTAACATAGTCTTTGCCTCCTTATAGTTGGTATGTAGCTTCCTATTCGACTTATCCTTATCATAATCCTTTGGTCAATATTGGTCAAAAGATACGATGCGACTTTTAGGTATTTTTCCATTACAAGGGTAAATGAAACATATCAATATAGAAAAAAGGCAACGCCATTGCTGGCATTGCCTTGTAGTTGAATAAATGGTACACCCGGAGAGATTCGAACTCCCGACACCTGGTACCGGAAACCAGTGCTCTATCCCCTGAGCTACGGGTGCATCTGATGTACTGAACAATTAATAGTATAGCGACATTTTTTCAGAAAAGCAATAGGGAAGGATGACTTTTCTTTTCCTGAGCGGTTCGAGAAAGGTTCAGAGCATGTTTTTTAAAACGTTTCTTCTATAATAAGAAGTGGAGGAGGGGGAATCGATGGATCAACGCCAGGAACAGACGCAACAGATGACGTTATCGGCGTCACAACAGTATCAGTTACATGTGCTTGAGCAACCAGCAGCTGAGCTCGAGGAGGAATGGCGACGGTTAAAACGACGTTTGCATCGTCATTACCCGAATCAGGTTTCGCTAGAGGTCGAGCAGATGGCAGGACATTTGGCTTCCTACGAAGACGAGCTTCTTGCACAAATACGTTTAGAATCAGTCAGACAGGAAATAGGATATATGGCGGAACAACTCATCGTGTATTTAGAAGCGGACGGTTTATTGCGGACATCGGACGAGCAGCTCGCTGCATCCTTCTCGACCGATGTCGCAACGATTACAGAAGCACGGACACTCTTACAACAATGTGAACCAGTCGGCATCGCTGCCCGCTCGGAGCGCGAGTGCCAATGGTTACAGGCGATCGAGCTAGACGACGCGGAATTGATCGGACTGACGGATCGGTTGCGACATGAACCGGCGAGTCAGGTATTCGCTCAGTTCAGTGAACAGGATCGAGCGCGATTGCGAAAACGACTGACAAGGCTGAGCCGGACACCGGATCTTCCTAAAGAAGAACGATCGGTCATGGCAGAAGCGCGGATTCACCTGTTAGATGCAAAACTTCAGATCGACTGGATGACACTCGACACGGATCAGACGTGGCTCGGATTAAAAGAGGCAACGCCTTTTTTGCGCGCGTACGAAAGACGTCGCGTCACGATGCATGCCATCCTCTCGGTTTTGCTTGAGCGACAAGAACGCTGGTTCAAGGGAGAACTGCATCTTGAGCCATTGACGAAAAAACAAGTCGCTGAGGCAACGGGACATCATCCGTCGACGATTGGTCGAGCGATTGCTGAGAAGTATGTCGAGACGGTCCATGGTCTCGTTGCTTTAGAAGACTTGTTCGTCTCACGGACGACAAGCGGAGATTCGAGTTTTTTGATTAAACGGCGGATCGCCGAATACATTCAACACAGCGACCGTCCGTTAAGTGATCAGCAATTGACGGATCGCCTGCAAGCAGACGGTCTGACAGTCGCGCGACGGACGGTCGCGAAGTACCGGGCAGCGCTTGGTTTAACGAAAAAAACGATGCAGCAAAGGAAGGCGCAATCAGAATGGGATTAAAACGACACAGACACTTAACACTCTATTCACGTCCGGGATGTACGCTATGTGAAGAGGCCGCCATCTTACTCGACTTCGTACTCGATGAGTTTCCGGAATGGACGTTCGAGGAAGTCAACATTGATCAGGATGAAGCGCTCAGTCTACGGTTCTTATATGAGATTCCGGTCGTCATGTATGACGAGGAAATCTGGAGTTATGGCAAATTCGAGACGGAAACGATAAGAAACCGCTTACTTCAAAAAACTTGAGAAACGAGACTTGCAAGGCGAGAAACGGACTGTTATGATAACGGTGTACCAAGTGGGACACGTTATGACATGCGGGACAGAAAGCGTCCAGCTACTTGAGAGGAGAGGGAAATACATGATTCGGCAGTTAGTCCAGATCCAAAAACGAATCGTGCCTGATCTGATCGAAGAAATGCAGACACGCTACGACATCCTTCATTACGTACGACTGATGCAACCGATCGGACGACGTACGCTTGCGACAAGCCTTGGCTTGACGGAACGCGTCTTACGGCGGGAAGTCGACTTCTTGAAGCAGCAAGACCTCCTAGAGGTCGCGACGCAAGGGATGTCCTTGACGGATGAAGGACGAAACGTTCTTCGCAGCATGCACAGCATCATGGGAGAACTCGCAGGGATCTCGGACATGGCAAAAGCCTTGAAAGAGAGACTCGGAGTACGGGACGTCGTTATCGTACCGGGTGATTCCGATGAGACCTTCTGGGTACAACGAGACATGGGGCGGGCGACCGTCGCACGACTCAAACGAGAGCTTTCTTCAGACCATCACAATACGATCGCTGTCACAGGCGGTACGACGATGGCTTCCGTCGCGGCGATGATGTCGCCAGACAAGGAACACCGTCCGATGACGTTCGTTCCGGCACGCGGAGGACTGGGAGAAACGCTCGAACTACAAGCGAACACAGTATGCTCACGGATGGCGTCACGCGCTCAAAGTGATTATCATCTGCTTCACATCCCGGACATGGTCAGCACAGAGACGTTCGTCAAGATGATTGAAGAGCCGAGCATAAAAAATGTGCTTCAAATGATTAAAGGTGCTTCAATCGTGGTACATGGAATTGGTGAGGCGAAAACGATGGCAAAACGTCGTCGCGCGTCTGAAGATCTCCTGACCCGACTGGAACATGAACAGGCAGTAGCGGAAGCATTCGGATATTACTTCGACCGAAACGGGAACATCGTGCACCGGGTCAAGACGGTTGGTCTTCAACTGGCTGACTTGAAGCAAGTCGAACACGTCATCGTCGTCGCAGGTGGTCATTCGAAGGCAGAAGCGATCAACGCCTATGTCAAACAGTCGCCAGACATCATCCTGATTACGGATGAAGGCGCAGCAGCTTCGATTTTGAAAGGGTAACCCCCTTTTGAATAATAGATAACTCGCTTTACATTAAAAGGAGGAAAATTATCATGGCAGTAAAAGTTGGTATTAACGGATTTGGACGTATCGGACGTTTGGCACTTCGTCAAATTCTTCAATTCGATGGAATCGAAGTAGTCGCGATCAACGACCTTACAGACACTAAAATGCTTGCACACCTTCTCAAATATGATACGACTCAAGGTCGTTTCGACGGCGAAGTTGAAGTACACGACGGTTACTTCCTCGTCAACGGTAAAGAAATCAAAACACTTGCTAATCGCAACCCAGAAGAACTCCCATGGGGCGAGCTCGGTGTTGACATCGTTCTCGAATGTACTGGTTTCTTCACAGACAAAGAAAAAGCTGAGCTTCACTTGAAAGCTGGCGCTAAAAAAGTCGTTATCTCTGCACCTGCAACTGGCGACATGAAAACAGTCGTCTTCAACACGAACCACGAAATCCTTGACGGAACTGAAACAGTTATCTCTGGTGCTTCTTGTACTACAAACTGTCTCGCGCCAATGGCTAAAGTTCTCCAAGATCAGTTCGGAATCGTTGAAGGTCTCATGACTACGATCCACGCTTACACTGGTGACCAAAACACACTCGACGCTCCACACCCTAAAGGTGACTTCCGTCGTGCACGTGCGGCAGCAGCAAACATCGTTCCTAACTCAACTGGTGCTGCAAAAGCAATCGGTCTCGTTCTTCCAGAACTTCAAGGTAAACTTGACGGATCTGCACAACGTGTACCAGTCGCTACAGGTTCACTCACTGAGCTCGTAACTGTACTCGACAAAAAAGTTTCTGTAGAAGAAGTTAACGCAGCAATGAAAGCAGCTGCTAACGAGTCTTACGGTTACACTGAAGACGAAATCGTTTCTTCTGACATCGTTGGTATCTCTTACGGATCACTCTTCGATGCAACACAAACTAAAGTCATGACAGTCGGCGACAAACAACTCGTTAAAACAGTTGCTTGGTATGACAACGAAATGTCTTACACTAGCCAACTCGTTCGTACACTCAAACACTTCGCAGAAATCGCTAAGTAATTCGAGCAATTAAATAGCAATTGAATAAGAGCGGAAACGATATCAGTCTCCGCTCTTATTGCGGAAAAAAGCGGGAGGGGCATTCGCCCCTCACTATACGTAAGAGACGGAGGACGAATGTATGAATAAGAAATCGATTCGCGACATCGATGTACAAGGAAAACGCGTATTTACACGCGTGGATTTCAACGTACCGTTGGAAGACGGTAAAATCACGGATGACACACGGATCCGTGCTGCACTCCCAACGATCAAACACTTGATCGACGGCGGAGCAAAAGTCATTCTCGCTAGCCACATGGGTCGTCCAAAAGGCGAAAAGAACCCTGAGTTCTCACTTGCACCAGTCGTAGCACGCCTCAGCGAATTGCTTGGTAAAGACATCAAGCTTGTTGAAGAAGCATACGGTCCAGTTGCAGAAGAAGCAGTCAGCAAACTCGAAAACGGCGATGTCGTCGTCTTAGAGAACGTCCGCTTCTACCCTGGTGAAACGAAAAATGACGAAGAGCTCGCTAAAGGATTCGCGAAACTCGCTGACGTCTTCGTCAACGACGCGTTCGGCGCAGCACACCGTGCACACGCATCGACAGAAGGTATCGCACACCATGTCGACACAGCAGTTGCCGGTCTTCTTATCGAAAAAGAACTTCAAGTTCTCGGTAAAGCTCTTTCTAACCCAGATCGCCCGTTCACGGCAATCATCGGTGGTTCGAAAGTTGCTGACAAAATCGGTGTCATCGATCACTTACTCGACATCGTCGATACGTTGATCATCGGTGGCGGCTTATCGTACACGTTCCTCACAGCTCGTGGTATCGAAGTCGGTACTTCACTTCTTGAGGTCGATAAAATCGACCAAGCGAAGGAATTCATGAAAAAAGCAGAAGAAAAAGGCGTTAAGTTCCTCATGCCTGTCGACTGTGTCATCACGAAGGAATTCGGAGAAGAAACATATGTCGGACCACGTGACATCACAGAGATCCCAGCAGATCACATGTCACTTGATATCGGTCCAAAAACGGTTGAACTCTATGCAGAGGCAATCAAGAACTCGAAACTCGTCGTCTGGAACGGACCGATGGGCGTATTCGAACTCGATAAATACGCAAACGGTACAAAAGGTGTCGCGCAAGCTCTTGCGGACAGCGATGCGTACTCAATCATCGGCGGTGGCGACTCAGCTGCTGCGGCAGAGAAATTCGGTCTTGCTGACAAAATGAGCCACATCTCTACAGGTGGTGGAGCAAGTCTCGAATTCATGGAAGGGAAAGCTCTTCCTGGTGTCGAAGCGCTAAACGACAAGTAATCTAAGTTCACAAGGGAGTGTTTCTCAATGCGTAAACCAATTATCGCAGGTAACTGGAAGATGAATCTGACGCTCAAGGATGCAGTCGCATTCGTTGAGGAAGTCAAAGGAGCTGTACCTGCTTCGACGACAGTCGACGCAGCCGTCTGTGCGCCATCAGTATTCTTGGCACACTTGACAGAAGCAGCAGCTGGTACGGATCTTAAGATCGGTGCTCAAAACATGTACGACAAAGAGAGCGGTGCCTTCACTGGTGAAATCAGCCCGCTCATGCTCAAAGAACTCGACGTGACGTACGTCATCCTCGGTCACTCTGAGCGTCGTGAGTACTTCGGCGAAACAGATGCGTTCATCAACAGCAAAGCGAAAAAAGCGTTCGAGCACGGTCTCGTTCCAATCGTTTGTGTAGGTGAAACACTGGAAGAGCGTGAAGGCGGCAAGTTCGAAGACGTCATCCGCGAACAGACAGCAAACAGCCTCAAAGGTCTTACTGTCGACCAAGTGAAAAATCTCGTCGTCGCTTACGAGCCTGTCTGGGCAATCGGAACAGGTAAATCAGCGACAGAACAAGATGCACAAGATTCTTGTAAATTCGTCCGTGACGTCGTTGCAGCTGAATTTGGTGCTGAAGCAGCAGAAGCTGTCCGTATCCAATACGGTGGTAGCGTCAAACCGGAAAACATCAAAGAATATATGGCTCAACCAGACATCGACGGCGCGCTCGTCGGCGGTGCAAGTCTTGAGACAGGATCGTTCCTCAAACTGTTGGAGGCGATTTAAATGAAAAAACGTCCAGTCGCACTGATCATCCTTGATGGTTTTGGTATGCGTGACGAGGAGTTCGGAAATGCCGTTACGGCGGCAAACAAACCGAACTTCGACCGTTACTGGGGTCAATACCCGCATACGTTGTTGAATGCGAAAGGTGAATACGTCGGTTTGCCTGAAGGTCAAATGGGGAACTCAGAAGTGGGTCACCTGAACATCGGTGCAGGTCGCGTCGTCTATCAATCGCTATCCCGAATCAACAACGCGGTCAAGGATCGCTCGTTCTTCTCGCGTCAAGCGATGAACGATGCGGCAGGTCACGTGAAGAAATACGGTTCAGCGCTTCATATCTTCGGTTTGGTCTCTGACGGTGGAATCCACAGTCACATCAACCACTTATATGCGGTGCTCGAATTCGCGAAACTTCACGAAATCGAAAAAGTCTACCTCCATGCTTTCACGGACGGTCGTGACTGCGACCCACAATCGGGCGCTGGTTTCCTCCGTGACGCGCAAGCGAAGATGGATGAATTGAATGTTGGACAATTCGCGAGTATCTCTGGTCGCTACTATGCGATGGATCGCGACAACCGTTGGGAACGCGTCAAGAAAGTCTATGACGTCATCACGTTCGGTGAAGGTCCAACGACGAAGGATCCAATCGGCATGGTTGAAGCTTCGTACAAACAAGACGTAACGGATGAGTTCATCGAACCAACTGTTGTCGTGCAGGAAGACGGTACGCCAGTCGCACCGATCCACGATAACGATGCGATCGTGTTCTTCAACTATCGTCCTGACCGTGCGATTCAGCTTTCGAAAGTCTACAAAGAAAAAGGTGGCTTCGACGGATTCGAAATTCCGGACAACGCACCGAAGAACCTGCTACTCGTCTCAATGACGAAGTACTCGGATGCGATTGATACGGACATCGTCTTCCCGCCTGAAGACATCAAGAACACGCTTGGTGAGACATTGTCAAAACAAGGTCTCAAACAGCTACGCATCGCGGAAACGGAGAAGTATCCGCACGTCACGTTCTTCTTCAACGGACAACGTGAAGAACCATACGAAGGGGAAGATCGGATCTTGATCCCTTCACCAAAAGTCGCGACATACGACTTGAAACCGGAGATGAGCGTCTATGAAGTCACAGATGCCCTCGTCGACGCAATCAACTCGGACAAACACGACGCGATCATCCTCAACTTCGCAAACCCGGATATGGTCGGTCACTCGGGTATGCTCGAGCCGACGAAAAAGGCGATCGAAGCTGTCGATGAGTGTCTTGGGAAAGTCGTTGACTTGATTCTCAGCAAAGGCGGCGCGGCAGTCATCACGGCTGACCACGGGAACGCGGATAAAGTCCTCAATGCGGACGGCAGTAAGATGACGGCGCATACGACAGAACCTGTTCCATGTATCGTGACGGTCGAGGACGTTGAACTCCTTGAACCACTCACAGGTGCACTCGCTGACCTCGCACCAACGGTCCTTGATCTCCTCGGAGCGGACCAACCAGCAGAGATGACTGGTAAATCGATCGTATTGAAAAAATAATCCCGTCGATCGAAGTAGCTACACCACATATTTCTTACACACAAAAGGAGCGAATTTAAATGTCAATGATTACAGAGATTTACGCACGCGAGATTCTTGATTCACGCGGTAACCCAACAGTAGAAGTAGAAGTTTATACAGAAGATGGCGGTTTCGGTCGCGCACTCGTACCATCAGGTGCATCAACTGGTGAGCACGAAGCAGTCGAACTCCGTGATGGCGACAAAGCACGTTACCTCGGAAAAGGTGTTTTGAAAGCTGTTGACAACGTCAACGAAAAAATCGCACCAGAAATCATCGGTTACGATGTCTTCGACCAGGCTGGAATCGACAAAAAGATGATCGATCTCGACGGTACGAAAAACAAAGGTAACTTCGGCGCTAACGCAATCCTTGGTGTTTCTATGGCTGCTGCACGTGCTGCTGCTGATGAGCTTGGTCTTCCACTTTACACATACCTCGGTGGATTCAACGCGAAAACATTACCAACACCAATGATGAACATCATCAACGGTGGATCACACGCAGACAACAACGTGGACTTCCAAGAGTTCATGATCATGCCTGTCGGTGCTCCAACATTCAAAGAAGCACTTCGTATGGGTGCTGAAATCTTCCACGCGTTGAAATCAGTTCTTAGCGGAATGGGTCTTAACACAGCAGTTGGTGACGAGGGTGGATTCGCTCCAAACTTGAAATCAAACGAAGAAGCAATCACAGTTATCCTTGAAGCAATCGAAAAAGCTGGCTACAAAGCAGGCGAAGATGTTTACCTTGCAATGGACGTCGCTTCTTCTGAGTTCTACGATAAAGCAGCTGGAACATACAACCTCGCTGGCGAAGGCAAAGTCCTTTCAACAGAAGAGCTTGTTGAATTCTACGCACAACTCGTTGACAAATACCCAATCATCTCAATCGAAGATGGCTGTGACGAAAACGACTGGGATGGTCACAAACTCCTTACAGATCGTATCGGACACAAAGTTCAACTCGTTGGGGATGACTTGTTCGTAACGAACACTGAGAAACTTGCTGAAGGTATCGAAAAGGGCATCGCTAACTCGATCCTCATCAAAGTTAACCAAATCGGTACGTTGACTGAAACATTCGACGCAATCGAAATGGCTAAAAAAGCTGGTTACACAGCTGTCGTTTCTCACCGTTCTGGTGAAACTGAAGATTCAACGATCGCTGACATCGCTGTTGCGACAAACGCTGGTCAAATCAAAACTGGTTCACTTTCACGTACAGACCGCATCGCGAAATACAACCAACTTCTCCGCATCGAAGACATGCTTTCAGACGTTGCTGTCTACGACGGAATCAAATCATTCTACAACCTCAAGAAGTAATTTCAGATTGATCGTTTGAATAAGCTATAAGGAAAACCTCCTATTCGTGTGATACGTACACACGGATAGGAGGTTTTTTGCATATCAAGCAATGTCAAACCAAAAAGTCGCTTTTGTCATCAAAACTATACTGAACTGTCAAAAAATTGATTCATCTTAGTAGATGACTAAAATGTTATACTCATAAATAAGTGCAAATTAAATAGTTATAGGCATTAATTACATCTTGCTCGATGAAGATGACAAATACGTCTAAAGGAGATACGATCATGCTAAATTCAGATTTAGATATCCGTTTAGAACCACGCATTCAAGAGTTATATCGACTACACAAGGAGCGTTCAGCTAATATTGACTGGAGCTACCACGAGTTCATTCCGTGGGATAAGGCGATGTCGTTCAAACGCGTTCCTTGGGACGAAAGCCAAGTCACGCTTCCGGAAGGTGTCATCGTCGCAATAGAGACAGCATTACTGACAGAAGTCAACCTACCGTGGTACACGTCGCACTTAGACTATACATTCAAGAACTCGATGGAAGTCATCAATGACTTCGTCCGGACATGGACAGCAGAAGAAGACCAGCACTCGAACTTACTCGAGACATATTTACTCGTCACGCGAAACGTCAATCCAACGCGACTCCATCAGTTAAGAAGACGTGTCGTTGAGAACGGCTGGTTCCCAGACTTCACGAATCCGTTAGCGACAATGGCATATACGTCACTGCAAGAGTTAGCGACACTCGTCTTTTACAACAACGTCGCGAAAATCGCAGGGGCACACGACAAGGACTTAGCAACGCTACTCCGTCGTCTAGCGAAGGACGAAGCGCTCCATTATGCGTTCTATCGTGACACGGTCAAAGCACACCTAGAGCTTGATCCGAACTTCATCGTCTTCTTCGAAGACGTCATCATCAACTTCTCGATGCCAGGTGCTGTCATGCCGGACTTCACGGAACGCATGAAGACGATTGCTGTTGATACGAACTATGGACCACTCCAATACTTCGACCAAGTATTAGACGTCGTCGTCAAATTCTGGGGCATCGCTGATTTAGAACCGACAAGCGAAGAAGCGAAACAATCTCAAGCGAACATCATGAAGTATCACGGACGTTTGAAGCGCATCAAGGAACGTCAGGAACGCCAACTCGAAAAAGCGAATCTCGACGTCTAAGGAGGCAATGAACATGAAGTGTGAAATCTGTGGAACTGAAACGAACAACCAAGTCAGTTACTTGGAACTCGATACGTGGGAATTCAATTCTCTGAATAAAGAAGCCAAAGACTTTTATCCGATCTGCTTTGATTGCTTCGATAAGCATACGAATCAGTTCATCGATCAGGAGATGGATCTCGAATTACGTAAAAAACGTTCGCAAATGGTCAACAAAGAAGTAGAAGCTGAAATCGAAGCGATTCTTGAGGTTGAGAATTAAGTCGTCTTTACCATACGTGAAGGGAAGTATGACCGGTAGTGCTTTGGCGCTATCGGTTTTTTATTATCCCTAAAAAAAGCAGTTATCTCTTGCTTCACATGTTTTGTGAAAGAAGAAATAACTGCTTTTAACATGAAGTCAGTCTTCGATGAATGTAACGAGATAATGATGAGCAGAATGAAGCGGTGCACGGGTCACGAAAAAGTCCGGGAGATCGACATCGATTCCCAATTCGCGCAGTGTATCGGGATCCAAACATTCCTGAATCAAACGTTTGATGTCTTGTAACAGTTCATCGTGCAAGTTCGCTTCCTTCGGAAAGGCACGTTTCGCGTCATCGCGCAACAATAGCACGATAGGTGGTAGACCTCGTAAGAGATCGACCTGAAGGGGCTGCTGATGACGTTCGAAATAATCATTCAGACAACTGACGACCCTCATCGAGTGTTCTTCTTTCATCCGATCCCAACTCTCTGTATGTGACTGTAACTCTCTAGCTATTCCCTAATTGAAGCGAGGATATGCAGGGAAACTGGAAATCAAGCATTACGAGGACGCTGTTCGGGGTAGAACTAGAGGGAAGGGGGAATCGACATGCTATTTCGGTTTTTGTTTTTAGGGCTTGATACGTCGATTGGTGACATCCCGTTGCGCCTCATCTATTTTACGGAACTCATACTATTCATCGGTTTGTATCAAATCACGAGCCGGTTTTCGCGTCAGAGTCTGATTTTGGGAACGGCACTCGGAATTGGCGGACTGATTGCCATCTTACCCGGTGCGCTCTATATCATCCGTTATAATCCGGAGGATGCCGTCATCGATGTCACGTTCCTATTGATTTATTTGTTTGAGCCGCTGGCAATCATTGCGTTCGTTGTTGCATTGATTCGACGTTTGTTCGTGGAGCGAAAAAGAGCCGGGAAAGCAAAAAGATGAAAGTCTTGTCAGCTAGACACCGATTGTTCATTGATTTCCGTCCAAGACGTCGCTTTCCGCGGGCGGAAGGCAAGCCTCCTCGTCGCGTGTGCTCCTGCGGGGTCTTGCCTATTCCGCTCTTCCCGCAGGAGTCTCCGTCTTTTCCGGAAATCAACAATCAAACGTGCTACTGAGAGGACAAGAAATACACCGTAAGATGGCGTGACGCTGTCTTGCGGTGTATTTGCGTATGCATCCAAATACTTTCTTTCAATAGTGTAAGGAAGAGTAACTGGAAGAATATTCTATAATAGAGGGAGAGCGAAATTAGATCTTAGTTGGTTTCGTAAGATCCCGTTGATTATAGGAGTGAGTTTCATGCATAAAGTGTTGTTTGGTTTATCTGTCTTAAATAGTCTCTACATTACGAACAACTTATTTACGTATTCCGATAGTTTTTTGAATGCACCTCTGGGCATCACGACTGTTATTGCCGTGACATTGATGTATCTAAACGATAGCGCTAAAAAAGATAAAACATCGTTATACACAAAAGCGACGGATGGGTTAGGATTCATTAATATTCTGATTGGTCTCTCGCTGATTGTCTTTATTTAAGAATGATTCAGAACGTTCAAATGCATGATTATACGGAATTATCGTAAGTCTGACGCCGCGTCAGGCTTCTTTTTTATAGTCCAATCCGAGGACTCGAAAAAAATAAAATATATTTTAGATAAAAAAGATTGATGTGTAACCGGTTACACAATATGATGATTCTTGTAAGCGTTATCAAAAGAAAGAGGTGGCGAAACATGTCGACCATCCGGGAAGTAGCGAAAGCGGCACATGTCTCCGTCGCGACGGTCTCACGCGTCATGAACGAAAAGGGTTATGTCAGTGAGAAATCGCGTAAGGCGGTGCTTCAGGCAATCAAACAATTGGACTATCGACCGAACCGGGTCGCGCGATCGTTGTTCCAAAAACGGTCCGGACTGATCGGGTTGATCGTTCCAGACATCACGAACCCGTTCTTCCCACAACTCGCACGGGCTGTGGAAGATATGGCACATCAACATGGTTTTCAGGTCATTTTGTGTAACACAGACGAACAGTTTCAGAAAGAACGCGAATATATCAAGTCACTCGAGGCGATGCATGTCGACGGATTGATCATCACGACGAACTACTCGAATAATCCAAACTATGAAGAACTCGAAGTGCCGGTCGTAGCGTTAGACCGTGTGTTACAAGGTGCGATTCCGACGGTGACGTCAAACGGATACGAGGGCGGGAAGAAGGCGGCTTCGCTTCTACTGGAAGCTGGTGCAACTGAATTAGCCGTCATCAGTGGTCCTTCGAAACTCCCGACGATCAAAAAACGACGGGACGGTTTCGAAGAGATCGCCGGAACCCATCTCGTTGCAAGCATCGAGTCACCGTTCCACTTTCAAGGAGCGCTTGATGCAGCGAACTATCTCTTTGATCACTATCATTGCAACGGGATCTTTGCCGCGAGTGATGTCATTGCCGCAGCAACGGTGCAGGTCGCTGCGGAGCGCGGGATCACGATTCCAGACGAGCTACAAGTGATCGGCTATGACGGGATCGAACTCGGACAAATGATTTCACCACCGTTGACGACGATTGCGCAGCCGATCTATCAAATGGGAGAACTGGCGGCGAAACTTTTGATTCAGCGGATTGAAGGCACACCGATTGCCGCCGTCCATCATGAGTTGACGGTTGAGATCATCGAACGGGAAACGACGAAACGGAAGGATGAGGAAGCATGAAACAAATCAGTGTCATCGGCAGTATCTCGATGGATCTCGTCGTCGAAAGTAAACGCCGTCCAGGCGCAGGCGAAACAGTCATCGGGGATGCCTTTCATACCGTACCGGGCGGAAAGGGTGCGAACCAAGCGGTCGCAGTCGCGCGTCTTGGCAGTACCGTCGAAATGATCGGTTGCGTTGGTAGTGACGCGAACGGTGAAGCGATCCGCGAAAACTTCAAAATGCAAGGAGTGCAGACGACGCACTTGCAAACGATTGAAGGTGAACGGACAGGAACGGCACACATCACGCTCGCTGAAGGCGATAACTCGATCGTCGTCGTTCAGTCTGCCAATCAACATGTTCAGTTTGCGGATGATGCACTCGCACCGATTCTCGCAGACAGTGAAATCATCTTACTCCAGCTCGAGATTCCAATCGAAACGGTCGAGACCGTGGCTCGCGAAGCACATGCAGCCGGCATTCCAGTCGTCTTGAATCCAGCGCCGGCGATGTCACTCAGTCCAGAATTGATTGAACACGTCACGTACTTAACGCCAAACGAACATGAATGTGGTTTGATCTTCGGACAAGAGCAGCCGATCGAACATTGGTTGATGGAATACCCGAATAAATTGATCGTAACGGAAGGGAGTCGCGGCGCACGCTTCTACGACGGAGCGTCGATCGTGACGATTCCCGCGATCGAGACGACTGTCGTTGATACGACAGGAGCAGGGGATACGTTCAACGGAGCCTTAGCCGTCGCGTTAACGGAAGGACAACCGCTCGTCGAGGCGATTCGTTTCGCGAACCGGGCAGCCGGCTTATCCATCCGCGCTCTCGGCGCTCAAGGCGGCATGCCGACACGGGAACAGATGGAGGGAGACGCATGAAGAAGCACGGTATCTTAAACAGTCATATCAGCAAAGTCCTGACCGACCTCGGTCATACCGATACGATCGTCATCGCCGATTGCGGCTTACCGATTCCAGATGGGGTCGCACGGATTGATTTAGCACTGGAACTCGGCACACCATCATTCCTCGACGTCGTCCGTGTCGTCGCCGGTGACATGGCGATTGAACAACTGACACTGGCAACAGAGATCAAGGAAGCGAACCCGAACGTGCTCGAGGCACTGGAAGCCATGCAGATCGAGACGACGTTCGTCTCACATGAGGAGTTCAAGAAACAGACACAGCAGGCGAAGGTCATCATCCGGACTGGGGAAGCGACACCGTACGCAAATGTCATCTTCCATTCCGGTGTAATCTTTTAAGGGGGTCATGCGATGCGTATCGAGATGACAGGTATCAAAAAAGCATTCGGGCCTGTTCCCGTCCTCAAAGGTGTCGACTTCGAACTCGCTGCGGGTGAGATCCATGCCTTGATGGGAGAGAACGGTGCCGGGAAATCGACGCTGATGAAGATTTTGACCGGTGTTCATAAAGCGGACGCAGGTACGATCCGCGTCGATGGACAGGACGTCGAGTATAAGAATCCGAAGCTTGCCGAAGAAGCGGGGATCGCCTTCATTCACCAGGAACTGAACATCCTCCCGGATTTGACGGTGACGGAGAACTTGTTCCTCGGACGGGAGCTGAAGTCACGCTTCGGGATTCTCAAGCAAGGCGAGATGAAGCGGCAGGCAGAACGTGAACTCGCCGAACTAAACGTCTTCATGGACGTTGATCAACTCGCTCGGACGTTATCAGTCGGTCAGCAACAGATGATTGAGATCGCAAAAGCTTTGATGACGGACGCGAAGGTCATCATCATGGATGAACCGACAGCCGCCCTGACAGAGCGGGAAATTCGTGCCTTGTTCAGCGTCGCGACAGCGCTACGCAACCAAGGTGTCTCGATCGTCTATATCTCACACCGGATGGAGGAAATCTTCGAGCTCTGCGACCGGATCACCGTCTTACGGGATGGGATCTCCGTCTCGACGCATGCGATTCCCGAAACATCGTTCGAACAGATCGTCCGGGAGATGGTCGGTCGTGAGATGGGTGAACGGTATCCGGATCGTGATGTGTCAATCGGAGCGACCGTTCTTGAGGTCAAACAGGCGAGCGGGAAACGGTTCGACGATGTCTCATTCTCCGTCAAGGCAGGCGAAATCATCGGCTTCTCTGGTTTGATGGGCGCGGGGCGGACAGAAGTCATGCGCGGGCTGTTCGGGGTCGATCGCCTAAAAGACGGGACAATCGAACTGGACGGACAGTCGCTGAAAATCAAGACACCGTACGATGCGATTCGCCAGGGCATCGGCTTTTTGACCGAGGACCGCAAAGGCGAAGGCTTGTTCCTCGACTTTTCACTGCGTGAGAACATCTCGCTACCGACGATTCGTTCGCTATCCCGCTCCGGTGTCATCAAGGATCAGGCAGAACGCGATTTCGCAGAAGGGTACTTGAAGTCACTTTCGGTCCGCCACAGCTCGATGGACCAGCCGGCGAAGTCATTGTCCGGTGGGAACCAACAAAAGGTCGTCCTCGCGAAGTGGCTCGGGACACAACCGAAAGTCTTGATCCTCGACGAACCGACACGTGGTGTCGACGTCGGAGCGAAGAAAGAGATTTATCTCATCATGAACGAGCTCGCTGCGGCGGGTGTCGCGATCATCATGGTCAGCTCGGACCTCCCGGAGATTCTCGGGATGAGCGACCGGGTCTACGTCATGCGCGAAGGCAAGATGAGCGGCATGTTGACACGACAGGAAGCGACGCAAGAAAGCATCATGACACTTGCGACAGGAGGACAATGATATGGAATTGATGCAAGGCAAGGTAACGGAAGCAAAACCAAGACGTCTTGGGATCGGACAAAAGCTTGGACCACTCGCAGGATTGTTCGCGATCGTCCTCGTCGTCTCGATCATAGAACCGGACTTTTTAACACTGAATAATTTATTTAACATCTTACGGCAAGTCTCGATCAATGCCTTGATTGCCTTCGGGATGACGTTCGTCATTCTGACGGGTGGGATTGATTTATCAGTCGGCTCGATTCTCGCGCTCTCGTCCGCCTTCGTCGCGGGTCTGATGACGGACGGAACGTCAGCGTTAATCGCTGTTCTGGCTGGATTGATCGTCGGAGCTGTCATGGGTGCCTTGAACGGGATGGTCATCTCGCTCGGGAAGGTCGCACCGTTCATCGCAACACTTGCGACGATGACGATCTTCCGCGGATTGACGCTCGTCTATACGGACGGGAAACCAATCACTGGTCTGAGCCAAGGTGGCTGGTTCGAATTGTTCGGACGCGGTTACTTCTGGATCTTCCCAGTACCGGTTCTGACGATGTTGATCGCCTTCGCGGTTCTCTACTTCATCTTGAAGAAGACGACGTTCGGTCGCTATACGTATGCGATCGGTGGGAACGAAGAAGCAGCGAAGTTGATGGGGATTCAAGTCAATAAAGTCAAAATCATGATCTACTCACTCTCAGGTTTGATGGCAGCACTCGCCGGCATCATCCTGACGTCCCGTCTGAACTCGGCGCAGCCGACAGCGGGGACATCGTACGAACTCGACGCCATCGCGGCGGTCGTCCTTGGTGGGACGAGCCTGTCAGGTGGTCGTGGCTGGATTGTCGGTACCTTGATCGGTGCCTTGATCATCGGAACACTGAACAACGGTCTCAACTTGCTTGGTGTCTCCTCGTTCTTCCAACTCGTCGTCAAAGGTTTAGTCATTCTGTTCGCGGTACTCGCGGACCGGAAACAAACAGCGTAACCCACATTCCAAAAGGAGGATCTACAGATGAAAAAACTACTTGCAGTCGTCATGATGGCATTAATGGTCTTCGCAGCCGCCTGTTCGACGGAACAGCCGGGCAGCAGCAACGGTGATACGAAGAAAAAGACGAAGGACTTTAAGATTGGTCTTTCGATTTCAACCCTCAACAACCCATTCTTCGTCTCGTTAAAAGAAGGGGCAGAACAAGAAGCAAAAGCACAAGGCGCAACGCTTCAAGTCGCGGATGCACAAGATGATGCGGCAAAACAAGCAAGCGACATCGAAGACATGGTTCAAAAGAAAGTTGATCTCATCTTGATCAACCCAACGGATTCAGCAGCAGTTGGTGCAGCCGTCCAAACAGCAAACGATGCGAACATCCCCGTCATTACAGTTGACCGCAATGCAGAAGCAGGCGACGTCGTCGCACACATCGCGTCAGATAACGTCGCAGGTGGGAAACAAGCAGGTGAATACATGATCGAACTCGTCGGCGATAAAGCAAAAGTCGTGGAGCTCGAAGGGATTCCAGGAGCATCCGCAACTCGTGACCGTGGTAAAGGGTTCCATGAAGCAGTCGACGGTAAACTTGACGTCGTCGCAAAACAAGCAGCAAACTTCGACCGGGCAAAAGGCTTATCGGTCATGGAGAACATCCTCCAAAACAACAAAGACATCAAAGCTGTCTTCGCGCACAACGATGAAATGGCACTCGGTGCGGTTGAAGCATTAAAAGCAGCAGGTCTGAATGATGTTAAAGTCATCGGTTTCGATGCGACGGATGATGCCGTCAAAGCCGTCAAAGACGGAAAAATGGCAGGAACGATCGCTCAAAAACCGACTGAGATCGGGAAGATGGGTGTCGAAACAGCGATCAAGCACTTAAAAGGTGAAACAGTCGAGAAGAACATCCCAGTCGATCTCGAATTGATCAAACAATAAGAAGACAGGACACCTGAGTCGAAGATTCAGGTGTCTCTTTTCGTCAGGTGGAGCAGGCAGGAAAAAGTTCCTAAATCTATTCCTTGTTCCCGTACTTGTTTTTCTCTATAATGAAAGAAGCGTATATTACTGAAGGAGGATCATCGATGATCATTCATAACGTGGCTCTTGTCGGCCTCATCGTCGTTTCCGTTCTTCTCATCATCGTCGTTCTATTGATGTCGGGTCGTACGACCGGACTCGGAGCATTGACGGGTGGAGCAGAACAATTATTTGGTCGCCAAAAAGCTCGTGGCTTGGATGCGGTCCTAAATCGTGTGGCGTCTATCTTAGGAGCATTACTCTTCATTTTGGCGTTACTCGTCGCTTTTTATAAGTGAGCATTGAAACGACAGCCGTATGATCGCGCTGTCGTTTTTTGTATTTCTCGATATTCATTTTTTCCGGATATGGGGTATAGAGTTAGAGGGGGAATCATTTTATGAAAATCACTTTACCAAAACCATTCTTTTTCGAAGCCGGCCCACGTGCCGTTTTACTATTACACGGATTCACGGGATCGAGCGCGGATGTCCGCATCCTCGGTCGCTATTTGCAAAAGCAGGGCTATACATCCCTTGCACCACAATATAAAGGGCACGCTGCCCCACCCGAAGAGCTGACGAAGACCGGGCCAGCCGACTGGTGGCAGGATGTCCTTGCCGGATATCAGGAACTCGTCGACAAAGGCTATGACGAAATCGCTGTTTGCGGACTGTCGCTCGGTGGCGTCATGTCGCTGAAGTTATCGATGAACCGTCCGGTCAAAGCGGTCATCCCGATGTGTGCACCCGCCTACATCAAAAGTGAAGAAGTCATGTATGCAGGAGTCACCGAGTACGCACGAGAATTCAAGAAGCGAGAAGGCAAATCACAAGAAGAGATCGACCACGAGATGGCGTCCTTCGAACCGATGCCGACCTTGAAGGACTTGCAGGAACTGTTGCGCGAGACACGCGATTCGCTCGAGGACGTCTACGCACCGACGCTCGTCGTCCAAGCGCGCAACGATCACATGATCAACACCGACTCTGCGAACATCATCCATGATGGAGTCAGTGCCTTCCAAAAAGAGCTGATCTGGTATGAGAACTCAGGTCACGTCATTACGCTCGACAAAGAAAAAGACCAGCTCCACTCTGACATCTTGGACTTCCTGGAGTCATTGAACTGGAGCAAGTAACTGGAGGTGTCACGTTGGAATTACGTGAACGAATACTAACGGTCATCACGACGGAAGAACGTCCGTTGTCGATTGATCAATTAACGAAAAAACTAGAACTAGCGGATACGGAAGCATTCAAGGAATTGATCCGGACGCTGAACGCGATGGAAGACGAAGCGTTGATCGCTCGGACACGCTCGAACAAGTACGGAACACTCGCGCAGATCGGTCAAGTCGCAGGGAAGATTTCCGTCCACCAACGCGGGTTCGGTTTCGTCTCACCGGAAGATGGTTCAGAAGGTGATATTTTCTTACCGGCACCGGAACTGAAGAACGTCTATAACGGCGACCGAGTCCTCGTCAAAGTGTTTGCCGAGTCAAACGGCGGCGATCGTCGTGAAGGGAAACTGCTTAAGATTCTCTCACGCGGACCAGCTGATTTCGTCGGCACGTTCGTCAGTCCAAAAGGACGAATCGAATCAATCGCTTACATCGAACCGGATGATACGAAGCTGACGTTCTTACCGGTCGTCGCGAACGACGATACACTCGGTGCCGTCGATGGCCATAAAGTCCTCGCCCGGATCACGAAGTATCCAGACGGTCGCTACGCTGGAACAGCGAAAGTCTTGAAAATCATCGGTCACAAAAATGACCCAGGCGTCGACATCTTATCGATCGTCCATAAGCATGGGATCAACGTCGACTTCTCACCGGAAGCGATCGCTGAAGCGAATGCTGTACCGGATCAAATCGATGAGAAAGACTTAGTCGGACGCGTTGATCTACGGAACGAATTGACGGTGACGATCGACGGGGCAGACGCAAAAGACCTTGATGATGCGGTGCACGTCAAGAAGTTAGCGAACGGCAACTTCGAGCTTGGTGTCCACATCGCCGACGTCTCGCATTACGTCAAAGAAGATTCAGCACTCGACGAAGAGGCACGTGAGCGCGGAACGAGTGTTTATCTCGTTGACCGTGTCATCCCGATGATTCCTCACCGCCTATCGAACGGGATCTGCTCGCTCAACCCGCACGTCGATCGCCTGACGCTCAGCTGTATCATGGAAATCGATGCGAACGGGGCTGTCGTCAACCATGAGATCTTCCAGAGTGTCATCAAGACGACGGAACGGATGACGTACACGGACGTCCGGAAAATCGTCGAACGCGAAGACGAAGAGGTGATCGCGAAGTACCAAGATCTCGTCGAGTACTTCGACAAGATGGCAGAACTCGCAGCGATCCTCCGCGAACGTCGCTCGCGTCGTGGGGCGATCAACTTTGACTTCCCAGAAGCGAAGGTCCTCGTCAACGAAGAAGGTAAGACGAGTGAAATTATCCTCCGGGAACGGTCAGTCGCTGAGAAGCTGATTGAAGAGTTCATGCTCGCAGCGAACGAAACGGTCGCCGAGCACATTCAGCGCCAAAAACTGCCGTTCATGTACCGGATCCACGATGAGCCAAAAGCAGAACGTCTCGATACATTCTTCAAGTTCATCGGTAACTTCGGCATCAACGTCGAACGCAAAGGTGAGTCAGTCGCACCAAAAACGTTGCAATCGATCCTCAATGCGGTTGAAGGTGAGCCAGAAGAAGCCGTCGTCAGTACGGTCATGCTCCGTTCGCTCCAACAAGCGAAATATGACATCGAACCGATTGGTCACTTCGGTCTGTCGACGGACTACTACACGCACTTCACGTCACCGATTCGTCGTTACCCAGACTTAATGGTTCACCGTCTGCTCCGTGAATATGTCATCTACAACGATAAGTCACAGAAGACGCAAGACCGTTACTCGGAAATCTTACCGGAAATCGCCGATCACTCGTCAAAACGCGAGCGTCGTGCCGTAGATGCGGAGCGGGAAACGAACGCGTTGAAGAAAGCCGAATATATGGAGCAACACATCGGTGAGACGTTTGAAGGCGTCGTCAGTGGTGTCACGAACTTCGGAATGTTCGTCGAATTGCCGAACACGATTGAAGGACTCGTCCACATTCAAGCGATGACGGATGACTTCTACCGTTACGATGAAGCGAACTATCAGCTAATCGGTGAGCGGACGAAGCAACAGTTCCGGATCGGTGATGTCGTTGAGATCAAGGTCACGAACGTCAACATCGATGAACGGACGATCGACTTCAGTGTCGTCGGGATGCCAGAACGGCAACCGAAGAAACGCTTCGAGTCGAAGACGATCCGCTCAAGCGGTGGACGACCGGGACAAAAACGCGACGACAAGAAGAAGGATGATCGTCGCGGCAAGAAACGGTCAGGTAAGAGCGACCAAAGCAAAGGAAAAGGATTTTCGTTAAAGAATAAGAAAGATAAACCGCCGTTCCATAAGGCGGTCTCGAATAAGAAACGGAAGCGCAAATAAGCGCTTCCGCATCGGAAATGTGGTGAACGAACATGCCAAAGGGAACAGATTCGAAAGTCTTAGCGAACAATAAACGGGCCTCGTTCGATTATGCGATCGAGGATACGATTGAAGCCGGTCTCGTCTTGACGGGAACGGAAATCAAATCGGTCCGTAAAGGAAAGATCAGCATCGGGGACGCATTCGTCCGGTTCGACGGGGGAGAGGCGATTCTTTGGAACTCGAACATCGCCCACTTCGAACAGGGGAACCGCTACAACCATGAACAGCTCCGCCCGCGGAAACTGTTGCTACACAAGAAACAGATCGCGAACTTGATCGGGGCGGTCTCACGGGACGGTTATACGATCGTACCGCTCAAAGTCTACATCAAGAACGGGTACGCGAAATGCTTGATCGGACTCGGACGCGGGAAGAAGAAATTCGATAAACGCGATGATCTGAAGAAGAAGGATGCGAAGCGGGATATCGAACGAGCACTACGCGATAAGCAAAAGTATTGAACCCGTAACACTTTTCTGCTAGAATATTAGTATTCGGAAAGCCCCAATTTATTATCTTGGGGACGTTACGGATTCGACGGGGGTAGTTCGGTCTTCTGTGGCGTGTCGAGGGGTCGGCCTCGTTAAAACGCACCAGCCATAACTGGCAAAACTAACACACAACTCGCAGCAGCGTAATAGCAACTGCGGATCCTAGCAGCTGTCGCCTGGTCGGCTGATTTCTAGGGTCTCACTTTAAACAGGCTACGCTTGGACCCTTCCGTCTGGAGGGAAAGAGAAGAGATGGAATCAGACTGGTCGGACGGACGCCTGTCAATTGGCAGCCTGACGACGAGATCCCAATAAATTGACTACACACGTAGAAGCTTAAGTATACGATGCCTTCGGACGTGGGTTCGACTCCCACCGTCTCCATACGACGAAATCAGTGGATTTCAAGAAAAGTGTCACACCAATTTAGGTGTGGCACTTTTTACTTGAAAATTAAAGTATCTTTAGATTTATCATAAAAATACAAGGTATTAATACATATGACTAAATACAAATACATTTATTAAATTAAGTACCTAAATTAAAAATATAAAAATCTTTATTCACAGTTTGTGATTTTTATGGATATAAAGTAAAATAATAGTGTTGCGTATTGATTAGAAACGCAAAGGAATTGTTTCAACTTGTCAACCAGATAGTCTCCTGAGACGTCAAGCAACACGGCGGCGACCCAGTAGAAGATTCTGTTCGTCATTTCTGAATCATCTCCTATATTCATCACAAGTATCACATGATGATTATACAATAATTGTTTATTTGGGTCCGATTGCTGTTTTCATCCTAATGATTAGAATAGTGATTGATTTTTATTTATGCTGAGAAGGCGATTTTTAATAGACCCGGTTAATGCCTTCTTAGCTCTAAATTAAAGGAGCCTGTAGTCATGGAAACTTTAGAAAGATTTAAAAATTATCATCCAAAAAATTATTTACATATTGATAGAAAAATTTTTATTGGAAACATGTACACTCCGACTCATAATAAAACAATAAGAAGGCGTGCTTTTGAACTGATTCAAGATAAAGAATATGTTCAAAAGCATGCTTTTTTACCATTTATACATTACAGTATAGATTTGAAAAAATATACATTTATAGAAGGTCATAATAATAAAACTTTAAAAGTACTTAAAACAAGTAGTAATGAATTTAATCAAGGACAATATAAATATATAAAGCCCAAAAAAAGAGAGATTTATTATGCATCACATTTTGATAGTTATATATATAAATACTATGGTGAACTTTTGAATATGTATTATAACGATTTTGCTATAAAATATAATATTGATGAATGCTCGATTGCTTATAGAGATAATAAAAAAGGAAAAAACAATATACATTTCTCTAAAGAAGTTTTTGAGTTTATTTTAAAACAAAAAAATGCATTGATTATTGCTTTAGATTTTTCTTCTTTTTTCGACAATATATCTCATGACGAATTAAAAAAATCTTTAAAACAATTATTGAATGTCGGAGAGTTGCCTGCAGATATCTATAATGTATTTAAATCAATTACAAAATTTAGGTATTTAGAAAAAGAAGACCTTGATAGATATTTGCTATCTATAAAAAATGAAAAAGACATAGATATAGATAATTTAATACAAGAGAAACAAATAAAAAACTATATGAGTATGCATACTTTTAGAAATTTAATTAAATCTAATCAACTAAAAGTTTATCCTGAAACCATAAAAACATTTGGTATTCCTCAGGGTTCTGGAGTAAGTTCCGTTTGTTCTAATATTAGACTGATAAAATTTGATATAGAAATGAATGAATGGACTAAAAAATTAAATGGTTTGTATAGAAGATATTGCGACGACTTAATTTGGATAATTCCTGATGTCGACGAACACCAGATGGATCAAATAAAAAATGAAATTTATGAAAAAATTTCTAGATATAAAGACTTAAAATTACAAAAAGAAAAAACTATATTGCTTAGTTACTCTGATAGAAAAATGACTACTCTCGAGGGGCAATCATCTAAGTTAGATTACTTAGGATTTGTATTCGATGGTAATTCAATAAAGATTAGGGAGAAAAGTTTGTTTAAATATTATAATCGTGCCTACAGAAAAACTAGGGTTTTAGCTAAGAAACACCATGTTTACAACAGAAATGCTTATATGAAAAGTCTTTATGGTCTATATACTCATTTAGGGATGAATTATAAAGGCTATGGAAATTTTATTTCATATTCTTATAAAGCAGAAAAAATAATGAAGGCACTTCCTGTAGATGTTCAAATTAGGCAACAAGTAAAAAGACATTGGTATAAAGTAAATAAAAGGCTTAAAGATAACAAAGAAATGTATGGACAAAATTTAAAAAACTAGTCGTATATTTTTTAGTCGTATATTTTAATATTAATTATAATTTTAGATTAATGAGGTGTAAAACATGATACGACGTGCCACGTTGATGGACGGAAAAGCCTTATCGGACTTGATGCGACGCATTGATCGGGAAACGAAATATATGTTGTATGAGCCGGAAGAACGCGTCCTTTCAACGGAACAGGCCGAGGCGTTTATCGAGAAGTTCGGTCAGGCTGCGAACTCGGATATCTTCGTCGTGGACGTCGACGAACAACTCGTCGGGTATGTGCTCGTCGTCGGTGGTGAACCGAGTCGAATCCGTCACCGCGCGAATCTTGTCATCGGCTTGCTAGATGCCTATACGGGTCGTGGTCTAGGTGCAGGTCTACTTGAAGCGGTTGATGCCTTTGCCATTGAAGCAGGTCTTATTCGACTCGAGTTGACGGTTCGAAAGGATAACTTGCGGGCAATCGAGCTCTATCATAAGTTTGGCTTTAACATCGAAGGGACACGGATTGCGTCACTCTTCATCGATGGCGAATACGTTGATGAACTGGCAATGTCGAAGATTTATACGACCGAAGAATCCTAAAAAAGATGCTCAGTGGACTTATCTCTAAAAAGAGACGAGACCCATGAGCATCTTTTTTATGGGGATATCTTTTGTTGTTCGAAGTCGATCTCCAGAACGTTTTTTGCATAATCCTTACCCCAGTCATACATCGCATCTAAAATCGGCATTAAACTATGACCGTGTGGCGTCAACGAGTATTCGACCTTTGGTGGTACGACCGGATAGACTTCCCGGTGAATAATGTGGTGGTCTTCAAGTTCGCGCAGTTGATTGACGAGCATCCGTTGCGTGATCCCGGGCATCAGACTTTTCAGTTCTCCGAAGCGTTTCGTCCCTTCCTTGCCTAAGTGCCAAAGAATGAGCATCTTCCATTTTCCCCCGATGATTGAGAGGGTCAATTCCTTCTCACAGTTAAACTGACGATCTTCAAAATGTGGCATCGATCCACCTCCTGCTTCAGTATAGTCTTTCTTCCGGTCGACAGTATACTTTTCCGCACTATGTATGAAAAACCGCACTATGTAAATTAAAAGTGCGTACTTCTCAAGAATGCTCCTGCGGATTATATTTAGTCCTGTTCCTTCTTGAACGTCTGAAGGAAGTGTCAGGTACGACAATACAGAGAAGAACGGGAGAGATACAAATGAAATTACAACTCGCAATTGATTTAGTCGATACAGCAGGTGCGATTGCTTTAGTCAAAGAAATCGGGGAAGACAATTTAGATATCGTTGAAATCGGCACACCGGTCGTCATCAACGAAGGCCTCCGCGCCGTTAAAGAAATGAAAGCCGCATTCCCGAACTTAACAGTCCTCGCTGACTTGAAGATCATGGATGCTGCTGGCTACGAAGTCAGCCAAGCTGTCGCACACGGTGCTGACATCGTGACGATCCTTGGTGCAGCCGAAGACATGTCAATTAAAGGAGCAGTCGAAGAAGCGAAAAAATCAGGCAAACAGATTCTCGTCGACATGATTGCTGTGAAAGATATCGCAACACGTGCGAAAGAACTGGATGCATTAGGCGTCGACTACATTTGTGTCCACACAGGGTACGATCTCCAAGCAGTCGGTCAAAACTCATTCGAAGATCTTGCGACGATCAAGTCGGTTGTGACAAATGCAAAAACAGCTGTTGCGGGTGGCATCAAGATGGAGACGTTACCGGAAGTCATCGCTGCACGTCCTGATCTGATCATCGTCGGTGGTGGGATCACAGGACAAGATGATAAACAAGAAACAGCGTCAACGATGCACCGGATGCTACAAGAGGCGTAAATGACACACATTCAAACGATTATCGAAGAGCTGACTTCGACGGTCGAAGCAATCGATGCGACGGAGACAAAAGAACTGGCAGACGCTGTGCTGCAAGCGAACCGAATCTTTCTCGCAGGAGCCGGTCGCTCCGGCTTGATGGGGAAAGCGTTCGTCATGCGGTTGATGCACATGGGACTCGACGCTTATGTCATCGGCGAGACGGTCACGGCGAATTTACGCGAGGGTGACTTGTTGATCGTCGGTTCCGGATCGGGTGAGACGAAAACGTTGGTACCAATCGTCGAGAAAGCACAGCAACTTGGTGGAACGGTTGCCGTCGTCACGATCAATCGGACGTCAACGTTAGCGCGATTAGCCGACTTGGTCGTCCAATTGCCTGGAGTTCCGAAAGAACAAACGGCATCAGCGGACGAGACGGTTCAACCGATGGGATCGTTGTTCGAACAGACGATGTTGTTGTTCTATGATGCCTTGATTCTACAGATCATGGAAGATAAGCAGCTCGATTCGCAAACGATGTATGGGAAACACGCCAATTTAGAGTGATGCACACGAAATAGATTAGTTCTCTTCAATAGAAGAGGGCTAGTCTGTTTTTGTCTGTAGAAATTTATACATTCGAAGATTCTCCTTCCCCTGTTTTTACAGTTTTCTTAAAAGTATGATCTTGAAGCATGCGATAATGAAAGAAAGGAAAAAAGAGGAAAAGGAGATTGACATGCGATTTCAACGGATTGGTGTAATCAGTGCATTACTCGCTGCAAGTATCTTAACTGGTTGTGCAGAACCGGACCAAGTTCCGCCTTTGAATCAGCTTAGGTCACACTGGATCGAGGATAATACTGCTGAAGATGTAAATAATCCCGATGCCATCGTGCAACGAATCAAAGCGGAAGACTTTTCAGAACAGGATTCGTTTGAAGCGGATTTCCGTCGTCACGTGACGTTTTACTTTAAAGATGGAACAAAAGCGTATCCGACTGAACGCGATATCTGGAGCAGTATCGTTGTCGGAAATCATGCTTACGTAACGCTGCATTACCCAAAAGGAGCAGATCGTCTTGCTGTACTAGAGTATACCAAGCAAGAGAGGAACTGGATTTTAAAAGGCGGTTTACATGACGACGTTCAAAATATTAAAAAAGATGATGGTTCGACTCGCGGCTTGAATTTACCGTTCTCGACATTCCAAGCGATTATGAGTAGTTCAACTCTTAATGGGGACGATAGCGTCTGGTTCTTCCACACGAAGTCCCAAACGATTCTGCTAACCGTTGTTCCGAAGCAAGACGTTCAAGGCGAGGACTGGAAGGAAACGACGCTTGCGAACGGACAGACGGCTTATTTCCAGCAGAAACAAAAGAGAACGAACCTCTATTACGTCGAGGACAATCAAATCGTCCTCCTGTCCGGTAACGTGTCGCTAGCACAATTAAAAAAATTAGCACGATCGATTGCTCCTATCGACGCTGCTGATTTCCCGTATTCTTAAACAAAAAAATCCGGACGCTACGGCATCCGGATTTTTGTTTACCATTTGAAATCAAAATCAGCACCGACATCTTTTGCGAGATGGGCATCTGATCCATAGACGAGCGGAATCGATAACGACTGCGTGACTTGCAGGAGTTCCGGGTAAGGATAGGAAAGACCACATAACGGCTTCCGGAGTCCTGCCGTGTTGACGTCGAGTGCGAAGTTTGCCTGACGGATCTTCCGTAACGTGTCGTCGAGGTTCGTTGGGTTCGACTCAAGCGGATAGGCTTGGATGAACTTCGTCGGTAACGTCAAGTGACCGAGTCGCTTCGGCTGGTGTGCACCGAGGTCCGTCATGACGAGGGCTTGGATGCCTTCATAATAGCGTTCGTGAACGGCCGTGACGCTTCCGAGTTTCGTGACGATCTCACCGAAGCTTTCCTTGCTGAAGTCGACGCCATAATACTGCTCATCGATGTATAAGTAATGCAGTGAGAGAATGCCGTCGGTCAAGACGTCAGCGTAGCGAGCGATGATGTCACGCGTACCGTCGACATGCCCTTCCCAGTAGTCGAACTCCATCCCGATCCGGATGTCGATCTGATTCTTGTATGTCGCGCGGAGGTGTGTCAATTCCTTCAGGTAGGCATCGGCTGTCGCGAACGACATTCCGGAATCGTTATCTGGTGCAGGATCCGTCACACCTTCAGGTAAAGGGGCATGTTCCGTGAAGCTGATTCGTTCTAAGCCTTGTTCTAACGCGCGCTCGATGTAGGCTTCGAGTGGATCCTTCGTACCGTGTGGACAATATGGACTGTGGACGTGACCGTCCCATTTCAATAATTGCATGAGTAACCCTCCGATTTTTTAGAATTGGCAAGCAAAGCGATTGACAATGTGCCCGAAACGCGGTATCTTATCGTTAAATAATTTAGCGTGGTACAGTGATAATAAGATAAAGGAGTGGGAGTATGCAATCATTTTCTACGATTCGACTCAAGGATGGAGCGACGGACTACGTCGGTGCCTCGGCAACGCGGCTCCAACAGGTCATCCGTCAGCTCGAAGATGGACTCGAACAATCTAACTATACCCGATTAATCACCCCCTTAATTGAGGAAATCGGTGGACGGGAACAGATTCGGATGGATTTTACGACTAGTGTCGCGCGTGCCCTTAGCGAACGTGGTCGCGAACAATATAAACGTGTCTTCTACAGTGGCTCCGTCTTTCAACCGGAAGAGAAGTTCCAGGTCGGATTCGAGGAACGAGGACAAATCGCAGAAGTCGAAGCAATTCAACTCGCGGTCCGACTCGTCGAGGAACTGACAGGAAAAGAAGTCACACTCTCAATTGGTGATGCCGGATTGATCGAGCATTTGATCGAGACGCGTGTCGGTGATCACCACTTACGCGACCAAGTGACGCAGATGCTCCGTTTACGTAACGTCATCGAACTGAAGCGGATCGCGGGTCAACTCGATGATGCTTTACTTGCAAAACTACCTTTATTATTCGGACGTGAAGGGGCAGAAACGATCTTACCGTACGTCGACGAAACACGACTCAATGCCGTGCTTGATCTCGCGGAAGCCGTTAATGCCGATCTCGACTTCGGACAAATGGGCTTACAGACGTACTACGACGGGATCACGATTCACGGTTTCATCGAAGGTGTGACGGAACCCGTCCTCGTCGGTGGACGCTACGACCGACTTTATGAACAATTCGGACAAGAACAACAGGCGTTCGGCATCGGATTCTCGGTCGAACGGTTGGCGGAGGTGCTCTAAATGCGAATCGGAATTACGAAAGGACGGCTGTCGAAAGCGACAGAACGTTATCTAAAAGAAGCTGGCGTCGAGACATGGGGAGCCATTGAACGCGAACTGATCGTCAAACGGGGCGAGCACGAATTCGTCTTCATGAAAGGATCGGATTTGATTCCGTACGTCGCTCAAGGAGTTCTCGATGTTGCGATCACAGGCAGTGACATCTTACTTGAATCGGATCAAGAACTATCGGAACTAGCAGAATTGCCGTTCGGTGTCTGCCGGATGTCCGTCTGTGCGAAGGAGCCTTTACAATTCGAAGGCGGACGCCGCGTCCGGATTGCGACGAAATATCCGGTCATCGCCAAACGCTACTTCAGCGAACTCGGTGTCGACGTCGACATCGTACCGTTGAACGGTTCGGTCGAGTTAGCACCGTTACTCGGACTCGCTGACGCGATCGTCGATATCGTCGAGACAGGTGAGACGTTACGGGCGAACGGACTAAACGAATACGAAAAAATCATCGATATCAGCGCTCGATTCTTTACGAGCGAATGGACGTTAAAACGGAAGCGGGTTGAAGTCATCCGCTTGCTGGAGCAATTGACAGAAGGAGTGACACGATCATGACACCGACAAAACCTTTCAGCATCGATCGCGACACGGAGCTCGCGGTCCGCGCGATTCTCGAACGCGTCGCAACAGACGGTGACGCTGCTGTCCGCGATTATACGAACCAATTCGATCAGGTCGATCTTGAAGATTTCCGCCTCAGTGAAACACGGATCACGCAAGCCTTTGAACAGGCAGACGCCAACTTGATCGACTCGTTGAAGTTGATGGCGACACGACTCGTCGAATGGCACGAACAAGAACTGCCGTCGGACATCGAACTCGTCGAGGCAGACGTGACACGACGTCAACGGTTCGTTCCTGTTGATTCGGTCGGGATCTACGTTCCAGGTGGAGCAGCCAGTTATCCGTCGACGGTCTTGATGAACGCCATTCCAGCAAAAGTCGCTGGTGTCGAACGGGTCGTCATGGTGACGCCGATGACGAACTTAAGTGACGAGGTGCTCGTTGCGGCACGGATCGCTGGTGTGACAGAAATCTATACGATCGGTGGAGCGCAAGCTGTTGCCGCGCTAACATTCGGAACAGAAAGCATCCAAGCCGTCGACTTGATCGTCGGACCCGGGAACCGCTTCGTCGCTGAAGCAAAACGCCAAGTCTACGGGATTGTTGGCATCGACTCGGTTGCCGGTCCATCGGAAGTTGTCGTCATCGCGGACGAAACAGCGCATCCGGACCGGATCGCAGCCGACTTACTTGCCCAAGCCGAACACGACCGTGACGCTGTCGCAATCGCCTTCGTGCCAACGGAAGAGATGAAACAAGCGGTGGACACGGAAATCGAGAGGCGCTTACAACAATTGCCGCGTCAAGAGATTGCCCGTCGTGCGATGGAAAACGGTGGTGTCTTCGTCGCTCCACTCGAAACAGCGATTGAAGAAGCGAATCGTTTGGCAGCGGAGCACTTGGAACTTGCCGTTGCCAATCCGCAAGAGGTCGTCAAATCGATCCGTCACGCCGGGATGATTTTCCTCGGTCACGAGACACCAGAAACGCTCGGTGATTACGTCGCCGGAACGAACCACGTCTTACCAACGTCCGGTACAGCTCGTTTTGCGTCTGGATTATCAGCGCGGACATTCCTGCGTCACCAGACGATGCTCGAAGCCACACGCGCAGGCGTACAACGTCTCGCGAACGCAGCGAAGACCGTTGCCCGGGTTGAAGGACTCGAAGCACACGCACAAGCCATCGAAGTGAGGGAAGACTAATGCGATTACACCAAAACGAACGATTCACGACCCACAGTCCAGTCGGGATCGAAGCGATCCAGGAATTGATCGCAACGTTCCCTTTAAATGAATATCCTGTCGAGATCATCGATCAAGTTAAGACATCGTACGCAACATACGCTGGTGTCCGTCCGACGCAACTCGTCGCCGGGAACGGCTCGGATGAGTTGATCGGCTACTTATGTGCCCGCTACGGCGGACCCGGGATGCCAGTCATCGCCTCGGAACCGGACTTCGTCATGTACCAGTTCTACGCTGACCGAGCACGGGCACCGTTTGAACGCGTGCCGTTACTCGACGAGATGGCGCTTGACGTCGACGGATTGATCGCAGCACCGGGGGAGATCATCTTCTTGAGTCACCCGCACAATCCGTCCGGTGTCCTCCGCAAGGAAGCGGACATCCGTCGGTTGCTCGACAGTGGCAAATACGTCGTCATCGATGAGGCGTACATCGACTTCGCGCTCGAACAGTCGATGCTTCACTTACTCGAGGAATATCCGAAAGCGATCATCTTACGGACGCTCTCGAAAGCGTTCGGACTCGCATCGCTCCGACTCGGTTTTGTCATCGCGAGCGAACAAATCATTGAAGAAATCGAACAGATTAAATCACCATATAACGTCTCTGGTCTATCAGCAGCTGTCGGTATCGCCATCATGGCAGAACCGGAACTCGATCGGGTCTTAGAGGAAACGTATGCGAGCCGTGAAGCAATCGAACGGATTCTTGCCCCAATCGGCAAGACGTATCCCAGTGCAGCGAACTTCGTCTACGTCGAGTATCCAGAAGCCGAACGCTTTACGCAGCGTTGTGCTGACGCCGGATTACGGATCCGCTTGTTTAACCAAGCATTCCGTGTCAGTTGCGGGTCACCAGAAGCAATGCAAGTATTAGAAACGTGTGTAGAGGAGGAATTACGATGCGGCGTGGCGCAAGCGAACGAGTAAGTGCAGAATCAGACATCAAGGTCGAGGTCGATCTCGCAGGAGGTCCGGTTGAGATTAAGACCGGTGTCGGTTTCTTTGATCATATGTTGACGTTATTCGCCTTCCAGGCTCGAATCGGTCTGAAGGTAACCGCAAAAGGTGATACGTGGATCGATGCCCACCACACGGTCGAAGATACCGCGATCGTTCTCGGGGCAGCGTTGACGGAAGCGCTCGGCGATAAAGCCGGGATTGAACGCTACGGTGAATCCCGTGTGCCGATGGACGAGACACTCGCGTCGGTCGTCCTTGACTTCAGCGGTCGTCCGTTCACGGTCTTCCGTGCTAGCTTCAAGAATCCGAAGCTCGGTGACTTTGATACGGAACTCGCAGAAGAGTTCTTCCAAGGCTTATCGCGCAGTGCCCGGATGACGATTCATGCTGAAGTCTTATATGGCTCGAACACGCATCACATGATCGAAGGGTTGTTCAAAGCACTCGGTCGGGCCGTCCGTCAGGCAGTCGCCGTGACGAGCGAAGGCGTACCGTCTACGAAAGGGTTGATTGATCAATGATAGCAATCGTCGATTATGGCGTCGGGAATATCGCGAATGTCGAGCGGGCGTTAAAGGAGCTCGGCGAAGCAGTCATCGTCACGAGTGACACGGAGTTGCTCGACCAAGCGGAAGCACTCGTCTTACCGGGTGTCGGTGCTTATGCACCGGCAATGGAGCGCCTGAAGGAAACGGGACTCGTCGACTTCTTAAAAGAACAAGCGGAAAAGAAACCGTTTCTTGGGATTTGCCTCGGGATGCAACTGCTCTTTGAATCAAGTGACGAAGATGGACTGACGGAAGGTCTCGGGATTTTACCGGGAACGATCGAAAAATTACCGAATGACGTCCGCTTGCCGCACATGGGTTGGCACCAGCTGACGAACCACGGCGAAGCGGTCTATTTCGTCCACTCGTACGGCGCTGTTTGTGACCCAGAATGGATCGTCGACGCGGTTGAATACGGACGTCTTGTTCCGGCAATCGTTCAAAAAGGACAAGTCACAGGGATGCAGTTCCACCCGGAGAAGAGTGGCGAAGTCGGACTGAAACTACTGAAGGAATGGAGAGAGACGACATGCAACTCTACCCAGCAATCGATTTAATGAGCGGACAGGCCGTACGCCTGAAGCAAGGAGATTTTGACCAACAGACATTCTTCGGTGATGCGTTGACGATTGCGAAGCGCTTTAAGGAAGATGGGGCGACAGCGATCCACTTGATCGATCTTGATGGTGCGAAGGCCGGCGAACCGTTGCACTTGAGCTTGATCGCCGACATCAAAAAGGAGACCGGTTTGTTCGTCGAAGCTGGTGGTGGTGTCCGTAACATCGAAACCGTCGAAGCATACGTCGGTGCCGGAATCGACCGGATTCTCGTCGGCACGGTCGCCCTAGAAGATGAAGCGTTGCTCGAGCAGATGATTGCTCTCGCTGGTGATAAACTGGCTGTTGCGTTAGATGCCAAAGAAGGTATCGTTCAAACACGCGGCTGGCTCGAAGCGAGCGGTTGGACGCTTGAAGAGGCAATGACACACCTGATCGGCAAAGGCATCAAGACGTTCCTTTATACAGACATTTCGCGTGACGGAATGATGATGGGACCGGACGTTGATGGACTCGATCGTCTAAAGCGGGAAGGGGTCGAATTGATTGCTTCCGGTGGTGTGACGACAGTCGATGACGTCGCGCGCCTCAAAGAAATCGGGATGGACGGAGCGGTCGTCGGTCGGGCGTTACTCGACGGATCACTTGCCTTAAAAGAGGTGTTGCGCGTATGCTGATGAAACGAATCATTCCCTGTCTTGACGTCAAGGAAGGACGTGTCGTCAAAGGGGTCAAATTCCAGAATCTACGTGATCTCGGTGACCCAGTTGCCGTCGCAAAGTATTATTACGAACAAGGGGCAGATGAACTCGTCCTGCTCGATATCTCAGCAACGCAAGAAGGGCGCGAGACGATGCTTGATATCGTCGAACGCGTCGCAGAAGTCATCTATATGCCGTTTACGGTCGGTGGCGGAATCAAGACGATCGAAGACGCGAAACGCTTGATTCGTGCCGGTGCTGACAAAGTCTCACTCAACTCATCAGCGCTTCAAAATCCACAACTGATTCAAGAAGTCAGCCGCCTGTTCGGTGTCCAAGCGACGGTCGTCGCAATCGATGCGAAGCAGACCGGTGACTCATGGGGTGTCTTCTCTCACGGTGGAACACAACCCGTCGGACGTGACGTGATCGAGTGGGCACAGGAAGCTGTCGCCCTCGGTGCCGGCGAGTTACTCGTCACGTCGATGGACGCTGACGGAACAAAAGACGGGTATGATCTCGCCTTGATCCGTCGTCTGCGTGAAGTCGTCAACGTGCCGATTATCGCTTCCGGCGGTGTCGGGACACTCGATCACTTGGCGGAAGGATTGGAAGCAGGCGCTGACGCAGCCTTAGCTGCTTCGATCTTCCATGAAGCGACGTACACGATGCCGGAAACGAAAGCCTACCTCAAAGAACGGGGAGTCGAAGTCCGATGACGACATTGAATTTTTCAAAAGGACTCGTCGCTGCCGTCGTCGTCGACGAACAGACGAACGATGTCTTGATGGTCGGCTTCATGGACCAAGCCGCTTATGATAAGACGCTTGCGACCGGTCTCGTCACCTTCTTCTCGCGGACGAAGAATCGCCTCTGGACAAAGGGGGAGACGAGCGGGAACACGCTTGAACTCAAACGGATGTGGATCGATTGTGATCAGGATAGTCTCTTGATCACGGTCAAAGCGAATGGTCCGACATGCCATACCGGAAATCGCAGTTGTTTCTATACGGAAGTGGAGGTGCCCGATGTTATACGAACTGGAACAGACGGTCAAAGCGAAGATTGACGCGAAAGAAGCAGAATCCTATACGAACTATTTGATTGCTTCTGGGTATGAGAAGATCGCGAAGAAGTTCGGTGAAGAGGCATTTGAAGTCGTTCTTGCTGGTAACGATACGTTAGCAGAAGAGACAGCAGACTTGTTGTATCACTTAACGGTCTTGCTCGCTGAGCGCGGTGTCTCATTCAAAGAAGTCGAAGCCGTCCTTAACGAACGTCACGGTACAAAATCGACGTTCAAGGATCGCCCGGATATTGAACAATGGTAAACGACATCCACATCGCATAGACGGTGTGGATTTTTGTATAAGCGGGAAAAGACAAACAGATGACGGTTGTCATCAAATCGACAGAATCTTTCGATAGGCACGCTGTCGCTTCAGAGCGTATAATCAAAGTGTTAGTCTTGTGTCATTAGAAAGTAGGTGTTCGGTTGGTTACCAAAAAAGAACTTAAGCAAACGATCAAGCAACAATCGAAAGAAACGATCGAAGAGCTACTCGCGAAAGGTGACTCCTTGAAAGAGGAGATCGCCAGTGCCATTACACACGGATTGGGTGTCATTTTCAGTATCGTCGCGCTCGTGATGTTGATCCTGCAGGCGACGAAATCCGGCAGCGCTTGGAACGTCACTGCTGTCAGTATCTTCGGGGCAACGATGATTCTCCTTTATCTGTTCTCGACCTTGATGCATTCGCTGATGCATACGAAAGCAAACAAGGTTCTACAAATTTTAGATCATGCTGGCATCTATCTCTTGATTGCTGGTAGTTATACACCGTTCGCCTTGATCACGCTCCGTGGTCCGCTCGGCTGGACGTTACTCGGGATCGTCTGGGGTGTCGGGACGCTCGGCATCATCTGGAAGCTTTATTCGACCGGTAAATATGTCTGGATCTCGAATGCGTCTTATCTGATCCTCGGCTGGTGTTGTCTGTTTGCGATCAAGCCGATCTATGAAGCACTCGGATTACAAGGATTCTTATTGCTCCTCGGTGGTGGACTTGCGTACTCCCTCGGCGTCATCTTCTACGTCTGGGCACGCTTGCCGTATAACCACGCGATTTGGCATCTGTTCGTCCTTGCTGGTAGTGTGTTGATCTTCCTGTCGATTTTCTATTACGTTGCTCCGGCGACAATGTCATGAAAAAATTACGGCTCCGGGACTGGCTCCCGCTCACGCTGTATTTTATGTTTGGACTTGGATTGCTCCTGTATTTCCGGATGTCGGGAATGTTGGAGCAATTCGACATTCAAGCATTATCGGATTGGGTACGGGATCAAGGTCTGACAGGGATGTTGCTTTACGTACTCGCTTACACGATTCGACCACTCGTCTTTTTCCCAGCGAGCTTGTTGACGTTATTTGGTGGGTATACGTACGGACCGTGGCTCGGGACATTGCTCGACGTCATTGGTGCCGGTACCGGCGGTTTTCTCAGCTTTTGGATCGCCCGGTTGCTCGGTCGCCGTGGCGTCGAGAAGTTGATCGGGAAAGGGAAGCTGAACGTGCTTGACGAACGGATTGCGACGAACGGCTTTCTCGTTGTGCTCGTCGTTCGATTGATTCCACTGTTTCCGTTTGACGCGATCAGCTACGCGTCGGGTCTATCGAAAATCCGCTTTAAACAGTTCGCTATCGCCAACTATCTCGGGATCATTCCCGGTGCGTTCGTTTACAACAATATCGGCTCAAGCCTGCGCGATCCGTTCTCCTGGCAATTTTTCGTTGCGATCGGACTATATGTCCTATTCTTTGCCGTAGGACTTGTTGCTCAACGGATTCTCAAAAATAAACGAAATAAAGAGCGTATGTAAGCGCTTTATGGCATAATATGAGTGCAGAGATGTGAACCGATACGGTAAAACAGCCTAGCATTTATTTAGGGGGAATCATGAGTGATGGAAAAAGTACTACGGGATGGTTTTATCTTCTTATCGCAAAACAAGACATTGAACGGTCTCGCCAAGCGATACGGGCTTAAATTCGGAGCAAGTCGCTTCGTGGCAGGGGATTCATTGGAAGCATCGAAACGGGCGATCCAGGAATTGAACGCAAAAGGGTTATGCGTCACGATGGACCATTTAGGGGAGTTCATCTCGACGGTAGCGGAAGCAGAGATGATGACACAAGAATGTATTCGTGCGGTTGAGATGATTGCGGAAGAAAAATTAGACTCGCAACTCTCGTTGAAACTGACATCACTCGGACTCGATATCTCGGACGAATTGATCCGCTCGAACATGGAACGGATCTTAACGCGGGCGAAAGAACTCGGTGTCTTCGTCACGATTGATATGGAAGATGAGCCACGTTGTGAAAAGACGATTCAATTGTTTGAAGAATTGCGCCAATCTTTCGATAACATCGGAACAGTCATCCAGTCATACCTCTACCGGTCGGAAGATGACATCAAACGTGTCGGACGCTTCGAGACGAATCTTCGGATCGTCAAAGGGGCATACAAAGAGCCGGCAACGGTTGCGTTCCCAGAGAAAGAAGATGTCGACCACAACTACATCAAGCTCGTGAAGTTACAATTATCACTCGGAAACTATGCTGCCGTCGCAACGCATGACGATGCGATGATCGAGCAAGTCATCCGTCACGCTAAAGAAAATGGGATCGAAAAAGACCAGTTCGAATTCCAGATGTTATTTGGTATCCGGGTCGAGCGTCAACTCGAACTCGTCAAACAAGGCTATAAAGTCCGTGTCTACGTTCCTTATGGCCGTGACTGGTACGGTTACTTCATGCGCCGCTTAGCAGAACGACCGGCAAACGTTGCCTTCGTTCTCAAAGGAATGGTCAAAGGATAAGAAGAGAAGGCGATGCAACGTTGCATCGTCTTTTTTTGATTCAGAGAGGAGAGGACAGAATGGTGCGCACAGAACAAGAGTTAAAGGAACTGCTACAACAAGACGCGAATGTAACGCCTGGATTACTCGATGAGTTACTTTTACATATCGGTTCGACGGATTCTGAGTTACGAGATGGATTGATCTATCCGCAGTTAGCGACCTATATCGCATCAGAGTCCTTTACGATAGAAGAGGCCAATCGAATTTTCGATTTTATTTTAAGCGGGCATGGATTGATGTATAGAATGGGAACAGCGGACACAACAGCTGTTCTGACGCGATCATTTTCAGCATTAGCACTCGGTGAATTGTTAGTGATGTACAAAACCCGACACTTATTGACGCAAAGTCAGTTGGATCGGCTGTCCACTTACTTACAAACCTATTTGCAGCAAGAAAAGGATGTCCGTGGATTCATTGACGGAATGGGGTGGGCACACAGCATGGCACATATCGCAGATGTCTATGCGGTTTGGTTTACGCACCCAGCCAGTCGTCCACAAGAGGAACTCGGAGCGATTGATGCGATGATTCGTCAGTTGACACGGTCCGATTATCTCTATGTTGATGAAGAAGCGGACCGGATGGTGACGGCATGGTTGCAAGCTTGTCACCATGGACTGTCGGAAGATGTCCTATTACAACGAATCGAAAAGATCATTCAGGAGTGGTTAGTGAGTGACGTGACATGGGGAGATGCGGAGTGGACGACGTATCGTAATGTCAAACAGATGCTACAGACACTCTATTTCCGACTGAAATGGGAAGAACAATCGGATCTCGTCTTAATTGAAGAGTGGTTGCGACAGGTACATCAGCGAACGCACGGAGGATAAAGCATAGTATACCGGACGTCCCTAGCATCTTCGCTTTCCTCAGGCGGGAAGTAAGCCGCGGCAGCTCACATTCCATGTGATTTGCCGGGTCTTCCTCTTCCCTGACGGAAGCATGGTGCATGCTTCCTTTTCCTGCAGGAGTCGAAGATGCCCGGTTCGTCCTAAATGAACAAACATCAAAAGCGATCGATTTCCGTCAATGGAATCGATCGCTTTTAGTATTAAATACGTTCACCCTCCTCACATGTCTTCACCCGACTCCTACAGGAAAAAGCGCGACGTTTCATCTCGCGCTGTCAGAGACAAACAAGACCCGGATTCGTTATCCGAAGGATGAGGAAGACTGGCTTGTGTCTCGCCTGAGGAAAGCGGGTGAGAAGACAGTGAGGTGAATAGTGCGTTACATCGATCATTTCGCATCATGGCCAAATGATATTACCTAGAAACACCATCCCAGCAAATAAACCAATCATTAAGAAGACAGTAGTTTGTGGTTGGAAACGTTTCTCCCGATAACGTCGAAATAAACGGTCCCCCAATGCCTGTATACAGAATAAGAGACCAATAAAGAGTAGGAAGAATTGCCATCTTTCTAGAACATCGAGAGCATCAATGTAAAATAAAAAAACAATACATAAAGCTATTAATATAGACGTATAAAAGGTACTGTGTGACATATTTATCTCTCCCTTACAGCCGTCGTCTGAAAAGCAAATAAACACGAGAAAGCATGGGCTTGATCCAGTAACCGATGCCCCGTCATGACGGCGCCTTCCTTTTGGATGATTGCTTCATCGAGTAACGTCCAACCCCGTTCTTTAGCTAGCTGCAGCAGTTCCCACGGCATCATCGTATTCCCCATCGCGACTTCCTCACCGTAGAGACGACGATAAGCAAGTTGACGCGGAGCGGCTGTCGGACCAAGTAGACTGATGACGACAAGCGGGGCGACACGTTCGATTTCTTCTAAAACCTTTACGGGACGTGTCGACCATTCAAGTGAGTTGACGGCGAGGACGACATCAAACGCATGATCGGCGAACGGCAATGCTTCACCCGTTCCAACGATGAACGTCTGCTCGGGTGACTTCTCACGCGCGATTCGGATCATCTCGTCTGAGACATCGAGTCCGACTGTCTGAAAGTCCGGTGTCAGTAAGCGACAGGCTGCCCCATCACCGCAACCGAGATCAAGCAAACGACCACCGGTGATTGTTTTTCGTAAGAACGGCAAAACGGTTTTCCGACTGCCGTTCGTCCACATATCGTCAGCGCGATCCGCCCAGTCGGCGGCTTTTTGATTCCATACATGTTCGGTTTGACTCATTTCTATCCACTCCTTTTTATCAGTCTAACAGGAAAATTTGTCCATTGACTGATTTTTTATTGCTACTGAATCATTATTCATTTATGATGAAGATGTAGAAGAAGCACACCAAAGTCGTTCGGCTTCTTTTTTTGTCAGTATAATGAATGGTTGTTCATTCAATTTAAACTCAGGGGGTATATCATGGCGAGTCAAATCGGTCAGCCGACCACAATCCAGTTGACGAAACACATCCAATTCGCCGTCATCATCGGTTCAGGGGTGATGGGTGCAGGCATCGCGGCACATCTTGCGAATGCTGGCATACGGACATTGATGCTTGATATCGTACCAAAAGAACTTACGGCACAAGAAGAGAAGCAGGGCTTGACGCTGAGTGATCCGCGCGTCCGTTCCCGCATCGCGCGCGATAACCGCGAAAAACTCTTGAAACAAAATCCAGCACCACTCGCATCGAAGAAATTGATCGACTTCATCGAGGTCGGAAACTTAGAAGACGACTTAGAGCGTCTGAAAGAAGCGGACTGGATCGTCGAAGTCGTTGTCGAACGACTCGATGTCAAACAACAATTGTTTAAAACGATCGAACCGTTCATTCGGGAAGACGCGATCGTCAGCTCGAACACATCAGGCATTTCAATTGAAGCGATTCGCGAAGGACGCTCGGAATCGTTCAACCGTCGTTTCCTCGGGACACACTTCTTTAATCCACCACGTTATCTGAAGTTACTCGAGTTGATTCCGACATCAGACACGGATCCACGTGTCGTTGACTTCATGAAACAATTCGCAGAAGAACGACTCGGGAAAGGTGTCGTCATCGCGAAGGATACACCGAACTTCATCGGCAACCGGATCGGGACATACGGTCTCCTCGTGACGATGGATGAGATGAAAAAAGGTGGATATTCGATCGGGGAGGTCGATTCGGTCACAGGTCCACTCCTTGGTCGCCCAGGGTCAGCGACGTTCCGGACACTCGACGTCGTCGGCATCGACACGTTCGTCCATGTTGCGAACAACGTCTATGACTTGTTGCCAGAAGGCGAAGAGAAGGAGACGTTCGCGGTCCCGGCTGAGATGCGTCGCCTTGTCGAACAAGGAGCGCTTGGTGCGAAGACGGGTCAAGGGTTCTATAAGAAAGTCGGAAAACAGATCCTTGAACTTGATCTCGAGACATTCGAGTACGTTGAAAAGAAAGCGCTTACTGAACCGTCGATCGGACAAGCTAAAGCACTTCCGGGCGCAAAAAACAAACTGAAAGCCGTCGTCTTCGCACAAGATCGTGTCGGTGCCTTACTCTGGCCGATCCACGCGAAAACATTGCTCTACTCGGCTCAGCTGACGGGAGAAATCGCAGACGACATCAAAGCAATCGACGAAGCAATGAAATGGGGCTTCGGCTGGAAGATGGGACCGTTCGAGACATGGGACGCACTTGGCGTCGAGAAAACGGTCGCGAAGATGAAACAAGATGGTTACGCAGTACCGGCATGGGTCGATGAGATGCTCGAAGCAGGAAAAACGAGCTTCTATGATGCGTCCGGTCGTCATTATGACGTTGCAACGAAAGACTACGTCGGAGCAACGGTCAATCCGAAGGAAATCCGCCTCCGCGACGTCCGGAAGTCAAACGGTGTTCTCCTTGAGAACAATGGGGCACGCTTGCTTGATATCGGTGACGATGTCGCAGTCCTCGAGTTCACTTCGAAGAGCAATGCGATCGGTGTCGACATCATGCAGATGATCGAACAGTCGGTCGATCTCGTTGAGAAAAACCACCGTGGTCTCGTCATCGCGAACGATGGCAAGAACTTCTGTGTCGGTGCGAACCTAGCGATGATGCTGATGGAAGCGGAAGATGAGAACTGGTTCGAACTCGACTGGATCATCAACAAGTTCCAACAATCGATTCAAAAGATTCGTTACGCATCGCGTCCGATCGTCGCTGCTCCACAAGGGATGACGCTTGGTGGCGGTACAGAAATCTCGCTTCCGGCAGCTCGCCTGCAAGCTGGTCTTGAAACGTACATGGGTCTCGTCGAAGTCGGTGTCGGTCTAATTCCAGGAGGCGGCGGAAACGTCAATACGTACCGTCGACTGTTAGAAAACACACCAGACGGACTCGTTAATATCGAGAAAGCAGCACAAAAAACGTTCGAAAACGTCGCGATGGCAAAAGTCTCAAAATCAGCCTTTGAAGCACGCGAACTCGGATATGTCCGCTCCGTTGATCAGATCTCGATGAACCGAGATCACTTGACGTATGATGCGAAACAACTCGTCCTTGAACTCGACCGGACCGGCTACACGGCACCAGCGAAAGCGAAGATTCCAGTCGTCGGTCGTGCTGGGAAAGCGACGCTTGAACTCGCGACACGCGAAATGTTCTACGGCGGCTATATCTCGGAACACGATTTGAAAATCGCTAGTAAACTCGCACACGTCATCGCCGGTGGAAACGTCGCCTTCGGTAGCCACGTCGATGAACAATATATGCTCGACATCGAACGGGAAGCATTCTTGAGCCTGATCGGTGAGATGAAGACACAACAACGGATGCAGCACATGCTCGTCAAAGGCAAGCCGCTTCGTAACTGAGGACTGGGGGGATTCGGATGAAGGAAGCAGTAATCGTCGCCGGTGCACGGACACCGGTCGGAAAAGCAAAAAAGGGCGCATTCAAATCGATGCGCTCGGATGAATTAGCAGGCATCGCCATCCAGGAAACGTTGAAACGGTCCGGCTACACGGGAGCGGTCGATGACGTCATTCTCGGATGTGCCTTACCGGAAGCAGAGCAGGGGATGAACATCGCTCGCTATGCTTCAGTCCTCGGTGGATTATCCCATGAAGTACCGGCGATCACGATCAACCGGTATTGCTCAAGTGGATTACAATCGATCGCTGACGCGGCAATGAAGATCATGACGGGGCAAGCAACTGCGGTCGTCGCTGGTGGACTTGAATCGATGAGCCAAGTCCCGATGCCGGGTCACGTCGTCCGACCTAATCCGTCGATCGTCGACACGGCACCGGAATACTACATGAGCATGGGGCATACAGCGGAGCAAGTCGCTGCGACCTACAATGTCTCACGGGAAGATCAAGATGCGTTTGCGTTGAAGAGTCACCAAAAAGCAGCTGCAGCCATCGCAGCTGGTAAGTTTGCTGACGAGATCGTTCCGGTAACGGTGACGGAACAACTCGTCAACGATGAACTGAAAATCGAGGAGAAGACGTTCGTCGTCGAGCACGATGAAGGTGTTCGACCGGATTCGTCACCGGAAGGTCTCGCAAAACTTCGCCCAGCGTTCCGCCTCGGCGGTAGCGTCACAGCAGGGAATTCTTCGCAGACGTCAGACGGTGCGGCTGCCGTCCTCGTCATGGAACGAGAAGAAGCAGAACGCCAAGGCTTACCGATTCTCGGCAAGTTCAAGTCGTTTGCGGTCGGTGGTGTTCGTCCGGAAGTGATGGGAATCGGACCAGTCGTCGCGATTCCAAAGGCACTGGACCTCGCAGGCATCACGCTTGAGGACGTTGGTTTGATCGAGTTGAACGAAGCGTTCGCTTCGCAGTCGCTCGGTGTCATCCGCGAGCTTGGATTAAACGAAGACATCGTCAACGTCAACGGTGGAGCGATCGCCCTCGGTCACCCACTCGGTTGTACAGGAACGAAACTCACATTGACGCTCTTGCATGAAATGAAACGCCGGAATGTCCAGTATGGTGTCGTCTCGATGTGTATCGGTGGCGGAATGGGCGCAGCAGGTGTATTCGAACTAGTTGAAGGAGGAACAGGACAATGAGCCAAACGACAAACGAATTAATCAAAGGTGGCAGTTTTGTATTAGATGAGTTAGCACCAGAACGTCTCTTCACACCAGAGGATTTCTCGGAAGAACACAAAATGGTCGGTGACATGACAGCGAAGTTCGTCGAAGATCGTGTCGTTCCAGTCCTTGATCGAATCGAAAAACACGAGTTCGAACTGTCGGTCGGTCTCCTCCGCGAAGCAGGCGAGCTTGGTCTACTCGGCGCAGACGTTCCGGAAGCATACGGCGGCTATCAGATGGATAAGATCTCGTCTTCAATCATTACGGAAAAATTCGCACGGGGTCGTTCATTCGCCCTCAGCTACGGCGCACACGTCGGAATTGGTTCGTTGCCAATCGTCTTCTTTGGTAACGAAGAGCAAAAGCATAAATACTTGCCGAAGCTCGCTTCAGGGGAGTGGATCGCTTCGTACGCGTTAACGGAACCAGGCTCTGGTTCGGATGCTCTTGGTGCCAAAACGACGGCTGTCTTGAACGAAGCTGGTACGCACTACATCTTGAATGGTGAAAAACAATGGATCACGAACGCTGGTTTCGCAAGCTTGTTCGTCGTCTACGCAAAAATCGACGGTGACAAGTTCACAGCCTTCCTCGTCGAAGGATCGTATCCAGGCGTCTCGACAGGCGTCGAGGAACAGAAGATGGGAATCAAAGGATCATCGACACGGACGTTGATCTTACAAGATGCAGAAGTACCAGTCGATAACGTCCTTGGTGAGATCGGACGCGGTCACGTCATCGCCTTCAACATCTTGAACGTCGGTCGTTATAAATTAGCTGTCGGTGCTGTCGGTTCGTCAAAACGGGCGATCGATCTCGCAGTCCAGTACTCGAACGAACGGAAACAGTTCAAGACACCAATCAGCTCGTTCCCATTGATTCAAGAAAAACTCGCAACGATGGCAGCACAGACGTATGCGATGGAAAGTTCGGTCTACCGGACGGGTGGTCTGTTCCAGGATAGTCTTGATCAGTTGTCAGAAGAAGAGAGCAAGGACGGTAAGAAAATCGCCGATGCAATCGCGGAGTACGCAATCGAGTGCTCGATGAACAAAGTCTTCGCTTCGGAAACATTTGATTACGTCATCGATGAAGCGGTTCAAATTCACGGTGGTTACGGCTTCATGGCAGAATATGAAGTCGAGAACATGTACCGTGATTCACGGATCAACCGGATCTTCGAAGGAACGAACGAGATCAACCGTCTTCTCGTTCCAGGAACGTTGCTGAAGAAAGCGATGAAAGGCGAGTTGCCGTTGCTTGCGGAAGCACAGCGTCTGCAACAAGAAGTGATGAGCTTCATGCCGACAGAAATCGGAACAGCACCACTTGATCGCGAACGCCACTTACTCGCGATGATGAAGAAGATTTTCTTGTTGACTGCCGGAACAGCGGTCCAGAAATACCAGGACAAACTTCAAGGCGAGCAAGAGATTTTAGCGAATACAGCCGACATCATGAGTGCGATCTATGCGCTGGAGTCAGCAATCGTCCGGACGGACAAAGCGATTGCCGACAAAGGAATCGAGAAGAGCGAACTGAAAGTCCGTTACACGGAAGTTTTCGCACAACAAGCGTTCGAAGCTGTCGAGCGTGACGCGAAAGAGACACTCTACGCGGCAGCAAGCGGCGACGAACTCCGGATGTTGCTCTCGGCGCTGAAAAAATTCAGCCGTTACCAGCCAATCAACGTCATCGGTACGAAACGCGACATCGCAAAACGTCTCATCGAGTCAAACAAATATACGGTCTAAGTCAGGTTTACCGCTTCGCCTTTGCAGGGAAAATCTCTGTAAAGGCGAAGTTTTTGGTTGGAGGAGGAAAACGAGATGCGCCAAGAATTGGTTGAACTGCAATTTGCGATTGCCTACTATCAATCCCTTGAACGTTTGTCGCCGGAAGAATGGGATCTGCCGCTTGCGCTTAATAAGTGGACCGTCCTTGAGTGCGTCAGTCATCTGTATTTATGGGACCGGTTTTATTACGATCATGCCATCTCGAAGTTACCGGATGAACCGTTGACGCTCGTCGAGACGGATTTTGATCAGTTCAATCGACTGGCGGTCGAATATGCGCATCATATCGATCCGCTTGCTTTGTTGAAGAAAGCGATCAGTGTCCGGCGTGATATCGTCAATCACCTCGATCGTCTGTCTGACGAGCAATTTGAAGCAACCTATGAGGATTTTCGACCGCAAGGCTTCGTCGAATCGTTCGTTGCCCATGACGCCCATCATCAAGATCAGATTGACGGGGCGCTCGCACGCTTGAAGCAGAAGTGATCCATCTGCTACTCTTGAAGGTGAGGTGAGGAACATGACAAAAACAGTCACGATGTACGGCTATCCGAAATGTAGTACGTGCGTCAAAGCAAAAAAAGCACTCGAACAGCACGGTGTCGAAGTGGATTACAAACACATCGTCGAGGAGACACCATCTGCAACGACGATCCAGGAACTTCATCAAAAGAGTGGAGAGCCGTTGAAGAAATTCTTCAACACGAGCGGTCAATCATACCGTTCGCAAGGGATCAAGGACAAACTTCCAGAGCTATCGGAAGACGAGCAATACAAGTTGCTCGCAAGTGACGGCATGTTATTGAAGCGTCCGATCGTTACAGACGGAAAAGACGTCACGATCGGCTTCAAGGAAGAAATGTATCAAGGAAAATGGTATTAAGTTCAGAGTCGATTTTGGTATACTGAACACGTTAGTCCAAATTAGTCCACAGGGGGAATCGGAAATGAGTCAAGTAAAAGACAACTTACGCTATTCGGAAGAACATGAATGGGTCGAAGTATCAGGAAACAAGGCGCGCATCGGAATCACGGATTTCGCGCAACACGAACTCGGGGATATCGTCTTCGTCGAATTGCCTGAAGTCGGAGATACGATCTCAGCAAACGAGCCATTCGGTTCAGTCGAGTCGGTCAAGACAGTCTCGGAGTTATACGCACCGATCTCTGGTAAAGTCGTTGCCATCAACGAAAACCTTTCGGATTCCCCAGAACTCGTCAACGAGTCACCATTCGAAGGCGCTTGGATGGTTGACATCGAAATCGAAGATGCTTCACAAGTCGAGGCATTGATGGACGCTGCGGCGTACAAATCGATGATCAACGAGTAATACTTAACGAAAAGAGAGTGAACGAGGCGCTTGCGTTTCGTCCGCTCTCTTTTTTTTGTATACTGACGACAGATACCACGAAGAAAGGAGCGACCGTCATGCAAGAGGTCACGACCGTCCCGGAAAACGGGCTATTGTATGTCTATGCACCGATGTGCGGGACATGCGCCATTGCGGAACGTATGCTCGATATCGTTGAAGCGACGGAATCAGGTCAATCGATTCAGAAGGCGAACGGGAATTTCATTCCGGATTTCTTAGAAGAAGCCCGTGTCATGAGTGTTCCTGCGTTGTTGCGAATTGAAGAAAATCAAGTCGTAGAGCGACTTTATGCCTTCCAGTCCGTTCAAAACGTCTTTGCTTTCTGTCAAGAACGGTAAGAAAAGTCCGATTGGATTTTTCTTTTTGTTAAATTGTCGGAATATTTACAATAATCCGTTGACAACGCAGAAATATGAATGGTATATTCATAACAACTTCTAGAAATGCATTATAGGAAGTCTAGCAGAGATGATCGTTCAATACGATTCAAGTCCTGAACCCTTTCTCCCATCCTAAGCCGGTGTATTGTTTCCCCTTAAGTCGTCCCCCAAAGACGAAGCGGTGCAATGAACGGGTGGTGGATCGAAAGGACCGATCAGGAAGTGAACGTAAGCTGGCGATCATGTCGAACAGGCGCCGTCCTCCACGCGGAAGAGCGAACAATTCCGAATGGAGCTGGGTTTTCCTTCGTAGCATTTCTAACCACATTATTCGTGTTGTCGGTTCGCCGGCAACGCCTTTTTTTTGTTTTCTGGAAGTTTTTCGAGCCGGTCGCTTGCCAGGATAGAATCTCCTTGCTACAATGCGAATAAGGAAAATTACTTTAATTCATATCCGATTACTCGGAATTAACTGGTGAGATGGAGGACGACAAGGCATGACAGTACGTTTTATGGATGTTTTCACAGAATGGGCATCAACGTATGACGAGACAGTAACCGGACACGATCCGGAGTATAAAGAGGTTTTTCGTCGATACGATGAGATTTTGGATACAGTAGCGGATAAAGCGCAGTCGCCGGTCATTGAATTCGGAGCAGGCACAGGGAACCTGACACAACGTCTTCTGGCACGTCACGACGCCGTACTCGCCGTTGAACCAAGTCCGGAGATGCGGGCAATCCTGACGGAAAAGATTCCGTCGCTTGATGTACAGGATGGTCACTTCCTCTCGTTCGAGGCGAAGGAAGCACGCAGTTTTGTTTCTACGTATGCGTTTCATCATCTAACAGATGAGGAAAAGGGAGAAGCAATCGATCTGATGGCATCACATTTACCGGCAGACGGAAAAATCGTCTACGCGGATACGATGTTCGTCTCAGAAGAGGCACGCCTGCAAACGATTCGTGAAGCACGTGCTCAAGGGTTCGACGCGTTAGCGGAAGATCTCGAACGCGAGTTCTACCCGTTGATTCCAGTCATGGAAGAATTGTTTACATCACGGGGATTCACTGTTAAATTTATACAATACAATCACTTCGTCTGGCTCGTAGAAGCCGAGAAAATGGGGGAATAAATCATGGCACTTCAAAAAATGAACGTCGAAAGCTTTAACCTGGATCACACGAAAGTCAAAGCACCTTATATCCGCGTCGCGGGTTATAAAGAAGGTAAAGTCGACCAAGTCGTCAAATACGATATCCGTTTCACACAACCAAACGTTGAGCAAATGCCGATGCGTGCGATGCACACACTCGAGCACTTACTTGCTGAAAACATCCGTAACTACTCGGATGATGTCATCGATGTCTCACCGATGGGATGCCAAACAGGTTTCTACATGGCGATGATGAACTTCGACTCGGTCGAAAAAATGAGCGAACTCGTTGAGAAGACGTTGAAAGACGTCCTCGCAGCAGAAGAGATTCCAGCGCAAAACGAAGTCCAATGTGGATTTGCGAGCGCACATGACCTCAAAGGAGCGAAGCACTATGCCGAGAAAATGCTTGCCGGTCGTGATGAATGGGACATCGTCTTCGGATGATCGCGAACAACGTCCGCGACCTCGTCGGAAACACACCACTCTACGAGATCACTTCATTCGATTTGCCTGCTGGTACGCGCATTTTGGCGAAGCTCGAATGGATGAACCCTGGGGGCAGCGTCAAAGACCGCCTTGGCATTCAACTCGTTGATGCAGCAATCGAAAACGGACATGTGACACCAGGCGGTACGATCATCGAGCCGACAGCCGGGAATACCGGCATCGGCTTGGCGCTCGCCGCTAAAAAATATGATCTTCAAGTCATCTGTGTCGTTCCGGAAAAATTCAGTCAAGAAAAACAGACGTTGATGCGGGCACTCGGCGCAACCGTCGTCAACACGCCGACTGAACTCGATATGCAAGGGGCTATCGACCGGGCTAAAGAACTCGGTCAGGAAATTCCGAACAGTTACGTTCCGTTACAATTCGAAAACGAAGAGAATCCAGTCACGTATCAGCGGACACTCGGTCCTGAGCTGATTGCGGACTTGTCGCACATCGACTGGTTCGTTGCCGGTTGTGGTTCAGGTGGTACGTTCGCCGGAACAGCGGACTTCTTAAAACAACGTCTCGGTACAAAAGCAGCGATCGTCGAACCGGAAGGCTCCGTCTTAAATGGTGGTCCAGCCGGTCCGCATAAGACAGAAGGCATTGGAACAGCAAAATGGCCAAGTCTCGTTCCGCGTGAACTCGTCGACGAGATTCATACGATTTCTGACCGCGATGCATTTGACGCGGTTCATACACTCGCTGCTCGCGAAGGATTACTCGTCGGTAGTTCAGCAGGTGCAGCGCTCGTTGCTGCGCTCGATATCGCAAAGCGTCACCCCGGCAGTACGATCGTCACCGTCTTCGCAGACAGTGCCGAACGCTACTTAAGCCAACAAATCTTTGAAAAGGTGGACGAAACTCATGCGTAAGAAGACAGCATTGATTCATGGAGGAACAGGTGTCGACCGGGCAACAGGAGCCGTCACACCTCCGATCTATCAAACAAGCACATACAAGCAGGATAAAATCGGTCAACTCAAGGACGGATACGAATACTCACGGACAGCGAACCCGACACGGACGAGCATCGAACGATTGATTGCGGATCTCGAAGGTGGCGCACGTGGTTTTGCCTTCGGTTCTGGGATGGCAGCAATCCATGCCGTCTTCCACTTGCTTGAGTCTGGCGACCACATCGTCATGACAGATGACGTCTACGGTGGTACGTTCCGCTTGATGCAACGCGTCTTACCGAAGTTCAATATCCAAGTGACATTCGTCGATACGACGGACCTTGCGGCAACGGAAGCAGCGATCCAAGACAACACGAAGATCGTCTACGTCGAAACACCGACGAACCCGTTGTTGAAAGTAACGGACATTGAAGCAATCGCAACGATCGCCAAACGTCACGATCTTAAACTTGTCGTCGACAACACGTTCGCGACACCTTATCATCAACAACCACTCGCACTTGGTGCAGACATCGTCTTGCACAGTGCGACGAAATACATCGGCGGACATTCGGACGTCGTCGCTGGACTTGTCGTCGTCAAAGATGATGCGCTCGGCGAAGAGCTGCACTTCATCCAAAACTCGACAGGCGGCGTGCTTGGACCGCAAGACAGCTTCTTGCTCGTCCGTGGTCTTCGTACACTCGGTATCCGAATGGATGCGATCGAAGAGACAGCACATGATCTCGTTGCGTTCCTACAAGCGCAAGACATCGTCTCGAACATTTTCTACCCAGGACTTGCATCGCATCCTGGTCACGACATCCAAGCGAAACAAGCGACTGGATTTGGTGGGATGATCAGCTTTGATGTCGGTTCAGCAGCGAACGCAGAAAAACTCGTCGAGGCGACACACTTCTTCACACTTGCTGAAAGTCTTGGTGCCGTCGAGAGTCTGATTTCGGTGCCGGCACGGATGACGCACGCGTCGATCCCAGCAGAGCGTCGGGCAGAACTCGGCATCACAGACGGTCTCGTCCGGATTTCAGTTGGACTTGAAGACGCGGAAGATTTGAAAGAAGACTTAACACGTGCTTTCACGTTCCTCGAAAAAGTTTCTGAAAAAACTGTTTGACAACAAAAATAACCCCTGCTAATATTCAGAATATATTCTACAAACTTAATACCGAAACTCTTATCGAGAGTGGTGGAGGGACTGGCCCGATGAAACCCGGCAACCGCGGATCTAATCCGAAGTGGTGCTAATTCCAGCAGACAAAAGTCTGGGAGATGAGAGCAAATGGTTTTGTGTACTGAAAAGTGCGCGCGTTTGCTCTAAAACGCGCGCACTTTTTTTATTTTAGGAGGGACAGTTGTGATTCGTTTACAAGACGTAGGAAAGATTTATCGCTCAAAGCGCGGAGCGGTCGAAGCCGTCGCGAATGTCGATCTGACAATCGAGCGCGGTGAAATTTTTGGAATAATCGGTTATTCCGGAGCAGGGAAATCGACTCTGATCCGATTACTGAATATGCTCGAAGCACCAACGAGTGGTTCGATCCAAATCGATGGTGTTGAAATGACATCACTGAAACCAAAAGAATTACGAGGCGTCCGCAAGAATGTCTCGATGGTCTTCCAACACTTCAACTTACTATGGTCACGGACGGTTGAAGAGAACATCATGTTCCCACTCGAGCTAGGTGGCTTCCCGAAAGCACATCGCAAGGAACGGGTAGCGGAACTGATCCAACTCGTTGGTTTGGACGGACGCGAAAAAGCTTATCCGTCACAATTATCCGGTGGTCAAAAACAACGTGTCGGTATCGCTCGGGCACTGGCATCGAACCCGGACGTTCTCTTATGTGACGAGGCAACAAGTGCACTCGATCCGAAGACGACGGACTCAATCCTTGAGTTACTCGTCGACATCAATGAAAAACTGAAACTAACGATCGTCTTGATCACACACGAGATGCACGTCATTCAAAAAATCTGTCACCGGGTCGCCGTCATGGAAGCCGGTAAAATCGTCGAGCAAGGACCGGTCGCAGAAGTCTTCCGTCATCCGAAGCAAGCGATGACGAAGGAATTCGTCAAACAATTGACGTCACCGTCAGAGAACGAGTTAACGTTCGCGAAACTACGCGAACGGTACCCAACCGGAAAAATCGTTCAGTTGACGTTCGTCGGATCGACAGCGGAAAGCCCGATCCTCGCGGAAGTCATGAAGGATTCACCGGTCCTGTTCAATATCATCGGCGGAAACGTCGGTCAATCGCAGGAAGGGGCACTCGGTACACTGTTCATTCAGTTGATCGGGGAAACAGAAGCAACACAAGCGGTCATCACGAAGCTTCAAGCCAGTGATGTTGAAGTGGAGGTGGATCACCGATGATTTCATTCTTTGACAACCTAGATTGGGACATGGTGTGGGAAGCGACAGGCAGTACCGTCTATATGACGGCAATCGCTGGGGTTTCGACATTCGTTCTCGGTTTGATCATTGGTTTACTATTGTATGCGACAAACGAAGAGTTATTGTTCAAGAATCGGGCGTTCTATTCAGTGTTGAGCTTGATCGTCAACGTCTTCCGTTCGATTCCGTTCATCATCTTACTGATCTTATTGATTCCATTTACGACAGCGATCGTCGGTTCGTTCCTCGGACCAACGGCAGCATTACCGGCACTGATTTTCGGTGCTGCACCATTTTACGGTCGGATGGTTGAACTCGCGTTACGTGAAGTCGATAAAGGTGTCATCGAGGCAGCTGAATCGATGGGGGCGACGAAGTTCCAAATCATCTATAAAGTCTTAATCCCGGAAGCGTTGCCTGCCATCGTTTCTGGTATCACGGTCACACTCGTCTCACTTGTCGGTTATACGGCAATGGCCGGAGTAGTCGGCGGAGGTGGACTTGGGGACATGGCCTTCATCGAAGGATTCCAGCGTTCTCAAAACGATGTCATCGTCATTGCGACACTCTTAATCTTAGCGATCGTCTTCGTCATCCAAATCATTGGTGATTTGCTGATCCGTGCGATCGATAAACGTTAATTCAAATTTTATTCATATTGGAGGAATCATTCATGAAAGTTTGGAAAAAATTCGTAGGTACTGCTGCTGTATCCGTCTTAGCAATCAGCCTTGCTGCATGTGGCGAAAAATCATCAGGATCAGGTAGCGACGACAAAACACTCGTCGTTGGTGCATCAAACGTACCGCACGCTGAGATTCTTGAGCACGTTAAAAAAGAATACGAAGCAAAAGGTTACAAGCTTGAAATCAAGAAGTTCCAAGATTACGTACTTCCGAACAAAGCACTCGCTTCAAAAGAAATCGATGCGAACTACTTCCAGCACGTACCGTATCTTGAGCAACAAGAGAAAGAAAACAAATCATATAAGTTCGCGAACGCAGGTGGCGTCCACGTTGAACCACTCGGTATTTATTCGAAGAAATACAAATCACTCGATAAGTTACCAAACGGTGCAACGATCCTGACGAGCTCAAACGTCGCGGAACGCGGTCGTGTCTTGACGTTCCTTCAAAATGAAGGATTGATCAAGCTTAAAGACGGTAAAACAACAGATGCACAACTCGGTGATATCGCAGAGAACCCGAAGAAACTCAAGTTCAAGACGAACATCGAAGCATCACTTCTTCCGCAAGCTTATAAAAACAATGAAGGCGACGCTGTCCTCATCAACACGAACTATGCGATCGATAACGGTCTGAACCCACTGAAAGACGCGATCGCTTCAGAAGATGAGTCTTCACCATACGTCAACATCATCGTCACACGTGACGGCGATGAGAAAGACAAGCGTGTCACAGCACTTCTTGACGTTCTGCACGAGAAGAAAAACCAAGATTGGATCCTCGACAAGTACAAAGGTGCGGTCGTTCCAGTCAGCAAATAAGTTCACCGAAACCGGCATCCTTCCTATATAATGGAAGGATGCTTTTCATTTGTCTGAAACAGGGGTTAGGGGGAATCATATGCAACGCATACGTCAACTGCATCCGTTGACACTCGGGGTCTTGTTCGGGACGTTTTTCTCGCGTCTCGGAACGTTCATCACGATGCCGTTCTTCGCCATCTACATGACGACCGTCCTGAAGTTTGATCCGGTCGATGTCGGCTGGGTGCTCAGTATTTCGGCGATCGCCAGTCTCGTCATGAGCTTCATCGGTGGTACTTTGTCAGACCGTTATGGACGGCGGACGATGATGCTTGCCGGAACGATTGGGTTCGCGGTCGTCTTCATCGCGCTGGCACAAGTCGAGACATTCTGGGCATTCTTTACGCTCAGTGCCTTGAACGGGGTCTGTCGCTCGATTTTTGAACCGTCCGCCCGTGCCCTGATCAGTGATACGACGGACGAAGCGAACCGATTGTTCGTCTTCAATATCCGTTACGCGATGATCAACATCGCAGCAGCGATCGGACCGGGAATCGCCTTGCTGCTGAGTGCAGGGAACACGTCCGCGACGTTTTACATCACGGCGTTCGTCTATATCGTGTACGGGGTGATGATCGGTATCTTATTCAAACGCTATCCAATCACCGAGACGCATGGTGGGAAAAAGGTGTCATTCGGAGCAACGGTTCGTCTGTTGCGGACGGATATCGCCTTTACGCTGGCACTTGCCGGCATCATCTTCGGGGTCTTTGGCTACAGCCAGTTCAACTCGACCTTGCCACAGTTCTTGACGGAAACGTCACTCCTTGAAGGCGGGAAGACACTCTATGCGATCTTAATCACGATCAATGCAATCACCGTCTTGATCGTCCAGTATCCAATCATGAAGTTTGGTGTCAAGACGTCACCACTCGTCTCGATCACGACCGGGATTGCGACTGTTGCGATCGGATTGTTCATCATGGGAAATGCGAACGCGATCTGGTTGATGATCGTCGCGATGTTCATCTTCACGTGCGGGGAAGTCATGATGTTCACGATGACTGATATCTTAACCGATCGGTTCGCGAAGCCAGAATTACGGGGCAGTTACTTCGGGGCGATGGGCTTGACGTCGATCGGACAATCAATCGGTCCGATCGCCGGAGGACATTTGTTAAGTTTATATGGAGCGGACCGTCCGTTACCGATTTTCGGGATATTAGCGGGCTTGACATTATTCGGAATACCACTGCTCTTACTGTCACAACGGATTCATCGGGCTTCGACGATCGATGAACTGGAGGAACCGGTGAAACTTTCGAATGATTCTCAACAAAACGCATGATTTTGAGAAAAATCAGCGAGCGATGACGCTTGAATAATACGCGATGTTTCTTTAAGATTAGAATGATACTAAATTAGTAACGCTCGTGTTCTGAATCGTCAGTCACGAAATGAATAGATGGAGGGATTCTAACATGAAGGCTTCACACTTGAAGATTGAAGATCTACACGTCGCGATCGACGGCAAGGAAATCTTGAAAGGCGTCAACTTGGAAATCAAAGGCGGGGAAATCCACGCGGTCATGGGACCAAACGGGACAGGTAAATCAACACTCGCATCAGCATTGATGGGTCACCCATCGTACGAAGTGACATCTGGTTCAGTCACACTCGACGGCGAAGACGTCCTCGACATGGAAGTCGATGAGCGCGCACAAGCGGGTATGTTCCTCGCAATGCAGTACCCAAGCGAAATCAGTGGTGTCACGAACTCAGACTTCCTTCGTTCAGCGATCAACTCGCGTCGTGAAGAAGGCGATGAAATCTCACTCATGAAGTTCATCCGTGAGCTTGATTCACAAATGGGTCTTCTCGAGATGCCTTCAGAAATGGCACACCGCTACCTCAACGAAGGTTTCTCTGGTGGAGAAAAGAAACGTAACGAAATTCTTCAGATGATGATGCTTAAACCAGCGATCGCGATTCTTGATGAAATCGATTCAGGTCTTGATATCGATGCATTGAAAGTCGTCGCAAAAGGTGTCAACGAAATGCGTTCACCTGAATTCGGCTGCTTGATCATCACGCACTACCAACGTCTCTTGAACTATATCGAGCCAGACTTCATCCACATCATGATGGGCGGAAAAATCGTCATGTCTGGTGGTAAAGAACTCGCACACCGTCTCGAAGCAGAAGGTTATGACTGGGTTAAAAAAGAACTCGGCATCGAAGACGTCGAAATCGAAACAAAAGCGTAAGACGAGGGAGGAAGCATGATGACTGTAGAACTGAATCTTGCAGTAAATCGCGAGGCAGTGGCAGAACGTGCGACTCGCTTAGGGGAACCATCTTGGATGGTCGCAAAGCGTCAAGACGCGCTTGATCTTGCCCCAACGCTCGCATTGCCAAAAGTAGAAAAAATCAAGATCGAAGGCTGGAACTTCACAGAAGGTACGACGGAACTCGAAACCGTCACTGGTCTTTCTTCAGATATCGAAGCATTGATCGGCGAGAACCGTGATCACATGCTCGTCACGCGTAACGGACAACTCGTCCACGCGCAAAACAGTGAAGCGGCGAACGGCGTCATCTTCACGACGCTCGAAGACGCATTAAAACAACACCCAGAACTCGTCGAGAAGTACTTCATGACGGAAGGTGTTCAAGTTAACGAAGATCGTCTTGCGGCATTAAACGCAGCACTTCGTAACGGCGGTACGTTCCTTTATGTACCAAAAGGCGTTAAGCTTTCTGTACCGATGCAAGCGATCTACACGCTTGAGCAATCAGGCGCAGCGCTTTACCATCACGCGATCATCGTCGCAGATGCGGACAGCGAACTGACGTATATCGAAAACTTCGTCTCTTATGGTGATGAAGCGCATAACGTCAACGTCGTCACAGAAGTCTTCGTTGAAGACAACGCAAAAGTTCTCTTCGGTGGTGTCGACACGCTATCAAAAGGTGCCATCACGTATATGAACCGTCGTGGTGTCGTCAAAAAAGGCGCGAAGCTCGAATGGGCACTCGGTCACATGAATGACGGTCATACGGTTACAGAAACAAAAACACACCTCGTCGGAAACGATTCGTTCTCAGATACGAAAGCCGTTACGGTCGGTCGTGGAGAGCAAAAACAAAACTTCAACGTCCGGACGGACCACTTCGGTAAAGGATCAGAAGGTTTCATCTTGATCCACGGTGTCCAAAAAGACGCAGCAACATCGATCTTCAACGGAACGTCGATGATCCATCACGGCGCTTCGAAATCAAACGGCGTTCAAACGGAACGTGTCCTCATGTTGTCTGAAAAGGCACGTGGTGATGCGAACCCAATCCTCTTGATCGATGAGGATGACGTCATGGCAGGACACGCGGCATCTGTCGGTCGTGTCGATGAACTACAACTCTACTACTTGATGAGCCGTGGCCTTTCACGGAAGGAAGCAGAACGCCTCGTCGTTCACGGATTCCTCCAGCCAGTCGTCTCGGAACTTGCGATTGACTCGGTGAAAGAACGTCTCGTTCAAGTCATCGAAGGGAAAGTAAACTAATATGGGAATCGATGCATCCATCCGCAATCAGTTTCCGATCCTCGACCAACAGGTCAACGACCGGAAACTCGTCTATCTCGATAGTGCGGCCTCTTCGCAGAAGCCGCTCGTCGTCATCAATGCGATTGACGACTACTATAAGACGATTCATTCGAATGTGCACCGTGGCGTCCATACGCTCGGAACACGAGCGACGGATGCGTACGAAGGTGCGCGTGAGAACGTTCGTCGTTTCATCCAGGCGCAACACCATGAAGAAATTATCTTTACCCGCGGCACGACGACGGCAATCAACATCGTCGCGTCTAGCTACGGCATGGAGCATGTCGAAGAAGGCGACGAGATCGTCGTCACATATCTCGAACACCATGCGAATCTCATTCCGTGGCAACAAGTCGCTAAACGCAAAAAAGCGAAGTTGAAATACGTTGATTTGACAGCGGATGGTCGCGTGACGGTCGAAGCGGTCGAAGCACAACTGTCTGACCGGACGAAGATCGTCGCGATGGCACACGTCTCGAACGTTCTCGGTACAATCAATCCGATCAAAGAAGTCGCTCGTCTTGCGCACGCTCGTGGTGCCGTCATGGTCGTCGATGCTGCGCAAAGTGCACCACACCAACGGATTAATGTCACGGATCTCGACTGTGACTTCCTCGCTTTCTCCGCACACAAGATGTGTGGTCCGACAGGCGTTGGTGTTCTTTACGGGAAAAAGGCATTACTCAATGCGATGGAACCGGTTGAATTCGGTGGTGAGATGATTGATTACGTTGGTCTTGAAGAGTCGACGTTCAAACCGTCTCCATATCGTTTCGAAGCGGGTACACCAATCATCGCAGGTGCCGTTGGTTTATCGGCAGCGATTGATTTCTTAGAAGAGATTGGTTTAGAGAACGTCGAAGCACACGAACGTGAACTCGCGCAGTACGCGATGGCACAAATGCGTGACATCGACGGACTCACGATTTACGGTCCGGAAGAACGCGTTGGACTCGTCACGTTCAATCTCGGTGATGTCCATGCACATGACGTCGCAACCGTCCTTGATATGCAGGGAATCGCGGTTCGCGCCGGTCACCACTGTGCACAGCCCCTGATGCGTTGGCTCGGAGCGAGCTCGACGGCTCGCGCTAGCTTCTATCTCTACAACACGAAAGAAGAGGTTGACGCACTCGTGACAGGACTTCGCCAAACGAAGGAGTATTTCAGTCATGGATTTTAACAATCTCGATCACTTGTATCGTCAAGTGATCATGGATCACTATAAAACTCCCCGAAATCGCGGTGCGATCGAGGGGGGCGTCACGATCGACATGAACAATCCGACGTGCGGCGATACGATTCGTCTCCAGCTCGCGATTGAAGACGATGTCGTCCGTGATGCGAAATTTGACGGGGAGGGCTGCTCGATCAGCATGGCGTCTGCTTCAATGATGACGCAACTCGTCAAAGGTAAGACTATCGAAGAAGCCTTACGACTCGCGGATATCTTTTCGGACATGGTCCAAGGAAAAGACTATGACGACGAATCGTTCGACCTCGGGGACGTCGAGGCACTCTCGGGTGTCACGAAATTCCCGGCACGGATCAAATGTGCGACACTTGCCTGGAAGGCGCTCGAACGCGGCGTAGAAGAAGGGAAGTAAACTTCGGTCACAAGCAAGTAAGAGGAGGAAATGAACATGGCAAAGAACATGCCGGAAATTGGCGATTATAAATATGGTTTCCACGATCGCGATATCTCGATCTTCCGTTCTGGACGTGGCTTGACGACTGAAGTCGTCGAAACGATCTCGAAAATGAAGGAAGAACCACAATGGATGCTTGATTTCCGTTTGAAATCACTCAAGATCTTCAACGAACAAGCAATGCCAGCGTGGGGTGGCGATCTCTCAGAATTGAACTTCGACGACATCACGTACTACGTCAAGCCGTCTGAACGTGCAGAGAAATCGTGGGATGAAGTACCGGAAGAAATCAAACGTACGTTTGATAAGCTCGGTATCCCTGAAGCAGAGCAAAAATACTTGGCAGGTGTCTCGGCTCAGTACGAGTCAGAGGTCGTCTATCACAACATGAAGGAAGATCTCGAAGAAATCGGTGTTGTCTTCAAAGATACAGATACAGCATTAAAAGAGAACGAAGATATCTTCCGTGAGTACTTCGGAAAATTGATCCCGCCAACAGACAACAAGTTCGCAGCTTTGAACACAGCGGTCTGGTCAGGTGGATCGTTCATCTACGTACCAAAAGGCGTTAAAGTCGACACGCCGCTTCAAGCCTACTTCCGGATCAACTCGGAAAACATGGGTCAATTCGAGCGGACGTTGATCATCGTTGATGACGAAGCATCGGTTCACTACGTCGAAGGATGTACAGCACCGGTCTACACGACGAACTCGCTTCACTCAGCGGTCGTTGAGATCTTCATCAACAAAAACGCTTACTGCCGTTATACAACGATCCAAAACTGGGCGAACAACGTCTACAACCTCGTTACGAAGCGTGCGATCTGTGAAGCTGGCGCAACGATGGAATGGGTCGATGGTAACATCGGTTCGAAACTGACGATGAAATACCCAGCCGTCATCCTTAAAGGTGAAGGTTCACGTGGTATGACATTGTCGATCGCAATCGCTGGTAAAGGTCAACACCAAGATGCGGGTGCGAAGATGATTCACTTAGCACCGAACACGTCGTCGACGATCGTCTCGAAGTCGATCTCAAAACACGGTGGTAAAGTCACGTACCGCGGTATCGTTCACTTCGGACGTAAAGCGACAGGTGCACGTTCGAACATCGAATGTGATACGCTCATCATGGATAACCAATCGACGTCGGATACGATTCCGTACAACGAAATCCTCAACGATAACATTTCGCTCGAGCACGAAGCGAAAGTCTCGAAGGTCTCGGAAGAGCAATTGTTCTACCTCATGAGCCGCGGGATCTCACAAGAGGAAGCAACGGAAATGATCGTCATGGGCTTCATCGAGCCATTCACAAAAGAACTTCCAATGGAATATGCGGTCGAAATGAACCGTCTCATCAAGTTCGAGATGGAAGGTTCAATCGGATAATTCGTCTTACTCTCTCATCTACGGATGGGGGAGTTTTTTTCATGAAATGGTTATTCGGGTAAAGAATGAAAAAGGAGGGGTTACTATGCGTGACATCGTCTATTCCTTTCAAGTCTCGCTTGACGGTTACATCGAGGATGCGTCAGGAAGGATCGATTTCGCTTCACCGGATGCGGAATTACATCAGTATTTCAATGACTACGAGAAAGCGTTCGATACCCATGTCTACGGACGCCGTTTGTACGAGATGATGCAATACTGGGAGACAGCGGATCAGGAAGACGAGCCGATTGTCGTTGAGTATGCGAAAACCTGGCAATCGCTTGAGAAGGTCGTCTTCTCGCGGACGCTTGATTCCGTCACAAGAAATGCGCGTCTAGCGACCAAGTCACTTACCGAGGAACTTCAAGCACTAAAAGCATTGCCTGGAAAACAGATTGCGATCGGTGGGGCGACGCTTGCTTCTGAAGCAATTGAGCTTGGACTCGTCGATCGCTATCATGTCGTGATCTACCCCGTTCTGCTCGGTGGTGGAAAACGGATGTTTCCGGTATTTGATCAACCACAGACGCTACGGTTAGTCGAAACACGCGTCTTTGCTTCCGGATGTATCGCGTTATCTTATGAAAAAATCTAGTCTTCACAAAAAAGAGTCTCTTATTTCAAAAGGGATTCTTTTTCGTTACATCCGATAAAATTTGGATATTATCATTTAATTTGGACGAAAATAGATTATAATAACTTTTGTGAAAAAATATATAAACATGATTAAGGTGTGAAAAAATGAAATTTTATCAAGAAATTCCTGTCATTCGATCGATTGCGGCAATCATGGTCGTCGCTGTCCATGTCATCGCCGGTTTGTATCACTCGAAAGGGGAATTCGAAAATGAAGCGATTGGTTACATCGATCAATTTTCTCGGATTGGTACGCCGATCTTTGCCATCATCAGTGCGTTTCTGTTGATGTCGATGGTCCAGCGCAAAGGATTCGATTTCGGAACATTCGTCAAGTCACGTTTCTCTAAAATCTTTATTCCTTACCTGATTTGGAGCACGATCTACCTCGTGTATCGTTATCATGTAGAAGATAGTTTAAAACCAGGTATGCCGCTATCGGATTACTTCCTTTATGGAACAGCAAACTTCCATCTGTACTTCATTTTGACGGTACTTCAGTTTTATGTCGTATTTCCGGTACTTGCACGACTTAAGAAAGGAACATTGCTGCTTGTCGCGACAGTGGCGGCGATGGGCGTCAACTACTTCTGGCTGACTTCAGGAAACTTAACGACAGACATCGAGTTTCTGGATCGACTCGTCAATAGCCGATCTTTCTTACTCAATTGGATTGCCTATTTCATGATGGGGATTACATATGCCGTCTATTATGAAGAGATTCAACAGATTCTAAAGCGTCATCGGACAATCTTATTGCTGATCAGTGGATTGATCATCCTTGATATTTGGATCAGTATCGACCTAGAGCGGACGTACACGTCGACGAACATTTCGAACCTTGTGTACATCCCGTTCGTCCTCGTCGTCTTGAACTACGTCTTCCGCCGTGTCCAGACGGATGCGACAGCGATGCGCATCTTCCAGACGATCGGAACGCATTCGATGGGGATTTACCTGATTCATCCGCTCGTCATTCGCGGAATCGGTCGAACGGATCTCTTCGCTTACTTCGACTCTGCGAGTATGTTCATTTGTGCGATGATCGTCACGCTTGCGGCTTCGATTTCTGTCTCTTATGTGATCAGTCTATTGCCGTACGGAAACTATATCGTTCCGGTTCCAAAACGAAGAGCTCCTGCTCCGAAAATCGTCGAGGCACAGTCTACTGCTTCATGATGAGAACGGTGACTAGGCATCCTTTTCCTTCCTGCATGAGTAGGGAGGAGAGGGATGTCTTTTTTCTGAAAAAAGAGTGTTTGCTTAGGAAGCATCGAAGAAGAAATCCCGGATTCTGCTATGCTATGATGAATAGGTAGAATAGAACATACGAGGGGGAAGAGAGCATGATATATATCGGTGTCACGGGCTGGGGAGATCATGATAGTCTCTACTTGACCCCGCAAGATCGTAAAGAGAAACTGGCTGCCTATGCCGGTCATTTTCCAGCGGTCGAGGTCGACTCGACATTCTATGCGATTCAACCGGAACGAAACTATGAGAAATGGACATCCGAGACGCCGGACGGGTTTCGCTTCATCGTCAAGGTTCACCGGGCGATGAGTGGGCACGACCGGGATAACAAAGATCCGCTCGGACCGATTTTTGAACAATATATCGCGTCGATCGAACCGATGCGAAAGAGTGGAAAGATTGCGGCGATCCTCGTGCAGTTGCCGCCCTGGTTCGATGTCAGCAAAATGCACTTGGAATATTTGCAAACGATTCGAAAATCACTTGCCGGACTGCCGGTCGCGATCGAGTTCCGAAATCCATCGTGGTATTCGGAAGCTTATCGTGAGCGGACGCTCCGTTTTCTGAAGGAACATCAGTTCATTCATACGATTTGTGACGAACCGCAGACGGAAGATGGTTCCGTACCATTCGTACCGGTCGTGACGCAGGAGACCGCATTCATCCGCCTCCACGGACGAAATAAAGCCGGTTGGTTAAAGAAACCCGGTCAAAGCAGCGAAGATTGGCGAAAAGTCCGCTGTCTCTATCGGTACTCGGAAGACGAGCTACAGGAGCTAGCAAGTCACGTCCGCGACGTTGCAGCGGAAGCAAAAGATGTCTATGTTTTCTTCAATAACAACTCAGCAGGAGATGCTGCCCCGAATGCGAAACGATTAATCGAGATTCTCGATCTCGACTATGAACTCGCGCCGCGACAAATCTCTTTGTTCTAAATCATCAAGGGGGGCTTCTGCATGAAGTTACACATCATTCACTATAATGATTTGCACTCACACTTCGATATGTGGCCTCGCTACATGTCCTTCGTCAAGGAACACCGGACGTACGATTCGCTCGTTTTTGATCTCGGCGATCATGCTGACCGTGTGGATCCAGCGACGGAAGCAACAAAAGGAAAGATCAATACGCATCTACTGAATGCGTTGATGCCGACCGCAGTGACGATCGGGAACAATGAAGGCATCACGTTTCCGCATGACTGGTTAGCGAATCTCTACACGGAAGCGGACTTTCCGGTCCTCGTCTCGAATTTAGAAGCGCCTTTTACCAAACAAGGGGTCATTCACGAATTACCGACCGGCAAAGTCGGCGTCTTTGGTCTGACGGCACCGTATATTGAACTATACGGTTTACTTGGTTGGACGATCGAAGAACCGTTTGACGTCGCAGCGCGTGAAATCGAGCGGTTGCGTCAAGAAGTTGACGTCTTGATTTGTTTAAGTCATCTTGGATTCTATCAAGACGAAGAACTGGCGATGCGGTTTCCGGAACTTGATTTGATCATCGGTGCGCATACGCACCATGTCCTTGATGACGGCGTCGTCAAGAACGGTGTCTTGATCACGCAAGCGGGAAAACATGGACAATATGCAGGTGAGATCTACATGAATACGGATACGGGTGAGAAGGAAGCGGTCCTTCACTCCTTGCACGATTACGCCGAGGATGAAGCGACGGCAAAATTGCTCGACCGGGAACAGTATCTTGCGGAACAACAGATGAAGGAGCCGATTGGCGAGACATCGGGTCTAGCCAATGACTGGTTCAGCGAGTCGCCATTCTCACAATTGCTTGTCGAGACGATGCGCGACTGGTGTGATGCGGATATCGCTTGTGTCCCGGCAGGCATTCTGCTTGGGTCACTTCCACCAGGTCCTGTCTCTGCCTTTGATTTACATCGACTCTGCCCGCACCCGATCAATCCCTGTAAAGTGACGATGACCGGAGTGGAAGTCCAAACTTTCCTCGACGAAGTCAAAACAGATCAGTTCGAACAACTAAAGGTTCGTGGTCTCGGTTTCCGTGGTAAGTTGATGGGGCGGATGCATTATGCTGGTTTGGCGGAACATCAACCGCTTGAGCCAACGCGAAACTATACGGTCGTCTTGCCGGATATGTTCACATTCGGTCCACTCTTCCCAGCGATCAAAGAAATGCCAAAAGAATATTTCATGCCGGAATTGTTACGGGATTTATTGTTCGAACGCTTATCGGAGAAGTCGGAATATAATGAATTGCATGTTCGCAAACCCTGATTGTTTGTTATACTAAAGCAGACATTAATTGACTTTTTGGGGATGAAGGGGGAAGCGAAACCATGGGACGCGGAGAAATCCAACGTAAACCGGAATGGTTGAAAATCAAGCTGAATACGAATGAAACCTACACAGAATTAAAAAGTATGATGCGCGAGAAAAAGCTACATACTGTCTGTGAGGAAGCAAAGTGTCCGAATATCCACGAGTGTTGGGCGGTACGCCGGACGGCGACGTTCATGATTCTCGGAAGTATCTGTACACGTGCGTGCCGTTTTTGCGCCGTGACGACAGGACGTCCAAACGAACTCGATCTCGAAGAACCAAAACGTGTCGCGGAATCCGTTCGTTTGATGAACCTGAAGCACGCGGTCATCACAGCGGTTGCTCGTGACGATCTGAATGATTTCGGAGCAGGCGTTTACGCTGAAACTGTCCGTGAAGTGCGTCGGATGAACCCAGAGACATCAATCGAAGTCTTGCCTTCAGATATGGGCGGGAACTTTGAAGCGTTGAAAACGCTGATCGATGCACAACCAGACATCATGAACCACAACATCGAGACGGTCCGCCGTCTGACGCCGACCGTTCGTGCGAAAGCCACTTACGACCGGACGCTTGAATTCCTTCGTCGTTCGAAGGAACTCGCACCTGAAATTCCAACGAAGTCGAGCTTGATGCTTGGTCTTGGTGAGACATGGGAAGAGATTCTTGAAACGATGGATGATCTTCGCGCAAATAACGTCGACATCATGACGATCGGTCAGTATCTCCAACCGACGAAAAAACACCTCGACGTCATCAAATACTATACACCGCAAGAGTTTGCTGAACTGAAGCAGATCGCCCTCAGCAAAGGGTTCTCGCACTGTGAGGCAGGTCCACTCGTTCGTTCGTCGTATCACGCGGATGAGCAAGTCAACGCAGCGAAAAAGAATAAAACAGCACTTCCGATCGACTAATGATCAAAAACCGTTCGAGCAGTTGCTCGGACGGTTTTTCGTCTGCCAGGCGAAATGGAATATGCTATGATAAGAACAGCAGGAGGTGGGAATAATGATACAAGTCAATCGGGAACGTTATGAGGTCGTCGAAGAGAAGCGCGAAGGTTTTAATGAGGAAGCCTTCATCGGTCGTTTTAGCGACGTCCTTGAGAAATATGATTATATCGTGGGGGACTGGGGGCACGGTCAATTACGGCTACGTGGCTTCTATGAGGATCAACACGAGAAAGCGACATTCGATACGAAGATTTCGCATGTGGCGGATTATCTCTACGAATACTGTAACTTCGGATGTGCCTACTTCATCGTCAAGAAGATCGGATTGGTAGAAGGAGAAGAAGCACCACCTCGCTTCGACGGTTCTTCATCCAATACGTTGAAGTTGAAACGGAAGTTCGCACCTGCACCAGAGAAGACGGAAGGCGAGTAATTAAACTGTCATACAGAAAAGCGTTTCTAGTGGACGGAATTCGGCTATTACTATAAGTATCATGTACCTATAGGGGGAACTATCCATGCGAATCGTTGGAATTTACTCATCCGTACCAGAAGTCGTCAGTGCCGTGCACGATCTCCGTGTTGCCGGTGTCGTCTCGACTGATTTAAAAGTCTTAGCGCACGATAAATACGATCTCGAACAAATCGAGGAATTGGCGGATCTGAACAACCAACAGACGTCTACGCGTCTGTCGCAGGAAGATCATCGTAATCTTTGGCAGGAAATCAAAAGCATCTTCAAAAAGGATGATACGGTCTCTCATGGAGACGCCATCCACGGAAGTGGCTTGACGAAGGAAGACGTCGATCGTGCGAATCATGCGGTCGAAAGTGGTCAATTCGTATTACTCGTCGGTGATGAAGCGGATCAGCATTCAGAACGCCGTGCCCATGACGAGTCAGACAACACGAACGTCTTCAGCGGACCAAATACACTAAATGAGCGAAACGATCGTCTCTTATAAGAAAAAGCCTTCGTCCGCGGACGAAGGCTTTTTTCATAGACCGATATAAGCGCGAAGATACATCTCGAGTTCCGTTGCTGCATCGTCTTCGACGTCAAACGCCGTCGCGATATAGCCAGGTTCATCAAAATCATCCGCACCGATGATCGCATAGCGATTCGATAAGAGATTCAAGACGAGAATCTTACCGTAAAAATGCTCTGAGTGGGTGATGGCGAGATCAAACCGACTGGCTTCTCCAATCCAACTGACGAAGCGTGTCTTCGTTTGTTCGACATCATCATATAAAAAATCACGTTCTTCCATCATTCAGCTTCCCTCATTTCCCTAACATCTGTTTCAGATTAAAGGGTTTGGGGGACTTTTTGCAAGTATGGTTTACGCGATAAGCTATGCTCGGCGATGACTTTTCGAATCGTCCGTGTCTTTGAACGCATGACAAGGGATGTCGTCTCAACGATATCATCCGTCAAGAACTTCACGCCGTCGAGCATTTCGCCCGTCGTGACGCCGGTCGCAGCAAAGATACAATCGTCGCTTTTGATGAGGTCATCAAGCGTCAAGAGTTGAAGCGGATCTTCAAGCCCCATCCGGATGACACGAGCGGTTTCTTCTTCGTTCATCGGATGTAAACGTGCCTGCATGTCGCCGCCCATCGCTTTGACGGCAGCAGCCGTGATGACACCTTCAGGAGCACCACCTGTTCCGATGAAGATATCGATTCCTGTCGCAGGAGAGAGTGGTGCGATTCCAGCTGAGACATCGCCGTCTTCAAATAGACGAACCCGTGCGCCCATCCGCATCGCGGCTTCGCGGAAGTGATCGTGACGCGGGCGATCCTGCATGATGACCGTGACGTCCTCAATCCGTTTGTTGTTGTATTGAGCTGCTTTTTCAATGATGACTTCAAGTGGATCGTCGAGCGAGACGTGCCCTTTTAAGTTTGGTCCAACTGTTAATTTATCCATATACATATCCGGTGCGTGGAGCAGGGCACCTTGATCGGCGACGGCGATGACGACCATTGCATTACCGAGACCTTTGGCAACGATGTTCGTACCTTCAAGCGGGTCGACGGCGATGTCAACGATTGGACCGTTTGCTGTTCCGACACGTTCGCCGATGAAGAGCATTGGTGCTTCGTCGAGCTCACCTTCACCGATGACGACCGTTCCGTTCATGTTGACCGTGTTCAAGACTTCGCGCATCGCAGTCGTTGCTGCATCATCCGCTTCATTTTTCTTACCGCGACCAATCCATTGAGCAGAAGCTAATGCTGCTGCTTCCGTAGCGCGTACGATTTCCAGTGCGAGTTCCCGTTCCATGTATATAACCTCCACGTCACCAATGTGACATACTATTTTCAGCAAAAATCTAAATTGAGGATAACACATTGGGGAATGTGATGCAAATGACCTTTCTGCTTTTCAGGATTGCCGGATAACGATAAAATGGAGGATGTGAGGGGGAATGAAGATGTATTTCGTCAATCGTCAAAAAATCGAAGAGACGGTCGTCTGTTATGAGACGGCACTTCGACAAAGTAAGGAAGTTACGGGGGATCCGGTGACGACGGCACTGGCTATGGAACGGATCGGTTTTTTAGTCATCGAAAGTGTCATCGACATCGGAAACAGTATGATTGATGGATTCATCATGCGGGATCCGGGAAGTTATGAAGATATCATTCTCATTTTAGAAGATGAGAAGGTCATCGATGGACCGCTCGCGACGAGTCTGAAGAAGCTCGTTGCGTTACGTACGTTGATCGTCCGGTCATTCACACAGTCGAGTATGGCGGAGATTCGGGCGGTACTTGAGACAGAGGAAGCAGAACTACGTCGTTTCCCGGAAGCGATTCGCCGGTATATCGAGACAGAACTCGGACCGGTGTCTGCATTTTTACCAAACGAGGAGTGAGTCAGGATGAAGGCAAAAGGCTATTTATTTGATTTAGATGGAACGATGTATAACGGAACGGAACCGGTAAAAGAAGCGGTCGAGTTCGTCAATCGTCTGCAAGCAGAAGGCATTCCGTATTTGTTCGTGACGAATAATGCGTCGATGACGGCAGAAGCCGTGGCGGAGAAATTACGCGGGATGGGTGTTCATTCCGATGCGAAACACGTCTTGACGAGTGCGATGGCGACTGGTCGTTATATCGCTGATTTATCACCGAAAGCGCGCGTCTATGCCATCGGTGAGACAGGACTGATTGATGCGCTTGAACGGGAAGGGTTAGACGTCGTCGCAACCGAAGCGGCAGATTACGTCGTCATCGGTCTTGACCGTCAGATCACATATGAAAAACTCGCTGTCGGTGCTCTCGCGATTCGTGCCGGTGCTCGTTTCATCTCGACGAACGGAGACATCGCCATTCCGACAGAACGTGGATTCTTACCAGGAAACGGTGCCTTGACGTCCGTCCTGCGCGTGACGACGGAGAAGGAACCGTTCTTCATCGGTAAACCGGAACCGGTCATGGTCGATATCGCAACGGAGATGATTGGTCTGTCAAAAGAAGACGTCATCATGGTCGGGGATAACTACCATACGGATATCCTATTCGGAATCAATGGAGGCATCCGGACGATGCACGTCAATTCTGGCGTCCATACACCCGTCTTCATTCAAGGTCAGGATCGTCAACCGACATATATGGTCGATACGTTAGCCGAATGGATTCTATGAATCAAAAAATCCCGAACGAGAATTCGTTCGGGATTTCATGTATTAGAAGACTTGTTCGACTTCAACGACGCCAGCGACTTCTTCAAGAAGGGCACGCTCGATACCGGCCTTCAATGTGATCGTTGAACTTGGGCAGCTACCACAAGCTCCCATCAAACGGAGTTTTACGATTCCGTCTTCTACATCTACGAGTTCAACGTCTCCTCCATCACGAAGAAGGAACGGACGCAATTTTTCAAGAACTTCATTCACTTGATCAAACATTTCCATGCGTAAACACATCCTTTCGTATAGTTTCATTGTAACAGGGTTGAAAAATGTTCTCAATCTGGAAAACTTGTATACTAAAGAGGAGAGAATTGAAAAGGGGGACTTCAAGATGGAAATCACGGTTTACGGGACAGCGGTCACTTGTCCGAGTTGTGTCGGGGCACCCAGCTCGGAAGAGACGTTCAGTTGGCTCCAAGCCGTCCTCGGGCGAAAATATGAGCAAGAAATGACGCTACGCTATGTCGATTTCGAGACAGCGACAGCGGATCAATGGACGGAAGCCTTAAAAGAGGATGTCTATTTTTATCCATTGATCGTGCTTGATGATGAGATGATTGACGAGGGGTACGTCAAGCTGAAGACGATCACGGCGGCGATTGATGCAAAGTTAAGTCAGACGGGATGAATGAAAAAGAGGTATCCCAAGATCGGGACACCTCTTTTGCTCATTTAATCTTTTTGTGTTTCCATAAGACACCGGACTTCAAGAGACGTGGGACTTTCCCCGTCAGCGCTTGCTTGCCCATGACGATCCCGAAACCGTCTGATTTTCCGAGCGATCCGAGCATCCCGCGTAGTTTGATTTCTGGCAGTTTCGGCAATTTCTTCCCTTGCCATTTCGCTTGCAAGACGTCGACGACTTGTTCTGCCTGATGTTCTGCGAGTTGACCGCTTGGCGCATAAGGCAAGCTGGCACAATCGCCGATGACGAAGACGTTATCGTATTCTGGTACGTGGTGATGTGCCGTCAATTTGATCCGACCACCACTGTCTGCAGCAAAGCCGAGATCACGAACGACTTTGACCGGTTGCGTACCTGCCGTCCAAATCGTCAAGTCCGACGGGTACGTATCGTCGCCGTTACGCACGTCGTCCGCTGTGACGAGCGTGACGTTCGAATTGTTGATGACTTCCACGTCATGCTCCTCGAACCATTCCTGGACGTAAGATGAGACTTTGTCGGATAAGAATGACAAGACGGATGGACCGCGGTCGAACAAACGAATCGTTAAATCCTTCCGGCTTTCATGCAGTTCACTGGCGAGTTCGACACCGGATAGACCAGCACCGACGATCGAGACGACGGACCCCGGTGACAGACCACAGATCGCTTGTTGTGTCTTTCGAGATTCTTCAAGTGTCTGGATGCTGTATGTAAACTCTTGAGCACCCGGAATGTTGTGGTATTTATCCTCGCAACCGAGGGCGATGATCAAGTCATCATAGAATAATTCTGATCCGTCCTGCAGGTGGACCGTATTCGTCTCTGGTGAAATTTTAATGACATGTCCATATTTATAAGTAAGATGTTTCCCCTCCGGAAATTCAATCCGGACATCCCGATCTGATAATGTACCTGCTGCGAGTGCGTAATATTCCGTTTTGAGTGCGTGGTACGGTAGACGGTCGACGAGCGTGACGGCAACTTCCTCGTCCTTGAATCGCTCACAAATCCGCATTCCACCATATCCTCCGCCGAGTACGACCAATTGCTTCATAACGTAAAATCCCCCTTAGTTCCCCTAAATCAGTCTGACCTTGTATAATACGACATGAGGCAGGTCGTTTCCTGCTTGAAGGAGGAAAAAAAGTGAATCCGATTATTGAATTTTGTATCAGTAACTTAGCGGCTGGTACACAGGTCGTCATGGAGCAACTCGAACGTGACCCGAACGTCGACGTCGTCGAATACGGTTGCCTCGGCTATTGCGGCATTTGTTCGCTTGATCATTTTTGTCTCGTTGATGGTGAGACCGTCGTAGGCGAGACACCGGAAGAGTTACTCGAAAAGATTTACCTGAAAATCGAAGAAAATGAGCTGTGAGCACGGACAGCCAAAAAATCCCCTCGTTCGTCTGAACGAGGGGATTCGTGTCCGTCAGCGGGCGCAGCTTTTCGGATCAGGCAGATTGTTGACGGCGCATCATCCATGGTCGTAGTTTCAAGAACAACGGAATGAAGAGTGCCGAGATGAACAACGCCTTGATGACGTTAAACGGTAAGATACCGGCTGTGATCGCTGTCCATTTGACAGCTGGATCCGCCATGTAGTCCATACCGAGGAACCATGCATACGCTGGAAGGATCAAGATATAGTTGAGAATCGCAAGACCGAGTGCCATCGTGATCGTACCAGCGACGAGACCGGTTGCGAGACCTTGTGTTGATTTCTTTTTATGGTAGAACCAGCTGACAGGAAGCACGAATGCGACGCCAGCAGCGAAGTTCGCGAATTCTCCGACCGGAACACCACTTCCGCGGAAGATGTAGTATAGCACGTTCTTCAGTGCTTCGACGATGACACCTGCGACCGGTGAGAACATGATCGCTGCGACGAGAGCAGGAACATCACTGAAGTCAATCTTCAGATAGTTCGGTAAGAACGGTAGTGGGAAATTGATAAGCATAAGAACAAATGAGATTGAACCTAACATTGACAGAGTGACCATTTTTTGTGTGCGTTTCATACGAGTATTGTCTCCTTTTGCTCGTTCCTCTCGATGAAGTATTGGCATGACTGCGTCCATAAAGAAACCCCTATTGATGAGATCAACAGGGGAGAAGTCCGCATTAAATAAACCTAATCGATTATTGCAAAAATCGATCAAATTCAAACTCATGCCGCCATCTTCTCCCATCCAGACTGTACTGTCGGCTCCTGAATTACACAGAATCAGCAAATAGCGCCCTATTCGCTCGCGGGCTTCAACTCAAAAAGAGTTGTTTACCGCCGGTCGGGAATTTCACCCTGCCCTGAAGATGGAACGATTATTTTGTTGTACATACCATTTATACAACGAATTCAAGATAGTTTCAAGCAACTAGGTTTCGATTCGCTCAGAAGTTGCGTATACTAAAGAAAAGGAAGGTGATGACATGATCCATTTAACGGAGGCAGCAGCGCTACAAGTCCAGGACATGATGGCGCAGGCACCAGCAGATGAACGGAATCTTCGGATGCTCGTCCAAGGTGGTGGATGTAGTGGTCTGTCGTACGGAATGGGATTCGACCAACAGAAAGAAACGGATCTCGTTTTCGAACAGCACGGCGTGACCGTCATCGTGGACGAAAAAGATTATCCGGTCGTCAAAGGACTGGAAATCGATTATAAACAGTCGATGCTCGGTGGCGGATTCACAATCACGAATCCGAATGCCATCGCAACATGCGGTTGCGGGACTTCGTTCCGGACGGCAACGAATTCCGGGACACCGGGTGGCTGTTAATGAATCCAATCGTGGACATCGTCCACGATTTTTTTTATTATCCGCATACAGGAGACCTGTCCCGTTGACTCGAAATATTAAGAGAGTGAATGCTACTACGAACAGGGAGGGCTTCAGGATGAGAAAAGTATTGATCTTCGGGGGAACGCGCTATTTCGGACGCCGGCTTGCAATTCGCTTAGCCGATTCGGGGGATGACGTGACAATCGTCACACGCGGCGAGCATACGCCACCAGTCGCGAAGGGCTTGACATTTTTCAAAGGAGACCGGACGTCAAGTAGTACGATGAAGGACTTAAGCCAACAGCACTGGGATGTCATCTATGACAACATTTGCTTCACGCCGTATCAAGCCAAGCTTGCGATTGACGCGTTTGAAGGGAAAGTCGGGCGCTACGTGTTGACGTCGACGATGTCTGTCTATGAAGACGGTGGTGCGAATATCACGGAGCGTGCCTACAATCCGTTTCCCGGGAAATATGAGCTTGAGAAGGAACATGGATATGGCGAAGGGAAACGCCAAGCGGAGAGTTATTTCTTCCAACGGGCGACGTTCCCAGTCGTTGCGGTCCGTTTTCCGGTCGTCCTCGGACCAGATGACTATACGGAGCGACTCGTTTTTCATATCAAGCGGGCGCTTGACGGTCGTCCGATCGTTGCTGAAAACACGTACGCGAAGATGGGGTATATCTCAAGTTACGAAGCCGCTGCCTTTCTGGAGTGGTGTGGTCGTTCGGAACTGACCGGACCAATCAACGCTGCAAGTGACGGTGTCTTATCAATTCAAGACCTAGTGGATAAGATCGACCGCGTTGCGGGAACGACGAGTCAACTCGTTGCAAAAGGAGAAGATGAATCCCCGCTTGCGCCAGAACGCGATTTCTATATGGATACGACAGCTGCGAAACAAGCCGGCTATCTGTTCCAACATGTCGATGACTGGCTCGATCGTTTGATTGAAGAGGAGGTGCGCAATCACCAATGATGCAGTTGATAAAACCAACTCTTGCGTGGGAGACAGAGTATCGCGCCTTTTTAGAAGACTGGCGAGAGTCGGGCGAAACGATCGTGCCGGAAGCAGTCGGAGACACATATGAACCACTGGGCGCTTATTTTGCGGAACTGAAGGAAATGGAGACGACAGTCAGACCGGGTCTTGTCACCCATTCGACGTACTGGATGGTCGACGGGCAACGAATCGTCGGTGCGCTGAACTTCCGGCATGACTTGACGGAGAACTTGAAGTTGTACGGCGGACACATCGGATACGGCATCCGACCATCTGAGCGTCAGAAAGGATATGCGACGACCGGGCTCCGTTTAGCGCTAGAAGAAGCACGGCAACGTGGACTCGATCAAGTGCTGTTGACGTGTGGCGTTGATAATCTAGCATCTCGCCGTGTCATCTTGGCGAACGGTGGACAAGAAATCGAGCCGACTGTTCGTAATGGGCGCGAGACACGTCGCTTCATCATCCCGTTATGAGGATTCGTGAAGCACGTCTTGAAGATGCGTCAGCCATCGCCCGCGTTCATATTGATGCCTGGCGGGAGACGTATCAAGGTATTATTCCGGACACTTATTTAGTGCAGTTATCGCACGAAAAACGGACGAAACAATGGGAACAGACATTAGTTGATCAACGCGTGTATGTTGCCGTCTCAGGAGAAGAAGTCGTTGGCTTTGCGTAAGGTGGAGCGAATCGAAGTGATGCGCGTGAAGGGGAGTTGTATGCGATTTATGTCTTGCAAGCGTCGCAAGGACGAGGACTCGGTAAAGCGTTGTTTCAACGCATCGCTGAGGACTTGGCGGAATATGAGACGATGCAGGTTTCTGTCTTGCGGGATAATCCGGCGTGCCAGTTTTACGAGCGATTCGGTGGTCAGGTCTTCGAAGAATCGATGATTGAGCGAGGTGGGGTCGAACTCGTGCAACGGGTTTACCGGATACCTGTTAAAAGATCATCTATATGAAATCGGACGTTTTCAACATCTTCGCTCTCCTCAGGCGGGAGGTAAGCCGCGCCAGTTCCCATTCCATGTGATCTGTCGGGTCTTACCTATCCCTGACGGAAGCACACATCGTGCTTCCTTTTCCTGTAGGAGTCGAAGATGTTTGGTCACGTCCTCGATATGATTCCATCTAAATAAGAGGTCGGACTCCGGTATGTCATCCGGAATTCGACCTCTTATTTGTTTACAGCCATTCAGTTATCTCAAGAATGATTCGTCACTTTTTCGAACAGACTCGTCGAGTGTTGCGGATGACGAGCAGATGGATCAACGAGAAGTTTCGCTTGGTTAACGGCGATTGGTGCTTCACCGAAGCCCGTTGCGATCAGTTTGACGCGTCCTTCGTAAGTCGCGATATCACCACAAGCGAAGACGCCTGGAATCGCAGTCTCCATCTTCGAATTGACACGAATCGAATTGCGTTCGAATTCGACTTCCCATTCTTTGAGCGGTCCGAGTGACGAGACGAAGCCGAAGTTACAGACGACATCGTCCGCAGCGACGACGACGACTTCACCACTTTCAGCATGTTTGAACGTCAGCGTCTCGATGTGCGTCTCACCTGTGACCGATTCAAGTGTATACGGCGTCATGACGTTGACGGACGAATCGTGTAACAGTTCGACCGAATGTTCATGTGCACGGAACTTATCACGACGGTGGACGAGCGTGACGGATTTTGCAATCGGCTCAAGCATCAATGACCAGTCAACGGCAGAGTCACCGCCACCCAGTAAGACGACTTGGCGATCCTTGAAGCGTTCCATGTCGTTGACGAAATAGTGTAAGTTTGTTTCTTCGAAGCGTTCTGCATCTGCCACTCCGAGTGGACGCGCGGCGAACGAGCCGTTTCCTGCCGTCAAGATGACGGTCTTCGTATAATGCTCGCCTTTATTCGTGACGAGGCGGATGATTCCGTCATCCATCCGTTCGTAAGCGATGACTGTCTCACCGAGCACGTATGTCGGATCGAATTCATTTGCTTGTTCAAGCAACCGATCGACCAGTTCCTGTGCTTTTACTTTCGGAAAACCGGCAATATCGTATATATATTTTTCAGGATAAAGAGTAGCGAGTTGACCACCTAATTGAGGTAGACTCTCGATGACCTTCGTCTTCATCTGGCGCATTCCTGAATAAAACGCGGTGAACAGTCCGACCGGACCGCCGCCGATGATCGTGACATCATATGGTTGGTGCATCTGATTCCCTCCTAGCGTTGGATAGGTCCATTATATAGGAAGTAGGGGGTGAAGGTGCAAGTACGGAACATCTCACATTTTTTTAAGGGAAATTACATTTTTCTTTTGCAATCATTCCTGAAAAGTGTTTCAATAGGCTTATAGACATGTGAACATTATTTGAACAAAATTTTTGAGCATTCGTCTGTAATTGAATGTGAAGAAAATCACAACAAAACTACGATTCGTAAGGAGTATCAGAACATGAACACACCTAACATTGTTATTCTTGGAGCGGGCTACGGTGGATTGATCACAGCAGTCAACCTTCAAAAGAAACTCGGCGTCGATCAAGCGAACATCACGTTGATTAACAAACACGACTATCATTACCAAACAACTTGGTTGCATGAACCAGCTGCCGGTACGATGTCTGCGGAGCAAGCGCGCATCTACATCAATGATGTCATCAACCCGTCACGCGTCAAACTTGTCAAAGGTATCGTTGAGAAAGTCGACACGGCTGCTAAAACGGTTCTCTTACAAGATGGCGGAACAGTTCCTTACGATTACGTCGTCGTTGCTCTCGGTGGCGTTCCTGAAACATTCGGTATCAAAGGATTGAAGGAACACGCGCTGACGATCAGCTCGTTGAACAGCGTCCGTAAAATCAAGGAACATATCGATTACTCATTCGCACAGTACAAAACAACAGGATCACAAGATCGTTCACTCTTGACGATCGTTGTTGGTGGTGCTGGATTCACAGGAATCGAGTTCATGGGTGAGCTCGTCAACCGTATTCCAGAACTGTGCAAACAATATGACATTCCACGCGAACTCGTTCGTGTCGTCAACATCGAGGCAGCACCGACAGTCCTTCCAGGATTCGATGCAGATCTCGTCAACTATGCACACAAATGGCTTGAGCGCCAAGGCATCGAGTTCAAACTCGGTAACGGCATCAAGGAATGTGGACCAGGAAGCGTCACATTCGGTCCGCTTCAAGGCGACACGACTGAGACGATCGAAGCGAACACGATCATCTGGACTGGTGGCGTCAGCGGTAACCCTGTCGTTGCAGCATCTGGTTTCGAAGCGATGCGTAACCGTGTCGTCGTTGAAGAAGATCTCCGTGTTCCAGGACACGACAATGTCTTCATGATCGGTGACTGTTCAGCAGTCATGGACCCAAGTTCGAACCGTCCGTACCCACCGACTGCACAAATCGCGACACAACAAGCACACAAAGTCGCTGAGAACATCGCAGCACTCATCGCGGGCCGTCAAACATCGACGTTCACGTACGAGAACAAAGGAACGGTCGCTTCGCTTGGTCATAAAGACGGCATCGGCATGGTCTTTGGTAAGAAGATTTACGGTCGTAACGCATCGTTCATGAAAAAAGTCATCGACAACAAACACTTCTTCGAACTGAAAAAACTTGGTCTTGCGATCAAAAAAGGGAAGTTCTAAGTTCACGTTTTAGGCAAATGTACACTCGTGCATTTGCCTTTTTTGTCGGTTATACTAGAAGAGATTCAAAGGGGGAACAGTATGCATATCATTCAAGCCGTGATCGGGAGTGTGCTTTATCTCGTCATGTTCTTTAGTATCGGATTCATCTTAAACATGTTGTTGCGGAGTACATGGGTGATGCTCGTACTCTATCCGGTCATCATCATCATGATGATCGACAACCAATCGACGCTCGAATACTTCACGAATGCTCGTGAAGCGATTCCGAATCTTGGGGACCGGATTGCTGGTCTACAGACAGCGGATATCACGATGTTCGCGGCTGGTCTTGCCGGAATCATCATCGCCGGTCTATCGATTCGCTTCTTGCGTAAGAGCGGTTACCAAATGTTTTAAAGTCTACTTGAGTAAGTAGGCTTTTTTCGTGTCTGAAAAACCGTTATAATAAAAACAATGTCTTTAAATAAATGTGTAAGAGCAGATTGGGTTGAGAGCGAATGGATAAACAAATGTACCACGTTATCAAGGTATTGAATAATAATGTCGTCATTTGTTCGACTGGTGCGAATCAGGAAGTCATTATCCTCGCGAAAGGGATTGGCTTCGGTCGGAAGCCAGGCGATCAACTGACAGATCTCGACAAGTTGGAAAAAGTCTACACGTTGAAGGATAAAGAAGAACAGGATCAATATAAGGCACTCGTCGGTCACCTCGATGAAAATTTCATCGCGCTGATGAATGAGATCGTCTCGATGATCGAGACACGCTTCGGGAAAAAGGTCGACGAACATATCCATATCGGATTGACGGATCATTTGACGTTCACGTTCAAGCGACTGGAACAAGGAATGGAAGTCACGAATCCGTTTCTTGCCGAAACGGAAGCCCTGTATCCAGAAGAGTACGCGCTTGCAGAAGAAATCGTCGAGTTCATCAGTGCTGAGATGAATTTTTACCTGCCTCCAGCGGAGACAGGATTCATCGCACTTCATATTCATTCAGCGACGAACTTCAAAGACGTACTCGAAGTCAACCGCCATCATCAGCTCGTCGGTTTAATTGCTAGTCATATCGAACAGCGACTGGAGATTAAAATCGATCGAAAATCGCTTGATTACAAGCGTCTGATTCGGCATCTTCGTTCAGCGATTGAAAGGGTTTCCAATGGGGAGTATCTAGAGGCTCCAGAAAAAGTAGAAAAGCTATTGCGTGAAGAATATCCGCTATGCTATGATACTGCTTGGGAGCTGATGTCCATCATGGAACGTCAGTTGAAGAAAGCGGTACCGCGCGGTGAGGCGACGTATCTTACGATGCATCTGCAACGCTTAGTGCAGTACGATTCAGGTAAATGACCGCACGGACTACGTGTTACTGATACGATCAGGCATGAGTGGGATGTCGGGCAAGAAGCTTTATTTCCGTTATTCAACGGGATAAGTCTATTGTCTACAATCCGCTCGTGCCTGATTTTTTTCTGTAAAAAATCGGTCAGATGTCTGACTTTTTTCGTCTCAATCATTGGCATTATTCATCATACTTCGCTCTTAACAGGAAAAGGAGGAAACACACATGTTCAAACAGATTTTTGCTGTTCTTCAACGTGTCGGTAAAGCGTTGATGCTTCCTGTAGCGATTTTGCCAGCTGCCGGTATCCTACTCGGATTCGGTAACGCGATGCAAAATCCGAACTTGACGTCAAAACTCGAGTTCTTAAAAAATGATGCAATCATCAAGGTTGCAAAATTGATGGAAGCAGCCGGGGATATCATCTTCGGTAACTTAGCACTCTTATTCGCGGTCGGTGTCGCGATTGGTCTTGCAGGGGACGGCGCAGCCGGACTTGCGGCAATCGTCGGATTCTTGATCATGAACAAAACAATGAGCGTTTGGCTCGGCGTTACACCAGAAATGGTTGCTAACGGTCAAGGGTATGCAAACGTACTCGGTATCCTAACACTTCAAACTGGGGTATTCGGTGGTATCATCATCGGTCTGATTGCAGCTTGGGCGTACGGGAAGTACCATAATCTCGAATTGCCGCAGTTCCTCGGATTCTTTGCTGGTAAACGTTTCGTTCCAATCGTCACTGCTGTCGTTTCATTGTTCGCAGGTCTTGTACTTGTATTCGTTTGGCCGTTCGCACAGGACGGATTGAACACATTCTCCCACTTCATGATGGAGAAAAACCCAACACTCGCAGCATTCGTCTTCGGTCTCATCGAACGTTCGTTGATTCCATTCGGTCTTCACCACATCTTCTATGCACCATTCTGGTTCGAATTCGGTTCGTACACGAATGCAGCAGGTGATGTCGTTCGTGGTGACCAAGCGATCTTCTTCGCTCAATTGAAAGATAACGTTGAATTGACTGCTGGTACATTCATGACTGGTAAATTCCCGTTCATGATGTTCGGTCTTCCAGCAGCAGCTCTTGCTATGTACCACGAAGCTCGTCCTGAGCGCCGTGCAGTCGTTGGTGGTCTTCTTGGATCAGCAGCACTTACAGCATTCTTGACAGGTATCACAGAGCCAATCGAATTCGCATTCTTGTTCGTTGCTCCAATCTTGTTCGCAGTTCACGCAGTCTTCGCAGGTCTCTCGTTCATGACGATGCAATTGTTGAACGTTAAGATCGGTATGACATTCTCTGGTGGTTTGATTGACTTCCTTCTCTTCGGTGTTCTTCCAGGACGCACGCAGTGGTGGCTCGTCATCGTCGTCGGTCTTGCACTCTCTGTCATCTACTATGTCGGATTCCGTTTCGCAATCCGCAAATTCAACCTGAAAACTCCAGGTCGTGAAGATGCAGCGCAAGAGACTTCATCTGCTCAAGGTTCTGAACTCGCTGAAGGTATTCTTGATGCACTCGGTTCAGAGTCGAACATCAAACACTTGGATGCATGTATCACACGTCTTCGTGTCGAAGTTCTCGACAAATCAAAAGTCAACAAAGATGAGTTGAAAAAATTAGGTGCTGCTGGTGTCCTTGAAGTTGGTAACAACGTTCAAGCGATCTACGGACCGAAATCAGACAACATCAAGTCTGAAATTCAAGCCGTCATCGCATCACGTAAACAAGAAAAAACAGTCTAATGTTTTAAGAAATGAGTCCTTCTGCGGAAGGGCTCATTTTTTTTTGGAAAAATCTTTTAGAATCGTTTTGCGCTAGAATATTTTAGGGTATGAATTAAGTAGTTTGTTTAAAAAAGGAGGGAATATACGCATGTGGAAAAACGTGTTTGGTGTCTTACAGCGGATCGGTAAGGCCCTGATGTTACCGGTAGCGATTTTACCGGCAGCGGGGCTATTGCTCGCGTTCGGGACAGCGTTTCAAAACCCGAACTTGACGCAATATTTACCGTTCCTCGAGAACGATTCGCTAGTCGTCATTTGGCGAGTCATGCAGGATGCGGGTGATATCATCTTTGCGAATCTCGGGTTACTGTTTGCCGTCGGGGTCGCGATTGGTCTTGCGAATGGGGAAGGGGTCGCCGGTCTAGCAGCGATCGTCGGTTTCTTGATCATGAACAAGGTCATCAGTTCGTTTTTACAGATCACACCAGAAAAAATCACGGAAGCACAGAAGGCGAGTGACTTGTCGTATGCGACGGTCCTCGGGATACCGACCTTGCAAATGGGGGTATTCGGAGGGATCATTGCCGGTTTGATAGCAGCGTACAGTTATAATAAATTCTTTAAAATCAAACTGCCTGATTTCCTCGGATTCTTCGCAGGGAAGCGTTTTGTTCCGATCGCAACCGCCTTATTCAGTCTTGTCGCCGGGTTTGCCTTGTCGTATATTTGGCCACCGATCGGTAGTGGAATCAACACATTCTCAAAAACAATCATCGAAGCGAACGAACCGTTGTCTGCCTTTATCTTTGGACTCGTCGAACGTTCGTTGATTCCGTTTGGTCTTCACCATATCTGGTACTCAAGCTTCTGGTTCCAGTTCGGAGAATATACGGATAAAGCCGGAACGATCATCAACGGGGATCAGCGGATCTTCTTCGCACAGTTGAAGGACGGTGTACCATTTACAGCAGGGACATATATGACCGGGAAATATCCATTCATGATGTTCGGTCTTCCAGCAGCCTGTCTTGCGATGTACCATACGGTCGCAAAAGATCGTCGTAAAGCCGTCGAAGGTCTTTACTTCTCAGCTGCGTTGACTTCTTTCCTGACTGGTATCACGGAGCCAGTCGAGTTCTCCTTCGTATTCGTTGCACCACTCTTGTTTGCCGTTCACGCTGTCTTTGCAGGTCTTTCATTCATGATCATGGATTTACTGAACGTCAAGATCGGGATGACGTTCTCCGGTGGACTGATTGACTACACGTTATTCGGGATTCTACCGAACCGAACCTCGTGGTGGCTCGTCATTCCAGTCGGTCTTGTCTTCGCCGTCATCTACTACTTCGGATTCCGCTTCGTCATCACGAAGTTTGATCTGAAGATTCCGGGGCGCGAAGCAATTAAGGAAGGTGCCGCTACCTCTACGGCACAAGCAGGTGATCTACCGTATGAAATTCTACAAGCATTCGGTGGTCCATCAAACATTAAACATTTAGATGCTTGTATCACGCGTCTTCGGATTACGGTCAATGATAAATCAGGTGTCAACAAGGATCGTTTGAAAGAGCTCGGTGCTGCTGGTGTTCTTGAAGTCGGAGATAACGTCCAGGCCATCTTTGGACCGAAATCCGATGGGATCAAGACAGAAATGGCAGATATCATGAAAGATCCAAATTATAAACCGAAAGAGACACCAGAAGCAGATCCAATTCCACAAGTACCAACGGGAGACGAAGCACGGACTTCTGGAACTACAGCAGATGCCGGTCCACTCGCTGGAGATCGTGGTGGGGCTTACGTGCCTGAAGATGGATATGTCGCACCACTGAGCGGTATCATTCGTTCTCTCGATGATGTACCGGATCAAGTGTTCTCTGGTCGTATGATGGGTGACGGATACGCGATTGAACCGACGGAAGGATATGTTGTCTCCCCTGTCTCTGGTGAGATCACGACGTTCTTCCCGACGAAACACGCAATCGGTATTCTTGCGGATAATGGAGATGAAATCTTGATTCACATCGGTATTGATACGGTGTCACTCGAAGGAAAAGGGTTCGAGGCGTTGGCGAAAGCTGGCGATCGTGTCGAACCGGGGACGCCACTCCTCAATGTCGATCTTGAACAAGTACGACCACTCGTACCATCATTACTGACGCCGATCATCGTCACGAATAGTGGGGATCGAAAAGTTGATGTTGATGTCGGACGGACGGTCGAAGCCGGAGAAGCGATTTCATATCGAGTAGAGTAAAGAAGAAAAGCGACGGATCGCCCTGAGCGATCCGTCTTTTTTGTGTGAAACGATCGTAGAGCACATTTGATAATGAGATTTTGCACATATGATGATACAATGAGTTAGCTATTATAAGAGTTAGCTAATTTTTTGAGAAATGAGGTGCGTCGATGTCTTCGACTACAACAAAAACGAATACGACACCTGTCGTCATCGGATTATTGATTGGGATTTTAGTCGCAGCAATGGATAACACGATTGTTGCGACAGCGATGCCGACGATTGTCAGCGAACTGAATGGGTTTGATCAGTATGCATGGGTCACGTCGGCTTACATGATCGCAACCGTTGCCGGAATGCCGATCTTCGGTAAATTGAGTGACATGTATGGAAGAAAACGCTTCTTCCTCTTTGGGATGCTCCTCTTCATGGTGGGAAGTATCTTATGTGGAATGGCAGACTCGATCATTGAGCTGTCTGCCTATCGTGCCTTGCAAGGGCTTGGTGGTGGGGCGTTGATGCCGATCGCCTTTACAATCATCTTTGATATCTTCCCACCGGAAAAACGGGGGAAAGTCAGTGGGTTGTTTGGAGCGGTCTTCGGAATTTCGAGTATCTTCGGACCGTTGCTTGGTGCCGTATTGACGGATTCGCTCGACTGGCGCTGGGTGTTTTATATCAATATCCCACTCGGATTGATTGCCCTTGGTCTCGTGACGGTCTTCTATCAGGAATCACCGGTGCACCGGACACAGAAAATCGACTACGTCGGTGCCTTTACGCTTGTCGCCGGATTAGTTTTATTCTTACTCGCGCTCGAAATGGGTGGCAAAGAGTATGCATGGTCTTCGCCACAAATTCTTGGTCTGTTCGGAGCAGCGCTCGTCGCGTTCGTTGCCTTCGCATTTGCTGAACGACGTGCCGCGGATCCCGTCATTACGTTCAGTCTATTCCGCCGTCGCTTATTTGCGGCAACACAAGGCGTGGCGTTCTTTTATGGATTCGTCTTTATCTCAGCGAGTGTATTCATTCCAATCTTCGTGCAAGGTGTCTTTGGTGGAAGCGCGACGAACTCCGGTCTGATCCTAATGCCGATGTTGATCGCCTCGGTCATCTCAGCGCAACTTGGTGGACAGTTGCCGAATAAGTTTGGTTTCCGGAACATCATGATCGTCTCGGCGGTCTTCTTCCTACTCGGTGTCTATCTCCTTAGTACGATGACGCTTGAGACATCGCGGACAGCGGTAACGATCTATATGATCATTCTCGGATTCGGTGTTGGCTTCAGCTTCTCCTTGTTGAACCTAGCGAGTATCAATGGGATCGAGATGCAACGACGTGGCGCAGCGACCTCGATGGGCTCAACATTCCGGACAATCGGGATGACGCTTGGTGTCACGGTCCTCGGAATCATTCAATCACGGACGTTCACGTCAGCTGTAGCGGATCGGTTGCCGCAAGGTGGAGCGCCGTCCGGTGGACAGTTCCCAACGGCTGATGCGTTTGCGAAAATGCCACCAGAAGTTGCGACAGCAATCAAGACGTCGCTTGCAGAATCGATCTCAACCGTCTATTTCTGGGCACTGATTCCAGCAGTACTCGGTGTCATCTTTATCTTCTTGATGGGGAACGAGCGTCCGATTTTGTCGGAACAAGCTACTCCAGAAAAGAAGAAACAAGCTCAATGATCACCGTTTCAACAACGTCTTCTTTCTTATTAGAAAGAGGCGTTGTTTTTTTGTTTAACAAGACAAAAAAAGACGAACCTGGATTGTTCCAGATTCGTCTGACAGAACTTATTTTTTGATGTCGAAAGTCGTGCTGAGGAAGTCGACGACTTCTTCTGCTGTATCCATATCGAGTACTTGCTCAACGATTGCTTCACATTCTGACTTGTTGAGACGTGTCATCAAGCTACGAGCGCGAAGAACAGATGATGCTGACATTGAGAACTCATCGAGACCAAGACCAAGAAGGATTGGGAGTGCCAATTCTTCTCCTGCCATCTCACCACACATACCGACCCATTTGCCTGCTTTGTGTGCTTCAGTGATGACGTTGTTCAAGAGGTTCAAGATCGCTGGGTTGAACGGTTGGTACAGGTATGATACTTTTTCGTTCATCCGGTCTGCCGCCATCGTGTATTGAATCAAATCGTTCGTTCCAACAGAGAAGAAGTCGACTTCTTTTGCGAACTGACGAGCCATGACTGCCGTTGCTGGGATTTCGACCATCATACCGACTTCGATGTCTTCCGATACCGTAACGCCTTCAGCTTGGAGGTTTGCTTTCTCTTCAAGGAGAAGTGCTTTTGCAGCACGGAACTCTTCGATCGTTGCGATCATCGGGAACATGACAGCGAGTTTACCGTATGCACTCGCACGAAGAAGTGCGCGTAATTGTGTACGGAACAAGTCTGTTTGATCGAGACAGAGACGGATCGCACGGTAACCGAGGAACGGGTTCATCTCGTGTGGGAGATCAAGGTACGACAATTCTTTATCGCCACCGATATCAAGTGTCCGGATGACGACTTTTTTATCGCCCATTGATTCGAGAACTGTTTTGTAAGCTGTGAACTGCTCATCTTCCGTTGGGAATGTCTCTGCATCCATGTAGAGGAATTCCGTACGGTAGAGACCGACTGCTTCTGCACCGTTATCCAAAACACCTTTGACATCGTTTGGTGTACCGATGTTTGCAGCGAGCTCGACGTGATGACCGTCAGCCGTCATTGTTTTTTCGTTCTTGAGTTTTTTCCACTCTTCTTTTTGTGCGATGTATGCTGCGCGTTTTGCTTCATACTCAGCAACTTGCTCTTCGCTTGGGTTGACGATGACGTCACCTTCTGCACCATCAAGGATGAGAAGATCGCCGTGTTTAACGTCCGTCAAGACGACTTTTGTTCCGACGACTGCTGGGATTTCGAGTGAACGTGACATGATGGCAGAGTGCGATGTCCGGCCACCAATGTTCGTTGCGAAACCTTTAGCATATTTACGGTTCAATTGAGCTGTATCCGAAGGAGTCAAGTCTTCCGCGATGATGATGACTTCTTCGTTGATTTGAGCTGGAGTGACGAACGTGATACCGAGAAGGTGAGCCATCGTCCGTTTCGTGACGTCACGAACGTCTGCTGCACGTTCGCGCATGTATTCGTTATCCATCGATTCGAAAATCATGACCATCATGTTTGCGACTTCATCGAGTGCTTTTGCAGCATTTGCTTGCTCGTCCTCGATTTTTGCGTTCACCTGACTGACGATTTCCGGATCTTCTAAGATGAGAAGGTGAGCCGAGAAGATCTCCGCTTTATCTGGACCTAATTCTTGTAAGGTATTTTCACGAATGACTTCGAGTTCTGTCTTCGATTTTGCGATCGCTGCTTGGAAACGTTCTTTTTCCGCAGCTGCATCCTCGATTTTGTGCGATGGAATCTCAAAGACCGGTGTTTCCATCACGAATGCTTTTGCAATCGCGATCCCTGCAGAAGCGCCAATTCCCTTGATATGTTGTGCCATGTGCATTACCCTCTTTTCAGTAAGTTTTTTTAACGCGACGACTTCGTTTCTTAGCTATCTATAGATACCCATAAACGCCTCTCTCTTAACGAGCCTTCTGCGCACTCTCCCTTGAATGAAAACGTAGACATTTCCCGGAACAGCAAACGCATCGTTTCTTGAAGTGTCTCAACATTTCACCCGTTTAATCCTATCATATTGTGAAACGGGCAACAATTGTTTGAAACCAAGCATTTCGACAAATTGTCGAACAGAAGTAATGAAAGCGTTTGCGATCAGTCGAGAGGCTATCAGTTGGAAAATGACTGAAAACACTTCATACTAATAGATACTAGTCAAAGGGGGAGTTTTATATGCAAACGAATCAATCCGTAGATGTACTCGTTGTCGGGATTTCTGGAAATCAACCGCTCGATGAACGGTTACAAGCACTGTATGGTGACAAACTAGAAGAGTGGGTTCGTCAAGGCGATATCTCAACGAAACGCGGAGAACTGCGTCTATTGCCAACGTTAGCGGGCGACATCGCGCGTGTACTGTTCGTCGGGCTCGGGAAAGTCGATCAACTCTCACAAGACGATTTACGTCGCTTGCTCGGAAAAGCGGCACAGCATGTCAAAGCACGTCGCTTAGAACATGTCACAGTTGATGCAACGACATTCCCAGGGCAACCAGTCGAGCTGATTGCTGAGACATTCACCCTCGCTACATATGAGGTCAAACATTATAAGACGTCGCCTTCGAAAGCATATACGTTACAACTGACGGTCTTACCTTCTGATGACGAAGCCGTCCTTCGTGGTACGGTCTTAGGCGAAGCGACGAACTTAGCGCGTCGTCTCGTAACGATGCCAGGGAATCTCTTGACGGCGCCAGCGCTTGCGGACGAAGCACGTTTCATCGCGGAACGTCATGGACATGATCTCCGGATCATCGATAAGGAAGAGATGGAAGCACTTGGGATGGGCGCCTTGCTTGCCGTCAACCAAGGATCCGTCATTCCACCGAAATTGATCGTCCTTGAATATAAAGGATCAGCAGAAGCACCGATCGCGGTCGTCGGGAAGGGCGTCACGTTCGATACAGGTGGTTATTCCATCAAACCGAAAGACGGGATCGTCGGGATGAAAGGCGATATGGGGGGAGCAGCAGCCGTTCTTGGACTGTTCGAAGCACTCGGTCAACTGAAGCCCGATGTTCACGTCATCGGTGTCATTCCAGCAACCGACAACATGATTTCCGGGGATGCCTTCAAGCCGGATGACGTCATCACGTCGATGGCAGGAAAAACGATTGAAGTCTTGAACACGGATGCGGAAGGACGGCTTGTCCTTGCTGACGCAGTCACGTACGTGAAAGAGTATCAACCTAAAGCGATCATCGATCTCGCAACGTTGACAGGTGGTGTCCTAGTCGCGCTTGGAACAGAAATCACAGGTGCATTGACGAACGATGCGTCACTTTACGAACGCTTTGAACAGGTGACGAAAGAGACGAATGAGATGGTCTGGCAAATGCCATATGTCGATGCGTTCATTAAACAAGTTCGCCGTTCGGAAGTCGCAGATTTGAACAACTCACCGGGACGCATGGGACATATGATTTTCGGTGGTGCGTTCGTCGGCGAATTCGTCGGTGACACACCTTGGCTACACCTCGATATCGCGGGAACATCGGAACAGAATCAAGCGTCTGAGATTGGTCCAAAAGGAGCGACAGGCGTTATGGTTCGTAGTCTGTATCGATTCGTCGAGCAAGAAAAATGAGACGTTGGAATCTACTCGGCGTCTTGTTGACGATTCTTGCCATCGTCTGGTATATGGATGCGCGCGACCGTCTATCGCTCGGTCTCGCGACGTTCATCGGTATCTTCACCGTCTTATCACTACTGCGTTCTTTCCGGGAGAAGACGAATGATCGTCATCGGAATTGATGCGGCAAAGGCAGGCTGGGTCGTCGTTATGTACGAAAACGGTCGTTATACGGGATTCGTCGAACCGACGCTTACTCAGATTCCGCTAGCTGACCGGATTTGGATCGATATGCCAATCGGCTTGATGGAAGGACGACGGGAAACGGATCAACTGTTGCGACTGGAGCTACGACCTGGGCGGACGAGCAGTGTCTTTAATGCACCGTTTCGTAGTGCGTTGACAGCTTCTACCTATATGGAAGCAAATGATTTAGCCAAACAACATGCGGGGATCGGGCTTTCGAAACAAGCGTGGTACCTATTACCGAAAATCCGAGAAGTCCGCAGCGTATATCGAACGGAGATGATTGAAGCCCATCCGGAAGTCTGTTTCGCGCGACTAGCCGGTCATCCGGCACGCTTTTCAAAGAAAACGACCGAAGGCATTGCGGAACGGATTGAATTGCTCGAGCGTTTTGATTGTCCGCCGTTATGGGAACAGCGTCAGTCGCATGTTGCGGTCGATGATTGGCTCGACGCTTGTCTGCTTGCGACGGGCGCCCGTTTTCCGTGTGATTATTTGCCGGCGAGTCGACCGGTGGATCCGGAAGGATATCCGTTATATGCAGCTGTACCAAAAAAATCACCCTCACCGAAATGGTGTGGGTGATCCTTTGACGAAGTCCCAGATATAATGAAAAATCTGGGCGTTGTAGAGTGCTTTTAGGATGACAGCGATCAATGGTCCGAGAATCAGTCCGAAGACACCAAAGAATTTGATCCCGACGAACAGCGCAATCAACGCCGTGATGGGTTGAATCCCGATATTATCGCCGACGATTTTCGGTTCCATGATGTTACGCTGCAGAATGACGAGAGCGTATAGAATCCCGAGTCCAATCGCAAGTGTTGTATCACCCGTGATGATCGAATAGGCAATCCAAGGCAGGAAGACGGAACCGGTGCCAAGATACGGCAAGATATCAAAAAAGGCAGCGATAAACGCGACTGCGAACGGATGCTCGACACCAATGACGAACAAACCGATCAAGACGATGAAGAACGTGATCGTAATCAACGTGAGCTGCGCTTTGATGTAGCCAAACAAGGCAGACCGTAAACTCAAGAAGACCGACTCGAAACGAGCGAACCAAGGAAGCATCTCATAGCGCTTCAATCGCATCTCGTACTGGTGCCAATCTTTTGCGATGAAAAACCAAGCAAGTAAGACGATGACGAAAATCAATGCAATCGATGGCAATGTCGCAAGGACCGTCTGTAGCATCATGGCGATACTTTTTGAGCCTTCGCCAATCGCACTCGCAAGTGAACTACCGAGAGATTGGATACTGTTTTGAACCGTATTTTGTTGCGATGGCTCTAGTGAGCGTAAGGCTTCGGAAGCATCGTTCCAGATGGGTGCCAGTTTTTCATTGTACAGCTTTTGAAAATACAGGCTCAACTCTTGGATTTGCGCCGGTAATTGGTTGGCGACAAATACAAGACCGCGAATCAACTGCATGATGATCAAGGCGAGCGAACCAACTAATAAGCCACTGATCAAAATGATGGACAACAACGCACCCCATCCGCGAGTGATTCGTAACCGCTTTTGGAAAAAATCGACGAGCGGTCGACTCAAAAGGGCAAGCAGAAACGCAAAGACAAACGGATACAAAATGGACGAGAGGCGGATGAGTAACCATCCACCAACTAAGAAGGCGAAGATCACCGTCAGGAACCGGGCCATTTGCCAAAGACGTTCAGTCGACACAAGCAACACCTCTTACTGGATTATGTAGAATTAATTGATATCATCATATCATGTTTAGATAGGTTACGAGTCATTCAAAAGGAGGAGATCTCGATGCGTAAAAGAGAAATTGGACTAATTGCTGCATTGATTGCTGCGACATCTGTCGGAATCCGGGAATGGAAGAAAAATCAGGCGTTTACGCAACGCGTCAAACAAGAGACAGAAATGCACGTACGCCAAGCAATCGTGGAGGGTCAGACAGATGGAACAGATGAAGACACTGCAACAAAAGGTTGATGCGACGATTCGCTCACTCGGCGGTTATTTTCGGCCGCTATCTGGTCTCGCGCGCCTGACGGAAGAAGTCGGTGAGGTCGGAGAAGCACTGGAACAAAATGATTTAGAAGCCCTTCGTTTTGAACTTGTCGACGTCTTGATGATCTCGACCTGTCTTGCGAACCAATACGTGACGGATCTTGCAGCACAGCATGAGACGCTCGGTACAGTAAATGATGATCAGGACGGTTCGTTTTATCGACTCGTGCATGAGGCCGGACAAATCGCACGTGTCATGAACGGTTATGAAGGGGACAAACCACCGAAAGCGAAAGACACGATTGTTCCGATTGGTCATTCCTTAGCACGTCTGCAACGCGAACTGTTTCGGTTAGCACGACCACTTCAACTTGATTTACTGACAGAAATCGACCGGACGAATGAAAAGAATCTGAAGCGGGATAAAACACGCTTCGCGTTGACGCGTGATCCCATCACGGAAGAGACGATTGATCATTTCCGAAGTGCGACAGGAAGCGAGGCACGCCTCTGGGGAGCCCCTGTGTACGAGGAGAACCAAACGATCGAAGATAACATGGAAGCAGCATTGCCGTCACTCCGGCGTTTCCTCCGATGTGCGTCGATTGAGGGAATCGAAGCATTCGTCTTCGAAGCACCGATGGAACGCTCGCGTAGTTTGGTTGAAGTGAAAGAACTAGCGGACGAAATGGGACGCTTGATCAAAGAGCGGACACCGCTTGACTTCAAGGATTCACCGTATCGCTTAGAAGTCTTTGCGCCACAACTCGGTCCGATCTCGCCGTATCACGCAGAAGACGACCATCGGATGTTTCTCGTTCTCTATGTAGACTAAAAAATGATCCGCCTGCTCTTTTGAGCAAGGCGGATCATTTTTTTAATGTGAATGAGACGATGCTGCCTCATCTTGAGTCTGCCATTTTTTCATGAAGCGCTGAATGCGAGCGATCGCTTCTTGGAGTTGTTCAATCGAACTTGCATAACTTGCCCGGACATAACCTTCACCGCTTGCTCCGAAGACAGATCCTGGAACGACGGCGACGCGCTCAGCGAGTAACAATTGCTCGGCGAACTGCTCGCTCGTTAGTCCGGTATGACCGATGTACGGAAAGGCATAGAAGGCGCCACCTGGTAAGTGTGTCGGGAGACCCGCATCGTTTAACGCCTTAACGAAGTAGTTCCGGCGTTGACGATAACTCGTCACCATGTCAGGGACCGTTTTATGACGAGAACGCAGTGCTTCAATGCCTGCGAATTGAACGAGTGTCGGGGCACACATCATCCCGTATTGATGGACCTTCAGCATCGATTGCGTGATCGCAGGTGGGGCACAAGTGAAGCCAAGCCGCCAGCCTGTCATCGCGAAGGCTTTCGAGAAGCCGTTGATGATGATCGTCCGCTCCCGCATTCCGGGAAGGGTCGCGAAGCAGATCGCTTCCGTTTCGTAGGACAGTTCCGCATAGATTTCGTCACTGATGACATACAAGTCATGCTTTTGGACGAGTAACGCTAGGTCCGCTAATTGATCGCGTGACATCGTCGAGCCTGTCGGATTTGATGGGAAACAGAAGATGATCGCTTTCGTCTTATCTGTCAGCAATTGTTCGATCGTTTCCGGTTGAATCGCAAAACCGTCTTCTGCATGACACGCAGCGGCGACAGGAATGCCTCCAGCGAGTTCAATCAAAGGGGCATACGAGACGAATGCCGGTTCAACAACGATGACTTCATCTCCTGGATTGATCAAACTACGAAACGCAAGGTCGAGTCCTTCTGAGGCTCCAGTCGTGACGATGATCTCTTCCGTCGTTGAATAGGAGATGGCGAACTTTTCTTGCATGTAGAGCGCGATTTCCTGACGTAACTCGAGTAAACCGGCGTTGGCACTATACGCTGTATAGCCTTGTTCGAGTGCTGCGAAGCTCGCTTCGCGAACATTCCATGGCGTGACGAAATCAGGTTCGCCGACACCAAGGGAGATAACATCTTCCATCGATCCTGCTAAATCAAAGAAACGACGGATGCCGGATGGAGCTAGCTGTTCGACACGTTCAGATAGAGACTTCATGGAGACACCTTCAATCGTTTGTCGTCATCATCCTGACTGAAGAGGACACCATCGTGCTTGTAGGTCTTCAAGCGGAAATGGGTCGTCGTCGAGATGACGGAGTCGAGCGTCGATAATTTTTCCGAGACGAATTGAGAGACTTCTTGTAGCGATTTGCCATCAAGTACGACTTGTAAGTCATATGCGCCCGACATCAAATAGAGGGACGTCACTTCCGGGAAACGATGGATCCGCTCCGCTACCTCGTCAAAACCGCGTCCGCGTTTCGGTGTGACTTTGACATCGATGAAAGCTGTCACGCCATGATGGGCATGAATCTTTTGCCAGTCGATGACAGCGGTGTAACCGAGTAGGACACCGTCGCGTTTGAATGTCTCGATCGAAGCTGCTACTTCTGACGCTTCCCAGTCGAGCATTTGCGCAAGCAAGTCCACGTCCATCGGACCATTTTGTGTTAATAATGCTAATAATTCGAGTTGTTTTTCGGTGTACATGGGATCACTCACTTTCTGTCAATTGACCATTGAAGGTACGGCGGGTCTGGCGCAATCGTGCGCGTCGCTCAGCCTGGACGATATGGAAGTTCTTCATTTCATTTGTCGGAAGTTGGTGTTTTTCAACGAGGCGTTCAAAAAAGACGCGACGCGCTGCATCCTGACGCGCGGATTCATGATTACCCGACGGATTGAAAGCATATAAGACGGTCGCGCGCGCCGGGTGCAGTATTAAATGATCCTTGCCGACGCGTAAGATCCAATCCCAGTCCCAGTAGTTGAAGACGTCCTCATCAAATGGACCGAGTTGATCGTGGAGCGATTTACGGTAGAGTGACCCGGACGGAATGTACGTCGAGTCTTCTCGAATCGTCTCCGGATCGTACGGATACGCGAATGGCTCAGAATCGATTGCAATCCGGTGATCCTCTTCCCAGCGGTACGTAAAGAGTTCCGCGTCCGTATAGGTGAGGTCGGCACCAGCTTCGAGATCGCCGACCGCTTCTTCGAGGTGACTCGGCAATAAGAGGTCGTCATCGTCATGAAGTAAGATATACCGACCGGAAGCGAGCGTGACACCATGATTTCGAGCACGAACATGGTGGTTTTCAGGTAACTCGACATAGGTCAGTTGAAGACGGTCCTGATACGCAGTCGTCACTGCTGAGACATCGTCTCCATTATTGTTTAAGACGATGACTTCGAAGTCTTGATAGTGTTGACGCGTCAACGCTTTTAGCGCTTCTGCTAATTCACGAGGACGATTGTACGTCGGAATGATGATGGATACGGTTGGCATCAGTGATCGCTCCTTGAACAAAGACACCTGTCCAGGAACAGGTGTCTTCTTGTTTTTTACATGTTTGCTTCAATGCGTGGTAGCAGTTCGTTCCATTCTGCTTCTGGTTCTTTCGTAACCGTCACGAAGTCGCCGTAAGCGAACAGATTGTCGATGCCATCGAGAGCGATCAATGATGCGAGCAACGCATCTTCAGGTGTATCTTCTTTTTTGACACTCGTACTTTTAGCACCGAAGCGCTGTTCTTCGAGCGTGATTTTGACGGAATTCGGATTTGGTGTGTAATCGACTTGCATGAGGTAAGCTCCTTTCAACGTACATACGTATATGCCGTCTTTTCGTGATAGATGGATTGAATCCTTCTTCCTGATAGACGGAAGATCGATACGTTCAGTATATCAGAAAATTCGAAGAGAATATTTTTCTTCTAGTAGGAGAAATGGACCATCTTTATTTTAACGGTTCACTTGACCTTATAATGCATTTTACTCGCTATCTCAATATATCTCAAAAGGCGTCATGATGCCTTTTTCAAATTGTTTGACCTGAATTTCAAAGCAAGGGGTTATTTTTTTGAATTTCAGTGATAACCTATATCTTGTACATTAACAGGTTTAAAAACGGCTAAAACGTCTATATATAGAGTGATACTTGTAGAGTCCTTTCTATATGTAGGACGTCTTTTTTTAGTTTAGCGTATTTCATTGTGTAATGCGAACCTGTTTAACGATAGAGAATGGGAGTGGTTCATAGTGGCATCTCCACTGAATACAGCACGCATCTTTAAGGGTGCAATGACAATAGAAGACGTATATGTCGTGATCCGACAGGCGACGGAAACGTATCCGGAACTTGATATCGACCGCTATACTGAACGTGCCATCCGAGCGCTTGAAGGAAAATCCCTACAAGCCGATCAAGTCTATGAACTGTTAACGATGCACGCACTCGATATGTTAAAGGCAGAAGAGCCGAACTGGACATTCGTAGCGACAGCGACTTACTTAAATCGGTTATACCTTGAAGCAGGTGAAAATCGCGGATATGCAGCAGAAGAACGGTATGGTTCGCTGTATACGCTGATTGAAAAACTGACAGAAATCGGCATCTTCACGAAACATTTACTAGATGCGTATTCGAAGGAAGACATCAACGAACTGTCGGCAACGATCGATCCATCCCGCGACCACTTGTTCACATACATTGGTCTTCGAACACTGGCAGACCGGTACCTCGCACGTGATCACGTCAAAAACTTGTACGAGCTACCACAAGAACGATTCATGGTCATCGCGATGACACTGATGCAGAACGAACCGAAAGAACGTCGTTTAGAACTCGTCAAAGAGTCTTACTGGGCATTGTCGAATCTCTACATGACAGTTGCGACTCCGACGCTTTCGAACGCTGGTAAGTCTTACGGTCAACTTTCTTCATGTTTCATCGATACAGTCGATGATTCGCTACGTGGCATCTACGACTCGAATACGGACGTGGCGACACTTTCTAAAGGTGGCGGCGGAATCGGCGTCTACATGGGTAAGATTCGCTCACGCGGATCAGACATCAAAGGCTTCAAAGGCGTCTCAAGCGGTGTCATCCCGTGGATGAAACAATTGAACAACACGGCAGTCAGCGTCGACCAGCTCGGTATGCGCCAAGGATCTATCGCGGTGTATCTCGACATCTGGCATAAGGATATTCTCGAGTTCCTGGACGCGAAGCTAAACAACGGGGATGAGCGACTTCGGACACACGACTTGTTCACAGGCGTCAACTTACCGGACCGTTTCATGCGTGCCGTCGAAGCACGAGAAGACTGGCATTTATTTGACCCACACGAAATTCGGACAGTCATGGGCTTTAGCCTCGAGGATTACTTCGATGAGACGGAACAAGGTGGCAGCTTCACGGAACGATACGAAGCATGTGTCAACGAGCCACGCCTCAGCAAAAAAACAGTTCCAGCAATCGATCTCGTCAAACGCTACATGCGTTCGCAACTTGAGACAGGGACGCCATACATGTTCTTCCGTGACGCCGTTAACCGTGCGAATCCGAATAAACATGCAGGCATGATCTACTCGTCAAACCTTTGCTCGGAAATCATGCAGAACATGAGCCCGACGACCGTGACGGAAGAGTACACGGAAGACGGTAAAATCATCGTCACGAAGACACCAGGGGACTTCGTTGTCTGTAACTTGTCATCGATCGCACTTGCACGTGCAGTTCGTTCTGACGTCCTCGAGCGATTGATTCCGATTCAAATGCGGATGCTTGATAACGTCATCGACTTGAATACGATCGATGTCCCGCAAGCACAATTGACGAATCAAAAATACCGTGCCGTTGGTCTTGGGACGTTCGGTTGGCACCATCTGCTCGCGCTCGAAGGCATCCGTTGGGAATCGGTCGAAGCGGTACAATACGCAGACCGTCTCTACGAGAAGATTGCTTACTTGACGATCGATGCGTCGATGCAACTTGCGAAAGAGAAAGGCGCGTACCGTCTCTTCGAAGGTTCGGAATGGCAAACAGGAGAGTACATCAAACGTCGCCACTACAAAACGACGGATGAACTCGATTGGGATCGTCTCCAAGCCGACATCACGGCGTACGGAATGCGTAACGCATACTTGATGGCAGTCGCACCGAACTCATCGACGGCGATCATTGCGGGTAGTACAGCATCGATTGATCCAATCTACAAAAAAGTTTACTCGGAAGAGAAGAAAAACTATAAGATTCCAGTCACTGTTCCAGATTTGACACCGGAAACGAACTGGTTCTATAAATCAGCGTTTGAGATTGACCAGCTATGGAGCATTCGTCAAAATGCTTCGCGTCAGCGTCACATCGACCAAGCGATCAGTTTCAATCTGTACGTGAAAAATAACGTCAAGGCGAAAGAATTACTCGAGATGCACATGGAAGCATGGCAACTCGGGATGAAGACGATCTACTACACGCGTTCGACGACGGTTGAGATCGACGAATGTGAATCGTGTTCATCATAAGATAAGGAGGACGATATCATGAAGGCAGCAATCGTATATGCGTCATTGAGTGGAAACACGGAGGAGGTGGCAGAACTCGTCGCGAAGACGTGTTCTGAGATGGGAATCGAGCCGACGATGTTGTTTGCAGACGAAGTGACGACGTATCAGTTAATGCCTTATGATATCGTCTATTTTGGTTCGTATACGTGGGGAGATGGGCAACTACCCGACGATATGCGCGATTGTCTTAGAACTGTTCTGAAGGAAAGTTCGCATGCGATTCCGCAGGCAGCTGTTTTTGGAACAGGAGACAAGATGTTCGTCAAATATTGTCGCGCCGTGGATGAGATGGCGTATCATCTCTCGAAATTCGGGGTACCGCTTGCTGGAGAACTGTTGAAAATCGAACAGTCACCACGCAATCGCCCACATCTCGTCAAGGAATGGACGAAACGGACCATTCTTCAATTACAGCAAGAAGGAGTCGAAGCACATGGAACAGCTACAAAAAATCAAACTGCTTGATGCACGTCATCCGAATCGCGCGACAGCGATCATCGGTGGCGAAACGAGTGCCATCGTCAACTGGAACGATATTGCGTATCCACAGTTTTATTCGATCTACAAACAACTGTTATCGAACTTCTGGATTCCAGATGAGATTTCAATGTCGAAGGATATGCAACAGTGGAATCAACTGAGCGAACGGGAACAGGATGCCTTCAAACGAATCATCGGGCTACTCTCGATCCTTGACTCGGTTCAGACACGTTATATCTTGGAATCGGCAATGTTCACATCGGATTCATCGGTTCATGCGATTCTTGCAATCGTTGCGCAACAGGAAGTCGTTCATAATCAATCGTACAGCTACGTCTTATCCAGCTTAGTTCCATTGGCTGAACAAAACCGGATTTTTGATATCGCGAAAGACGATGACATGGTCATGAAGCGTAATGCATTCATTCTTGATTTATACGAAGATTTCCAAAATGGCCGGACTCCAGAGAACTTCGCGAAATCGCTCGTTGCTTCGATCGTTCTTGAAGGAATCAACTTCTATTCAGGCTTTGCCTTCTTCTATAACTTAGCGCGTCACCAAAAGATGGTCGGAACGTCGACGATGATCAGCTATATTCAACGTGATGAATTGCAACATTCGTACTTCATCAGCCAATTGTTACGTGCTGTCTTGTCGGAGCATCCGGAAATTGATGCCGATGGCTCCTTCACACAATTCGTCTATGACACGTTCAAACGTGCCGTTGATCTTGAAATCGAGTGGAGCGAGTACGTCTTACGTGATTTAGACGGACTTGATGTCAGTGAGATGCGTGATTACGTTAAATATCTCGCGAACAAACGCCTTCGCGTCATCGGTTTGTCGGATCTTTATGAAGGGCACGACGAAGACGTCATGCCATGGATTCGTGCGTATTCAGATGATTCGATGAACGCGACGAAATCAGACTTCTTCGAACAAAAATCACGTTCGTATGCGAAAGTAACGGATGCGAATGGATTCGACGATCTGTAAGTAATCAATTGATGATTGCTTCTACTCTATATTTCCTTTACGCTAGGACAGGTGAGGTTCTGCTCGACTCCTGCGGAAAAACAAGTCGTCATGACCATGGAAGATGCGACGCATCTGAAGCGGCATGAGGGCTTGTCCGCGGAAAGCGAGCAGACCGACACTGTCCGTTTTTATTAGAGCGTTTTGAAAGTCGCTCACATCACTTTTCGGTATCTGTTTTTTAGGTCAATTGAGTAAAAGAACAAAAAAAGGGCCGAACTCGGAAAGTTCGGCAGAATCAGGGGGAATACTTGAAGTCTTGCTATTAAAATGTTCCCTTGTGAAATAAAAAATAAACAAATTCCAAAAATATTTTTTACGATACAAGAAAAGTGTGTTATTATAAGTTGATGAATTTAGTTAGGGAGTGTATACATTATGGCAAACTTTGAAAAAGACCAAGTCGTTACTGGTAAAGTAACTGGTATTCAAAACTTCGGTGCTTTCGTAGCACTTGACGAGCAAACACAAGGTCTCGTCCACATCTCAGAAATCTCACACGATTACGTAAAAGACATCAACGATTACGTAAAAGTTGGCGATGAAGTAACTGTTAAAGTTCTCGACATCGACGAAGCTAACAAAAAAATGAAGCTTTCGATCAAAGCAACTCAGGAAGCTCCAAAACGTGAAGCACGCGCGAAAGGTCCACGCAAAAACGCTGGACGTCGCGATGCAGGTCCTGCTTTCAAACAAGAAGAAGCACCTGGATTCAACGTTCTTAAAGGTAAATTGGAAGAATGGATTGAAAAATCAAACTTCCAAAAATAAGCCACATGAGAGAATCGACATCGGTCGGTTCTCTTTTTTTTATGCGATTTTTACACAGAATAAGCATTAAATTAGATGCGAAAGGGGAATGTGTGGATAATGTAAGGTGTTCATTACTTATTGAGGAGGCAACACAGATGGAAAACTTTGAATATCGCAATCCAACGAAACTTATTTTTGGTGACGGACAAGTCAGCCAACTGAAACCACAACTCGAAGCACTCGGTGCAAAGAAAGTCATGCTCGTCTTCGGTGGCGGCAGTATTAAACGGAACGGCGTCTATGATGATGTCACACGTGAACTCAACGCGGCAGGAATCGAGTACGTCGAATGCGACGGTGTCGAACCGAACCCGCGTATCGAGACAGCAGAGCGCGGTATCAAAATCGCACGTGAAGCAGGCGTTGACGCATTGCTTGCACTCGGTGGCGGTTCTGTCATCGACTGCACGAAATTGATTGCTGCTGGTATTCCTTATGAAGGCGAAGCATGGGATCTCGTCATCGGCAAAGCAACACCAGAAACAGTCATCCCATTCGGAACAGTCTTGACGCTTGCAGCAACAGGTTCTGAGATGAACTCAGGATCCGTCATCACGAACTGGAAGACACAAGAGAAGTACGGTTGGGGTAGCCCGCTTACGTTCCCAACATTCTCAATCCTTGATCCGAAGTACACGGTCAGTGTGCCAAAAGATCAAACAATCTACGGTATCGTCGATATGATGAGCCACTGCCTCGAGCAATACTTCCACCCTGCGCATGCACCGGTCCAAGAACGGATGACAGAAGGTGTCATGAAAGCAGTCGTCGAAGCAGCACCAAAACTCGTCAACGATCTCGAGAACGTTGAACTTCGTGGCACGATTCTCTTCGCTGGTACGATGGCACTCAACGGTGTCCTTCAAATGGGCGCACGCGGCGACTGGGCATCACACAACATCGAGCATGCTGTCTCAGCTGTTCACGATATCCCGCACGCAGGTGGACTTGCGATCCTCTTCCCGAACTGGATGCGCCACGTGCTTGACGAATCAAATGCACATCGTTTCGTGACACTCGGTGAGAACGTCTTTAACGTTGATACGGAAGGTAAATCAGAGATGGAAGCGGCACACGCTACAATCGACGCAATCAGTGCTTTCTGGACATCACTCGGTGCACCGAATCGTCTCGCTGATTATGACATCAAAGAAGATACAGTTGACGCAATCGTCAAGTCAGCAATGACACGCGGCGACTTCGGAAACTTCAAATCACTCGGAAACGAAGATGTTCGTCAAATCGTGACAGCTGCCCTATAACAATCTGTAACATTTGCTACTCATTTCACAAAAGACTTGAACGACCTTCCTTCTTGCGTTTTAATGAAAAGGAAGGTCGCATTTCGTTGCGAATGAATAAGGAGGACGATGGCATGTCAACAGTACGTTTTGATTATTCGAAAGCCCTACAATTCGTAGGTCAACATGAAGTAGATCATATGGCGGAAACGGTAAAGACGCTTCACCATGCGATTCATGCAGGAACAGGCGCAGGAAGTGATTTCTTAGGATGGGTGGATCTTCCGACGAACTACGATCAAGCGGAGTTTGCACGCATTCAAGCGTCTGCAGAAAAAATCAAGTCGGATTCTGATGTGTTGTTAGTCGTCGGAATCGGCGGTTCATATCTCGGAGCGCGTGCTGCGATCGAGATGCTCGGACACTCATTCCATAACTTGTTATCAAAAGAAGATCGCAAAGCACCACAAATCATCTATGCAGGACATAATATCTCATCGACGTATCTGCACGATTTATTCGAAGTCCTCGAAGGAAAAGATGTATCGGTCAACATCATCTCGAAATCGGGTACGACGACAGAACCAGCAATTTCGTTCCGTCTCTTGAAATCGTTCATGGAAGAGAAATACGGTAAAGCAGAAGCAAAACACCGGATTTATGCAACGACGGATAAAGCGCGTGGTGCATTAAAAACACTCGCAGACTCTGAAGGATATGAAACATTCGTCATTCCGGACGATGTCGGCGGTCGTTTCTCTGTTTTGACACCGGTTGGTCTATTACCAATCGCAGCAGCTGGTATTTCAATTGAAGAGTTGATGCAAGGTGCCCGTGATGCGCAAGAGCGCTATGCGAGCGAAAACCTAGCTGACAACGAAGCGTATCAATACGCGGTCGTACGAAATGCGCTCTATGCGAAAGGGAAGACGATCGAGCTTCTCGTCAACTACGAACCAGCACTTCATTATGTATCGGAGTGGTGGAAACAATTATACGGCGAGTCAGAAGGAAAAGACTTCAAAGGAATCTTCCCAGCAGCAGTCGACTTCTCGACGGATCTCCACTCGATGGGACAATACGTCCAAGAAGGTCGTCGTGACCTGTTCGAGACAGTCATCAAAGTCGGTCAAGCGCGTCATGCGTTGACTGTTGAAGAAGATGCTCAGGATCTCGATGGATTGAACTTCCTTGCAGGTAAGTCAATTCAATTCGTCAACGATAAAGCGGCAGAAGGTACGTTGCTTGCGCACACGGACGGACAAGTACCGAACTTGACAGTCGAACTTCCAGAGATGACACCGTATCACCTCGGATTCCTGTTCTACTTCTTCGAAAAAGCTTGTGCGATGAGTGGTTACCTCCTCGGAGTGAACCCATTTGATCAGCCAGGCGTCGAAGCGTACAAGAAAAACATGTTCGCTCTTCTTGGGAAACCAGGATTCGAAGCAGAAAAAGCAGAACTCGAAGCACGTTTGAAGTAATGTAAAACGACAGTCGATTGTTCCTTAGTGGAACATCGGCTGTTTTTGTGTTTACCGGATGATAGTAGGCTATCATTTTCCAGATTTACAGGTAATCCTAGCGTTTTCACTTTTAGAATACCCGTGAAACAGGTAAAGTGAAGTTAGAAGAAGAAATGAGGTGCACGTACGTGATTACATTCTTGGATTATTATCAAAATCAAGTAGAGTTAAGTTTTGATGACCATCCGTTCTCGGATCGTCCTTTGCACGTGTGGGTCATTGCCGTGTACGAAGGAAAATGGTTACTGACCCATCATAAGCAGCGTGGTTACGAATTTCCTGGTGGAAAGGTTGAACCGGGTGAAACGGCAGAAGAAGCCGCACGTCGTGAAGTGATGGAAGAGACGGGTGGGAAAATCGATTCTCTCTCATATGTCGGACAATATCGTGTTGCCGGAAAAGGCGATACGATCATCAAAAACATCTATTTCGCGCAAATCGGATCATTGTCGTCTCATCTTGCCGTGGATGAAACAGATGGTGCTTTTCTATTCGAGGAACTCCCTGATCGTCTCGATACGAATCGACAATACAGCTTTATGATGAAGGACCGTGTCCTTCCGGAGACGCTCCGTGTACTTAGCGAACGCCGATTGGTTTGAACTTCCGCGGCAAGGTCCGTTTCGGACGTTTCGGATGTTTTATACCACAGCGGACGGAGAACGGGTCGGTGCCTATATCGTACTCCCGCAAGTTGCGAACGGTCAGGGGATTCTCTACTTGCGTGGTGGAACGCGTTCGATCGGAATGGTCCGACCGACTCGACTGCTCGCGTTCGCACAGGCAGGTTTTTTTGTCATGGCACCTTTCTATCGAGGGAATCTAGGCGGTACGGGAAAAGAAGACTTTGGACATCACGATATCGAAGACGCCTGCAGTGCCTTTGACTGGTTGCAGCAACGTGTCTCGCATGTTCACGCATTTGGATTTTCACGTGGTGGACAGATGGCATTGCTCCTTGCGCATCACCGTCCAGTCGCCCGAACGGTGTCCTGGGCAGGGGTGACGGAGTTGACGTGGACGTATGAAGAGCAGAAGACGATGCAAAAGATGCTGCGGCGATACACGGGAGGTACACCAGACACGGTTCCTGATGAATACGCGGTTCGCTCGCCGCTCCATGTCGAACCTCAAGGTGAAGTATTATTGATTCACGGTGCATACGACGAGAACGTTCGTTTACGACACGCAACCGCTTATGCTGCACGTCATCCTGAGCAGACGACGCTTCAGACTTATGCCTATGCCCATCAATTTCCGATTCATGAGAAGTTGCGTGTGACACGGAATGTGTTGAATTGGTTTGAGACTGGTATCTATAATCGATAATTTAGCCGGTACGATGAATGTCGTATCGGTTTTTTTGTCATCTGAAGAATTGAACTTACATACATAATGGCAAAAAAAGAATATTGATTCGTTGTAAAAAACAATAAACTTCCTGAAAAATAAATTTTGATATAATTAGAACCATATGAGTAATGTAGAGGGGGATGGAGGACGATGGATATCTTACTAGCACGTCAACCCATCGTTGACCGAATCGGAGCAGTTGATGCATTCGAGTTACTGTATCGTTCCGTCAAACAAATGAATGTATTCGACGGTGATCTAGCGACAATGGATGTTTTAACGAATACACTCGTTCATATGGGTGTAGAGCATGTCGCTGAAGGTAAAAAACTTTTCGTCAACTTTACAGCGGATCTCTTGAAAAGTGATCTGATTCACTATTTAGATCCAAAACGGTTCGTTATCGAAATTTTAGAAACTGTTGATATCGATACAGAGATGTTATCTGTGTTGCACAGTTGGAAAGAAGCAGGTTTTACACTAGCACTCGATGATTTTGTGACCGATTTACTTCGTCAACATGGAACAGAATTATTCGCGCTAATTGATTTAATTAAAATCGACATCGAAGCGATTCCTACTCGCGAGCAAAGCGCGATCCTGCATATCGTCCGGCGTAATTATCCCCATATTAAGATGCTTGCCGAACGAGTCGAGACACATGAAGATCATACACGTTGTCTTGACATGGGATATGACTGGTTTCAAGGCTATTTTTATGCTAAGCCGATGTTGATGAAGGGAAAAGCTGTCCCTCCTCAATTGCCGGTATTGCTGAAGATGCTAAAATGGCTCGATACGGATGAAAAATACGATGAGGTCATTGATGAGATCGAAGCAAATCCTTATATCAGTATTCAAGTACTACAATTGATCAATTCTCCGGGAATGGGATTACGCAATACAGTCAGCTCTGTTCGACAAGCCATTTCACTACTTGGCTTCTCACAACTCAAAAGCTGGATTTCGTTAATCGTCTTGCGTGAGATGAAGCTTGCTAGTCCTTACGAATGGTCAAATGAGTTACTTCGGTCTTCCTTGCACTGCGCAAAACTTTGTGAGTTATTTGCGAAAGAGACGTGTACGTTAAAGCCGGAGAGTGCTTATATGATCGGTCTGTTATCACACATAGATGCGCTGTTATCTGTGAATATCGACGACATCATCGACCAACTGCCAATTGAAGATTCTCTGAAGATCGTTCTGCAAGGAAAAGATCATCCGTTTCGGGATTGTTTAGTGCTTGCGATCAGTGCGGATCGCGGTGATTTCGATCAGTTCGAACTGCTCAGTCAACGTTTAGATGTCTCACTTCCACGAGCCTATGCGCTACTAGCAGAAAGTCAGGAATGGCTTAAACAAAAAGAAACACATCTTCAAGAAAGAACGGATTCTATCCTATAAAAAAAGAGCCCGAGGGCTCTTTTTTTATAGGCGTGGACCAGCTGACTTGATTGCATCCGTCGCACTTTCGAAGCGAAGGAAATTGTGTTGGAATTTCTCAGCAAGCGAACGCGCTTGTGTGTCGTATTCGTCTGGATTCGACCACACACGTACTGGATTGAGTAACTCGCTTGGAACACCTGGAACTTCAAGTGGCATGTGAAGTCCGAAAATCGGATGTTCTTCTGTTGGAATCGTTGCAAGTGTACCGTTGACGGCAGCGTTGACCATCGTCCGTGTATAGGATAGCTTCATGCGGCTACCTGTTCCGTAAGCACCACCTGTCCAACCTGTGTTGACGAGATAAACAGTGACACCGTGACGATCAATCAATTCGCCGAGCATCGTCGCATATTTTTCTGGCATTAGTGGAAGGAACGGTGAACCAAAGCATGTCGAGAACGTTGCTTCCGGTTCCGTGACACCACGCTCTGTTCCAGCGAGTTTTGATGTGTACCCTGATAGGAAGTGGTACATCGCTTGTTCTTTCGTCAATTTACTGATCGGAGGCAAAACACCGTACGCATCAGCCGTCAAGAAGACGATCGTCTTCGGATGACCAGCACGTGACGGAACAGCGATATTATCAATCGCTGTGATCGGATAAGCAGCACGCGTATTTTCCGTCAACGATGTGTCATCGTAATCAGGGTGACGGGCTTCGTCGAGCACGACGTTTTCAAGGACGGTTCCGAAACGGATCGCGTCAAAGATTTGCGGTTCTTTTTCGCGTGATAAGTTAACGGTCTTTGCATAACATCCGCCTTCGATGTTGAAGACACCGTCGTGCGACCAACCATGTTCGTCGTCACCAATCAATTGACGGCTGTCGTCTGCTGAGAGGGTGGTCTTACCAGTACCGGATAGACCGAAGAACAAAGCGACGTCGCCTTCGTGTCCGACGTTTGCCGAGCAGTGCATCGAAAGGACATTTTCTTGTGGCAAGAGATAGTTCATGACGGAGAAGATCGATTTTTTGATTTCTCCCGCGTATTCCGTTCCACCGATCAGGACGATCCGATGTTCGAACGACATCGCGATGAACGTTTCGGAGTTCGTTCCGTCAACGGCAGGATCTGCTTTGAAATGTGGCGCATAGACGACCGTGAACGGTTCGAAGGCAGCCACTTCAGGATACTCGCGTAAAAAGAGTTGTTTGGCAAACAGGTTATGCCAAGCGTATTGTGTGAGCACACGGACCGGAAGGGTGAAGTGCGTATCTGCTCCAGCAGCAGCTTCTGTGTAGTAGAGCTGGTCGGCTTCGTTCATGTAACGAAGAACCTTTTGCAACAATTGTTCAAATTTGTCTCCATCCATTGGTTGGTTGACATGCCCCCAATCAATGTGAGACTCGCAGGAAGAATCACGGACGATGAACTTATCTTTTGGTGAACGACCTGTAAATTTCCCCGTTTCTACAGATAATGCGCCGTTCTCAGCAAGGACACCTTCTTCGTTTCGAATCGCATGTTCGACAAGTTCAGCAACAGATAGTTGTTTGAACACATGCTCTTTCTTGAGTAGTTCTTCGATATTCAGGACCGTCATCGGCATCCTGACCCCACCTTTCCCCTACGTTGGTTTTGGCTCACTGTATTTAGTATGACACATTTATTATATATGACATACTAAAGAGAGAGCAATCATTTTCTGATGCTGATTTCTATTTATCTGGAAACGCTTTCAGCATTAACAGTTTAACATCTCTTTCAAAAAGTTTCGACTAGAATTTGAAACCTTGCTTGACAGAGTAGGTACAACTTTATATCATGTAATTCGTAACGGATACTCTTATTCTGAGCAGGTGGAGGGAACAAGGCCCGAAGAAACCCGGCAACCGTCCTACATTAATTCACATATTAATGAGGGAAAAGGTGCTCTCCTGAAGCGAAGTAAACACTTCGAACGATAAGAGGGTAAAGGAAGAACGCACAACCTTTCCCTGACCATTTTTTGGACTTGGAAAGGTTTTTTTCATTTTACCGTCCCACTCAACTAGGGGAAATGAGTACACCGTCAAATTCTTTTTTGGGAGGGTCATACATGACAAACCTTAATCGCCGACTATTCACGTCGGAGTCAGTCACTGAAGGTCATCCAGATAAAATCTGTGACCAAATTTCGGATTCAATTCTTGATGCAATCCTCGCAGCGGATCCAAACGCACGTGTTGCAGCAGAAACTTCTGTTACAACAGGTCTCGTTCTCGTTGCAGGTGAGATCACGACATCGACTTACGTCGACATTCCAAAAGTCGTTCGTGAAACGATTCGTGAAATCGGCTACACACGCGCGAAATACGGTTTTGACGCGGACACATGTGCTGTATTGACATCAATCGATGAGCAATCAGCAGACATCGCTCTTGGTGTCGACCAAGCGCTTGAAGCACGTGAAGGTAGCATGTCTGATGCAGAAATCGATGCAATCGGTGCAGGAGACCAAGGTCTCATGTTCGGTTACGCAACGAAAGAAACACCAGAACTCATGCCACTTCCAATCTCGCTTTCACACCGTCTCGCACGCCGTTTGGCAGAAGTGCGTAAAAACGGTCAACTCGACTACCTTCGTCCAGACGGAAAAACACAAGTCACGGTCGAATACAACGAGAACAACGAGCCGGTTCGTGTCGATACGATCGTCATCTCGACACAACATGCAGAAGAAGTCACGCTTGAGCAAATCCAAGCTGACTTGAAAGAACACGTCATCACACCGGTTATCCCGGCTGAATACATCGACGCAGCAACGAAATTCTTCATCAACCCAACTGGTCGTTTCGTCATTGGCGGACCACAAGGAGATGCTGGATTAACTGGTCGTAAGATCATCGTTGATACGTATGGTGGATACGCACGCCACGGCGGTGGAGCATTCTCAGGTAAAGATCCAACAAAAGTCGACCGTTCAGCTGCATACGCAGCACGTTACGTCGCGAAGAACCTCGTTGCTGCAGGTCTTGCAGACAAAGCAGAAGTTCAACTCGCGTACGCAATCGGTGTCGCGCACCCAGTATCAATCGCGGTTGACACATTCGGTACAGGAAAACTTCCTGAAGCGCAACTCGTCGAATTGGTTGCTGAAAACTTCGATCTTCGTCCGGCTGGAATCATCAACATGCTTGATCTCCGTCGTCCGATCTATCGTCAAACAGCTGCATACGGTCACTTCGGTCGTACAGATGTTGAGCTTCCATGGGAGCAAACAGATAAAGCAGCAGTTCTTGAAGAACAAGCAAAACGTTTCGCATAATCAAAAAGTTCGAAAACCCTACGCGGGTTTTCGGACTTTTTTGTTTCCGTGGAACTTTGCAGGAAACGAATGTTTTTTCTAGAAGAGGGTAAAAGTACATGAGTCGATTCGTATGAATACAAAGGGGGGTTCCGATTATGGAAATACGCGAAGCTATTCCAGCTGATGCAGGACGTATTCATGACATTGCCGTCACATCTTGGTTGGATACGTATGCAGAAATCTATTCCGAACGTTCGAAAGCGCATTTCGTGCAGGAGGCGTATCCGCAAGAAGAAGTCGTTCGTGCGATCCGGACGGCGGAAGAAGCACGGGGAGAGTATTTTTATGTCGGAATCATCGATGAGGAAATCGTCGGTTTCATTCATGCTGTTGATGTTGAGGGAACGTGGGAGATCATTCGTCTGTACGTCTTGCCGAAATATCAGCAAAACGGAATCGGACGACGGCTGATCCGTGAACTCGAACGACAAGGAGCCGTCCCACTCGAAGTATACGTGGAGGCACGTAACTATAAAGCACGTCAGTTCTTAACCTCATTCGGTTTTGAAGAACTCAGTGAGATGACGGAAGAAGTCTTTGGGCAAGTAGAATCTGTCATTCGTCTTCGCCATGTCGCCTCATGAAATCCGTCTTGGGACGGTTTCGTGTGCGTTTGAAATAAGGTATCGTAAAAAGGAAGTATGAAGTGAAGAGGTGAGTTTGTGGTTGAACAACCAACAGGAATCATCGTATTAGTCTATCCGTTACAACTGCGTGCCCGTCCGAGTGAAGCCTTGATTCGGGTACTCGAACGAGAGTATGAAGTATTACTTGTCGACGCACCACGTCGCATCTCGTTTGAAGAGCATGGTCAACTGTTAAAAGAAGCATTACGTGAAGCCGGGAAACGCAAGCTACCGATTCATATTGTCGCCTGTAGCATGGGCGCACTCGTCGTCAATCGCCTGTTGCAAGAATATGAATTACCGGTCGCAAGCCTTGCGTTCATTTCACCGTTGTTTGATTGGCACCCTTCGAAACAACTCGGAGGCGTCAAACAAGTCTTCGCGAGTGCATTTGATCGTTTCCGACCTGATGCGCCACTCGGTACGTTGCCGTTTGGTCAAAGTACGGAAGATACCGTTCGCATCGGTGAACTGACCTATGCACAGTACCGGGAAATCGAAGAAGAGATCGTCGTACATGACGAGGAACGAAAAAAACTGCCGCGTGTGAACTTGGCTTGTTTTTATGCACCAGACGATCAGTTCGCAGACGTCAAGTTGACGCTTGAAGTATGCCGGAAAATGGGTGGCGATCAGATTTACTTACAACGTCTACACGGCTTTCCGCATTTTAGTTTTGAACGGTTGAACACACGGTTTGCAGAAAAATTAATGTTGTTCTTTAAGCTTGTTGAGGAATGAAATAACAAAAGTGATGCCTCTAAAAAAGGGCATCACTTTTTTTGTGTCCAATCATCAGCGTACTTTTTTCTCGATTGCGATGATGAAAGGTGGATGATTTTGTTGATTCAAGAAGCGATACTGGAGAACGGCAAAATTTTGCTGATCAAGGGCTGTCACGTAATCGAGGACAGCGTCGCGTTCCCGTTTTCCTTCCAGGTGACCGTGATAGACGACGAGGACGACAAGACCGCCGGGAGCGAGGACCGGGAGGAGGGCATCGAGTGCTTCGAGCGTCTCTTCACCTGTCGTCGTGATCGATTTGTCGCTTCCAGGCAGGTAACCGAGATTGAAGACACCGGCACGAACAGGACGTTGTTCGTCCGAAAGACGGGCACCGACATGGATGTGGCTTTCATGATAAAGGTCGACGCGTGCTAACATTCCAGCTTCGTCGATACGTCGAGTCGATTCCTCGATGGCTTGTGCCTGGACGTCGAACGCAAGGACTCGACCTTCTGGACCGACGCGTTCTGCTAAAAACTGCGTATCATGTCCATTTCCGGCAGTCATGTCGACGACGCAGTCTCCGGGCTCGATAACGGACTCGAGTAATTGTTTCGTATAAGGTAGTACACGGGCAAGTGACATGGCATAGACTCCTGTTCCTATGGTCTGTTTTTCTAGTAATGGTTCAGTATGTGCAAGATTCTTTCTGCATTATATCATTTTTTGATTCGTTGACGAAAAGCGAAGTGGCTTGACAGCTAGGGGACGGATTGCGTAAAGTGGCAAGGTTGAGAATGAAATAGGAGGACCACAGGTATGCCAAAATTACCAAAAGCGGTCTGGATCCTCGTCCTTGCGATGGCCATCAATACGACGGGATCCTCTTTTTTATGGCCGTTTAATACATTATATATTCATGAATATTTAGGAGAGTCGATGACAAAAGCAGGGATGGCGTTGTTCGTCAACTCGGCCTTAGCAATCGTCGGAAACTACTTAGGTGGAAAAGCGTTTGACCGTCTCGGTGGCAAGAAGACGCTTGTCATCAGTGTCATCGGACTTGTCCTGTCTTCCGTCGGCTTGTTGCTGTTTCATCAGACGTACCTCGGATACGTCGCGATGCTTGGATTGATTGGATTCGTCGGTGGGATGGTTTTTCCGACGATCTACGCGATGACGGGTGTCATCTGGCCGGAAGGCGGGCGCCGTGCCTTTAATGCGATCTATGTCGCACAAAACGTCGGTGTAGCGCTCGGGACAGCAGTCAGTGGTCAAATCGCTGCCTTTTCGATTCAGTACATCTTCATCGCCAATCTCGTCCTCTACATCGCCTTTGCCATCATTTTGTTCGTCGGTTTGTCCTGGATTCAGGCACCGGCGCGGATGCATGCGGCGCATGACGAAATCGAAACGACACGCACACCCCTTGCACGCGGTGCGGCACGGACGATGTTGCTCGTTTCGATTGGTTATGCCTTACTTTGGTTCGTTTATGTGCAATGGCAAGGAACCTTTGCCGTACACACGAAATCGCTCGGTGTCACGATTTCCGAGTACTCGATTCTTTGGACGATCAACGGAGCACTCATCGTGTTCGCACAACCTTTACTAACACCAATTCTTCGTTGGTTTGGAGATGACTTAAAGCGACAATTGATGACCGGTACAGGAATCTTCCTCTTGTCTTATCTGATCGTTCCGTTCGCAGGCGGCTTCAAGATGTTCCTCGTCGCGATGATCATCCTGACGATTGGTGAGATGTTCATCTGGCCAGCAGTTCCTGCTATGGCGGCGAGACTCGCGCCGATCGGAAAAGAAGGAGAATTCCAAGGGTACGTCAATATTGCTGCTTCAGCGGGGCGGATGATCAGTCCGACTGTTGGAGGGTTGATCTACGATGTATCCGGTATGTCAGCGGTCTTCTTGACATTGATTGGATTGATCCTGTTAGCAGGCGTCGTCTTCCTTCGTGCTATTCCTAAAATCACCTCATGAGCATCATTTGTGAGACAGCGGACATTAGATCCGCTGTCTTTTGTTACGTCATTCGTTCCAAAATCATAAAATAAACATTTAATAATATGGAATATTTCGGCAAAGAAACGGGTACTTTCTAATCAAGAACTTGAAAAAGAAAGGTCATATGAACGTTGCTTCTTTTTGACTGGAGGTGCACGAATGGAAAGGTGTCAATTCATCACAGATGCCACAACTTGGACGACGCATGTACAGCAACAGCCTCTTGATATCTTCTACAGTCACCAATACGTCACGCTCAATGCTAGACCGGCTGAGCAAGCGGTGCTATTCCGTTATGAAGGTGATGTAGGAACACTGTTCTATCCATTTCTGAAACGCCGGATTTTTGATACGCCTTATTCAGATCTCATCACGCCGTATGGCTATGGTGGACCGGAAATCATCGGTCAACTGACTACGACTGAAATGCAGCATGCACGCTTATTGTTTGAAAGGTGGGCAAAACGAGAAGCGATCGTCTCGGAAATGATTCGCTTTAATCCATTGACAGGTAATGAACGTTTCATGCGGGATTGGACAAAAGTCTCCTTCATCCGTCATACGACGAGTATCGATTTACGCCCTTCACTAGAGGACATCATGCAGACATTTCATAAGAAGACGAGAAGTATGATTCGCAAATCGCTTGCCTCTCCTTTAACCGTTAGAACAGGAACGCGAGACGACCTACCTATTTTTGTGGCGTTGTATCATGAAACGATGGACCGGAAGAATGCTTCGGCTCATTACTATTTTACGGACAGTTATTTTGAACAATTATTTGAAGCAAATCCACTCTGTGAGCCATTGTTACTGATTGCGGAAATCGACGGAGAACCTGTTGGTGGATACTTCGTATTGCTCGGAAAAGAATATGCCCACGGTCATTTGATTGGTTGTAAGCGGGACGAAGCGAAGATGTTCCCGAATCAGCGACTCGAGTATGAAGCGATTCTTCAGACGAAAGCACGCGGTCTCATCGAACAACATCTCGGGGGTGGATATCAAGAACGGGATAGTCTCTTTGAGAGTAAATGCCGTTACACCGGGTATCGTTTATTTGAGTATCATCAAGGAAAATCCATTCTTCAACCAGCCATATACGATCAGTTATGTGTACGATACGGGTCAGATGCTGATTCGGATTATTTTCCAGCTTACCGACAAACCAGTGTCCAAATGGCGACAAGTTAAACAGTAACTAAATGAAGAAGGCGAAACGACTACATCGTGTAGTCGTTTTTTGATATGCTGAAATCATGATAGATCAATAGAGGGGGATGTGTCTTGAAAAAACGAGGTCTTATTTTTGATATGGATGGGGTCATCTTAGATAGTGAAATCCGCTACTTTGAGGTCCATCAGCAGATGTTCAAAACGTTATCGATTCCACTCGATCCGGTTCAGTATGCGACGTTCATGGGGAAAACAGGAGATGAGATGTGGGAAGAACTTGTCACTCAACACGAGCTCCCAGAAACAGCGAGTGCGTTACTTGAGGAAGAACATCGTTTGTTTCAAATTCATGCAAAACCGGAGGAATGTGGCTTAAAAGAGGGAGTCAAACAAGTCATCGAACAAGCGGCGTCTCTTGGTTACGATATCGGGATCGCCTCCTCGAGTTCGCTTCAAAAAATCGAACGCGTCATCCGTCATTATGAGCTTCCAATCACGCATTACGTCAGTGGGGAAGAAGTCATGCGTTCGAAGCCGGATCCTGCGATTTTTCGACTTGCGGCATCACGAATCGGGCACGCACCTGAAGATTGTCTCGTCATTGAAGACGCTGCGAACGGGATGATCGGCGCAAAAGCAGCAGGCATGGAAGTGATTGCGCTTCTCGATGATCGGATGCCGATGCAACGTCTAGAACAAGCGGATCATGTCGCACGATCGCATGCAGAAATCGAGGAAATTTTACGGAAGCGTTGACGCTTGAGGAAGAAACAGATTACACTAGGAAAAGATAGTCAAATGCATGGAACTGAAGTAGTAGGGGAAAGGTGCCGTCAAGAGAGCTGGTGGAAGGTGCGAACCAGTCGGTAACAACCGTGAACTCGTCAGGGAGCACGATTCGTGAAGTCGTAGTAGCGAATCCGGTCTTTCACACCGTTATCCGTGAATCAAGCGGTCTGTCATAGACAGACAACGTGGGTGGTACCGCGGAAGCCAAACCGGTCTTTCGTCCCTATTCCTAGGGACGGAGGACCGGTTTTTTTAGATTAGAGGAGGAAAAGACATGCCGTACAATCATCGCGAAATCGAACCAAAATGGCAGGCGCGTTGGGATCAAGAAAACGCCTTCGTCACGACAGAAGATCCAGAAAAAGAAGGGTTTTATGCCCTTGATATGTTCCCGTATCCATCAGGTGCCGGACTCCACGTCGGTCACCCGGAAGGCTACACAGCAACCGACATCCTCGCACGGATGAAACGGATGCAAGGATACAACGTCTTGCACCCGATGGGATGGGATGCGTTCGGATTACCAGCAGAACAATACGCCCTCGATACAGGGAATGACCCACGTGAATTCACAGCGAAAAACATCGAGACGTTCAAGCGTCAGTTGAAAGAACTTGGATTCTCCTATGACTGGGATCGTGAAATCAACACGACAGATCCGAAGTACTACAAATGGACACAGTGGATCTTTACGAAGTTGTATGAAAAAGGACTTGCGTTCGTGGACGAAGTCGCGGTCAACTGGTGCCCAGCACTCGGAACCGTTCTTGCGAATGAAGAAGTCATCGACGGATTATCTGAACGCGGAAATCATCCGGTCGTGCGTGTCCCGATGCGTCAATGGGTCTTGAAAATCACGGAATATGCGGATCGTCTTCTTGAAGATCTCGATGACCTTGATTGGCCGGATTCTGTCAAAGAGATGCAACGGAACTGGATCGGAAAATCAGAAGGTGCTGAAATCGACTTCACGATTGATGGACACAAAAAACAAGTCACGGTCTTTACGACACGTCCGGACACAATTTTTGGTGCGACGTACCTCGTGCTTGCGCCGGAGCATCCATTCGTAGCTGACATCACGACAGCGGATCACAAGAAAGCCGTCGATACGTACATTTCGCAAGTCCAAACGAAGTCGGACCTCGAGCGGACGGATTTAGCGAAGGAAAAAACAGGCGTCTTCACGGGTGCTTTCGCCGTCAATCCAATCTCAGGTGATCGTCTTCCAATCTGGATCGCTGATTATGTCCTTGCTTCGTACGGAACGGGTGCAATCATGGCGGTCCCAGGACACGATGAGCGCGATCATGAATTCGCGAAACAATTCGACTTGCCAATCGTTGAAGTCGTCGCGGGTGGAAACGTTGATGAAGCAGCCTATACAGGAGAGGGCGAACACGTCAACTCGCATATGCTTGATGGTCTTGGAAAACAAGAAGCAATCGAGACGATGATTGCTGAACTCGAAACGAATCAAGTCGGACGTAAGAAAATCACGTATCGTCTCCGCGACTGGTTGTTCAGTCGTCAACGGTATTGGGGCGAGCCGATTCCAGTCGTTCATATGGAAGATGGTTCGATGAAGACGCTCAGTCAAGAGGAGTTACCGCTTGAACTTCCAATCATTCCGGAAATCAAACCGTCTGGTACAGGCGAATCACCACTTGCGCTTGCGGAAGACTGGTTGGATTACACGGATCCTGAAACAGGAATGAAAGGGCGTCGTGAGACGAATACGATGCCACAATGGGGCGGAAGCTGCTGGTACTATCTTCGTTTCATCGATCCGCACAATGAAGAGGCGATCGCGGATCCAGAAAAATTAAAATACTGGCTTCCAGTCGATATTTATATTGGTGGTGCGGAACACGCCGTTCTCCACTTGTTGTATGCGCGCTTCTGGCATAAAGTCTTATATGATGCAGGTGTCGTACCAACAAAAGAACCATTCCAGAAGTTATACAACCAAGGGATGATTCTTGGAGAGAACAACGAGAAGATGTCGAAATCACGCGGTAACGTCATTAATCCGGATGAAATCGTCAAATCGCATGGTGCGGATACGTTACGCTTGTACGAAATGTTCATGGGACCACTCGATGCATCAGTTGCCTGGTCGGAGAACGGTCTTGACGGGGCGCGTCGTTTCCTCGACCGTGTCTGGCGCTTGTTCGAACGGACAGCAGACATTCAAGACGTTACGGAAGTCGATGCTGACTTCGAGCGAACGTACCACCAGACGGTCAAGAAGGTCACGGAAGACTTCGCGAACATCCAGTTCAACACCGGAATTTCGCAACTCATGGTCTTCGTCAACGAAGCAAACAAACAGCCGGTTCTTCCGCGTCACTTCCTTCGTGGATTCATCCAATTGTTAACGCCAGTCGCACCACACCTTGGTGAAGAACTCTGGGAACAACTTGGATTTGAAGAGACATTGACGTATGCAGCATGGCCAACATTCGATGAATCGAAACTCGTCAGCGATACGATGGAATTCGTCATTCAAGTGAACGGAAAGGTTCGCTCGAAAATCGAAATCAACATCGATGCGACAAAAGAAGAAATCGAAGCACTTGCCTTTGCTGATGAAAAGACACAAGAATGGATCGGCGACAAGACGGTTCGTAAAGTCATCGTCGTACCGAAAAAATTAATCAATATCGTGGCAAACTAAGCCATAGCCCCTTTCATTCGTTTGATGCGAATGGAGGGGGTTTCTTCATTTCCATCGCAAGTCCGCTTTTTTTTTCAACGACCTTCTGCTACACTGAATCAGAAACCGAGAAAGAAAGGCGAGTACCATCAATGAAACGATCTTATATAGTCTATACAACGATTTTTGCTGTCGTTTCGGGGTTGATCCTTTGCGTACTGCTCGTCTTCTCGAAGCCGGAGACGTTGTCACGTATTCAAGAAACGTTCGCGAAAATCGAGACGCAATCGAAGCATCAGGCAGCCGTTAAACAGGTGCCACCGAAAACGCCTTCAGCTATTCCGAACCCGGAAGAGCCGTTAATCAAAAATGTCCAACACATGTTATATGATGATTCCATTGGTTCGTACCTCGTCGTCACAGACGATTATCGTTTCTTTGAAATCAGTGGAACCGGGGAACGCATCAACGCATCTTTCCAGTTAGAAGAAGGAAAGTTGTTGCTCGCTGGTCTAGACGGTATGACGCTCGTTGACGGGGAGACCGTCGCGTTACTGACGTCGAATCAGATTCTGGTCACGATTACGCGAAAAGACGGTGTCTGGAGCGAAGAAAAACGTGAAAAAGTACAAGGAACGACGATACGGGATAGTTTCCACGGTCTTGGATATGATACGAAGAAAAAAGAATTCTATACGATTAATCATATTCGAGCACTGGGACGAGTCGAGGTGACCTATTTCGCGATGAAAGAGGATAAGATCAAGATTGATCCTGACGCCTCGGAAAAGAAAAAACGTGCGTTGAAGAAAAAACAGAAACCACCTTATCTGTCAGTCATCAAACGCGAGAAGATTGAAGCGGCGAGTGGGATGCGAAGTGATGCGAAGAAATCGTTCGAGTCCGAGTTCCGTCCGATTGGTCTTGCTGAACGGCAAGGTCGGATCTACACACTCGATTCAGAAGCGCTCTATCTCTATTCGATCGATCGAAAGGACAAAACGATCACGGGTGAGACAGCCAGTCCGAAAGTATATGGTTCGAAGGGGATTTTCGTGCAGGATAACGAGTTGTTCGCGTTAGTCGTCACGGATAAATTCTCAAGCCGATCGTTTACACCGATTGATTAAATCCTGACACAATAAGACCCGATTTCTCTGTTAAGCAGAAGAATCGGGTCTTGTTCATATTAAAAGACAGTATCACGTGCCATCTCTGCGGCGTGACTACCGGCGCAATGACCCGTCACGAATGCAGCTGTGATGTTGTAACCACCTGTATAGCCATGGATATCAAGAATCTCCCCGGCAAAGAATAATCGCTCGGCTTTTTTCGACATCATCGTCTTTGGATCAATCTCTTTGATCGAGACGCCACCACCCGTGACGAAAGCTTTATCAAAGTCGAGCGTTCCCGTTGCTTTAAGTGGGAATCGCTTTAATTTTTGCAAGAAGTCCGTCCAGTCCTGTTTCTTGACTTGTGTGCAGACTTCATCGCCAAAGCCGATTTGAGCAAAGAGAAGTTCAAGCAGACGTTCCGGCACGAAGCCGCGGAGGGCGTTGCGTACCGTTTTCTTGGGATTGGCTGCAAGCGCGGCTTGGAAGCGTTCGGTTAACGCACCGAGTGATTCGTCCGGGAAGAGATCGATCGATAAATGGACGATCGTCTCCTTCGAACGTTTGCGCTCCTTGATCGTGTACTGGCTACAGCGTAAAGCAATCGGACCGCTTAAACCGAAGTGGGTAAAGAGTAAGTCCCCCGTGTGTGTTTTGATTGCTTTATCTTTTTTGCCGTGGACCGTTAAGGCGACGTCACGTAGCGACAGCCCTTGTAATGTTTTTTCATGAATGAACGTATCACCTAACAAAATTGGAACTTCAGTTGGGAAGAGTTCCGTGATCGTATGACCCGCTTTTTCAGCCCACGGGTAGCCGTCACCTGTCGAACCGGTATGTGGAACGGATTGTCCGCCGACTGCAACGATGCAACTTTTTGCTTCAAGACGCATGCCGTTCTCTAAGATGACAGCTGCAAAAGAACCGTCTGGATGGAAGTCGAGCGTAGCGACCTGCGCGTCTGTTTGAATCTCGGCACCATGCGCGCGGATTTGATCGATCAATACACGGACGACATCTGCTGCTTTATCTGAGACAGGAAACATCCGTCCATTGTCCTCTTCTTTGAGGGCGACACCAAACCCTTCGAAGAGCTCGATGATCGATTCATTATTGAATTGAGAAAAGGCACTATAAAGGAAACGTCCGTTTCCTGGAATCGACTGGACGAGTTCGTCGAGTGGTTTTCGGTTCGTGACGTTACAACGTCCGCCGCCAGAGATCGCAAGCTTCCGACCTAATTTATTTCCTTTATCGAGCAGGAGCGTTCGAGCTCCAGCCTGTAAAGAGGCGAGCGTTGCCATCAAGCCGCTCGGTCCGCCTCCGATTACGATTACATCGTACATAAGGTCACCTCATTCATAGAATTCTGCTTGTTTCACTTTAGCAGAAGTTGCGACTGTAAACAAACCGTCTCTTTCAATTCAAGATAGACAGCGGTATAATGATTTGCAATTGTGTACGAGAGAACTTGTATAATGAGACAGTCACGATCAGAGTGTCGAGTTTAAAAATTAGAAAGCGTGAGGGATGTTACCATGTCCACAGTCAGTAATAAGCAGTCTACTTCTTCCGGCAATTCAGGATTCGTTCGTGGAACGATGCTCCTGTCCGGTGCGTCACTGATTTCCCGCGCACTGGGTTTGATTTATCTCTTTCCATTTCAGTTCATGGTCGGTGCGACAGGCATCATGTTCTATACCTATGCCTACAACTATTATGCGATCATGATCGGACTCGCGACAGCGGGGATTCCTGTCGCTGTCTCGAAATTCGTCGCCAAATACAATGCATTAGGAGAGTATGATACGAGTGAACGATTATATCGGTCTGGTCTGAAAATCATGTCCTTGACCGGGATTGTTTCCTTCCTCGCTTTATTCTTTCTCGCACCGTATTTAGCACACCGTGCCATTCCAGGTGGTGACGTTGATTCAGCTGCATACGTTGATGCCGTCACGATGACGATTCGTGGCGTGAGTTTCGCTTTACTCTTGATTCCATCGATGAGTATGACCCGAGGTTACTTCCAAGGGTATCAATCGATGGGACCAACAGCGATTTCGCAAATCTTGGAACAAATCGTCCGGATCATCTTTTTGCTTGCAGGAGTCAGCATCGCGATTTATTTATTTGATTCAGGTGCAGCATTTGCCGCAACGATTGCAACGTTCAGCGCTTTCATTGGTGCAATCGGTAGTGTTGCGGTTCTGATCTATTATTTCCGCAAACGTGCCAGCGGCTTGCAGGAACTACGTGCTACTCAAACCGTCCGTTCGCCGGATCGCCCGTTAACGGATTTGTATAAGGAATTATTGACGTATGCGATTCCAATCGTCATGGTCGGTCTTTCGACACCCCTTTACCAAGTCATCGACCAAAATACGATGAATGCCGCATTACAAAGTATCGGTTACACGCTCGAAGCGGCCGGAAACGCGACTGCCTATCTGATTGCGGATAGTCATAAGATCGTCTTGATTCCGGTGTCGGTCGCAACAGGATTGTCGTTGTCGGCAACTCCACTGTTGACGGCTTCCTTTACGCAAGGAGATATGCGGAAAGTACGGGCTCAAATCTCACAGATTTATCAACTCGTTTTCTTCGTGACGATTCCGGCAGTCGTCGGGATGATTCTCCTCAGTGAAGAAACGTTCCATGTGCTCTTCCCGAAAGATCAAGCGGCCTGGGTCTATCTGTTAAGTTATGCGCCGAGTGCGTTGTTCCTTGCCTTGTATTCTGTTACGGCAGCAGTCCTTCAAGGGATTAACCGTCAGTACTTCACGATCATCGCAACCCTCGCAGGGTTACTTGCGAAGTATCTCTTGAATGCGCCGTTGATTCATTTGACGGGTGATGGAACGGGTGCTGGTTATGCGACGATCATTGGTTATCTCGTTGCGACGGGATTGATGTTCTTCCGGATCACACAAACGGTGAAGTTCCCATTCAGTACGGTCTTGCGCCGGACATCTTTGATTCTAATCATCAGTGCATTGATGGGAGCAGGTGTTGCACTCGTGAAGTGGGGAATGGTGTCCTTCTTACCAGAGACGACATGGGCATCTCTGTTGATCCTGATTATTGGTGCGGCAGTTGGAATCGTGATTTTCGCTGGACTCTCGATTTGGAGTGGATTAGCAGAAGTCGTATTAGGACGTAAAATTTCATTGAAACGAGGACGAGGTCATGCGTCTAGATAAACTATTATCCAACATGGGGGCAGGCTCCCGAAAAGAAGTAAAACTTTTGCTCAAGGCAGGGGCAATTCAAGTCGATGGTGAGATCGTTCGTGATCCGAAACAACATGTCGATGTCGAGACGCAACAGGTTCTCATGTACGGCGAACCGGTCACGTATCAAAAATACATCTATTTAATGATGAATAAACCACCTGGTGTCATTAGTGCGACGGAGGATAAACGAGATGAGACCGTCATTGATCTGTTGTTTGAAGACGTGACGTATTTCAAACCGTTTCCGGTCGGACGACTTGATAAGGATACTGAAGGCTTATTGTTACTGACAAACGATGGAGCGTTCAATCATGCTTTGATGTCTCCGAAGAAACACGTCGAAAAAACGTATTACGCGGAAGTGACAGGTGTGTTGACGCAAGAAGACGTCGAGGCAATTGCGGCAGGCGTCACCTTAGAAGACGGTTATCAGGCAAAGCCAGGAAAACTCGTTATCTTATCGACGACAGAAACAGACTCAACGCTTGAATTGACAATCACGGAAGGGAAGTTTCATCAAGTCAAACGGATGATGCTTGCCCTCGGTAAAGAGGTCACATTCTTGAAACGGCGTTCGATTGGTCGCTTGGAGCTTGATCCGGCACTTGCACTCGGGGACTACCGCGAACTGACACCGGATGAATTATCCTTGTTTGATTGGCAACCTGAATAAGCAAAACGAAAGGCGATGGAATAATGTACATTCCATCGCCTTTTATTGTGGAATTCAATTATTGGTTACGTAGTGCTTCTGCGATCGGATAAGGACCGCTGAGTACTTCGAACACACGAGATTGTGTCGGATGATCAATCAAGTGAACGAACAGTGCTGCCACATCGTCACGAGACACCTTACGATCTTCGTATGAATCGAAATGCTCTTTCGTTTCAACAGTACCTGCTGGGTCATCGTAGCTGAGTGGACCAGGACGGACGATCGTATAGTCGAGTCCGCTTTCTTTTAGGTGAGCGTCTGCTGCTGCTTTCGATTCGAGATATACTTTTAGTTCGCCTTTCGGTTCTTCCGTACCGACTGAACTGAGCATTAGGAAACGATCGATTCCGTTAGCTTTTGCTGCATCGATGACTTTGATCGCACCTTCCTGATCGACGGCGCGTGTCAATTCGTCCGATGCGCCACCAGCACCCGCTGCAAAGATGACGACGTCCGCGTTACTGACGACGCCACTGACATCCTTCGTCAAATCCCCAAGTCTGACTTCAGATGCACCGAGTGCGATCAAATCGTTGATTTGATTTTCTTCCCGTACGACAGCGACGGCTTGGTGATCTCCTTGTTTAGCGATCAATTCGACCATTTTGCGTCCCGTCGTTCCGTTTGCTCCAATGATTAAAATATTCATGCTTATCATCTCCTTCTCCCAATAGCTATACCCCACGTTTTAAAAAAGATAACAAAAAAAGACGCGAAGGATCGCGTCATCGAAAGATATACATAGTGAAACAGTGGATCAACCCGCTTGCTTTTGTTTCTTACTCGACGTCCATGTACCGCGTCGAGGGCTCACAATGAGATTGTTGTATTCGAGCACGTTCAAATCCCGCTGTACGGTTCTTGAAGTGATGCCAAACTCTTCAACCAACTCTGCTGTCGTAGTAGCTCCGTTCTCTTGGATGTAGAGATAAATCGATTTAATCCGGGTCAACATACGGTCTGTAGAATCTTTCATTGGTATAACCACTCCCCCAATGGATAGAATAGTGTTCTAAAGCTTCGGGTGACAAAAGACAATGCAATATCCAGTTGTTTCGCCTTTAGTATAACGTTTTGATATTAAAATGCAAGTAATTTAACCGAACGTTTTCATGAAAAACATATTCAAATGGTTTGTAAAGTCGATGATTAGGGTTTTATTTCGGGTTAACGTTCGTAATTTCGACAAATAAAAAAGAAAACAGAATTTGGATGTTCGTATCTGAACGAATATTCGCTATACTAGGAAGGTGTATAGGAAACGAATCCAAAACCCGTAATGAAGGAGCGAAATCAGATGGTGAATTGGAAAGAGGAAGTACTCGCACGTCGCGAGGACTTATTAGAAGATTTAAAAGAATTATTACGGATTCCGAGTGTACTCGACGAATCCACGATCGAAGAGGGCGCGCCGTTTGGTCATGAAGTCAAACGTGCCCTCGATTGGATGCTCGCGACAGGGGAACGCGATGGGTTCACGTCAAAAAATGTCGATGGGTATGCAGGACATTTGGAGTATGGTCAAGGGGAAGAGTTACTCGGTATTCTTTGTCACTTAGACGTCGTACCAGCTGGTGGCGATCACTGGACATACGGTCCATTCAACCCGACGCTTGTAGATGGAAAACTGTATGCACGTGGAGCAATTGATGATAAAGGACCGACGATGGCAGCTTATTACGCTTTGAAAATCGTCAAAGAACTTGGCTTACCACTCTCGAAGCGCATCCGTCTGATTGCAGGAGGGGATGAGGAGAGTGAATGGCGTTGTGTCAATCATTACTTCAAACATGAAGAAATGCCAACACTCGGTTTTGCACCAGATGCCGACTTCCCGATCATCAATGCGGAAAAAGGACTCTATGATGGGTTATTGATTCAAGGTAAACCAGCGCAAGCATCTGATACAGGCTACCATCTCGTTCGTTTTGAAGGTGGCGAACGTCCGAACATGGTTCCAGGTCATGCCCAAGCGCTTCTTCGTGTCGTCGAAGTAGGAACGCTTGAGACGGATTTCCATGCTTATCTTGAAGAACAAGGTTTGACGGGAACAGTCAAGCAAGAAACGGAAGGTCTCGTCCTTGATGTCAATGGTGTCGCAGCCCATGCGATGGAGCCGGACAATGGTAAAAATGCGGCCTTACATTTGGCGCGTTTCCTCAATACGCTTCATTTGGATTATAACGGTCGTCGTTACATTCAACTCGTGACGCATATGTTCCGGGATTCTCGCGGTGTAGCGATCGGTGTCGCTGCTTCAGACGAGACAGGTGACTTAACGATCAATGGCGGTGTATTCCGTTACGCTGAAGAGCAAGGAACGGCATCGATCAATATCCGTTACCCGTATACAGCAGACTTCACGGAACGTCTGCAAATCATTAAGGAGGCCGCGGCAGGATATGGTTTTGAATTGCAGACGCGGACGCATATGACACCGCACCATGTCGATCCAAACCATGAATTGATCAAGACGCTAAGTGCCGTTTATGAGCGCCACACGAACCAATCAGCTGATCTGATAGCAATTGGTGGCGGCACATATGCGCGTTCATTGACGGCGGGAGTTGCTTTTGGTCCAGTCTTCCCGGGTGGTCCTGAAGTTGCCCACCAAGTCGATGAATATGTTGATTTTGATGAACTATTGCTTGCTGTCGCGATCTATGCAGAAGCGATTTATGAGCTCGCAAAATAATGATTGATGATCCCCGCATCGTAAAGATGGGGGGATTGCTTCTTGAAAGGAAGTTCCGTGTGAAAAATCGTCAAACCTATCATTTCCAAGCCTTATATTTCTTTATTTTCTTTGGGCAAGGAGCACTCATTCCGTATCTCGCACTTTATTTCTCAAACGACGCGTTCGGACTGTCGGCTTCAGAGATTGGAACAATCGTTGCGATTGGACCGATTCTCTCCATTTTCCTACAACCTGTCTGGGGAATCGCGGCGGATCGACTCGGGAAACCGAAACGACTCTTACTCGTCGCGATGCTTGCTGCCGGTATTTTTACACTCAGTTACTTACTGACGTCTGCTTATCTGCTTTTATTGTTGATTTCTTGTGTCTGGGCGTTGTTCCAGTGTGCGCATATTCCGCTCGTGGATACATTAGCGATTGAGTACACGCGAAAGCGTAAAGTGGATTACGGCGCTTTACGTCTTTTCGGCTCAGCAGGGTTCGCTTTAGCTGTTTTCATTCTTGGGCAAATCACTGAGGGTGGCGGACTAAATCTGATTTTTTATGCAACCGGTGCAGCATGGGTTCTCGGTTTCCTTGTGCTGATCGGTATTGAAGAGACGGGCAGCGTCCATGTTTCACATCAGCAACCCGTACCGTTAAAACAGCTCTTTTCGAATCGACGCTTCCTGTTGTTCCTAGCAGGGGGGAGTTTGATCTTCGGACCCATCTTCGCCAACAATTATTACTTTGGCAGCTACGTCACGATTCGTGGCGAGACGACGGCACTCGTCGGAACATTATTCTTTGTCGCCGTTCTGTGCGAAATTCCGTTCATGCGCATCGCCACGCGTCTGTTATTACGATTCGGAGCGATTCCGGTTCTTGTATTCGTCTCCTTGTTGTCGGCTGCGCGGACAGCGATGATTGCTTTAGAACTTCCAATCGTCATGCTTTGGGTATTATCTGCGATGCAAGGTATGATCGTAGGTCTATTGATCCCTGTCGCCTTAGATTATGTCCGATCGCTCGTTCCAGAGACGATGGTCGCAACAGCCGTCAGTACATATATGGCAACGACGACGGGACTCGCGACCGCGTTGTTTAATCTGATGAGTGGTTTTGTACTCGAGAAGAGTACAATCTATATCGTCTTTTGGGTATATACAAGTAGTAGTATCCTAGGCGCGATTCTGTATGGTATCAGTGGTCGTATGAAGGAGTGAACGCGACGATGAGACAAGAACGACACTTTTTCATTGCCTTGCCGATCCCTTCTAAAGATTTAGCGAATCTTGCTGAACGGTTATCGCTACCTGAGTACTTTCGTAACGTCTATACGTTAGAAGAGTATCATCTAACACTTCGTTTTTTCGGTCCATTGGAGGAAAAAGAACAGCAGTCGTGGAAACAGCAGTTACAGCAGATCGCGCGTACGATGGAACCCTTCGTGCTACGATTCGATCGTTTGATCACGTTTGGTCGGGATGAACGACCACGCGTCTTAGGGTTCGGAACGGAATCGGAGGAATTGTTTCAATTAGTGAAACAGATTGATCCGAATTCGACCAGACCATTCGTACCGCATGTCACGATCGCGAAAAAATGGCGTACTGAGGCAGCTGAATGGGAGACGAGTCCGATGCAATTGGTAGAGTGGACTGTTCGTGAGCTCGTTATATTTGAAGTACGACCAGAGGTTTCACCGCGGTATGAGCCGGTTTACCGGATTCATCTAGGTGAAGAGGAATGAGGTGATCCCCATCGCAATTTTGATGAAACTATATGATTTAGATAGTCGATTTGAAAAAAATCCGCTAGAGATGACGAAACGATTCGGTGAACACCAGGCACTTGATTATGCCCATGTCTACCGCAGATGGGAGGCAGGAGAGTTGTTTCCAGGGGAGACGCTCATCCGTCCGAAGAAGTGGTGGCAAGTGATGAAAAAAAGTGAAGTCATTCAACTTCCGGGTAAACAATTATCTCGAAGAGCGTTTGATAAATGGTACAAAAAACGTCTCGAGTTACAAAAACTCTTGAACGTCACTGGCGGAGCAGGAGAGGAGGACATTTGGCGGATTCCATTGAAACGTCATTTAGACTTCTACCAGATGCTGCATCTACTAAATGAACAGTATGCGATGTTTTATCGAGCGGTCATCCAATATCAAGTCGGAGAAGTCGAGTTGAGTCCGTTCGTCGTCGGACCGTCCGCAATCTATATCATGGAATGGCTTGATGGCGACGAAAGTATCTATCATATCCGACGAGATAAGTTATGGCGGGAGCAGCCGTTTAAGGCTTCTGCGAAACAAATTTTGAATCCGAACATCGGTTTAAAGCGGACAGAAGATATTTTACGGGTCGTACTCGGCCGAGATTACGTTTTGCCGATCGAACGAGTCATCCTCGCTCCTTCAGGTTATTTTGATCAAATTCCAAAAGAAACGACGACGACGTATGTCAATAAAGTCGATTTTCCGAACTGGGTACAACGGATGAATGCGAATGCGACACATACAAAGGCATTTCAGATGCGGGTGTGTGAAAAAATCCTAAAAGAGACGGTATCGATTCCGTTTCACATGGCGATTCAAAGTGAGGAACAGTCTCGAATCCAAGAGTAAGGGAGGGAGCGACGGCATTGTCGTTGCGAAAGAGATGACGAATCAAGAAGTAGCGATACCAGTGATCCGGGCGGAGTTCTTATCGTTCCAAAGCATCCGGGTCGAGGTCGAAGGCAATCCGTCAATCCACTGGTCGCTTGAATGTGATGGACAATCACTTGCGATCCAGCAAGTCGAGACACACCGTGAGGGGCAACTGGTAATTTATGAATTGACGGTTCTGGAACCGGTCGAGCTAGAATGTCGATATGAGGTATTTGGAGCAGGACGGTCAATCCGCGTCGTTCCCGACCGGTTAGTCCGGACGGAAGCATTCGAGCGCAAGTACCGTTACGAAGGGAAGCTCGGTGTCTGGGAAGAAGAGGGTGCATTTCACTTTGCTGTTTGGTCACCGGTCGCAGAACGGATCATGTGTGTCGTGTACGATCAAGATGAACGGTTACTCGAAAAGCACGAAATGGAGCGACAAGAGCAAGGTGCCTATCATCTTCAACTGGAACAAGATATCGCAGAGTACTGGTATCGGTATGAAGTGACGACATACCTTGGCACACAAGAGGTCGTCGATCCGTACGCTAGTGCGATATCGGAGAATGGTCGATACGGCGTCATCGTTGACGTCGAACGGACGATGACCAAGTGGTTCCCGAAGCGTGTAGCGCGTCCTCTGTTCGTCAAACCGTCAGACGCTGTCATCTACGAAGCGAATATCCGTGATTTCACGATCGATCACTCAGCTGGTTCAAGTCATCCGGGTCAATACGCAGGGATGACGGAACGAGGAACGCGCTCTCCTCGAGGTCATGCGACGGGACTTGATTATCTCCTGGATCTCGGGATCACCCATCTGCAATTGCTACCAGTTCACTTTTTTGAGACGACCGATGAACGGACACGGTCTCCATATAACTGGGGATACGACCCAATGCTTTGGTTCGGGCTAGCTGGGAGTTATGCGAGTTCGGTTGAACCACTCGTTCGCGTCAGAGAATACGCGGAAATGGTAGAGCGACTCCATGAAGCAGGCATTCGTGTCACATTCGATGTCGTCATGAATCACGTCTTCATTCGAGAACGCTCCTCTCTCGAACAGCTTGTCCCTGGTTATTATTTCCGCTACGAAGTAGACGGAACACTATCGAACGGAACAGGTGTCGGAAATGATACCGCATCTGAGCGATTCATGATGCGCCGCCTGATCGTTGACTGTTTGACGTACTTTGCTCGAGTCTACCGGATTGATGCCTTTCGATTTGATTTGATGGGGATCCATGACATTGAGACGATGAATGATGTTCGTGCGGCGCTCGATGCGATTGATCCAACGATTCTGGTGTATGGAGAAGGATGGGATCTTGCGACAGCGTTACCGGAACGATTAAAGGCGATGAGTGCCTCCGCTGCGCAAATGCCGCGGATCGCCCATTTTAATGATGTGTTCCGTGACGCGTTAAAAGGATCGACGTTCAGTGAATTCGACCGAGGATTCGTTGCGGGAGATGGCTGGAAGGAAGGGGAGGTCCGAAACGGGATTGCCGGAAGTGTCCATATCGACAATCAAACGTACGGACGTTTTCCGGAACCTACCTATTCCATCAATTACGTCGAGGCGCATGACAATCATACGTTATACGATAAATTAAAGTTATCTTGTCCAGAGGCAGATGAACAGCAATTATTGCGGATGAGTCGCTTAGCTCAGACGATTGCCTTGTTTGCGCAAGGGATTCCGTTTCTTCACGCAGGTCAAGAGTTCTTGCGCACGAAACAAGGTGTTGAAAACAGCTATAACGCATCAGACGAGATCAATCGAATGGACTGGGAACGGCGGGATGATCATCTGTCCCTTGTCACATACATCAAGACGATTTTGCAGATTCGCAGAATGCATGGCGGATTCCGGTTGCACCGAGCGAATCAGATTCGCGAGTTGCTTCATTTCATCGACTTACGTCCGGGTGTCATTGCTTATGAACTTGGAGCGGTCCACTCGTATGATGCATGGCAACGCACGCTCATCGTTTACAATACGACGCGCGAAATCGTTGAAGTCTCACTTGATCATTCGCGCTGGAATGTGCATGTACAAGGGGATGAGGCCTCGGTCGACCCGCTTCTGAAAGGTGTCGACAGGATTCAGGTCCTTCCGTTGTCAACGACGATCGCAACGTGTTAAGATAAGCATTGTGCCTTAGGCAAATCTACTAAAAAAGTTGAGCGGATTATAATGGAATTAGATATTTTAGATGCGCTTGGCGAAGGCTGGACCCTTACGCCAGCAGGTGGAATCACAGGAGAAGCGTATATCGCTTCAACCGGACAATCGAAGTTGTTCTTAAAACGAAATTCATCGCCGTTTTTGGCGATTTTATCTGCAGACGGAATCGTTCCGAAGTTATTATGGACGAAACGGATTTATAGTGGGGACGTCATCAGCGCCCAACAGTTCATTGAAGGGGACGAGTTGGAGCCCGAAATGATGGAACGTCCTGAAGTAGCACGTTTGCTTGGGAAAATCCATGATTCGAAGGAATTACTGTTCATGCTACAACAGCTTGACCAGCGCCCGATCGAACCTGATGAGTTATTGCGACAATGTCGTTTGTACTTTCAACCGGATGATTTAGAGGATCCGGAGCTCGTGGAACATGCGATGGTTTACCTCGAACAAAATCTGGAGCAGGTCAGAACGGATGAGCAGGTCGTTTGTCATTCAGATTTGAACCATAATAACTGGTTAACGGGAGCAGACGGTCAACTCTATCTGAACGATTGGGATGATGCGATCATTGCTGACCGTGCGTACGATCTTGGAATGATGTTATATAGTTATGTCGACGAAGCGGCTTGGCCAGAATGGTTCGAACATTATGGACATCCTTTGACGATTGATTTGAAGCGACGCATGCACTGGTATGTCGTAGCGCAAGCAGTATTGTCACTCTACTGGTATGAAGATACGCGTCATCCGGATGTCGACGACAGTTATCATTTTCTTGAACAGCTACTTGAATACTCAAACGACTAAAAAGCGTGTCATTCCGAAAGGGAACGACACGCTTTTTTGCTTAACCTTCTGCGATTTTAATCTCTTTTTCAATATCGTGACTTTCGAGATCTGCCGATCGATAAGCCGCTGTCGTCGGTAGACGTAAATCAAGTTGCGGCTTTTCTTCGAATGTGACGGTGACGTTCTTAACTGTGTAGTCAAAGACGTGACCACCACCTTCGCGGGCAGCATCGATGAAATGAAGGTGATATCCTGCGACGGCGATACCGTGACCAAATCGTGGTGTATAGTATCCGGCAAGCGTTCCTTCCGTGTGCTCGAACGTACGAGCGCTTTGAGAAGCGACAGCTTCCGTGATTGGAACGAATGGTTTTTCCTGGCGTGCGACGGTTCGTGTCTGAACCTCCGTGAATGTTCCTTCAATCCGGATAGCATAAAAGCTATTGGTCGTTGGGAGTTGTTCGTTCAGCCAGCGCTCAAACGTCGCTTTTGACATCTCTTCCGTCACGGTCAGGGTTTGTTCCGGCTCGAAACGGGTTAATGTCGCGAAAGGCGTCGTCGTCTCAGGTTGGAGCGGTCGAGCGCTACCATCTGAGCGGAGTTGATAGAATTGACCATCAAATCCAATCATCTCACCGTCTAAGTGGTCAAACGTTCCGATACCGAAATCACGTTGATCAAGGACGGAAGCGTACGTGACTTCACTCTCAAATACGCCGTCAAGTAGTGCCATCATCGTTGAAATCTGGACGAGTGTTTTATCGTGTGCCATGTGAATCCTCCTTAGTTCAATTGATCGAGATGAACTTGTTCTCCGAGCGCGATGTTGTCACGGTAATCGATCGGCACATCGACGATGACGGGACCGTCTGTCGCGAGTGCTTCATCCATGATTGCTGCGAGTTCCGAAGGATGATTGACGCGCAGTCCTTTTGCTCCGAAGCTTTCCGCATATTTGACGAGATCGACGTCACCAAATGACGTACCGGATTTCCGTTTGTATTTCATCTCTTGTTGGAACGCGACCATATCGAATCCGCTGTCGCGCCAGACGAAGTGGACGAGTGGTGAGTTCAAACGGACAGCTGTCTCAAGTTCCATTGCAGAGAAGAGGAATCCGCCGTCACCTGAAATCGAGACAGCTTTCTTTCCGGGACGAACGAGTGTAGCTGCGATTGCCCATGGAAGTGCGACGCCGAGCGTTTGCATCCCGTTACTAAAGAGGAGGTGGCGCGGTTCGTACGAACGGAAGTGACGTGCCATCCAAATATAGTGTGAGCCGACATCGACCGTGACGGTGACATCGTCCGCAATTTTTTCACGCAACGTCTTCATGAAATAAAGTGGATGCGTCAATGGAGAATCCGCGACAGGAGGAACATCGCGATCGACAAGACGTTGATGCAATCCTTCAAGGAACTGAACAGAGCTTTCAGGTAATGTGAGTGGTCGTAGGCGTTCAGCGATCGCATCGACGGTTTTCGCCATATCACCGACAAGCTCATGATCTGGACGATAGAAATGATCGATTTCAGCACGCATTTGATCGATGTGAACAAGCGTCCGGTCGTGCGTTGGTTGGTTCCAGAATTTCGGGTCATAACCGATTGGGTCATAACCGATCGAGAGGACGAGATCCGCTTCTGCAAGTAACGCATCTCCCGGCTGATTGCGGAACAATCCAACACGTCCGTAGAAATTCGATTCAAGCTCACGTGATAATGTGCCGGCTGCTTGGAATGTCTGAACGACAGGAATCGAGACGTTTTTGAGTAACGAACGAATCGCGTGTACGACGTCTGGCTGACTCGCGCGCATACCGAGTAACAAGACAGGGAGTTTTGCCTCTTGAATCAGACGGGCTGTTTCATCGACCCATGCTTCTGGTGCAACGCCGAGCTTTGGTGCTTCAACCGCACGGAACGCCGTGACGTTCGCTTCGCTTAACCCAACGTCTTGTGGGATACTGACGAAAGCAGCTCCAGCTGTCGTTTCAGCTGTTCGGAAAGCATTCGATAATACTTCTGGAATGTTATCGGCATCTTGCACTTCAGCACTAAAGTTCGTAATCGGTGTAAAGAGTGCCTGATTGTCCATGGACTGATGTGTTCGTTTTAAACGATCGGCCCGCGTGACAGCTCCGGCAATTGCGACAACAGGGTCACCTTCAGAGTTCGCCGTCACAAGACCAGTCGCTAAATTTGATGCCCCAGGACCAGATGTCACAAGGACAACACCCGGTTTGTCCGTCAAGCGTCCGATGGCTTGAGCCATGAAGGCAGCATTTTGTTCGTGGCGTGCAACAATGAGTTCAGGTCCCCGGTCCTGTAACACATTGAAGACGGAATCGATTTTGGCGCCGGGAATACCGAAGATGTAATCAACACCCTGCTCGATGAGTGAATCGACGACGAGATCCGCACCTGTTTTCTTCTGTGCTAGTTCTTTTGAATCACTGTTTTTATTTTCGTTCATTACAATTCTCCTTTTTACCAACGTTTTTGGTGTTCGATAGCTGTAATAAAGTATCTGTTTCAAAAAAAGTATACATCTGTTTCATGGTAAAACCAACCTAAAATCATTTAGAAAATAAAAAAAGTACCTTGTGTATGATTACACAAGGTACAGAGATTGCCCTTATTCGACGTCGACTTTTCCGAAAGTCGCCCAGACGAACAAAGCAGTGATTCCCAAGACGAGAACGATGGGAGATGCCCAACTAATCAAGAAATCATCCACAGTATAGCCCTCCTTTTCGGTTCTTACGTACCTTAAGTGTATTAGAATGCTCACTATTTCTCAAGTGACGAACTGCTGAACATTCTTCGACAGGAAACGAAGAAGTTCTTATATAATTACCCGAATCATGATAAACTTATCTGCGGATAATTTAAGTTTGGAAAGGATGAACGATAGTGCGTTTACGACATAAACCATGGGCGCAGGATTATATGAAGGAACAATCCTCGATCTATATAGCAGAACCAGCATCTCTTAAAGGAGCATGGGCTAGCGAGTTCAAGAATGATAACCCGATCTACATCGAAGTGGGATCAGGGAAAGGAGCTTTCATTACCGGAATGGCGCACCAACACCCGGATATCAACTTCATCGCGATCGAACTATTCGAAAGCGTTGCCGTGACGATCGTTCAAAAATTGGTCGAAACACCACAATCGAACGTTCGCGTCTTGACGGTCGATGCAAAAGACCTACGTGATTACTTTGAAAAAGGTGAAGTGTCCCGCGTGTACTTGAACTTCTCTGATCCATGGCCAAAGACACGTCATGCGAAACGCCGCTTGACGTATAAAACATTCCTCTCGACATATGAAGATATTTTACCGGCGAAAGGTCAAATTCACTTCAAGACAGATAATCGGAAGTTGTTCGAATCGAGTTTGATGACGATGTCAGCATACGGTATGCGCTTCGACTGGATGTCGCTTGATTTACATGCGAATGAACCGGAAGATAACGTCCGGACAGAGTACGAAGAGCGTTTTTCATCAATGGGTCAACCGATTTATCGGATGGAAGCAACGTACCAAAATTAATTTAGACAAAAAGTTTTCTTATTTTCCTGGTATTTCTTTCACACTTTTTTCTTATTAATTGGTACAATGTTGTTGACTGAAGAACTTGTACTTATAGGTAAAGGGGGAATTTGGGGATGTGGCAGAAAAGCTTAGCCTTCGTAACGGCGCTCTTTCTCGCATTAAGTATCGGTCAATCGGTACTTGCTGCGGTTGATACCTCAGAAATGACGAAAGCATTAAATGAGGAATTACCAACGACGCATTACGATTATAAAAAAGGTTCGGTCGAAATCGAGGATCCGAAGACGTTCACGAATGAAAAAGGAGAAGAAGTCATCGGCGGAATCGCTGTCATCGAGACAGTCCGTGACGGCATCTTCATCACGATCAAACGTGAAATCCACTTCTTCAATGCCGATAGCGGTAAATTGTTGACGAGTGCCGATGCTGCAAAAGTTGATGGCGTAAAAGAATACATCGACGGTAACTCGGATAATCTTCAACAAAAAGTCGTCTACTGGTTACCGATGCTCTTGATGTTGTTGATCATCGCTGTACCAGCGGTCATCTTATACATCGTTGTTCCACGTCTATACTCGACGACGGAATACATGAACCCGATCTACGAACGCAACGACAACCCGCGTTAATTAAGAAAAAAAGCCTCTATCCAATCGGATAGAGGCTTTTTTCATGCAAGCAACACGAAGATGAAAGCAAGTATGGCAGGCAAGCCTTGTTTGAGTAAAATGGAGCGATTGGCAGTCACGGCGCCATAAAGCGCAGCGATAATGACACATGCTAAAAAGAACAATTGAACAGCCACATCCTGACGAATCAGACCAAATACTAGTCCGGCTGCTAAAAATCCATTATATAAGCCTTGATTCGCAAAAAGTGTCCGAATTTGTTGTGATGCAACAGCTTCGTCCGTTAAACCGAACGTTCGACGAGCCGCTTTGGAAGAAAGAAAGAACATTTCAAGTGCTAAAATATAAAAGTGTTCCAAAGCAACGAGGATAACGAACAGCGTAGCAAGAATCGACATGAATCATACCTCCTTCAGATGAACGTGGAAAAAAGACCGTACTTCGTCGATCGAAGCACGGTCTTTTGATTAAGCGTATTCGAGTAAAGCGCCAGTTTCGGCATCAACTGTGAATTGATACGTTTTTTCGTCATCACCTTCAAGGACCGAGATGCCACCTTTGTAGCTTTGGTAGTCACGTGACTCATATGCGTAAGCCTCTGGTGTTGCAGAGATCCATGCACCTTGGACACGTCCTTTTGCTGAAAATGTGCGTTTCGTGATTTCGAGCGCTTCCTCGGCAGAAAGTTGTTTGTTATCAACGGCTTTCTTCACTGCGAAAGCGGCGACGACAGCTGCTGCCAATCCGATAATCCAATAGCGTTTTTTCATTAAAATTCCCCTCCTTACAGGTTCTATTCCTACTGTACCAAATAATTCGTTCAGAGAGAAACAAAAGGTTAAGTGATAGAAGCAATTTTTTGTATAATGAGAAGCAGGAGGCGATACATATGAATGAAAAAACGAGAGAGTTATTTCGAACACTGACGGAATTGAACGGGGCACCGGGGTTTGAGCACGACGTTCGTCAGTTCGTTCGCGAGCGCATCACACCTGTCACGGATGAGATCGTTACGGATGGGCTTGGTTCGATTTTTGGAAAACGAACAGGCGATGCGACAGGGCCGAAAGTCATGGTTGCCGGGCACATGGACGAAGTGGCATTCATGGTGACGCAAATCACGAAGAACGGAATGTTGCGGATTCAACCGCTCGGTGGCTGGTGGAGCCAAGTGTTGCTTGCGCAACGCTTCTCGATCTGTACGGACAACGGTGTCATCCCTGGTGTCATCGCATCGATTCCACCACACTTATTGACAGAAGAAGTGCGCAATAAGCCAATGGCGATCAAAGACATGTTCATCGATATCGGTGCAGACTCAAAAGAAGAGGCAGAATCGTTTGGAGTACGTCCAGGTATTCCTGCCGTACCATTCTTCCCGTTCACACCGATGGCGAATCCGAAGAAGATCATGGCGAAAGCATGGGATAACCGCTATGGTGTCGGAATGGCGATTGAATTGTTGGAAGAGACGACAGCGGCGGATCATCCGAACATTTTGTTCTCGGGTGCAACGGTTCAAGAAGAAGTTGGATTGCGCGGTGCACAAACAGCGACGGCACTCATCGATCCCGACGTCGCGTTCGTCGTCGACGCTTCTCCTGCCAATGATGCATCAGGAGACAAAACGGAATTCGGTCAACTCGGACAAGGACCATTGCTTCGAATTAAAGACAGTGTCATGATCCTCTCAAAAGAGATGACGGATTACGTCCTCGATACGGCAGAATCGAACAAGATTCCGTACCAATATTATGTCGGTGCAGGTGGAACCGATGGTGGTGTCATCCATCGTTCGAATAATGGGATTCCAACGACAGTCGTTGGTTTACCAGCACGCTACATCCATACGCATGCATCGATCATGCATACAGATGATTATGATGCGGCGAAGGAATTGCTTCGGAAACTCGTCACGAACCTCGATACGACGACACTCGCGACGCTACAAGTCAAGTGAATGACATGACAGACAGTGGATGTGAATCCGCTGTCTGTTTTTGTTTAATAAGAACGACGTAAGCATGAACTGTCTTGTCAGTTGGAAAAACAATGTAGTCGGATAGAAAGGAGATTTGATATAATGATACGCGATGTTAAGAAAAGGACGTGACAAGATGTTCAAACAAAAAGGGATCTCACTTAGCCCTAAAGTATATTTCATCACCGTATTAAGTTATATGGCACTTGGTTTGTTTAGTTCGTTGATCATGGGTCTCATCATCCGAACGATTGGTGAGGGACTGGTCGATCGTGGTGTAGAGGCGAAGTTCCTCATTCAGTTAGGAGAGCAGGCGATCGCACTGACTGGGCCAGCAATCGGTGTGGCTGTAGCGTTTGCACTTGAGGCACCACCGCTGATCTTGTTCGCAGCAGTTGCCGTTGGTGCGGTCGGATATGAAGCAGGAGGACCAGCAGGTAGTTACATTGCAACGCTTCTTGCGACAGAGGTCGGAAAACTCGTTTCAAAGACGACGCGACTCGATATTTTATTGACGCCATTCGTTACGTTACTAGCCGGATTCGTTGCCGGACGTTACGCAGGAAAGTGGATTGGAAAAGGCATGACGGATCTCGGTGAGTTGATTCGTTGGGGAACGGAACGCGAACCGTTATTCATGGGAATTTTCGTTGCTACCGTCATGGGTCTTGCATTGACAGCGCCGATTTCGAGTGCTGCGCTTGGAATCATGCTTGGTTTGGATGGACTTGCTGCAGGGGCGGCGACGATCGGTTGTGCGGCACAGATGATTGGGTTTGGCGTCATCAGTTACCGTGATAACGGAATCGGTGGTGTGGTTGCTCAAGGGATTGGAACATCGATGCTACAAGTAGGGAATATCATTCGAAATCCTTGGATTCTTCTACCACCAACTGCAGCCGGTGCTATACTAGCGCCGTTTGCGACTGTTCTGTTAATGCTTGAGAGCAATCCGGAAGGTTCTGGTATGGGTACGAGCGGATTCGTTGGTCCATTGATGTTATTAAAAACGATGGGGTTCGAAATGGAGTATTACCTAGCAGTCGCTGTCCTCTGTTTCCTTGCGCCCGGCATCATCAGTTATTTCATTTATCGCATATTACGACGTCTCGGTCGGATTCAAGATGGCGATTTAAAAATCGAATATTAAATACAAAAAGCTGATTCTAAAGGATACGCCTGTTTGACCGGATGGTGGACGAACAAGCATATGACTTTTTGAATCAGCTTTTTTCATAAAGAGAATCCGAATGAACTTGAATAAAAACTCGTAAAGAAAACGTAGAGGTAAATGAGGTAAAGTGGAGTCAAATACCGCATGCGTACGACAGGCAATTTTCGAGCGAGTCGTTTTCCGAGTGCTTCGAGTAAAATGATGATCGCAAAACCGACGACCAAATACAAAAAGATTTCGGGTAAGCTTCGTTCGGAATCAATGAAGGAATAGCCGTAACGTAAACAACTCGTCATGCCAACGAAGCCGACGAAGCGTTCGAACGGATGTTTGATTGGTTGATCTGCCATAGTGAAGTCCTTTCCAGGTGTTTTCTAGTTGCAGTATAGCAAACCAAGCACGAAAACGCACAGCCACAATTGAATATGCTATGATGAGGGCAATGACTTCTAGGGAAATCAAAGGAGGAAATCATCATGAAAACATTACAATCCAAACAAGAATTCGATACAGCAAAACAAGGAAATGCCGTCTTTTTATTCTCAGCAAACTGGTGCCCGGATTGCCGCTTCTTAGATCCGTTCATGCCGGAAATCGAGCAAACATTTAACGGCTTCGAGTTTTACTACGTCGATCGCGACGATCATATTGAAATTGCCCAGGAAATGGACATCTTCGGAATTCCGAGTTTTGTTGCATTCCGCGATGGTGAAGAGACAGGGCGTTATGTCGGGAAAGAGCGGAAGACACCAGAACAGGTGACAGCATTTTTAGAGACGGTTTAAGAAAAAAGCGAGCGCTGACTCGCTTTTTTTCATGATAGAAAGGATGAATTCGAATGGAACTACAACAAATCCGAAGAATGATGACACAAACATTTGAAGAAGAAGGGTACACGACATATTTCGATCGTGAAAAGTCTGTATTACGAATTGAGCGAAAGCACGATAAATCAGGCGTTGATGTCGGATTGAATCCGCTTGTCGCAAAAGCAAAACGAAGAGGTGTCATCGCAGTCGAAGAGACGATCGAATATATCCGTGCTGTACTCGGACAAACGGATCAAATCTCACTCGTTGGACAAGAACAAAAAATCTTTCCTGTCATTCGCGCTAAATCGTTTGCCGATACGACAAAAGAAGGGAAGACGCTCGTCAGTACACCACATACGGGTGAGACGAAAATCATGTACGCACTTGATTTAGGGGCGACGTATCGTTTGATTGATGAGGAGTTACTGGCGTCTGCTGAATGGACAGCTGAACAGTTATCAGAAGTAGCGCGTTTTAATGTGAAATCGCTTGAAGCGCCATTTAAACAAGACGAAGTCGCAGGGAATATCTTTTATTTCTTGAGTCTCGGCGACGGATATGAGGCGAGTCGTGTTTTGAACAAGACTTTATTAGCCGATTATGCGGCGCAAATCGAAGGAGAATTCGCAGTCGGAATTCCGCATCAGGATGTCCTGATTTTCGCTGATATTCGGAATGACGCCGGATATGATGTCTTACAGCAATTGATGTTTGACTTCTTCTCGAACGGTCGTGTACCGGTCACGGCACTGCCATTCTTATATGAAGATGGCAATCTGGAGCCGGTCTTCGTCCTTGCGAAAAACAAGCAGCCGAAAGAGTGAAGAATCTGATACAATAGGCATTGTGAGAAAGACGGAAGGGAGTCATGGATTGAATGAATGTGTTTTATAATAAAGAGGGCGTCGGCGACGTCTTAATGATCATTTTGGAAGACGCACCACGTGCGGAAGTGACAGCGACTCGTGAAGGAGACGTAGCAACTATCAAGCATGGTGATCGTGTCGTCGGTTACAACCTGTTTGATGCTTCGACTACGTTTACGATCGAGACACAAGGACCGGTTGAATTGACGGAAGAATTGGCAACACGCATCCAAAAGGAACTGGCGAGTCGAGATATCGAATTGTCACTCGAACAAGTGGATTATTCTCCGAAATTCGTTGTTGGGTTCGTTGCTTCTTGCGAGAAGCATCCGGATGCTGATAAATTATCGGTCTGTCAGGTAGAAGTAGATAACGGAACTTTACAAATCGTTTGTGGAGCACCGAATGTAGCGGCGGGTCAAAAAGTAGTCGTTGCTAAACCGGGAGCGGTCATGCCGTCTGGGTTAATCATCCGTCCTTCAGCGTTACGCGGCGTACCATCAAGCGGTATGCTATGTTCAGCGCGTGAGCTCGGACTTGTCGATGCACCACAAGAAAAAGGGATTCTTGTACTCGATGATACAAAAGCAGTAGGGGAAGCATTCTCAATCGGTCGATGATTCGACCGATTTTTTAACAAGATGGAGGGGTGAACGTATGAGTAATCGTTATGAACAGTCACTAAAAGAGCAGGCTGCCCGGATTCGTCGAGAGCTTGCAGGGGAACGTGAGACAAAGCCGGTAGAACGTCCGAAAAAAGAGGAGCGTGAAGATCGCTTCGTTTTAACGGATGTTCCTTCACCGATTTATGGATTCCAACGTCCGAAGCAATCTGCATCGGAAACCGTAAAAGCTGCGGAAGAAACGGAAACGAATGAGCAGGTTTCGGAAACAGTCGAAGAGGGAAATACTGATGAGGTTGCTTTGGCGGATCAAGAACTGACCGCGCCAGAAGTCGTATTAGACGAAGCGGAAGCAGATGCTGGTCTTGTACCAGTGACGGACGTCGAATTACTCGTACCGGAACCTCACACAAGTGAAGAACTCGTGAGAGAAGAAGTACCGACTGTAACCGAAGTAGAAGAAACGGACGTAACTGAAACATCTTCCGACAGTGAGACGATGGAACAATCAGCTGATCCGACAGAAGTCGTATCAGACGAAGCAAATGCTGGTCTTGTACCGGTGACGGACGTCGAATTACTTGTACCGGAACCTCACACAAGTGAAGAGCTCGTGAGAGAAGAAGTGCCGACCGTAACCGAAGTAGAAGAAACGGACGGAACTGAAACATCTTCCAACAGTGAGACGGTGGAACAATTAGTTGTTCCGACAGAGACATCAAGTGAAGAGTCTGCTGATGAAAAAGAAGCTGAGCAACAAGCGGAGAGCTTCGCACCGACTTTTGATCCATCTGCTGTTGAAGTAGATCAAGATCCATCTGTTACTGAGGTGGATAAGCCTGTTCAGTCGGAAGTGAAAAAACCGGTCGGACCGCCTGTTAACGTCGTCATGACGACGAAAGACTTGATGGCGATGTATCGCGCACGTCGAGAACAAAATAATTTACATGGTAAAAAATAAATCGGTTTGCTATAATGGTACAGGTTTTGTACCCGAGCCCGATGGTACGGACCGGAACGTGAATTGGAGGGCTTTTATATGACAAAGTATCATTTTGTTGGAATCAAAGGAACAGGGATGAGTGCGCTCGCCCAAGTACTACATGAGATGAATCATGAGGTGCAAGGTTCAGACATCGAAAAGCACATTTTTACTGAAGACGCGTTACGGGCTAAGGGAATTCCATTTTTCCCGTTCAATGCGGATAACATCAAAGAAGATTATGTCATCATCCAAGGGAATGCTTTTGGAGATGATCATCCAGAAATCGCACGGGCAAATGAACTTGGTTTAACCATCCATCATTATTACGATTTCTTAGGACACCTAGCAAATGAATATCGTTCGGTCGCCATTACAGGCTCACACGGAAAAACGTCGACGACAGGTTTGCTTTCACACGTCTTGAGCGGTATCACGCCGACAGCTTTCTTGATCGGAGACGGGACAGGGGCAGGAGTAGAGGATGCGAAAGCATTCGTCTTCGAGGCATGTGAATACAAACGTCACTTCTTATATTACAAGCCGGACTACGCTATCATGACGAATATCGACTTCGATCATTCGGATTATTTCACAGGAATCGATGACGTCGTTTCGGCATTCCAAGAAATGGCGATGCAGGTTAAGCAAGCGATCGTTGCTTGTGGAGATGATGAGCATCTTCAAAACATTCAAGCGAATGTACCTGTTCTCTATTATGGATTTGGAGAAAACAATGATTTCCGCGCGGAAAACGCGACGTCAACGCCAGATGGTACATCATTTGATGTTTATTTACGTGATGATTTCTACGGCACGTTCCTCATTCCAGGATTCGGTCGTCATCATGTCTTGAATGCACTCTCTGTCATTGCGATCTGTCAGTACGAAGGATTGAGCAAAGACGACGTTGCTGAACGTTTAGCCACATTTGGTGGTGTAAAACGTCGCTTCAGTGAGTCGGAATTCGGCACACAAATCCTAGTAGATGACTACGCGCACCATCCGAAGGAAATCAGCGCGACGATTGAGTCGGCACGGAAGAAATATCCGGACCGCGAAGTCATTGCGATTTTCCAACCGCATACGTACACACGCTTGAAATCATTCATGGATGATTTCGCGACTTCTTTACGTGAAGCAGATGCGACATATCTATGCGAAATCTTTGGATCGGCACGTGAGCAGGAAGGGCAAGTTCGCGTCGAAGATCTGCAGGAGAAAATCCCGCAAGCTTCTATTCTGACGCGCGATAACGTGTCTGTTCTACGTCAGCATGAAAATGCTGTGCTTCTGTTCATGGGAGCGGGCGATATCCAAACGTATCAGCATCAGTATCAAAGTGTGAAATAAGCGAGAATCAAAAGTGTCACTCGACTCGAGTGGCACTTTTTTTGTCGTATTTTTGAATTATGATAGTAATTTCAAAAAACCGATGAGGAAAATCTAAAATAGGATTGCATCTTGAAAAAAAGTTTGAAATAGTGTGTATGTGTTGAAGTTATTAACAGAAAGGAAAGACACCATGGGACAGATTTTACTCATCTTATTGCTCCAGTTGATTTACGTTCCTGTTTTGACATTACGGACGATCATGCTCGTCAAAGGGCGAACTGTCATTGCCGGATTATTTGGCACAGTCGAAACATTGATTTACATTTTTGCACTAGGAATCGTATTCCAAGACTTAACGACACTCGGTATGGTCGTTTACGCGCTTGGATTTGGTCTAGGAATACTCGTCGGTGGATATGTCGAGCGAAAACTCGCCATCGGTTACAATATGATTCAAGTGCATACGCAAGAATTTCCAGCGGAACTGATTCAAGTCATTCGCGATAATGGTTTTGGTGTGACACATTATCAAGGTCAAGGACGAGACGGTGTCCGTTATCGGTTAGATGTGCTCGCGGCTCGAACACGTATGAAAGTGCTTCGTAATCTCGTCGAAGAATACGAACCGAAAGCATTCCTCGTCGCATTCGATTCTGTCGACTTCAAAGGTGGGTATATGTTGAAAGGATTAAAGCGTCCTCGATAGAGCACTTTTCCTGAGAATGATGTTTATTCTTTGTTATTTAAGGATAAAGATGAAATAGAACGTCATTTGAAATCAGGAAAGGGGAATATCAGATGATTAGTAATCATGCAAAATCAGCTTTGAATCAACAGGTAGCAAACTATGGGGTACTGTTCGTCAAACTCCACAATTATCATTGGTACATTAAAGGACCAGACTTCTTAACGCTTCACGAGAAGCTTGAAGAACTTTATACATGGGTGTCTGAACAATATGATGTCGTTGCAGAACGTCTCCTGATGAATAACGGAACACCTTCTGCGACACTAAAAGAGTATTTAGAGCAAACAACGCTTGAAGAAGCGAAATCGGGATTATCGGCAGATGAGATGATTGATTCTGTCATCAAAGACTTCCAACAAGTCCGAAAAGAGATGCTCGATGCGATTGAACATCTTGAGGCACAAGACGTGACGGTTGAAGATGATCTACTTGGTCAAGCGAAGGAAATCGAAAAACAAATTTGGATGCTTCGTGCGACATTGAAAAAATAAGATAAAGAAACGGATGACCCCGTCCTAATGAAGGACGAGCCATCCGCTTTTTCTTATTTCAGGTTTTCAGGATTGAGGACTTCAAGTTCTGGAAGAACGAAACGACCGTCTTTACGGATCAATACGTCGTCGAACCAGATTTCTCCACCACCGTAATCAGGACGTTGGATGTTGACGAGATCCCAGTGAACGGATGAGTCATTACCGTTGTAGGCTTCTTCGTAAGCTTGACCTGGTGTGAAGTGGAAGCTGCCATCGATTTTTTCATCGAATAGAATATCCTTCATTGGATGCTGAATGAAGGGATTGACGCCGATCGCGAATTCGCCGACAAAACGAGAACCAGCATCTGTATCGAAGACTTGGTTGATCCGATCCGTATCGTTCGCCGTCGCTTCGACGATTTTACCATCTTTGAACGTCAGTTTGACGTTTTCAAACGTGAACCCTTGATACGGAGATGGTGTGTTATATGAGATGACACCGTTGACCGAATCCTTGACGGGTGCCGTAAAGACTTCACCGTCTGGAATGTTAGCATTTCCGGCGCATTTGATGGCTGGGATGTCTTTGATTGAAAACGTTAGATCCGTTCCTGGTCCGACGAGACGAACACGATCCGTCCGGTTCATCAAGTCGACGAGTGGTTCCATCGCTTGTCCCATTTTTTCATAATCAAGCGTGCAGACATCGAAGTAGAAGTCTTCAAATGCTTCTGTCGATTGATTCGCAAGTTGCGCCATCGATGCAGTTGGGAAACGAAGTACGACCCATTTCGTTCCTTTGACACGATCTTGTGTGTGCATCTTACCGATCGTTTGACCGTAAAGTTTCATCTGTTCAGCCGGCACATCTGACAATTCATTGATGTTATCACCAGCACGTAGTCCGATGTATGCGTCCATCGCTTGCATTTGCTTGCGTTCGATGTCTGCCATCAATTGGAGTTGCTCTTCTGAAGCATTTCGGTATAATTTTCGTAGGATACGATTATCCTTAAGTAAGACGAACGGATGTCCGCCAGCCGCGTAGGCAGCTTCAACGAGTGCCTCGACCAGTTCGCGTTCGATGCCGAAGTTTTCAATCAATACTTTTTCACCAGGTTCAAGGGCAACCGAATAGTTAATGAGATTCGTTGCCAGTTGAGTAAGACGTGGGTCACGCATGAAATTTCCCCCTCGAAATGGATTATGTAGGTTTCATTTATCATTGTAACGGAAATAAACCATTTGGAGTAGCAGGAACGACTTGCTACATGTCGAACTAACAACAAAAGACTATGCAAAAAAATTGGAGGCAAGAACCATGGAAATCACATTAGGCGGAATCGCCGGATTAGTCGCTGCGATCGCATTCGTAGTGCTCGTCATTTTCCTTGCCCGTGTATTAGGTGCTGCGAGTAAGACGCTCAACAATGTAGCCAACACGACAGCAGGACTTGAACGTCAATTAGACGGTATCATGATGGAGACGACAGCGTTGTTACATAAGACGAATCGTCTGGTCGATACGATTGAAGAAAAAACAGAATTGCTTGCACCTGTCGCAAACTCGATCGAAGAACTCGGTACGTCTTTAAACAAAGTGACAGATTCTGTCCGGACAGTATCCGATACGGTTGCTGGTGCAGCGGATACGAATAAAGAACAGATTGCGCAAGCAGTCCGTTGGGGCTCAGTCGCTGTAGAGTTATTTAAGAAAAATAAACCGGCAGAGACTACGGTTCAAAATCATTCGACGGCAACGACGACGGTTGAGAAAAAGCCACGTCGTTGATTCCGGAAAAAGGCTGAGGCGCCGGTCACACCGGAAGTCGTGTCAGTACCGGACGTTGAAAGCATTCCAGATGAGTTGAAGGGAGATCGTAAATCATGACGAAACAACACCCATATCAAGCACAAGATTCTTCTAAAGGAGGAGGCTTCCTTGCCGGAGTCATCGTTGGTGGATTGATTGGTGCTGCGGCAGCTCTCCTTTCTAGCCCAAAATCAGGTCGTGAAGTACGCAATCTGATTGACGAGCGTACGGCGCCTGCGCGTCAACGTTTGACGGAACAGACACAAGTTGTCCGTGAAAAAGCGGAGCCACTCGTAGGTGAGTGGATTCAACTAGCGAAAGATAAGGCAGCACCTGTCATTGAAAAAGCGAAGAATAATTCAACGGTTCAAGAAGCGGCACAATATGCGGGCTTTGAGAAGGATCAAGCAAGCATTGATGCTGCTCTCGCAGAAGCGGAGCAACTCGTACGTGACATCGAACGTGAAATCGGCGACGAAGTGGATGGGGCGTCTGTTGCAGAAGAGATCGACACGGAGACGGTCGTTGAACTTTCGGAGTTACGCGAACAGTTAGCAGACGAACAAGAGGAAGACAATGATCCGCAGTCTGATGTGAATCATAAGAAATAATCAATATATGAGGAGCTCTCATCACGAGGGCTCTTTTTCTATGTTTCCTTATAGAGAAAACACAAAAAAATTATATGAAAAAACGTAATTTATTTTCATATTTTAAGAAATCATGCAGCTTCTTTATGTACAACACGGAAAGAGTTCGCTATAATTAGTTGCTATTACGAGCTATATGCTGATTAGGGAGTGGTAGGACATGGATCAACATGCAGAATTAAAAAGATTACGTGATGAACTCGATTTAGTGAATGCAGAATTATTGGAATTGATGAACAGACGAGGTCAAATTGCCGTTGAAATCGGAAAAGTCAAACGAGCACAAGGGCTTGATCGATACGACCCTGTTCGAGAACGTCAAATGCTCGAATCAATTGCCGCTAATAACCATGGACCTTTTGAAACAGGACGCCTTCAGCATGTATTTAAAGAAATTTTCAAAGCTTCTCTCGAATTACAAGGAGAAGATCGGACTCGGAAATTACTCGTATCACGGAAACAAAAACCGACGAATACGATCATCCGGATCGGAGATGCCGTCATCGGAGACGGTTCGCAACAATTAATCGCTGGACCGTGTGCGGTCGAGAGCGAAGAACAAGTATTTGAGGTCGCGGAACAGCTCGCGAAACATGGCGTGAAGTTCATGCGAGGCGGAGCGTACAAACCACGTACATCGCCTTACGACTTCCAAGGTCTAGGACTCGAAGGTCTAAAGATGTTGAAAAAAGCAGCGGACGCGCACGGTTTGCATGTCATCACTGAAATCATGACACCGAGCGCCGTTGAATCTGCTTTACCATATGTCGACATCATCCAGGTCGGCGCACGCAATATGCAAAACTTCGATTTACTCAAGGAAGTCGGTCGTACGAATAAACCGGTTCTTTTAAAACGAGGTCTTTCTGCAACACTCGAGGAATTCATGTACGCGGCTGAGTACATCATGGCGAGTGGTAACGATCAAGTCATCTTATGTGAGCGTGGTATTCGGACGTATGAACGTGCAACACGGAATACGCTTGATATCTCAGCAGTTCCGATTCTGAAGCAAGAGACGCATCTCCCTGTCATGGTCGATGTCACGCACTCGACAGGACGTAAGGATTTACTCTTGCCAACAGCAAAAGCGGCATACGCGATTGGAGCAGACGCTGTCATGGTCGAAGTCCATCCGTTCCCAGCACTTGCGTTGTCTGATGCGAACCAACAACTCGATTTCCAAGAATTCGATACGTTCATCGAAAACTTGACGACTACCTTTCCGGCACTAAACGTTCAATGATTTCCGAAAAAGGGTAACCTAAAGCGAATGAAAACGTTTTACAATGAAGGAAGAATGGGAAAAGAAAACTATCTTTTCCTGTCTTCCTTTCGTGTTGCCTAAAAATGAAAACGAAATGAAAACACTTGAGATGGATCATACTAAAGGAGGAATTTGTTTTGAATAGTAATATTACGATTTACGATGTCGCGCGAGAGGCTGCTGTTTCGATGGCGACCGTATCGCGTGTCGTCAACGGAAACCCGAATGTCAAACCATCTACACGAAAGAAGGTCCAAGACGCAATCGAACAGCTTGGTTATCGTCCGAACGCTGTTGCCCGTGGACTGGCAAGTAAAAAAACAACGACGGTCGGTGTCATCGTGCCCGATATCTCGAACATCTTCTTTGCGGATTTAGCACGCGGGATTGAGGACGTCGCGACAATGTATAAATATAACATCATTTTATGTAACTCCGACCAAAACCGGGAAAAAGAGATTCATTTGCTCAATACATTGCTCGGAAAACAGGTGGATGGAATCATCTTCATGGGCGGACGTCTGCACGAGGATCTCGTTCGTGAGTTCAAAACATCACCGGTTCCGATCGTGCTTGCTGCAACGTTGAATCAAGATTATGATCTTCCTGCCGTCAACATCGATTATGAGAGTGCTGCGCACGATGCTGTTAAGTCTTTGATCGACCGTGGACATGAACGGATTGGATTCATCACTGGACCACTCGAACAGCAAATCAATGGTGAAAAGAAATTTGCGGGTTATCGCCGAGCACTCGAAGAAGCAAATCTTCCGTTTAACGAGCAAAATGTCGTCCTTGGAAACTATACGTATGATTCAGGAATGAAGGCGATGAATCAATTGCTTGAACTTGGAGAAGATTGCCCACGCGCGATTTTTGCTGGAACGGATGAGATGGCTCTTGGTGTCATCCATGCCTTACAGGATGCTGGACATCGTGTACCGGAAGACTTCGAAGTTATCGGACACGATAACACACGTCTTGCGACGATGATTCGTCCGAAACTGACGACTGTCGTTCAACCGATGTATGATATCGGAGCAGTCTCGATGCGTCTATTGACGAAAATCTTGAACAAAGAAGAAATTGAAACGAACGATGTCACGTTACCACACCGAATCGAACAACGGGATTCGACACGTCCTTAATCGAAAAAACGTCTCTTCTCTCAAGCAAGCTGCTTGAAAAAAGAGACGTTTTTTTATTTCGCGACGGTAATAAGTTCATCTTGGTGATGGTGGAGTTTGTCATTTTCGACATGGAGTCGAACCGTCGTCTGACCAGGTGCAGTCAATGTCACTTTCCCGCTGTAGGCATCACCCTTTTTTTCTAGAGGAACGTAGTTATGCTTTTCAATGCCCGTTTCAATGACTTCCACTTGTACGTTCGCTTTTAGCGGTTTCCCATCGAGGAAAACATGAAAGGAGACGGGAAGTTCAGCACCAGCTTTCGCTTTTGTTGCGCCCATGTAATGGACAGACAGGCCATCGACGGCTTCGTGATCATGTCCATGCTCGTGCGATGCTTCCTCTTTTTCATGTGAATGATCCATGACGACGAATGAGATCTTATCCATATGATGGAGTCCTTTTTTATCATTGATATGATACAGTCCTTCATACTCACCTTCAGCAAGCTTAGCTTCTGCTTGATAAGAACCCGTCTTTTTCAAGGTTGCCTTGAACTTTTGATGGGCACCGTCTTGTTTTCCGGCTTCCCAAACTTCAAATGTCACGTCCTCAAGATTGACTGGTTTCTTTTGTTCGACAGCTGACGCTTTAAAAACAACTTTATCTTCTTCCATTGTCTTGGCCGGAACATTGACGTTGACCTCGACCGTCGGTTTTCCTGACCCTTGCATGTTATCGTGATCCATTGCCTGTTTTTCATTGCCGCACCCTGCGAGTACGATCCCCGTCGATAGAATAAGACCGGAATAAAGCCATGCCTTTTTCATGATGATTCCCCCAACTATTATTCATTTACTAAGTAAAAATTCCATATTTAGTATAGCAACAAGTTGTGAACTCCGAACGAAATAAATGTGAAGATATAAAGTCGATTAATCAACGGAGTAAGGGGAAGTCGCAGTCAATTGTTTCTTACGCTCATCGCTCACGAACGGCCAAATTAGTCGTTTAACAGTCTCCCAATTTTTTTCTTCGATTTCAGGTCGTCGCGGAATGGCGGGGTAGAGTGGTGTTGGATCATGCCAGTGTGTTGGTGGGGGTGTTTCTTGTCCACTCCAACGTTCTTGCCATGAAGTAGGAATCTCTCCACGAAACGGAGCTTGTCCGGTCATGGCAGCAAAAACTTGACTCCACGCGCGGGGGACGACACGATACCAGTCATAGCCACCGCCTCCTAAAGCAACGATTTTTCCATTCGTATATTTATTTGCTGCAGCGACGGCGATTTGAGGGATCTGCTCATAACTTTTCATCGTTAAGGATAAATGAGTCAATGGATCAAGCGCGTGTGCATCGGCACCATTTTGCGTAATGATGAGATCCGGTTGGAACAATTCACAGGCTTCAAAGAGTGCCGTCTCATAAGCGAGTAAAAACGAATCATCTTCCGTAAAGGCGTCCAGTGGCACGTTCCAGCTAAATCCATATCCTTCTTCAGACCCTCGTTCCGTCACCATTCCCGTTCCTGGAAACAAGTAGCGACCCGTCTCATGGAGAGACAATGTCATGACGTCCTTTCGATTATAAAAGGCCCATTGTACTCCATCGCCATGATGAGCGTCCGTATCGACATAAAGAATTTTACAGTGATATTTTTCAATCATGGCTGCCATGGCGACAGCGGTATCGTTATAGACACAAAAACCAGAGGCACGCCCACGGAATCCGTGATGCAATCCGCCACCGATATGAAAGGTCCGTTTATATTGACCAGATAAGACGAGGTCACATGCTTCGATCGTGCCGCCGACAAGGAGAGAAGCGCCCGAATGCATCCCCTGGAACAAAGGGGTGTCTTCTGTCCCAAGACCATACATCTGTGCCTTGAGAGGCGTTAATGCTCCGGTCCCGGCTGCTTTGACGGCAGCAATATAATCCTGATCATGAACGAGTGACAATTCTTCATCAGTCGCATGACGTGGCGCGATACAAGGAATGTCATCTAATTGATGCATCGCTTCAAGCAAAGAAACCGTTAATTCGAGGCGAATCGGATTGAATGGATGTGTCTCCGAAAACCGATAAGTCGCCTCTTCAGGACTGTACAGATAGGCAAAATCCTTCATCTGCTCACATCCGGTCCAAGTACATCGAATCCTTCTTTGCGCAACTTTTCGATGATCCGAATCGGATTCATCGTCTGGACACGAAACGCAACGATCCGGACATACGGATCGTCTGTTGGATATACGAGTACATTTAAGATATTGATATTCGTTTTGGCAAGCAGTGCGGCAATCTTTGCTAATGTTCCAGCAGTGTTCTCAACACGGATTTCGATTTGAGAACTTGGTTCGAGTGCACCCGTCAATTGAACGAATGTCCGCAACAAATCCGTTTCCGTGACGATACCGACAAGGCGTCGACCGCGGACGATTGGCAGACACGTCAATCGGTATTCATAAAACAGCACAGCCGCATCTTCGAGAAAATCGAGCGGATGAGCCGTGACAGGACTTTCAATCATGATGCTTGAGACCGGATACTGTAGGTCTTGTTTTGCTGTATCCGGATGAAAGATACTACTTGCGCTTTGAATTTCCTTTAATCCGACAAGACCGACGAGTTCATGGCGGGCATTGACGACAAGAACATGACGAATCTGATGACGTTGCATGAGTTCGACCGCATGCGCGATGGAATTCGTCGGTTGCATCGTGATGCACGTCGTATTCATGATTTGTTCGATTAACATGACGATTCCTCCTCGAGCTCAGTCATACATGAAGCGTCTTCTCAAGCGTAGCGCATCAAAATGAGCGACGACTTCAGGTGAGACGTGTTTTCCAATACGTGCCATCAGGCAGTTGGCAGGATGGGAGGCGATTTCCGGATCGTCGGTCGGGAAGAAGACAAGACCACCATGGTTCATCATCTTCTCCATGATCTTTCGGTAATCCCAGACCGATAGTCCGCTCCCTTTTAGGTCCCAATGCCAATAATATTCAGTCGTTAAAATCAAATAGTGTTCCATAGCAGGATCGAGCATAGAGATTTCAAGCAATTTTTTACCGATCTGTTGTCCGCGGAACCGAGAGGAGACTTCGATCGCTCCGAGTTCCAAGATGTACGGATTGTTTCCTTCGCTCCACGTTTCATAAGGATCAGGGTATAAGTAAGTCACATAACCGATGATTTCCGTTCCTTGACGAGCGACGATGATCCGTCCTTCCTCAAGGTCTGCAATCTCAACGAGTGCTTGATGTTGTTCAGCGGGTGGACGAAAAGCCGTCAACCCTGAATCGAGTGTATACGTTGCTAGTGTTTGACTCGGTACGGGACCTTCGATGTCAACAGGACCGAGTGATGTTTCATGCGTCCGATGATTGAATTGTTTTTCAAACATGTAAGCGTCACCACCTTCCTATTCATTATAGACGAAAGCGCTTGAGCAAAGAGAGGGATTTTTTAACAAATTGACGGCAAATGGATTGAACTGACGGATAACTAGCTTATAATAAAGAGGAAAACATAGAAGGGGAGGAACGAGACATGAAAGTTTTGAAAGCGCTTCCGGGGAAGCATTGGTTAGCAGAGTATGATGAAACGAACACGTACGACTGGAAAGATGCTGAGCAGTACTTTTCATGGGCGACAACGGGGAAAGTCAACATGGCTCATGAAGCAATCGACCGCCACGCAGAAGGCGAGCGGGCGAACAAGGATGCGCTGATCTATTTCGATGGAACGACGGAACAACGATTCACATATGCAGATATGAAACGATTGACGAATAAAGCGGCAAACGTATTAGTCGATGCAGGGGTCAAAATGGGTGACCGTATTTTCATCTTCATGCCACGTTCACCGGAATTGTATTTTGCCTTGCTTGGCGCACTGAAGGTAGGCGCAATCGTCGGTCCGTTATTTGAAGCATTCATGGAACAAGCGGTCCGTGATCGCTTGCTTGATTCTGAAGCGAAGTTACTCGTGACGACGAAGGCATTGCTCCCACGTGTTCCAGTTGGGGAACTGGAATCACTTGAAAAAGTAGTACTTGTCGACGAAGATATCGAAGAATCGGACACATTACTCGATTTCCGCAAAGCGTTCGAGCAAGCATCCGATGTATTCGAACCGGTCTGGTTAGATCGTGAAGACGGATTGATCCTGCACTACACTTCAGGATCGACAGGGAAGCCGAAAGGTGTGCTCCACGTTCAAAATGCGATGATTCAGCACTTAATGACAGGTCGCTGGGTACTTGATCTCCAAGAAGATGATGTCTACTGGTGTACGGCTGACCCGGGGTGGGTCACAGGAACAAGTTACGGTATCTTCGCACCATTCTTGAATGGCGCGACGAACATCGTCGTCGGTGGACGCTTCAATCCGGATTTCTGGTACAGTGTCATCGAGAAGTATAAGGTAACGGTCTGGTATAGCGCACCAACGGCTTTCCGGATGTTGATGGGAGCGGGAGCGGATGTTGCAAATCATCATGATCTCTCAAGTCTTCGTCATGTATTGTCTGTCGGCGAACCGTTGAACCCAGAAGTCATTCGTTGGGGGAAAGAAGCCTTTGATCAACGGATTCATGATACATGGTGGATGACGGAGACAGGCGCGATGATGATTTGTAACTACAAGTCGATGGACATCAAACCGGGATCGATGGGGAAACCGATTCCAGGAACTCAGGCTGCGATCATTGATGATCAAGGAAATGAGTTACCGCCATTCCGAATGGGGAACCTTGCTTTAAAAACACCATGGCCATCGATGATGCGTCAAATTTGGAACAATCCGCAGAAATATGAATCGTATTTCTTTAAAGGATGGTATGTCTCAGGGGATTCTGCCTATATGGATGACGAAGGTTACTTCTGGTTCCAAGGACGTGTCGATGATGTCATCATGACGGCTGGAGAACGGGTTGGTCCGTTCGAAGTCGAAAGTCGTCTCGTCGAGCACCCAGCTGTCGCAGAAGCCGGTGTCATCGGGAAACCAGATCCAGTCCGCGGTGAAATCATCAAGGCGTTCATTGCCTTGCGTGATGGTTACGAGCCGACGGATGAACTAAAACAAGAAATCCAAGCATTCGTCAAAGAGGGGCTGGCTGCTCACGCGGCACCGAGAGAAATTGATTTCCGGGATAAATTGCCGAAGACACGAAGTGGTAAAATCATGCGCCGTGTTCTGAAAGCATGGGAGTTGAATCTTGAAACAGGTGATCTGTCGACGATGGAAGATTAAACAAAAAAGGATGAATCACCGTGGCAGGTGATTCATCCTTTTTATTAGTTTTCAGAAGCAGCATCGTTTTTCTTTTCATCTTGTTTCTTCTGTTGTTCTTGCTGTTTCTTAGCGTCCGCTTCTTTTTTCTTAGCATCAGCTTCTTTTTTCTTAGCGTCCGCTTCCGCTTTCTTTTTTGCCTCTGCTTCGGCTTTTGCTTTTGCATCGGCAGCACGCTTGGCGTCGTCGGCTGCTTTTTTCTTAGCATCAGCTTCCGCTTTTTCTTTCGCCTGATCTTGTTCTTTCTGTTGCTCTTCTTTTTTCTGTGCGTCTGCTTCTTTTTTCTTTTCTTCTGCTTCTTTCTTTTTCTTCGCTTCGGCTTTTTTCTTTGCCTCTTCCGCTTTTTTCTTCTTATCTTCTTCTTTGAAGCGACCACTGTTCTTAAAGTCGTTTGCTGTTACAGAAGATGGTTGTGTGAAGCGGGCACCGGATTTGAAGTAACTACTGTTCGCGGCATACGTCGCATTCGCCATTTGTGACCACAGCGTTTGTGTTCGTTGGTAATACGTCGTTGGACCGATGAGCGAGTTGTTCTGATCGTGTCCTGTCCAAACGGCAAGCGTCACACCAGGAGTGGAACCGACAAGGTAAGAGTCTTTGACATCGTTCGTCGTACCTGTCTTACCAGCCCAATCTCCAGGAACGTTCAATCGATCTTTTGCAAACGTTGCTGTACCTTTTGAGAAGACGCCACGCATCATATCAAGTGTCAGGTAAGCTGTTCGTAGTTCATAAATTCGTTTTTTCTTCGGTTTTGCTTTATAGATATCTTTTCCGTCTTTCGTAATTTTCGAAATGACGTATGGTTGCACGAATTCACCATAGTTGGCGAGTGTCGCGTAAGCACCAGCAAGTTCGACCGGTGTAATCTCCATCGTTCCGAGTGCCGCCGAAGGAGCATAACGAATCGCATCCGGTACTTCAACACCCATATCGACGAGTTTTTGAATCGAGTTCGACATGTTCATCTTCTCGTAAATCTTAACGGCAGGTACGTTTAATGAGAGTTCAAGTGCTGTACGAACCGTCACGTTTCCACGATAACGTCCACCTTCGTTCTTGATCGGACGATCACCTGGTTGACGTGGTACGGTCTGGTAGTAGTACTCTTCATCATTGACGGTAGATGCCGGAGTGATCAAACGATTTTCAATCCCGTTCGAGTAGACGAGAATTGGTTTTGCCGTTGACCCGATTTGACGTTTCGCTTGGAATGCTCGGTTAAAATCATCGGCTTTTCCATCAAGGTAACGTCCACCAACGAATCCGAGGATACGCCCCGTCTCATTCTGAACCATGACTGCTGCTGTTTCTTCTGGATCTTGTTTCGAAACGGTTTTTTTCGTTTTTGGATCGACGACTTGTTTGTACTGCATGCCACCAGGGAAGTTCCCGTTGTTCTTCGCAGGTTGTTGCATCGATTCATGAATTTTTTTATCTAGCGTCATGTGAACTTTGTATCCACCTTGACGGAGTGCAACCAGTGCTTGATCTTGATAGTTTGCCCGGACTTCTGCCAGTTCAGACGGTTTGACTTCGTCTTCTTTCACACCATCTTGTTTCATCAAGTACTTCGTCATGATCTTCGTCGCTTCACGTTCTGCTAAATCATAGACATACGGATACGTGTCACGCGAACGTTTCGACTGTTTCGCGAAGTCTTTCGTGATGTCGTGTTTGATTGCTTTTTCATATTGTTCTTTTGTAATGTTTTTTGCAACATACATCCGCTTCAACACGGTCTTCATCCGATTGACACTTGGCGTCAAGTCTTTTTTGACGACACCGCCTTGTAGATAAGGTGTGTAGTAGTAAGGGTTTTTCGGAATACCAGCGAGGAAAGCTGCTTGTGGTAACGTCAGTTTTTTCGCTGATTTGTTGAAGACCCCTTGGGAAGCAGCTTCGATACCAGCGATGTTACGCCCGAGTGAATTTCGTCCGAATGAGACGACATTCAAGTATGCCTGTAAAATTTCATCTTTTGACATCGCATTTTCAAGGCGGAGCGCTAAGATGATCTCTTTTGCTTTCCGTTCGAATGAAACTTCGTTCGTCAGGATTTGGTTTTTAATTAATTGTTGTGTCAGCGTACTTCCGCCGGTGCGTGACGCTGAATTCGTCAATTCTTGTAAGACTGCTCGTAAAGTCGCTTTTGGAACGACTCCATCATGTTGATAAAAATCTACGTCTTCCGTTGATAGAAGCGCATCAATTAAATAAGGGGAGATATTTTTGATATCGACCGGCTGACGTTCTTCATCCGTTGAGATGTTCGTCAGCTTTTCGCCACTTCCCCAATAAATTTGACTTGTCACCGCATAACTGTTCACTTCTTGTTTCATCTCAGTCAAAGGTGGAGCTTTCGTATCTTTGACGAGGGAAGCGAAATATCCTCCAGCCGCTCCGACAGAGAAGCTGCCGATGAGAAGGACTGCTATGATGAGGAATAAAATGATGTTCCACGAAACATCGTATGTGATATTCGACCAGTGCCGAACGGCTTTCGTCCGGGGGTGATTCCAAAACTTGAACCAGTTCTCGCGCATAAATGATCTCCTTTGCATCTTAAACTTAGGTGTAAATTAATATTAAATCACAGATAGACGTATTATACCATAAATCCACCAGTGAAATCGGACTTGACAGCGGATTCGTCTTCGACGTATCATGAAACCATCTTATTTTCATATATTACGTTAAACAGTGATCGGAATACAGTAGTAAGTCACTCCCTGTGACAGAGACCTAGTGGTGCTGCGAACTAGGACACAGTGAACTTACGAATTACGCTTCCAGGAGTTTCTTGAGAAATCAAGCGGTCCGTCCCGTTATCGACGAACCAAGTGGTCCTTTTATGTAAAGGGCAATCAGGGTGGTACCACGGAATCTTCCGTCCCTTCGTCTTAGACGAAGGGGCGGTTTTTTATTGTTAAAAGTGAACTTTAGGAGGAGACACAATGACGTTACTAGAGGATTTAGAATTTCGCGGTTTAATTAACCAAATGACGGATGAAGAAGGATTGAAGACATTACTCGAGACACCAACGACGCTTTACACAGGCTTTGATCCAACAGCAGATTCGTTGCATATCGGACACTTGTTGCCGATCTTAGTCTTAAAACGATTCCAACAAGCAGGTCACCATGTCGTAGGTCTCGTTGGTGGAGCAACGGGAATGATCGGAGACCCGAGTGGTCGCGCAACAGAACGTTCGTTGAATACATCGGATATCGTCGAAGAGTTCGCGAATCGGATTAAGGGCCAGTTGTCACGTTTCTTACCGCTTGAAGGGGAGAACCCGGTTACGATCGCCAATAACTTGGACTGGACGAAAGATTTGACGATCATCGATTTCTTACGCGATATCGGAAAGCACTTCCCGGTCAGCTACATGCTTGCGAAAGATTCTGTTGACTCACGCCTTCAAAACGGGATCTCATTCACAGAGTTCTCATACATGTTACTTCAATCGTTTGACTTCTTGAAACTCTACGAAGACAAAGGGTGCCGCCTTCAAGTCGGAGGAAGTGACCAATGGGGGAACATCACAGCAGGGATGGAATTGATTCGTCGTGCGGGTCATGAAGAAAAAGCATTCGGTTTGACGGTACCGCTTGTTACAAAAGCAGACGGTCAAAAATTCGGTAAGACAGCAGGTGGTGCGGTTTGGTTAGACGCTGACAAAACGTCACCGTACGAGTTCTACCAATTCTGGTTCAACGTTGACGATCTTGACGTCATCAAGTTCTTGAAATACTTCACGTTCTTAACGCACGAAGAACTCGACGCGCTCGCAGAAGAAGTCAAGGCAGCACCAGAGAAGCGTGTCGCGCAACGTCGTCTTGCAGAAGAGATGACCGTTCTCGTCCATGGTGAAGAAGGTCTGACACAAGCACAACGTATTACGACGGCACTCTTTAGTGGAGATATTAAATCGTTGCAAGTCGAAGATATCGAAGATGCGTTCAAAGGAATGCCGCGCTTTACACTCGGTGAAGCGACAAACCTTGTCGACGTTCTCGTTGAGGCGAAGATCAGTCCGTCAAAACGTCAAGCACGTGAAGACGTCACGAACGGTGCAATCTACCTAAACGGAGAACGCGAGCAAGATTTAACGAAAGAAATCACGGAAGCTGATGCAATCGGTCGCTTTACGATCGTACGTCGCGGAAAGAAAAAATACTTCGTCGTCGAGCATGCTTGATGATATACGAAACGCTCCCTGCACTTAGATGCAGAGAGCGTTTTTTTAAGCTGTTCGGAATAAACGGAGTGGCAACAAGCGAACGGCAATCGTCGTGGCAATGACAGCTTTGATCGTATCCCATAAGACGAAAGGATAGTTAATCGCAAAAGCATCTTTGAACGATAGATCGAGTACAGCCATTAGACCAAATGTTCCAAGCAAGTAGACTAAACCAAGACCAAAGACGATAATCCCGATGAAGAGGGGAACGAAGCGACGCGTTTTTTCAGCAACAAGACCGATGAAGAATCCAGCAATCGGAAAGGCAATCAAATAACCAACGGTTGGTCCGACGAATGGGGCTAGCCCGCCTTTTCCGCCAAGCACCGGTAGACCAGCTGCTGCGAGTAATAAGAAAATCAAGACAGCGAGTCCACCACGTTTTCCACCGAGAATCGCGCTGACCGTCATGATTGCGAGCATCTGGAGCGTGATTGGAACAGCGCCGACAAGTTGAATTTGTGGCAAAGAGCTGACGGCTGCGATGATGGCAGCACCAAGGGCAATGAATGTTAAATCTCTTGTTTTCATGAATGAGTCCTCTTTTCTATTTGTGTTAACTATGTATATATAAAGGTTAACACAAACGAATGAATGACGTCACTCTTTTTTTAAGACCAGGTATACATTTTAGTCATAGGCATAAAAAAAGCACCCACCGAAGTGAGTGCTGGAACAATCGATTAACGTGAGTAGTACTCGACGACGAGTTGTTCTTGGATTTGATCGTTCAATTCAGAACGCTCAGGAAGACGGACGAACGTTCCTTCGAGCTTCTCAGCATCGAAAGTAACGAAGTCTTTAGTTGCTGGAGCAACTTCGAGTGCTTCTTTGATAACGACAAAGTTCTTCGATTTTTCGCGAACTGAGATCGTTTGACCTGGTTTCACGCGGAATGATGGGATATCAACGCGTTGTCCATCAACTTGGATGTGACCGTGGTTGACGAGCTGACGAGCAGCACGACGTGTACGAGCCATACCCATACGGTAAACGACGTTATCAAGACGTGCTTCGAGTAAGAACATGAAGTTCTCACCGTGGATACCAGGCATTTTGCCAGCATCGTTGAAGATACGGTTGAATTGGCGTTCGTTTACTCCGTACATGTGACGAAGTGTTTGCTTCGCTTGAAGTTGAAGACCGTACTCAGATACTTTACGACGGCTGTTACCGTGTTGACCTGGTGCGTAAGGGCGTTTTGCGATTTCTTTTCCTGTTTCAGTAAGTGAGATACCGAGACGACGTGAGAGTTTCCAAGCTGGACCTGTATAGCGAGCCATAATAAGACTCCTCCTTATTGTTCGTTATTATTTGCATAAAAATAATAACGCCATCAAACCCACATTACGCCCATTTCATGATGTGGCACCCTCGCTTGATAGCAAAGTTACACGATGCCCCTCCGGTTATTCACCGAGTCATGAAATGTGATACGTAAGCGATTTGACCGCTATCGTTATCATTTCTGCACTTTTACAAGTATACGGTGTGGACAATCGACTGTCAATCAGAATTACAGATGGCGAAGCAGTGTCGTACAGAATGCTTCTAGACCAGCTTGATCGACTTCGTCGAAACGGTTGAATTCTGGGCTGTCGATATCGAGGACACCGATCGTTTGTCCGTCTTTGACGAGTGGAATGACGATTTCTGAATTCGAAGCCGCGTCACATGCGATGTGACCTGGGAACTGATGCACATCTTCGATTCGTTGTGTCGTCTGTTCTGCTGCGGACGTTCCGCAGACACCACGACCGAATGGAATACGGACGCATGCTGGAAGTCCTTGGAACGGTCCGAGGACGAGTTGGTTTTGCTCCGTATCCGTCAAATAGAAGCCGACCCAGTTGATACGGTCGAGGAACTGGTTGAGCAACGCGCTCGCATTCGATAAGTTTGCAACTTGATTGTCTTCTCCCATTAATAGCGCATCGAGTTGTTTTGAGAGCATGTCGTATTGTTTCGTCCGGTCACCTTCATATGTCTTTGTTTCGAACATAATAAAAATTCCTCCCGTGAAAAGCGTATTTTTTTTAGTTTAACGAGTTTTCGCGTAGCTGACAAACAATTGATTTTTGGAAAAAGGATTTAAAACAGCGGAAGAAATCAGGAAAAGCCCTTGTAAATCTATGCAAAACGGTTGCGCTATACTATTATAAGGATAAGATTATTGCGATTTAGAGAAAATCTAAAGTCGTAGGACAGAGTGGAGGTCGTGACAAATGTGGGCATGGGTGATCGGAGTCATCGTCATCGTATTACTCGTCATGCTGTTTAGCATGATCAGTCGAAAAAAATACTACACGAAAATCGATGAACTTGATATGCGCAAACAAGGCATCGTCAGTGCATCGATTCCAAAGGAGTTGCAGGACTTAAAGCAACTACCGATGGCGGGTGAGACGGAGACGAAGTTCAGCTCCTGGCATCAAGCGTGGGAAGAGTTATTAACGGTCCACGTCGCCCAAATCGATGAGACCCTTTACCGGGCAGAGGAAGCGCTCGATAAATATCGGTTCATCGCCGTCAAGAATGACCTCGAAGTAACGGAACAATTGATTGCAGAACTCGAAGGGTTGATCGATGAGATGCTCGTCGAGATGTCGACGTTCAAAACGAATCAATCGGTTCTAGCCGAACTGAAAGCGCAAGGGGAAGCCGATTCAGGGCAAGTTCGGAAATCATTATTGATTCAAGCGAACTCATTTGGTCCGGCGCTTGCGCGTCTAGAAGAACGAAGTGAACAAATCGATGCGCACTGGAATGAGATGTGTCAGTACGAAGCTTCAGGTGAAGTGACGAAGGCGTATGAAACAAGCTTGCTACTCGAGCAAGAAGTAGCAACGACGCGTCAACTCGTCGAACTTGTACCGAAACAATGGAAGATTCTTGCTCATGAATTACGTCAACGGATTGATCAGCTCGGAGCAGGCTATAAGGAAATGTCGTTAGATGGGTATCCACTTGAACCACTCGGTCTCCAATCCGAGATCAAACGGTTCGAGGAACAACGTCTGAGCCTTTCTGAAAAAATCGAAATGCTAGAAGTCGATGGTTTGGAAGAGGCGATTCAACAGTTATCAGCCGATGTGGATCAAATGTATGATACGTTCCGTCGTGAGGTCGATGCGCGTCATCAAGTGAAAAAAGAAAACCAATTCTTGAAACAAAAAGCGCTACGGATGCGTGAACGGATTCATCAATTGGCACAAGAGTTCAGTATCTTACGTGAAAAATATGAAATCTCAGCAGATTTAGGGATTCACTATGAAACGATTCAGCGTGACGAAGAGCTGCTCTTTGAAGCAGCAAAAGATCTTGATGAGTCGATTGCCGGAAAAATCATCCCGTTCAGTATGCTCGAAGATCAGATGCGCGATGCGATTCGCCTCGAAGAACAGTTGATGATTCAGTACGAACGCTTTACGGTCGAACTCCAGGCACTTCGAAAAGAAGAGACGGAAGTTCGCGAACGAATCGTCGAATGGCGTCATCAGCTGTCGCAAACACGTCTCCGTCTAAAACGACTCGGATTACCGAACTTACCGGCTGAAGTGGAAGAAGCGCTTCGAAATGCGAATCGTTCACTGCAGACGCTTGAAACACGGTTAGAGGAGTTACCGTTTAACGTTCGATCGATCGTCGCACAAAGTCAAGACGTCCAAGAAACGTTTAAACATGTGCAAGAACGGTTAGATACATTAGTGTTCGAAGTCACGTATGCCGAACGGCTCGTCCAGTATGCGAACCGGTACCGTCGCCACGACAACGAGATACATATGTCGCTGACGATCGCGGAAACGAAGTTCTTAGCGGGAGACTATGAACGAACGATTGTCTTAGCGGAACGTGTCCTAAATGAATACGATCCGGCCGCGATCGAACGTATTAAACGGTCGTGTGCACCAGAAGAAACATTGCACGTTTAAATCAGGATCGACAATTCAGGGTGACCGTCATGGTCACCCTATTTTTGTAAAAAGAGGAGTGAGTGGAATGGGAACACTATACGTAAACGGATTGATTCGAACGATGGCACACGAAGAGGATGTCCATTCAGCGATGTTCGTCGAGAAAACGCGGATCATCGCGATGGGGGAGGAAGGAAAGCTACGCCGCCGTTTCGGTAGACATATTGATCAGATTCACGACTTGAACGGAAAAGCTGTATATCCAGCCTTTACAGATGCGCATATTCATCTGATCGGTTACGGGGAAGCGATCAATCGTGTCGATGCCTCGCGTTATACGACGCTTGAAGCGTTAGGACAAGCTTTTCTCAAGGCGGAACCAGTCAATGGAATCCATGTGGCAGAAGGCTATGACGAAACGAAGCTTGATCGTGCACCGACGAAGGCGTGGCTCAATCAGTTGTTCCCTGACGCACCTGCCTTGTTGAAACGAACAGACCGGCATACAGCACTTGTCAACGATGTCTTATTCCAACAGCTCGGATATAAAGCGTCGACTGTCATCGAAGGTGGAAAGGTCGGTTTATCGGATAATGGAGAAGCTGACGGATTCTTGTACGATGCGGCGCTTGAACCTTTATATGCGTTACAAGCTGGAAACTTGGAGCGGAATAAAGCGTCCCTTCGATCAGCGATTAAGAACTTATACCAATATGGCATCATTGCGGCACACACAGAAGACTTGTCGTATCACGGGGATGTCGCGGACATTTTGCAAGCTTATAAGGAAGTGACGCAAGAGACAGGCTTCCATACGCATCTGCTCGTGCATCATCTTGTCATCGATGAGTTCGTGCAACAACAACCTACTTTACCGTCAACAATGTCAATCGGTGCGATGAAACTGTTCGTCGATGGCGCGCTCGGAGGACGAACAGCTCTTCTCGGTCGTGGTTATTCCGATGATCCGACGACACGCGGCATCGAAGTGCATACGCCAGAACAACTCGAACAACTCGTCAAACGCGCACGTAGTTACGGATTCACAGTCGCGGCACACGTCATCGGTGATTTAGCGATCGAGCGGTTCGTACAGGTGCTCGAGAAGTACCCGGCACCAAAAGGGAAACGAGATCGCATCATTCATGCGACGGTCGTCCGACCAGAAACGCTTGCGCGAATTCGGAAATTACCGGTCTTGATTGATGTTCAACCAGTCTTTTTATTGGATGACGCCGACTTCATCGTTGATCGACTCGGCTTGAACCGCTTAGACTGGAGTTATCGCTTACGTTCGTTAGCTGAGACCGGCGCACTATTGTGCGGCGGAGCAGATGCACCGATCTCTGACCCCGATGTCCGGCGGTCGCTTTATGCAGCGACGGAAGGAATGGCAGGGCGTGTCAATAAGACGAACGAGACGTTATCGATGTTTGAAGCCTTGTTGCTCTTTACGAAAAATCCACATCTCGCGACGGAAACACACGGTCGAAAAGGATTGCTCTTACCAGGCTATGATGCCGACTTCGTCATCTTTGAAGAAGACTTCTATCGCTTGCGTGGGGAAGCCATCTTGAATAACCGTTTGGTCGAGACAGTCCAAGCTGGAAAAACCGTTTATCAGGCGGAAGCCGCGTTAGTGTGATGTTTGCGTATAGTGTGAAATAGCTTCCGAATAGAACGTCGAAAGTCCGGGTGCATACGCATCGTAATAGGCACGAAATCGTTCGTCAGACACATACATCTGACCGAGTGAGGCAAAGAGAGATAATGCGCACGGGTAATAGTACGTATCGATGAAATCATGTTGTTCTTTGACGACTTGTTGAACGTCCGGATCCGTCGTCGCGTGCCCTTCGCGGTAAAGGGTCGTCAAGCGCTGATCGAGTTGCTTATGCATGCTGCTCAGTTGTTCTTTCTCTTTCGGCGTTCGTTGTTGTTGTCTTTTTGCACTGATTCGATAAGCGTCTGTGTCGCCATAGTGTTTTTGAACTTCATCTGCATGTTGCTTTTCATGCGTAACGATCTCTTCGTGGCGCAAACCGCGGAATAATTGTTCGTCTTTCATCGGGAGTCCTCCTTTTAAGGTGAGTAATGTCTGTTCAGCGAGTCGAGCAAGCATTTGATAATGCGAAGCTTTTTCTTGAAGGAGTGCAATCTGCTTTTTCAGTGTCGTATGATGATTGGAATCAGATTGCGTGAGTAATCTTTGGATTTCTGACAGTGGGAAATCAAGAGAGCGGTAGAGCAGGATTTGTTGTAAACGTAAAAGATCCTCTCTGCTGTAACTTCGGTGACCAGCATTGGTACGCTTTGGCACGAGGAGACCGATCGTCTCATAATGATAGAGTGTTCGTTTTGTGACGCCGGTCAGTTTGGCGATTTCCTGAGTGGAATACATCATTTGTGTACCTCCTTTGATTGGAGTATAAAGGGTGACGTAACGGAAGACGCAATAAAAAAATCTGCCCCGAGGAGGCAGATTTTTTTATTGTCATAAGAACGAGCGTTGAATCTTATGCCAAAATGTATTGTTCGTCAATTTGACGGTTTTCAGTTCTTTTTCAGAAAGCTGGATATCGACTGAATCTGTTCGTGTGAGACTGAGTGCTTCGTTATCCATCCCGATGATCGGATAGTCGTTTCCGTCCTCGATGATGCGTAACGAAAGTTTCCGTCCACGGTTCAATAGGAAAGCAGAACCGAGTGTCCGGTACCGGTTGTTGTTGACGGAAGCAATTTCGCTGACTTGAAGACAATGGATCAACGGATCGACGATCGCACCAGAGAGTGACTTATTATAAGCTGTAGAACCCGTCGGTGTTGAGATGACCATTCCATCCCCACGGAATGTCTCAAACAGGAAGTCGTCGATATAGACTTCGATTGCAAGTGATTTGATGATGCTCGACTTCACGGAACATTCGTTCAGACAGAGCATCGGTGGTCCACCGTTGATGGATGCTTCGAGCAGTGGATAACGACGTACTTCGATTTCACCATCCGAGACACGGTTGCCTGTCTCTTTAAAGATGGCTTCGACCGCAGAAAGATCATTGATATCAAAATCACAGTAGAACGAGTTGGGTCCTTCAGCGAATCCAACATAGATCGCATCATCACGGAAACCTGTGAAGCGTGCCGCTTGCAAGAAAGCCCCATCTCCACCAATCGAGACGATGATGTTTGCTTGTCGGTGATCTTGGACGACGTTCAGTCCGTATCGTGTACCGACATCAATCAACTTTCGCACCTGCGTCTCGTGTCTTTGTGTATTTCGGTAGTACAGGTAGACATTATTTCGAGCCATGGTCAATTCCCCCTTGAAAGCGTTTCATGAACTCTTTCATTATACCTGTTTTTTGGAAAGACGGGTACTGAAGTCCATCAATTATGGCAGAACGCTTGCCATCTTCGCGGATCATTCCTATAGTTAAATAGAAAATACAGTATATCCAATCAGGGGAAAAGGGGAATTCATAATGGCAACATTTAAAGGAAATCCAATCACACTTCAAGGTACAGCGGTTCAAGTCGGACAAACAGCACCTGACTTTCAAGTGTTAGCTAACGACTTATCACCGGTAACACGTGATACATATCAAGGTGTCCGGATCATCAGCGTCGTTCCATCGATCGATACAGGCGTTTGTGATGCGCAGACACGCAAATTCAATGAAGAAGCAGCAACAATCGAAGGTGTGACGGTCATGACGGTTTCAAACGACCTTCCATTCGCACAACGTCGCTGGTGCGCATCAAGCGGTCTCGATCAAGTCGTGACGTTGTCTGATCACCGTGATCTTTCATTCGGTACACAGTATGGCGTAGCCATCGAAGAATTACGCCTGCTTGCCCGTTCTGTTTTCGTTCTTGATTCAAACAACGAGATCACGTACGTTGAATATCTTGAAGAATCAACAGACGAAGTCAATTTCGAAGCAGCACTCGCTGCAGCACGTGAAGCGAAGTAAGAATGGTTTACAAACGCCGCTGAAGCGTTACAATGGAACTAATGATAGAAACGGCTCCCGCTCTACGGGGGGCCGTTTCGTTTTGGAGAGGATGACGTACATGGAACCGTTAGAAAAGTTATATAAGGAATTAACACGTCAAACAAAACAAATCGAACGTGATCTTGATATGCCCTATTTAGAAGCGTTGACGACGGTGATTGATCGATTGAACGATCGTCATACTGAAAATGTAGACAAAGAAGTCATTCGTAAGGCAGTATCGCTTGCTATTCTAGAAGGGATGAAACAAGCGCAACCGAACCATTTGCCGACGCCAGATAGCGTCGCTTTGTTTGCTGGTTATCTAATCGGGAAATTGGTAGGTAAGGAGGACATCCGACTACTTGAGTTGGGGAGTGGGACAGGTGGCATGTTACATGCTGTCTTAAGTCAGCTTTCGACAGGTACATCCGCTGAGGCGGTCGAGGTGGATGAGACATTGATTCGTTTATCGGCAGCGGTAACGGAATTACTCGACTATCCAGTCACGTATACCCATCAAGATGCGTTACGTCCATTATTGTTGGATCCAGTTGATCTTGCGATGGCTGATCTTCCTGTCGGTTATTATCCGGATGAAGAGGCTGCCGCTTCTTACATCTTGAAACGAGACGAAGGCATGAGCTACAGTCATTTCTTGTTGATTGAACAAGCAATGCAATACGTCAAACCAGGTGGATTCGGTGTCTTCGTCATCCCGAACGGTCTGTTCCAGCATGATACGGAAGGCAAGTTGAAACAATACTTCGAATCAAAAGCGCATGTCATCGGTATTTTGCAGTTGCCGCTCACGATGTTCAAACAAGAACAGGCGGCAAAAAGTTATTTGGTCGTCCGTAATCATTTAGCCGGTATGAAGATGCCGAAACAAGCATTGCTTGCTGAGTTGCCATCGTTCACAGATGCCCGCGCGTTTGGTGGTATGGTGAAACAGATTGATGAATGGATTAACACAGAATTAAAATGAATTACGCAAAGTGATTGAAATCTGTCGTTAATTTGACTATTCTAGTTGTAGAACAGAAATAGAAGAAAACCTAAACAGATGTGAATGTTCATTGGATTCAAATGGAAAAGGGGAAAAATCATGGCAAAAATTATGGCGGTAAACGCAGGTAGTTCGTCTTTGAAGTTCCAATTGCTCGAAATGCCGAACGAAACGATGATCGCAGTCGGACTCGTTGAACGCGTCGGTAAAGACGATGCAATCTTTACGATTAAATATGGTGAAGGACAAAAGTATACAGATGTCCTCCCACTTGCAACACATAAAGAAGCAGTCGAGTTGTCACTCGAAAAATTAATGGAGTTCGGAATCATCTCGTCTTACGATGAGATTAAAGGTGTTGGACACCGTGTGCTTCATGGTAAAGAAAAATATGCAGACTCTGTATTGATTACAGATGAAGTCATGCACGATATCGAGTCGTACACAGAGCTCGGACCACTTCACATTCCACCAAACTTGATCGGAATCCGGGCATTCCAAGCATTGCTTCCGGAAGTACCACAAGTGGCAGTCTTCGATACGGCGTTCCACCAAACGATGCCAGAAGAAAACTTCCTTTACAGCTTGCCGTATGATTACTATACAGAATACGGTATCCGTAAATATGGTTTCCACGGTACGAGTCACAAATACGTTACGGAACGTGCATCTGAATTACTCGGTCGTCCGTTAAAAGACCTCCGTTTGATCTCGTGTCACTTAGGTAGCGGAGCATCAATCGCAGCAGTTTCAGGTGGCGAATCAATCGATACGACGATGGGCTTCACACCGCTTGAAGGGATCACGATGGGAACACGTTCTGGTTCACTTGACCCAGCGTTGATTCCATTCTTGATGGAGAAAACAGGGAAAACAGCAGAAGACGTCTTGAACGTCATGAACAAAGAGTCTGGAATCTACGGTCTCTCAGGTCTTTCAAGTGACTTGCGTGATGTCCAAACGGCTGCTAAAGAAGGAAACCATCGTTCAGAGATGGCACTCCGTATCTTCGCGAACCGTATCCACGGTTACATCGGGCAATACGCTGCTGAGATGAACGGTGTCGATGCGATCATCTTCACAGCCGGTGTCGGAGAAAACTCAGATTCAATCCGTGAGCGTGTCTTACGTGGTCTTGAATTCATGGGCGTTTACTGGGATCCATCACTCAACAACGGAGCTCGTGGAGAAGAACTCTTCATTAACTACCCACACTCACCAGTTAAAGTCATCATCATTCCAACGAATGAGGAATTGATGATTGCACGCGACACGGTTCGTGTTGGTGGATTAGTTGCTCAAAACGCATAATCATTTCAAAAGGACTGAGTCGTTATTCCAACGATTCAGTCCTTTTTTTAATGAAATCTACGAACGTACGATCCATTGTTACGTTGTTTGTCATATAACGAAAAATGAATCGTCATCTTTGTAAAAATAAACCCAAAAAAGGTCGATTTCTTAAAAAAATGAGTCGTTTGTAACATAAAAGTAATAGTACAGACATATTTTTGTGGTCTATATGTAACGGCACTCCCTCGTTTTGTCATGTATATTAATCTCAGTTAACAAACACGAAACAATGATGGAGGAGAAAATACATGATGAAACGGATGCTCGCAAGTGTTTTAACGGTCGTGTTAGCACTCAGTTCGTTTGCAGGTCTTCAAGCAGAGGCTGCAACTAAGAAAAGCGTCAAGTCAACAGTCGATAGCCTAGTCATTCGTCAGAAAGCTGCTACTTCTTCGAAAAAGCTCGGTCTTCTATATAAGAACCAAACGTTATCGTACAAAGCAAAAACAGGTAACTGGTATAAAGTAAGTTACAAAGGTAAAACAGCTTACCTTAGCGCAAGCTACTCGAAAGTCGTGACATCAAGCAGTTCGAAAAAACAATCAACAGGTGGTTGGAAAACAATCACGAACGTAAGCGCAACAGCTTACACACCGTATGATCCAGGTAGTGGTAATCTGACAGCAATCGGTTGGAACATTAAAAGCTCGAAAAAGAAAGTCGTAGCGGTTGATCCACGTGTCATTCCACTTCGTTCGACAGTGAAAGTGTATTACAAAGGGAAATTAAAAGGGACGTATACAGCTGCTGATACTGGCGGTGCCATCAAAGGGAAGAAGATGGATATCCTTTACTACTCTCGTTCAGAAGCATTCAACTGGGGTCGTCGTACGGTTACAGTAAAATACAAATGATTTTAAACCATCGGACATTGGTTCGATGGTTTTTTTATTTAAATAGGTCGTCAAAAAGCCTTTCTTCCTTTGAAATGAAGGAAGAAAGGCTTTTTGTAGAAGAGTGATTCATAAACGGACGATCAAGACGTCGCATTTTGCGTAACGCGTAATGCTTTCAGAGACACTACCGATGAAGAAACGCTCGACAGCGTTTAAACCAGTTGCGCCACAGATGATTAAATCGGCATCGTGATTAGGGGCAAGCTTTTTAGCGATCGTTACTTTCGGTGAGCCGTATTCAATCGCTACTTCGACTTCCTGTACACCGCGATCTTGAGCGGTCTTGACGTATTCGTCTAGCAATTCCTTCGCGTAAGATTCGGCACGTTCCGTGATGGTGCGGTCATAGGCTTCAACTGTTGCGAATGTCCGTGTATCAATGACGTGTGCGATGATCAATTTTGCATCATTTCGCAATGAAACATCGATTGCCGTCTCGAAGGCACGTTCTGCCTCTTTTGAGCCATCTACTGCTACGAGTACATTATGATAGACGATTGCCATGATGAATCCATCCCTTCGTAATCGATATGATGAGTACACCCTAATTATACCATTCTCTTACTGGGAGCGGACGAAACATTCAGTGAGTTCTAAAAATTGTTCTTCCTTTCCGTTCCGTCGTAAGATGGAGTCAGTGAAAGGGGGCGATGCCAAGATGAGGCACGCGTTAATTACAGCAGGTACAAAAGGACTGGGAGAACGAGTGACGCGCCAGTTACTGGAAGAAGGTTGGAAAGTGACGGCGTTTCATCGTTCCGAACCCGAATTTACACATCCGAATCTCATGACGATTCAAGCGGATGTGACGAATCAAGAAGAATTGGAACGTGCAACCCAACAAGCAATCAACGAGCATGGTCGGATTGATGCGTTGATACTTAATGCAGGACCTTATATATTCGAACGAAAAGCATTAGTGGATTACACTGATCAGGAATGGAATGAAGTGATCACTGGGAATCTGACAGCTAGTTTTTGGCTATTACGTCAAGTATTACCCGTCATGCGTAAGCAAGCCTATGGTCGAATCATTACGTATGGCTTTCCAGAGAGTGCAACAGCGCCAGGGTGGGTATGCCGGGCAGCGTTCGCTGCTGCTAAAAGCGGGATGGTGAGTTTGACGAAGAGTGTAGCGCTTGAAGAGGCAGAGCACGGCATAACGGTCAACATGGTCAACCCAGGAAACATCGTCGGTGACAATAAGACGAAGTTGATTTCTGAAGCGGAGCAAGATGAGGCGACGCCGGTCGGAAGAACGGGTGTCGGAGAAGATATCGCTCGCGCGATTTCCTTCTTGTTGGCAGAAGAATCAAGTATGATCACGGGAGCAATCCTCGATGTTACAGGTGGCGTCAATGTCGTCCATCAATCCCGTAAATAAGCAAAAACATCTAATCCAAGCAATGGATTAGATGTTTGAGACTGAAGATAAGGTGCAATTTTTCTCTAACGAGAAGGATTGCGCTTTTTTGTTCGTCTCGCATCGTTTTCCTGGGACAAGCATCGCGCCGCTTCGCTTCGTTGCAGGGTCGCTCTTGCTTGTTTTCCCTAGGAAGCGATGTCGAGTGAACAAAACGTTCCTCAAATCCTTCGGTATAAAAAGAATGACGCGTCACACGCCACTCCTACAGGAAAAAGCGCAATTTTGCGCTGTCAGAGACAAACAAGACCCGTTTTCCTGCTTGAATGAAGCGGGAAAACTGGCTTGTGTCTCGCCTGAGGGAAGGGCATGAAAAGACGAGATATTTTTTAGTCAGACATTTTGTCTATAATCAGAAACACCTAATCCGAGCGATGGATTAGGTGTTTGTCTTGAGTTAAGATGACGGAATGGATTGAAGATGTTTGGGTGTGCGAGTTAACGCAACTGGACCTTCCGCAGTGAGATGAATATCATCCTCGATACGGACGCCACCGACACCTGGAACATAAATGCCTGGTTCGAGTGTGTAGACGATACCAGCTTCAGCCGTCAGTAGATTGTTTGACGCGAGAGATGGGAATTCATGAACCTCGATTCCGAGTCCGTGACCGACACGGTGCGTGAAGTACTGTCCGTAGCCAGCGTTTGTAATAACGTCACGGGCTGCCTTATCTAATGAACCGAGTGTCGTGCCGATCTGACTCGCTTCTGTCGCGGCTTCAAGTGCTTGGCGAACCGTTTCATAGATCTTTTTCTGTTCTTCGTTCGCTTCGCCATAAATGAAGGTCCGTGTAATATCGGAACAGTAGCCTTTCCAAACGACGCCGAGGTCAAATAAGACGAAATCGCCTTCTTGGATGACACGGTCGCCGGGTACACCGTGCGGATCAGCACTGTTTGCACCAAATAGGACAAGCGTATCAAATGACATCTCACGGACACCTTTTTTCTTCATTTCATATTCGATTTCTGCAATGAGTTCGATTTCCGTGATCCCTGGGCGGATCGCTTGTTTACCGATTTCGATTGCTTCGTCCGCAAGTGCGGCTGCTTCTTGAAGAATAGCGATTTCTTCCGGTGTTTTCTTCAGACGAAGCGCTTGTAAAGACTCACCGATATCCAGAATGGCTGCGTTCTCGAGACGTGAGCTTAGTTCCTGATAGCGACTGAACGTCATGTGTTCCCCTTCGATACCGATTCGGTTATTCGAGTGCTCGAATGTCGCGAATAATTCTGCTAATCGATCAAACGGGTTTTCGTGATCCTCATACGTCACGACGTCTCCTTTCCAAGGACTCGCTGCAACGATACTTGCTTCGAGTGCCGGACAGAATAATACATGTTTGCCGGTTACATCGACGAGGACCGCCATGACACGTTCGTGGGGTTCAGCGTAGACTCCTGAGAAATAAAAGACATTTGCCTTCGAAGTGACGACGGCTAAGTCGATTCCTTGTTCTTTCAGGAATTCACTGATTTGGTTCGTACGTTCGCTCATATATGATTCCACCTTTCTACTCATTTTCTACATAAGTATATCATCGTCCGGTTCGAAAAACATTTATCGTAAATCAGACTAGTACACGTTTTCATCTTTAGAGTAGTACAGTATAATGACAGGAGAGTAGAAAAAAGGAAAAGAAGGGATACAGTATGCCTACGAAACACGAACAGATCATTCGACATATCGAAGATCTTGATGTCGGAACAAAGATTTCCGTCCGACAAATCGCGAAGGATTTGACCGTATCCGAGGGGACGGCTTATCGCGCCATCAAGGAAGCAGAAAATTTAGGGTTCGTCTCGACGATTGAGCGAGTCGGAACGATTCGGATTAAAAAGAAACAAAAAGAAAATATCGAGAAGCTGACATTCGCGGAAGTCGTGAACATCGTTGACGGTCAGGTGCTCGGTGGTCGAAATGGATTACACAAGACGCTGACGAAATTCGTCATTGGCGCAATGAAGCTCGAAGCCATGATGCGCTATATCGATGTCGATAGTCTCGTCATCATCGGAAACCGCGAAAAAGCACATGAACTCGTGCTTGAAGCAGGAGCTGCTGTATTGATTACCGGTGGCTTTGATACGACGGAGGATGCAAAACGATTAGCGGATGAGATGGAGTTACCGATCATTTCGACATCCTACGATACGTTCACGGTGGCGACGATGATCAACCGAGCGATTTATGATCGATTGATCAAAAAGGAGATTTTACTCGTTTCGGATATTTTAATTCCGTTGCATGATACGTTCTATTTACAGACGACGGATCCGATTTCACGCTGGCACGAGTTGAATGAGCAGACGAAACACAACCGTTATCCCGTCATCGATGAACAAATGAAGGTCGTCGGTGTCGTGACAGCGAAGGACATCATTGACCGTCCACATGACTGGGCTGTTGAAAAAGTCATGACCCGTCATCCGATCACGGTCGGTATTCGAACGAGTGTTACGAATTCTGCGCATCAGATGGTCTGGGAAGGAATCGAGATGCTGCCAGTCATCGATCAGTACGGTCGATTACTCGGGATCATTAGCCGTCAAGACGTCCTCAAGGCACTGCAACTCGCGAATCGTCAGCCACAAGTCGGAGAGACGTTCGACGATCTAATTACAGGACAGATCAAGGCGGCAGAGGACGAACGGGGACCGTACTTATCGCTTGAGGTCTCGCCGCAAATGACGAACTTCATGGGGACTGCTTCGAGTGGGGTGTTGACGACGCTTCTAGTCGAAGGAGCGACGCGAATGTTGCGCCATATGAAAAAAGGTGACCTTGTCATCGAGAACGTCAGCATCTATTTCATTAAACCTGTTCAAATCGAGAGCACGGTAACGATCCGGGCGAATGTCTTTGACGTCGGTCGAAAATTCGGGAAAGTCGATGTCGAGATGTATCAAGGCACACAAATCGTTGCGAAGGCACTCGTGACATCCCAACTCATCGATCGTTAAATGAATCAAAAAGAACCGAAGTCAATGGACTTCGGTTCCTCTGAATCTAGCTCAGGATTGCTCCATCTCGCGGACGACATACGGATAAATCTTTTTGTAACGGATGAATCCGGCGATGAATGAAGCAACACCGACGATGATTAAAATGGAACAAACGATTTTCCCGACGAGTGTCGTTAATCCGTTTCCGGAAACGAACTGGTTGACGGCGAATAGGATGACGAACAAGCTCAACCAAATGCTCGCTTGCGTATTGAACAAGTATTTTCGGTTCGTGCTTTTCGTATGGAACGCGCGGCGTTTTGCTAACAAATACCCACCAAGCGAGAAAACGATGAGGGCGATGAGGATGAATTGCATGTTAAAAGGACCTCCTTTTTGTCTTCATCTCATATCATATCAAGATTAGAGGAGCTGTGCACAGTGAAAGAGCAAATCAAACAAATGATTGAAGCGGCAGATACGATCATCATTCATCGTCATGAACGTCCAGATCCCGATGCACTCGGTAGTCAATTCGGTTTGCAATTGACGTTACAACATCAATTCCCTAGCAAAACGGTATTAACGGCCGGAGAGATGGCGACATCATTGTCATTCATGGGAGAGCTCGATCAAGTAGACGATGAACTATACAAAGAGGCGTTAGTCGTGATTCTGGATACAGCGAATCAAGCGCGGATTGACGGGAAGGTCGCAATGACAGGAAAAGACGTCATTAAAATCGACCATCATCCGGATGAAGATCCATACGCACCAGTACAACTCGTCGATACGACGATGAGTTCGACATCGGAACTGCTCGTTCATTTATTGAACGAATGGGGATACGACATTCCAGCATCAGCTGCCATTCAATTCTACGCTGGGATCGTTGGTGATACGGGACGTTTCCAATTCCGTGGCACGACGAAACGAACATTTGAAGTCGCAGCGCAATTGATTGATGCAGGAATCGATACGGACTGGTTGTATCGCAATATGTACGAAACAGAACTTGCGGCGCTTCATTTACAAGGATATGTCCTTCAACATATTCAATTGACGGATCAAGGTGTCGGTTATGTCGTATTGACACAAGATTCGTTGAAGCAGTTTGGGGCGACGGTTGAGCAAGCATCGTTGCTCGTCAATAGTTTTGCCGGTTTAAAAGGCATGAAGTGTTGGGCATTGTTCCTTGAAACAGACACGGAGGTTCGCGTCCGAATTCGTTCGAAGGGTCCCGTCATCAATGAAGTAGCAAAAGAATTCAATGGTGGTGGACATCCGATGGCGTCTGGTGCAACGATTGGACAGTTGAGTGAGGTCGAACGTGTCATCCGTCGTCTGGACGAGGTCGCTGCTAACTTCCAGTTTTAAATGGAAAAAGGCTGCTCGGTCTCACTCCTCTCATTGAGGAAGCGAAGCGAACAGCCTTTTTACGCTTATTGCGTTTTTGTTTCGTCTTGCGGAATGAACCAAACGCCACGATCTGTGTGATCTTCAATGACATTCAGTTGAAGTTCAGCGACAGATTTGCGAATCTTCTCAGCGATTTCTTCCGTTTCAGTAAAAGCGGTAACACCGAGCTTTAATTGTTCGACTTTTTCACGTGCGATTTGACTGCGATTCAAAATCATGAGAAACGCTCCTTCCGTACCCGTCATGATATTTCTATACTTATTGTATCGAATAATAAATCAGATGGCGAGTACTTGAGTCAGTTAGATATGAATGTTCTGAAAACTTTTAAAAACATCCATCAGAAGAGAAAGGAGAATGGAAGATGCATATAAATGTTCGAACGCAGTTTAGTCCATTGCAGAGTTTAGTTCGAATCGAGCCCTATCTCGATGAACTAGTCCGTCGACACATCGGACGAGCGGTCATCTGTGAAACGACATTGACAGGAGTTCCCGCATTCATCGATGCATGTCAGCGTCGAAATATGCAACCGATCGTCGGATGGGAGCAGCGAATCGAAGAAGAAGAATTTTGTATCTTATGGTTTGCTTTTTCTTCTGATGGACTCCGTCAACTGTATCGACTAGCCAGTCAACAAGAGGAGACTGAAGTTTCATCACTGATCGCGGTGCTCGTGCCACTGCGTCAAGCCTCTGAAGATGCGACGCGTCTACGTCGTTCCTTCGTTCAATGGATGGGACACGTTCAAGGAGCGCGTACATATATGGGCGTGACCTCTAGTCGCTCAACGGTCGAACGAGAGAGTCGTGCGCGTTACCGCGAAGTAGCAGCAGCGCTTGGTGTTGAGACCATCCCAGTCGATCCTGTTCGTTACATTCGTCGAGATGAAGCGTCAGCGTATCAAGCAATACGTGCGATTGGTGAGGCGACGACGTTCCAAGACCAAAAGACAGATCGTCTGATGCATTTAAAGACCCGGGAAGAGTTACTCGAAGACTTTACCGAGCGAGAAATTACGATGGCGGAGCAGTTTGCTACGACATCTGAACGCTTGGAATTACCGTTTCAACAACGTCCACTGCCACGTATCGCGGAAGACTCGAATGCGTTATTACGAAAACGTGCTGAGGAAGGGTTACTGGCACATGGTCATGAAAGTAACGAAGCGCGGGAACGTCTCGCTTATGAACTATCAGTCATCGATAAGACGGGATTTGCTGATTACTTCTTAATCGTTGAAGAACTCGTACGTAGTGCAAAAGCGAAAGGCATTTTCGTTGGACCTGGTCGAGGCTCAGCAGCTGGATCACTTGTCAGCTATGCGCTTGGGATCACGACGGTGGATCCATTGAAATATGGATTACTATTCGAACGATTCTTGAACCCTGAGCGGATTTCCATGCCGGATATCGATATCGATATCGAAGATGAACGACGCGAAGAAGTATTAGAGGATCTCGTGATGCGTTATGGAAAAGATCACGTTGCTCAAATCGGTACATTGTCGACGCTCGGTGCCAAAGCCGCTCTGCGAGACGTCGGACGGACGCTAGAGTTTTCGAAGGATGAGTTAGATGCTGCGGTCAAACAGCTTGGAAAATCAACGACGTTACAAGGGATCGAACAAAATAAACAGACATATTGTTGGTTCTCTGGAAGTGAAAAGCGTCGGCAACTATTGCAACTAGCGCAAGCGGTCGAGGGTCTCCCGCGACAACGTTCGGTTCACGCGGCCGGTGTCGTCATTGGATCTGAACAGCTCGTCGAGACGACACCCGTTGAAACGGGACCAAATGAACGCTATGTGACGCAGTTTTTGATGCAGGCATTGGAACGTCAAGGATTGTTGAAAATTGACTTGTTAGGATTACGAAATCTCAGTCGTTTGCGTCGGATGGAAGAATTGATTCGACGAGAACAGCCATCCTTTACGCTCACGCAAATTCCAGAAGAAGACCGCGCGACATTCCAAGTCTTTGCCCGCGCCGAGACGGATGATATTTTCCAATTCGAGTCGACAGGTATGAAACAGACGTTGCGCGAAGTCAAACCGAATCGGTTCGAAGATTTGGTGGCAACGATGTCACTCTATCGTCCGGGACCAATGAAATTCATTGATCTGTACGCGAAACGAAAAGCTGGTCAACCTTATCAGATGTTGCATCCCGTATTAGAAGACGTACTTGCACCAACGTATGGCATCATCGTCTATCAAGAGCAAGTCATGGAAATCACCCGTCGAGTAGCTGGATTTACACTCGCACAAGCAGATTTATTACGACGTGCGATTTCTAAAAAAAGTACGGATTCGCTCGAACAGGAACGGGTTCGTTTTCTCGAAGGAGCAAAGTCGAATGGATTCGATGATGGGATTGCACAATCACTTTATGAACAAATTGAGCGATTCGCTGGGTATGGATTCAATCGAAGCCATGCAGTCGCCTATTCAAAGATTAGTTATGCCCTCGGATATATCAAAGCGCATTTCCCGCACATTTTCTTACTCGTCTCGGTCGAACAACCGGAGCGTCTCGTCCGATTGATGCGCGAACGACGTCTCCCGGTCCACTCGCCGGATGTCTGGATTTCCGATTACCGTTCTTCACTAGAAGGCAAAGGGATTCGACTCGGTATCCATGTCATTAAAGGTATTTCCGAGCGTGAGTTCGAGCGTGTAAAGGAAGCATCGAAGCACACAGCGACGATTGCTGATCTGTTGACCCACGTCGGATGGGGCAAGAAGGAGCGCGCAAAAATTGAATTGTTACTCTACAGTGGTGCGCTAGACCGAGCGACGCACGGCGATCGCGGGCTCGCTGAACAAGAGGTGCTCGAGTATTTCACCGAGTCGTCGAATACATTACTTCCAGACGAGTTGGCAATTCTCGGGAAACGCCGGACACAGAAGTCATCGAAACGAAGTGATTCCGACTGGGCACGATTAGAACGGGAAGTGCTTGGATTCTGGTTGACGTATTCGCCGTTGACGACAGCAATGAAAGCTCCGGTTGAATCTGCTTATTTTCATGACCTTGGCGTCGGTTCGGAAACACATTATTTAGTCTGTTATATTGATCAGATTCGAGAGTTCAAGACGAAACGCGGTCAAACGATGGCGGTCATTCAGGCAGTCGACGGGTATTCGAATGAAGAGGTCGTCGTCTTCCCGAATCAATATGAACGATTCCGTCGATCACTTTATTTAGGGAACGTCTTGCTGATTGAACTAAAGGTGCAGGATCGCGAAGGGGAGCGTCAGTTCATATTGGAACGTCTCCGTCCGCTTGGACAAGATGTGCTATTCGTCAAGTTAACATCAAAAAATGAGCTGGCTGCACTCGAACAGTTGCTTGAAGCGGCACCAGGCGATATTCCAGTTGTCGTCCGCTACGCGGATTCACGCGAGACGAAATCGTTACCGCCGCTTTATGCAGTGCAGCATGATGAGGAATTACTAGCTCGGCTACGTATTCGGTTTGGCGAGGATCATGTCGTCCTGAAAAATGTCCCCCGCTCAAACTAGTACTAGGTAATAAGATTTGTTATAATAAGGGGTAATTGGTCTGACCAATGCCACCGATTGAAGCAACCGACTGAAGGGTCAGAAAGGTGGTGCCGTATCGATATGGAGAAGAAACGAAATGCGTTTGAAGCCAATATCGCGGCGATTAAATTGATGATCGAACAAGATGGATTAGTTCCAGGAGACCGTATTCCATCGGAACGGGAACTGGCAGAACGACTATCCATCAGTCGACCGTCCGTACGAGAAGCATTACGGACGCTCGCTTATTTAGGGATCGTCGAGACACGACATGGAGGCGGAAGCTTTCTATTGAACCGTGACGATCATACCTATATTCAAATCATCGCTCAATTCTTAGTGACTGGCGATTCGAAGTTCGAAGACTTGGCAGGAATGCTCCGCTTGCTTGAGCAAGCAGCGCTCGCGCAGCTGGATGACCTTTCGGTGCTTGCACCAGTCGTATCATCCGATGCAGCGTTTCGTGAGACGTTGATTCAGACGGTCGATAACGATTTGTTTGAACGAATCTGGCGACAAGTCAATGCCTTCCATAAAAGCTTCGGTCAAGGGGAACTCTATACGCAGGCGGAACGGGAACAACTCTTGAACCGCCCATAGGATGACAAGGGGGAACTGAACGTGCAAGCATTTTTTCGAAAACCTAAAAAGTTCGTCACGCTGACTTCGAAGGAGCAGCGTGTCGATGTGCCAGTTGGCCTAATGACAAAATGTCCGAAATGTAAATTAATCCAATATACGAAACAACTGGAGGCGAACTTACGTGTCTGTTCATGTGGGTATCATCACCCATTGACCGCGCAAGAACGTTTTACGCAATTATTCGATGAAGGTTCGGTGACGTATTTCGACTTACCGGCAGTTCAAGCGGATCCGCTCGGATTCCAGGATTACCCGGAAAAATTAAAGGGCGACCAAGTCAGAACGGGTCTTGAGGAAGCGATCGTCTGTGGCGTCGGGAATGTGAATGGTCACCCACTCGTCGCTTGTGTCATGGATGCACGATTCCGGATGGGCTCGATGGGTGCAGCGGTCGGTGCTGCGATTTCTGAAGCTGTTCGCTACGCAACAAAACATCGTCTACCTGTCACGATTTTCTCCGCTTCAGGAGGAGCACGGATGCAAGAGGGAATGGTTAGTCTCATGCAGATGGCAAAATCGAGTCTCTTCTTAAAACAGCATTCAGATGCTGGATTACTTTATATTTCTTGTATGACTCATCCGACGACCGGCGGTGTATCAGCAAGTTTTGCGATGCTCGGTGACTTTAACATCGCTGAACCGGGGGCGTTGATCGGGTTTGCAGGTCGACGGATCATCGAACAGACGATACGTGAAAAACTACCGGAAGATTTCCAAACAGCAGAATTCTTATTACAAGCAGGTCAACTGGACGATGTCGTATCACGACATGATCTGAAAACGTACTATACGCGAATCTTAAAGCTACATGCGGAGGGAACGAACCATGCAACCATTTGACCAACCAGTCATCGCGTTACGCGAAAAAATTCTTGAGCTCCATGATATGGCGGAAACACAAGGTCTAGACTTCAAGGAAGAACTCCAACTTCTTGAAGAACGCCTTCATCGGTTAGAACTCGATATTTACGGGAATATGAAAGCGTGGAATCGTGTTCAATTGGCACGTCATCCAGAACGTCCAACGACACTCGATTACATTGAATCCATCTGTGAAGATTTCATCGAACTACACGGCGACCGTCATGGATATGATGATGCGGCAATCGTCGGTGGAATCGGAACACTGAATGATCGTCCGGTGACGATCATCGGTCATCAACGCGGAAAAGATACAAAAGAAAACATTCGTCGTAATTTCGGGATGCCACATCCGGAAGGATATCGAAAAGCACTACGTCTCATGCAACAAGCGGAGAAATTTAATCGACCGATCATTACGTTCATCGACACGAAAGGGGCTTACCCAGGACGTGCGGCAGAAGAACGTGGTCAGAGTGAGGCCATCGCGAAAAACTTATTTGAGATGGCTGGCATGACGGTTCCAATCATCTCAATCGTCATCGGTGAAGGTGGATCAGGTGGTGCTTTAGGAATCGGAGTGTGTGATCAACTCTTGATGCTCGAGAATTCAACGTATTCGGTCATCTCTCCTGAAGGTGCTGCAGCATTGTTATGGAAAGATGCAAGTCTTGCGGAGAAAGCGGCAGAATCGATGAAGATCACAGCACCTGATTTATTACGACTCGGGATCGCGGATGCCATCATTCCAGAAGTCGTCGGAGGGGCGCATCTCGATGTGTCATTACAGGCGGATAAATTAAAAGCTGTATTGGTACAGAAGCTTGAATCATTGGTTCATCTGACCAAGGAAGAGCTCATCGATCAGCGGACCGAAAAATATCACCAAATTGGCACATAAGCACCATGTAATCGCTATCATGATTGATATTCCTCATTTCCGGAATCGATGATGAAAAAGCTAGTGAAAGTTTATGCAATCTGCCCTGTTGTAAAACAAGAAAACAACGTGCTATTTTAGATTCAGATTAATGGAGAGGTGATTAACGTGAGTTTAAAACGGATTGCTGTCTTAACGAGTGGCGGCGATGCACCAGGTATGAATGCCGCGGTGCGTGCTGTCACGCGTAAAGCGATTTTTCATGGCTTAGAAGTATTTGGTGTCTATAACGGTTATCAAGGATTAATCAACGGGGACATCGTCCAGTTGAACCTTGGGTCAGTCGGTGACATCATTCAACGAGGCGGAACGTTCCTACGTTCAGCACGTTGCCCTGAGTTCCGTACAGAAGAAGGACGAGCAAAAGCGGTCGTCAATCTTAAGAAATTTGAAATTGATGCACTCGTCGTCGTAGGCGGAGACGGGTCGTATCGTGGTGCTCAAAAATTGACGGGACTTGGCTTCCCGACAATTGGACTTCCAGGTACGATTGATAACGATATCCCTGGAACGGACTATACGATCGGTTTTGATACAGCGCTCAACACGGCGCTTGAAGCGATCGATAAAATTCGTGATACGGCATCGTCGCATGAGCGGACGTATGTCATTGAAGTCATGGGACGCGATGCGGGTGATATCGCATTATATGCAGGACTTGCTGGTGGAGCAGAATCGATTCTTGTTCCTGAGCGTCCTGAAGATTTAAAAGAAGTCCTCGATCGCATTCAAAGTGGTGTCAATCGCGGTAAGAAACACTCAATCGTCATCGTCGCTGAAGGTGCAGGTCGTGCTCAGGACGTTGGAGACGCGATCGCAAAAGAAACAGGTCTCGATACACGCGTCACGGTTCTTGGTCACGTTCAACGTGGTGGAGCACCAACGGCAGCGGACCGTGTACTTGCAAGTCGGATGGGGGCGCATGCCATCGAAATCCTACTTCAAGGAAAACAAGGACGTGTCGTAGGTGTACGTGGTGGTAAGATGATCGATCTCGATATCGATGAGGCACTCGACGAAAATAAACATGAGCTGGATCTTGATATTCTCGAGCTTTCAAAACAGCTTTCGATTTAACGAACGTCGATAGGATTGGAATGGACAAGAGAACTTGGCCAAACACCGTAGGAGGTTTATGGAATATGCGTAGAACTAAAATTGTATGTACGATTGGACCGGCGTCAGAAAAACGTCTTCCAGAAATGATTGAAGCAGGTATGAACGTCGCTCGTTTGAACTTCTCACACGGCGATTATGAAGAACACGGTGCACGTATCACGGATATCCGTCGTGCAGCGAAAGAAGCAAACAAAATCGTTACGATTCTTCTTGATACGAAAGGACCAGAAATCCGGACACATTCGTTTGAAGAAGGAAAAGCGCTTCTCGCACGTGGTCAAGAAGTCATCATCGTTAGCGGAGACGCAAACGAAATCGTCGGAACAAAAGATAAATTCTCGGTCACGTATGAAGGACTCTATGATGACGTCGAAGTTGGTTCGATGATCATGCTTGATGACGGTCTCATCGGTCTTCGTGTCACTGAAAAACTTCCGAACCGTGAGCTTCGTTGTTCAATCGAAAACGAAGGCGTCATCAAGACGAAAAAAGGCGTTAACTTGCCAAACGTGAAGGTTAACCTTCCTGCTTTGACAGAAAAAGATATTGCGGATATCGAGTTCGGTATCAAGAGCGATATCGATTTGATCGCGGCATCTTTCGTACGCCGTGCGTCAGACGTCGTTGCGATTCGTCAATTGCTTGAGAAAAACAACGCGAGCCATATCAAAATCTTCCCGAAAATCGAGAATCAAGAAGGTGTCGATAACATTGAAGAAATCCTTGCGATTTCGGACGGTTTGATGGTAGCGCGTGGTGACCTCGGTATCGAGATCCCAACGGAAGAAGTCACGCCAACTCAAAAAGACTTGATCAAGCTTTGTAACGACTTCGGTAAACCAGTCATTACAGCAACACAAATGCTTGACTCAATGCAACGTTTCCCACGTCCAACACGTGCTGAAGCATCAGACGTCGCGAACGCGATTCTTGACGGTACGGATGCAATCATGCTTTCAGGTGAGACAGCAGCAGGGGACTACCCAATCGAATCTGTCCAAATGATGCACTCGATCGCAAAACGTACAGAAAAAATGCTCGACTACAAGCTCTTGTTGAAAGATCGTCAGACACGTAGTGAGCACACAGTGACGGATGCAATCGCTCAAGCGGTTACGCACACTGCGATCAACTTGGACGCAAAAGCAATCTTGACACCGACACAATCGGGTTATACGGCTGCACGTATCTCGAAATACCGTCCAGAGCCAAACATCGTCGCTGTTACACCAAGCGCACGTGTCGCACGTCAGTTGAACATCGTATGGGGCGTGTACCCAATCGTCGTTGATCATCTTTCAGACAACACGGATGACATGTTGACACTTGCTGCGGACACAGCAAAAGACGCTGGTTTCGTCACAGATGGTGATCTCGTCGTCATCTCAGCAGGTATTCCTGCTTTGACTGCTGGTACAACGAACATGTTGAAAATCCACATCGTCGGTAAAGAGATCGCAAACGGTCGTGGGATCGGTGAGCGTGGAGTCGTTGGCGAAGTCGTCATCGCAAACAATGCTGAAGAAGCAAACTCGAAAGCGAAGCCGGGCATGATCCTCGTTACGAACTCAACTGATCGTGACATGATGCCTGCAATCGAGATGGCTGCAGCGATGATCACAGTTGATGGCGGATTGACAAGCCATGCTGGAATCGTTGGACCATCACTCGGTAAACCAGTCATCGTTGGTGTCGAAGATGCATTGACAGTCTTCAAAGACGGTCAAATGATCTCAATCGATCCATTGACAGGTAAACTATATAACGCATAATCCATTCATGACGGACGTGACTTAGGTCATGTCCGTCTTTTTTTGTATGAGGAGGACGTATGGAAGCTTATCTTTTTTTGATTGCCCTCGTCTTCATCGGGGTCATCGCACAAAATAAATCATTAATCATTGCTGCAGCCTTCCTGCTGATCATCAAGGCAATCGGGCTGGATGGTAGACTGTTTCCTTCCTTGCAGGCAAAAGGAATCACGTGGGGCGTCACATTGATCACGGCAGCGATCCTCGTACCGATTGCAGCAGGGGATATCGGATTTAAGGAGTTGCTCCAAAGTATTCGGGGACATATCGGCATCATCTCATTTTTATCAGGAATTTTTGTTGCAATCGTCGCGGCACACGGTGTTGGACTGATGAAAGAAGATCCACTCGTGACGACAGCCTTGCTAGCTGGAACGATTCTTGCAGTAGGACTTTTCCGTGGGGTACCGGTCGGACCATTGATTGGTGCTGGAATCGCGGCGCTCGTCATCGGAATGTGGGATGTCATCGCAAAAGCGTTCACAGGATGAGCCGAATCAGCAAAGTAACTGAATTAATTTTTTGATAATAGTATGCAAGTTCATTCACTTTTTGGGTATTTTTGTTTATACTAAGAACAGAAACAAGATGGTCTATTCAAGAGTACAGCGCTACAAGCATGGGGAACGACTCTTGAGTGGACGTCTTTTTTTCAATACGGAAATGAAAGCGTTTTAAATTTCTGGGGAAAAAAAGGGGGATTATTGTCATGACGCAAACTAAAGGTTTAGAAGGAATCGTCGCGACTTCATCGAAAATCAGTTCGATCATCGATGGTCAATTGACGTATGGCGGTTATACGATTGATGATTTGGCGGAGCACGCCTCATTTGAGGAAGTCGTCTTCTTGTTGTGGAACGACCGTCTACCAAAAGAAGAGGAATTGAAGCAACTATCGGAAGCACTTATTTCCGAAGCAACGGTTGCGACTGCCGTTCTTGAAACGATGAAGGCAGCACCGAAGTCGGCGAATGCGATGGCGACGATTCGAACAGCGCTCTCTCAACTCGCGCTTTACGATGAGACATCGGAAGATATGTCGACTGAGGCGAATTACGCTAAAGCCATCAAATTACAGGCACAAATCGCAACACTCGTCACAGCTTACGCTCGTATCAAAAAAGGACAAGAGCCGATCGCACCTAAAGCAGGTCTTTCATACGCAGGAAATTTCTTGTTCATGTTGACGGGTGAAGAGCCAACGGAAGTTGCAGAAAAAGCCTTTAACCAAGCGCTCGTTCTTCACGCTGACCACGAGTTGAACGCTTCGACGTTCACAGCACGCGTGTGTGTCGCGACACTCTCTGACGTCTACTCAGGTGTGACGGCAGCGATGGGCGCATTAAAAGGACCACTTCACGGTGGCGCGAACGAAGCCGTCATGAAGATGTTGTTAGAAATTGATTCGGTTGAAAAGGTTGACGAGTATGTTCATAATAAACTTGAGAACAAGCAAAAAATCATGGGCTTCGGTCACCGTGTCTACAAGGACGGCGACCCACGTGCGAAGCACCTTCAAGAAATGAGTCGTCAGCTGACTGCTCAAATCGGGGAGCCGAAATGGTATGAGATGTCAGTTAAGATCGACGAAATCGTCCAATCGGAAAAAGGATTGAAACCAAATGTTGATTTCTATTCCGCTTCTACGTACCATGCACTTGGACTTGATACAGAACTATTCACTCCAATCTTTGCAGTAAGTCGGATGTCAGGTTGGTTGGCGCACATTTTAGAGCAGTATAGCGATAACCGTCTGATTCGCCCGCGTGCAGACTACACGGGTGAAACGCACCGGACATACGTGTCCATTCAAGAACGTTAAAAGGACGGGGAGGAGCAATCCTCTCCTGATTTTTGATGTAGATTACAATTACTTAAGGGGGATTTTTAGACATGGCTACACTTCAAGGCGAAAACATCACAGTAACTAACGGTACACTTCAAGTTCCAAACGCTCCAATCATTCCGTTCATCATTGGTGACGGAACAGGACCTGATATCTGGAACGCAGCTGTACGTGTGTTTGATGCAGCAGTTGAAAAAGCATACAACGGTGAGAAGAAAATCGAATGGAAAGAAGTCTACGCTGGTGAAAAAGCATTCAACAAAACAGGCAACTGGTTACCAGAAGAGACACTCGATCTCATCCGTGAGCACATCATCGCAATCAAAGGACCACTTACGACACCAGTCGGCGGCGGAATCCGTTCGTTGAACGTTGCTCTACGTCAAGAACTTGATTTGTACACATGTCTTCGTCCAGTTCGTTACTTCACAGGTGTTCCTTCACCGGTTAAACGCCCAGAAGATACAGACATGGTCATCTTCCGTGAAAATACTGAAGACATCTACGCAGGAATCGAATACGCAGAAGGCAGCGAAGGCGCTGCAAAACTGCTTGAGTTCCTTCAAAACGAAATGGGTGTCAATAAAATCCGCTTCCCTGAGACATCTGGTCTTGGAATCAAACCGATTTCAAAAGAGGGAACAGAACGCCTTGTTCGTGCAGCAATCGAATACGCACTTGAGCACAAGCGCGCTTCGTTGACGCTCGTTCACAAAGGAAACATCATGAAGTTCACTGAGGGTGCTTTCAAAAACTGGGGTTATGAGCTTGCTGAGCGTGAATACGCAGAGCACGTCTTCACTTGGAACCAATACGATCGCATCAAGGAAGAAGAAGGAACAGATGCTGCGAACAAAGCACAAGCAGATGCAGAAGCTGCTGGTAAGTTGATCGTGAAAGACTCAATCGCTGATATCTTCTTACAACAAATCTTGACTCGTCCAAAAGAGTTCGATGTCGTTGCGACAATGAACTTGAACGGTGACTACATCTCGGATGCACTTGCTGCACAAGTCGGTGGTATCGGAATCGCACCTGGAGCAAACATCAATTACATGACAGGTCATGCGATCTTTGAAGCAACTCACGGTACGGCACCGAAATACGCTGGACTTGATAAAGTAAACCCATCGTCTGTCATCTTGTCAGGCGAAATGATGTTCCGTCACCTCGGCTGGAACGAAGCGGCAGATCTCATCATCAAATCGATGGAAACATCGATTGAAACGAAAGTCGTCACATACGACTTCGCACGTCTCATGGATGGTGCGACTGAAGTGAAGTGTTCTGAATTCGCGGACGAACTCATCAAAAACATGTAATCCGATCAGGAGGAATGAGTCGATGAACAGACGGAAGAAGATCGCAGTCATAGGAAGTGGCTTTACGGGCGCAACGACGGCACTCTATCTTGCTCAGCGAGAGCTAGGAGATGTCGTCCTCGTCGACCGACCCGAGCAAGAGAATCCGACGAAAGGAAAGGCGCTTGATATGCAAGAGGCAGCGCCGATCCTTGGGTTTGATGCTTCAGTAAAAGGGACATCGGACTATGCTGACATCAACGGTGCGGATATCGTCGTCATCACTGCTGGCATTGCTCGAAAGCCAGGGATGAGCCGCGAGGACCTCGTGAGTACGAATGCTGCTGTCATGACAGCTGTGACGAAGGAAATCGTCGCGCATGCACCGGAATCGATCATCATCGTTTTGACGAATCCTGTCGATGCGATGACGTATACGGTCTATCAAGCATCTGGTTTTCCGAAAGAGCGTGTCATCGGTCAATCCGGTGTCCTCGACACGGCACGCTTCCGGACATTCTTAGCAGAGGAACTGAACGTTTCTGTAAAGGATGTATCGGGATTCGTACTCGGAGGACACGGGGATGACATGGTGCCGCTACTGCGCTATTCTCAGGTGGGAGGCATTCCAATCGAGAAACTGATATCCAAGGAGCGGTTAGATGCGATCGTTGACCGAACACGTAAAGGCGGCGGTGAAATCGTTCAGTTACTCGGAAACGGTTCCGCTTACTACGCACCGGCAGCAGCAATTGCTGAGATGGTCGAGGCGATCTTGAAGGACCAGCGACGTATCCTCCCTGCCATTGCTTATCTCGAAGGCGAATATGGATATGACGATATGTATTTCGGTGTACCGGTCATTCTTGGCGGAAACGGTGTCGAGCATGTTTATGAACTCGAACTGACGACTGAAGAGCAAGAGGCTTTGAGTCGCTCTGCCTCTACAGTCCGCTCTGTACTCGACTTATTAAAATCTTGATTCTAAAAAAAGACGAACTTGTCACTTTCGACAAGTTCGTCTTTTTTGTCTCGTCATAACCGATGAGGAGAAGCATAGTGCGATAACTTGGCATACCAAGGGCAGACCAGTATAAGAAGAAACGTCAGCCAAGGAATCAAATATCCGATTCGAAGGAAGTGACCTTGATGTTCCATATGTAGGTGTTGTGAGTTTTGACAATGCGGACAAGGGAGTCCGTGAGCAGACCACATTAAACGATAGATTGTTCGAGCAGACCAGGATTGACGACAAACGGTGCATCGTGCCACGCGAGTGCCTCCTTTCATTCATAGGTTAATTGTGTAAAGTGTGTTTTTCACAACATACGATACACATAGGCGAAAAGTTCCAATCTCAATAAACATGTAGAATAAATGATTGTATTAGGGTAAGGACAAAGGTACGTCATTCTATTCCACTAAGGGGGATGCCACATGCGCGCCGTAACGTACCAAGGAGCAAAAGATGTTCAAGTCAAACAAGTCCAGGATCCATCGATTGATAAAAACGATGATATCATCGTCAAAATCACTTCGACTGCCATTTGTGGATCAGATTTACACATCTATCAAGGAAATATGCCGGCTCACAAAGATTATGTCATTGGTCATGAACCGATGGGCATCGTTGAAGAAGTTGGACCAGGTGTGACGAAGGTCAAGCGTGGCGATCGCGTCGTGTTACCGTTTAATGTTGCTTGTGGTCACTGTTTCTTTTGTGAACATGATATGGAGAGTCAATGTGATAACTCGAATGGAAATCCCCATGTTGATACAGGTGGGTACTTCGGCTTCACAGAAGAGTTTGGTGGACATCCCGGTGGTCAGGCGGAATATTTAAAAGTTCCGTTCGGGAATTTCATGCCACTCGTGATTCCTGAATCATGTGAATTAGAAGATGAGGCATTATTGTTCTTATCTGACGTTTTACCTACGGCGTATTGGAGTGTCCTGCATGCGGGTGTGAAAAAAGGAGATACGGTCGTTGTACTCGGATCAGGACCAGTTGGACTAATGACACAAAAATTTGCATGGATGCAAGGGGCAAAGCGAGTCATTGCGGTGGATGATCAAGTGTATCGATTAAATCATGCTAAAGTCACGAATAAAGTCGAGACAGTAAATTTCTCGGATCACGCAGAAAGTGGTGCGTATATTAAAGAGCTAACACAAGGTGGAGCAGACGTCGTCATTGATTGCGTCGGTTTTGACGGGAAGATGTCCCCTGTAGAAAAAATTGAACAAAAGATTGGTCTGCAAGGTGGAACGTTGAGTGCCATTGATATTGCAAAGGACGCTGTCCGGAAATTTGGTACTGTACAGTTGACAGGCGTTTACGCTAAAAAATATAATCAGTTTCCACTTGGCGATTTCTTTACCCGAAATATTACGCTGAAAATGGGACAAGCACCAGTCGTCCATTTGATGCCGGAACTGTTCCAGAAAATCATCAATCAAGAATTTGATCCGACGGATATCGTGACACACCGAGTGGCACTTGAGGATGCTGCTTCTGCCTATCAGACATTTAATGATCGGACAGATGGATGCATCAAGGTCGTCTTGAAACCATAAGCTATATCATACTCAAACAGCCCATCCGATTTTTGGATGGGCTGTGCACATCATAGGATTAAAAGAAGAAGACGGGCCATAGAAGACCAACGGCTAGTCCGAGCAACAGACCGACGAACACCTGAAATTCGGTATGACCGACGAGCTCATTCAGGAGAGGAGTCTCATGGCGAATTCCTTTGAAATAATCATTGAGTAGTTTTGCCTGAACACCGACTGCTTGTCTGACACCGGTCGCATCATACATGATGATTGTCGCAAAGATGACAGCCAGTGCGAAAATCGAAGACGAGAAGCCCTCCTGAAAACCGATTACAACGGCTAAGGCGACGACAGTCGAACTATGTGAACTAGGCATACCACCGGAAGCAAACATGATTTCCAGGTCGAACTTTCGTGTCCGAACCAAACTCGTGACAAGCTTCGCTGCTTGAGCGATGAACCACGCCGTGATGGCTGCAAAAAGGGGATGGTTCCATTCCATACATTCTACCTCCTACAATTAACGATATGTATTGTTTCCCCGTTTTATTAGCTTTTACACGAACGATCTAGTTGGATTCGGCATCTCCTTTAAAGATTATGTAAAGAAACAGCAGAAAGATTTGTGATTTTCCTGTGAAAGTCGGTAAGATGAAGACAGACGAAGCGGATTCCACGGAATTCCTCATTCGAAAGAACGAAACTTGAGGGGGATGCAAGGTTTGAAAGATAAAATTATCGTGGTAGATGATGAATTGTCGATTGCAACACTATTGAAGTTTAATCTAGAACAGGCCGGTTTCATCGTCGAAACGGCACATGATGGGATGTCAGGTTTAAAATTAGCGGAAAAACAAGATGCCGCACTGATCGTACTGGATCTCATGTTGCCGGAACTCGATGGTCTGGAAGTATGTAAACGGCTACGCCAACAGAAAATCAATACGCCGATCTTGATGCTGACAGCAAAGGATGATGAGTTCGATAAAGTCCTTGGTCTTGAACTCGGTGCGGACGATTATCTGACAAAACCATTTAGCCCACGTGAAGTCGTCGCCCGTGTGAAAGCAATTTTACGACGAATGAGTCATCAGACAACACCTTCGGAAGAAGTGACGGATGGGACGATTCTGATTGGTGATGTCAAGATCGTTCCAGATAACTACGAAGCTTTCAAAGCAGAAGAGCGTCTTGAACTGACACCTAAAGAATTTGAATTGCTCGTATATCTTGCTAAAAATAAGGGACGTGTCCTGACACGAGATCAACTGTTATCCGCAATCTGGAACTATGATTTCGTCGGCGATACACGAATCGTGGATGTGCACATTAGTCATGTCCGTGAAAAAATCGAGCCGAATACGAAAAAACCGATTTATATCAAAACGATTCGTGGTCTCGGGTATAAGATGGAGGAGCCGAAACCGGAATGAGTAAGTATCGCAAAAGGTTCATCTTTAAAATGTTTTCGTTCATCAGTCTCGTGCTGATTGCACTCGGTTTCTTACTTGGACAATCCTTCAAAGAGTTCTATGTCCAAAATGAAAAAGAAAAATTGATGGATGAGACTTCTCTTGTCGAGACAATCTTACAAGGACGCGATGTTTCGGAGATGGCCCAGTACGTAAATCAATTGTACGCTGAATCGAACTTCGACATGATTTTATTCAATGGTCGGGGCGAGATCATTGCTGGTACACCGGTTGATGTGACGAAACTAAAAGTCGCGACTCTTAATTTTTCAGCGATTCCTGATGAGGGGACGTTTGAATCGAAAACAGATGACAGTGTCGTCCAATTCACGAAGCCTGTTCCGACAGCGGACGGTGGCGAGGTGTACGTCAGTTTCATTCGTTACGCAAAAGACTTAAACGTCATTTATTCACGGATTTGGACGGTCATCATCCTTTCTCTCGTTGCGTCGTTATTGGTTATATTCTTGACGATTTATCGGTCGACGAAACGATTCCTTCGACCGATCGCGGAGGCAACCGATGTCCTGCACGAACTGTCGCATGGAAATTACAAGTCACGCGTCTATGAGTTGTCGGCACCCGACGAATCACGCGATTTAGGGCGCTCCATCAATCTACTAGCGCGAAATCTCGAGAACGCATCGTCTGGTGAAGCGATGCAACGGGCACGTCTCGAATCCTTGATCGAATACATGGGAGCCGGTCTCATGTTGATTGATGAAAAAGGATACGTCCTGCTCGTCAACCGGACGTATCGGGAAATGTTCAATATTCATGAACCGTCTAGCGGGAAGCTGTACTATCGTGTATTGCCAAACGAAAAGATGAGCCAGGTGATTGAAGATGTCTATCTGACGGAAAAACCGAATCGAAAGCAGTCGAGTGTTCGATTCGGTATCAATAGTCGGACGTTCATGGTCAGTGCCGCTCCGATTTTCGATAAGAACGGTCGCGTGCAAGGAACGACCGTCGTCTTTAACGACATCACGGAAATCAAAAAGCTGGAACAGATGCGTAAAGACTTCGTCGCGAATGTCAGCCATGAATTAAAAACACCACTGACGTCCATCAAAGGGTTTGCGGAAACGTTACTTGATGGCGCGCAAGAGGTTCCGGAAATCCGTGAACAATTTTTACAAATCATTCATGACGAGTCGGAACGGATGCAGACATTAGTGGAAGACTTGCTTGAACTCTCTCGTCTGGAACAGGATAATTATCAGCTCGAGACCGCAATCGTTGATGTGACAAGTCTTGTTCGGGAAACGGCAGCACTCCTAGACCGACGAGCAACAGAAAAAGAGATGACGATTCATATCGAAACGGAAGAAGAAGTCTTCATTCGGGCAGATTTGAATCGATTAAAACAGGTCGTCGTCAACTTGGTAGCGAATGCGTTGAATTATACGCCAAATGGTGGCAACGTCTGGATTCAGCTCGAGGATGGAGAAGAGTCTGTCCAGCTCATCATCAAAGATGACGGAATTGGTATCCATCCGAAAGAAACCCAACGGATTTTCGAACGTTTCTATCGTGTCGATAAGGCAAGAAGCCGTAATTCCGGGGGTACGGGTCTCGGACTAGCTATCGTCAAACACATCGTCGACCTTCATCATGGTGAAATCGAAGTCGCTTCAGAAGAGCAGAAAGGAACGACATTTACGATTCGTTTACCAAAACACGGCTGAATTTCACAGTGGATTCACATTTCCTTAATAGACGTATCTTATGATGAAAGTACCTTCTTCATCATCTGTATGGCGACTGGATCAGCTCCCATGTCGTCATGCCCTTGGCGATTGACTCCCCGTGAGTCAATCGTCTTTTTTTGGTCATTTTTAGCGAACAAATGTGTGTAGAGTGATACAATAGGAACAGAAAATCGATTAAAGGGGCGTAGATGATGGAAAATAAATTGCTATTGATTGATGGGAACTCGTTGACCTATCGGGCGTTTTTCGCCTTACCACCAATGACGGATGCGCAAGGACGAAATACGAACGCAGCTTATGGCTTTACGATGATGTTATTGAAGTTGCTCGAGGAAGAACAACCGACACATATGCTCGTTGCCTTCGATGCTTCGAGTGAAACGTTCCGTCATGATGTCTATCAGGAGTATAAAGGGAGTCGGGAAAAGACACCGTCCGAACTACGTGAGCAATTCCCGATCGTCCGGGATATCTGTGAAGCGCTCGGTATTCAAATGATGGAACTCCATCGCTATGAGGCAGATGATTTGATTGGTACGCTCGCACGAACGATGCCGACGGATCGGACGCGGATCGTCACAGGTGATAAAGATTTACTTCAACTTGTCACGGATAAGGTCGAAGTCTTGATCACGAAGCGGGGGATCACGGACGTCCAGTGCATGACGGAGGAACTGTTCGCTGAGACATATGGTGGTCTCAAACCGATTCAAATGATTGACCTGAAAGGGTTAATGGGGGATAAGTCGGATAATATTCCAGGGATTCCTGGGATTGGTGAAAAGACGGCAGTTAAATTGATTTCGGCATATGGTTCTGTCGAAGGACTGTATGAACATGTTGAAGACTTAAAAGGGAAGCAGAAGGAAAAAGTCATCGCGAACGAAGATTTAGCACGACTATCGAAAGAACTTGCGACGATTAAAGTCGATGTCCCGCTCGAGACGACGCTAGATGATTTGCAAATTCGCGACGTTGATACCCAAGTGCCGTATTCGTTGTTCCAGTCGCTCGGCTTCAAGTCGTTGACGAATCGATTCGCCCCTGTCGTCAAAGAAGAGGATAAAGAGCAGTTGAACGTCGTGACGATCACTTCACTTCCTGAAGACGTTACCGATGCGGTGTTGCTTGCTGAACAGTTGCGAGAGGATTACATGGAAGAGGACATCATCGGGTTTGCGATCGCAACGCCTGACACGATCTATGTTGCTGCCCCGACGCTCGTCGAGGATCCCGCATTCCGCCAATGGATCGAGTCGGAACATCGGAAGATTTGTCTTGATGCCAAACAAGTCGCATTCGCGTTGCGTAAGCACGGCTTAACCTTAAACGGTTATGAGGATCTGTTATTAGCGGGTTACTTATTGAACTTAAGTGGCGGCACGACGCTCGCTTCAATTGCTGGTCATTATGCATTGATGGCACCGAACGAAGAAGCAGTCCTCGGTAAGGGAGCCAAACGTCTAGCCCCAGCGGATGACGTATTACATCCTTATCTTGCAGAAAAGGCACGGATGATCGAGTTATTGTTCCCGAAAGTCCGGGAAGAGTTGAAGGCGAATCAGCAATATGAGCTGTATGAAACACTAGAGCGTCCATTGTCAGGTGTCCTCGCTGAGATGGAGTGGACCGGGATTCGTGTCGACGTCGCGACGCTCCAATCGATGCAAGCAGATCTTGCCGGACGTTTAACGGAACTTGAGACGTTGGTCTTTGAAGCGGCAGGTGAGTCGTTCAATATCAATTCACCGAAACAACTTGGTGTGATTCTGTTTGAAAAACTCGAACTGCCCGCCTTCAAGAAAACAAAGACCGGCTACTCGACTGCCGCAGACGTCCTTGAAAAACTGCGTCCGCTGCATCCGGTCATCGATCACATCATGTTATACCGGGAGCTCCAAAAATTACAGTCGACGTATGTCGAAGGCTTACAAAAAGTCATCAAGGAAGACGGAAAGATTCATACCCGTTTTGCTCAGACGATTGCCCAGACCGGCCGTTTAAGTTCGGTCAATCCGAACCTTCAGAATATCCCGATTCGGATTGAAGAAGGACGGAAGATTCGAAAAGCCTTCGTTCCAAGTGAGACAGGCTGGTCACTGTACGCTGCCGACTATTCACAAATCGAATTACGTGTCATGGCTGATATGTCGCAGGATCAGACGCTTGTCGATGCGTTCTTACATGATGAGGACATCCATACCCAAACGGCAAGTAGTGTCTTTGGTGTCGAACCGGAGGATGTCACAGGAAACATGCGTCGTCAGGCGAAAGCCGTCAACTTCGGCATTATTTATGGAATCAGCGATTATGGATTGTCACAAAACTTGAACATCACGCGGAAGGAAGCACAATCGTTCATCGATCGTTATTTCGAGCTGTTCCCGCAAATCAAACAGTTCATGGATACGGCGATTGAGACGGCACGAGCGAATGGGTTCGTCGAAACGTTGATGAACCGGCGCCGTAACATCCCGGATATCAATTCGAAAAACTTCAACTTACGTGGTTTTGCGGAACGTACGGCAATCAATACGCCGATTCAAGGTTCGGCTGCGGATATCATTAAAAAAGCGATGCTTGATGTGCATGCTGCCTTACAGGCATCTGATCTGAAAGCACGTTTGTTACTACAAGTACACGATGAATTGATTTTTGAAGCACCAGACGAAGAACTCGATGCGCTACAAGCGCTGGTCAAACAAGCGATGGAGCAGACCGTCGAACTATCCGTACCGCTACGCGTCGATGGGGGCGCAGGACATACGTGGTACGAAACGAAGTAAGCAAGGAGGAATAGACGTGCCTGAATTACCTGAAGTCGAGACCGTTCGCCGCAGTTTAGAACGTTCGGTCTCTGGAAAAACAGTCTCTTCCGTCAAAGTCTACCACCCGAAAATGATTCGGGGGATGGAAGTGGCACCATTTGCAGATGCCTTACATCAAGAACGGATCGAACGCGTCGAACGTCGCGGTAAGTTCCTACTCTTTGATTTCGATCGTTTTTATCTCGTCAGCCATTTGCGGATGGAAGGGAAGTACTTCCCGTATCCGCAACCGGTCGAGAGGGATAAACATACTCATGTCGTCTTCCGATTCACGGATGGTTCGGAGCTGCATTACAATGACGTCCGGAAGTTCGGAACGATGGAATTGCGTGATAAGGAAACAGCAATGCAGACTGCTCCACTGGCACAGCTGGAGCGTGAACCGTTCGATCCAGAATTCACAGCAGAAGTGTTAGCGGAGAATTTAATTCGTAAAAAAAGAAGTCCAATCAAAACGGCATTACTTGACCAATCGATCTTCCTTGGTCTCGGTAACATCTATGTCGATGAGACCCTGCATGCGGCACGCGTCCATCCGTTGACGAAGGCTGGTGCCTTGACGCTTGATGATATCTCACGCATCCATCAAGCCGGTGTCGACGTCTTACGACAAGCAGTGGAAGCGGGAGGAAGTACGATCCGAAGTTATGTCTCACCTTCTGGAAAAGGTGAGTTCCAGCTTCAACTCGCGGTATACGGTCAAAAGGGTGAACCGTGTCCCCGTTGTGGCACTGCCATTGAAAAAATCAAAGTCGGCGGACGGGGAACACACTTCTGTCCGACGTGCCAACAGGTCGCCTTATGAGGGTTGGTCTGACGGGCAGTATCGCCACCGGTAAAAGTACGGTTTCTAGCTATCTGAAGCAAAAAGGAATAGCGGTCATCGATGCGGATCTCGTTGCGCGAGAAGTCGTTGAGCCAGGAGGACGAGCCTATGAAACGGTCAAGATGGCTTTCCCGGAAGCATTCGAGGAAGGACGTCTCGTTCGTCCAAAACTTGGACAAATCATTTTTCAGGATAGCGAAAAACGACAACAGCTGAATCAGTTGATGCACCCAAGTATTCGACGACAGATGCTTGATGAAGCAGATGCCTATGAACGTTCAGGACATTCGCTCGTCGTATTTGATATTCCGTTGTTACTTGAAGGCGATTGGCGGACGCTGTTCGATCGTGTCGTAGTCGTGTATTGTCCGGAAAACATGCAGTTAAGACGATTGATGCAACGTAATGACCTATCGGAAGAAGAAGCATATGCACGTATTCATTCGCAACTTAGCATTGAACAGAAAAAAGAGCTTGCGGATGATGTGTTCTTCAATGATGGGAGTCTTGATTCGTTATATCAACAAATCGATAAATGGTTAGTATTATATGACACCGATAAGCATGAGAGTGACACATGAAAAGTGTGAAGTGAGAGAAGTTTCCATCTTCTCTCACTTTTTTTAGAGAACATAATGAAATCGCTTACATTTCATGATATAGTTCTATCTGTAAACGGAGCTACATCCGTCACATTGAAGGGGGATCCGCACATGGGAGTCAAGGTGGCAGTCAATGGTTTTGGTCGAATTGGTCGAATGGTCTTTCGACGTCTGATCGCTGAGGGGAAAAGCGAAGTCGTAGCAATCAATGCAAGTTATCCAGTCGAAACACTCGCACATTTAATCAAGTACGACACGGTACATGGGAAATTCAATTATCCGGTCGACATCATCGATGGGGCGTTGATGGTTGACGGAAGACAAATTCAAATCGTCAGTGAACGTAATCCTGAACTATTGCCGTGGGGGGAACTCGGCATCGATATCGTCGTCGAAGCGACAGGAAAGTTCAACTCAGATACGGGTGCTGCGAAGCATTTAGTGGCAGGCGCAAAAAAGGTCGTCATCACGGCACCTGCTAAAGGGGATGTCCGGACGATCGTCATGGGTGTCAATGACGACATGTATGATCATGAAACAGATGCTATCGTCTCGAACGCATCGTGTACGACGAACTGTCTCGCACCTGTCGTGCAAGTCATCGACCGGGCATTCGGAATCGAATCGGGTCTCGTGACGACGGTTCACGCGTTTACGAACGATCAAAATAATATTGATAATCCACATAAGGATTTACGACGCGCCCGTGCATGTGGCTCATCCATCATTCCAACATCGACAGGTGCGGCAAAGGCGATTTCTCTCGTCTTGCCACACTTGGAAGGAAAATTGAATGGACTCGCGCTTCGTGTTCCGACACCAAACGTCTCACTCGTCGATCTCGTCGTCGAAGTCAGTCGCGATACGACAGTTGCTGAAGTGAACGAAGCGTTCACGAAAGCAGCGGACGGTGCGCTTGAAGGCATTCTCGGAATGACGATGGAACCGCTCGTTTCGATCGACTTCAACGGAGAAGAGCGTTCGACGGTCGTCGATGGACTCTCGACGATGGTCATGGGTGGTCGTCAGGTGAAGGTCCTCGCTTGGTACGATAATGAGTGGGGTTACTCCTGCCGCGTCGTCGACCTCGTACATCTTGTTTCGGCGCACTTAGAGGCAATGGGAACGGTTGAAAAAGAACTTGAATTGAATTAATGACAACGGGCAGATCCCAGTAACGACGGGACCTGTCCCGTTTTTTTTCTAGAAATGTATTAATTTTTGAAATTTATCCTTGTGTATCTTTTTGATACTCGCTATAATTCAAATCGTGAACTTCAATCGGTCTGGCAATCGCAGCTTAAAGGGTTAGGACCTCTCTGGACTAACTTTCCCCCGTGGGTGCGAACGACTCAGGCGCAAAGTAAGTGATCAACTACTTTGAAGACCATTGAATGTAGGGGGGATCCACAAATGGATACTATGGGAAGACACATTATTGCAGAACTTTGGGATTGTAATCCTGAAAAATTGAACGACATGGAATTCGTTGAACGACTTTTCGTTGACGCAGCACTTCAAGCAGGTGCAGAAGTACGAGAAGTAGCATTCCACAAGTTTGCACCACACGGCGTCAGTGGCGTCGTCATTATCTCTGAATCGCACTTGACGATTCACAGTTTCCCAGAGCACGGGTATGCATCGGTTGATGTCTTTACTTGTGGGGATCGGATCGATCCAGCCATCGCAGCGAACTACATTGCTGAAAAGCTCGATGCGAAAATCCGTGAAAATGTCGAAATTCCACGTGGTATGGGACCTGTTCAAGTTCCAGCGGCTACTGTCCAGCACGTCAACTGACAACACACACGAATTCGTCAAGCCCTCGTCGTTCAGACGAGGGCTTTTTAATATGTCTGACGTCTGTTATTCTTAATAGTAGAAGAAACAAAGAAAAGAGGATGACCATGGGACTGAAAGAACGCTTGCAAAAACAGCTAGAGACATCCGATACACATAAAAACGAAAATTTACGCACACACTACTATGCGGCAACAGTCGAGATGTTGTTTGCTGGTTTAGAAAATATCTTAAAGCAAGAGGGCGGAACGGTGCGTCGTGTTGACGCGGAACGTGGAGAACTCGCTTTTACATTAAAAGAAGTCGACGGACTCGCGACCGTCATCATGGTGGCGGGCGGACGTACAGCCGTCGATCTATTCTTACATCGTGAAAGTCTTCTCGGACCTGATCTCGAAAAACACATCGAGCGCATCTATGCATCACTTGACGCGGGATATCGATTAAAAATGATTGGAACAAAAGAAATCACGTGAACGGAGGTACGGCATGCGCTGTCCAGCCTGTAATTTTAACGGAACAAAAGTACTGGACTCAAGACCGGTCCAGGATTTCGGTTCGATTCGGAGGAGACGTGAATGTGAGTCTTGCGGCTATCGCTTTACGACTTTCGAAATGGTCGAACAGACCCCTTTAATCATCGTAAAGAAAGACGGAACGCGCGACGAGTTCAATCGTGATAAAATTTTGCGGGGACTAGTGCGTGCCTGTGAAAAACGACCGATTTCGATTGAACAGCTAGAAACAGTCGTCAGTCGGGTCGAAAAGGCATTGCGGGCGACGGCTCAGCATGAGATTCCAAGTGAGCAGGTCGGACGTCTCGTGTTAAATGAATTAGCTTCCGTCGATGAAGTAGCATACGTCCGCTTTGCGAGTGTCTATAAACAATTCAAGGACATCAATGTCTTCTTCCAAGAGCTCTCTGAACTGATGGAGCGACATCAAGAAAATGACCGTGAAAATTGAACGTGATATAAGAGAGGTCGTCTGTCCGGTCAGCGCATCTCTCTTTTTCTCCCTAAGGAAAGGACGAGTCAGATGGTAGAACGTGAACTTTCCGGTACCGATCTTTGCTTAGTGATGAGCAATGGTGTCGTCGACCGTGAAGCCTATCAATCTTTATATTATTTGTACCAGCCGATCATTGGTGTCAAAGCACTTGGACTCTATCAAACGTTTTGGAGCGAGATGATTCCGGGAAAGACAAAATCCCAATACATCTCCCATGCAGAACTCGGAACGCTACTCGGTTTTTCCGTCGATGAGTTCAAGGAAGAGTTATTCAAGCTAGAAGGCATCGGTTTGATCCGGACGTTCGAAGCGCGCCAAGCCGCGTATCGCTACATCTATCAAATCCGGGTGCCGCTCGCGCCGAACACTTTCTTGAATGACGGGGTGTTATCGAGTCTGCTATTCTACCGCGTCGGTGAAATTCGTTTCCGCTCCCTCCAGCATCGTTTCCGGACGGAACCGCTTCCGAAGAACATCGTTGATCGGACGGTCCGATTTGATCAAGTGTTCGATGTGAAAGCTGGTCTTGCTTCTGCGCATCAACCGAAGGCCTATGCGAAACAGGAACGAGCAGTATATGAATTCGATTATTCGTTTGATTTAGAAGAGATGAAACGTCAAACCGATCGCTTTTTGCCACGCTCGTTTTATTCAAAGGCAATCGATCATCTGCTCGTAAAGCTTGCGTACGTCACGCAGTCGAATGAAGCGTTGATGGCGGAACTGTTGAACGCCCGTTTCCGTCACGAAGCATACTTGCCGATGACCGATGCTGAGAAACAAGAACGTTGCAAACAGATGATGCTGTCAGCGAAACAAAAACTCAGCCGTGAGAAAAAAGCGAAGGTTGCCTCACTCGATACGATCGAGGTCGGAGACGTCGAAGCAACGGAGACGATGGAAAGCACCCATCCGAAGCATTATGTCGCGAAGTTACGAAAAGTCAAAGCGTTGTCTGAACGAGATGAAGAGTTGATCCAGCAATTGATCATCGATTATGAAATGTCATCCGGGATCGTCAATGCCGCCTACTACTATGCGCTCGTCGTCAAAAAAGACAATCGCTTCAGTAAGAACTTCCTCTTATCCATCGTCGATGATTGGAAACAGAAAGGGTACGTGACAGCATCCGAGGCACTGGCGAAGACGCAGGAGCAAGATGATTTGATTGCGAAGAAGCAGGAGCAAAAACAAGAGCGAGCGCGTCAGACCGTTGGTGGACGTCGGGGACGGACCAGCAATACGAACGGCGGTCCGAACCCGAAGTGGTTGCAAGAAGAGAAGGCGAAACAGCAACAGTATGAAGCCTCTAAAAAAGCGAGTTTCGAAGCGGATGTTCCAGACGATGAAGAGATGGAACGAATCTTACGAGAACTGAAGGGGAACTAAAGGAGTCGGGACATGGAACATATCCAATCATCTATCGAAAAAATATTAAGTCGACCGGACGTTGCAGAATCGGTTCGAGCGATTCAACAACGGGTGTTGTCTCATCCGGGGGTCGTCATGTTCTTACGGACCCATCCAGAGATCGATCAACGGATGATCGAGCGGGGCATGCTCAAACTGAACGAATACGCGGAACAGATGGATGGGAATCGATTGATTGAAAATAAAGCCGTCATCGAAGGCTATCAGCCGATCCTGCACGTCGAAAAAGGACAGATCGTCGTCTCATATGAGAAGTCACAAGCACTCAAAGATCGAGAAGATGAACGTGCACTTGAGAAAAAGTTCAAGAGTCTGTTCCTGCCGGACGAAGTGCGCGATGCGAACTTCAGCGATTTCGACTTGTCGACGACGGACCGGAAGCTCGCCTTGCGAGCGGCGTCGCAGTTCCTCAATCATTTGCGCTCAAAAGAGCATGTAAAGGGACTGTACCTGCACGGTAGCTTTGGTGTCGGGAAAACGTATCTCTTGGCTGCGATCGGGAATGCACTGAAGAAAGAACGGATTGCAACGATTCTCGTCCATGCCCCGGGGTTCGTCGCTGAAGCAAAACGGCGGATTCGGTCGGACTCGTTCGATACGTTCCTCGAAGGATTCCAAACGATTCCAGTCTTATTAATTGATGATATCGGTGCAGAATCGATCAGTCCGTGGGTACGGGATGAGTTGTTCGGAATCATTTTGCAATACCGCATGATGCATCGTCTGCCGACATTGTTCAGCTCGAACTTATCGTATGACGAACTCGAGCTTCATTTCGGGATCACGAACGATCAAGGCGATAAGTTAAAGGCCGCACGACTGATGGAACGGATCCGGACGACGACGCAACCGATTGAGTTCCTTGGTGAAAATCGACGTCGCTACTAATTTTCCTTGTCAAGGAAGCGACCGATTCGTTATACTAATGACACGTCAATAGACGATGCAACGATTGAGGATATGAAGTATGAAATGAACCAAACTAGCGAGAGAAGAATGGTGGAAGCTTCTCATGGCATCATTCATGTCTTTACTCCCTCATAGCACGAACGGGGCTAATCCGTTTGCGCCTCACGCCCGTTAACGCGTGTTCGAGCCGAACCAACATTGGTCCGGGAACGAGGGTGGTACCACGAGATTAAGACTCGTCCCTTTTTAGGGATGAGTCTTTTTTATTTTGTTAAAGGGGGAAACAGTCATGTCAAACATCGCACTTACATTTCCAGATGGCGCCGTAAAGGAATTTGCAGTCGGTACGACAGCAGAAGAAGTCGCTGCTTCAATCAGCCCAGGACTTCGTAAAAAAGCATTTGCTGCAAAACTAAACGGGCACGCAATCGATTATCGTCGTCCAATCGAAGAGGATGGCACAATCGAATTGATCATGCCGGATTCAGAAGAAGGGCTCGATTTGATTCGTCACTCTTCAGCTCACTTGATGGCACAAGCCATCAAACGTCTGTATCCGGATGAAACGATTCATCTCGGAATCGGACCGACGATCGAGAATGGTTTCTACTATGACATCGATATGGAACGTCGTCTGACAGAAGAAGACTTACCAGAAATCGAGAAAATGATGAATAAAATCGCCGGTGAGAATTTGCCAATCGAACGGGAAGTCGTCTCGCGTGACGAAGCACTCGCGATTTATAAAGAACTCAATGATCCGTTGAAAGTCGAATTGATCGAATCGATTCCTGCTGATCAGGATTTGACGATTTACCGTCAAGGCGAATTCTTCGATCTCTGCCGTGGACCACACGTTCCAGCGACAGCGAAGCTACAAGTCTTCAAATTGATGAGCATTGCTGGTGCTTACTGGCGTGGCGATTCAAAAAACAAGATGTTACAACGGATTTACGGTACAGCATGGGCGACAAAAGATCAGTTGAAACAACATCTCCACTTCCTTGCTGAAGCGAAAGAGCGGGATCACCGTAAACTCGGGAAGGAACTTGGCTTGTTCTTCACTTCTCAAGAAGTCGGTCAAGGACTCCCGATGTGGTTACCAAAAGGAGCAGCGATCCGTCGGACGGTCGAACGTTATATCGTCGATAAAGAACTCGAACTTGGATATGAGCACGTCTATACACCGGTTCTCGGTTCAGTCGATCTATACAAGACATCGGGTCACTGGGATCACTATCAAGATGACATGTTCCCGAAAATGGAGATGGACAATGAAGAACTCGTTCTTCGTCCGATGAACTGTCCACACCACATGATGGTCTACAAGAACGAACCGCGTTCGTACCGTGATTTACCGCTTCGTGTCGCGGAGCTTGGTGGTATGCACCGTTATGAGATGTCTGGTGCCTTGACTGGTCTTCAGCGCGTTCGTTACATGGTCCTTAACGATGGACATACGTTCGTCCGTCCTGACCAAATGAAAGATGAGTTCAAAGCCATCGTTCACCTCATTCAAGAAGTCTATGCTGACTTCGGAATCACGGATTACAAATTCCGTCTTTCGTACCGTGACCCAGCGGATAAAGAGAAGTACTTCGATAACGATGCGATTTGGGAAATGGCGCAACGTGAGTTGAAAGAAACAATGGATGAGCTCGAACTCGAATACTTCGAAGCAGAAGGCGAAGCTGCCTTCTACGGACCGAAGCTTGACGTGCAAGTTCGGACAGCACTTGGTAAAGATGAGACGCTTTCGACAGTCCAACTCGACTTCCTCTTACCAGAGCGATTCGAATTGACGTACAAAGGAAATGACGGACAAGATCACCGTCCGGTCGTCTTACACCGTGGTGTCGTTTCGACGATGGAACGATTCGTCGCATACTTGATCGAAGAATACAAAGGCGCGTTCCCAACATGGCTCGCACCGGTCCAGGTGAAATTGATTCCGGTTTCTAAAGTGCATGAAGACTATGCCCGTGAAATCAAAGCGATCTTGCTGAAAAAAGGAATTCGTGTCGAAACAGATTTCCGTGACGAGAAACTCGGATACCGGATTCGTGAAGCACAAGTCAATAAAGTACCAGTCATGCTCGTTTTAGGTGACAAAGAAGTCGAATCGCGCGAAGTCAACATTCGTCGCTACGGTTCAAAAGACTCAAGCAACGCATCACTTGAACAATTCGTTGCCGACTTAGAGCAAGAAATCGCGAACCGTTCAAAATAATTATAGTCTCATGAAAGAGTTCGTCCTGCTATTGTAGGGCGGACTTTTTTTGTGATGTGATACTTAAAAGAAGGAAGAAACAAGCCGATGAAAAAGATAGATCATCCAGCTAAATCTATCCAACATAACCGAAAATCATTTTTCCTTTAATTGGATAAATGCTATAATAAACCTTCATTGGATGGAATGTTTTGAAGGATGGGAAGGAAGTTACAAAAAATGAAACAGACGACTCTTGCTGTTCTCATCGCCTCTTCACTTTTAATCGGTATTCATCCGGGAAAAGCGGATGCGGCGACGACTAAAAAGACATACCGGATCACACCAAAAACAGAAGCGATTGACCCGACGATTCGTAAATATACGACCTATAACGCAAAGACGCGCAATCACTATACGATGCGCTCTTATTTGGAACGTCTTGAAAAAGAGGGAGGCGGGACACTCGTCTTGACGAAAGGAACATATCTGTCTCCACTACGTGTCGGTATTCCGTCCAATACGACGGTGATCTTGGAAGATGGCGTCATCATCAAGAAGACGACGGAGACAGGAACGACGAAGATTAGTTCAACAACCAGTGTATTTGATCTTGTTGCTCCATCCGTATTGCGTTTGAACAAAAAGGTCGGAAAGTATGATGGCTCACAAAACGTTAAAATCATCGGAAAAGGGAATGCACAAATCGACTTGAATCGATATACGCTTGGTTCAGCGTTCGCTATTGCTCATAATCAAAACTTGTATATTGGTGGCATCACAGTACGGAATCAAAAGGGTTCACATGCAATGGAACTTGATGCGACGAAAAAGGCAGTCATCGAAAACATGAAATTCGTCGACGCCGTCATGATACCGAATACAGGTCCGAATGAATCGATTAATCTCGATACACCAGACCCAATCACAAAAGGGTTCAACTGGAAGTGGTCGAAACAAGACGGAACTCCGAACGCAGATATCACGATTCGTAATAACTTGTTCCGTAACATCAACGTGGCAATCGGCACACATCAATACACAGAAAATCGATTACACACGAATGTGCGGATCGAAAAAAATACGATTGATGGAACAAAAGATTATGCGATTTCGATGATGAACTGGAAGAATCCGACGGTCCGTTACAATACGATTCGAAACGTGCACCGGGCGGATGGAAAAGCGATGACGATTCTCGGTAGAGGAGTTGTCGGAGGGACGATTCGCTACAATCGATTTGAAGACGCGGATCGAGCGATTCAAATGCAACCGTTCCAAAGCAATGGCTATGCTCCGATCTATAATACGTTTACGGCAGAGCAAAAACGTTACATGCAACAAAATACAGTCAAGCAGGTTGGACTCGATCAAATCGTCTTATTTAAAAAACTCAATGAGTTCACATATAAAACAGCAGAACGATATGATTTCATTCCATACTAAGACACAAGAAAGCACCCAAGACGAGCGTCGAGGGTGCTTGTGCCATATTATGAACGCATTTGTTGCAAGAACGGTTCGATATCGACTTGAAGCGCTTCTGATAGTTTCTGACCGAGTGAAGCATCAGCACGGTAGAAGTTGCAGATTGCGAGCAAGACCGTGTTCTCATGACGAACCTGCTCGAGATCATTGACGAGGTTCTTCAGAAGAGCTGCTTGCTCGTCTTCTGTCAGACGACGGTATACTTCACCGGCTTGACCGAAGTTATTCGTCTTCTCGATTTCGAGACGACCGTGTTTATCATCAAGTAACGGCTGGTTTTCTTCCGTATACTCTGGTGTTTCTTTTGGTTCTTCTTGATAGCGGTTCGGTTCGTAGTTTACCGGACTCGTTTGTTGACCGACTGGCATTGCACCATCACGTTGATAGTTGTTCACTTGTGCGAACGGACAGTTGATCGGAAGTTGTTGGTAGTTCGTTCCGATACGGTAACGTTGCGTATCGGAATAGGAGAACAAGCGACCTTGTAATAACTTATCTTCAGATGGCAACATTCCTGGAATCAAGACACCTGGGTTGAATCCGACAGATTCCGTTTCAGCGAAATAGTTATCGACGTTCTTATTCAAAGTCATCGTACCGACGTGTTGGAACGGGATGACATCTTCAAACCAATCTTTTGTTGCATCGAGCGGATCGAAATCGAACTGATCGACGTCAGCCGGATCGAGCACCTGTACGAACAGATCCCATTCCGGATAATCTCCGTCTTCAATCGCTTGGAACGTATCGTTTGAAGCGTGGTTAAAGTCTTTTCCTTGAATCTCCGTTGCTTCTTCTGCTGAGAGATTATGAATGCCAGCTTTCGGTACCCAGCGTAGTTTAACGTAAACCGTATTGCCATGAGCGTTCACCCATTTGAATGAATGGACGGAAGAACCACGCATTTTACGGTAGCTTGCAGGAATGCCTTCATCCGTAAAGAGATGCATGAGCATGTTCGTCGATTCCGGACGAAGTGTCATGAAGTCCCAGTAGCGGTCAGGATCTTGAATGTTCGTGCGTGGATCTGGTTTAAGTGAATGGACCATATCCGGGAACTTCATAGCGTCACGAATGAAGAAGACAGGAAGGTTGTTCCCGACGAAATCCCAGTTTCCTTCTTCTGTATAGAACTTGACAGAGAATCCACGTGGATCGCGGAGTGTCTCTGGAGAATGCGTGCCGTGAATAACAGTCGAGAAACGGGCGAAAACAGGAACTTCTGTCCCTTCTTCTTGTAAAAACGCAGCTTTCGTGTACTTTTTCATTGAGTTTTTGACAGTGAAGACACCGTGAGCACCGAATCCACGAGCGTGTACGACACGCTCAGGTACACGTTCCCGGTCGAAATGGGCCATCTTTTCAATTAATTGATAGTCTTCTAATAACGTTGGTCCGCGACGTCCAGCCGTACGTGAATTCTGGTTGTCTCCGATTGGTACACCTTGATTGGTCGTTAATCGTTTTTCAGTCATCTGTTATTCTCCCCCTTATGTAAGATTAAATTGATTATAAAACAATAATCATTCTAAATAAACAATTTTGCTTGCGAATGTTCTGAATCTTTTTTTCCATGTTAAGAGTGTACCCGTGAAAAACAGGTTAGAAACTTCTTGCTTATCCGTCAAAGGATTGCTATTATAATCAAGTATGTGAGCAACGTTCTGTAAGAACATAGAAAGCGGCTTGACATCACGGGAAAACAAGTGCTATGATAGCAAAGTGAAATGACAACAAAGCAGAAGCATCCCGCTTCTCACCATGTATGACGACTCGTACTGGTTCATCATGAAGATACGCAATGTGTAGCGACTGCTATGCTTTGACGTTCCTTATGAGTGTGGGCGGGAAGAACTGCCGACGCTTTTTTTATAGCGTTTTCTATCATTCATTTTTCGTGCAATGCACGATGGAGGTGCTAACCATTAGCAAAGATCTGTTAATCAATGAAAGCATCCGTGCCCGGGAAGTTCGTCTTATCGGAGCGGATGGTGCTCAACTAGGTGTCCAATCACGCAACGAAGCGCTACGTCTCGCAGAGGAAGCGGAACTTGACCTCGTCATGGTCGCTCCACAAGCGACGCCGCCAGTTTGTAAGATCATGGACTACGGTAAATACCGTTTCGAGATGCAAAAGAAGGACAAAGAAACTCGGAAGAATCAGAAAGTGATTCAGATGAAAGAAGTTCGTCTTAGCCCGACGATCGAGGAGAACGACTTCCAAACGAAATTCCGTAATGCGAAGAAATTCTTGGAGAATGGTAACAAAGTGAAAGCGAGCATTCGTTTCCGCGGTCGTGCCATCACTCACTCGGAAATCGGTAAACGCGTTCTCGAACGCCTCGCAACGGATTTAAGTGAGTTCGGTGTTGTGGAACAGAGACCGAAGATGGAAGGACGCAGCATGTTCCTCGTGCTTGCTCCTAAGAAAGAAGACTAATCGAATCGAAGTAGGAGGGAATCTCTCATGCCTAAAATGAAATCGCACCGCGGTGCTTCTAAACGTTTCAAACGTACTGCTTCTGGCAAATTGAAACGTGGTCGTGCTTACACAAGCCACTTGTTCGGTAACAAATCAACAAAAGCGAAACGTAAATTACGTAAAGCTAGCATGGTATCTACGGGTGACTTCAAACGCATCCGTCACATGATCGCGAAGTAATTTATCCAATCGTATACAGATTTAGGAGGGAATTTATATGCCACGCGTAAAAGGCGGATATACGACTCGTCAACGTCGTAAAAAACAACTCAAATTAGCTAAGGGCTACTACGGCTCGAAACATACACTCTTCAAGGTTGCGAAACAGCAAGTCATGAAATCTCTCATGTACGCTTACCGTGACCGTCGTCAAAAGAAACGTGACTTCCGTCGCCTCTGGATCACTCGGATCAATGCGGCAGCACGTATCAACGGTCTTTCTTACAGCCGCATGATGCATGGTCTTAAATTAGCAGGTATCGACGTTAACCGTAAGATGCTCGCTGACCTCGCAGTTACAGATGCAACTGCATTTGCTTCACTTGCTGACACAGCAAAAGCAAAATTGAACGCTTAAGTTCTACAATTCGTCGGGGAATTTAATTCTCCGACGTTTTTTTCGATTTAATGATAAAATAAGAAGGCACGTCGATGAGACGGTCATATGATTTTTTTAGATAGAAGGAGAATTAAAGATGGATTGGTTGACACTTTTTGAGATGCAAGAACAGTTGGATAAACGGATTCAGTCAGAACATCAATTGACAGGCAATCAATTCGACGAGCGTCTGCTCGCCTTACTGGTCGAACTCGGTGAACTTGCGAACGAGACACGTTGCTTTAAGTTCTGGTCGAAGAAGGGACCATCCGCTCAAGTCACAATTCTTGAGGAATATGTCGATGGCGTCCATTTTCTACTCTCACTAGGTCTAGCACTTGATTACAAGAAAAGTCATTTTACTGAAGGTGACTTCTATTTGACAGCAACAGATGCTTTTTTAGACGTCTATAACAAAACGAACGTCTTTGCGATTTCGCGGACGGAACAAAGTTATGATGTTCTGATTGGTGCATACCTTGCATTAGGTGCTACACTAGGCTTTACACAGGATATGATTTTCAAGGCTTACATTTCTAAAAATGAAGCAAACCATGTGCGACAAGACAACGGTTACTAAGGAGGAAATCAGATGAACGAACAATTACATATGCTAAAACGTCTCACGGACGCAACAGGTGTACCGGGAAACGAAAAAGAAGTCCGGAGCCTCATGCGTGAATATCTAGAACCTCATGCAGAAGCATTCCACCAAGATGGTCTCGGTAGTCTCTTTGCTGAACATAAAGGCGCAGGCGAAGATGCACCACGTGTATTGATTGCGGGTCACATGGATGAAGTCGGATTCATGGTCACGAAGATTGATGAAAAAGGATTCCTTCGTTTCCAACCACTCGGCGGTTGGTGGGGTCAGGTCCTCTTGGCACAGCGTATGAATATTGTGACGTCATCTGGTGAAGTCATTCCAGGTGTAATTGGTGCAAAACCACCTCATGTTTTACCACCGGAAGCGCGCAATAAGCCGGTCGACATTAAAGACATGTTCATCGATATCGGTGCTTCATCAAAAGAAGAAGTCGACGGTTGGGGAATTCGTCCGGGTGATACGGTCGTTCCACATTGCGAATTTACTGTGATGAAAAATGAGAACTTCTTGATGGCAAAAGCGTGGGACAACCGCATTGGTTGTGCCATCGCAATCGAAGCAATCAAGCGCTTAAAAGCGGACGGACATCCGAACACGATTTTCGCGGGAGCGACTGTTCAGGAAGAAGTCGGGTTACGTGGGGCTCAAACTGTCGCACACCTACTCAAACCATCGATCGCCTTTGCTGTCGATACAGGTATCCCGGGTGATACGCCAGGAATGACCGATCGTGAAGCATTGTCGAAATTAGGTGAAGGCGTTCAAGTCATCATGTTCGATGCGTCGATGATCGCACATCGTGGATTGATCGATTTCGTGACGAAAGTCGCAACAGAAGAAAATATCAAGTATCAACTGGACTTAACACCAGGTGGCGGAACGGATGCAGCGAAGTTCCACTTATCGAATACAGGTGTTCCATCACTTGCCTTGACTGTACCGATCCGTTACCTACACACGAACGTCTCAATCATGCATAAAGCCGATTTCGAAGCAGCCGTCGATTTAGTCGTTGCTGTGACAAAACGTCTGGATGCGGAGACCGTCCAAGCGATCTACGAGGGGTAATAAAACAATGAAGCACATCGCATCAGCAAAGAACGAAATCGTTAAACAATGGAAAAAACTCTTAACGAAAAAAGGACGCCTGCAGACGAACCGTTTCTTAATTGAAGGAGAACACTTGATTGAAGAAGCTGTTCGCGCTGGAATCGTCAAGGAATTGATCGTGCGTGAATCGTACCAAGTACCCGGCTCTTGGAAACGAAATGCCGATGTCTTTACGATCGATGAAGCCGTCATCAAAGTACTGGCTGAGACGGAAACGTCGCAAGGCATCTTCGCTGTCTGTGAGATGAAACAAGCTTCGGCACAATTAGAACGAGGACGCTATTTGTTGCTCGATCGTCTGCAAGATCCAGGGAACGTTGGGACGATGATTCGGACAGCTGACGCAGCTGGATTCGATGGGGTCGTCGTCGGCCCGGGAACAGTTGACGTCTATAACGGAAAAGTCATCCGTGCGACGCAAGGATCGCTGTTCCACCTACCGGTTATCTCCATGCCACTCGAAGAGGCAGTCAATGCCCTGCACGAACAAGGAATTGCGGTAATCGGCACGGCGTTAGAAGGAGCGACGTCTTATCAAACGATCGCACCGATGGATGCACTCGGTTTGATCATCGGGAACGAAGCACAAGGCGTTGCGCCAGAATTGCTCTCTTATTGTGATGAGCGTGCCTACATCCCGATCCGCGGTAAAGCGGAGTCATTGAATGCGGCAGTAGCGGCTGGCATTTTGCTCTATCATTTTGCAAGCGTGGATTGAAACCGACAAGCGTTCATGCTAAAGTGAACATCAGGAATACATCATGGACGTTGATGGAACAGAGTACGTTAGGGAACGATTCAATCAGGGAGAAGCGGTCGTAGACTGAAAACTGCTTCGTGAATCTGCTAACCGAATTCACTCCGGAGTCGCACGAGAGATCGTGACGGGATGCGCCCGTTATCGCGCAATTGGAGGACTTTTCGATTGAAAAGTCAAACAAGGGTGGTACCACGGTGTTTACATCGTCCCTTCGGCATTTGCCGGAGGGACGTTTTTTTATATCTTCAACTAAAGGAGTGGGAAAGATGCGCGAGCAATTAGAAGCATTACGCGATGAAGCGTTGACATTAGTCGATCAGGCAACAACACAAAAAGATCTCAATGATGTCCGAGTCAAGTATCTCGGGAAAAAGGGACCAATCACAGAAGTATTACGAGGAATGGGAAAGTTATCAGCGGAAGAACGACCAGTCGTCGGTGAGATCGCAAATACAGTTCGTCAAGCGATCCAAGAGCAATTGGAACAACGTCTGACAGCTGTCAAACAACAAGAAATGGATGCGAAACTGGCAGCGGAAGCAATTGACGTCACGTTACCAGGACGTCCGAAAAAGGTCGGTCATGCGCATCTCTTGCAACAGGTGACGGATGAGATCGAAGACATCTTTGTCGGACTCGGTTATACGATTGCCGAAGGACCAGAAGTCGAGCAAGATCTGTTCAACTTCGAGATGTTGAATTTACCGAAGGATCACCCGGCACGTGACATGCAAGACTCGTTCTATATCACGGAAGAAATTTTGATGCGAACGCATACGTCACCGGTCCAAGCACGGACGATGCTCGCTTCGAAAGGAGAACCGATCCGCATTCTCTGCCCAGGTAAAGTCTATCGTCGAGACGAAGATGATGCGACACATTCGCACCAATTCATGCAAGTCGAAGGACTCGTCGTCGGAGAATCGATTTCGATGGCAGACTTAAAAGGAACGCTTGAAGCCTTCGCAAAGCAGATGTTCGGTGAAGCACGTGAAGTCCGCTTACGCCCAAGTTTCTTCCCGTTCACGGAGCCGTCCGTCGAAGTCGACGTCTCGTGCTTCAAATGTGGCGGTAAAGGATGTAACATCTGTAAACAGACGGGATGGATTGAAATTCTGGGCGCTGGAATGGTTCACCCTCACGTTCTCGAAATGGCCGAATATGATAGCACGAAAATGTCAGGTTTCGCATTCGGAATGGGTATCGAACGGATTGCCATGTTGAAATACGGTGTCGATGATATTCGCCACTTCTATACGAATGACGTTCGCTTCAGCGAACAGTTTTAAGGGGGAACGCAGATGTTAGTCTCAAAACAATGGTTGAACGAATATGTGGATGTCAGTCACACATCAGGACAAGATTTGGCTGATTTGATTACAAAGAGCGGAATCGAAGTCGAAGGCGTAGATGTCCGGGATGAAGCGTTGAACAACATCGTCGTCGGACGTGTATTAACGAAAGAAAAACATCCAGAAGCAGATAAATTGAATGTCACGACGGTCGACATCGGGCAAGACGAACCGGTCCAAATCGTGTGTGGTGCACCGAACGTCGAAGCCGGACAAAATGTCATCGTCGCACGCGTCGGAGCTCGCCTGCCAGGTATTAAAATCAAACGTGCCAAATTGCGAGGTGTCGTCTCAGAAGGGATGATCTGTTCACTCGAAGAACTCGGATTCGAAAAGAAATATATCCGAGAAGATGAGCAGGACGGGATCCATACGTTCCGTGAACCAGTCACACCAGGACAAGACGTTTTGGAGTTACTCGGTCTACGTGATGAAATCCTCGAGCTTGGATTAACGCCGAACCGTTCGGACTGCCTCAGCATGTATGGTGTCGCACACGAAGTGGCGGCGCTTTACGATACGACACCGACTTTCCCGGTCGTTGAAGTCAACGAAGCAGAAACTGCGACGGCAGTCGACGTGACGCTTGATTCAGAGGACTGCCCGTTCTACGCGGCACGAGAAATTCAAGGCGTGACGATTCAAGAGTCACCGACTTGGTTAAAAAACCGCTTGATTGCGAACGGCATTCGTCCGATCAACAACGTCGTCGACGTTACGAACTTCGTCTTACTTGAGACAGGTCAACCGCTTCATTCATTTGATGCTGAAAAACTCGGAAAACGGATCGTCGTGCGTCAAGCGCACGCAGGAGAGTCGTTCACGACGCTCGACGAAGTAGAGCGGACGCTCGATTCTTCGATGCTGGTCATCACTGACGGTGAACACCCGGTCGCGCTTGCTGGTGTCATGGGTGGAGCGAATACCGAAGTCGATGAAAACACGACATCGATCATTTTAGAATCAGCTTACTTCGCACCGATTTCCGTCCGGAAGACGAGCCGTGTTCTTGGACTTCGCTCGGACTCGAGTGCTCGTTTCGAAAAGGGCGTTGATCCACGTCGTGTCTTGTTAGCACTCGATCGGGCTGCAACTTTGATTGCTGAACTCTCGGGTGGAACGGTTCAGGCTGGTGTCGCTCAAGCTGGAACGCTCGAGCTTGACGATCACTTGATTGAAGCGAGTGTCTCGTACATCAATCACCGTCTTGGTATGGAGATCGAAGGAACGGTCATGCAAACGTTACTCGAACGTCTTGGTCTCGGTGTTGAATTATCGGGTGATGCCTTGACAGTCAGCGTACCGACTCGCCGCCAAGACTTGAAAATTCCAGCTGATTTAGCGGAAGAAGTCGCTCGTCTCTACGGATATGACGCACTGACTTCAAGCTTACCGTCTGAAGCGAGCCGTGGCTTCTTACCAAAACGGAACATTCACCGTCGTCATTTACGCCGGACATTGCAGGGAGCAGGTCTTTCGCAAGCCATCACGTATTCATTGACGAGCGAACAACGCGCGATGCAATTCAATGAACGAGAAGATTTGCATCCGGTTAAACTGGCGATGCCAATCAGTGAAGCACGTTCGACACTGCGGACGTCACTCATTCCGGGACTCCTTGAAGTCGCGCAGCATAACGTCGCACGACAGCATGCCGATGTCGCGTTTTATGAACTCGGCAGTGTTTATCTGCAACGGGATGCGTCACTTGAGACACTCCCGATTGAACAAGAAATGATCGGTGGCGTCGCAGTCGGTGTGTCAGAACAACACCGTGCGCACGGAACGCTCGTCAAAACAGATTTCTTCGTCATGAAAGGATTCGTCGAGACACTCGCTTCTGCAGTCGGTGTTACGTTGACGTTCGAGGCAGCGAGCATTCCATCGATGCACCCAGGACGGACGGCGCGCATTTTGCTTGACGGAGAAGCGATCGGATTCGTCGGTCAAGTGCATCCTGGTCTGTCAAAAGAACAGTATGGTCTAAAAGAAGTGTACGTCTTTGAATTAGAGGCGATGGCACTGCGTACGAAAGAAGAGCAGGTCTACTCGGAAATTTCACGTTTCCCATCAATGACACGCGACTTAGCTATCGTCGTCGAGCGATCAGTGACGGCGCAATCCATCGTCGATGTCATGACGGAAGCAGCCGGTCCACTTCTTCAGACGATCGAATTGTTCGATGTCTACACGGGTGAGAACGTCGGAGAGAATGAAAAATCATTCGCTTTCTCCCTCCGTTATCAAAACAAAGAACGGACGTTAGTCGATGAAGAAATCACGACAGCGCAACAGCGAGTCGTAGATGCAGTGAAAGAAACGTTCAATGCGGAACTTCGCGCATAATCAGGATAAACAAACAGCCGCTTTCCTTTCAGAGGAAGGCGGCTGTTTTCGTTTGACGACAGATTCAAGAAGCAAGTTCTTCTGTTTCAGATGACGCAGCTTGTCGTTTCGTAAAGGTGAAATACAGTAGACCACTTACGAGAACGATCAGACTACAGGACAAGAACATATTGGAATAGCCGATACTGCTTGCGACCGTAGCGAGAATCAAGGCACCGATTCCGAAGCCTGTGTCGTAAGCAAGGAAAAAAGTCGAGATGGCTTTCCCTTTCTGTGCAGGAGGTGCGAAGTTCAAAAGGACAGTTTGAAGACCCGGGAAGATGGACGCAGAACCGATACCGATGATGACGGCAGCAGTCAATAAACCGGCAAACGAAGGATACATGCCGAGAATGACAAAGCCCATTATATATAGGGCGTACGATGGCAACAACACGAATGCAGCCCCTCGCTGGTCGAACAGTTTTCCAGCAATCGGTCGAATCGCGACCATTCCGAGAGCGACTAACGCATAAAAATAAGAAGCATATGCGACATGTCCGATCGAGTCCGTATACAGTGAGATGAATGCTGACGTACTAGAGATCGCGACGCCTGCCAACAGAGTCGCTACTAATAAAAGCGGACGCGATAAGAAGAGGGACTGCCTTAAACGAAACGCGGACGTGCTTGGAATATGTTGGCTCGTCAGTGGAAGACGCGTCATTAACAAGAAAGCGATGATCGCTAGGACGGCGACCGTCACGAAGTACAGAACGAATGCTTTTTCTTGAATAAAGGCAAGACCGATGACAGGACCAAGGACGGATGCCAAGTTCATCGATAGGACGAAATAGCCCATCCCTTCGCCTTGACGTGTCTTTGGAATCAATGTCGTAACGGCGAGACTAATTGAAGAAGATAGCATCCCGAAACTAAAGCCATGGATGATACGGATGATGATTAGATAAAAAAATGATTCCAAAGGTAGGACGAGCATGTAGCAGATACTCATGACTGTAAAAAGACTTGCAGAGATCATCAAGACGCGCTTTAAATCGTATCGATCTAACCAGTGACCAATCAATGGACGAGAACAGACGGTTGCCAGGATGAAACTCGTCACGATCCACCCGAGTGCTGAAGCGGAGACTGGAAACTGTTTAGCAGCGAGTAAAGGAAGTGAGGCATTGAGTAGATAAAATGTGATGAAGAGCAACAGATTGATGATCAACGTCATGATGTAATGACGCGAGAATAACCGAGCGGTCATGAAGATTCCTCCTGTCGATGTAGAGTAAGTAGGTGCGTCATCCACTCACCGAGCTGTTGCTGATCGGTAAGGGAGAAGGAGGCGAGTAAGCGTTGGTGGGTCTCTTGGACCGCAGCATCGATTTGGTCGAACCGTTCGATGGCTAAAGGTGTCAATGAGACAAAATGTGTTCGTCCTTCTTTTATCCGAGTGATGAAACCAAGCGTCTCAAGACGTGAGACGGTTTTCGTCACAGCTGGTTTTTCAATGATTAGATAATCGGCCAGTTGGACTTGTGAAACAGGTTGTAGTAATGCAACTGCTTTTATTAGTGCCCATTGACCCGTATGTAACGAGTAGGGAAGCAAGGTAGCATCAATTTCTCGTTTAACGAGACGTGAGACTTTTGATAGTTGTCCGAGTACATCTTCTTGTGTGTAGAGCATCCTATTTCTCCTTTTAGTTAACTAGTTAACTTTAAGAGTGTATCAAAGCTGATTAAGAGGTGCAAGGGAAGAAACGCTCATTTCATGCATTGAAGAGAATAATTTTCTAGCATGATAAAAGATTAATCAGGTCTTAAAGCGGGTATGTTCCGTAAAAGAGTATTTGATTTACTTGAAACAATGGATACGACTGTTTATGTGATTGGTTGACTAATTCATCTTGACATAGAGAAGAGACAAGAAGGGAAGAGTACATCATGAATCGACTAGCGAAGCTTCTGAATGAACTATTACCACTCACTATAAAGGAAGTAATCAATCCACTCATTACGAATATCGCAACCGATTCGCGACAAATCACACCTGGCGGATTATTCATCTGTATCAACGGCTACACGGTTGATGGTCACGATTATATCAATCAGGCAATCAAAAACGGGGCTGTGGCGATTTTAGCTGAACGATCGTTTCCGGCTTGCCCGGTACCCGTCATTACCGTGCCGGATACGAAACGACTTGCAGGTCAAGTCGCGAATCGCTTTTACGATCAACCGAGTCAAAAGATGCGTGTCTACGGTGTAACCGGAACGAACGGAAAAACGACGACGACGAAATTGGCGTATGATCTCTTTCGAGCAACAGGTGTGAAAGCCGGCATGATCAGCACGGTCGGTGCACGAATTGATGAGGAACTCATTGAGACGCCGAATACGACGCCTGAAGCCATCATCTTACATCGACTGTTGTATGAAATGGTTGAAAAAGGCGTGACGGATTGCATCATTGAAGTGTCTTCTCATGCATTAGCTGAAGGTCGAGTCGAGGGAGTCTCCTTCCACTCGGCAGCATTTACGAACCTGACGCATGATCATCTGGATTACCATCATTCAATGGAGGATTACGCCAAGACGAAAGCTTTGTTGTTTGAACAAGTTGCTGCGTCAAATGGTCGGACCATCGTCTTGAATCGAGAAGATGGTTGGAGTCGCGTCATGCGAGAAGCTGCGCCTTTACAACCCGTCATCTGGTATACGACGCAACCACACCGGACGTCACAGATCGCGGTCGAATGGTTGACGGACACCGTCAATGTGCGGATCGATGAGACGACGACGCGTGTGCCGACAGCTTTACTAGGTGAATTCAATGCAGCGAATTTAGCGGCGGCGATGGGATTGTTGCGGGCGGGCGACGCCAATCTCTATACGTTGATTCGTCATATTCCAGAACTGGAATTGCCGAAAGGACGACTCGAACGACTGGACTGGGCACCTTGTGAGATTTATATCGATTATGCCCATACACCGGATGGTCTAGAAAAATGTTTACAGGCACTCACTTCTTCCGGAGAGTCGCTATCGGTCGTTTTAAGTGCAGCTGGAGAGCGTGATCGAACGAAACGAGCGGAGATGGGGCGGATCGCAAGCAAATACTGTGAACACATCATCGCAACGGTCCATGATGCGAGGACAGAGAATCCGGATCGAATCATCGAAGAGTTAATCGTTGATATTCCACGTGAACATTTAGTAGGTTGTCATACGTCCCGTCATGAAGCGCTCGTACAAGCAGCGCATCTGGCGCACGAAGGGAAACGAATCGTCATCGTCGGGAAAGGGCATGATGAGGTAGAACGAATCGGTACAAAAACGATTCCTTTTAATGAAAAACATATACTTCTTGCGGAATTAGAACGACTGTCTGAAGGGGAGTCCGTCATTTAAAAAAACCGACCATTCCGTTAAGGTCATGGTCGGTTTCGTTTCGTGGCTAGTTGTTGTGCCTTTTTCGTATTCGCAAAATGGGCTTTCGTCCAGTCACGAAGTTTGTCAGCTCCATAACGTAAGATCAGTGAAGCGGCGACTTGATCCACTTTAGCACCAGCACCTTTCGGAATGACGACATCTGTTGTCTCACTCAACTTGTCCATCTCCTTCAAAAAGATGGCGCGAGCAATGATCGAGGAGGCAGCGACGGCGACATGAAGTTGCTCCGCCTTGGTCGAGAAGTAGACATTTTCTCGAACGGGATTGACGACACCAGACAAGTGTTTGTAGTAAACGGTCTTTTCAGCGAACTGATCAATCAAGATTGCTTCTGGTTTCGTCTCCAGTTGGTCAAGAAGTCGCTCGAGTACATCATTATGCATCAAGGCAGTCATCTTTCCTTGTGTCATCGTTCGTTGCATCTGATTGTATTCTGGATTGTGTAGGATACGATATGTGTACGGAATGACAGCATGGAGATCACGGGCGATCTTTCGAATCTCCGTGTCATTCAAGTGCTTGGAGTCCCGAACACCGAGTTCCTGAAGAAGTGCAATCTGCTTTCGATCAACGAAGGAAGCGACGACGACGAGTGGACCGAAGAAATCGCCTTTTCCAACTTCGTCACTGCCAGCGACGGACCATTCTGCAAAACCATTCGGTAACGTTGAAACAAGTGGTTCCTTCGATTTAGTCGGTGTAGCCGTACCGAAGCGTGAAGCGATGGTTTCGGCTTCGGTTCCTTGAAACATCACTTTTCCAGAATTGTAAATCGTGATGACACATCCGGGTACTTTAGCGGCGAAGCGGGCATACGGTGGACTCTTCGTCTGTCCTTGTTTAAACTCTTGTATGACGAGGTCTTGCTTTTCTTTAGATAAGCGTAAAACGGTAGTTCCCACGAGATAACCTCCCTTTCCGGGATTAAGCATACCATCCTTAAGACCGATGGGGGACTTCTTTTCCTAAAACGAAAATGATGGTACTATATGAAAGAAGCAAAGTATGAGGAGGACAGAAAAATGGCTGATTCAGAAGGGTTGAACCGGACGACGATTCATATCGCAGGCAATGATTATACGATTGTCGGAACGGAGTCGCCAGAACACGTACGCGAAGTGGGTCTCCTCGTCGATACGAAAATTCGAGAAATCCGAGAACAAGCACCACAACTCGACGTTCGTCAAATCGCCGTCCTAGCGGCGCTTAATATTGGTAGTGATTACGTAAAAATAAAAAAGAATTTGGGTGAACTATAAACTATGATTTCTTTCGTTATCTTATTACTTCTCGCCTTAGGCGTCATGACGGGTGTCCGACGGGGAGTCGTATTGCAGGCCGGGCATTTGCTCAGCCTGATCATTTCCTTCATCGTTGCCTTGTCGTTCTATGAGGAACTGGCGACGAAATTCCGTTTGTGGGTTCCATATCCGTCGACACTGGATGATGCGGGAATCGACTTGACGATGTTCGCAATTCCAAGTTCAGCACGACTCGATGAGGTGTTCTACAAAGCCTTTTGGTTCGTCGTCCTGTTCTTCGGTACAAAAATCATCTTAGCGATTTTGTTATCGATGTTTGATTCGTTGACGAACATTCCGATTTTAAAACAAGTCAAAGGATTATTAGGTGGCGTCTTTGGCTTCATCGAGATGTACATCTTCATTTTCTTACTCTTGTTCCTCGCAGCATTCGTTCCGATTCAGTCGATACAGGATGCCATTGCAGACTCGAGTTTGGCAAGTTTCATCATCCAACATACACCGCTCCTTGCGAATTGGCTGATGGACAAAGTTGGATTGATAAAATAAACATGCTCCCGTTAAATGGGAGCTTTTTTTGAGGGGAGAATTGCACATGCGTACGATTCAAGATGCAATGCGTCACTTAGAACGAATCTCAGTCTATCTAGAGGTTAAAGGGGAAAATCCGTTTAAGATCAATGCTTTCCGAAAAGCAGCAAGTATCCTCGAGGCATCGGATGCTGACTTCATGGCAATCGACGATTTCACGGCGATGAAGGGGATTGGTAAAGGAACGGCTGCTGTTCTTGAGGAGTACCGGGAAACGGGAACGAGTACGGCACTGACGGAACTCGAACAAGAAGTACCGGAAGGACTGATCGCTTTACTAAAGATCCCAGGTCTTGGTGGGAAGAAACTTGCTAAATTGCATGAAGTCGGCGTCATTGATGCGGATTCCTTTGCAGAGAAATTAGCGGATGGTACAGTCGAAACGATGCCTGGATTCGGTAAGAAGACGGTCGAAAAGTACGTCAAAGCGCTCGAAACGTTTGAAACACGACCGGAACGATTACCGTATGGTGTCATGCGGAAGGTCGTTACGGAATTAAATCAGACCCTTGCGTCGTTCGATGAAATCATTCGCTTCGAAGTTGGTGGAAGCTTCCGCCGAGCAGAAGAGACGTGCAAGGACCTTGATTTCATCCTCTCGACGAACGAACCGGAACGGATCAAGGAGCAACTATTGGAACTGTCGCTCATCGATGAAGTCATTGCTGCCGGCAGCACGAAAGTATCACTCGTCTTAAAACGAGACGTCCATTATATCGCGGTTGATTTCCGAATCGTCGATGACGCGGCGTACGCGTCAACGTTACATCACTTCACGGGTTCGAAGGATCACAATGTCCGGATGCGTCAACTTGCCAAAGAACAGGGAGAGAGCATTTCTGAATATGGTGTCGAGACGGAGAACGGGTTAGTGCAGCCGAAGACGGAAGAAGAATTGTTTGCGCGGTACGACTTACCGTTCATCGCACCTGAATTACGAGCAGGGCGTCAAGAGTTCGAACAGGATTTGTCACGCCTTTTGACGGAACAGGATATTCAAGCAGATGTGCACATGCATACGACATGGTCAGATGGCACATTATCTGTTGAAGAACTGGTCGATGCGTGTGCTGCACGAGGGTATACATGGATGGCGATCACCGACCATAGTAAGTATATGAAGTTCGTCAATGGATTGACGGAAGAACGTCTACGTGCGCAACGTGTCGAAATCGAAGCGGCACGCAAGAAACATCCCGAGATGACGATTTTATGTGGCGTCGAGATGGATATCTTACCTGATGGGTCGCTCGATTATGAAGATGATTTCTTAAAAGAGATGGATTACGTCATTGCCTCGATTCACTCGAAATTCGATCAGACGGAAGAAGAGATCATGCAACGGCTTGAGAATGCGTGTCGTAATCCTTACGTTTCTCTGATTGCCCATCCGACAGGACGAATCATCGGTAGACGTGAAGGGTATGCGGTTAACGTCGATCGCTTGATCGAACTAGCAGCCGAGACAGGAACAGCGCTTGAGATGAATGCAAACCCGGCACGATTCGATTTGACGGCAAGTTCCCTAGCAAAAGCAAAGGCTGCTGGTGTGAAAATTTTAATCAATACGGATACACACCGACCAGAAATGTTAGAAGATATGAAACTTGGAGTCCTCCATGCACGTAAAGCCTATTTGGAGGCGTCTGATGTCATCAATACGTGGAGCGCTGAAGCAGCACTTGCCTTCTTCGGTCGAAAACGTTTAGGAGTGGATTAAATGAATGCCAACGCATTACGCGTCTTAGAATATGAGAAGTTAAAAGAAAACATGTTATCGTTCACAGCAAGCTCACTTGGAGCACAGTTCGTTCGAGCGATGCGTCCAGCGGAAGAGTTCGAGCAGGTCAAGGAATTATTGGCTGTCACGACGGAAGCAACGACGGTTTATCGGTTACGTGACCGTTATCCGTTCGGTGGACTGACAGATGTCCGCAGTGAAGTGAAACGAGCAGAAATTGGTTCGGTCCTCTCGACGAGTGAACTTCTATCCGTCGCAGACGTCGTCTATTCAGGACGTCAAGTGAAGGCGTTCCAGGAACGATTGCATGAGGATCATCCGGATCTACGATTACCACGACTCGACAGTCGAATCGAACAGATCACGAAGCTCGTTGAGATCGAACAGGGAATTCGTCATGCCATTGACGATCAGGGAACTGTTCAAGATTCGGCAAGTGATAAATTACGAGCGTTACGGAGTCAGTTGCGTTCGCTTGAAGGACAAGTTCGTTCGAAAATCGATAGTGTCTTACGTAGTAAAGCGAAGATGCTATCTGACGCCATCGTGACGATGCGAAATGATCGCTACTGTGTCCCGGTCAAACAAGAATATCGTCAAGCGTTCGGTGGGATCGTTCATGATCAGTCGGCGTCCGGTGCAACGTTGTTCATCGAACCACAAGCCGTCGTTTCTGCGAACAACGAGATCCAAGAAGCGCGTTTGAAAGAACGAGCTGAAATCGAACGAATCCTCGCACAATTATCAGCACTTGTCGGGAGTGTCGGCGACTCGCTGCGCATCAATCTCGATGTACTAGCAGAACTTGATTTCATCATGGCGAAAGCGTTGTATGGTCATCAGATCGGAGCGGTCGAACCACGCTTGAATGAAAATCGCCATATCATTCTGAAGGAAGCACGACATCCCTTCATTCCAAAAGAAGAGGTCGTACCGATCACTGTCTCGCTAGGTGGCGATTTTACATCACTCGTCATCACCGGTCCGAACACCGGTGGTAAGACAGTTACTTTAAAGACGATTGGTCTTTTGCAATTGATGGTGCAATCAGGACTATACGTGCCGGCAGCAGATGAGACGGAGCTCAGTGTCTTCGATGCGATTTATGCCGATATCGGGGATGAACAGTCGATTGAACAAAACTTGTCGACGTTCAGTTCGCATATGACGAACATCGTCTCGATGATGGAGAAAATCGATTTCATGAGTTTGGTGCTGTTTGATGAATTGGGTGCGGGAACGGACCCGACAGAAGGGGCTGCCCTGGCGATTGCAATTCTTGATGAAGTGAAACGCCGCGGAGCACGCGTTGCAGCGACGACGCACTATTCGGAATTAAAAGCGTACGGCTATAACCGAGAAGGAGTCGTCAACGCGTCGATGGAATTCGATGTCGAATCACTCAGTCCGACGTATCGCTTACTCATCGGTGTACCGGGACGCTCGAACGCGTTCGAGATTTCAAAACGTCTCGGACTTGAAGACCGGATCATCGACGCGGCACGTGGTCAAATCGGTAGCGACGCCCAATCCGTCGAAACGATGATCGAACGACTGGAAGAAGCGAAACAGCGTGCTGAAACGTTAGAGGCTCAGTTGCTAGAAGAGAAGAAACGACTCGTTGCAGAGCGTGAGCAATTCGAGCAAGAACAAGCAGAGATTCAGGAAGAGAAAAATGAGATTCTGGCAAAAGCGGAAGAAAAAGCAGCACGTGCAGTCGAACGTGCCCAAAAAGAGGCTGAAGGCGTCATTAAACGTTTGAAAGAATTGCGTGATGCTGGTGCCGTCAAAGAGCATGAACTGATCGAGGCACGTAAAAAACTTGAAGATGCGAAGCCGAGTCTGCAAGAGAAACGGATCGCTAAAGTAAAAGCGAAATACGATCAAACGCCACGTTTTGATAAAGGGGAAGAAGTCAAAGTCACGACCTTTAATCAAAAAGGCTATATCATCAACCAACAGGCGAACGGCGAGTATACCGTTCAAGTCGGCATCATGAAGGTGAACGTCAAACCGGAAGATCTCGCGAAGATCGGCAGTACTCCAAAACGTCCTCAAACAAAAGGGCGTTCTGGTGGTACGAGTGTAACGAAACAATCGGCGCCTTCAGCTGAACTGGATTTACGTGGCGTCCGTGTTGAAGAAGGATTATCGAAGCTCGAACGCTTCATGGACCAAGCTTTGTTATCGAACTACGACCACATTCGTGTCATCCATGGTCTGGGTACGGGAGCGATGCGTCAAGGTGTCCAAGAATTCTTGAAAGGTCATCGTCACGTCAAAGGTCACCGCTTAGGCGGTCAAGGTGAAGGCGGACACGGTGTGACGATCATCGAACTGAAATGAGGAAAGCAGGATGAACATTTTTGAGAACGTCTATGTCTACACGACAGCGCTCTATTCGGTCGCGGGATTACTGATCATTTTAGGACTTGCACTTTTTGAGTTGACAACCCGGTATAAAAACTGGGAACATATCAAGAGTGGCAACATCGCCGTTGCGTTAGCAACAGGTGGAAAAATCATCGGACTCGCCAATATCGTTCATTTCGCTGTTCAAGGGGAAGAACGGGTCGGGTCGATATTTCTTGAAAGTGCTTTTGGCTTCTTACTGTTGATATCGACATACTGGATCTTTGAATTCCTGACACCGAATTTGCCGGTAGACCGTGAAATCGAGAACGGCAACATTGCTGTCGGCATTATTTCATGTGCCTTATCGATCGGCATGTCCTACGTCATCGGATCAGCGTTAGTGGGGTGAATCCGTGTTAGAACGTTTAGCGAAAATCATGTTCGGGGTTTCGATTGCCTTTTTGGTCGTCGGTATCCTTTGGATTGTATTTAATTAAAAGAACCGGTCTTACCGTGTGATCATTCCGTACTGACATCGTTTCAGTACGGAATTTTTATTGGAAGCCACGCCTAATCAAAAAAGGAGGAACGCATATGAACGTAAGAAAAACATCAACAACGACAGAAACGAGACGCCGTGCTTTTGAGGCGATGCAATTGATTTCTTGGAAGGACATCTTCTGGGTCATCATCGGGTCTGCGATTCTCGCCTTTGGAATCAACTACTTTACGATTCCGAACGATTTATCTGAAGGTGGATTGATCGGGATCACGGTCATCTTCTACTACCTCTATGGCTGGGATACGGGACTTGTTTCCCTGATTGCGAACGCCTTGCTGTTCGTCGTCGGTTATCGATTCCTCAGCCGGAAGACGATGCTTTACTCCGTCATTTCGGTCGCCGTCACATCATTTGTCCTCTCCTCGACTGCTAGTCTAGCGACATCATCAGATAGCCGTTTAATCGGTACGGTCTATGCGGGAATTCTGATTGGTGTTGGGATTGGTCTTGTCATTCGAGCTGGAGGAACGACGGGCGGCGGAGTCATCATCGCTCGACTGATGAATAAATACTTGAATCTCAGTATCGCGGTCTCGATGTTTATCATCGACGTCGCGGTCGTCGGTGCATCAGGGTTTCTATTCGGAGAAGAGACGATGCTTTACACGTTGATTGCAATCATCATCGGCTCGTACTTGATTGATCTCGTCAGTGAAGGATTAAATGTCCGCGAAGCGGTCACGATCATCAGTCATCGCCAAGAGGAGATCGCGACGATCCTGACAGAGACGCTCGGTCGTAGCGCGACGGTCATCCACAGTCACGGTCATTTTACGAAACAAAAGAATGATATGTTGTATATGATCGTCGATAAACGACAACTGGCACCGTTGAAACAGATCGTCGAAGCAGCGGATCCCCGCGCCTTCGTCGTCATTCATAAAGTGCGTGAAGTCATTGGTGAAGGATTTACGTATCCATCCCGGTGATGTCTATTAAAAAGCAGTGCTGCTTCTTTTTCGGAAACGAGAAAGGGTGGTGCTGCTTTTTTGTATGATGATTTCTAATTGAACGAATCGAAAAAAACAAGCAGATTTGATTTCTTTTTTTGGATTTTACTGGCATGTCGAATTCGATTCAACGTATAATAAAAATGAATAGTAATTCATTATCAGGGAGGGAAACGTATGGAATCCGTTTGGTTATCTGATTATCCCGAGCAAGTACCCGCATCGATTGATTATCGAGAATTACCTCTTTATCAGGCACTCGATGAGGCAGCGACTGATTTTCCAGAACAACGTGCCTTGAGTTTCTTAGGAAAACGTATGACGTTTCGTGAAGTACGTAACGAGGCCCGCGCACTTGGGAGCCTATTACAAGAGCATGGACTAAAAAAAGGGGATCGCGTCGGACTGATGTTACCGAACTGTCCCCAGTATATGATCAGTTATTATGCTGTTCTCTATGCAGGTGGTATCGTCGTCCAAGTGAACCCACTCTATACAGACCGTGAACTTGAACAGATTCTCGCCGATTCAGGAGCACATCTACTCGTGACGCTCGATCTACTCTATCCGAAAGCGTCTCGTGTCAAGGCGTCGACGACACTCAAGACCGTCGTGACGACAAGTATCGCGGATTACCTTCCCTTCCCTAAAAATAAACTCTATCCGATTAAAGCACGGAAAGATAACAACATCATCATTGATACGACAGGTTCGATCCCGTTTTTATCTTTGCGGGGGTATGAACCGATTACACCAGTCGCGATTCAACCGAAGGAGGACGTCGCGGTTCTCCAATATACGGGTGGAACGACAGGCGCACCCAAAGGTGTCATGTTGACACACTTTAACTTGAGTGCAAACGTCGAACAGATCGACAACTGGTTCTATAAATACAATCGAGGAGATGGACGGAAGCTGTTAGCAGTCGTTCCTTATTTCCATGTCTATGGCATGACGTGTAACCTCAATTTCGGCATATTTAATGCCTATGAACAAATCATCGTTCCGAAATTCGATATTGAACAGGTACTCAAGACGATTCATAAGGAAAAACCGAATCTGTTCCCAGGTGCTCCGACGATGTATGTTGGTCTATTGAATCATCCGAAGCTGAAGAAGTATGATCTCTCTTCGATTGAAGCCTGTATTTCTGGTTCAGCTCCACTACCAGTCGAAGTGCAGGAAAAATTCGAAGCGCTGACGGGTGGGCGGATCGTTGAAGGATACGGTTTGTCTGAAACGAGTCCGGTGACGCATACGAACTGTATCTGGGATCGTCGGATTCCTGGAACGGTCGGTATTCCGGTACCCGATACGCAAGCAAAAATCGTCCAAGCGGACGGAGAGACACCGGCTGCTCCAGGTGAGATTGGTGAGATTATCGTCACAGGTCCGCAAGTCATGAAAGGGTACTGGAAACGACCAGAAGATACGCAAGCTGTTCTGCGAAACGGTTGGTTGCATACGGGAGACCTTGGATATATCGGTGAGGATCATTATTTCCGAATCGTCGATCGGAAAAAAGATTTGATCATTGCTTCTGGATTCAACATTTATCCACGTGAAGTCGAAGAAATCCTATATGAACACCCAGCCGTCAAAGAAGCGGTTGTCATCGGTGTTCCGGATGTCTACCGCGGAGAGACCGTCAAAGCGTTCATCGTCGTTAAGGATGAGATGACGGTCACGGAAGAAGAACTCGATCAATTCTGTCGTAAACAGTTAGCATCGTTCAAAGTGCCGAAGCAGTATGAATTCCGGCAAGAGTTACCGAAGACGTTCGTTGGTAAGATTCTTCGCCGTGTTCTCGTTGAAGAAGAACGTGCTAAACAACTCGAAGAAAGCAGTTGACAGGATAAAATGACATGATAGAATAAATATGAATGAACCATCATTCATTTTATGCGTTAGGAGATAGTGGAATGAAACGAACAATGTCAAAGAGTGACCGCATCATTGATGCCGCCGTAAAAGTCATCGCCAAGAACGGCTACCATGGAGCGAAAGTGACTGCCATCGCAAAGGAAGCCGGGGTTGCGGATGGAACAATCTATCTGTACTTCAAGAATAAAGAACATCTCTTGATTTCGCTATTCCAAGCGAAAATGGGAAGCTTCATCGAATATTCCGAAGGACAAATAGCGAGCCATACATCAGCGACGGAACAATTGGCAGCATTGATTGAGGCACACCTCGAGCAATTATCCGTCGACTATGATTTAGCGGTCGTCACGCAGATTGAGTTGCGTCAATCGAACCAAGACATGCGTCAAAACATCGCTGCCGTCTTAAAGCCGTACTTGCATCTGATTGACCGGGTCGTTAAGCACGGGATGACGACAGGTGAGTTTTCAAACGATCTGGATTATCGATTAGCACGTCAGATGATTTTCGGAACAATCGATGAGGTCGTGACGAGCTGGATGGCAAGTGGATTCAAATATGAGTTGCTTGAGACACGCGACGGGATTCATCGGATGTTGATCAAAGGGCTGAGTTAAGCCCTTTTCATGACAACAACTATGTAAGCGGATACAAAGAATGATGGTGAATAGACGACAAGGGGGAGCATGAGATGGAAATCTATGTACTGTTGAAACGCACATTCGATACGGAAGAAGCAATCCAACTCGAGAATGGTCAAATCGATGAGGATGGCGCTGAGTTCATCATTAACCCATACGATGAGTATGCGGTAGAAGAAGCGATTCGTGTCCGTGATGCACAAGGGGGAACGGTAACGGTCGTGACGGTCGGACCGGAAGATGCGGACAAAGAATTACGAACAGCACTCGCAATGGGAGCGGATCAAGCAGTTCGTATCTCGATTGAAGATGATATCGAAGAGGCAGATCATTTCACGATTTCTGAAGTGCTCGCTAGTTATTTGAAGGAACAAACGGTTGATCTCGTCATCGCCGGGAACGTCGCAGTCGATGGCGGAAGTGGTCAAGTGGCGCCTCGCGTCGCAGAACTACTTGATATCCCTTACGTGACGACGATCACGAAACTAGAGCTCGACGGTACGAAAGCTGTCGTGACACGCGACGCTGAAGGGGATACGGAGACGATCGAAACAACGCTTCCGTTACTCGTCACTGCGCAACAAGGATTGAACGAACCACGTTATCCAAGTCTGCCAGGAATCATGAAGGCGAAGAAAAAGCCGCTTGAAGAACTCGAACTCGATGATCTTGAACTTGATGAAGACGAACTCGCACCACGTCTAGAGACGATTGATCGTTTCTTACCACCGAACAAAGCAGCTGGTAAGATCCTTGAAGGTGAACTGAACGAGCAAGTCGCGCAACTCGCATCATTATTACGCAACGAAGCAAAAGTGGTCTAAGGGGGAGAAACGAATGACAAAAGCATTAGTACTCGCAGAATCACGGGACGGCAGTTTACGGAATGTGTCGTTTGAGGCAATCGCAGCAGCGCGACGTGTCGCGGATGAAGTCATCGCGGTCCTGATTGGACACGATGTCGCAAAGGATGCGGATGCACTAGCATCACGCGGAGCGGACCAAGTCCTCGTCGTCGAGGATGAGCGTCTTTTACACTACACGCCAGACGGTTATGGACAAGTCTTCCTCGAGTTGATGAACCGGACGTCACCCGACGTGCTCGTCTTCGGTCATACGTCGCTCGGCAAGGATCTATCACCGAAGATTGCGGCAAAACTACAAGCCGGTTTGATCAGTGATGTGACGGCGATTGAAGGGGAAGGCGCAGATGCGTCATTCATTCGCCCGATCTACTCGGGGAAAGCATTTGAAAAAGTCAAAGTCGCAGAAGGCAAGACACTCTTTACAGTCCGTCCGAACAACATCGATCCGCTCGAAGCAGGTAGTTCACAAGGAACGGTCGAGTCGGTTACGGTTGAACTGAAGGATTTACGGACAATCGTCGCAGACATCGTACGCAAAGCAACAGGCGGCGTTGATTTGTCAGAGGCAAAAGTCATCGTCGCAGGTGGACGAGGCGTCAAGAGTTCGGACGGCTTCGCACCGTTACAAGAACTAGCAGATGTCCTCGGAGGAGCAGTGGGTGCTTCGCGTGGTGCTTGTGATGCAGATTACTGCGACTATGCGCTTCAAATCGGTCAGACAGGTAAAGTCGTTACACCGGATCTTTATATCGCGTGTGGGATCTCAGGTGCGATCCAACACTTAGCAGGGATGTCAAATGCCAAAGTGATCGTTGCGATCAACAAGGACCCGGAAGCGAACATCTTCTCTGTCGCTGACTATGGCATCGTCGGTGATTTGTTCGATGTCGTGCCACTATTGACAGCTGAATTCAAAAAAATGCTCGTTCACGGATGAGTTTGAAGACCGGTGCCATTATCATGGTGCCGGTTGTTTTTGCAGATTTTTCGCGTGAGCAGTTTCGTTTGTTGGAAGAGACTGCTATGATATACTCGAATCAATAAAGAGATCACCCATTTTTCTACCGGGTCGATCTACTCATTAGGAGGTTATGATCAATGGCAATCGTACACGCAACTAGCCAATCATTTAAAGAAGAAACACAAGAAGGACTCGTCCTTGTTGATTTTTGGGCAACATGGTGTGGACCATGTCGTATGCTCGCACCTGTTCTTGAAGAACTCGATGCTGACATGCAAGATGTAAAAATCGTCAAAGTCGACGTAGATGCAAACCCAGAAGTAGCTGGAGCATTCCAAGTTCAAAGTATCCCGACACTCGTTCTCTTCAAAGATGGACAACCTGTCAACAAAACAATGGGCTTCATGCCAAAAGACGCACTTAAAGAATTCGTTGAAACATCTAACTAATTCTTTCCTGCATATCAAAACAGACCGTTCTGCACAGGCAGAACGGTCTGTTTTTTTTAGATTACATTGGCGTACAAAGTTCAATCAGGTGACCATCGGGGTCGAGGACATAGGCGACGACTTGCCCCCATGGTTTTTGAGCAGGAGAGAGGACGGTCTCATATCCTGCCTCCACCACCTTCTGAAAAAGAGTCGGGACGTCATCCGTGATGAAACCAATCTCTAACGTCTGTTGTGTTTTTCCGCTTGGTATCATGTAATCCGGAATCAACTGTTGCACGTCTTCACGCGTATTGAAGGCGAGTGTCGTCTGACTGGTCTCGAACTCGATGTAGCTCCCGTGCTCCGCCTTGACGGATAGTCCAAGAACGTCTCGATAGAATGTCAGCGTTCGTGCAGTGTCTTCAACGTATAAAATCGTATAGCCGTATTGAATCATCCAAAAGCCTCCTGTCAATCCTCGAATAACGAAGCGATATCTGAAGCCGGTGTCGGGTAAGCGAATCCAGTCTGTTGCATCGAAGTACTTGGAATCCGGTGTTGCATCGCAAACGAGAAATAGTTTGCTAGTTCCGCTGCATTGACACCGATGAAGTGTGCGCCAAGGACTTGATCATCTTCCCCGACGAGCACTTTCGCCCGAGCGAAACTGTCCTTGATCCGTGCGTTCGTTTGCCAAGCGGACGTATCAATCAAGCGACCACGATAAGGAATACCTGCTTTTTTCAAAGCAGCTTCCGTCTCACCGACGAGGGCGAGGTTCGGCGCGGTGAATACGACGCTAGGTACAGGGAGCAGCTCTAGTTTCCGGTTGTTCCCTTCGAGCATGTTATCGGCAGCGAGTCGTCCTTCGGTTCCAGCAAACGGCGTCAACGCTGGATTCCCGCTGACAGCAACATCCCCTGCGGCATAGATATGTTCGACGGAAGACTGAAGGTACGCATTGACATGGATTCCTTTTTCATTATGAGCAACGCCAATTGCTTCGAGACCAAGCTGATCGATACTTGCGACACGTCCAGTCGCATTCAAGACGACATCCGTCTTCAAGACGTCACCGTTCGATAAATGAAGGGATTCCTCTTCGTAAGCGACGACCTCTGCTTCTTTGATGATCGAGATACCAAGTGCCCGTGTGGCTTCTAACAGCACATCGACCAATTCGCTCTCGAATTGTTTTAAGGCGTTAGAACGTAAGACGATCGTGACGTCTGCGCCAGCAATACGAGCGAGATGGGCGAACTCGAACGAGATATAACCGCCACCGATGCAGACGAGTCGGCGTGGAAGTTCTTTCAGTTCAAGAAACTCATTACTTGTTATGAAACGCTCACTACCGGGTACAGATAATTCGCGAGGTCTTAGACCGGTTGCGATTAAAAACTGTTTCCCTTCGATTTCGTCTTCACCAATTCGAAGGCGATGTGAAGACACGAAATGCGGTTCTCCATGGAAATAGTCGATGTCCGTTTCCGCGTACCGCTTTCGTGTTTGCTCCGGGATGGCGCGTGTGTATTCATTCTTTCGCTCCATCAATTGGCGCCAATCAATCGAAATCAGCCCCTTTACGCCGTATCCGAGCAATCGCTCGACAGCGTCTTTCGTCTCACTACCGTCAGTAAGATTTTTTTTGCGTCACATCCACGTTGTGCGCATGTGCCACCTGGAGTGAAGTTCTCCACGATGGCAACACGTAGTCCTTTTTCAGCGAATTTATAAGCCGCTTGGTTTCCAGCGGAACCTGTTCCGATCACAATGCAATCATATGTACGCATTTTTCATCCTCCGTATGTCATAATCAATGTATGGTATTTACCCGAACGAATAAAACTAAAAACGGTGAAAGGAGACATTTATTTGGGACATCAAGAACATATCAAAGCGAAACTATCCCTTTTGCCTGATGAGCCAGGATGTTATCTGCACAAAAATGAATTCGGCGAAGTCATCTATGTCGGAAAAGCAAAAAATCTCAAGAATCGTGTCCGTTCCTATTTCACGGGAGCACATGATATTAAGACGGAACGTCTCGTCGCGGAAGTCCGTGACTTCGAATACATCATCACAGCCAGTGAACTAGAAGCGTTGCTGCTTGAGATGACACTAATTAAGAAACATGATCCGAAGTACAATATCATGTTGAAGGATGACAAGTCATATCCGTACTTGAAAATTACGAATGAGACCTATCCTCGCCTGATCACGACGCGTAAGTTAAAAAAGGATGGTGGTCATTATTTTGGTCCTTATCCGAATGCGTATGCGGCGAACGAGACGAAACGTCTGTTAGATCGTTTATATCCGCTACGTAAATGCCAACCGATGCCGAAAAAACTTTGTCTGTACTACCATATCGGTCAGTGTCTCGGTCCATGCGAAATCCCGAATCTCGAGTCGGAACAAAAAGCGCTCGTTTCAGAAATCCGACGTTTCTTGTCGGGCGACACGAAAGAGCTTGTCGAAGACTTGAAACAGAAGATGGCGGACGCGGCCGAAACGATGGAATTCGAACGTGCCGGAGAATTGCGCGATCAAGTACGGGCGATCGAGTCGATCATGAACAAACAAAACATGATCACAGCGGATTTGACGTCACGCGACGTATTCGGAATCCATGTCGATAAAGGTTGGATGTGTGTCCAAGTCTTCTTCCTTCGCGGCGGAAAGATGATCGAACGTGATGTCTCGCTTTTCCCGATTTATGGTACACCGGCAGAAGAGCTCGAGAGTTTCATCGTCCAGTTCTACGAAAAGAACATCAAGCCAAGTGAAGTCTATGTACCGCCACTCGTCAATCAGCTGTTGCTCAAAGAGGCGCTATCGATTAAAATTCATGTTCCGGTCCGAGGATCAAAACGGAAATTACTTGATTTAGCAACGAAGAATGCTGAAAATGCGATCTCTGAACGCTTCGAGTTGTTAGCGAAAGACGAGAAACGGACCGTTCAAGCAGTCGAAGAACTCGCTGACGCGATCGACGTTCATCCATTGTCCCGGATTGAGATCATCGATAATGCGAACATTCAAGGAGCGGATGCCGTCTCGGCCCTCGTCGTCTTTGAAGACGGTAAACCACTGAAAAAAGAATACCGGAAGTTCAAGATTCGGACGGTTCAAGGACCGGACGACTATGAATCGATGCGGGAAATCGTACGTCGGCGTTATCGACGGTTGTTACTCGAAGGAGCGCGCCTTCCGGACCTCGTTTTGATTGACGGAGGCGTTGGACAGTTGAATGCTGCTTTAGAAGTCATTCAAGATGAACTCGGCTTATCCCTGCCGGTCGGCTCATTAAAAAAGGATGACAAACACCGGACGAGTCAATTGTTGTTTGGAGAAGATGCCCGTCTCGTCGAACTAAGTCCGCGTTCGAGTGCGTTTTATCTACTTCAACGGATGCAAGATGAGGTCCACCGGTTTGCGATCACGTTCCACCGCTCGCTCCGTTCAAAAGGGATGACCCGTTCCTTGCTCGACGAGATACCAGGAGTCGGACCGAAACGACGCCAGCAGTTGATTCGTCATTTCGGATCGATGCGTAGCTTGCGACGCGCAACGATCGAACAGTTGGCGGAAGCAGGATTACCTGTCAAGTTAGCGGAAACCGTCGCTGAATATTTAAGTCAAGCAAATGAAGAATGAAAAAATGCCGTCCTCTTGAAGAGGGCGGCATTTTTAAATAATTAGTTGTTGATGTACTTTTCGTAGTATGAACCAAAGTCACGCTGGTTCCACTGATGGTAGTGACCTTGTAGCCACTCGAAGGATTGTTCGGACAACTCCTTGAATGTTTGCGGCACGTTCATGTCACCTTGACGAAGTCCGCCGAGAATCGTGACCGAATGATTCAATGAGCTGTTTGCGAACTCGAGCATCTTTTGTCCTTCATACTGTTTTTCAGCGATCGCAAGAAGTGTTTTATAAAGATCTTTCACATGTTCGAGTTGTTTCTTATCGACGTCGATCGAATAATGTTTACCACCAATCTCGAATTTGATCTCGACATCAAGATCTACTGTTCCCGCCGTTTCGAACATGACGTGGCGAATCGGATAGTGTGCGTACGGATAACGATACAAGACGCGTTTCGAACTGACGGCACTTTCACCATCGAGGTGAATTAAAGCCAGATTCGTAAAGCAATACTCGTCAGATTTAGATTTGATCAAGAAATAGATTTTCTCGCCGTCTTCATGTAAGACATAATCGTCAGCGGCTGCCTTGTCGAAATCATCAGGATGAATGACTTGTCCGATATCACTGAATCCTGTTAAATCTGCTGCTAGTTTTTTGAACATGTGAAGTTCCTCCTCGCGATTTGTGTACGAATGATTTTACGAGCATTTACTGCAAAAGGTTTCATGAATCTATTTCGATGTTGAAAATTAAGATTCCTGTCACGTTTTATGTAAATTTCACTTGAGCGGTTCAAGTGGATCTTTAGGGTCGATTTGGACCGTGATTTGAACGAGCTCTTTATTTAACTCGGCATATCCTTCCGCGACACATCCGTTAAAACGAGAGAACTGTTCAGCGAGGAAACCCGCTTCGAGTTGGAAGTACCCTTGTGGTCGTTCATCTCTCGTCGTATCAGGAGGAGACAGAACGAATGAGATAGCAGTTCCTTTACGTTTCTTGATTTCGAGCGTTCCCCAACCTGCTTGTTCAAAAAATGAGGCTAATTCAGATTCATCTACGACAGGGAATTGACGCGCTAGACGTTTACCTGCCCAGTAGATGACTTGCCGATAATCCGATCCTAAAAGATCAGTCAGCACATAATCTCGGATCAATTCGATACCGAAAAGTGGTGTTTGATTTGGTGTAGCATCCATCATGATTCACTCCTATCTGTGAACCATTATACCGAGATGATTCTTGTCGGTCATTGTTTTCCTAAAAAAATTTGCAGTTAAATGCAACGGCTCGGGTTGTCTTCTAAAAAGGACAGGAGTAGAATAAGTGATGAAAAGACGAATTTCCTTATGAAAGCGCTTTTCTACCAAAATGCGCCAACGGTTGATTGGCAAACAAAAGGGGGGATTTGGATGGCGAATCATCGTGATTTCGTGAGTCGTAAGATACACTCACTGCTCGGCGTCATTCCAATCGGGTTATTTTTACTTTCGCACTTAACGACGAACTACTTCATCGTACGTGGTGAGGAAGACTTCAATAAGGCCGCGGAATTCGTGGGGAACGTTCCGTATCGATTGTTCTTAGAGATCTTTGTCATCTTCATTCCGATCATCTTGCATGGTGTCTACGGTGTGTACATCGCATTCACCGGTTCTGCGAACACAGGGCGTTATACATACTTCCGGAACTGGATGTATGTACTGCAACGGTTCAGCGGTGTATTCCTTGTCGTGTTCATCACGTGGCACGTTTGGGAAACACGGATTGCCGCTGCGATGGGAACACCAGTCGATGCAAGCATGATGCAGAACATCGTCGATAACGGATTCATGCTCGCGTTCTATATCGTCGGGATCTTGGCGACGACATTCCACCTTGCGAACGGACTTTGGACGTTCTGCATCACATGGGGAATTACGCAGTCACCAGCATCTCAACGGGCGATGTCTTACGTGGCAGCACTCGTATTCATCGGTTTATCGTTTGTAGGCGTACGCTCGATCTTAACGTTTGCAGGCGTGTTGTAAGGAAAGGGGAACTGACAACATGGCGAACAAGAATCTTGTCATCATCGGCGGAGGGCTTGCCGGTCTGATGGCTACGATAAAAGCAGCGGAGCAAGGCGTACCAGTTAAGTTATTCTCACTCGTACCCGTTAAACGCTCACACTCTGTTTGTGCACAAGGTGGCATCAACGGAGCGGTCAATACAAAAGGGGAAGGGGATTCACCATACCAGCATTTCGATGACACGGTATACGGTGGGGACTTCCTCGCAAATCAACCACCTGTTCAAAAAATGGCGGAAGCAGCGCCGAAGATCATTCATATGTTCGACCGGATGGGTGTCATGTTCAACCGGACACCGGAAGGCTTACTCGACTTCCGACGTTTCGGAGGAACGTTGCATCACCGGACGGCATACGCTGGAGCGACGACTGGGCAACAACTGTTGTACGCATTGGATGAACAGGTTCGTAAGTTCGAAGCGCAAGGTTTGGTAGAAAAATATGAAGGATGGGAATTCCTTCGTGCCATCATCGATGACAATGGCATTTGTCGTGGAGCGGTTTGTCAAAACCTCCGGACGATGGAAATCGAGGCATTTGCCGCGGATTCTGTTATCCTCGCGACGGGTGGTCCTGGGGTCATCTTCGGAAAATCGACGAACTCGGTCATCAACACAGGACAAGCAGCAGCAGCTGTCTATCGTCAAGGAGCAATCTACGCGAACGGTGAGTTCATTCAGATTCACCCGACAGCGATTCCTGGAGACGATAAATTACGTCTCATGAGTGAATCAGCACGAGGTGAAGGTGGTCGCGTCTGGACGTATAAAGACGGTAAACCTTGGTACTTCCTTGAAGAGAAATATCCGGCGTACGGAAACCTTGTTCCACGAGATATCGCGACACGCGAGATTTTTGACGTCTGTGTCAATCAAAAACTCGGCGTCAACGGGGAGAACATGGTCTATCTGGATCTATCACATAAAGACGCAAAAGAACTCGATGTCAAACTCGGTGGGATCCTTGAAATCTACGAGAAATTCGTCGGTGATGATCCACGAAAAGTACCGATGAAGATTTTCCCGGCTGTTCACTATTCAATGGGTGGACTATGGGTCGACTACGATCAGATGACGAACATCCCTGGATTGTTCGCAGCTGGTGAATGTGATTATTCGATGCATGGTGGTAACCGTCTCGGAGCGAACTCACTTCTCTCTGCGGTATACGGCGGAATGGTCGCCGGACCATCAGCCATCGCTTATATGAATGAACTCGAGACATCGGTTCATGAGATGAGCGAGGACGTCGTCGAAGCGCATAAGATCGAAGAGATCAACCGCTTCAACGATATCCTATCCATGGAAGGTACGGAAAACGCGTATCAAATCCACCGTGAGCTTGGAGAAATCATGACGGATAACGTCACGGTCGTCCGTTACAACGATAAGCTCGAAGAGACACTGACAAAAATCAAGGAACTCCGCGATCGCTTCACACGCATCTCGGCAACGGATACAGCACGTTGGAGTAACCAAGGGGCATCGTTCATCCGTCAGCTCGATCACATGCTCGACCTAGCTGAAGCAATCACGCTTGGTGCCTTAAAACGTGACGAGAGTCGCGGAGCGCACTATAAACCGGACTTCCCGGAACGTAATGATGAACAGTTCTTGAAGACGACTATGGCACGTTATACGAACGGTCATCCAGAAATCTTCTATGAAGACGTCGACACGTCGTTGATTCCACCACGGAAACGCGACTACAGCAAGAAGTCGAAGAAAGAGGTGAAAGCATAATGGCGACACCACTCGAATCATCTACTACGCAAAAATCGGTTCAATTCATCGTTCAACGTCAAGATGGACCTGATGGTAAACCGTATGATGAAGCGTTTGAAATTCCGTACCGTCCGAACATGAACGTCATCTCTGCTTTAATGGAGATTCGCCGGAATCCTGTCAATGCAGCTGGTGAAAAAACGACACCAATCAACTGGGACATGGGTTGTCTAGAAGAAGTCTGTGGCGCTTGTTCGATGGTCATCAACGGCACACCACGTCAGTCGTGTACGGCACTCGTCGATAAACTCGAACAACCGATCCGTCTGCAACCGATGCAGACGTTCCCGATCGTTCGTGACCTTCAAGTCGACCGTCAACGCATGTTCGATGCGTTGAAAAAGGTCAAAGCATGGGTCCCAATCGATGGAACGTACGATTTAGGACCAGGACCGCGTATGCCAGAAAACAAACGTCAATGGGCATATGAGTTATCGAAATGTATGACGTGTGGCGTGTGTCTCGAGGCATGTCCGAACGTCAACGATCGTTCGACATTCATCGGACCGGCATCGATCTCACAAGTTCGTCTATTCAACTCGCATCCAACAGGTGCCTTCCACAAGGAAGAACGCCTTGAAGCGTTAATGGAAGACGGCGGGATCATGCAGTGCGGTAACGCTCAAAACTGTGTCGAGGTTTGCCCGAAAGGGATTCCGCTGACGACTTCGATCGCAGCGATGAACCGTCAGACGACACTTCATTCATTCAAGAAGTTCTTCGGTAGTGACGAAGGACGGACAGGTGAAGCCGTTAGTTCATGATTTATCAAAGAAGGAGCTTGCTCCTTCTTTTTTCATTCAGACAGGAGGAACTCATTGTGCGCGTACCAGCTTATATTCCAGAACTTGAATCATGGCTTGAACAGATGAAACATGGCACACGACTCGATGTCGCCGTTCGTTTTGCGGAGACGGATGCCTATGGTCATATGAATAACCGGGTACCGTTCGTCTATTTTGAGGACGTTCGTACATTGATGTTAGAGGAAACAGGATATTCGCTTGCAGAAGACGGCATCATCGTCGTTGCGGATGCCCAGTGTAATTACATTCGCCAAGTCTACCCACGGGCACGTCTCGCTGTCTATGCGTATCCGGTACATGTCGGTAGTGCATCGTGTGACGTCCACTATGCGGCATTTGATGAGCAAGGTGAACTGATGTTCACAGGACGGACATCGATGGTACAAATCGACCGTGCCGGGAAAGCATTCCCGTGGAGTGAAGCATATAAAAATTCCTTGCAGAATCGATTCGAATCCGTTATCATTTGATAATGAGTTCACATATTCGAAAACGACTCACTAGTACGTTATTAGTGAAGGGAGATTTCTTAATCATGGAAAAAACATTCAAAGTCATCGCGGATTCAGGCATTCACGCTCGTCCGGCTACTCAGCTCGTCAACACAGCTTCTAAATTCCAATCAGACATCAACTTGGAATACAACGGGAAGACTGTCAACTTGAAGTCAATCATGGGTGTTCTTTCACTCGGAATCGCGAAAGATTCAGATATCAAAATCGTTGCAAACGGTGACGATGCTTCTGAAGCAATCACGACTCTTTCAGATATGCTGACTAGCGAAGGTCTTGCTCAGTAATCCTGTAATCGTACATTCTCGGACGCCGGTCTTGCACCGTCGTCCTTTTTTGTTACCATAGGAATGAGAGAAAGAGGTGGAGAAGAGTGAATCGAGCGATTGGAGTACTGGATTCCGGAGTCGGTGGGTTGACGGTCGCACGTGAATTGATGCGACAGTTGCCCCATGAGCGAATCATCTATGTCGGGGATACATTACGGTGTCCGTATGGTCCTCGTCCAGAGGAGGAGATTCGTGAGTTTACGTGGGAGATGATTGATTATCTCGTGCAACAAGATGTGAAATTGATCGTGATCGCCTGTAACACAGCCACGGCTGTCGTCTTAAAAGAAGCGCGAGAACGTTTAAATATACCTGTCATCGGTGTCATTGATCCTGGAGCCCGCGCGGCAGTTAAGGTGACGCGTACGAAACGAATCGGTGTCATTGGAACGAAGATGACGATTACAAGTAATTCCTACGAGAAGGCATTACGCCACGTCGAAGGACAAGTCGTTGTCGAATCGTTAGCGTGCCCGCCGTTCGTCCCGCTCGTCGAGTCGATGCAGACAGACGGTGCGTACGTCGAACGTGTCGTTGCCAATACATTACGACCATTGATGAATTACGATATGGATACATTGATCCTCGGGTGCACTCATTACCCGCTCCTAGCAGATGTGATTGGACGGGTCATCGGACCAGGCGTCCAGCTAATCTCTTCAGGAGACGAGACAGCGCTCGAGGTAGCAGCACTACTTGATTACAATACGATTTCAGCAGATGTGACACAAATTCCGGAACATCGTTATTATGCGACAGGCGATATCCGCTCATTTGATCAGATTGCGACGGACTGGCTCGATCAGACCATCCATGCGGAGCGCATCGTGCTTGGAACGGAGGAAGATTAAATGCGGATAGACCAACGAACGGCGGATCATCTCCGTCCTATTCAATTATCGATTGATGTCAATAAACACGCAGAAGGTTCTGTCTTGATTGAACTGGGCGATACGAAAGTCCTCTGTACGGCGACCGTCGAGGAGAAGGTGCCACCGTTCCTTCGCGGTAAACGCCAGGGCTGGATCAATGCGGAATATTCGATGTTACCACGTGCGACGGCTCAGCGGACCGCACGAGAAGCCGTCCGTGGCAAGCAGACGGGACGGACGATGGAAATCCAACGTCTGATCAGCCGCTCGCTTCGGGCCGTCGTTGATTTAGAGAAGCTCGGGGAACGAACGATCTGGATCGATTGTGACGTTATTCAGGCAGATGGCGGCACACGAACGGCATCGATCACTGGTGGTTTTTTGGCACTCGTCCGAGCAGTCGATCAATTGATTCAAGCGGGAAAACTGACAGATACACCGATTAAAGAGGGCATCGCAGCGATCTCGGTTGGAATCGTCGAGTCGAATGTCTTGCTCGATCTATGCTATGAAGAGGACGCTGCGGCGGAAGTCGACTTCAATCTCGTCATGACCTCGTCGGGGAAAATCGTCGAAATGCAGGCGACAGGGGAAGAGTCGACATTTTCCCGTCAAGAGATGCTCGAAATGCTCGAACTTGGGGAAAAAGGAATTAAGGAACTGATTGATGCTGGCCGTGAGGCACTCGGTGTCTCTTGGTGGTATGTAGGAGAAGAAGTGGGGGAACATAGATGAAGGTCATCGTCGCAACACACAATGCAGGTAAAGTGAAGGAACTTGAAAGCATGCTGGGTCGTCTCGGTTATACGGTCGAGTCGTTACTCGATCACGCCGATGCTCCGGAAACGGATGAAACAGGTGAGACATTCGAGGAGAATGCACTTTTAAAAGCAACAGAGGCAGCAGCCTACTTTGGCCACGCGGTACTTGCTGATGATTCAGGTCTTGAAGTCGATGCTTTAGATGGCGCTCCCGGCGTCTACTCGGCACGCTTCGCGGGTCTTGAAAAGTCGGATGTGGCGAACAATGCTCTACTACTTGAAAAGTTAGAAGGTGTTCCGGAGGAAGAGCGGACGGCGCGCTTCGTTTGTGTACTCGCGCTAGCGAAACCAACGGGTGAGACATTGACGGTTCGTGGGACGATGGAAGGGCGAATCGGTTTTGAAGCGGCGGGTTCGAACGGTTTCGGTTATGATCCATTGTTCGTCACGGCAAGCGGACAGACGGCTGCTGAGTTGACGAAAGAAGAAAAAGCGATGATTAGTCATCGTGGCAATGCATTGCGCAAGCTCGAACAGAACTTAACTACTTTCTTAGGAGTGTGATGAAGATGAGAGCGTTGATCGTTAGTGATAGCCATGGACTAGAACAAGAACTGCTTACGATATTCGAACGTCACCAAGACGTGGATTTGGCATTTCATTGTGGGGACTCCCAATTGACGCGCGACATCGAATCATTATATCCATATCGTGTTGTGCGAGGGAATTGCGATTACGGACACGATTTTCCGGAAGAAGTCATGTCGAAAATAGATGGTCGTACCATCCTTTGTGTCCACGGACATCGTCAGGACGTCAAATACAGTCTAGATGTCTTACAGCATCATGCGAAGGAAAAGCAGGCGGATATCGTCTTATATGGTCATTCCCATGTTGCGAAGGCTGAATATCGGGACGGTGTGTTATTCATCAATCCAGGTTCAATCCGGATGCCACGTCATCGACCAGACAAGACGTATGCGATTCTTGAAGTGGATCAAAACCGTTATTCTGTCGATTTTCTCGATATGAATGGCGATCGAGTGAATGCCCTGCATCTGGACGGAACATTTTTGTAATAAAATAAATGCAATGTTTGTAATGTGATTGACACGAAAGAATTGTTCTAGTATAGTTTATTCGTGTTGACACGTCCCAATAGCTCAGCAGGATAGAGCAACGGCCTTCTAAGCCGTCGGTCGGGGGTTCGAATCCCTCTTGGGACGCTATAATTAAAATAGAGACTGCCCTTACGAGGGTGGTCTCTTTTTTTTATTCCGATTTTCGATTATAATTAAGGTATCATGAACTCGAAAGGGATGAATGCAATGTGGAAGAAAGTTGGAGCAGTCCTCGTGCTAAGTACGTTTCTTGCTGGATGTAGTGAGATTTCAAATACAGTCGACGATGCAAAACAACAAGTCAACGATGTAAAAAATAGTGTTGATTACGCTGGAGAACTTCAAGGCATTGCGAAAGATACGGCCCAAGTCACGTCAGATTTGTCGGCTTCCTTGAATGAGGCTGCTACGACAGCGCGTGAATCCGCGAACCCTGAACAAGCACTTGATCAACAAATCGAAAAATTGAAGGAAAACGGAACGATTGATCAGTTCAATCAAGAACTGGATCAAATCGATCAACGATTAGCGGGACTTGAAAATCCGCCGCAAGAATTGCAGAATTTAAGTGCAAAACTCGAGCAGTACGTGAATCAATCGGAAGACATCGCTCGATTACTTGAAGCTGACGTCTCATTAGATACGTTGAATCGATTAGGAATCGAGCAGGCGGGACAACTTCAAGAAGCGATCACGAACTGGACGTCTTTACTCGATCCATTTACGAAATAAGAAGTTGAACATGAAGGAGTGCCGGAATATGGGGACATCGCGCTGGATGGAACATGAACTAGAAGTAGAACGAGCGCGGATTCTTCGTTTGCCCGCTTCTAAACAAGAACAATTGATTATGGAATTAGAGACTGACCAATTGACAGGAGAAGATGTATTACACCGGCTCTATGTCATTCAACCACTCTTAATGCATGACCGTGAACGATTTGAAACAGTGGCAGAACGATTTCTTGAAGTCGAGGGTGTCGAGCAAGTGCTCGCACTCTTTCTTTATGAACTCGGAGAACGTTATCCGATGAAACTCGCTTTGCGCTCGGCGTCACCGTATCTGCCTTATGGGCTCGCGCTTCGATTAGATGAAATCAAACAACAGATGCGTGTTCGCGAACAAAAGCCGGCAGTTCAAAACAACCCTGTTGCGCAGCGTGAGGTAACATCAGCAACGGAACTGATGCATGTGTTACGACATGGGAGTTGGGTCGAACAAATGCGCCATTTGACCGGTATTGAATTCGAACGGACCTCTGAGCTCATTGCATATATTACCCAGAAATATCTTCAGGCGCAAGAGACTGCACATCAAAGTCTACTCGTCATTGATCAGTTATTAGGAAGCGTGCTGGATCACGTGTCATATCCGATAAGCATTCATGTACCACACTTAGCTGTAGACTGGACGATCTCGTCACGCGAAGATTTAGAAGAAATCCTGATGGTACATCAACAGGAGCAACAAGCGTTACTGGCATCGATGCATACGTTAGAGCGAATGGATCCGTTCCGAGCGTTGCTCGTCTTGCGATCGGATCAACTGATTCATCTTGAAGAACGAGAACGAATCGGATCAGATATGGAGAAATGGCTCGCAGCATGCGAAGAACTCGCAGGTCTGACATTTGAACGTGAAGAACCGGAACGTATCCTCAGTCCGCTGGCGAAGCGGTTATATCGAGCGGCACATATCCTTTATCCAGAAGTCATCGCATTCGAGCAGATTTACTTCGATTGAGACATCTGGAAACGATTCGTTCAACAGTGGTAATCGTCAGAACGATTGTGCTATAATGTGACTTGTTGTACACACATGTACGCTAATTGACAATTTTGGAGGGACTCAGCATGACTGCAAAATGGGAAAAACAATCAGGTAGCCTCGGCGTCCTCACGTATGAAGCGCCTGCTGAAGCATTTGATAAAGCGGTAGACCAAGCGTTCAAGAAAGTCGTTAAGACTTTGAACACACCTGGTTTCCGTAAAGGAAAAATGCCACGCGCAATGTTCAACAAAATGTACGGTGAAGAAGCACTGTACCAAGATGCACTCGATATCCTTTACAAGGACACAATCGAAGGTGCAGTCGTCGAATCAGGAATCGAGCCAATCGCGCTTGAGAACATCGACGTTGAAACACTCGAAAAAGGCAAGCCAGTCGAATTCAAAATCACGTTCGTCATCGAGCCAGAAGCTACACTCGGTGAGTACAAAGGTCTTGAGTACACAGCAGTTGAAACGAACGTTACTGACGAAGACGTCGACGCTGAACTCAAAACATTACAAGAACGCGGTGCAGAACTCGTCGTTAAAGAAGATGGCGTCATCGAGAATGGCGATACAGTCGTATTCGACTTCGCAGGTTTCGATGGGGAAAACCAATTCGACGGCGGAACTGCTGAGAACTACTCACTCGTCATCGGTTCTGGAAACTTCATTCCTGGATTCGAAGAGCAAATGGTCGGTTTAAAAACTGGCGAGCAAAAAGATCTTGAAGTGACATTCCCAGAGGAATACCACGAAGCATCACTCGCTGGAAAACCAGTTACATTCAAAGTAACGATCCACGAAGTCAAAGCACAAGAGCTCCCTGAATTGACAGATGAGTTCGCAAAAGAAATGGATGAAGAAGTTTCTTCACTCGACGAGTTGAAAACAAAAATCCGTACGCGTCTCGAAAACACACGCAAACAAGAAGCTGATGCTTCAATGCGCGATGAGTTAGTCGAAGCGGCTACGAAAAACGCGACAGTTGATCTTCCAGAAGTCATGGTCGAAAACGAAGTCGAGCGTATGGTTCAAGAGTTCACACAACGTATTCAATCACAAGGTATCGACCTCAACATGTACTTCCAGTTGACTGGAACGACAGAAGAGGCAATGCGTTCTGAAATGAAAGAGCAAGCGGAAGAGCGTGTTAAAGCACGTCTCGTCCTCAAGCAAATCGTTGCTGACGAAAAAATCGAAGTAACAGATGAGGAAACTCAAACTGAACTTCAATCAATGTCAGAACTCTACAACATCCCTGCAGATCAACTTGAAACGATGCTTGCACCACAAGGTGGTCTTGAAACGCTTAAAGGCGATCTTCAATTCCGTAAAGCTATCGATGTTCTCGTCGACAACGCAAAAGCAAAATAAGCCATTTCATGGTTTTCGATCGACTTCAAGCCCAATTTCTGGTCTTGGAGTCGATTTTTTTGTACGATAGGTCAAACAAGGACAAACGATCCTTGGTTCAGAACATCAAACTGTAAATCGTTCGTCCAGGATTTGAAAGACTTTCCTTGTTCATGCTACAATCATAAATAGTAAAACGTGAGACGGGATGCTACAGGCATCCATACAATTTCCACGTTAAAGGGGTGGACCTTTATGTTTAAATTTAACGAAGAAAAAGGTCAGCTAAAATGTTCTTTCTGTGGAAAGACACAAGAACAAGTACGCAAACTTGTTGCTGGACCTGGCGTTTACATTTGCGACGAGTGTATCGAACTCTGCAATGAAATCGTAGAGGAAGAACTCGGCACTGAAGAAGAAGTCGAGCTAAAGAATGTTCCGAAACCGCATGAAATTCGTACGACACTTGACGATTATGTCATCGGTCAAGAAAAAGCGAAGAAGTCGTTGTCTGTAGCGATGTACAATCACTACAAACGAATCAATGCTGGTGGTCGCGCAGATGATGTCGAGCTCTCAAAATCGAACATCGTCATGATTGGACCAACAGGTAGCGGTAAGACACTTCTTGCCCAAACGATGGCACGTATCTTGAACGTACCGTTTGCGATTGCAGATGCAACAAGTTTGACGGAAGCCGGTTATGTCGGTGAAGACGTCGAGAACATCTTATTGAAACTCATCCAAGCTGCGGATTACGATGTCGAGAAGGCTGAAAAAGGAATCATCTACATTGATGAGATCGATAAGATTGCTCGTAAATCAGAAAACCCGTCGATTACACGTGACGTATCTGGTGAGGGTGTCCAACAAGCCTTGCTGAAGATTTTGGAAGGAACGGTTGCGAGTGTACCGCCACAAGGTGGACGAAAACACCCACATCAAGAATTCATCCAAATCGATACGACGAACATCTTGTTTATCGTCGGTGGCGCATTCGATGGTATCGATCAGTCGATCAAACGTCGTCTTGGTAAAAAAGTCATCGGATTCGGAAACGATTCAGAGAACCGTAACCTTACACAAAAAGAAATTCTGGCAGCTGCATTACCAGAAGATCTTCAAAAGTTCGGTTTGATTCCAGAGTTCATCGGTCGTTTGCCGGTCATGGCGACGCTCGAGCCACTTGATGAAGAGGCACTCGTTCAAATCTTGACGAAACCGAAAAACGCCCTCGTGAAACAATATAAAAAAATGCTTCAACTCGATGATGTCGAACTCGACTTTACGGAAGATGCACTTCTTGAGATTGCAAAACTTGCAATCGAACGTAAAACAGGTGCGCGTGGTCTTCGTTCGATCATCGAAGAAACTATGCTTGATATCATGTTCGAAATCCCATCACGTGAAGACATCGCGAAAGTCATCATTACAGCAGAAACGTTGACTGGTAAACGCGGTCCAACGCTTGAGTTGAAAGATGGTACAATTGAACATGGGAAAGAAAAAGAAACGGCGTAACACCGTGACAAATCGGCTCGGAGGCTACTTGTACGCCTTTCCGAGTCTTTTTGTTTAGGAGGAATTCGAATGAAGAAAAAACAATATCCACTTTTACCGTTACGCGGTGTCGTCGCGTATCCGTTGATCGGATTGACGATTGATGTAGGGCGTCCGGTATCCTTAAAAGCCTTACTTGCATCAAAGGAACACGAAATCGATCTCGTCGTCGTCACGCAACGTGATCCAGAGGCAGAGCCGTCTGTTGACGGGCTGCACCAAGTTGGTACGCTCGTTCAAATCGCGAAGATGAGTGAACTCGGGAATGATACGGTCCGTGTCCGCGTCATCGGGAAGGAACGTGTCCGGATCGAAAACGTCGAAGAGACAGACGAAGGTTATCAAGCCGTCATCGAACCAATCGAGAAGATGGACATCAAAGGAGCGAAACAAGAAGCGCTCGTTCGTCTCATCAAAGAACAGTTCGGTCAGCTCGTCTCTCGGATCAAAGGAATCGGAACGGATGAACGTCGCCGATTCGAGACATACGAACGCCTCGATTCATTAACGGACTATATTACGTCGAAGCTACCAATCGATATCTCGAAGAAACAGGAGTTCCTCGAACAACAGGATCCGGTCGAACGAGGATTGATGTTGCTTGATGTCATGAAACACGAATATGAAGTCGTCGAACTCGAACGTGAGATGCGTGAACGGACGAAGAAGACGATTGAACAATCGCAACGCGAGTATTACTTGCGGGAACAATTGAAGACGATTCAACAAGAACTAGGTGGCGAGTCGGCTTCTGTTGAAAGTGATGCGACGAAATATCGGGAGCAGCTTGCGATGCTTGATTTACCAGAAACGACGGTTGCGAACGTCGAGAAGGAAATCAGTCGTTTAGCGGTCGTACCGGCGACGAGTCCCGAACATGGGGTCATTCGCAACTATCTCGAATGGTTCTTCTCGTTGCCGTGGAATGAAGCAACCGATGATTTCTTGAACGTCTCGGCTGCTTCGGAACAGCTTGAAAAGGACCATTACGGTCTAGAGAAGGTCAAAGAACGGATCCTTGAGTATCTTGCCGTTCGTCAATTGACGGACTCATTACGTGGACCGATTCTTTGTCTATCTGGTCCTCCGGGAGTCGGGAAAACGTCGCTTGCCCGTTCGATTGCCACAGCACTTGAGCGGAAGTTCGTCCGCGTTTCACTTGGTGGCGTGCGCGACGAAGCGGAGATCCGTGGACATCGCCGGACGTATATCGGTGCGATGCCAGGACGGATCATTCGTGGTTTAAAACAAGCAGGAACGAACAACCCGGTCTTCCTGCTCGATGAGATCGATAAGATGTCAAATGACTTCCGTGGAGACCCGTCGTCCGCAATGCTTGAAGTTCTTGATCCGGAACAAAACAACAGCTTTTCTGATCACTATATCGAAGAACCGTTCGATCTATCGAACGTTCTGTTCATCGCGACAGCGAACGATGTCTCGAATATCCCCGGACCATTGCTCGACCGGATGGAATTGATTCAAATCGGTGGCTATACGGAACAAGAGAAAACGGAAATTGCCGTTCGTCATCTCTTATCGAAGCAACTGGCTGAACACGGTCTGAAAAAGAGTCAATTGACGGTCAAAGCAGACGCGCTAGAAGAAGTCGTCCGTCGTTATACACGAGAAGCCGGTGTCCGGAATCTCGAACGTGTCCTCGGCTCACTTTGCCGGAAAGCAGCGAAACAAATCGCGATGGGTGAGAAGAAACGGGTGACGGTGACAAAACGTAATCTGGACGATTTCCTAGGCAAACCGATCTACCGCTATGGTCAAGGCGAGCTCGAAGATATGATTGGCGCGGTGACTGGTTTAGCGTATACTGCTTTTGGGGGCGATACGTTGACGATCGAAGTCAGCCTTGCTCCGGGTAAAGGGAAATTGCAGTTAACCGGGAAACTCGGTGATGTCATGCAAGAGTCGGCTCAGACCGCGTACAGCTTCGTCCGAGCGAATGCGACGTCCCTTGGCATCGAACCGAACTTCTACGAAACGCAAGACATCCACATCCACGTTCCTGAAGGTGCCGTACCGAAAGATGGTCCATCTGCTGGGATCACACTCGCGACAGCATTGATTTCCGCTTTAACAAAACGCCCGGTTCGCCGGGATGTCGGGATGACAGGTGAAATCACGTTGCGTGGACGTGTCTTACCGATCGGTGGATTAAAGGAGAAGTCACTCGCAGCACATCGTGCGGGCTTGACGACCGTTCTGTTGCCACAAGACAATACGCGGGACATCGATGATATCCCGGAAAGCGTCCGCGCAGGAATGGAATTCATTCCGGTCGCGACGATGGAGCAAGTGCTCGAACATGCATTAAAAGGAGAGTAACATGAAAATTTATAAAGCTGATTTTATTACGAGTGGCGTCAATCCGGAACATTATCCGGAGCCATTGTTGCCAGAAGTGGCACTCGCAGGGCGATCGAACGTCGGAAAGTCCTCTTTCATCAATAAACTGGTCCAGCGTAAAGCACTCGCGCGGACATCTTCGAAACCAGGTAAAACGCAAACCTTGAACTTCTTCAACATCAATGATGAAGTCATGTTCGTCGATGTACCGGGTTACGGATATGCGAAAGTTTCGAAGACGGAGCGTGAAGCATGGGGCAAGATGATGGAGAAGTACTTCACGCAACGGGAAATCCTCAAAGGTGTCGTACAGCTCGTCGACATCCGACACGATCCGTCTGCGGATGATGTGACGATGTATGATTTCTTGAAGTATTACGATCTACCGGTCATCGTCGTTGCGACAAAACTCGATAAGATCAAAAAGAGTCAACGTGATAAACATATCGCGGCAATCAAACGTAAATTGCAATTTGACGGTCAAGATACCTTGATTCCTTTCTCATCTGAGACAGGAGAAGGCGTCGATGCCGCATGGGAAGCGATTTATCGTCTACTGTAAAATAACGAAACGTTCTGTTCTCCGGCAATAGGAGAGCAGAACGTTTTTTAATTAGGGTTAAAGTAATCTATAAATAGCATCTAATCATTTCCTTCCATCATTTTTGATTTCCATTATATGAACATTATTTAATTCACGTTACAATGATAGGAACAAATTGTTCTAGTGGGAGGCTATGCCAATATGAGGCGTTATAAATGGACGTTTGCAATCGTCATATTACTTATTCTGACACCATTTGCCATTTGGTTCTTAAAGCAGGAAAAGACATTAAATATCGCGCTATTTGATTATACGAACGGTACAGATGAGCGAGAGCACGCTGGAACGACGTGGTTATTGAATCACTTGAAAATCCGAAATGCGCAAGAGCAAGATTATAAGTATTCGGATTACATTAATCGTTATGACGGTACACAAGGGAAGCAAATGCTACAACAGGCTTCTAAAGCAGATGTGCTGTTGTTTACGGATACGTATGGGAAATCCTATGAGGTCAACGGGAAACAAGAACACCGTGGGGGGTTGACGGCAGAAGACGTTGATCTCGCGACCGAAGCGATTTCGCAAGGGAAAACGGTCGTAGCGGAGTTTAATACGGCGGCAAGTCCGACGTCAGTCGAGCGGTCCAATGCGTTTCGCCAATTGTTCGGGACGGCATGGACAGGATGGATCGGTCGTTTTTTCCCGGATTTAACAAAGTTGCAAGGTCTTGAGAAGAATGTTGTGTCGCAATTAAAAGCGCAGGCAAAAGAAAAAGAATTCAAACTATCTGGTCCAGGTTATGTCTTCATCAATGACTCAACGGAAAAAGCTTTTTTCGTCAATGATGACACACCATTACTTTATAAATGGGATAAAAACAAGGGCAATGCAAAAGATGAGGTGCGTTATAACTACTGGTTTGAGATTTTAGAGCTAGATGGCGGCGAGCAACAAGCGCATTTTTCTTGGAAACCGTCAAAGCAGACCCAAGCGATGCTTCGGAAATATCAGTTGCCGCTTGAATTCCCTGCGTATGTCACGCAAGGAAGTGGACATTATTTTGCTGGTGACTATACAGATGTCGCGGACATCCCGCGCTACTATCGATACAGTGGACTCGATTGGTTCCGCAAACAGTTCATTCTTGATAGTGCAGAAAGTGAGTCGGCATTCTTTTGGAAGGTGTATGCGCCGACACTAAGTCGGATTCTTGAGGATGCGAAGCGTGTCTCGACGCAAGCTGCAAAAGTAAAGCCACTCTCACAAACGAAAGTCGGCAATCAGGAATTACGAACTCGGGCACGAGAAGGACAAGATACACTTGAGATGTATCAAGATGGCGAATGGAAGCCGTATTTCGTCAAAGGCGTTAACGTCGGACTCGGTCGACCGGGTGCATTTCCCGGGGAACATGCCATCAGTCGTAATGAATACGATCGTTGGCTAAAGGAAATCGGCGAGTTGGGTGTCAATACGATTCGTGTGTATACATTGCATCCTCCTGCTTTTTACGATGCATTAAAAGCGTATAACGAACGGGCGAAGCAACCGATTTATTTGATGCAAGGTATGTGGGTCGAGGAAAAACCATTCGAAGAGTTGAAGAACGCTTTTGAGCCAGACTTCTTGAAGATGACCGATACGGAAGCAAAACGAATGGTCGATGTCATTCATGGTAACGCGGTCGTCAAGGAAGTCGTCGGTCATGCTTCCGGAACATATACTTCAGACGTCTCGCAATACGTTTCAGCGTTCGTCTTCGGAATCGAATGGTTACCGGAAGCCGTCGTCGAGACGAATAAAAAGAACAAAGGCACGCGATTCGAAGGGAAATACGTGACGACGACACAAGAGGCGTCACCGTTCGAATCGTGGCTTGCTGGTCGGATGGATACAGCGACAGCACACGAAATCAAAGAGTACGGCACGACTCGACCAATTGGTTCGACGAACTGGCCGACGACGGATCCGTTGAAACACCCGAAAGAGGTCGAAGAAGAGCAGGATCTCGTCTCGATCGACTTCAATCATTTAAAAGCAACGAAGGATTTCCCAGGTGGTTTGTTTGCGTCTTATCACATCTATCCGTATTACCCTTCGTTCATCAAGGAAGAATACAGTCAAAAAGCAGATAAGAGCTCTGAATCCTACGCTCGTTATTTGAAAGAAATGAAAGACTATCATGATATGCCGTTACTTGTATCGGAATTCGGTATTCCGAGTTCTCGCGGGAAGACACACCTTGGACCAAACGGTTTCGACCAAGGACATGTCAGTGAAAAGAAACAAGGCGAACTCGTCGCGCAGCTCTATCAAGACATCAAAGACGTCAAGACGGCTGGTGGACTGGTCTTCATCTGGCAAGACGAATGGTTCAAACGAACATGGAACACAATGGATTATGACGATGCGGATACCCGTCCACGTTGGTCGAATGTTCAAACAAGTGAACAACATTTCGGGATGCTTGGATTCCTCCGTTCAGACATCATCATTGATGGGAAATTGGATGATTGGAAAGGGTATGCACCAGTAGCTGAAAATAAGGATCGAGCGATTTATATGACTTCCGACGAGGCATATCTCTACTTGCGCATCGACCGGAAGAAAGCAGAACCGACGACACTTGCACTATCGACTAAACCGAATGATGGGAATACGAAAGTCGGTCCGTTGACGCTTGACGAAGGAGCCGAATACCGTCTGACGATCGATCAGTCAGCGCGTATTGATGTCGATGCTCGCTATGACATCTTCCGATACCACTACGGTCTGAAGATGCCGTTTGAAATGGTGAAACCTCCGTCTGATCAAAAAGACAGCGGCAAGTTCGTTCCGATCTATCAAATGCTCGATTATGCAAGACGAGACCCAGTGACGAAAAAAATCGTCAAACCAGCCGTCAAATGGGACACAGGTGTTTTACATGAAGGAGAACCAGATGACATTTTAACGGATATCTCAGATGTCACGAAACCAACCGTTGAACTCCGTATTCCATGGATGGTCTTGAATATGCGTGATCCAAGTAAACATGAAATCATCGGAGACTTCTGGAAAGATGGACTCGAAGCGAAGATGAACACGGAAGGAATCGAAGTCACAGGTCAAGTCGGTGGTACACGTATTCCAGAGAAGGATCGTGGTTTCTACAACTGGGCCGAGTGGACGAATCCACAGCAACGTGAAGAATTGAAACCTATCTATCATACGATGAAAAAAGCATTCACTGAGGGAGGAAACTAAATGCGACGTGAAGAGATGTGGAAATTAATCAATCAGTCGTTTGAATCAACAACTCAAGATCGTGAGGTCAGTTCGACGATTGAATGGACGGAAGAGGCTGTCCGAGAATCGACGACGAATACCTTATTCGTACACACGGTCGGACAAATGCCGGAGACGGTCAATGGTCTGATCGAGGAAGGGTGGTGCGTGCGGACGGACATCTCTTATGCCGATGTCGTTCTCGCGAGCAAACCCGTCATCGAGGAGCGGATTCCTGTCGTTTACTTTAATACGGAACCCTCTTTCTTTGGGTTAGAGAACGCACGTGAAGTTCTGCCGGCGACGCTGTCACGGGAGCTTGTTCTCGATCGCCTTGCGCGTTATAAGAAGATCCATCATATCGCAGACGTTGTCGTCGTAACGGAAGATCCGCATATTCGTCGGATGATGGAACGGGAATTGACGGACCGTTTCGAACGCTTCGTGACGTTCGAGCGAGCGGAGACGTTCCTTGATGAGTATGTGGCATCCCGTCCGTACTTACTCGTGTTCACGTCCGCATTGCCGCGAGCAGATGGATTGGAATTACTGCTGCGAGCGAAACAACAGAGTGTCGCACCATTCCAATCGATGATGATCTCGATGTATAACCGCGAACGTGATCATGTCCTAGCGATTGATCGTGGTGTTGATTACATCATGACGCTTCCCCTAAAAATCGAAGAGTTCCGTGCGTGGATTCGCAAAGTCGAGGACGGCCGATGATGCAGGCGATTTTAGTATTCATCGTCGTACTCATCTTCTTACAAGGTGGAGCATTGATCTATCTTGTCGTTCAAAAACGAAAACGCGCCAACCGGGAGCATGCGCGTCGCGATTGGCAGCTTGCCTTTCGAGATGATATCTATGACTATGCGACAAGTGAACGTCAAGACATGCCAACGATTCAAAAAGAAAACGAAGATTTAGCGGAGCTTGAATTATTCGCATTATCCAACTTAACAGCGACACCAGAACATCTCGAACGTATACAAGCTTTCGTCGCTTCTAATATGCAAGCGTATTATGAGCAACAATTGAAGCATCGGCGGATTGACCGTCGCTTGAACGCCTATGAAGCCGTTTCTCAATTCCGTTTGGTTGCGGTCGCACCGATGATTCATGCCCGTTGGGGAAAGGCAATTGAAAAAGAGGAGAGCGATGTCATCGTCCGGACACTTGTCTCCTTATCCCCACAAGATGCGATTGCGATTGCTAAACAAGAAAATGATATCAGCTTCTTTGGTGCGATTCTTGCGATCGGTCGTAGTCACGACTTACAAGAATGGGTCACATCGTTCGATGAACTTACACTATCGTTTCAACTAGCAATACTCCAGTTGATCTTTGATCGAGATGAGACACGTTATATCGCGCTCGTACGCGATAAAACGACTGATAAGAATCCAGAAGTCCGAAAGCGAGCCCTTCGCGCGCTCACACGGATTGGACTTGAGGAAGACTGGAAATTGTATGTGCCTTACTTGGAAGAAGAATCAAGTTGGGTCGAGCAAATGCTTGCCCTTCGTTTCTTAGAGCACGTCGTTCCAGATGATGCGATACCAGCGATCCTGCCGTTTGTCGGCAGTCGATCATGGTGGGTCCGGACGGCAGCCTTTGATGCGCTACTTGCTTGTGGTGGGATCGAACAGTTGGCGAAGGTTTCAAGTACACACCCCGACCGCTATGCGCGTCAAAAAGCGACCGAACGGTTGGCAAAGGAGATGAAGCATCATGTCGTCTGAGACAATCCAAGCCATTATTGAAGTCCTCTCATGGACAGTATTGATCTATATGTTACTCGTCATCGTATTCTATTCGACGCTGTATCTGATTTCTGCTCAGATGGTGCGACGGCAACGGTTCCGCCGAAAAGAAAGTTCTTATTTACCGTTGATGCGGTCTCTCTATACACGACCGGTCAGTATCCTTGTTCCAGCCTATAATGAAGAATATACGATCGTCTCAAGTGTCCAAGCCTTGCTAGCCCTTGACTACCCAGAGCATGAGGTACTCGTCATTAACGATGGTTCAAAAGACGGAACAATGGATGAGCTGTTTCGCGCGTATGAGTTGGAAAAAGAAATTCAATATCCACGTATCTTGATTGGTTCAAAGCCGGTCAAACAAGTCTACCGTTCCCGCATTGATAGTCGTTTGATTGTCATCGATAAAGAGAATGGTGGAAAGGCAGACGCCTTGAATGCCGGTATTGATTACTCGAGTTATCCCTATTTCTGTTCGCTCGACGCGGATTCGATTTTAGAGCGCGATGCGTTATTAAAAGTCATGAAACCGATCGTTGAGTCAGATGAAGAAGTCGTCGCGACGTGTGGTTCGATCTTCCTCGTTAACGGTTGTACGATTGAAGGCGGCGAAATCGTTGAGATTCGGACACCGAAGCAACGGATCGTCCTGATGCAGATGATCGAGTATTTCCGAGCATTCTTGTTCGGTCGCCTTGGTCTTAGTCGTTTCAATATCTTATTGATCGTCTCCGGCGCCTTCGGATTGTTCCAAAAGAATATTGTCGTACAGGCTGGTGGATATAAAGAAGGTCTCGTCGGTGAGGACATGGAGCTTGTCGTCCGCTTACACCGGTACATGAAGGAAAATAAGCTCGATAAACGCATCGAGTACGTTCCGGCGCCAGTCTGCTGGACACAGGCTCCAGAATCGATGGAAGTGTTACGGTCACAGCGAACACGTTGGCATCGTGGTCTTGCTGAGACGTTGTGGACGCATAAACGAATGATTGGCAATCCGAAATATGGTTCTGTTGGTAGCGTCTCGATGTTGTATTTCTTTTTGATTGAACTACTCGGACCAATCGTCGAACTGATCGGTTATTTCATCATTCCGCTCAACCTACTCGTCGGTACACTCAACTTTGAATTTGGGATCGTCTTGCTGGTCGTCGCTTTACTCTATGGTTCCTTATTGTCAGCAGGTGCCGTATTATTGGAGGAGTGGACGATGCACCGATTCAAGAACGTTAAGGAATTGATTCGGTTGTATCTATGGTCCTTAACCGAGTCGTTCTGGTACCGTCCGATTCTCGTCTTCTTCAAGCTAGGAGGATTGATTCAATTCTTGACTGGTCGAGGAAACTGGGGGCAGATGGAGCGTCAGCGTCTCGAAGACGTCACCGAGGAAAAAGTCGGCTGACGAATAGGTATGAGGGGGATAAGTTAGGTGGAGTTGTTACGAAACAAGTGGTTTAAAGCATTAATCTGGATATTAGTGATTTTTCTCGTCATCTGGGTTGGAACGAAAATTTCATTTTTATTCCAGCCAATTCGTGTCATGTTAGCCTTGATCTTCCCGCCATTGATCATCGCAGGGATCTTCTATTACTTTACGCTTGGCATCGTGGACGCACTACAAAAACGAGTCAAGAAGCGTGGTCTTGCCGTGCTAATCGTCTTGCTTGGTTTTATTTCGATCCTGACGATTGCGGTTGCATCAATCGGACCCATCTTAGTCGAACAGGTGACGGATTTTGCGACGAGCATTCCGACACTCGTCGTTGAATTGCGTGATCAGACGTTAAATTTACGCGATCAATTGATGAACAACCGATTCATCTCGACATGGGTTCACGAGAACACGGACTTGTTTGACAAGTGGACGAATGAAGCAACATCGTATATCGGTACAGTCTTTAAGTCTGTCTCGACGTCTGTCGGAACGATTTTCGGTGTCATCTCTTCGACCGTTTTAATCATCGTCTTAGTGCCGTTCATCTTAGTTTATATGTTGCTTGACGGCTATAAGTTTCCGGATTCTGTCGTGAAGCTGTTGCCGAAAAGCTATGAAACAGAAACGCGTAAAATCTTGCACGACATGCACGTGACAGTGAAGCATTATGTCAATGGACAGGTCATCGTCTCGATCTGTGTCGGTCTCATGTCATTGATTGGCTTCTTCATCGCAGATATTCAATATGCGTTACTGCTTGCCTTATTCTGTACGGTCACGAACATCATTCCGTATCTTGGTCCCTACATCGGTGCCGTACCGGCGGTCATCGTCGGGTTCATCGATGATCCGATCAAAGCCGTCTATGCGATCATCACGATCGTCGTCGCGCAGCAAATCGAGTCGAACTTGATTTCGCCTTATGTCCAAGGAAAGACACTCAAGGTTCATCCGTTGACGATCATCATCGTCTTGCTCGTTGCTGGGAAAATCGGTGGAATCATCGGTGTCATCTTGGCGGTTCCAACATACGCAGTTTCAAAAGTCGTCGTTCAAAATATCGCTCGGATCTATCGTTTACGTCAGCAACGTCTCGACGTACCGGACGTGACAGTACCACCTGAATCCTTGAAGTAAAGTGTAACCCTCTGACCTTTTTAGGAGCAGAGGGTTTGTGATTTTCATGAGAGAGGGATAAGGTAGAAGAAGAGAAAAATGAAGAAGATTTCACAACTTCGACTCATTTTAGTTTATAAATTGATTGGAATCTTTTTTATAATGGTTATAATGTAGGATAGAGAACGAAAAGATAGATCGGAACGAAATCTTTGGACGTAAGGGGTAGAGCGCATGCATATCGTAGTGGTCGGCTTGAATAACAAAACAGCGCCTGTATCAATACGCGAACAAGTCTCATTTGGGGAGCATGAGATGAAGGGAGCGGTCGTCGCATTGCGCGATGAAAAAAGTATTTTTGAAAGTGTCATCGTCTCGACATGTAACCGGACGGAATTGTACGTCGTGACGGATCAGCCACATACAGGACGGTATTATACGAAACGTTTCCTTGCAAATTGGTTCGGATTGACGATGGAGGAACTTGAGCCATATCTCTTCATCCATGAAGGGTTCGATGCGATGAAGCATCTGTTCCGCGTGACGAGTGGACTTGATTCGATGATTGTCGGTGAAACGCAGATCCTTGGTCAAGTCAAGACAAGCTTCTTCATGGCGCAGAAGCTTGAAACGACAGGAACGGTCTTCAATAAACTCTTCAAAGAAGCGGTCACGCTCGCCAAACGGGCTCACGCAGAAACTGGAATCGGTGAAAATGCCGTTTCTGTCAGTGCTGCTGCTGTCACGCTTGCCGAACAGTTACTCGGATCGCTTGAAGATAAATCAATCGTCGTCATCGGTGCGGGAGAAACTGGCGAATTGACGACGCTTAACCTATATGAAGCAGGGGCACGCGATATCACGGTCTTTAACCGGACGTTAGCTAAAGCAGAAGAGGTCGCGAATCGGTTCGAAGGATCGGCACATTCGATTAACGAGATGCAGTGCGGTTTGCTTCGGGCAGACATCGTCATCTCTTCAACGGGTGCCAAACGTGCCATCATCAAACGGGAAGACATCGCGGCAGCACAGCTGTTCCGTCACGATCGTCCATTCCTCTTGATCGACATCGCCGTACCACGCGATATTGAACCGACCGTCGGTGACTTGCCAGGTGTTCATTTGTACGATGTCGATGATTTGACATCGATTGTCCAACAAAACATGGCGGAACGGATGAAGGAAGCAGCGAAGATCGAACAACGGATTGAAGCAGCAATCGCTGAGTTCGAAGGTTGGATGACGACACTTGGTGTCGTACCGATCATCACGGAATTACGAGACCAGGCGTTACGCATTCAACAAGAAACGATGCAAAGCTTGGAACGGAAGTTACCGGAGATGTCGAAACGTGAAAAAACCGTCATTGGCAAACACATGAAATCGATCATCAACCAGTTGTTGCGTGAACCGTTGTCTTACATCAAAGATGCGGCAGCGAAGCCAGATGCCGATGAGCGGATTGCGCAGTTCATGGATACGTTTGCATTAAACGAAGACTTGTTCGAAGGGCTCGAAGATGACGTCATGACATCAGAAGAGACGACACCTTCCGCAAAAGCTGTGAACCGGTGAACAAAGCACGATTTGTGTTACAATAGAAAATGCATGGGGCGGACTTGTGCCGCCCCTTTATCATTGTACAGGGGGATTTTAGCATGCGAAAAATCATTGTTGGATCGCGAAGCTCGAAGCTAGCGATGACACAGACGAAATGGGTCATTGACCAGTTGAAACAAGCCGGCGCGCCGTATGAGTTCGAAATCAAGAACATCATCACAAAAGGGGACCGCATTTTGGATGTGACGCTCTCGAAAGTCGGCGGTAAAGGATTATTCGTAAAAGAGATCGAGCAACAGATGATTGACGAAGAAATCGATTTTGCCGTTCACAGCATGAAAGATCTACCTTCTGAATTACCGGACGGTCTCATCATCGGTGCCACACCAGCGCGTGTCGATGCGCGTGATGCCTTGATTACGAAAACAGGCGAAGGTCTTGCTTCCTTGCCAGAAGGTGCAGTTGTCGGCACGAGTAGCTTACGTCGTGGGTCGCAATTGCTAAAACTCCGCCCTGATTTAAAGATCGAATCGATTCGCGGAAACATCGACACACGACTCGATAAATTAAAAAATGGTCCGTTTGACGGGATTTTGCTCGCAGCAGCTGGTCTACAACGGATGGGTTGGTCTGAAGACGTCGTCTCGGAATATCTCTCGACAGATGACATGATTCCAGCCGTCGGTCAAGGAATCCTCGGTATCGAATGTCGCGAACATGACCAAGAAGTACGTGACCTTCTGCACCTGATTCATGATCAGATGACGGAAAAAGTAGCTTACGCCGAGCGCGCTTTCTTAGCGGCGATCGAAGGTAGCTGTCACGTTCCGGTCGGTGGATTCGCAACGATCAACGAAGATCTGTCAACGACACTTGTCGGATTCATTGGATCCGTCGATGGAGAGCAAATCCTACTCGAGCGCGAATCAGGTCTTGACCCGATGCAACTCGGTCAAGATGTTGCCGAACGTCTGCTTGCTTCGGGCGGTCGTGAGATTCTCGCGACACTTCCGGATGACTTGTAAGCAGGTACTCTTCACGGGCAGCCGACCACCGACGACCGAGCAGGTGGCTCGGCTACGCGCATTTGCGATTGAGAGTGTACACTATCCGGTCATTGAAACGCAGCCTGTTTCGTTTACATTACCGAAGGGAATTGATTGGCTCGTCGTGACGAGTCCGAATGGTGTCCACCGAATCGCCGATGTGTTACCTGAATTAGCAGAAACGCGTATCGCGGTCGTCGGGCGAAAGACAGCAGACGCACTTGCGAAGTACGGTCGAACAGCAGACTTCTGTCCGTCGACCTTTACAGGAGACGCACTCGTCGCAGAACTCGGACCACACTTGTCTGACGGCGATCATATCGTCTTTGCGCGAGGTAACCGATCGCGGCAAGCACCGGTCGATCAGTTACGAAAACTGAATCGATATACGGTCGAAGATATCATCACGTATGAAACCGTCACCCGTCGGCTACCTGAAGCACTTGTCAGAACTGCCACCTATATTGGACTGCAGAGTCCTTCCGCTGTCGAAGCGATTGCTCCATTATCCCCACAGACGACGTTCATCGTCATTGGGACGATTACGGAGCAAGCAGCAAAAGCAGCCGGACTTCAACCGATCCATGTCGCCCGTGAATTCACGGTGGACGGCATGATTGATCGTATCATTGAGGAGGAATCAGCATGAACACATTAGAATACGCACGTCACCGTCGTTTGCGTCATACCGCATCACTCCGGTCACTCGTCCGCGAGAACCAGTTGCATAAATCAGATTTGATTTATCCGATCTTCGTCGCTGAAGGCGAAGATATCAAACGCGAAGTCAGCTCGATGCCTGGCGTCTTCAACTTATCACTTGATCATCTGACGGCTGAGATTGAAGAAGTCGTCGCACTCGGAATCGAATCTGTTATCTTATTCGGTGTTCCGCATGACCACTTGAAAGACGAGCAAGGATCAGGTGCGTTTCACGATCACGGGATCGTTCAAGAAGCGACACGTCTCGTCAAGAAGGTTGCTCCGCAGCTAACGGTCATCGCCGACACATGCTTATGTGAATATACGTCGACAGGTCATTGTGGAATCGTCGCCGACGGTACGGTCGATAATGATGCGTCATTACCGCTTCACGTCAAGACAGCGATCTCACAAGCTCGAGCGGGTGCCGACGTCATCGCTCCATCATCGATGATGGACGGATTCGTCGCAGCGATTCGTCAAGGATTAGACGAGAACGGCTTCAGCCATATTCCGGTCATGAGCTATGGCGTTAAATATGCGTCTGCTTATTACGGTCCATTCCGTGATGCAGCGAACTCGGCACCGGGAGAAGGCGACCGGAAAGGTTATCAAATGGATCCAGCAAACCGCCGCGAAGCGTTCCGCGAAGCAACAGCGGACGTCGATCAAGGAGCTGACTTCATGATCGTCAAACCTGCACTTGCATTCATGGATATCATTCGCGATGTGCGCGAGCGAATTGATTTACCGATCGTCGCCTATAACGTATCGGGTGAGTATGCAATGGTCAAAGCCGCTGCCTTGAACGGCTGGATCGACGAAGAACGAATCGTCCTTGAGACGATGCTTGGCTTTAAACGAGCAGGCGCTGATTTAATCATCACCTATTTCGCAAAAGACATTTGTCGTTACCTGGAGGGGTCGAAATGAGCTTAATTAACCAGAACTCAAAATCAAAAGAAGCATTCGAGCGGGCACTCCCGCTCATGCCGGGTGGTGTCAACAGCCCAGTCCGTGCCTATAAATCGGTCGGGATGACACCGATTTTCGCAGATCACGCGAAAGGATCGAAGCTCTATGACATCGACGGAAAAGAGTATATCGATTATGTCTTGTCATGGGGACCAATGATTCTCGGTCATGCCGATCCAATCGTCACGTCAGCGATTCAAGAACAAGCGACACGTGGTTGGAGTTACGGAACACCAACAGAAATCGAATCAGCGATGGCGGAAGTCGTCATCAGCCGTGTGCCATCGGTCGAAGTGGTCCGGATGGTCAACTCAGGAACAGAAGCGACGATGGCAGCGCTTCGTCTCGCACGTGGCTATACAGGTCGGACGAAAATCCTCAAGTTCGAAGGCTGTTACCATGGTCACGGTGACTCGCTCTTGATCAAAGCAGGTTCAGGTGTCGCGACACTCGGATTACCCGATTCACCAGGCGTTCCGGCGCAAATCGCGAGCATGACGCTGACGGTTCCGTACAACGATTTAGATGCTGTCCGGATCGCGTTTGAAAAACATGGCGATGATATCGCCGGTGTCATCGTCGAACCAGCTGCTGGTAACATGGGCTTCGTGCCACCAGAACCGGGGTTCCTCGAAGGCTTACGGGACATCACGTCGGAAAACGGCGCATTACTCATCTTTGACGAAGTCATGACTGGTTTCCGTGTCGGCTTCCACTGCGCACAAGGACACTTCGGTGTCACACCAGACATCACGTGTCTCGGAAAAGTCATCGGTGGCGGAATGCCGGTCGGTGCTTACGGTGGACGTCGTGACATCATGGAGCAGATCGCACCACAAGGTCCAATCTATCAAGCCGGTACGTTATCCGGAAACCCACTCGCAATGGCAGCGGGTCTAGCGACATTGACACAGTTGAAACCAGAACACTATGAAGAGTTCGACCGGAAAGCGAGCCGTCTGTCAGAAGGCTACCTGAACGCTGCAGCGAAATATAACATTCCGCTGACGACGAACCGCGCAGGCGCGATGTTCGGTGTCTTCTTCACGGATGAACGCGTCACGAACTTCGAAAAAGCGAAAACATCGAACCTTGAGATGTTCCGTTCGTATTATCAAAAGATGGCGGCGCGTGGTGTCTTCTTACCACCGTCACAATTCGAAGGTCTCTTCCTGTCGATCGCCCATACGGATGAAGACATCGAGCGGACGATCGAAGCCGTCGAATTGACGTTCAAGGAACTCCAAGTTGAATTTGGTCGTTAAGCAGTTCTTGACGATTACTTGAACTCTCGGCTAAAATGAGTAAAGAAGAAAATGGCAACAGCGATGACGGGAAGAGTAGTCCTGTATTTGTACCGGAGTAGAGAACACATCCTTGGCTGAAAGATGTGACGGGCGAACAGGAGGAAGGTCACCCCACGAGCTGGTATCGTGAGTCTTACGAGCGATATCCGTCCTCCACACGTTACGTGGCTCGAGGGCATCCGATTTTGGATGAACTAAGGTGGTACCGCGGAAAAAAGCAACGGCTTTCTTTCGTCCTTAGCATAGGACGAGAGAAGCCGTTTTTATTATGGACAAAAAGGGAGCGATCAGGATGCAGGAATTATCAATGCCAACGAAGTATGATCCGCAGGCAACGGAAGAAAAATGGTACGACTTTTGGGTGAAAGGTGACTATTTCAAAGCCGATCAGGATCCAGAAAAAGAGCCGTACACGATCGTCATTCCACCACCGAACGTCACAGGTAAATTGCACCTTGGTCACGCATGGGACACGACGTTACAAGACATGCTGACACGGATGAAGCGGATGCAAGGGTTCGACGTCCTTTACCTACCAGGAATGGATCATGCCGGTATCGCGACGCAAGCAAAAGTCGAACAAAAACTGCGGGCAGAAGGACAATCACGTCTTGAAATGGGTCGCGAGAAATTCCTCGAACAATCTTGGGCATGGAAAGAAGAGTACGCGTCAACGATTCGTGCACAATGGGCAAAACTTGGTCTTGGACTCGATTATTCACGTGAGCGTTTCACACTTGACGAAGGATTGTCAGAAGCGGTTCAAGAAGTCTTTGTGAAACTTTACGAAAAAGGCTTGATCTACCGCGGCGAATACATCGTTAACTGGGACCCAGCGACGAAAACAGCGATTTCAGATATCGAGGTCATCTACAAGGATATCGAAGGTGCGTTCTATCACTTCAGCTATCCACTAACGGACGGTTCAGGTCACGTTGAACTAGCGACGACACGTCCTGAGACGATGCTCGGTGATACAGCGATCGCCGTGAACCCGAAGGATGAGCGTTATGCTCACCTCGTCGGAAAAACGATCACGTTACCAATCGTTGGCCGCGAGATTCCGATTGTTGCCGATGACTATGTCGACATGGAGTTCGGTACAGGTGTCGTTAAGATCACACCAGCACACGACCCGAACGACTTCGAAGTCGGTAACCGTCACGAGTTACCACGTGTCCTCGTCATGAATGAAGATGGAACGATGAACGAGAACGCAGGGAAATACGAAGGCATGGATCGTTTCGAATGCCGAAAACAAATCGTTGAAGATTTAAAAGCAGAAGGTGTTCTAATCAAAATCGAACCACACTTGCACTCTGTCGGTCACTCGGAGCGTTCAGACGCGATCGTTGAGCCGTATCTCTCACTCCAATGGTTCGTTAAAATGGAGCCACTCGCGCAAAAAGCACTCGAGGAGCAACAAGGGCCAGACAAGGTTAACTTCGTTCCACAACGCTTTGAAAACACGTACGTACGCTGGATGGAAAATATCCGTGACTGGTGTGTCAGCCGTCAACTCTGGTGGGGACACCGGATTCCGGCTTGGTACCATAAAGAAACAGGCGAAGTCTACGTTGGCAAGGAAGCACCAGCCGATATCGAGAACTGGGAGCAAGACAACGATGTCCTCGATACATGGTTCTCTTCAGCGCTTTGGCCGTTCTCGACGATGGGGTGGCCGAATACGGACGCAGCCGATTATCAAAAATACTTCCCGACATCGACACTCGTTACGGGTTATGACATCATCGCTTTCTGGGTATCACGGATGATCTTCCAATCGTACGAATTCACAGGACAACGTCCATTCCAAGACGTCTTGATCCACGGATTGATTCGTGATTCGGAAGGACGCAAGATGTCGAAATCCCTCGGGAACGGAATCGACCCGATGGATGTCATTGAGAAGTATGGTGCCGATTCACTCCGTTGGTTCTTAACGACAGGATCAACGCCAGGGAACGACCTCCGCTTCTACTGGGAAAAAATCGAAGCAACATGGAACTTCTCGAACAAATTGTGGAACGCAAGCCGTTTTGCCTTGATGAACATGGATGGTCTAACGTTTGATCAGATCGATTTGACAGGCGAGAAGTCACTCGCAGATAAATGGATTCTGACACGCTTACAGACGACGATTGACGACGTAACACGTCTGTCGGACAAATATGAGTTTGGTGAAGCGGGACGTATTCTCTATCACTTCATTTGGGAAGACTTCTGTAACTGGTATATCGAGATGGCGAAGTTACCGCTCAACGGGGAAGATGAAGCAGCGAAGCAGACGACGCGTTCGGTTCTTGCCTATACGCTCGACCGGATCATGCGTCTGATGCATCCATTCATGCCGTTCATCACGGAAGAGATCTGGCAACACTTACCGCATGAAGGTGAGACGATCACACGTGCCGCATGGCCAACACGTGAAGCGTCACTTGACTTCCCGGAAGCTGTTCCAGCATTCGAAGCGGTTCAGAACGTCATCCGTTCGGTTCGTAACATCCGCGCGGAAGTGAACGCACCGATGTCGAAACAGATCCAACTGTTCATCTCGACGAATGACGCACGTGTTCAAGACGACTTGTCGTCAAACAGCTCGTACTTGCAAAAGTTCACGAACGCGTCTGAACTCCGGATCGAAGAACAGATGCCGGCGCCAGAAAAAGCAATGAGTGCGATCGTAACGGGAGCAGAATTGTTCATCCCACTCGCTGACTTGATCAACATCGAGGAAGAAATCGCGCGCTTGAATAAAGAACTCGTCAAGTATACGAAAGAAGTCGAACGGGTCGAGAAAAAACTCAACAACCCTGGCTTCGTCGGCAAAGCACCAGCACATGTCATTGATGAAGAAAAAGCGAAGGCACTTGATTATACGGAAAAACGTCAAGCTGTCGAAGCACGCATCAACGAACTCTCACACTAATTACAGCAGTGGCTCAAGTCTCCTTGAGCCACTTTTTTTAAAGGAGCGAACAGCATGAGGACGCGAGAAGATGTATTGGAATGGTTATCGAGCTTACTAGCATTCGGCGTCAAACCGGGTCTTGAACGGATGCAGGCGATGTTACTGGAATTACAGATTGACCCAGACGCGATTCCGACGATTCATGTCGCTGGCACGAACGGAAAAGGATCGACGGTTGCGTTCTTACGTGAGATGGGAATTGCGGAAGGATTACGAATCGGGACGTTTACGTCGCCGTATATCATTCAGTTCGAGGAACGGATCATGTTGAATGGGATACCGATTGCAGAAGACGATCTCGTCGCATCTGCGATCGCTGTTCAAGCGGCCATCGGGCGCATCGATCCGGCACGAGGTACGGTCACTGAGTTCGAGGCATTAACAGGACTTGCCTTCTATTATTTTGATCAGATTCGTCCCGATTTCGTCATCTATGAAGTCGGTCTCGGTGGACTGTATGATTCGACGAACGTCTTCAAGAAGCCGGTCGCCGCGATCATCACGTCAATCGGGCACGATCACCAAGCGATTCTCGGAGATACGCTCCAAGAGATTGCTTTACAAAAGTTCGGCATCATCAAACAAGGAACACCGGTCATCGCCGGAAAACTGCAGGAAGAGCTGACCGTGCCGTTAATGGCGTATTGCGGGGACCGGAATGCGACGTTGAAATGGAGTCAGGAAGCGATCATTCGTTACCGCTTAAAAGAGACGGGGACCTGGGCGACGTATGATGGAATACCAGAGACACGCTTAGGGCTCGAAGGTCATCATCAAGTCCATAATGCGGCGAATGCCGTCATTTGTGCGCGGCGACTTGGGTGGTCGAAAGCGGCAATCCGAAAAGGATTACGGGAGGCAAAACATCCGGGACGGTTTGAGATCATCTCGCGCAAACCACGGATCATTCTCGATGGTGCACATAATCCGGAAGGCATCACGGCACTTGTTGAACGCTTAAAGGAAGAATCAAAACCCGTGACGTTGCTTTGTTCGATTTTGCGTGACAAAGACCGGACGGCGATGCTTACGCAGTTAAGTAGCATTACACCAGATATTTACGAGACGACATTTGATTTCCCGCGAGCTCGGACGATAGAGGAGTTGCAGCAAGAAGGCGCCAACGTGACGACGGTCGAAGCGTTCTTCAATCAATTAAGCGCTGAGCGAACATACGTCGTGACAGGATCACTCTATTTCATTAGTGAAGTACGTCATTATTACGCTTCCATTTTTACAAAATAGGGAAAATTCGCATTCTCTCGTTATAATGAAATGGGGGAGTATAGTCCCATATCTCAATGACACGATGAGGAGACGATAAGTGATGAAACAGTGGGTCCGTCTAGCCTTAGCCATCTTACTGATTTTTTCAAGTTTTACGTATATACATGAGCCACATTCCAAAGCGGCAACGGGTGAAAAGTTTAAGATTTTAGAGATTCGAGATGACTGGTCGACGACGAACCGGATTGACCCGGGAACGACCATTACATCGTTGTCACTGTTAAAAGACTTGAATACTAGTCAATACGAAATCAAGATGATGACGGTCAAAGAGTTGAATGCGTCTCGTTTTCCACTTGATGGCGCATTTGATGCGATCGTTTTTGATCCATCTATTTTTACTGGAACAGACCGTTATTCGATTACAGTATCTGATACATCCAAAAAACATAATACGAGTAAAATTGAGAATGATATTACGAAGTTAAAAGCGAATGAGATTTTGACGAACTATATTCAAAAAGGATTACCCGTCTTTTTACACGCTGATGTGTTAACACATGCAACGAGTAATTTCACTTCGATTTTTAAGCCAAGCATGACGTCTGGTGCTGCGATTGCCTATACGGATTCAAAACAGGTCGTCTCCCGATTACAATCCGAAAAAATTGAACGACCTCGTTTAAGCAAGGTAGCGGTTTCGCAGGCTGGTCAATCGTTAACATCGGTGGATAAAGCAGCACCGGCTTCACCAGATAAACCAATTGATTTTAATTTTACGCTTGATCAAACTACGGCTAATACACGTGTCCAGTTGTATATTGACTTTAATAGTAACGACCAATTCGATGAGTCGGAGAAAGTCGATGAGAAAGTAGCTACGGTTTCTGGTTCAGTATCGTATCGCTTTGATGCACCAAGCTATACGGGACCACGCAATTGGATGATTCGACTCGTAAGTGAAGATGGACTGACGGATTATAAAATGGGAAGCTTTTTAATGCAGGACCAAGAAGCTAAAGCAAAAATTTTACAAGTCACGCGTTCCGGAACGACCGGTTCAATCAACGGTTTTATGAACTCAGGAACTTTACTAAAACAAGATGGGTTATATGACTTTAATGTAGAAGTCATTTCTGCGGACACGTTTAACAAAACGTATGCCAATAAAAATATAAATACATCCTATGATATGCTAATCTTCGGTTTTCAGGATTCGTATGGTGCAGCTTCACTCAGTGACCCTGCATCAGATGCTATTCTTAACTTCACGAATACGGGGCAAGGATTGATGTTGACACATGATACGATCTTTAGACCGGCACAATCCAGCAAACCAGAGCTATTCTGGGAAACAAAGTTTGCGGATCTCGCAGGTCAAAAGAACTTTACGAACATGGGGTACGCGGCACCTCGAACATCGGGTCAAGCAGTCAAACAAAATGCGGGCGTCATGACTTCTTATCCATTTGCCTTAGCTGATACGGTTGCTATCGCAACGACACACAATCAATACTTTGGTCTGGATCTTGAACAACCGGACTTGATTCCATGGTATAACATCCGTGAAAACAACCTCAGTAGTTCGAATCAGGCTGCCGGAAGAACAATTGGTGATGCACGCAACCACTATTATATGTATACCAAAGGAAACGTTACGTATTCAGGAGCAGGGCATACTTCGAGCTTCAATCAACAACAAGAAAAAGAACTATTCTCAAACACGATGTACCGAGCGTTCATTGGTGCGAACCATAAGCCGCTCATCAAGAACATCTTACCAACGGATAAATCAAGTTACCTCGAGAACGAACCGTTGACTATCTCGTATCAAGTCAACGACTACGACCTACAAGATCGTGAGTTAAAGACGCGCATCTACATTGATGATGAGAAAGTTTTTGAAAACAATAAATTGAAAAATAACTCGTTCGTCAGTCAATCGTTCGATTCAAAGCTCAAAGGAAAAACGAGCGTGACGATCCGTATTGAAGCAGAGGATCAACGAGGTGCCAAAACAATTGAGACACGAACGGTTCAAGTCGTTCGTCCGGCTGCATCTATGCCTTTCGTCCTGTCACGCTCGATTGATCCAGCTACGATTCCAAAAGGAGAAACAGCGGATATCACCTACATCGTCAAAACGTCTCCAATGATGCAAAAGGATGCCATTGGTAACAACGGATACATCATGGGACAATTCTCGGTGACGATGGAAAATATCCTGTTCAACGAACAATTTCCAAGTAATCTTGAAATCTTATCAACGACTGGTCTGACTGGAGCGAATATTACAGGACAGACGATTAAAGGGAGACTCCCGGATATCGAATACGATGAGGCGATTTCAGGTGTTCATAAGGGTGAATGGATCGCAGATCAATCAGAAGTAACATTCACTGTCAAAGTACGTGCCAAAGATAATGCAGGAGTTCATGTACTTGATAAAAAAGATAATACGCTGACATCAACGAAAAACGTCTACCGAGATAAAAAGAACGGAAAAGATAAATCAACAACTGTCACCAATGATCCACAAGCTTTTCCGACGATTGGTTATGCACTGACACCATCCTATGCGACAAGTGCGAAAATTCCGTCCGTCAAGATGGATATCACGACACCATCATATAAAGTTTTACCAGAAATCAGTCCTATAGGTAGTCAGTACGGCACGTTAAAATGGTCAATCGTAGATTCAGAAATCGCATCCATCGATGAAGCTGGTGTCATTAAACCGAAAAAAGTCGGGACGACACAGATTAAACTTGTCGTACCAGTCGGAAACGGTAAGGAGTTGACGGCGACTTCTGAACTCGTCATCAATGATGTGTTCGGAGGACTCATCGTCCGAAACGTGCCAGATACGTTATATGTCGGCGAAACAAAATCAATGACAGGAATCGCTTCGATGGTATCGGGAAGCAACACGCCGATTCAATGGATCATAACGAACGATTCGCGTGTTACGACAAGTGGCTTAACTAAGAATACGTTGGAGTTGACAGGAAAGACACCAGGCATAGTCACGGTCAAAGCGGTCGTACCTGCGACAGCTGGAAGCTCGACTTATCTTGCCCAATCAACGACGTATACGATTCAAGTCAAGTTGCCGGAATTATCCGTTTCCCCAAGTAATCTGGAACTGTGGGTTGGATCGAATCAAGATGTAACGGCGACATTCAATCCGAACTATCCATTACCACTTACGACTTCAACTGTTAGTAATGCAATTGAATTGAAACAGACGGCATCGGGTTATACGATCACGGGTAAAACTGGCACACCAAACGGTCCGGTCGAAGCGTTACTCACATTGACGGATTTCCCAGATACAGTCGCGAAGACGCTCGTACGGGTACGCGAGAACCCACTTAATCTGACAGCCGATGATATCGCGATGACGATGAAGGATGATAAGAAATCACCGATTCTGCGCTGGTTCCCAGTGACGACGACGGAACGCTTCTATCGGTTGGAAGTGCTTCAGGGTAAGGAATACGTCAAAATTGATCCAACAGGACAAGCGCTACAACCACTTCGTCCAGGTGTAGCACGTATCAAGGTAACAGCATTAAAAGAAAACAAAGATGTGTTCGAAGTCATGAAAGACAATCAAAAAACACCACTAACGACGACATTCAAGGTGACGATCGGTTCTGAGTCAGGAACATCAGACTTGGATGGAGATGTTTATTAAGAAGTGGGGACGCTATATATGAAACGCAGACGAATAATTGTCGTCCTCTTGATTTTAATCATCATTGGAATCGGGGGAGCGATATATGTTACGAAATCAAATCAACAAGCAGCACTGGAACAAGGACTGCGTTCAGAAAAACCAGAACGACTTGCGAACGCATTAAAAGATACTTCTTTATCAACAAAGGAGAAAAATCGTTACATCCGTCGCTTCCAGGAAACACTCGCTTTTGACAAAGCAAACCTCCTTCTTGATGAGCAGACCGTAAAAAATAAAGCGAACTGGTTTTATACGGCGCAGTTCGCGCCACGTAGCACGGTCGCTGAATGGTTGGCAGAAGGTGCAAAAATCAGTCAACTGAATGCGCAAGGTCAGTCGGTTCTTCATGTTGCAACGAGTGTGAATCGATCGATTGATGCGTATGCTCTTTTGATAAAAGAAGCGTCGAAAAAAGAGCTCAATCGGATCGATGACTTTGGTCATACACCACTCTTTTATGCGACACTAGATCAAAATGAGGCAGCGATTGAACTGTTGTTAGAAGCAGGAGCTGATTCGAATCGTGGGAAAGAGAAACCGGTCTATGAAACGGTCAAACAAAATCGAAAAGATTTATACGCAATGTTAGAACAGAACGGTGCAACGGTAGAAAGCAAAAAGGTGAAAAAGCTCGCTAAAGAATACCGAGCAACAAAATTCTAGTCAAAAAAGAGTCATTCGTCGCAGACGAATGACTCTTTTTTATGTGTGTTACGGTTGAACGCGTTTTGGTGTTTCGACATACAATTGGACTGCTCGATTGAGTGGAAGTAAGGCTGTTGGATTTTTTAATACCGTCGCATCATACGCCATACGTAGACGGGATGCTTCAAAGTCAGATGATTTGTTAGCGACCATCAGTTTTTCGAGTTCTCTTACGTTTGCAGGAAACGTATTTTCTGGTAAGTCCAATTTTCCACGATAGGCATTGACTTCTAGATTACCCTTCGTAAAAATGCCACCGCGTACATTCATCGTCGAACCTACAGAGTAAATCGTATTTTTTTGATTGTCATCACTATATAGAAAGGCATTTAAATCAGGTGTAGTCGTTTGAGGCGTCGAAAATTTATTGACGCGGTTAATGACGAGATTTCCTTTACTGAGTAAAATCAATGTATTTTGTTTAGCTGTTGAAGTCAGTCCTTGAATGTTTGCGTCATCCAGACGACTTGTTCCGGTCGCATAAATCGTCGTTGCAAATCCAACATTTCCTCGAATCAGTAAGTTGCCAAGCACGACGAGAGGACGCTTGATCTCAAGCGGCTGGGTCAAAGGGTTCAAGGAAGAGATCGTTAAGTTCCCGTTAATGATTAAAGGTTCGAGTGTTTCTTGAACAAGATCATCTGTCAACGTCACAGTATTACCTGTGTTTAATGCTGGACTAATCATTTGTCGCTTCGTATCAAGTTCTGTTAAAAAGGGTCCCGTTAGTATAGATTGCGGAATCGAGGAGTTTTTCAAAGTAGACGCGACTTGTGTAAGAGGCGTATTCACCGGTAGTTTCAGAAAGTCGTTCAACGCATAATCAAAATCGAACGGAACGAGTGTTTCTTTCGTTGATACTAGCTCTGTTGCACCTTTCGGATCAAAAATCGTTTTATCACACACAAGGTAATCCCCGCATTTCAGTAATGGCTGATTCTTCTCTTGAAAAACGCGTACCTGACCTGCGATATAAGGAAGTGCTTTGGTATTAGTGAAGATCCCATCCTCATCGTTGTATTTAAATATCGGGGTCGCAGTTGCTTGCAGAGCGTTGCGAGAAAAAATATTACCTTCGATCAAGGGAGCGCCATTTAATATGACTTGATCATCTGAGCCTAATGTATAGTACAAAAAACTAGGAATCGCAGACAAATAGACACGTTGTCGATACGTTTTTTTGATTGCCGGCTGATCGCCTTTTTGTTTTGAAACTGTCGCTGTTAAATCAAGCGCTTTGACACGAACGTTCGATGCGGCTTCATTTAGCTTGACGGTCACGTTCGGAACGATTGTTTTTAAGGGTAAGACGATAGAGCTGTCGAGATTCTCAAACAATGCTTGAGAAGAAGTCGTTGGTGAAGTCCCAGTCGTCTTTGACACGATGTTTTGGAGGGAAGCGACTGCTAAATCAAGATCATTTTGTGTCGTCGTCTCGACATCGATATCCGTCTCGCGGATTTCGGTTAGGCGAGTTGACTGTAAACTGATGCCAATCGTCGCAACAGCGAGGACAGACAGGACGGTTAAAGTCACAAGAACGAAAAGTAATGTATAGCCTTGTTCGGATTTACGCATACCGTGTTCCTTTCTGAGTTAAAATCCAATCGTACTCGTGAAGGTCTGGACTTCTTCTTGATCTGTCGATTGAATTGTAGTTGTAATCGTTAAAATACCGTGAATGACGTAGCGCCCCGGATATGCTCCTGATGTAATGGTTTGATACTCGGGACTCGATAACTTAAACGTTTGAAGTAATTCCGTTTGGTCGTCGATCGACTGTGGTGTCGATTCGTACATTAGTTCGGTGCCGTACGAGGTTTGTTCTGCGAACGTATAACGGACGGGTGTCGCTTCCTTCTCTGAAGCAGATGCTTCTTCTGTTGCGTTAAAAGGTTCAAATCCACTGGCGCGTTCAAGTAATCCAGTGTCTGCGTTCAAAACAGGAAGTGTTCGTTTATAAAACGATAACTGTTTTGCTTCATCGATCCGAATCGCATCAAATCCACCGATTTCGTTTAATATGATACCGACTCGACTATCAGCTTCACTACGCAGTTCACTGATGATTCCAGTTGCCCGAAAGCTTTTCGTACCAGAGATGAACACAGTCAGGATGACAGCACTGAAAATCGAGGCAATGACGATGGCGACGAGTAGTTCGACGAGCGAGAAGCCGTCATTTTGTTGTCGGAAAACTTTGATTGAGCGTCGCATTCGTAATCGATCCTTTCAATGATGTAATCGGTTCAGTTGTTCCTTCTATGTAGACGAATACATGGAGGTCAAGGAGATTCGGATTAACGACTCCTTCGAGTTTCCGAGGTGTCACACTGTATTTGACTTCAAAGGCAATATTATTGATTTCAGGATTAGTAAAGATTGATGAGCAAATAGCCGATAGTTCACAAGAAGGAGACGTGGGCTCTGGAATGACATATTTTCCATTCAGATAAGTCGCTTTGTCTGCCTGTGTAGATAGAGAATTGAAGGCGAAGGGTTCATCACTTGTCGCTTCTAAAGCTTCTCGTTTGATATAAGAGGTTGCGTTTTTTGCCAGATAATTCGCAAACGTCAACTCCGTACTGTCGCGTGAGGCAGCTAGTGATTGAGAAAAAATGCTGATCAGAGAGACCGATATGATAGATAAGATCGTAATACTGACTAATACTTCGATTAGCGAAAAACCGCCTTGCTCGCGTTGCATGGATTCACCTCTACTTCATGATAGATGAGGATGAAAGATCCTAAATGATTTTTCTAGAAAATCAAAAACAGCACCTATTCACAGATCATGAAAGGATTTGTAAGGATAGGACTTATGTTTCATCATAATATTCATTATAATGGAAATACTAGGCACCTGAAATGATTAAATTCATACAGAAAGGAAACAGATGATGATTAATCCGAAGCGTTTTGCTATACATACACTTTTGCTACTTGTACTGGTAGCCCTGATTTACGTACCATCGTTTGCCTTAATTTCCTTTACCGGTAAAGCAACGGCACCTACGACGTTTTCTGAGACGGCACGAATTGGATCGGTTCCAGTCAGTGGCATGGATCGAAAAGAAGCACAATCGAAAGTTGAGAAAGCGATTACGGAGTGGACGAAGAAAACGCCGCTGACGACTGGAACGGGAGAAGAGACGACACCGATGCCAACAGAAGTCGTGACGATCAACGCCGCTGATTCTGTCAAAAAAGCTTCTTTGAAAAAAGGTGGAGATTTGATGGTTGCAGTAGACGAGGCGGCGCTTGAGAGTTTTCTAGCGACACAGCCGATCAGTTACTCGGATGAGCAACTCGTTGCCTTTAAGACATGGTTAATCGATACGAGTAAAACGTTACAGGAAGGAAACTTTGATCCTGCTCAATCGGAAGCTGCAGTCGATCCAACAGGTGAGGTCGTTTCAACGGTTTCATTCTCGACGCGGTCTGCTGCTGAAGAACAGATGATCACGGCAATGATGAATGTGGAAATCAAGCCGGGACAATTGATGAATGTTAAGACGTACGGTATGGATGGAGTCGCAGGCTCGTATGTCGGTAGCAAGTTATACGAACTGTTCGCAAAGACGCCATTTGAAATCGTCGAACGGATGCCGCATGCGGCATTACCAGATGGCGTCACACTAGGATATGACGTCAAAATTGATGAGAAAACAGATTTTGCCGTTCGTAATACACAAGCATCCATCTATCGTGTCATTGCGACACAAAACGGAAGTGATGTCACGCTTGAATTGCGAGGCACACCATTCAAGGAAACGGTCACGACCGTCCTTGAAGGCGAAAAAACGATTCCATTCCGGACAATCACACGTTATTCTGCAACGCTTACAGCTGGAACGACGAGTGATACACAAGCGGGAGAAGAAGGGAAATCGATTGAAGTCTATCGCGTGACGAAGACGGCTCAAGGTGAGAAGAAGCAGTTATTGTCTCTTGATTTCTACGCAGCCATCCCAGCAATCGTCACAAAGAGTAGTCAAGAAGAACAAGCACCTGTCGTCGTACCTGAACCGGAAGACGACACGAACTCCGATGATTCGACGGATACGAATGATTCCAATGATTCAACGAATACAGACGGTACAGACGATCAAACGACGGATGAACCGCAGACAGATGGCGTCGAGACGCCAGATACACCAACGTCTCCGACAAGTCCGACGTCACCCGATACACCTGATAGTAATGAAACGGGTGATCCTGCTTCACCAGTAGAAGGTGAAACAACAGGGGAACCTGTCGGATAAGAAGGAGGAAACAAGATGAACTGGACGACGATAGCAATTGAACTCGGTATCATCATCGGTCTAGCGACAATCATCTGTGGTCTGATGTTTGCGGTGACGATCCCTTACGTGACGACTGTGACGACAAAGGCGATTTTATCCGTTGCGGCGATCTTGATCGTGACGTTGATCTACTTCAGCATCCAGCTCGACTGGATTACGAACCCACTCGTTTTAGTCGGAATTGTCGTCTTATGTCTGTTGACGGCAGCAGTGACGAGTGTAATGGATGAAAAACATCAAAAACCGGATGTGTTAGAGGAAGAAGAAACATGGCACGCGGAAGGATGACACGTTAAATGGCAATGAAACGAAAACGTTTAGGGGAAATGTTGATCGAAGAAAGCCTCGTGACGGAGCAACAAGTCGAAGAGGCGTTGACGGTCAAACGGTCGACCGAAAAACTCGGGGATGCACTCCTTCGACTTGGTCACTTGACGGAACAACAATTACTAGAGGCGCTACATCACCAATTGAAGATTCCGATCATCCAGCTGTACAACTATCCAGTTGACGTCGCCGTCACGAAACTGATCTCAAAAGACCTCGCACAGCGACATACACTCGTCCCGGTCTACCGGGAAGGAAATCGTTTGTTCATCGCTATGGCGGATCCGATGGATTTGATCGCGATCGATGATTTGCGGATGCAGACCGGTCTATCAATCGATGTCGGAATCGCGACGCGTGACGAAATCAGACGAACGATCCTGAAATACTACGACATTGATTCGTCGTTACGGGAGCTACTCGAATCCGATGACATGATGGAGTCGGATCAATCCCGTGATGTCGTGACACGCGAAGATGCACCCATCATCCGGCTCGTCAATCAAATTTTAGAGAACGCGATTGCCCAGCGTGCATCGGATATTCATATGGATCCGCAGGAAACTTCGATGACGATCCGAATCCGGATTGATGGAGAATTACGAACGGAGAACAACTATCCGAAGCAGATCCAAAGCATTCTGACGACCCGGATCAAGGTCATGAGTGAACTCGATATCACCGAGTCACGCTTGCCACAGGATGGACGTATTAAATATGTCTTTAACGGATTACCATATGATTTCCGTGTCTCGACCTTGCCGACCGTTTACGGCGAGAAGGTCGTTATCCGGATTCTTGACAGCTCGAACTCGAACATCTCGATTTCAAAAATCGGTTTTAGTTCGCGGAATGAATCACAGTTCCGGGAGATGCTAAAGCGCCCGAACGGCATTATCTTGATCACCGGTCCGACCGGTTCCGGGAAATCGTCGACGTTATATGCTGCGTTAAATGAGTTGAATGACGAGTCACGCAACATCATCACTGTTGAAGATCCGGTCGAGTACCAGGTCGATGGGATCAATCAGGTCCAAGTCAACGCGAAGATTGGGTTGACGTTTGCGAGCGGTCTTCGCTCGATCCTTCGTCAGGATCCGAACGTCGTCATGGTCGGGGAGATTCGCGACATCGAGACGGCTGAGATTTCGATTCGTGCTTCGCTGACAGGACACTTGGTTCTTTCGACTTTGCACACGAACTCTGCCGTTAGTTCGATCACGCGATTGATTGACATGGGTGTCGAACCATTCCTTGTTGCTGCTTCTGTCAGTGGATTGATTGCACAACGACTCGTTCGCCGTGTCTGCCGTGATTGTGGCGAAGTCAATCCGATTTCGAAACGAGAACAAGAGCTATTTGATCAAGAGGGAATCGAAGCGACGACAGTTATGCGTGGACGTGGCTGCTCGTCTTGTAATATGACGGGGTACCGTGGACGGGTTGCGATTCAAGAGGTCATCATGGTCGACGAAGTGTTACGCCGGATGATCATGAATCAATCGACGGAAAGTGATATCACAGCGTACGTCAAGGAACAAGGTCAACGGTTCCTGCTTGCAGATGGTCTATCAAAGGTCGCGGACGGGATCACGACAACAGAAGAGATTTTACGGACGGTGATTTCAGAATGAATAGTACGATGGAACGGGCACAAATCGAAGACATCTTACGCTCATCAAAAGAACGAGGAGCGTCTGATGTCCACTTGACGGCGGGATCACCGCCTGTCTTTCGAATCAACGGAACGTTGACACCGTTTGGGACAGAAAAGATGAAACCAATCATCATTGATGGGTTTGTGCAGTCACTGATCACGGAAGAGATGTATCAACAGCTGAAGCAGGACCGAGACATCGACTTTTCATTCGGTGTGACCGGTGTTGCCCGGTACCGGGTCAACTGTTTTTACCAACGGGGCGCTTTGTCGATGGCGTTTCGAACGATTCCGACCGAGGTGCCAACGCTTGAGCAATTAGCGTTACCGCCTGTCTTAAAACGATTCTTAACGAAACCACACGGCTTGATTCTCGTGACGGGTCCGACGGGTTCCGGGAAATCGACGACGCTTGCAGCGATGATCAATGAAATCAATCAGACGATGTACAAACGAATCATTACGCTTGAGGATCCGATTGAATACTTACATAGTCATCATAAAAGTCTAATCGATCAGCGGGAAATCGGGATCGATGCGCCACGTTTCGCGACCGGGTTGCGGTCAGCGCTCCGTCAAGATCCGGATGTCATTTTGCTTGGAGAAATGCGAGACCTTGAAACGATTGCGACAGCCGTGACAGCAGCAGAGACGGGTCACCTCGTCTTCGCGACAGTCCATACGTCGACGGCTGCCTCGACAGTCAGCCGAATCATCGATGTTTTCCCGTCAGAGCAACAAGATCAGATTCGGGCTCAACTGGCGAACGTTCTTGCGGGCGTCGTCTCGCAACGCCTGATGCCGCGTTCAGACGGTTCAGGACGCGTCGCAGCCCTTGAGATCATGGTCGATACACCAGCTGTCTCGAACTTAATTCGGACCGGTAAGGAATATCAGATTCAATCCGTCCTGCAGACGGGTAAACAATACGGCATGCAGACGATGCAGATGGCATTGCAGGATCTCGTCAGTCGGGGATTGATTCCGGCTTCTGCTGCATCACCGTATATATCGGGGTGAACACATGGCAGTATTCATTTATGAAGGTCGGACGATTGCCGGCAAACGAAAGAAAGGCAAGATTACAGCACTGACGAAACGGGAAGCCGCAGAACGGTTGCGGACGGATCAGATTGCTGTGACTTCGCTTGAAAAACAAGAATCAAAAGGGTTGAACACTGAGATTACGTTCCTCAGTGCAAAACCAAAAATCGAACATCTCGTCATGTATGCGCGGCAGTTCGCGACCCTCGTGCGGTCCGGTGTTTCGATCGTCAAGGCGACGGAAATTCTACGGAAGCAGACGGAGTCGAAACCACTCGAACGGGCACTCGTTGAGGTCGAGGACGATTTACGAAGTGGGATCCAATTTTCGCAAGCGATTGAAAAACATCCGCGCGTCTTTGACACGTTCTTCGTCAGTATGGCGATGGCGGGAGAGGCGAGTGGTAATCTTGAGGAAGCGCTCGATAACATCGTCACTCAACTTGAAAAGCAGTACGAAATCAAACGGAAGGTCATCTCGGCATTGATCTACCCAGCGGTCGTCTCACTCGTCGCTATTGGAGTCGTCGTCTTCTTGATGATGAACGTCGTGCCGACCTTTGCGTCGATTTTCGATCAGCTCGGGAGTGAACTACCGTTAATCACGAAACTCGTCGTCGCCGTATCCGACTTCTTCGTCGCTTATTGGTGGGTGATGCTGTTGATTGCGTTCGGATTGATTGGTTTACTGTATTTCAATTTAAAAAACGAACGGCAACGCTTATTCTTTGATCGATTCTTATTGATGGTTCCGGTCTTCGGTCCATTGATTCAAAAGTCACAAATCGCCTTAATGACGCGTGGCTTATCTGTACTGTTAAACGCTTCGGTCCCAATCCTGGCATCGCTCGACATCACGGAACGGATCGTCACGAATCGGATCATCCGGAAGGGGATTGCGGGTGCCAATGAAGCGATGTCACGCGGAATTCCGATGCACGAGCCGCTCGAGAAAAACAAATATTTCCCACCTCTTGTCACGCAGATGATTGCGATTGGGGAAGAGTCAGGGCGTCTTGATACGATGTTGACGGAAGTCGCGAACTTTTATGAGACGGAAGTCGAGACGACGACGGACCGATTAAAGTCGATTATTGAGCCACTCTTGATTGTTGTCTTAGCAGCGATCGTTGGTGTCATCGTCATTGCAGTTGTCGTACCGATGTTTAAAATTTACTCGGATATCCAAGCGAGTTGACAACTGTAAAAACATTTACCTGATGTGAAAAAAAGACATAATCTACAAAAAATATGGTGCTACTATAATAGTATTCGTCTGGATAGTATTACCTACTAGCCACGCACAGTAAAAAAGCACTAGGGAGGCATAATGTAATGGTAGAACGGTTAAAAGAAATCTGGTTAGATGCAAAACAAATGCGTGATGAGCGCGGGTTGACGTTGATCGAGTTACTCGTCGTCGTCGTTATCTTAGGAATCATTGCAGCAATCGCTGTTGTCGCAATCGGTGGATTGATTGAGAACTCGCGTAAAGATGCAGTTGTTTCGGATGCGAAGCAATTGGTATCAGCTGCGAAGTTGTATACGTCATCGAATCCAATTAAAGCTGGAGAAACAGTTGTTATGGGAATTGAAAAGGATGGAAAACCATTTGCTACATCTGATGGTGTAGTTCTTGATAAATACATCGATAGCATGGAAGACCCATTTAATTCGCCAGAAAAATATACTGATGCTTTTGTTTCTGTAACAGAAACAGGAGGTAAATATACGTATTCTGTAACTCTAAATGGTGATGAAGACTACTTTACTGATAAAACACCATCAGCGCTTAAACGTTGGTAATTACTACCCCCTCCTCGGGGGTTTTTTTCTGAACTTTTTTGAAAGGGAGGTCGTGTCATGACGATCGTCTTCACGGTTTATTTTTTCTTGTTAGGCTTACTCATCACGTCGTTTACGAACGTCGTCGGTCTGCGCGTCCCGGCCGGGGAGTCGATCGTTCATCCGCGCTCCCATTGTCCGACGTGTGGACATGTTCTTGGACCGCTCGAATTAACACCGGTACTCGGTTACGCAGTACTCGGTGGGAAGTGCCGCTCTTGCGGACAATCGATCTCAATCAAGTATCCAGCGCTTGAATTACTCGGAGGGATCCTCTACGCCTATGCCTTCTGGCAGTTCGGCTGGTCGATGGAACTCGCATTGACGCTCGTCCTGACGAGCTTGTTGTTCATCCTGACGATGTCGGACTTAGCCTACATGCTGATCCCGAATAAAATTTTGCTCATCTTTTTGCCGATTGCCTTGATTGTGCGCTACCTTTCTCCACTCGAAAACTGGTATAATCCAATTATTGGTGGAATCGTCGGATTCGTTCTATTGTTCGTCATCTTTCTTGCTTCCCGGCGTGGGATGGGGGCAGGGGATGTCAAGCTGTTCGGACTGCTCGGGATCTTCCTTGGACCGCTTCACGTCGTCATTGCCTTGTTCGTCTCGGCATTCGTCGGTTCCGTTCTTGGCTTAACGTTACTTGGACTCGGACGCGTGAAACGGAAACAACCAATTCCCTTCGTTCCGTCGATTGCCGTCGGAACATTACTGACATATTATTTTGCGGATGATTGGGTATCGTGGTACCTCGATTTACTGCTTTAAGAAAGGAAGAACGTACATATGGCGCAACGGCGTAAAGGTACCTATATTTACTTTAATTTCACCGATGTCGCAATTTTCGGTGCAGTCGTCAAAAAAGGCGTCATTAAACGCCGGGCAGTCGTCGCGCTGCCGCCGGGAACACTGCAAGGAGGCTGGTTGCAACCGGAAGCCTCGCTTGATTTCATCTTTGACGGGTTACTGACGAAGCTGAAAGTACCACGTGGCTCGCAGGCGGTGCTGGCGCTCGATGGTTCACTCGTTCTCGCTCGGAAACTCGATATTCCGGAAACGATCGAGACGAATCAAATCCGCGGTTACTTATTCATGGAAATTGGACATAGTATCGTCTTGCCGTTTGAAGAACCGTATTTTGATTACACGGTTCTTGAAGAAGACGGCAAGCGAGAAATCATGCTCTATGCCGCGCCAAACGAGGCGCTGAAGCAATATACACAACTCTTCAAACAAAAGCATTTACGACTGGTCGCAGCTGAACCTCAACCACTCGCGACCTATTTCGGGATCGAAGCCCATCATCCGGTCACGACAGAAGCCGATACATTATTGATCTGGAATGCGAATGCAACGAACCACCAGTTGATCATCATCGAAGATCACGTGCCGCGTCTGATTCGCTCCGTTGATACGTTTGCGGCTGACGCGTGGGATGTTGATGTCATCGATGATCAATTGCATTATCGTTACCGTTCGGATGATCCGACGGTTGAACTCGTCTTAGACGAGATGTTGCTCGAGTTCTCACGAGTGCTCGATTTCTATCGCTTTTCGCTCGCGCGCGAAGGACGGGAAATCACGAACGTCGTCCTTGCCGGCGACTTCCCGTTCCGAGATGAACTGGCGACGCGTTTCCGGTCGAACTTCGATTTAAACCTTGATGAGATTCCTGACATGATGACGATCGACGGACAGTCGATTCCACGAGCCTACTTACCGCTTGCTGGTCTTGCTTCACCGCGAAAAGACCGCATCAACTTGTTACCGGAAAACGATGAAGCACCGAAGTACCCACTCGTCGCTTCATTGATCCTCTTATTGTTCGGGGGACTCGCCGGTGGCTATCTCTACTGGCAAACCGATCAATTCGCGGATCGCGTCGAATCGACGAATGATCAAATCCAAATCGTTCGTCAGCTGCAGTCGGAATCGGATCAATCGGCGAAACAAGAAGTTGCACAACTTAAACAGACGGTCGAAGGACTTGAGACGACGCCTCGTCCTGCTGTACCAACACTTGAGCGGATTACCCGTTATCTCCCGGAACGCGGTTACATTCTTCAATTTGCGTACGGTGCAGATCATGCCGTGACGATGACGACCCAGTTCGAGACACTTGATGAACTGAACGATTTTTATCGCGAGTTACTGACGGATAAAGTCTTCTCAGGAACGAATCTTGCGAGCGTGACGACACGGACGATGAACGAAAAGGCCGACGTCGTCACGACAACGACGGTTGATCCGACGACCGGACAAGAAGTCCCGACGACGGAAATTACACCGTCTGACGATGCCAAATCAGAAGAACCCCGTTATATCGGACAATTCTCGTTAAACGTCAACCCGACGGAAGTCGTCAAAGGTGAGACGAACGAGGCTGATCCGGAAGTACCAAAAGAAGATCAGCCGTCTGAATCGGAAACGGATGGCTCGACGGAAGAGACTCCTGAGACCGATACGACGGAGACGACTGATCCGAATGTAACGACTGAAATCGAGGAGGTGCCGGACAATTGAAACGTTATAGTAGCTTCATCCTCCTCGGTCTAACGATTTTGATCGTCCTCGGTGCGGTTGGTTACTTCGGTTATACGACCTATACGACGCATCAAACGCTTCAAGAAAAAGAAGCGACGTTAAAGCGAGAACAGATGGTACTCGAGCAAGCGAAAGCGAACGAACAGAAAGTCGACGTCGCTGAATCGAGCTTCTTGCAACAAAAAGTCCCGGTGACGGCGTCAAACGATGACGTCATCGATGCGATCAATGCGTCGAGTCAGATTGCCGGTGTCAAAGTCCAGTCGATCACGTTTGGTCAGGCGACAGAGACAGCACCACAGTCACCGGTTACCTCAACACCTGCTGTTGACGGAGCGATGGCGACGGAGTCTGATCAGGCAGCTGCAGCTTCATCTGCAACGACGGGAACGACCACAGCGAATGCAACACCGCTTCCGGCATCACTAACAGTCGAAGCCCCGTCGTATGTTGAATTAATGGCATTCCTGAAGCAAATCGAGCGGACGGATCGAATCACGGTCTTACGCCAAATCCAGTTGTCGGGACCGGAAGAGCCGGGTCCAGGCAGTGGAACAGTCTTACTTGAGGATGAGATGCTCTCATTCACAGTCGAGATCGAGTCGTATTATCGTCCGGATTTGACGAAGTTGACGCCGGATAAACAAACGCCACTCGAGGAGAAGACACCGAAGTCGGATCCATTTGTCGATGTGACAGGAAATTAAGGTTCATTTGGCGGTTCCTACTCTGTTAGGGACCGCTTGTTTTTTGTTAGACTAAACGATGACTCGAATTATCCGATTCGAAATTAACGGGAAAGAACGTGATACTGATGATAACGCAACCACACTTGATTCTCGCGTCGGCTTCACCACGGCGGACGGAGCTCCTACAACAAATCGGCATTCCTCATGAAGTCGTACCAGCGAATATCGTCGAAGAAGCGCCGTACCCGATGACACCACACGAGTACGTCCGTCATCTATCACAAAAGAAAGCGCGAGCGATTACAGCAGATGGTGTCATTCTGGCTGCTGATACGGTCGTCGCGATCGATGACATGATTCTTGAGAAGCCGGCGGATATTTCTGAAGCGCGGGCGATGCTAGCTCGTCTGTCAGGACGCGCTCATGAAGTCGTGACAGGCGTGACGATTCGCTTCGGGGAGAAGGAAGAGACGTTCGACGTGACGACGCACGTCCGTTTTGGTGTATTACCAGACGAGTGGATGGAAGGCTATATCGCGACGAACGAACCCTATGATAAAGCGGGTGGCTATGGCATCCAAGCGATGGGTGGTCTGTTCGTCGAGGCGATCGAGGGCGATTACTATAATGTCGTCGGACTGCCGATCCACGAGATCACAAAACGTCTCGTGTCCTTTGAAATCAAGCCGATGTTTGCGTAATTCTGAAACAGAGAGGTCGGATGCTGTGATTGAATGGCCGAAGGATATGGTTCAGTTGAAAGGCTTGGCACAAGCGACGACAGTCGAGTTGCTGGCGTGTCTCGTCCGAAGTGGGACGCGCGACCGGACACCGCTTGAAATCGCGGAAGAATTACTGCACATCTATCCTTCGTTGATCGAACTCGAGGCAGCCGGAGTCGGTGGGCTCGAAAAAGCACCGGGGGTCGGGAAGGCGAAGGCACTACAAATTATGGCTGGACTAGAACTCGGTCGACGGCTCGTCACGGAACCGAAATGGGTGCGACCGACGATCCGTTCACCGGAAGACGCCGCCGAACTGTTGTTAGAAGAGATGCGCCTCTATCAGCAGGAACACTTCATCTGTCTGTATTTGAATACGAAAAATGAGGTCGTCTCGAAAAAGACGTTATTCATTGGAGGATTGAACACGTCGATCGTCCACCCGCGAGACGTCTTCCGAGAAGCGATTCGCTGCTCGGCTGCGAACTTCATCGCCGTCCACAATCATCCGTCCGGTGACCCGACGCCAAGTCGGGAAGATATCGAGGTATCTGAGCGACTCGTTGAGGCGGGACGACTCATTGGAATCAGTTGTCTTGACCACATCATCATCGGGCATGGACAATTTATTAGTATGAAACAGCGCGGATTTATGTAAGAATAACGTCTGAAGGGAAAGCTTCGATTCTTTCCGTCAGACGTTTTTTTGTGTGTTTTCTAAGGCGAACTGTAAACAAGCTGTAACGTTTTAACGCTTTCCAATGAAGGCTTTTCCGTTATAATTAGTGAAGTGTATTCTCAGAGAGGGGTTTTTTGAATAATGTTTGGATCATTCAGCCGTGAAATCGGCATTGACTTAGGTACGGCTAACACGCTTGTGTATGTAAAGGGGCAAGGAATCGTCGTCCGCGAACCGTCCGTCGTCGCCTTCCGTACGGATACAGGGAAAATTGAAGCTGTCGGTAACGCGGCGAAAAACATGATCGGTCGTACGCCGGGTAACGTGACTGCACGACGCCCGATGAAAGACGGGGTTATCGCGGATTATGAAACAACCGCTACGATGATCAAATATTTCATGGATCAAGCTTCGAAGAAAAAAGGCTTGTTCTCTTCTAAGACGAACGTCATGATCTGTGTACCAAGTGGTATTACATCGGTCGAAAAACGTGCGGTCGAAGATGCAGCGAAACTTGCAGGTGCGCGTGAAGCGTACACGATCGAAGAACCATTCGCAGCAGCAATCGGTGCTGGTCTTCCGGTTTCAGAACCAACAGGATCGATGGTCGTTGATATCGGTGGTGGTACGACAGAAGTTGCTGTCATCTCACTCGGTGGTATCGTCACGAGCCAATCGATCCGTGTCGGTGGTGATGAGATGGATGAGTCGATCATTCGTTACATCAAATCGAAGTACAACTTGATGATCGGGGAGCGGACAGCTGAGACGTTGAAAATGACGATTGGTTACGCTCGCATCGATGAAGAGTCAGAGAACGAAACGATGGAAATCCGTGGACGTGACCTCGTCACAGGTCTTCCGAAACAGATCGAAGTCACAAGTGCGGAAATTTGTGACGCACTCTCGGATACGGTTGAAGCGATTCTTGCAGGTGTCAAGCACACGCTTGAGCAGACGCCTCCTGAATTATCAGCAGACGTCATGGACCGCGGAATCGTCTTGACAGGCGGTGGGGCACTCTTGAAGAACCTCGACGCTGTCATCGAAGACGAAACACGTATTTTGACACTCGTTGCAGAAAATGCACTCGATTGTGTCGCGATCGGTACAGGAAAATCACTCGAGATGATGAATGTTCTTCGTTCGAAATCAGGCATCTCGCAAAAAAGATAAGGACGGGATGAGCGATGAAGCGATTTTTAAATAATCGAAAACTGCTCATCACACTCCTTAGTTTTCTCCTTTTGGTGATCTTGATCGGGATTTCGCTACAAGGGCGTAACCAATCCCACTGGTATCAAAGCTTCGTGCGTGATACCGTGGGCGTCGGTCAACGCCTTTTCGCGACACCGATTGGCTGGATTGATGATACGGTCACTTCGATTAAAGAAGTGCGTGACGTGTACAAAGAGAACGAACACTTGAAATCACGCTTAAGTGACTATGCCGGCAATGCCGTCAAAGTCCGTGATCTTGAACGTGAGAATAAAGAATTGAAAGACATGCTCGACCTGAACGGATCGATTCGCGACTACAAATTGTTACCGGCAGAGATGATCGGTCGGACATCGTCCGAATGGCAACGGTTCGTCACGATTAACATCGGCGAACAAAAAGGAGTCAAGGCGAACATGGCCGTCGTAACAGCAGATGGACTGATCGGTCGCGTCATCCAGGCGAGTGCTTATACATCCCTCGTGCAGTTGATGTCAGATACAAGTCGGACGAATAACGTCTCGGCAACGGCAGATGACACGAAAGGAAAAGGAGTCTTCGGTACGATCGAAGGCTTTGATGAAGAGACGAAATTACTCAAGTTCACGAAAATTCCGAATGATGCGAAGCTGAAAAAAGGGCAGACCGTCACGACGTCCGGTCTCGGTGGAAAGTATCCGAGCGGAATTGTCATCGGAAAAATCGAGGAAGTGAAAGCCGATCAGTATGGGGCTTCAAAAATCGCATACGTCAAACCGGCAGCAGACTTCGAACAGTTCGGTCATGTCTTCGTGATTGAGCGCGAAGCGAAGGAACCTTTCGCTGAGACCGATAAGGGAGGGGACACTCGTGAATAACGTTAAGTTGTTTTTCGCCGTGTTCCTTCTTTTTATCTTAGAAGGGACGTTGTTCGCGGGACCACTCGGAGATGGTTCGCCGTACGTCATCCATGCGACATTGATCGGTCTGATGTTCCTCGGTCGGTACGGAAAACTTGAACAGGCACTCGGATTCGGACTCGTTTTCGGATTGCTGTATGATTTCGTGTACTCGGATATCATCGGCATTTACTTATTTGCGTTATCCGCCATTCCGCTTTTTAGTAGCTTCGTGCTAAAATATGTAAAGGAGAACGTATTGACGATTCTTGTCACGTTCACGTTCAGTGCCATTTTGTATGAGCTCGATATATATTTCTTCACGGCTTCGGTCGTGGGTGTCGGAGTCTCCTTCCAGGAACTTGCGACACAGATCATTCCAAGGAGTCTGGTTGCGCAGCTGATCGGGATCATCATCCTGTATTATCCGATGACCCGACTCGTGCAGTCGACCCTTGACGAGAAAAGAGGATGAGTCATGATTGAGCGTAAACGTTATGTAACGATGAAAGGTCATCGTGGTGGCCTCGCCGTCTATGTGAATGAAAGGTGCAGTGTGGATGAATTTCTTGACGATTTAGAGTTGACGCTTGCGGACAAATCCGTCGAGAACGGACGCGCCGTACCGATCACCTTCTTCTTCGGTCGACGTTATGTCGATGAAGGGGTGTTGACGGCCGTCGAATCTATCGTCGCGCGACATGATTCCTTCTCTTTCAAAGGCTATGATAGTGAGTGCATCACGAAGGACGAGGCAAAAGCCTTGTACGGAGAGCGAACGTTTCATTACTTCGGTGGAACGGCACGCAGTGGGCACGTATTAGACGTCGAAGGATCGATCGTCATCATCGGAGATATCAATCCGGGTGCGGTCGTCCATGCGACAGGAAGTATCTATTGTCTCGGTGCTTTACGTGGTACCGTTCATGCAGGTAAAGGTGGCAATACGGAAGCCGTCATCGCTGCGAGTGTATTGCAACCGAAATGGGTCGCAGTCGCTGGCACCGTCCACGAAGAACCGGACGACGCACCGATTCCTGCTCTCGATATGGGTTGTGCATTTTTAGGCGAAGACGGGGTGGAATTCTCCCGCCTTCAAACCGTTCCGCTCGCGCGGATGGATCAGTTTGCGATTGATAGTGAAAGAGGGTGACGGATATGGAACAAGTGAAAGAACAGGTACATATGGAGGCGAAGACGAACATGGGACGCGCCATCGTCGTCACATCCGGTAAAGGTGGCGTCGGAAAGACAACGACGACTGCAAACATCGGAACAGCACTTGCATTGATGGGACATTCCGTTTGCCTCGTTGATACGGATATCGGGTTACGTAATCTGGATATCGTGCTTGGTCTCGATAACCGGAGTATCTATAACATCGTTGACGTCGTGACAGGGCAATGTAAATTGCACCAAGCACTCGTCCGCGATAAACGTTTTGAAGAGATGTATCTGTTGCCTGCTGCTCAATCAAAGGATAAGTCCTCCGTCACACCCGAACAGGTGAAGGCAATCATCGATACACTGAAACTCGAATACGACTTCGTCTTGATCGATTGCCCTGCCGGAATCGAACAAGGCTTCATGAATGCAATCGCTGGAGCGGATGAAGCCGTCGTCGTTACGACACCGGAAAAAGCAGCCGTTCAAGATGCGGACCGGATCATCGGGATGCTCGAGCGCTCAGAACGTAACATCGTTCCGAAACTCGTCATCAACCGGGTGCGTTCACACATGATGGCATCAGGTGACATGCTCGACATCGATGAGATCATGCGTATCCTTTCGATTGATCTACTTGGTCTGATCATCGATGATGAAGAAGTCATCGCGGCTTCCCACCGTGGTGTGCCTGTGACGATGAATCCGGATAACCGGGCTGGACTCGGCTACCGGAACATTGCTCGCCGGATTCTCGGCGAATCTGTACCACTGCTTGATTTAAATGAACAACCGCAAAAAGGCTTCTTCGTCAAATTGAAGAAGATGCTTGGGATGAAATAAGAATGGGAAATTAGACTAGGACGACATCGTCGCGCCTAGTCTAATTTTTTTGGAGGGATCAGTATGCGATGGATTAGTGAACAGACCGCTTCGCTTGAACGATTGGCATTGGTCGAAGGCGGTCGATTAATTGAATATCATGAGCGGATGCGCGACGAGATCCGGGTTGGCACTTTCGTCTATGCCAAGGTCGACCGGTTGCATCCGACGCTCGGAGCAGCCTTTTTGATTGCGACTGACGGCACACCGCTTTACTTACCGCTGAATGAAACGGTGGAAGCACTTCGTCGCTATCCGGACGTACCGACGATCGGACAAGCGGTCCAGGTCGGACAGACGTTACTCGTCCAGGTCGTCAAGGAAGGAGTCGCACCGAAACAACACAAAGTGACGCAGAACATCACCTATGGTGGACGTTATCTCGTTTATTTCCCGTACGGGCGACGCATCCGTTTCAGTCGAAAGCTGGATCTCGTCGTTCAGCGTCAACTGGCGGAGCAATTGACGACGACGGACGAAGAGGGGATTCTCTACCGGACGGAGGCAGCAAAAGCATCAATTGACGAATTGAAGCAAGAGCTTCAGTCATTACGGACACGACATAAAGAACTCATGCAGGCACCGCGTCTTGAACAAGACGAGGCACTGATCGTTCAGGAAGCAAAACGACTTCCACATGTCACCGATGCGCTCGTCATGACGCGTCAGGAAAAGGAACGCCTGGAATTGCTTGGTCTGTCCGTCGAACGGTCGCTACGAAAAGGACGCTTACCTGAGATGGAAGCGATCGATGGCGCAATCGAGAAGGCGATGCAACGGGTCGTCTGGCTTGACGGGGGAGCGTATCTCTTGATTGAAGAGGTCGAGACGATGACTGTCATCGACGTCAACAGTGGGAAGACGATCTCCGTCAAGGAACAAAAGCGGACGTTTGATCAAATCAATGAAGCGGCTGCGGTCGAAGTCATGCGCCAATTACGGTTGCGCAACATTAGCGGTATGATTGCGATCGATTTTTTACGTGGCTCTAGTAAAGGTCAGACACGGGTGACGCAACTCCTCAAAGAACGAGCGGCGCTCGAGACGAAACAAATCGAAGTCTATGGCTTTACGAAGATGGGCTTATGCGAACTGACACGACAACGTCACGGGAAATCGCTACAGGAACGCTCACAGGAATCCGGACAGTGGACGCGATTGAGTGTCTATCGCTTGATTGAACCGAAGTTACTTGAGATTGCGACCTATGCGGAAGCGGTCGTGATTCGCGCACCACGGCATCTGTTGCAAGACGAATTCATCTCTCGTCAACCGCTCGAAGTCCATGTGCTCGAAGGCGATCCAGCGGTCCTGTTCACGGGGTCGTCACAGGACTGTCTCGATTTCATCAAGCGATCGGAATAATCCTTCAGAACAGCATTGACAAGGTAGAAGAACGTTTGGTATTCTGAATAACGTTAGTTCGTTTGGAAGCACCCAAATGACTACAACCGCACAGACCGGGTTTTAAAGCATCCGCTGCCCGTGATGGCGAGTCTGAGTTCCTAAGAGGAGGTGCACGTAATGTACGCAATTATCAAAACTGGTGGTAAACAAGTCAAAGTTGAAGCTGGCCAAGAAATCTACGTTGAGAAATTAAACGCAGACGTCGACAGCACAGTTGAATTTGGTGAAGTATTGATCCTTGGTGGTGACGATGTTAAAGTCGGCGCTCCACTCGTAGAAGGTGCGAAGGTCGTAGCAACGGTCATCAAACACGCTCGCGCGAAAAAGATCACTGTCTTCAAAATGAAAGCGAAAAAGAACTACCGTCGTAAGCAAGGTCACCGTCAACCTTACACGAAGGTCCGCATCGAGAAAATCGAAGCGTAAGCCATGATACGTGTCAAGATTCGACGAGATGAAGCGGAACTCGTCCGCTCCATCGAAGTGACAGGACATGCCGAGTTCGCAGAACCAGGTCTCGACCTTGTCTGTGCCGGCGTCTCGTCGGTGATCTTCGGGGCATACAATGCCATAGAAGCATTACTCGGGCAGGTCCTGCTCCTTGAAATGGCAGAACAACAAGAGGGTGGCTACTTTTATGTAGAACCGTACGCTGACTTAGCACCGGATGTCAGTGAGCGCACCCAATTGTTACTGGAAGCGACTTTGGTCCAACTTGGTACCATCGCTGAAAGTTACGGTGAGTTTATCCAACTTGAACAAGTATAGGAGGTGGATTCCACATGTTGAAACTTAATCTTCAGTTCTTCGCATCGAAAAAAGGGGTAGGTTCGACAAAGAACGGTCGTGACTCGCAATCGAAACGCCTTGGGGCGAAACGTGCAGACGGTCAAACTGTTTCTGCTGGTTCAATCCTCTACCGTCAACGCGGTACGAAGATTCACCCAGGTATGAACGTCGGACGTGGTGGCGATGATACACTTTTCGCAACTGCAACTGGTGTCGTTCGTTTCGAACGTCTCGGACGCGACAAGAAACAAGTCAGCGTTTACCCAGCATAAGGATCGACGAAGCAGACTCTAGCCACTTTCGAGGGTTAGGGTCTGTTTTTTTTAGGAGGGAACGACCGATGGAGGAACAGCAGGTACTTGATCTTTTAAAGACTCTTCGTCACGAGTGGTTGAACCGGATACAACTCGTCCGTTCGTATGGCGCGATCGGAGACGAACAAGCAGTCGAGTCGATCTGTTCGGCGTACCGGGAGCAAGCATCACGGGAAGGGCGTCTAGCGCGAATCGGATTGCCGAAAACCGCACTGGCGTTACTGCAAGCTGAATGGTCAGGCAAAACTGTGACGTATGATGTCATCGGAGCACCCCACATGGAAGATGAGCGGTTGAAGCAACTCGTCGAAGCGGCCATCGCCATGATTGATGTAGGAGTAGGAGAAGTATCCGTGACCTTCCACGAGGGCGTGACCATCGAGATCTATCGGGATCTACTAGATATGTCGCGCCTTGAGGATCTAGTGACGCCGATGGAAATCGAGTCGCAGACGGAAAATGAGTGTGTGATTGAGATTGAAAGTCTTCCGTTTGAGGAAGAGAAGTAAGAGGAGGGATCCGACATGTTTGTCGATCAGGTAAATATTTATGTAAAAGCAGGTGACGGAGGACGTGGGCAAGTAGCGTTCCGTCGTGAGAAATACGTTCCGGACGGCGGTCCTGCCGGCGGTGACGGTGGTCACGGGGCACACGTCGTCCTCGAAGTCGACGAAGGACTTCGGACATTGATGGACTTCCGTTACAAACGTCACTTTAAAGCGGTTCAAGGTGAAAACGGTATGTCAAAAGGGATGCACGGTCGTAAAGCCGAGCATCTAATCGTCAAGGTTCCACCGGGCACGGTCGTCTACGATGACGATACGAATGCGGTCATCGCTGACCTCGTCCATCACGGACAACAAGCAATCGTCGCAAAAGGCGGACGTGGCGGACGTGGAAATACACGTTTTGCGACACCAGCCAACCCAGCACCTGAGCACGCGGAAAACGGTGAGCCAGGAGAAGAGAAGTACTTGAAACTTGAGCTGAAAATGCTAGCAGACGTCGGTCTCGTCGGTTTCCCGAGTGTCGGAAAATCAACGATGTTATCGGTCGTTTCAGCAGCACGTCCGAAAATCGGTGCGTATCACTTCACGACGATCACACCGAACATCGGTGTCGTCGAAACGGAAGATAGCCGTAGTTTCGTCATGGCTGACTTGCCAGGATTGATTGAAGGTGCAAGTGAAGGTGTCGGACTCGGTCACCAGTTCCTCCGTCACGTCGAACGGACGAAAGTCATCGTACACGTCATCGACATGAGCGGGATGGAAGGTCGCGATCCAATCGAAGACTACAACATCATCAATAAAGAACTCGCGGACTATAATCTCCGCTTAACAGAACGTCCGCAAGTCGTCGTCGCGAACAAGATGGACATGCCGGATGCGGCAGAACATCTTGAAGCCTTCAAGGAAGCTTTCCCAGAGCTTGAAGTATTCGAGATTTCAGCAGCAACACGTCAAGGTTTACGCGATCTGTTATTCCGAATCGCTGACCTCGTCGATGCAACACCAGAATTCGGTCTTGAGGAACTCGAAGAGAAAACAGCGACACCACGTGTCGTCTACGGTTACGAAGCACCAGAAGCTGGCTTTACGATTTCGAAAGATGAAGACGATTGCTTCGTCATCAAAGGACCACGCATCGAAAAACTCTTCACGATGACGAACTTCATGCGTGAAGAATCGATTAAACGTTTCGCTCGGACACTGCGTCAAATGGGTGTCGACGAAGAGTTGCGTCGTCTTGGTGCGATCGACGGCGACGTCGTTCGAATCCGTGATTTCGAGTTCGAATTCGTCGAGTCATCATTCTAAGCGGTTCATTCCATTAGGAAACGGAGTGTGAAAGCATCGTGGACCCATTGCCCATGATTTCAGTCGTTTGGTTAATTCCGATTCTCATGTTATCCGCGTTCTTTTCCTCAGCTGAGACGGCACTCGCGAGTGTCAATCGGTTGCGGTTGTTGCACCAATCGGAAGCAGGGGACGCGCGTGCGTCCCGTGTATTTCGCTTACTTCAACGCTACGAAGAGACACTGACGTCGATTTTGATTGGGAATACGATCGTCAACGTCGCCTTTATCTTATTTGGTGGCTGGTGGATCATCCAGTTCGTCGAGACGATCGCAACACAAACCGTTGCCTTTCTCGCGCTGTTCTTTTTGTTGCTGTTGTTCGGAGAATTGATTCCGAAGTCGTATGCCCGTGAGCATACGGAACGTTACGTGTTATTAATCGGACGTCCGCTTCGTTTCTTCTTACTGTGCTTTCGACCACTTGTCTTCCTGTTACTCCGCTTACGCCAGTTGGCGCTACGGTTGATTGGAGCGGATCCGAAAGGTCCGCTCGTGACCGAACAGGAACTCAAGGCACTCGTTGATATTAGTCAGGAAGAGGGGATCATGGGGCTTGCAGAGGCGGAACTCGTTCATCAAGCAGTTGATTTTCAACATGCGACGGTCGAGGATGCGCTGACGCCTCGCATGGATATTCAGGCAATTGATATTGATGCGCGGCTTGAAGACATCCTTGCAGAGGTTCAGAAGGGTGGCTATTCTCGTCTACCGGTCTATAAAGATTCGATTGATCACGTCATCGGTGTATTATCGGAGCGGGACTTTCTGCGTGCATACGTGAAGAACGGCTCCGTTGATATCCGAGAATGGATTCGACCGGTATCGTTCGTCGTACCACAGACACGATTGATGGATTTATTACCGGAACTCAAAGTCAAACAGTCCCACATGGCAGTTGTCCTTGATGAATTCGGAGGAACGGCAGGTCTGATCACCCTTGAGGATATTTTAGAAGAAATCGTCGGGGAGATTTGGGATGAACACGATGAATCATTGGAATATACGAAACGGATTGGTCCAGAGCAATACGAATGTCTAGCAGAGTATGACATTGAAGACTTCTGTCAGCAATTTCAATTGAAAATGCCAGACACCGATGCCCAGTCACTTGGGGGATGGATCATGGAGGAGAGCGGACAATTACCGGACGTCGGAACGGCGATGCGTTATGAACGTGTCACGTTGACCGTCTTGCATATCGAAAACCGACGTGTCCGCAAAGTCTTAGCAACGTTCGATCCGCCATCTACGATGCCGGAGACACGACTTGAACCGATTGAACGATAAAAAAACCGCTTATTCCTTTGGAATAGGCGGTTTTTGTATGTTCAGACATCGAGCTCTGAAACGAGAATTCCGAGACGATCGAGTTTCGCAATGGCTGCTTCCAGTGCGTCTTCATGCTCCGCCTCCAGCGTGTGGATATGGACTCCGTCCGTCAGGCTCGAGAGCGGAGTGGCTTGCGTCTCCTTTAGCTGCTCTAGCAATACACGGACGTCTCGGCGGCTCTTTAGCATCAATTCTCCAGTGATGAAGCCGTAGACGGGATGTTCGATGATGACATCGCGGACGACGACTCCTTCGTCAACGATGGCGTCACACTCATCCTTTAACTGATCGATGCCGTGACGGCAAACGATCTTGCGACGTAATTTTGAACCGTCGACTTCCGGATCATTGATGAAATAGCCACGAGCTGTCGCGATGACAGGATATCCTTTTGCCTTTAACAATGATAAATCCTGCACGATCACTTGGCGACTGACACCTGCTTGTTTCGCCAGTGCTGTTCCTGTGACAGGTTGCTCACTTTCCTCAATCATACGAAGTAATGATTTCCGGCGTTCTTCTCCGGAGATGCGTTTCCCCATCATGTCTCCTACCTTTCTCCAGTGTCATGAAATCGTGTTCAACACATCAATGCACTGTTCGATCTCTTCGTTCGTCGTGTGTCTTCCAAAACTGAGCCGAATCAACCCATGAGCCGCTGATTCATCGAAGCCGATGGCACGTAATGTCGCATTCGGACCGTTTTCTCCAGCCCGGCAGGCACTACCAGCGGAAACCGCGATTCCGGCACGATTCAAGGCGAGCAACGCGTATTGACCGTCCCGTTGTTTCGTATGGATGGCGCAGATGGAAGCGAGTTGCGTTGGCGACTCAATCATTGTGTAACGAGACGAAGACAATGTTTTTTTTAGCATACCACGAAATCGACGGCTTGAAGCTTGGATTCCTGGATTTTCGAAGCGAGACGCTTCACAGGCAGCGATGAACGCGGCAATTCCTGGAACGTCGACTGTGCCTGGACGGATTCCAAATTCGTGATGTCCTTCGTAATAAGGGCTGAAGAGCGGACGCCGTAAATACAAAGCGCCCAATCCTTTTGGTCCATACACTTTATGACTACTCATCGTGTAGGCATCAAAAGCGTCGATGTTGATTGCATCTTTTAAAAATCCTTGGATACCATCGCAATGAAACAGAATCTCACGCGATTGACAATATGCTGCAATCCGTTCGACCGGAAAACGAAAACCGGTATCCGAATTGACATGTTGAATCGAGACAACACCGATTTCATCCGTACAAGCTGCGACGAATTGTTCCCAATCGAACGTTCCGTCCGGTAATAAAGAAAGGTGTCGTGTTTCTTGTGCCCAGCGCGCAAGCGGAAGCAAGACCGAGTCGTGTTCACATCGAAGTGTCAAGACAACTGATTTGTTACTCTGTCGCATCAGATGGGTCAACGCGATGTAGTTTGCTTCTGACCCGCTCCCTGTAAAGATGACGGTTCCTTCTTGTTGAGCCAATTGCTGCATCAGATATTGACGAGCTCGTTCGAGTAAACCTTCAGCGTTCCCACCGATGTCATGAAGAGAAGAACTGTTGCCGTAGAACGACTGAGCGGCTTGTTGATAATGAGCGAGTGCTTGAGGATGCAGCGGAGTCGTCGCTGCGTAATCGAGATAGATCATGAAAAATCCTGTCCTTTCGTCTTGTCACTCAGCTAAAAGTATGCCAAACTTATTGTCAAGTCAATAGTAAATATTTAGATATAGAGGTGTAAAACATATGTCTTTACATAAAAGACTTGAGACGGATGTGCTGATCATTGGAACAGGACTTGCTGCGATTTCGGTTGCCCTGCATCTTCCACCCGGAACGGAAGCGTTGCTTGTCACAAAAGGTACGCGGTTTGAGACAAATTCTGTTCGAGCACAAGGTGGGATTGCTTCCGCTTATGCAGAAGTCGATCATCGTGGTCACTTTGAAGATACGTGCCAAGCAGCAAAAGGGCGTATCAATCCGTCCGTCGTCGATTACGTCACCCGATCGGGAACCGAGGCGATGGAATTCTTGTTACGACAAGGCGTTCCATTCGATCAATCCGAGGGAGAGTTTTTGCTCGGTCGTGAAGGAGCACATCGTTTGCCGCGGATTTATCACTCTGGCGGGGACGAGACTGGTAAACGGATCATGGAGACGTTGATGCCGCGAGTACCATTTCCGATTCTCGAGCAGACGCGTATCACAGAGTTGATTCAAGTCAATGGGCAGGTAGTTGGTGCAGTCGGATATAGCCATGGGGAGCCGATCGAGATTGTGGCGCGCGCGACGATTCTCGCGACCGGTGGAGTGGGTGGATTATTCGCGGCGTCGACGAATGACCCTTTGATTCAAGGAGACGGGATTGCACTCGCTTTTGAAGCGGGGGCGACGATTCGTGATCTCGGTTATATCCAGCATCATCCGACGGTACTCGTTCATGCTGGTCGCTCGGAAGGTTTGATCACGGAAGCACTACGAGGTGCAGGAGCGACGCTTGTAACGAAAAATGGTGACCGGATCATGGCGGATCATCCGATGCAAGATTTAGCGGCGCGAGATGAAGTCGCAAAACGAATCCATGAGGTGCGAAAATGTGAACCGGTCTATCTCGATACGTCAAACGTCATCGATCGGACAAAACGGTTTCCAACGTTTGTTGAAAAATGTGAAAAACTGAACATAAATCCGGATCTCGTTGAAATTGCACCAGGCATCCATTTCTTGATGGGCGGGATCGAAACGGATCTGACGGGACAGACGCATGTCGAAGGACTTTACGCGGTCGGTGAGACAGCATCGATTGGACTTCACGGTCGAAATCGTCTGGCGTCGAACTCGCTCCTTGAATGTGTTGTCATGGGGAAAGCAGTAGCTGAACAGCTCGAGTTGTTACCAAAACTTTCAGTCAAACAAATCAAACGACGCCCGGGAACACTTCGTTCCGTGACAGACCGTCTATCACAGGTCATTGGTGTCGAAATGGATGTTAAGCAAATAGAAGATAGTTTAGAAGAGTTAAAAAGCTGGACATTAGACGAATCCGGACAGGAAGCAGAAGAGAATCGATTACGTCACGTAACGGCATGTCTGTTGCTTGAAGGGGCGCGAAGTCGGTTGACAGGAGAGGATGAGAACGTTGAACAAGTGGCAGTTACGGCAACAACTGGAAGCATTTTTAATCGAGGACATCGGACAGTGGGATATCACAAGTGAAGGATGTCTGACGGGACAAGAACGCGGGACCGGTCGTTTTCTAGCAAAGGAAGACGGTGTCTTTTGCGGAGTCGACATCATTCGGGAGATGGCACATCTCTTACAAGTCGACGTGACGATTCATGTAGCGGAAGGGACGATCGTCACGCGAGGCACACTCCTTGCCGAGTGGTCTGGTTCGTTACAGGACATTTTAAGCGGAGAACGGGTCGCCTTGAACCTAGTGCAACGCTTATCCGGGATTGCGACGAAGACACGTCAAGCGGTCGAGGTAGCAGCAGGACGAATCCGAATCACGGATACACGAAAGACGACCCCTGGATTACGAATGCTCGAAAAACATGCCGTTCGCGTCGGGGGTGGCTATAGTCATCGCGGACGTCTCGATGACGCCGTCATGATCAAGGACAACCACATCACAGTAGCGGGATCGATTACGGAAGCGGTGACGCGAGCAAAACGTGTCGCGGGTCATACGACACCAATTGAAGTCGAAGTCGAGACGGAAGCGGAAGTGCTGGAGGCAGTGGCTGCAAAAGTCGATATCATCATGCTCGATAACCGGACACCAGCAGAAATCAAACAACTCCGGCAATTGATTCCACCGCATATCACGGTCGAGTTATCCGGCGGGATCACGATAGACACGTTATCAGACTTCGCGGATAGCGGAGCAGACGTCATCTCACTCGGGGCACTCACCCATTCAGCAACAGCACTTGATATCAGCATGAAAATCGAAGGAGGAAAAAAAGATGTCATTTGATCTATTACGTCACGAGGGAATTCCGGCGTCGTACTTACAGCAAACAGAAGCAGACTTGATCGCGATCATCGAAGGGGTCAAAGCACGGATGGGCAGTCGCTTGTTCTTACCTGCCCACCACTACCAAAAGGATGAAGTCGTCCAGTTCGCGGATGCGACAGGAGATTCGCTCCAGCTCGCGCAAGTCGCGAAGCAGATGACAGAAGCGGAATATACAGTCTTTTGTGGTGTCCACTTCATGGCAGAGACGGCAGACATGTTGACAGATACGTCACATACGGTCGTTTTGCCTGACATGCGTGCTGGTTGTTCGATGGCGGATATGGCGAACGATACGCAAACGGAGCGTGCTTTTACAATCTTGACGGAACGGTTCGGGGAGTCGATCTTACCGTTGACGTATGTCAATTCGACGGCAGCGATCAAAGCGTTCGTTGGTCGTCATGGTGGGGCGACGGTGACGTCGTCAAACGCTGTCCAGATGGTCGAATGGGCGCTTGCTGAACGCGACATCTTATTCTTCCTGCCGGATCAACACCTCGGTCGTAATACAGCGCACGCACTCGGAATTCCGTTAGAACAGATGGCGATTTGGGATCCGATCAAGGACGAACTCGTTTTTGACGGGGAAGACCAGGACGTCCGCGTCATCTTGTGGAAAGGACACTGCTCGGTCCATGAGAAATTCACGGTCGGTCAGATTGATCAGTTCCGCAAGACGGATCCGGAGCGAAAGATTCTCGTTCACCCGGAATGTTCGCATGAAGTCGTGACAGCGTCTGATCTCAACGGATCAACCGCGTACATCATTCAACAAATCGAACAGGCTGCTCCCGGAACGAAGTGGGCGATCGGAACAGAGATGAATCTCGTCAATCGACTCGCGACGACACATCCGGAACTCGATATCGTGTCGCTCAATCCATTCATGTGTCCGTGTCTGACGATGAACCGGATCGACTTACCGCACTTAGCGTGGGCGCTCGAACAAGTCGAAGCCGGTGAGCCGGTCAACATCATTAAAGTCGACGCAGAGACGACGCGGCATGCCGTGTTGGCGCTCGACCGGATGCTTGATCGTTCCTAAAATAGAGGATGGGAGCGTGGTCGTGCGAACGATCACGCTTTTTTGTCTTCTGATTGAGAGAGCGAACATATGTATTGATTTTTGCTGAAGAACGCTTTGAAGCCAAACGAAGATGTATGCTACAATAACACGAGAGTTTGTTTAAGGATGGGAGCGTTCCACATTGATAGAATTCGTACGCGGCGAAGTCGCTTATGTCTGTGCGGAATTCGTGACGGTAGAAGTTGGCGGGATTGGCTACAAAATCGTAGCACCGAACCCGTTTTTTTATCGGACCGGAGACGAACAGATCATCGTATATACGTATCATTATGTCCGTGAGGACCAAGAAGTCTTATTTGGATTCCGTTCCCGTCGTGAGCGTGCCTTGTTCACGAAGTTGCTCGGTGTCACAGGAATCGGACCGAAGGGAGCGCTTGCAATCGTCGCATCAGGGAATGTCGATGCGCTCGTTGAAGCGATTGAACAAGAGAAAGAAAGTTATCTCGTCAAGTTCCCGGGGGTCGGCAAGAAAACAGCAAAACAAATGACACTCGACCTAAAAGGAAAGTTAGCCGAGCTCGCACCGGATTACGTAACGAGCGAAGGCTTGTTCGCGCAAGGCAATGCTGAATTGAATGAAGCTTGTGAAGCCTTGACGGCGCTAGGTTACAGTGACCGAGAAGTCGAGAAAGTCAAAAAAGCGTTGCAGGCAGAAGTCCTGTCGACGGATCAATATGTCAAACGGGCACTCCAGTTGTTATTGAATGTGAGGTGAGGACATGGAAGAGCGCATTTTGTCAGAATCCGCCCATGCGGAAGATCAAGAAGAGTGGAGTCTGCGTCCTCAGACGCTCGAGCAATATATCGGGCAGGAGAAAGCAAAAGGAAACTTGAGTGTCTTCATCGAGGCGGCAAAAATTCGTCAAGAAACACTCGATCACGTTCTTCTTTACGGTCCTCCGGGTCTTGGGAAGACGACGCTTGCGACGATCATCGCGAACGAGATGGGAGTCGGCATCAAGACGACAGCCGGTCCTGCAATCGAACGACCGGGTGATTTAGCGGCAATCCTCTCATCACTGGAGCCGGGCGATGTCCTCTTCATCGACGAGATTCACCGATTGAGTCGATCGATCGAAGAGATCCTGTATCCAGCGATGGAGGACTATTGTCTCGATATCGTCATCGGTCAAGGGGAACTCGCCCGCAGCGTCCGAATTGATTTACCACCGTTTACGCTCGTTGGTGCAACGACACGTGCGGGGATGTTATCGGCACCGCTCCGTGATCGTTTTGGCGTGACGCTGAAGCTTGAATATTATACGATGTCAGAGTTGTCTGCCATCGTGACCCGGACGTCGCGATTGTTCGGATTCGAAGCGGATCGTCTCGCTGCAGAAGCGATCGCACTCCGTTCACGCGGAACACCACGTGTCGCGAATCGGTTGTTACGGCGTGTCCGTGACTTCGCTCAAGTCGCCCATCAAACCGAGATCGATGCTGTGCTCGCGACAAGTGCGCTTGATCGTTTGCATGTCGATGCACTAGGGCTCGACGATGTCGACCATCGTTTACTACGATCGCTTGCTGAACGATTTGCCGGTGGTCCGGTTGGTCTCGAGACGATCGCAGCGACGATTGGGGAAGATGCGCAGACGATCGAGGATGTGTATGAACCATATCTACTGCAACAAGGCTTTTTACAACGTACCCCGCGCGGACGTGTCTTAACACCGTTCGCTCGCCAACATTTAGGACTGAAAGAAGGAAATTGAACCAATGGATGTAAACTTATTTGATTTTCATTTACCAGAAGAACAAATTGCCCAAGTGCCATTGCTCGACCGGACGAGTTCGAAATTGATGGTTCTCAATCGGGAGACAGGTGCGATTCAGCATCAGCACTTCCATGATATCGTCGACCACTTCCGCGAAGGCGATACACTCGTCATCAATGATACGAAAGTCTTACCAGCACGTCTTTTTGGTGTGAAGGAAGAGACGGGTGGGAAAATCGAATTGTTACTCTTGAAGCAGACGAGTGACGATGTCTGGGAAACACTTGCGAAACCGGCAAAACGCGTTAAACCAGGAACGATTTTGTCGTTTGGTGACGGGTTACTCCGTGCTGAGTGTGTCGAAGCACTTGAAGACGGGGGACGAATCCTGAAGTTTTTCTATGACGGCATTTTCTATGAAGTGCTTGACCAACTCGGAACGATGCCACTGCCACCGTACATTCATGAACAACTCGAGGATCAAGATCGTTACCAGACGGTGTATGCTCGAGAACGCGGAAGTGCGGCAGCACCGACGGCTGGTCTGCATTTCACACCGGAATTGCTCGAAGCGCTTCAAGCAAAAGGCGTCCGGATCGCACCGTTGACGTTACACGTTGGACTTGGCACATTCCGTCCTGTCTCGGTCGACGACGTCGATAGTCACAAGATGCACAGTGAGTACTATGAACTGCCGGAAAGTTCAGCTGCTTTGCTACGCGAAACACGGAAACAAGGCGGACGGATCATCGCGGTCGGAACGACATCGACACGGACGCTTGAAACGGTCATTCGTGACCACGGCGACTTCGTCGAAGCAACGGGCTGGACGGACATCTTCATTTTCCCAGGTCAGGAAGTCAAAGGGATTGATGGTCTGATCACGAACTTCCACTTGCCGAAATCAACATTGATCATGCTCGTGTCCGCGTTATCGACACGGGAACACATTTTGCACGCCTACGAAGAAGCAGTCGCGAACGGCTATCGTTTCTTTAGCTTCGGTGATGCGATGTTCTTAACGAGAGAGGAACGAAACTAATGACAAAACACGCGGTAACATACGAACATATCAAGACATGTAAACAATCCGGAGCGCGGTTAGGAATCGTCCACACGCCGCACGGTAGTTTCGAAACACCGGTCTTCATGCCGGTCGGAACGCAAGCGACGGTCAAGACGATGGCACCGGAACAAATCAAGGACATGAACGCGAACATCATCCTCGCGAACACGTACCACCTCTGGGTGCGTCCAGGACATGATGTCATCAAGGAAGCGGGCGGTCTGCATAAATTCATGAACTGGGATGGCGCGATTCTGACGGACTCAGGTGGTTTCCAAGTCTTCTCACTTGCTGACCTTCGGAACATTTCTGAGGAGGGTGTTCATTTCCGTAACCACTTGAACGGGGACAAATTGTTCTTGTCACCGGAAAAAGCGATGGAAATTCAAAATGCACTCGGTTCAGATATCATGATGGCGTTTGATGAGTGCCCACCGTACCCAGCTTCTCACGAGTACATGAAAGCATCCGTCGAACGAACGAGCCGCTGGGCAGAACGTTGTCTTGCTGCGCATGAACGTCCACACGATCAAGCGCTGTTCGGTATCATCCAAGGTGGAGAATACGAAGACTTACGTCGTCAAAGTGCAAAAGACCTCGTTGCCCTTGATTTCCCTGGTTATGCGGTCGGTGGTCTATCAGTCGGAGAGCCAAAAGACGTCATGTACCGTGCGCTCGAATTCACGACACCACTCATGCCGGAAGACAAACCACGTTATTTGATGGGCGTCGGTTCACCGGACGCATTGATTGAAGGTGCGATTCGCGGAATCGATATGTTCGACTGTGTCTTACCGACACGGATTGCACGAAACGGTACGTTGATGACATCACAAGGACGTCTCGTCGTCCGGAACGCGAAGTATGCACGTGATTTCCGTCCGCTCGATGAGAAATGTGATTGCTACGCGTGTAAGAACTACTCGCGTTCGTACATCCATCACTTGATCCGTGCGCAAGAAACGTTCGGTCTGCATCTCTGTTCGACACACAATCTTCACTTCCTCGTCAAGTTGATGGAAGGCGTTCGCCAAGCGATTCGTGAGGATCGTCTGCTCGATTTCAAGGAAGAATTTTTCGAAGAATACGGTTACAATTTACCGAACGCAAAGAATTTCTAACAAATCGTCTGACAAATCAATTCTTTCACGGTATAATGAACGTGATTTGAATGATAAAGGAGCTGAATCAGATGGAAGGCTTAATCACATTCCTCCCGATGATCTTGATCTTCGTGGTGTTCTATTTCTTGTTGATCCGTCCACAGAACAAACGCCAGAAGCAAGTGCGTCAGATGCAAAATGAACTCTCACGCGGCGATTCGATCGTTACGATCGGTGGTCTTCACGGGGTTGTCCAAAAAGTTGACGACATGACGGTGACATTGAAGTCAGGTAATGCACAATTGACATTCAACCGAAGTGCTGTCGCAGAAGTGACGAAAAAATCAACGACTGTCATGGACGACGAAACTGTCGAATAAGGCATTGAAAAGGCGCTTTCCGGATTCCGGAGCGTCTTTTCTGTTTATATATGAGAAAAACGTTTGCTAAGATTACCATTTCTTTTGTAAGCTAGGGTAGGAGAACAAAGTTGTCTGAAAATATACTGGGAACTAGAGAAAGGACAATGTAGCATGATCAAGAAAGGGAAACTTGCCACATTCTTCATCGTCGTCATCGCGTTGCTCGTACTGATTGGTACGACATCGTCATGGTTGTTGAAGGATACGAAGCTCGGCCTTGACCTTAAGGGTGGCTTCGAAGTCTTGTATGAAGTACAACCGCTGAAAGAAGGAGACGTCATCGATCAAAATGCGATGAGTGCGACGCTGACGGCAATCGAGAACCGTGTCAACGTCCTCGGTGTCTCTGAACCAGACATCCGGATCGAAGGCGATAACCGGATTCGCGTTCAGCTTGCTGGCGTCAAGGATCAGACGGAAGCGCGTCAAATCCTATCTTCGACAGCACAATTGTCATTCCGTGACATCAACGATAAGTTGTTGCTCGATGGATCAGACTTAAAAGCCAAAGGGGCAAAAGTCGGGTATGATCCGAACACGAATGAACCACTCGTCGAGTTGACGATGAAATCAAAAGAGAAATTCTATGAAGTGACACAAAAAGTCTCACAAATGCAACCACCTGCGAATCGTCTCGTCATCTGGCTCGATTACGAGAAAGGCGATTCGTATGAAAAAGAAATTCAAAAAGCAAACTCGAAGATCGTCTCGGATGCATCGGTCACACAACCGATCAACTCGGATAAAGCGATCATTTCTGGTGGCGATATCGATGCCGAGTACGGGAAACAATTATCGTCGATCCTGAACGCCGGTGCACTGCCGGTCAAACTCGAGGAGATTTACTCGACGTCGGTCTCTGCTGCTTTTGGACAGGATGCACTTGATCAAACATTGTTCGCGTCAGCTATTGGTGTAGCCGCGGTCTTCTTGTTCATGCTACTGTTCTACCGGATCTCTGGATTCGTTTCGATCATTACATTACTGTTCTACATCTATCTCGTCATGATCTTCTTTAACGGGATCAATGCCGTCCTCACGTTACCGGGGATTGCGGCACTCGTTCTTGGAGTCGGGATGGCGGTCGATGCGAACATCATCACTGCTGAGCGGATCAAGGATGAATTACGAAGTGGTAAATCCGTCTTGTCCGCATTCAAAGCCGGTAACCGTCGTTCGTTCGGTACGATTCTTGATGCCAACTTGACGACATTGATCTCTGCTGGCGTGTTGTACTACTTTGGTACAAGTACGGTCAAAGGATTCGCCATCATGTTGATGGTTTCGATCGCCGTCACGTTCGTCACGAACGTCTTTGTCTCACGTTACCTGATGCAACTCCTTGTCAGTAGCCGATGGTTCGATAAGAAGAAATCATGGTTCGGTGTAAAGGAGAGTGAAATCCGTGAGCTTTAATCCTACGAAATTCGATTACGTCAAACATCGTAAAGTCTATTTCGCAATCACGATCGCGCTTGTCATCGTGTCGGTCCTTTTGTTGTCGTTCCGTGGTCTGAACCTCGGGATCGACTTCACGCAAGGAACGCGCGTCGAGATTTCTTCTGAGAATCAAATCAAGGAAGCGGACGTCCGCTCTGTCATTGAAGATGCCGGGATTGATGCGGAAGAAATCGATGGTATTCAATTCGCTCAAGGCGGAAAGTTAGCGAACGTCACGTTCGTTGGTGAATTCAGCCAAGAACAAATTTCTGAAATCAAACAATCGGTTGAAGCGGAATACAAGAAAGAACCGAGTATCTCGACAGTTTCGGCACAAGTCGGTCGGGAAATCGCGCGTAACGCGATTTATGCCGTCTTACTTGCGTCACTCGGGATCGTCATCTACGTCTCGTTCCGATTCCAACCGCTCTACGGGATTGCGACAGTACTCGCATTGCTACATGATGCGTTGATGATCATTGCTTTCTTCTCGCTGTTCCAGATCGAAGTCAATCTGTACTTCATCGCAGCCGTCTTGACGATCATTGGGTATTCCGTCAACGATACGATCGTTACCTTCGACAGGGTACGAGAAAATCTCGGACTTGCTGAAAAAGGTGGACGGAAAGTCTCATTTGATGAGTTGCAGCATATCGTCAATGAATCGATCCAACAGACGATCATCCGCTCGATCAATACGGTCGTCACGGTCATCATGACAGCAGCAGCGCTCTACATCTTCGGTAGCGAAGCGATCCGTGGATTCAGTCTTGCCTTGCTTGTCGGGTTGATCATGGGGATGTATTCTTCGATTTTCATCGCCGCGCAACTCTGGCTCGTCATGAAAGGTCGGACACTTGGTCGGACAAAACGTGCTTCTTAAAAGAGTATCCGCATCAGCTATCGCTGGTGCGGATTTTCTATTATAATGGGGAAGTTGATTGGAGGGTTTGAGATGTACCATGCTAAAAAAACATGGCTTGATAAAGTCATCGATTCAGAACAAATCGAACAATTGACGGCGGATGGCACGATCTCACCGCACGTCGCACAACTACTTGTCCAACGGGGATTCACGACTCGTGAAGCAGCCCGTGATTTTTTAGAGACCGATCAAATGGCATTTCATGATCCATTTGCTTTTAAAGACATGCCAAAAGTCGTCGAACGGATTCAACGTGCCGTCAACGAAGGCGAAATGATTTTGATTTATGGTGATTATGACGTCGACGGCGTGAGTTCCGCTGCGATTCTCTGGCATGCCTTGATTGAAATCGGAGGAATGGCAGAGTGTTATATCCCGAACCGATTCACGGAAGGCTATGGACCAAACGAAGCCGCGTTTCGCTGGGCTGCAGAAGAAGGCTTCAGCCTCGTCATCACGGTCGACTGCGGGATTTCCGGTATTCATGAAGCCGATGTCCTGAAGGAACTCGGGGTTGATTTAATCATCACCGATCACCACGAAGCAAAAGAGACGTTACCCGATGCTTTCGCCTTGATACATCCAGGTGTCGATCCAGCATATCCGTTCTCGAAGCTTGCTGGGGCAGGCGTTGCTTTTAAAGTCGCGCATGCACTGCTTGACCGTGAACCCGTCGAGTTACTTGATCTTGCCGTGCTCGGAACGATCGCCGATCTCGTACCGCTCGTCGGAGAGAACAGGTTGCTTGCGATTCGCGGCATCGAGGCGCTGAATGCAAGTGAACGTCCGGGTATCCTTGCGTTACGTGACGTCTGTAGTTTGACGGAAGACGAACTGACGGAAGAATCGGTCGGATTTGCATTCGGTCCGCGGATCAATGCGGCAGGTCGTCTGGATTCGGCGATGCCAGCGCTTGAGATGTTACTAGCGGAAAGCAAGGACGAGGCACTTCATCTCGCGAAACAACTCGACCAACAAAATAAACAACGTCAAGATATCGTCAAGCAGATTGCAGAGGAAGCAACGGCGCTTGTCGAAGAACGTTTTAAAGAGGACCGCGTGCTCGTCGTCGATGCGGCAGACTGGAATCCAGGTGTCGTCGGGATTGTTGCCTCGCGACTCGTTGAAAAATATCATCGTCCCGTCATCATGCTGTGTCACGATGCTGAAAAAGGAACAGCGAAAGGATCTGGACGTTCAATCCCTGCCTTCGATCTCTTCGCTGAACTGACGAAATGTGAAGATATCTTGCCGCATTTCGGAGGCCATCCCGCTGCTGCTGGTATGACGCTCTCTTCTGATGACGTCGAGGCGTTACGTCAACGTTTGAATGAACAAGCCAGTACGTTGCCAGACGATGCCTTCATCGCGACAATCGATGTCGATTTACGTCTACAGGTCAGCGATGTCTCGATTCAGTTGATTGAGGATATTCAGCGACTCGCGCCGTTCGGGATGGGAAATCCTGCGCCACGAATCGTCATCGAGCAAGCGAAGATCCGTGACATGAAACGGATCGGTCGTGATTTGACGCATGTCAAAGCACTATTATCAGGCGACGGGAAGGAACTCGATGCGATCGGCTTCGGCTTCGGCGACCTCGTCGATGAAGTCTCGACATTATCGGAGATTCACTTGATGGGCAGTCTGAACATCAATGAGTGGAATGGGTTCCGTAAACCACAATTGATGATTCAAGATGTCGCTGTCGAAGATGTCCAAGTATTTGATTACCGTGGGGGGAAGCGCCCGCTGAGCGAACTATTCGCCTTACCGCATGAGACGACGACGTTCGTCGCCTTCACTGATGAGGTGAAAGAGAAGTACGCGGAACGTCCGTTGAACGGTCCGATCCGTCAAAATATCGTCTTTCTCGATCTACCGGAAGAAGAAGACGCATTTCATCCATATGTCCAACAGGCAGAGCGGATTTATTGTGCCTTTAAGGACGAGGGCTATTATTTTGAGACGATTCCGTCGCGGGAGGACTTCAAGCATTACTTCCAGTATTTCGCGAAATGTCCACGTGACGAGCTCCGGATTGGTCTCGTACGTTTGTCGAAATCGCGAAAATGGACGAAACGATCGATTAACTTTATGCATTCGGTATTCTCGGAACTTGATTTTCTTGTTACAATGGAGGACGGGCTGCCGGGTGTGAACCCAAATGCTGCAAAACGAGATCTGACGGAAGCTCCGACTTACCAGCGTCATGAAGCGCGTCAAGAGCTCGAGCAACAATACATTTATTCGTCACTCGCTCAGTTGAAAGAGCGTTTTGATACTTTGGTAGAAGCGGCGAAGCAGGAGGAAAAGACATGGAGTTCAAACAGCATATAAAAGAGGTCGAAAACTGGCCGAAAGAAGGAATCAGTTTCAAAGACATCACATCACTCATGCAAAACGGACCAGTGTACAAACAATCGGTTGATGCACTTGTCGAATATGCGCGCAGTAAAGGTGCTGATGTCATCGCGGGTCCGGAAGCACGTGGATTCGTCGTTGGTTGCCCAGCCGCTTACGCGATGGAGATTGGATTCGTACCTGTCCGTAAAGAAGGAAAATTACCACGTGAGACAGTCCGTGTCGAGTATGGTCTTGAGTACGGAAAAGACGTCTTGACGATGCATGAAGATGCGATTCAACCAGGACAACGCGTCGTCATCCTTGACGACTTGCTTGCAACAGGTGGTACGATCGAAGCGACGATCCAAATGATTGAAAAATTAGGCGGAACGGTTGCCGGAATCGGATTCTTGATTGAACTCGATGGTCTTGGTGGACGTGAGAAACTCGAAGGATACGACGTTCTCTCATTGATTCGTTACGAAGACTAAGGCATATATACTCTCTTGGTACATGGTGACCAAGGGGGTATTTCTTTTTATTTTGACATCTTCTCAAGATTTCACGATAATAAGAACTATATATTAGGGATTCCGTTGCAGACGATCCCGGGGACTGGGTGAGGAAAAGGGATGACAAACAAACAAATCGTAAATGTAGAAGACCTTCTCGCTCGATGTGCGGAATACATGACGCAAGCTGAAGTCAAAGACATCGAACGGGCTTACCAATTCGCGAAAGACGAACATGATGGGCAATTCCGCCGTTCTGGTGAACCCTACATCATTCATCCGGTACAAGTTGCCGGTATCTTAGTCGATATTGGTTTGGATGCAACGACGATTGTCGCTGCGCTTCTTCATGATGTCGTCGAAGATACGGACATTACACTCGAAGAATTAACGGAACGATTCGGACCCGACGTCGCGATGCTCGTTGACGGCGTCACGAAACTCGGGAAAATCAAATATAAATCGAAACGCGAAGAATTGGCTGAAAACCACCGGAAGATGTTCATTGCGATGGCAGAAGACATTCGCGTCATCTTGATCAAACTGGCTGACCGTCTGCACAACATGCGAACGTTGCAACATATGGTCAAGGAAAAACAGGTGCAAAAGGCAGAAGAGACGCTCGAAATCTTTGCACCGCTTGCGCATCGTCTCGGGATCTCGACGATCAAGTGGGAACTCGAAGACATCAGTTTGCGTTATATCAATCCACAACAGTACTACCGGATTGTCTCAATGATGAAACAAAAACGGACGGAACGCGAAGCGCTCGTCAGTTCGGTCATCGAAGAGGTCAACGAAGTACTTGATGATGTACAAATCGCAGCGGAAGTCGATGGACGTCCGAAGCATATCTATTCCATTTATAACAAGATGCAAAACTCGAAAAAAGAGTTCAGTGAAATCTATGACTTGATGGCTGTACGCATCATCGTCGATTCAATCAAGGACTGTTACGCTGTTCTCGGAATCATTCATACGCAATATAAACCGATGCCGGGACGTTTCAAGGATTATATCGCGATGCCGAAGCCGAACATGTATCAATCGCTGCATACGACGGTCATCGGACCGAAAGGCGAGCCGCTCGAGGTCCAAATTCGGACACGGGACATGCACTTTATTGCCGAGTACGGGATTGCCGCTCACTGGGCGTATAAAGAAGGTAAGGAACAGGAAGCGAAATCAGGCTTTGAGGATAAGATTGCCCATTTCCGGGAAATCCTTGAGTTGCAGAAGGATACGGCGGATGCTGAAGAATTCATGGAATCGGTCAAAGTCGACTTCTTTAGTGACATGTTGTACGTCTTTACACCAAAAGGCGACGTCATCGAATTGCCGAAAGGCTCTGTTCCGATTGATTATGCCTACCGGATTCATACAGAGATCGGTCACCGGACGATCGGAGCGAAAGTCAACGGACGGATGGTACCGATTGATTATAAGCTGAAGACAGGTGACATCATTGAAATCGTCACATCAAAACACAGTTATGGTCCAAGTAAGGACTGGCTCAAGATTTGTGTGTCGAGTCAGGCGAAGAACAAGATCCGTCAATGGTTCAAACGTCAGCAACGCGAAGAGAACGTCTCTAAAGGACGGGAACTGATCGAAGCAGAAGTCAAGAAACTCGGATTCGAGCCGAAGGAAGTCATCAATGAGAAGACGCTCGAAGATGTGACGCGGAAGTTCAACTTCGCGCAAGAAGAAGACATGTATGCTGCCGTTGGGTATCATGGTCTGACAGCTGCCCAAGTCGCTCATAAATTGACGGAAAAGTTACGCAAAGACAAAGAATCTAAAAATCTTGAACTGAACGAAGCGATCAGTGAGATGAAGACGTTCGATCGTCCGAAGAAGGAAAATCCAGAAGGTGTTCGTGTCAAAGGAATCGATAACATGCTCGTTCGCATGAGTCGTTGTTGTAATCCAGTACCAGGGGACGATATCGTCGGGTACATCACCCGTGGACGGGGTGTCTCGATTCACCGGACGGATTGTTTGAACGTCATTCATGAACAAAATCCAGAACGCTTGCTCGAAGTCGAGTGGGAACACGAAGGCAAAGCCGTTAAGAGTTATAACGTCGAAATCGAAATTTCTGGATTCGACCGGGCTGGATTATTGAACGATGTCCTGCAGTCGGTATCTGCGACGAATACGAACATTGTTGCCGTCAGCGGGAAAGGCGACGACAGTAAACAAGCCAAAATCACGATGACGATCGCGATCAACAACGTCAACCATTTACAAAAAGTCGTCGATCGGATCAAACAAATCTCTGACGTGTATGCTGTACATCGCGTCATGATGACGTAAGGAGCGGATGAGTCATGCGAGTCGTATTACAACGAGTTAAAGAAGCAAGTGTCACAGTCGATCAGGAGATCATCGGTCAAATCAAGCAAGGTTTTCTCTTGCTTGTCGGTGTCACGCACGAAGACACGATCGATCAGGTGAACTGGTTAGCTGATAAAATCGCAGGACTCCGCGTGTTTGAAGATGAAGAGGAACGGATGAATCGTTCGTTGCAAGATGTCGACGGTCAGATTCTATCCGTCTCACAGTTCACGCTGTATGGTGATGTCAAAAAAGGACGTCGCCCAGCGTTCACGGAAGCAGCGAAACCGGATCTTGCCAACGCGTTGTATGAAGCGTTCAATGAACGTCTTCGCGCGCAAGGACTGACGGTCGAGACAGGTCAGTTCGGTGCGATGATGGATATCGCGCTCGTCAATGATGGACCGGTGACATTGATTCTTGAAAAAGAAGCAAACGCTTGACAGGAACCGAGAGACGAGGCAATATTAGACGTAACCAAATGATTCATACGACCGAAGACGAAGAGGAGTAATCAAGACCTTGTCTGCTTAGAGAGTCGCCCCTTGGCTGGAAGGGCGAACAGACGAACTCGATGAAAGACCCTTCCGAGGTATCTTCCTGAACTGATAGTAGGGAAGGTCGTACGCAGGCGTTAACTGCACCGAGTGGTCAAATGTGATTTGACAACCAGGGTGGTACCACGGGATCTTCAAGTTCTCGTCCCTTTGCGGACGAGGACTTTTTTGTATTCAAAAAAGGAGGAATTTGAGATGAAATTACCACGCGGTACGTTTGATGTCCTTCCAGGAACAGTCGAACGCTGGCAGTACATCGAGCAACAATTACGTGACATTAGTAAGCGTTACAACTATAAGGAAATCCGGACGCCGATTTTTGAGGAGACAGAACTCTTCAAACGTGGCGTTGGTGAGACGACGGATATCGTTCAAAAAGAAATGTTCATGCTTGAGAAACGCGGAAAAGACCAGTTGACGTTACGTCCAGAAGGAACGGCTGCTGTCGTTCGTTCATTCGTGACGAACAAACTGTTCGGTTCACCGAACCAACCGACGAAATTGTTCTACATTGGACCGATGTTCCGTTATGAACGTCCGCAAGCAGGTCGTTTCCGTCAGCTTCACCAATATGGAGTCGAGGCACTCGGAAGTGAACAACCAGCGATCGATGCGGAAGTCATCAGTCTCGCGATGAGCATCTACCGTTCATTCGGATTGAAGCACCTCAAGCTCGTCATCAATACACTCGGGGATAACGAAAGTCGCGCCGCACACCGGGCAGCACTCGTCGATCACTTCAAACCGGTCGTTCACGAGTTGTGTCAGGACTGTCAGAACCGTCTCGAAACGAATCCACTTCGTGTCCTTGACTGTAAGGTCGACCGCGATCACCCGAGTATGGCAACGGCACCATCGATTCTCGATTACTTAAACCCGGCATCAAAAGCCTACTTCGATGAAGTACTGCTTCACTTAGATGCACTCGGCATCGAGTATGTCGTTGATCCAACGCTCGTCCGCGGAATCGATTATTACAATCACACGGCATTCGAGATCATGTCAGAAGCAGAAGGCTTCGGAGCGATCACGACATTATGTGGTGGTGGACGATACAACGGTCTCGTCGAACAGATCGGTGGACCAGCAACACCGGGAATCGGATTCGGAATCGGCATCGAGCGTTTATTGATGGCACTTGAGAATGAGAACGTCTTACCGCCAGTCGACGATCAAATCGATGTTTTCATCGTCGCGCAAGGCAGTGACGAAGTCGAAAAGACAGCAACACGTCTCTTACAATTGATGCGTCTCGAAGGACTTGTCGCGGATCGGGATTATCTCGGTCGGAAGTTCAAAGGACAATTCAAGGCAGCCGATCGCTTGAAAGCACGCTATACGGTCATTCTCGGGGATGAAGAAGTCGAGCGTGGTGCAGCGGCGCTGAAGAACATGGCTACAGGGGAACAGACGGACGTTCCGTTATCAGCAGTCGCTGATACGATCGTCGCGAAATTAAAGGAGGAAGCACAATGATCGGACGCACGCATATGAACGGTCAGGTGACGGAAGAAGTCATCGGACAACACGTTCAACTTAAAGGATGGGTTCAAAAACGACGTGACTTAGGAGGATTGATCTTCCTTGATCTCCGCGACCGTAGTGGCATCGTCCAAATCGTCTTCCAACCGGAAAACGAGCAGGCACATCGCCTTGCGGAATCGATTCGTTCAGAGTATGTCCTCGACATCAAAGGACACGTCATCGCCCGTGAGAATCCGAACCCGAACATCCCGACTGGGCAAGTCGAGGTCGTCGCGGATGAAGTCGTCATCTTGAACGCAGCGAAGATGACACCATTCCCGATCAGTGAAGAAGCAGAGCAGACGTCAGAAGATTTACGTCTTAAATATCGTTATCTTGACTTGCGTCGTCCGTCGCTTCAAGAGACATTCCGTCTCCGTTCGAAAGCATCGAACATCATGCGGAACTTCCTCGATGAGCAAGACTTCTTGGAAGTCGAGACACCAATCTTAACGAAATCAACACCAGAAGGCGCACGTGACTATCTCGTTCCGAGTCGTGTTCACCCAGGTGAGTTCTACGCCTTGCCACAATCACCGCAATTGTTCAAACAATTGCTGATGGTGTCTGGTTTTGAACGGTACTTCCAAATTGCACGTTGTTTCCGTGACGAAGACTTACGGGCAGACCGTCAACCTGAATTCACGCAAGTCGACATCGAGACGAGCTTCATGGACATCGAAGACTTGTATGCGATGATGGAATCGATGATGACGCGTGTCATGAAAGAAACACTTGGCAAAGATATCGTGACACCGTTCCCACGGATGCCATATGCGGAAGCGATGAGCCGGTATGGTTCGGATAAGCCGGATACACGCTTCGGTCTCGAATTGATCGATGTCGCGGAAGCCGTCAAAGGGGCAGGATTCAAAGTATTCGACATGGCACTTGAAGCTGGTGGCGAAGTCAAAGCATTGAACGTTAAAGGTGCAGCTGAGCGCTTCTCGCGGAAAGACATCGATAAGTTACAAGAATTCACGGCAATCTACGGTGCAAAAGGTCTCGCGTGGGTCAAAGTGACAGCAGACGGACTGAACGGTCCGATCGCGAAGTTCTTCGACGAAGAAGCAACTGCTCGCCTGACAGCGGCGACAGATGCGGAAGCAGGCGACTTATTGTTGTTCGTCGCAGCAAAAGCATCGATCGTAGCAGACAGCTTAGGTGCGCTCCGTCAGAAGTTAGCAAAGGAACTAGACTTGATCGATGAGTCGGTCTTCAACTTCCTTTGGGTGACGGACTTCCCGCTCGTCACGTATGAAGAAGAAGATGGTCGTTTCTACGCAAACCACCACCCGTTCACGATGCCACGTCGTGAAGATCTCGAATTGCTCGAGACGGATCCTGGAAAAGTCCTCGCCGTCGCGTATGACCTCGTCTTGAACGGATATGAGCTCGGCGGTGGATCACAACGAATCTACGAACGGGATATCCAGGAACGGATGTTCAAGTTGCTTGGCTTCACTGAAGAAGAAGCAAACGAGCAGTTCGGCTTCTTGATGGAAGCATTCGAATACGGAACACCACCACATGCGGGTATCGCACTTGGTCTAGACCGTCTCGTTATGTTACTCGCAGGACGTTCGAACTTGCGTGATACGATTGCCTTCCCGAAAACAGCATCAGCAAGTGATCTGTTGACGGCAGCACCAAGCCCAGTCTCGGATGCACAATTAAACGATCTCTCGATTCGAACAGCGGTCAAACAATCTTAAGATACGACAAGCGAATCTTCCGGTATGGGAGATTCGCTTGTTTCATGAAGGAGGATGAACGGATGGAACGACACTTTTTTGAACGGTCTCCGGTTGAAGTCGGTCCAGACTTCTTAGGAACACAGATCACAGTCGATGAGGTGACGATGCGGATCGTCGAGGTCGAAGCCTATCTCGGTCCTCACGATCAAGCAGCGCATTCGTTTTCCGGAAAACCAACGAAACGGACGGCACCGATGTTCGGTCCACCGGGGCATCTCTATGTGTATTTCACATATGGGATGCATCACTGCATGAATATCGTTTGTGGACATGAAGGGGAAGGATACGGACTGTTGCTACGAGGTGCGGAAATCATTAGTGGGCACGATCTCGTCGCTGAACGTCGTTTTGGTTGTTCCTACGCAGAGTTGACAGCGGCGCAACGACGCAATCTCGTCAATGGACCGGCGAAACTGTGCCAAGGATTCGGTCTAACGACAGCTGATTCGGGACAGGATCTTTATCAAGACCGTTTCCGACTTGTTGCTGACCCGGTCGACGCGGTCGTCCAGACGACACGGATCGGTATTCCGAATGCAGGAGAAGCGACAGCCTATCCATGGCGGTTTTATGTAGAGGCGAGTGAAGGGGTAAGTAAACGTTAAAAAATGGACGCTCCGATAAGGAGACGTCCATTTTTTATTTAGGGTTGTTGATTGATTTTTTCGACTGCTGTTTTTTATAGAATTTATAGACGATTGGACCAACCGTCGTTACGAGCGTCATTAATGTTCTGAGTTTACCGCGTTTTGCTGCCATTGATTCATTCACTCCTCTGATTTATTGTACTAATCATATTCCACGAAAACAACGTCTTAAAACCTCATCGGCACATCAAGTGGTTTTCTATCTACCTTGGTCGGGTCATAGTATAAGGAGAAGGGAGTCGATCAATATGGGAGCAGTCGTTTGGTATCGTCATGATTTACGTGTCGATGATCATGAGGCACTTCGGAGTGCGTGTGAAGAACATGACGTCATTCGTGCCGTATACGTTAAAGACCAAAAGAAACGCGATTTTAAAAGAGGTACACAACAAGCACGGTTCGAACAAGAGACACTAGAGAACCTAGCGGGTCATCTGTCTCAAATCGGGATTACGTTAGATATAGTAGAAGGGGAGACAATTGAGACACTCGATTCTTACCTGCAAGCGGATGATACCGTCTATTTCCATAAGATGACCGGCACAGAAGAAGTGGCAAGTGAACAGTATATCGAAGACAAGTATGCCGTCCGTTCTTTTGAGACACAGACATTACATCGACGGGAAGATATCGGAAGTGATGAATTAAAGCGTGTCTTTACGGCATTTCGAAAACGTGTCGAGGCGAAAGGGACCTTCTACGATCCACTCGATCCACCAACCGGTATTCAGTTAGTAAAAGAAGAATCGGTCGAAGCGAATCCCGAAATCGCGTTCCCGTTCCGTGGTGGAGAGTCAGCAGGGAGAGCGCGCCTTCAGGAATACCTTGCTGAGCCTGTATTCACCTATAAAGAAACACGGAATGGGTTCTTACGAAATGATTCTTCGAAGCTGTCTGCCTGGCTAGCGAACGGATCACTCTCGCCGCGTCGCGTCATGGCTGAATTGCAGGATGCCGAGCGAAAAAAGGGAGCGAATGAATCGACGTACTGGTTGTATTTCGAACTGTTATGGCGTGACTTCTTCCATTTGACGATGCGTGAGACAGGAAGCCGTCTGTTCCGTGCGAGCGGATTACAAGAAGGTCAATACACGTGGAAGGCGGACCAGCTAGCTGTCGAACGTTGGATAGAAGGAAAAACCGGTGTGCCATTCGTCGACGCCTTCATGAACGAGATTCGCGAGACGGGATGGATGTCGAACCGCGGCAGGCAGATCGTTGCCAGTTATCTGATTCATGAATTAAAGCAGGACTGGCGCATCGGAGCGCGATATTTCGAACAGCAGTTGATTGACTATGATGTCGCTTCGAACTATGGGAACTGGGCGTTCATCGCGGGTGTCGGGAATGCAACACGCACACCACGATTCGATCCTGCATTCCAACAACAACGATATGATCCGAATCAACACTTCATGAAACGTTGGACCTGAAAAAAGCATCTTTTTCTGGAGTGGGAAGTAGTTGCATTTCAGAGGGGAGGATGCTATATTAAATGCATCAGATGGGGTTCCTGAATTGTACGAGAGCCGCCTTTTATCTTTGAGCCACTCTTTTTTGATAGGGAGTTTGACGTTCCAACTAGTAGTACATGCCTCGTAACACAGCAGGAGGACGTACGAATAGGAATCGGATAAGACACCCACCTGCACAGCAGGTTCAAAAATAAGGTATCGACACGGCACTTCGGGTCCCATCGTCTTATTATTTTGTTGTTTGACACGTCGCATGACGTTTTTTTTTATGATATAATTCCGAGTAAAACAGTATGAGTATTGTGAGGTTATGAGATGTTACATCAATTTTCGCGTAATGAACTAGCAATCGGTAAAACTGGACTTGACGCATTGGCATCCAAGTCCGTCGCTATTCTGGGTATCGGTGGTGTTGGATCGTTCTCAGCAGAAGCACTTGCCCGCAGTGGCGTAGGTCGTTTAATTCTCGTCGATAAAGACGATATCGACATCACGAACGTCAACCGACAAATCCATGCTTTGCTTCCGACGGTTGGTCAACCGAAGGTCGATGCGATGGCAGAACGTCTTGCGTTAATCAATCCGGATCTTGAGATCGTTCGCTTGAAGATGTTCTACAATGAAGAGACATTCGAGTCGTTCTTCGAACAGCAACCGGATTATGTCATCGATGCATCGGACACGGTCTCGTTCAAGATTCACTTGATTCAGGAATGTAAGAAACGTAACATCCCGATCATCTCAAGCATGGGGATGGCGAACAAGATGGATCCGACACGCATCAAGATCGTTGACATCAAAGATACAAGTTATGATCCACTAGCGAAGGTCATTCGGACGAAACTTCGGAAAGCCGGTATTCATAAAGGTGTTCCTGTCGTCTTCTCTGATGAACCGCCCGTTAAGATCATCGAAGAAGTCCGTCAAGTCGTCGGAAACGATGCGGCTGCAATTCGTAAGGCAAAGATGCCGCCAAGTTCGAATGCGTTCGTTCCATCAGTTGGTGGATTGATCGCAGCGAGCTACGTCATCAACGAGATCGTCCGTGAAGCCGGCGTGACGATCGAACGCGTTCGTTAAAAAAAGCGACCTTATGGTCGCTTTTTCTGATGTGTGGCTGTTTGTTTGTTCCAAAAATCAAGTCGAGCTTGCAGTTGTTTCTCAAAACCGCGTGGGCTCGGACGATAAAAGACTGGTTTTGTCCGGGCAAGGTTCTCGGGCCAGTAATTCTGTGGCACATAGGCATGTTCGAAGTCGTGCGGATACTGATAAGTGACGCCATTTCCAAGTGCCGCTGCCCCCGGATGATGGGCATCGCGCAAATGCGGCGGTACCGGACCACCGTCTGAACGACGGACGAGTGTCAATGCTTGATCGATCGCTGAGATGACAGCATTCGATTTCGGTGCCGTTGCGAGATATAAGACGGTTTCAGCGAGCGGAATCCTTGCTTCAGGGAAACCGACGTACTCGCACGCGCGTGCACAGGCATCGACCATCAATAACGCTTGCGGATCAGACAGACCGATGTCTTCTGCCGCATGGACGTAGAGACGCCGTACGATGAAGCGCGGACTTTCGCCAGCTTCAATCATGACGGCGAGCCAGTAGAGCGCAGCGTCGGGATCGGAACCCCGAATCGATTTGATGAAGGCGGAGATGACATCATAATGCCGATCGCCGTCCTTATCGTACTTCAATGCTTTTTGTTGAATCGATTCCTCGGCGACAGCGAGATCGATCGTGATCTGACCATCGATTTCCGGTGTCGTTAAGACGGCGAGTTCAAGCGCATTCAACAATGCCCGGTAATCGCCATCCGACAACTTGACGTAATGATCGATCGCGTCATCCGTGATCGTGATCGGATATTTGCCAAGACCACGCTCTTCGTCTTTTAGGGTCCGGTCGAGGACAATCCGTAAGTCATCTGCCGTCGGGGGTTCGAAACGAAAAACCGTTGCCCGCGATAACAGAGCGGCGTTGACCTCAAAACTCGGATTTTCAGTCGTCGCCCCGATCAACGTGATCGTACCTGCTTCGAGCGCTGGCAGTAAGGCGTCTTGTTGCATCTTATTGAATCGATGGATCTCATCGAGAAAGAGAATCGTTTTTTGATCCTCGAACTGAAGACGGGCTTCGGCCGCTTTTAGAATTTCCCGTAATTGTTCCAGTTTCGCTGTGACCGCGTTCAATTGCTCGAACGCTGATTTCGTATAACTGGAGATGACACGCGCGAGCGTCGTCTTACCGGTTCCGGGTGGACCGTAAAAAATGACGGTTCCGAGACGATCGGCTAAGATGGCACGCCGCAGGAGTGTCGTCTCTCCGATCAGATGGCGTTGTCCGACGATTTCATCCAGATTCTGAGGACGCATTCGATTTGCGAGCGGTCCGGCAGGTGACTGGGATTCAAATAAATGTGCCATACACATACGCTCCTTCCACTTTTAGCTACTACTATACTAGAAAGGATGATCCTTCGCATGATGAAAATCTCGACGAAAGGGCGATATGGTCTGACGATCATGATCGCACTCGCGAAAGAAGCTGAATCTAAACCATTATCCCTAAAAAAAATCGCGCAGATGTATGACCTATCTGAGCATTATCTTGAACAGTTGATTGCACCCCTTCGTAATGGAGGTCTCGTCAAAAGTGTCCGTGGTGCTTACGGCGGGTATAAGCTCGGTCGTGAAGCGCAAAACATCACAGCGGGTGAAATCATCCGCCTGCTTGAAGGACCACTCGTCGTCGTCGAAGGCGATGCGTGTGACGAGGTCACGAAACGAAAACTGTGGGATAAAATCCAGCAAGCAGTCGATCAAGTACTCGATTCAACGACGCTACAAGACTTAGCGGAAGAAGAAGATACAGGATACATGTTCTATATTTGAGAGGTGAAAACGAATGAATTACTTTGACCATTCGGCGACGACGCCGATGCGTCCGGAAGTCCTTGAGGCGATGACGCCTTATTTGCTCGAACAGTATGGCAACCCATCGAGTGTCCACGCGGCTGGTCGATCTGCTCGGGCAGCAATTGACAAAGCACGCCGGCAGATCGCACAAGAATTGAACGCGAAACCAACCGAACTGATTTTTACGAGTGGTGGAACGGAGTCGGATAATTATGCAATCTTTGGTGCAGCTGAGGCGGCGCGTGAAAAAGGGCGTCATCTCATTACGACACGGTTTGAGCACCATGCTGTATTACATGCGTTCGAAGAGCTCGAAAAACAAGGCTATGACGTCACGTATCTCGATGTTCCAGATACAGGAGTCGTCTCATTGGCTGCCTTACAAGAAGCAGTCCGGGAAGATACGACACTCGTCTCGATCATGTTCGGCAACAATGAAGTCGGAACGATTCAACCGATTGCGTCATTCGGTCAATTTTTACGAGAACGCGGTATTTTGTTCCATACGGACGCGGTGCAAGTGTTCGGAAAACGAGCAATCGATGTCGAAGCGTTACAGGTCGATCTCTTATCCGCGTCTGGTCATAAAATCAATGGTCCAAAAGGAATCGGATTGTTGTATGTGCGGACTGGTGTGAAGTTAGCGCCTCAAACGTTCGGAGGAGAACAGGAACGCAAGCGTCGTGCTGGTACAGAGAACGTACCGGGAATCGTCGGTTTAGCGAAAGCGCTTGAACTGATGATCGCAGAGCGTGATCAACAACAGGACCACATCAAACAACTGCGCAGCGTTTTACTAACGCGATTGGATGAAAGTGGCGTCACTTACGAAGTCAACGGCGTTGAAGGATTGCCGAATGTCCTCAATCTTTACTTCCCGCGGATTGAAATCGAACCGTTCCTGATCATGCTTGATATGCGTCAAATGGCCGTATCGAGCGGGAGTGCATGTACGGCAGGATCCGTCGAACCTTCGCATGTCTTATCGGCGATGTATGGCGAAGATGAACGGACACGAGCATCGGTCCGAATCAGTTTTGGTCATGGAAATGAGCTCGCGCAAGTCGAACTACTCGCACAAGCCTTGCAAGATGTCGTAAAATCGTTTCAGAATTAACTAAGAGGTGAAATAAATGAATACACGAGCGAAAGCCCCGAGTGAAACGACAGTCGTCGTTGGGATGTCGGGCGGTGTCGATTCTTCTGTGACCGCTCATTTATTAAAAGAGCAAGGCTATAACGTCATCGGAATCTTCATGAAAAACTGGGATGACACGGATGAGAACGGCTTTTGTACGGCGACGGAAGATTATGAAGACGTCATCGCGGTAGCCAATCAAATCGGCATTCCGTACTATGCGGTCAATTTCGAGAAAGAGTACTGGGATAAAGTCTTCACGTACTTCCTCGATGAATATAAACTCGGTCGGACACCGAATCCGGACGTCATGTGTAACAAGGAAATCAAGTTCAAAGCCTTCCTCGATCACGCGATGCGTCTTGGTGCCGATTTCGTCGCGACAGGGCACTATGCGCGTGCCGTCTATGAGGATGGAGAACATAAATTGCTTCGAGGCGTTGATGCAAACAAGGATCAAACATATTTCTTGAATCAATTGTCGCAAGAGCAAATCGCGAAGGCGATGTTCCCGATCGGGCACATGGAAAAATCAGAAGTGCGCCGGATCGCAGAAGAAGCGAACCTCGCAACGGCGAAGAAAAAAGACTCGACAGGCATTTGCTTCATTGGCGAGCGGAACTTCAAACAGTTCCTCGGTCAATATCTGCCGGCGCAACCCGGTGAGATGCGGACACTTGACGGCAACGTCATGGGACGTCACGATGGATTGATGTACTATACGATGGGGCAACGTCATGGACTCGGTATCGGTGGCGACGGAGAGCCTTGGTTCGTCGTCGGGAAAAATTTAGAGGAGAACATCCTCTATGTCGATCAAGGATTCCATAACGAATTGTTGTATTCGGAAGGATTACTTGCTTCAGATGTCAGCTGGACATCTGAGCGTCCGGTCGGTGAGACATTCCGTTGTACGGCGAAATTCCGTTACCGTCAACAAGATACAGCCGTCACGGTTCGTGTCCTCGAAGATGGACTCGATGTTTCATTTGACGAGCGTCAACGAGCAATCACACCAGGACAAGCAGTCGTATTCTATGATGGGGACATCTGCCTCGGTGGTGCGACGATCGATGCAGCCTATAAAGCAGGCGAACGCCTCGCTTATCTAGCGTAAGGAGCAAAAGAAGATGAACTATAATGAAGTAGGATTCCGGCATCTAGAAGCTGGTAATTATGAATTAGCAGCGCAAGCGTTTAACGACGCGATCGAAGAAAATCCAAAAGATCCGACAGCGTACGTCAATCTTGGAACATTACTCCAATCGATGAACGATGCTGATCGTGCCCTTCGTTTTTATGACCGGGCACTGATGATCGATAATACGTTTGCGAGTGCCTATTATGCAAAAGGGGCGCTGTTCTTTGCTGCCGACAAACTCGTCGAAGCAGAGGAATCATTGCGGGCAGCGTTATTATATGGACTTGACGACGCGGATCTCCATTTCATGCTGGGGATGACGTATCAAAAACTTGGTGATCCAGTACGTGGCTTACCTCGTCTACAACGCGCGTCAGAATTAAACGGTGTCGATATCGAGATCGCATTCCAATACGGACTTGCCTTAGCGCAAAACGAGAAGTTGGAAGAAGCGGTCGAGATGTTCGAGCACGTCTTGATGCTTGACGAAACGCATACAGATGCACGATACAATTATGCGATTGCCCTTGCTTTCCTTGGTCAACAGGAAGCCTGTTATGCAGAACTCGAAGCCGTTCTTGCCTACCAGCCGGAACACGCCCTTGCGCGGGACGCGAAAGCGAAGATGGATGCGTTATTAAAACAAGCAGACTGATATAAAAAAGACGATTCCGCCTGGAGTCGTCTTTTTTTATGCTATTTAATTCCCAACTTCACGGATGACACGAAGTGGTGGACCGGAAAAGTCTTCATAGGCTTCATCCATGTTTTTCGTGTACAGTTCGATGACGTTATTTTCCGTATCCTTGAAATAAGCAGAATGCTCTTTTTGATTCGAGGTCTCCTGTTCGTCCCATTCTCTGAGCTTCACGGTGATCGAGGCTTCCCGCAATTGATTCAAGGCTTGCTGGAACTCGTCCTTCTCAACGTAGAAAGCACAGTGGACATGGACACCACCTTCATCGTACAACGTGTCCCATTCGGACACTGGTAAGTGTTTGACGGTCCGTTCTTCCATCGTAAAGTCCCGTTTCAGCCACAGACCGAGTCGAGTATTACCGCCAATGTAAAGCCACGTGGCCCAAACCCCGTCTTGTTTAGATTGTTCTTTACTTGGTTCAGCGTCCTCAGGAGCCCATTGCTCGACGACTGGAATGCCTAGTGTCCCATTCCAAAAGCCAACCGCACGGTCCATATCTTCGACTTCAAGTACTAATTCACACAATCCTGCAATCGGTAAACGTGCCATCCTTGAACTCCTCCTCTTAACGAAATGTTTCACGGTATCTTTCCCTGATTTAAAATCCGGTAAACGAATGCTATGATGAAAGCAGCGAATGAAAAAGAGAGAAAGAAGGTGGAGTGATGGAGCACCCCCATCAAGTCGTCGGGCGCGTCAAACGTGTGCTCTTTTCTTCTGAAGAAGAAGCACACTCCATTGTATTGGTCGCCGTCAAAGAAAAGAACTTTGAACTGAAGGAAACCGAGCTCGTCATCACGGGTACTGGGGTTGGAATCGAACTCGGAGGAACGTATCAAGCATTCGGTCGTCTCGTTGATCATCCCCGGTTCGGAAAACAACTGAAGGCGGAGCTGATTCGACGATCGGTTCCGATGACAAAACATGCGACGATCCGCTTCTTGACGAATGGTTCGTTCACCGGCATTGGTCCGAAGACAGCGAAAAATATCGTCGATGCTCTCGGAGAAGAGGCAGTGGATCTCATTTTGAAAGATGAACGGGTACTGAATCAGGTGCCTGGGTTAAAACAAAAACAAGCTGACATCATCTTGAGTCGACTCGCCACGTTATACGGTGTCGATCAGTTGATGCTGTTCTTAGCACCGTTTGATGTCACACCGAAGCTAGCGGCAAAGATTTATGCTGCTTACGAAGGGGACGCCATGGCGCGAATACGAGAGAATCCATATTCCTTGATGTATGAAGTGAATGGGATTGGTTTTAAGACAGCCGATCATATCGCATCACATCTTGGACTCGTCGGATTACACCCGGAGCGCGTCGCTGCTTCGATCATGCACATATTAGAACAAGAAGCAGGAGAGGGACATGCCTTTGCGACAGTCGACTCGCTATTGCAACGGGCGCCCCGGTTGCTTGGTGAAGACCCAGGGGAACGGCTGGAACAAGCGATTGAACTGTTGCTCGCTGAAGATAAGGTCAAGCTCGAAGAAGGCTGTCTGTATTTACCGACGATCTTTTATGCCGAAGTTCGGGCGGCGAAGGAACTGGCGCGGGTCATGGCGAACGGTGCCGAACAGGAAGTCGATGTCGCGACGATCCTTGAAGCAATCGGGCACCTCGAAGAACAGTTTGGCATGGAATATGCGGCGCAACAGCGGGAAGCGATCGAGTTAGCGGTCAAAGCACCGTTAATGGTTCTGACAGGTGGACCCGGTACCGGTAAGACGACCGTCATCAAGGGAATTTTACATGCCCTGCAAGAAATTCATGATTGGCCGCTTGAGAAAAGTCGCGTCAAGACGGGGGATGTCTATCCGTATGTTCTGGTCGCACCGACCGGACGCGCCGCTAAACGTCTATCGGAAGCAACGGACGTCCCAGCGATGACGATTCATCGTCTATTGAAGTATGACGGAACGAACTTTCAGCTAAATGAAGATCAGCCGATCACGGGGAAAGTACTGATCATCGATGAGTCGTCGATGATTGATATCTACTTGTTATCGAGTCTGCTCCGTGCTGTGCCGAACGGCATGAAAATCTTGTTCGTCGGTGACCGCGATCAGTTACCATCCGTCGGTCCTGGGCAGGTGCTGGCAGATTTGATGGATACGGAAGGGATTCCCGTCGTTCGTTTGAACGTCGTCCATCGCCAAGCGGAAGATTCTTCGATTTTACGGCTCGCGCACGATTTGAAGAACCGGACGACGTCAGCTGATTTGTTATCACCACTTGCGGATCGTCGCTTTTACACCGCGTCTCCGCAAGAGACGTTACGCGGCATCTCAGCCTTCGCGGAAAAAGCACTTGCAAAAGGGTATTCGAAATTCGATGTTCAGGTTTTGGCACCGACTTACCGTGGTCAGGTCGGAATCGACGAACTGAATGTCGCCTTGCAACGCGTCTACAATCCGGAGGAACCGAAAAAACGCGAAGTCAAACAAGGCACCCGGATTTACCGGACCGGGGACAAGATTCTTCAGCTCGTCAACAATGCGGAAGAGAACGTCTATAACGGAGATATCGGCGAAATCGTCAATATCTTCTTCGCCAAAGAAAACGTCGACAAGGTGGATAAGATCATCGCCCGCTTCGACCAGACGGAAGTCGAGTACAACCGGAGTGACTGGGATCAATTCACGCATGCCTACGCGATTACGATTCACAAGGCACAAGGGTCCGAGTTTCCGATCGTCTTGATGCCGGTCTATTTCACGGGAGCATTCAAGCATTCCCGAAACTTGATTTATACGGCGGTCACCCGTGCGAAGTCGAGTTTATTATTGTTCGGCGATCCACGAGCGTTTCATAAAGCGTCGCAAGAAGAGGAGCCACGGCGCCGAACACGATTGATTGAACGACTCGGTGGGGTGACAAAGACTTGACGGATGCTGTACGATAGGTAATAATCACGATAGATGAATGGACGTAACACGTTGATGGAAGATAAGTAAAAGGAAAACTCGAGTCCAGAGAGAAGTGAGTCTGCTGCAATCACTTTCTCGAGTCCCTTTGAAGCTCCTTCCGGAGTCGGGTGTAAACACCTGCGGGTCATCCCCGTTATCAGATGTTCGAGGTAAGCAATGGATTGCTTACGAACGAGGGTGGTACCACGGAAGCGATGCTTTCGTCCCTTTTCAGGGATGAAGACATCGCTTTTTTGCGTCCAAATAAAACCAATGGGGGTAACTGTTCATGAAAGCTCTAAAACCATTAACGGGTGCACAAATCCGTCAGATGTATCTTGATTTCTTCCAAAGCAAAGGGCATGCGATCGAACCGAGTGCTTCACTCGTACCGGTCGAGGATCCATCGCTCTTGTGGATCAACTCAGGGGTTGCGACACTCAAGAAGTATTTCGATGGTCGTGTCATTCCTGATAATCCACGTATCGTTAACGCACAAAAATCAATCCGGACGAACGATATCGAAAACGTCGGGAAAACAGCACGTCACCATACGTTTTTCGAGATGCTCGGAAACTTCTCTGTCGGTGATTACTTCCGTGAAGATGCGATCAAATGGGGCTGGGAACTCTTGACGAGTGATGACTGGTACGGTCTTGACCCAGAACGTCTCTCGGTCACGATTCACCCGGAAGATGACGCAGCGCGTCAAATCTGGCTTGAACTCGGCGTACCGGCTGAGCGGATCATTCCACTTGAAGATAACTTCTGGGAAATCGGTGAAGGTCCATCTGGTCCGAACACGGAAATCTTCTTCGATCGTGGACCTGCTTTTGGAGACGATCCGAACGATTCAGAACTTTATCCAGGCGGCGAAAACGAACGCTATCTCGAGATTTGGAATATCGTTTTCAGTCAGTATAACCACGATGGACACGGCAACTACACGGAACTTCCGCGTAAAAACATCGATACAGGGATGGGACTCGAACGGATGGCATGTGTCATGCAGGACGTGCCGACGAACTTCGATACGGATCTGTTCATGCCGATCATTCATAAGACAGAAGAAATCAGCGGTAAAATCTACCGTGACGATTCAAAACTGGATGTAGCATTCAAGGTTATCGCAGACCACATCCGTACCGTATCATTCGCGATCGGTGACGGTGCGCTTCCTTCGAATGAAGGTCGTGGATATGTCCTTCGTCGTTTACTACGCCGTGCGGTTCGTTATGCGAAGATGCTTGGAATCGAGCGTCCGTTCATGTATGAACTCGTCGATACGGTCGGAAACGTCATGGTCGACTTCTACCCACAAGTGCCAGAAAAAGCGGACTTCATCAAACGCGTCATCAAAAACGAAGAAGAACGTTTCCATGAGACACTGCATGACGGTCTTGCAATCTTGAACACGGTCGCTCAGACGTCTAAGGCAAACGGTGAGCATGTCATCAGTGGTGAAGATGCGTTCCGTCTGTATGACACGTATGGTTTCCCACTCGAATTGACAGTCGAGTATGCGGAAGATCATCAGATGTCTGTTGATGAAGAAGGCTTCAAACTAGCGATGGATGCACAACGTCAGCGGGCACGTGCAGCGCGTGAAGAGAGTGGTTCGATGCAGCAGCAATCGGAAGTCCTCTCGACGCTAAAAGATAAAAGTACGTTCGTCGGCTATACCGACCTTAAGGCGGATGCGAAAATCATCGCATTGTTGCATGATGGAGAACGAGTCACAGAAGTCGCTGCTGGTGAAGAAGCACAAGTCATTCTCGACATCACACCGTTCTACGCTGAAAGTGGTGGTGAAGTCGCGGATACAGGAACAATCGAAGGCAAAGACTTCGTTCTTGATGTCAAAGATGTTCAAAAAGCGCCGAACGGTCAAAACTTGCATACGGTCATCGTTCGTACAGGGATCGCAACGGAAGCTGCAGACGTCGTTGCAACAGTCGAAGCAGCAGAGCGTAAAGCCGTCACGAAAAACCATACGGCAACACACTTGCTTCATAAAGCATTGAAAGATACGCTCGGAACACACGTCAACCAAGCGGGATCACTCGTTTCTCCAGATCGACTTCGTTTCGACTTCTCACACTTCGGTGCAGTGACACAAGAAGAGTTGACGAAGATTGAACAAGACGTCAACCAAGCAATCTGGGCATCACTACCGGTTGATATCGAAGAGATGAACATCGCTGATGCAAAAGCAAAAGGCGCAATGGCATTGTTCGGTGAGAAATACGGTGAAACGGTCCGTGTCGTCTCAGCAGGCACATACTCGATCGAGTTGTGTGGCGGTATCCACGTCGGGAACACAGCAGAAATCGGCTTGTTCAAGATCGTTTCAGAGTCTGGTATCGGTGCAGGTACACGCCGAATCGAAGCGGTAACGGGTGCAGGCGCATATCGTGTCATGAATCAACACTTGGAAACACTCGAACAAGCAGCAGCTGTCTTGAAGACGAAGACGACAGAAGTTCCTGTTCGCATCGAAGCACTGCAACAACAGCTCCGTGAGACGGAACGGGCGAATGAATCGTTGCAAGCAAAACTTGCGAACATCGAAGCTGCTTCATTGAAGGACGATGTTGAGGAAATCAACGGTGTGCGTGTGCTTGCGAAACGCGTCGACGTCTCAGATATGGATGCTCTTCGCGGTATGATGGACGAGTTGAAGAGCTCGCTCGGATCAGCAATCATTGTTCTCGGAAGTGCGCAGGGTGAGAAAGTCAATCTCGTCGCAAGCGTCTCAAAAGATTTAATCGACCAAGGCTATCATGCTGGTAAATTGATCAAGGAAGTCGCAACACGCTGCGGTGGTGGCGGTGGCGGTCGCCCTGACATGGCTCAAGCTGGCGGAAAAGATGCGTCGAAATTAGAAGAAGCACTCGCGTACGCTTCACAATACGTGCAATCACTGGCATAATAGAAACGTAGTGTATATGAAAGAGGTGATGAACGTGAGTCAGATGGATCAAACGATGAAATTCAACTTTCCGGAAGACGATAACAAAGCAGCGACACGTGATGTGTTGTTGACGGTCTATCATGCTTTAGAAGAAAAAGGATATCATCCGATCAACCAAATCGTCGGCTATCTCCTTTCAGGAGATCCTGCTTACATTCCTCGTCATAATGACGCACGTAATTTAATTCGTAAGATTGAACGCGACGAATTGCTCGAAGAACTCGTGAAATCTTATTTGGCGGAGAGTGGAAATTCAAAATGAAACGTGCAATGGGACTAGATGTCGGTTCGAAGACGATCGGGGTAGCGGTCAGTGACTTGATGGGCTGGACGGCGCAAGGCGTTGAGACGGTCAAGTGGACGGAACCAGATTATCCAGAAGCCTTCAAACGGCTCGATGTCATCATGAAGACATACAATGTCGAAATCCTAGTCATTGGTCTTCCGAAAAACATGAACGGTTCCATCGGTCCCCGCGCAGAAGCAAGTGAAGCTTTTGCGAAGGAAATCGAACAGCATACCGGGCTTGAAGTCGTCTTCATGGATGAACGGTTGACGACGATGCAAGCAGAACGGATGCTGATCGATGCCGATGTCAGCCGTAAAAAGCGTAAACAAGTCATCGATAAGATGGCTGCCGTCATGATCCTGCAATCGTACTTGGATCGGACGAACCGATGAAGGGGGAGAAACCGATGGCTGAAGAAAAACGTCAGTATCTCTTTCCAGATGAAGAGGGCGGCGAACATCTTTTCGAAGAATGGTACCGTTACTCGAGTGAACGTACAGGAAAAACCTATCTGTTTCTTGAAATGATCGGTAACCCTGACGAAGGAGCAGATGATCTGATCATCTGTGAGATCGATGAATATGGAGAAGGCGAAGATGATTTCGAATTGAGCCTGATCGATGAAAATGATGAGCAAACTTGGGATGAACTCGAGCTTGCGTTAAAGGAGCGGATCACTGATGCAACAGAATGAACCAACACGTTACGTAATTCCGGACGGCGAAGGAAATGATTTCGAATTCGTAGAACGTCTGCGTTATGAAAGCCCACGTTCGAGCAAGACATACATCTTCCTCGAGCCAATCGGAGCAGACTATGACGAAGCAGAAGAAGTCGACATCTTCGTTTACGAACTCGACGAATACGGTGATGGAGATAACGACTTCAACCTCGTACCAATCGATGAAGACGATACAGCGACTTGGGATGAAATCGAAGAAGTCTTTAACACGCTCGAAGACCAGTTAGACTAACCCGACTCATGACAGGTGACGTCGTAAGAGACTTTCTCTTACGATGTCACCTTGTTTTAAGAGAAGAAGGAGGAACCGATGGAGAACGAATGGAAGCAAAATGCTGAAATCGAAAAAAGGCGACGCCGGACATCACGCCGGATTACGCTAATCATCCTTTCTGTATTGTTGACGATTTTTCTAGTTGCCAGTGCGGTCGTCTATGTCTTTTTGAAAAATGCGCTTGAACCAGTCGATGAAACAGCGACGAAATCCGTCAAAGTCGAAATTCCTTTAGGAGCAGGGACGAGTTCGATTGCTTCTTTACTAAAGGAAAAAGACTTGATTGCAAACGAGACGATTTTCCGTTACTACGTCCGTTACAAGAATGAATCGTCATTCCAGGCGGGTACGTATACACTGTCACAAGCCATGTCCCCGGATGAAATCATCAATGAATTAAAGACGGGAACGGTCATGAAGGCAGCGGATGTGAAAATCACGTTACCTGAAGGCATCACGATGGATCGTCAAATTGCTTTGATCGCGAAAGCAACGAACTTCAAGGAAGAGACGGTCCGTAAAGAATTGACGGATGCGACATTCATCGACAGCATGATTGAAAAATATCCGATGTTGACGGATGAAGTGAAGAAGAATGGTGTCTTGTATGCACTTGAAGGGTATCTCTTCCCAGCAACATATGAGTTTGATAAAGGAAAAAGCATTGATCAAATCGTCGAGACGATGCTCGATGAAACAGAAAAAGTCTACGATGAGAATGAAGATGCCATTCAAAAATCAGGCATGACCTTCCATGAAGTACTCAGTCTCGGTTCCATGGTCGAGCGTGAAGCGGCGACACCAGATGATCGTCGTGAAATCGCTGGTGTCTTCAAAAATCGATTGGATGACGGCATGAAGTTACAGTCGGATCCAACGGTTTGGTATGGCACAGGTGAAAATACGGCCTTAACGACGCTGAAGGATCTCGAGAATAATTCGAAGTACAATACGTATAAGTACGAAGGCATTCCGATCGGTCCGATTTCAACGGTCAGTAAGGATTCGGTACTTGCCGTGTTAAATCCGAATAAAACGAAATATGTCTATTTCTTCGCCCGTCCACCAAGTGATAAACATCCACGAGGACAGATTCTATACGAAGAGACATATGAAGAACATCAACGAAACGTCGTTAAGTATAAGCCGGAATGGGTCGAATACGAAGCGAGTAAAGAGCAATGAGCAACGGGTTGGGTTGAAGCGGGAAGTTCGCTTCAAGTCAACCTGTTTATGCGGAAGAGGGAGTGAATGGCGTGAATGATTTCACGACCTATGTCGAATCAATGATTCATCCTCGAGATGCTCTGTTAGAAGAAATGGAGCGTTATGCGGAAGAAAATCATATACCAATCATCGAACTGACAGGTTCCGAAGTCTTGTTATCGCTCCTGCGGTTACAACAACCGAAGCGCATTCTAGAAGTCGGAACCGCAATCGGATATAGTGCGATTCGGATGGCGCGTGCGCTACCGGATGCGCGGATTACGACGATTGAACGAAATGCGAAGCGGTATGAAGAAGCAAAAACCTTCATCGCCCGGTCAGATGTGGCGGACCGGATTGACATCATTTTCGGTGATGCAGTAGAATTAGCCGAAACGCTTGAAGACCAGTTCGATGCGGTCTTCATTGATGCCGCTAAAGGACAGTATAAAAAATTCTTTGCAGGATATGGGCGACTCATTCCTGAGGGCGGCGTGCTCTATACGGATAATCTCTTCTTACACGGAGATGTCCTCGAGTCTGATCCGAAGACATTCGATCGAAGAAGACGTCGACTCGTGCGTCTCGTCAAGGAATTCACGGTCTGGATGATGGAACAAGAACAATACGATACGACGATTTTTCCGCTCGGTGACGGTGTATCCGTCAGTAGGAAAAAGTCGAAATGATGGAGGAACGAATGACATGCAAAAACCGGTAGTAATTGGTGTGGCGGGCGGAACGGGTTCAGGGAAGACGACGGTGGCACGTTCACTCGTCGATGCGTTCCCGAGTGAATCAATCGTCATGATTGAGCAGGACGCGTATTATAAAGATCAAAGCGATTTATCAATGGAGGAGCGGTATCAGACAAACTATGATCACCCGTTCGCTTTTGATAATGGTCTGTTGATCGAGCACATTCAGTCGCTCCGTGAAAACATTGCCGTTGAAAAACCGGTATATGATTATGTCGCCCACACACGGGCACAAGAAACGATTCGTCTCGAACCACGCGATGTCATCATCGTAGAAGGAATTTTAGCGCTTGAAGACGAACGGTTACGGGAACTAATGGATATCAAGGTGTTCGTCGATACGGATGCGGACGTTCGCATTCTGCGTCGGATGCAACGCGATATCAACGAACGTGGACGTTCAATCGACTCAGTCGTTGAGCAGTACACGAACGTCGTTCGTCCGATGCATCTGCAGTTCTGTGAACCAACAAAACGGTATGCGGACATCATCGTACCGGAAGGCGGCGAGAATCATGTCGCTATCGATTTACTCGTGACGAAGATTCGAGCGATTCTTGATTATCGTTCAGCACTCGATCAAAGAGGATATTGATTCCAAAAAAGATGTGAATATACTATACTAGTGGAATAAAAAGGAGCGTGACAAAAATGGCAGAAAAGCAATACTACATGACGCTTGAAGGTAAAGCGAACATTGAAAATGAATTGAATGAATTGAAGTCAGTCCGCCGGAAAGAAGTCGTCGAGAACATCAAGATTGCCCGTTCGTTCGGTGACCTTTCAGAGAACGCAGAGTACGATTCAGCAAAAGAAGAGCAAGCGATGGTCGAAGGCCGAATCGCTCAACTTGAAGAGATGCTTCGTAATGTTGCCATCATCTCAGAAGAAGAGAAAGATATCTCGGTTGTCGGTATCGGAACGACGGTCACTTTCTTAAGTGTTGAAGATAACGAAGAAGATACGTACACGATCGTCGGTAGTGCCGAAGCAGATCCGTTCACTGGTAAAATCTCGAACGAATCACCAATCGCGAAAAGTTTAATGGGGCACCAAGTCGGAGATCAAGTCTCTGTACCAGCACCAGGCGGCGAATACGCAGTAAAAATTACATCGATCAAATAAAGAACACAGGAGCCGGAGCAATCCGGCTTTCTGTTTGATGGAGGAATGAATTATGCCAATCGCAATCATCGGCGCAATGGAAGAGGAAGTTAACTTATTGCGTAATGAGTTATCAGAACGTAAAGATACAGTCATCGCAAACTATCATTTTTATGAAGGGCTTTTAAATAGTGTTCCTGTCGTCATCTTGAAGTCAGGAATCGGGAAAGTGAATGCTGCGATCGGGACGACATTATTGCTGGATCACTATAAACCAAGTGCTGTCATCAATACGGGCTCAGCAGGTGGATTCAAGGAAGGCTTAACGGTCGGGGATGTCGTCGTCTCAACAGAAGTACGTCACCACGACGTCGACGTGACGGCATTTGGATACGAATATGGTCAGGTACCTGGAATGCCAGCTGCCTATCAAGCAGATCCGAAGCTTGTTGCGACGGCAGAAGTCGTCATTGAGCGGATGGATGCGATTCGCGTCGTTCATGGATTGATTGCGACAGGCGATTCATTCATCCACGATTCAGAGCGCTCTGCTCAAATCAAGGCGCACTTCCCAGAAGTCGCAGCCGTCGAGATGGAAGCAGCACCAATCGCACAGGTCTGTCATCAGTTCGGTGTTCCGTTTGTCGTAACGCGTTCGATTTCAGATAGCGCCAATGAAGAAGCGTCACTCTCGTTTGATGAATTCCTCGAGATTGCGTCAATCAATTCCGCTAAAATGGTCATGGAAGTCGTACGGACGTTAGCAGAATGAGGTATGGGGGAAGGGCACGGGAGACCATGCTCTTCCTTTTTTCTTTGACAAAAGCATATTAACGCTTTATATTAGTACCAGATACTAATAACAAAAGGGGATGCCTTATGAAGATCGGGATTGTAGGATTAGGAACGTCTTTGCCGTCACGGCGCGTGACGAACGATGAATTAGCAACGACGCTCGATACGAGCGATGAATGGATTCGGACACGGACAGGAATCGGGGCACGACGGATTGCAGCCGATGATGTGGATGTCACTGACTTAGCGACAGAAGCTGCTCAGAAAGCGCTTGATGATGCTGGATTGACAGTAGAGGACATCGGGTTGATCGTCGTCGGAACGGCAACAGGACGAGCATTTCCTTCTACTGCCTGTATCGTTCAAGAGCGTCTTGGAGCACGCGGAGCGACTGCATTCGATATTAGTGCGGCATGTAGTGGCTTCATCTTTGCATTACAAACAGCTGCTAGCATGTTAGCAACAGTCGAAGGAAAACATGCGCTCGTCATCGGTGCTGAAAAAATGTCGAGTATCGTCGACTGGTCAGACCGGTCAACTGCCATCTTATTTGGAGACGGTGCAGGAGCGGTCGTCATCGGACAAACTGAGCAAGAGGGGCTAAATGCTTTTGAACTCGGGACAGACGGACGTGGCGCTCATCTGTTGTTTAAGGACATCGATGGACCAATCGAGATGAATGGTCGTGAAGTCTTTAAGTTCGCCGTTCGTAAATTACCGGAAATCGTTGAAAAAGTCATTCAAAAAGCGGATAGTACGCTCGAAGACATCGATATCTTGATTCCGCATCAAGCAAACCTGCGAATTATCGATGCAGCGTGCGAACGACTGCATATACCACAAGAGAAAGTCATCGTCACCATCGATGAGCATGCGAATACATCGGCTGCTTCGATCCCACTTGCACTCGAAGAAGCACGTCAACAAGGACGCCTGACACCAGGTACGAAACTTGTACTTGCTGGATTCGGTGCCGGATTGACTTGGGGAGCAGCATACATTACTTGGACTAAAGGAGAGAACACATAAGATGATGAGAAAACGCGTTGTAGTCACAGGAATCGGAGCACTGACACCAATCGGGAATGATGCCAATACATTCTGGGAAGCATTAAAAGAAGGAACGAACGGAATTCGACCGATGGAGCGTCTCGATATCGATGAGTATCCGACGAAGGTCACTGGCGAATTGCAGAACTTCGATGTGACAGAATTCATCGAGGCAAAAGAAGCACGTAAGATGGACCGCTTCGTTCATTACTCACTCGTTGCAAGTATGGAAGCTGTAAAAGATGCTGAAATTGATATCAAGTCGATTGCTGAACGTGCAGGTGTCTGGATTGGATCAGGGATCGGTGGCGTGGAGACAATCGAGAAACAAGCGAAGATTTACTTCGAGCGTGGACACCGTCGTGTCAGCCCGTTCTTCATTCCGATGATGATTCCGAACATGGCAAGCGGTCAGGTATCGATCTATACCGGAGCCAAGGGGCCGAATAATTGTTCTGTCACAGCATGTGCTTCAGGAACGAATGCCATCGGGGAAGCACTTCGTGTCATTGAACGAGGCGATGCAGATGTCATGATCGCTGGTGGAGCGGAAGCGCCAATCACGAACTTAGCGTTTGCTGGTTTTTGTTCCAACAAAGCGATGTCAACGAATCATGATCCTGAGACAGCAAGCCGTCCGTTTGACGAAGGACGTGATGGATTCGTCATGGGAGAAGGGGCAGGCATCTTGATTCTTGAAGAGTACGAGCATGCGGTAGCACGTGGCGCAAAAATCTATGCTGAAGTCAGTGGGTATGGATTAACAGCTGACGCCTACCACATCACAGCTCCAGATCCAGATGGAGACGGTGGAGCGCGTGCGATGGCAATGGCAATCCAAGATGCAGGTATCGCACCAGAAGCAGTCGGATACATCAATGCACACGGAACGAGCACACCGATGAACGACATTCTTGAAACAAAAGCAATCCATAGTGTCTTCGGTGAACAGGCAAAACAACTCGTCGTCAACTCAACGAAATCGATGATTGGTCACTTACTTGGTGGCGCTGGTGGCGTCGAGGCGATTGCGACGATCAAATCGTTACAAGAACAAACCGTTCACCCAACGATTCATCTCAAACAGCCGAGTGAAGGCTGTGATCTTGATTACGTGACGGAAGGTGCACGGAGCGTTGAATTGAATTACGCCCTGAGCAATTCGCTTGGGTTCGGTGGACACAACGCATCACTCGTCTTCAAACGATACGAAGCTTAAGCTTAAGCGATTCCCTTGGAAAAACGAGGGGTCGCTTTTTTGCTGATTTTCTGATTCAATAGAGAAATGCGTGTTTGACGCAGAAAGGAGTCGTTTATGACTAACATCACAAGAAAAACATCAATCCTGATACTGATCCTATTTTTATTGATTGGTCTCAGTGGTACGCTCATATATCGTCTATCATCATCTCAAAAGACGAAAACAGATCAGGAAACCCAAGCAGTGAAGGTTGAATTGATTGAATCAACACTCCCGAAGACATCCGATATTGCGTTAGCGACGGATAGCCGTTCTCAGACACTGTTAGCACAACTTTATGAAGGATTATATGTCTTTACTTCTGGGACATCCGTCCGTAGAGGATTAGCACAGGATATGTCAGTCTCAAAGGATCGTCTGACGTATACGATTCAACTCAAACAAACGAAAAATGCGCAGGGTCAGCCGATCACGGCACAAGACTTTGTCGATAGTTTCCGACGTGTCGCAGCTAATAAAACGAATTCTCCTTATGGTTTTTTATTTGAAGTGTTTGAAAATGGACGTGCCGTCAATGACGGAAAAATGAAGCCAGAGCGTTTAGGTGTAAAGGCGAAAGGACGCGATCAACTTGTCATCACGCTGAATCAGCCGGTTTCGAATCTAAAAGAATTACTCGCGATGTCCGTCTTTTATCCCCAACCGGAATCCAAGAAGTGGCAAGACCTCACGGGTAATGGTGCGTTTACACTAGAGAATATGTCGAAAAACGGATATACGCTTAAGAAAAACAACCAGTATCATCAACAAAATGTTGTCACAGTCGAAGAAGTGAAAAGTCGCATCATCTCTGATCATCAGACGCAATGGAGTACGTATGAGAACAGTAAAGCAGCGATTCTTCCGTTACAAGAGAGTGTCGAGACACAAGAAGATCAAGTCTCTCGACCAACCTATCAAAAAAAGCGGAGCGGTGTCTTTTATATCGCATTTAATCAAAAAAATGAAGCCTTCCGCGAAAAGACACTCCGAAAACGAATTGCTTACGCCTTGATGGAAAAAGAGTCCGTTCAACTTCCTTTAGGATATGCAGGCATTCCGACGAATCGATTCGTCGTCACAGATACGAATGTATTAATGACAGAACCGGTACAAGTAAAAAAAGAAAATGGTAAACAACAGAAGAAACAACGAATCGAGATGCTTAATTTTGATGATCCACAGGCAAAACGGATTGGTCAACAGCTCGAGACGTATCTTGAGAAACAGTTGCCTGATATTGATATCGTTCTTAAACCAGCTTCGATTGAAGAGAAGATTGATAAAGAACAGTCAGCTCAGTACGCGATGACGTTAACGGGATGGATGCCGGATTATCCAGGTCCACTTGCATATTTGAATCAGTTCGTATCAGATAATCCGTTGAATTCCGTAAACTATCAATCAGACACGTACGATCAAATGATCGAAAAAGCACGGCAGGTACGAGAGATGAAGAAAAAACAGGCGTTATATCATCAAGCTGAAAGACAGTTGATCAATCAAGATGCCGTCATCGTTCCTTTGTATCAGACGACAGAGAAATTATATGTTTCTGATACGATTCAAGGAATCGAAGTACCGATTTATGGACCGGAATACCTACTTCGCGCAATGAAAATTCTAAAATAATCACTGAGCTGGGACCATTTTTTCGTGAGGTCCCAGTCTTTTTTGAAAAAATATTTAGAAAAATCGGATAAAAGGTTTGCAAAATTATCAGAACATTGTAAACTATTTGTAACGAAGGGTTTGATTCGAATATAGTAATTCTTTTTTTTTCGGTCAAAAACCTGACAGTATCATTTTTTAGAAACCTAGGGGGGTCATCGTAACATGAAGAAGAAAAGTTTTGCTTTAGCTACTTCAGTAGCTCTCGTATCAAGTGCGTTCCTCGCAGCTTGTTCGACAACGGATTCAGGCGACAAATCGGGCGACACAGGTTCAGACAAAAAATCTAGTGATCAAACACTTAACTTGATCGAAGGTTCGGATATCCCGACACTTAACCCGACGACTTCAACAGACTCGGTTTCATTCAATGTGTTGAACAACACGATGGAAGGTCTTTACCGTCTTGATGACAAACAGCAACCAACACCAGGTATTGCTGAAAGTCATGAAGTATCAGATGACAAATTAACATATACGTTCAAATTACGTGATGCGAAGTGGTCTGACGGTACACCAATCACAGCTAAAGACTTCGAATATGCATGGAAAGAAGTTCTTAATCCAGAGAACGCTTCACAGTATGCATACGTCTTCTACAACATCGAAGGTGCAGAAGAGTACAACACGAAAAAAGGTGAGCGTGATGCTGTCGGCGTCAAAGCAATCGACGACAAAACGTTTGAAGTTAAATTAAAAGCACCTGCAGATTACTTCCTCGGACTCACTGGATTCGGTCCATTCATGCCGAAATCAGAAGAACTCTCGAAGAAAATCGGGAAAGACTTCGGTTCGACTGCAGACAAAGCACTCTATAACGGACCATTCAAATTAACAGAGTGGACACGTGAGCAAGGCTGGAAAATGGTCAAAAACGATAACTACTGGGATAAAGATGCCGTTAAACTTAAAACGATCAACGTTAAGGTCGTTAAAGAAGTTGCGACTGGTGTTAACTTGTATGAAAAAGGTGACATCGATCGTACTACTCTAACTTCTGAGTTCGTTGCCCAGTTCAAAGATAATAAAGAATTCAAAACAAAAGGCGAATCAACAATCTTCTACCTCTACCTCAACACGAAGGTAAAAGCGCTTGATAACGAAAAAATCCGTCGCGCAATCGACATGGGTTACGATAAAAAAGGGATCACAGATGTCATCCTCGCAAACGGATCACTTCCAGCGAACTATCTCGTACCAAAAGATTTCGCGAAAGATGCTGACGGAGAAGATTTCCGCGACAAGTATCCTGGATTCAACGAATACAATGCAGACGAAGCGAAAAAACTCTGGGAAGAGGGCTTAAAGGAAATCGGTCAAAAATCGGTTGATCTTGAGCTCTTGAACTATGATAGCGATGATTCGAAGAAAATCGGTGAGTTCTTGAAAGGTGAACTTGAGAAAAACCTTCCAGGTATGAAGGTTACGATCAAGCAACAACCATTCAAAAACAAACTTGATCTTGAAAACAAAGGTGACTTCCAGTTCTCACTCGCAGGATGGGGTCCTGACTACCAAGATCCAATGACGTTCCTCGATCTCTTCGTCACAGGCGGACCATACAACCGTGGTAAATGGTCGGACAAAGAGTACGATAAACTCATCAAAGATGCACAAACACAAACAGATGCAGCAAAACGTTGGTCTGAATTGCAAGAAGCTGAGAAAATCCTTCTCGACTCTGCAGCGATCTCACCTGTTTATCAGCGTGGACGTGCATTCCTCGTTAAACCATACGTCAAAGGAGTCGTCGAGCATAACTTCGGCGCAGACTTCTCGTACAAATGGGCTTCAATCGAAGGAAAATAAGCAAAATAAAAACTGCTTCCGATTTAATTCGGAAGCAGTTTTTTTATTTGGAGATATCAAAAAAGACCGAAGCATTCCGATCTCTTTTGGAGTAAGACTTATTTTTTTACTTTGGCACGCTTCCGTTGTAGGCCCATTGCCTTCTCGATTTTCGCGAGTTTTTTAGCAGCAACGGCTTCAGCACGGTCTCGTCCAGCGTCGAGAATCTGATCGAGCTCTTCAGAATCAATCAACTCATAGTAGCGTTGTTGAATCGGTTCGAGTTCTGAAATGATAGCTTCCGCGACATCTGCTTTAAATGTTCCGTAGTTCGAACCTTCGTATTTGGTTTCGAGATCTGGAATCGAGATGCCAGCGAGTAGTGAGTAAATCTCAAGCAAATTCGATACACCTGGTTTATTTTCCCGATCGAATTTGACGATCCCTTCTGAGTCCGTGACGGCTGATTTTACTTTTTTACGAATGACTTCTGGTGCGTCAAGCATCGAGATGAAGCCCTTCGGATTCTGATCAGATTTTGACATCTTTTTGTCTGGCGTCGTCAGGCTCATGATTCGTGCTCCTGATTCAGCGATGATTGGTTCTGGTAATGTGAACGTCTCATAGTAACGACTATTAAAACGTTGAGCCAAGTCACGCGTTAACTCAATATGTTGTTTTTGATCATCACCGACTGGAACGAGTTCCGCATCATAGAGTAGGATATCAGCTGCCATGAGTGTCGGATAGACAAACAATCCTGCACCGATTCGGTCTTTTCCTTGTGATTTATCTTTATACTGTGTCATACGCTCTAGTTCACCCATTCCAGAAAGACACGTCAACATCCAGCCGAGTTGTGCATGCGCTTTGACTTCTGATTGAACAAAGATTGTTGATTTTTCTGGATTCAGACCACTTGCGATATAAAGAGCTGCGAGTGCACGTGTATTGTTCATCAGTTCGACACGATCGATATCGACCGTGATCGAGTGCAAGTCAACGACACAATAATACGCATCATGACCATCTTGTAAGTTAACGAAGTGTTTCATCGCACCTAAGTAATTTCCGAGTGTTACTGTTCCCGTTGGTTTGATACCTGAGAAAATCGTTTTCATAATGAAATCCCTCCAAATAATAAAATCAAAATAAAAAACGCCCCTTGAAAATCAAGGGACGATTCATCGCGTTGCCACCCAAGTTGCTATTCGCATAGCCGCTCAATTTGCTGTAATGGGCAAACCCATCTGACTCTACTTGATTCGAATCAGCCACTCGAAAGTCCATTCACGTAGGCATCACCTGTCCATTTCCAGCACCATGGACTCTCTGAGAGGGATGTACCTAAGTTACTACTCTTTGTCGTCGTGTTTTCTTGTTTAATTCACTTAAGTTTACCATACGATAGAAGGTACGTCACGGTGATTTCGATTAAAAGTAAGAGATGATCAGCGATACGATGATGAAGATAATACCACTAGAAACATAGGGTTTCGTTCGGGCAGAAGCCCGATTTTGCTTTTTACGGAGGACTTCTTCCTCTTCGTCATCCTCTTCGTAGTAATCGCCATCAATCTCTCGAAGCTTCGCTTCCCGTTGTTTTTTAAATCCAGCTGTCATTCCACGGAAGAAGCCGTTAGCCGACATGTTGGAAAAGAATCCGATTGCCATAAGCAAAAAGCCTCCAATGAACAACCCACCGGATAGATGGTATAAAATACCGTGCGTCGAATCGATGATAGTCGCCCATATCGTATAAATTAACAACAGAATGACCGCAATGATGACCGGTCGGAAATAGGTCGATCGCATGAAAATCCCCCTTTTATGCATTGATAATCTTAGTATACGAAACTTTTAATCCTGTTACGAATCGGTAACAGACGAATGATGCAAAATAGCAAATAGTGTGACTATTTACTTGACGTTAATGCTATTCTCACATAAAATCAATTTATCACTTCGTTTAAGTTTTTGAAACTAGGTCAATGCATTTTGGGGAATACATTGCAGTTTCGGCGGGACGTTATTGATGTCATAGGCATTATGGCAACTTGGAAATTGAAAAGGAGATGACCTACCGATGAAGAAAAAAACAGTCGGTCTCGCATTATCAGTCATGCTTGCAGGAAGCGCAGTGCTTGCTGGATGTTCGACAGGTGGCGGAGACAGTGATTCAGGTTCAACAGACGGAAAGAAAAATCTACGTTTAACGGATACTTCTGACATTACGACAGTCGATCCAGCGAAGGCTACGGATTCTGTTGCTTTCAACATGATCGGGAACACGATGGAAGGTCTTTACCGTCTCGATAAAGACGGAAAAGCGATTCCGGCACTTGCAGAAAAAACAGATATCTCAAGTGATAACTTGACGTATACGTTCACACTTCGCGACTCAAAATGGTCAGATGGTTCACCCGTCAAAGCACAAGATTTCGAATTTGCTTGGAAACGTGCTGCTGATCCGAAAACAGCATCTAGTTACTCGTACATCTTTGACACGTTAAAAAACGGCGCTGATGTCACACAAGGTAAAAAAGCTGTCGACGAACTCGGTGTTAAAGCACTTGACGACAAAACATTAGAAGTAAAACTCGAGCGTCCAGCGCCGTATTTCCTCTCACTGACATCGTTCGGTACGTACACACCGATCAGTGAAGACTTCTACAAAAAGAATGAAAAAGACTTCTCGCTTAAACCAGATAAATTACTCTATAACGGTCCTTTCGTTTGGGAATCTTGGAAAACGGATTCAAAACGTGTCCTGAAGAAAAACGATAACTACTGGGATAAAGATGCTGTCAAACTCGACGAAGTTACAATCAGTGTCGTTAAAGATAATTCGACAGTAGTAAATCTTTATGATTCAAACGATGTCGATTACGCAGTTTTGACTTCAGAGCAAGTTGAAGCTTACAAATCGAAGCCTGAATTCAAGACAGCGCTTCGTTCTTCGATCGCTTATCTAAAATTCAATAACGAAGATGCGACGATGAAAGATGTCGATGCACGTAAAGCGATCGCTCGTGCGATCGATCCAAAAGGAATCACAGATACGCTTCTTGCGAACGGTTCGATTCCAACAACAAGCTTCATTCCAAAGGAATTCGTCAAAGATGCGTCTGGTAAAGACTATACGAGCGACATCAACTGGTTCGACCGCGATGGAAAAGAAGCAGCAGATCTTTGGAAAAAAGCAAACGGCGATAAGAAAACGACGATTGAACTTCTGTCGTTCGATAGTGAAGATGCGAAGAAAATCGGTGAGTACATGAAAGGTCAGATCGAGAAAAATCTTCCGAACGTTACTGTTTCAATCAAACAACAACCGTTCAAAAACAAACTCGATCTTGAAACAAAAGGAGATTACCAAATCTCTTACTCACTTTGGGGTCCGGATTACCAAGATCCAATGTCTAACCTTTCCATCTTCGAATCAACGAACAGCCAAAACGACGTCAACTACAAGTCTGCAGCTTATGATAAATTGTTGAACGCAGCAAATGAAGAGTCTGATTTAAATAAACGTCTTGATCTCTTTAAACAAGCGGAAGCACAATTGATTGAAAAAGATCAAGCCATCGCGCCAATCTATCAAGCTGGTTCTGCATACTTGAGCCGTCCGACGGTTAAAGATTTCAACCGTCAGTTGTTCGGAGCAGATTTCCAATACAAATACGTTGATATTAAGTAATCGAGAATGGGAGCGTCCCCTGATCAGTTCGGGTACGCTCCTGTTTTATACTACTTTTTATGAATGGAAACTCATTTTTATCGAAAATGTGAAAGTTTCGTAAAAAAGTAGTTCTAATTACTTTGTTAGCAAAGTATAATGGAATCAAACGAAAAATTCTGACTATTGGATGAAATTAGAAAAACATCCAAACGAACATCAAATCAAAGCACAATAAAAAAAGAATTTTTAAATTTTTATGACAAAATTCTTGAATGTTCCGACAATTGTGGGTCATACTGATTTTATTGATGTTTCGAAAAAAACAGAAAATCTTTATAGGGGGTGCCATCTTATGGGCCGTTATTTAGCTCAACGCCTAGTTTACGGCGTACTGACGTTTTTACTCATCGCTTCGTTCACTTTCTTCCTGATGGATCTGCTACCAGGTTCACCGTTCCAAAACCAGGAGAAACTTTCTCCTGAACAGTTGAATATCCTTCGGGATAAGTACAACTTGAATGATCCGCTGCCACAACGCTATGCAGCGTACATGGTCAACTTGTTCCAAGGAGACCTTGGGGTATCGTTCAAATACGATAGCCGTCCAGTTACGGATTTAATTGCTGAACGGATCGGACCATCGGCTCAACTCGGAATTCAAGCATTGATTCTTGGTGTATTGCTTGGACTTGTACTTGGTGTCATCGCGGCACTTCGTCACAACTCAGTTGTCGATTACGGTGCGATGTTCGTATCGGTTATCGGAATCTCGGTACCGTCCTTCGTATTCGCCTCACTCCTTCAGTACTATGTCGGCGTGAAATGGGGCGTTTTGCCAGTCGCGTTCTGGGAAAGCCCGGCGCATACCATCTTGCCGACCATATCGTTATCACTTGGGGTCACAGCCTCGATTGCTCGATTCGTCCGAACGGAGATGTTAGAAGTTACAGGTCAGGATTACGTCACGTTAGCTAGAGCGAAAGGCCTAGATGGTCAATCGATTACTTGGAAACACATGGTTCGGAACGCCTTGATTCCTGCCATCACGATTCTTGGACCAATGACAGCAGCGTTGATTACGGGAACACTCGTCATCGAGAAAATTTTTGCTGTACCAGGACTTGGTGAGTTATTCGTATCGTCGATTACACAAAACGACTACACGGTCATCATGGGTACGACATTATTCTTCTCAGCAGTCTTCATTCTTATGATTTTGATCGTCGACTTACTATACGGTGTCGTTGATCCACGGATTCGTTTGGGGGGTAACAAATAATGGCTGAACAAAATTCAAATGCAAAAGCAGAACAGTTTGATTCATCGCTGTTCCAACACGTTGAGTTCAATGAACAAGCAGGGGAACGCCTTGCTGGTAAAAGCTTAAACTTCTGGCAAGATGCTTGGATGCGTCTACGCAAGAACAAAGCGGCAATTCTCTCACTTGCTGTCATCATCATCATCGCGATCATGTCATTGGTCGGACCTGCTTTGTCTGGTAATGACCCTTATACCCAAACAATCACGCAAGCTAAACTCCCACCTAAAATTACTGGTTTAGAGTGGGCAGGTTTTGACGGTATGGCAACACTTGGAGATACACCGATTGATTTCTATGAACAAAAACAAGTAAAAGAAAACTTTTGGTTTGGTACGGATCACCTCGGTCGTGATCTTTGGTCACGTGTCTGGGAAGGAACAAAGATTTCGTTATTCATCGGTTTGATGGCAGCACTCATCGATGTTCTCGTTGGTGTAACATACGGTGGAATTTCTGCTTATTACGGTGGGCGTGTCGATAACATCATGCAACGTATCGCAGAGATTTTGACAGGTGTACCAAACTTGATCTTGATCATTCTGTTCATCCTCATCCTTGAACCAGGTATTACGACGATCATTCTCGCAATGACAATCACTGGCTGGATCGGTATGAGCCGACTCGTTCGCGGTCAGATCCTGAAACTAAAGAACCAAGAATTCGTACTTGCAGCACGAACACTTGGTGCTTCTAGCGCACGATTGATCTTTAAACATTTGATTCCAAATACCTTGGGAACGATCATCATCTCACTCATGTTCACGATTCCAAGTGCGATCTTCTTCGAAGCGTTCTTAAGCTTCATCGGTTTAGGACTTGCACCACCACAACCGTCACTCGGTACATTGATCAACGAAGGGTACAAAGAACTCAAAACGTTCCCATTCTTGCTCGTTGTTCCATCGACGGTCATCGTACTCCTCATGGTCAGCTTCAATATGTTGGCAGATGGACTGCGTGATGCGTTCGACCCACGTTTACGACGCTAACGGAAACTAGAGAGGAGCTCATTCACAATGGAAACTATTTTATCTGTTCGCGACCTGAATGTCGCTTTCCATACGTATGCCGGGACGGTACAAGCCGTCCGCGGTGTATCGTTTGATTTGAAAAAAGGCGAGACACTCGCAATCGTTGGTGAGTCTGGTTCTGGTAAATCGGTTACTTCAAAAGCAATCATGCGTTTGATTCCAAACCCACCAGGTGAAATCACACAAGGTGAAATCTTATTTGAAGGTCGTGACCTCGTTAAGCTTTCGGATAAAGAAATGCAAAAAGTCCGCGGTCGTGATATCGCAATGATTTTCCAAGATCCGATGACATCACTTAACCCGACGATGACGATTTATAAACAAATCGCTGAAGGATTAAAACGTCACCAAGGCTTAACAGGCGACGCAGCGAAAAAGCGTACACTCGAACTTTTGACACTCGTAGGAATTCCGAATCCAGAAGCGCGTCTGAAACAATATCCGCACCAATTATCGGGTGGGATGCGTCAACGGATCGTCATCGCAATCGCGCTTGCATGTAATCCGAAAGTGTTGATTGCCGATGAGCCGACGACTGCACTCGATGTTACGATTCAAGCTCAGATCCTTGAGTTATTGAAAGACATTCAGCAAAAAACGGGTACAGCAATCATCTTCATTACGCACGACTTAGGTGTCGTAGCGAACATGGCTGACCGTGTAGCCGTCATGTATGCTGGTAAATTGATTGAAAAAGGTACAGTAGATGAGATCTTCTATGAGCCGCGTCATCCATATACTTGGGGACTACTAGGTTCAATGCCACGTCCATCTGATGACCGTTCACAAGATCTTCCTGCGATTCCAGGAACTCCACCGAACTTGATGCATCCACCAGTCGGTGATGCGTTTGCACCGCGTAATAAATACGCGATGAAGATTGATTTCGAGAAAGAACCACCTTTCTTCAAAATCTCAGATACACACGAAGCGGCGACGTGGTTGCTACATCCACAAGCTCCATACGTTGAACCACCCGCTGCAATCCGTGACTTGGCGTTAAAATACCGTCCGGACAGCGTGTTCTCAAAATCGCTTCTGAAAGGCGGTCTGAAATAATGGAAAACCGTAATAAATTACTTGAAGTAAAAAACTTGAAGCAACATTTCAATATTGGACGTGGACGCGTCGTTAAAGCGGTTGATGGACTTTCATTTGATATCTACGAAGGCGAAGTACTTGGCCTCGTTGGAGAGTCAGGCTGTGGTAAGTCTACGACTGGTCGCTCGATCATTGGTTTATACGAAGCGACAGACGGCGAAGTCATCTTCAAAGGTGAAAACGTTCATGGTAAGAAATCACGTAAAGACAAATTGAAATTCAACCGTGCAATGCAAATGATCTTCCAAGATCCGTATGCATCGTTAAATCCACGGATGACGGTTGGTGATATCATCGCTGAAGGAATCGATATTCATGGTTTAGCAAACTCAAAAGAAGAGCGCAATAACCGTGTATATGATTTGCTTGAGACTGTTGGTTTGACGAAAGAACATGCGAGTCGTTACCCGCACGAGTTCTCAGGTGGTCAGCGTCAACGGATTGGTATCGCACGCGCACTTGCTGTAGAGCCGGACTTCATCATTGCGGATGAGCCGATTTCAGCACTCGACGTATCGATTCAAGCCCAAGTCGTCAACTTGATGAAAAAACTGCAACGTGATCGCAGTTTGACATACTTGTTCATCGCCCACGATTTATCGATGGTTAAGTATATCTCAGACCGGATTGGTGTTATGTATCAGGGTCACCTCGTTGAATTGTGTGATGCGGATCGTCTGTATGAGAATCCTGTTCATGCTTATACGAAGTCACTTTTATCTGCGATTCCGCTTCCGGATCCAGAGCACGAGCGGACACGTAAACGGATCATCTTTGATCGTCCGACGAGTGGACCGGTTGGGAAATCGGATGAAGATTCGAGCATTCCACCACTTCGTGAAATCGAGCCAGGTCACTTCGTTTCGATGACGGATGCAGAACTTGAAGCGTACCAAGCGCAACTCGTATAATCGTTAAAGCAAAAAGGCATTTCCACGTTGATCGTGGAAATGCCTTTTAATTTTCTGATGCGATACGCGGTAGATGAGCAAATCGATGGACGACTGCATCGATTGCATCAAGACGACGCATGGCTTCTTCAAAGTCAATTTTTTCGTAATGATGGAGTCCGCCCGGCTGTTCTTCCAGCGTATCCGCATCATGGACAAGTTGTTGAAGAGGTGTTCGATTGATCGCACCTGGTGGAAGATAAGAATCCGTATGCAAAAGAACAGCGAGAGCAATTTCTTTTGCACGTGCTGGTTCTTCACCAAGGCGAATCAATAGTTTGTGAGCACGTTCAGCTCCTTTAATGGCATGAATATCATTTTGGCGATATAAATCATAGTTCCAAGTGCCATCGGTATACCATTCGTAATGACCGATATCATGTAAGAGTGCTGCCTTCGTAGCAGTGTCTGCATCTAAGCCGCGTTTCGTAGCAAGCGTCAGTGCGCGTTCCGCTACTGAAATCGCATGATTCAAGCCAGAACGAGATAAATATTTTTGAGCGATCGGATGATCAAGAATCGTGACAAGTGTTAATGCCATGAATGAAAAACTCCTTTCTGAGCGTTGATATTTCTATACACTCTACAGAAATTTGAAAGAAATTGCAACTGTTTTTCATTCCTCAATCGACAATCTCACATATTTAATTGCTTAAAGTAGGAATAGATTTTTAGTTTACGTGGTATACTTACTAATGTAGAAGATGATTATTTCGCTTTCGTAGGTTGTTAATTCTGTTTCGGGCCGATTGGGGTGTCGGAATATGAAAGAACGTGACAAGAAGAAAAAGCTGAAGAAGCGCCTTTTGCGGGATATTTTAGAGAAAAAACTGAAAGAAATGAAACTTCCTAAAGCAAAAGAGACGATTTCTCAGCCATTTGATCACACGCCAGCTTGTTAAAGCCACGTGGTGGCTTTAACAAGCTTTTTTACGAAAAGTTCTTTCATCTTTATAAAAAAGCTAGGTTTTCTGCTTTATTAGATGTAAACTGTCAAGTAATAGAACCATCATCAATATCTGCTTATTCACATAGGTATTGAATGATGTTAAATCAGGGGGAGGATGTTTTTCAATGGTAACACTCTATACTTCACCAAGTTGTACTTCTTGTCGGAAAGCACGCGCGTGGCTTGAAGAACATGAAATCCCGTTCGTTGAACGTAATATCTTTTCAGAACCATTATCGCTCGATGAAATCAAACAGATTCTTCGTATGACGGAAGATGGAACGGACGAGATTATCTCAACACGTTCAAAAGTCTTCTCGAAACTCGATGTTTCCGTTGAAAACTTATCGTTGCAGCATCTATACGATTTGATTCAAGAATATCCGGGATTATTGCGTCGCCCAATCTTGATTGATGAAAAACGCCTTCAAGTGGGATACAACGAGGATGAAATCCGTCGATTCTTACCGCGCAAGGTGCGTACATTCCAACTTTTGGAAGCACAGCGTCTTGTAAACGAGTAATTTTGAAAAGCACGCTGCTTCGTGAGCAGTGTGCTTTTTGTTACCGATAAAAAAGGTTAAAATAAAGATAACAAAGGAATAGAAATATATCCTTCGGATTCAAAACTATGAATCCAAGTCATGTCCTCGTTCGTATTCTAGATAAGGAACGAGAAGAAAGGAGTGGACAGTTTGAAAATCGAACGCGTCAATGACAATACGGTCAAGTTCTTCATCACGTACACCGACATCGAACGCCGTGGTTTTGCCCGAGATGAGATTTGGTATAACCGGGAACGGGGAGAACAGTTATTCTGGCAGATGATGGACGAAGCGAATGAAAAAGAGTCCATCTCCTTCGAAGGTCCACTATGGATACAAGTGCAAGCATTTGAAAAAGGTCTTGAAGTCACTGTAACGATCGCGAAAAATGCAGTTGATGGTGAGCAAGTCGATGAAGACGAACTCGATTCACTTTTACGATCAGCGATGTCTGAGACAGAAGATAAAGATACAGAGTTAAGCCAAGATGTTTTATTTGAAACTCGCGATTTCGAACATATCATCGCGCTCAGCCAATATGCGAATGCTCCTGTATTCGCAGAACTTGAAACAGCGCTTTATCAAAAAGATGGACTCTATTTACTGCATGTTCATTTCGAAGATGATGTGAACGTAGAAGCGCAAGAAAACGTCATGAGTTTAATCGCAGAGTATCTCCAGTTCAGCGAACAAACGATACATCCTGTAGCTGAATACGGGAAACAGATCATTGCTTCAGATGTCTTTCCGTTCATTCGGAAACATTTTCCGAACTAAGGTCAGAAAAAGTGCGAGGAAAAGGAGGATCACATATCGTGATACCTCCTTTTGTTCTGGTATTAAGTGAGGGTATAGCCTCCATCTACGATGAGCGCTTGACCGTTGATGTAACTCGCTTTGTTTGATAGTAAGAAACAAACGACCTCAGCGATTTCAGAAGGTTGTGCAGGCTCGCCTCGAAGATGATGTTTCATTGCGAGGTCAAATTTATCTTTCCCGCCATATAAGGCATGACTGAGCGCTGTATCGACTGGTCCCGGGCAAATAGCATTAAATCGGTACTTACCATGGAAGCGGGCGGCGTATGTCTTTGTTAGCGTCAGTAAAGCACTCTTAGATGAAGCGTAAGGCAGTAGCATTGCTGGAAACTTAACATGACCTACGATGGCGCTATTATTGACGATGGAAGCGCCTTTTGAAAAGCGTTTTGTCGCAAGCTGGATGATTCGTTCGGGTGCGTGATAGTTCACTTGGAACACTTCTTTTTGTTGATCGGAGACACGTTCAGGTGCAACGGGTTTACCGAAAGTACCTGCATTGTTGAAAATACCATCGATTTCTGGGAAATCTTCTTGTGTTTCTTCAAAGAACGCATCGATTGCAGAGGAATCAGTTAAGTCGACAGGGAAGAAATATAAACGTCCTTCTCCATTTGCTTCAAGCGAGGATCCTTTTTCTTCATTACGACCAATCGCAAGGACAGTATGTCCCTCCCGAATGAGTTGAAGGGCAGTTGCCTCACCAATTCCACTTGTTGCACCAGTAATGATATACGTACCCATTTAAACGCTTCCTTTCTGTCATCAGTTTAAATACAATTAGTACTACTTACATAAAAGGAGGGGGATTCATGCTACGACGTGTACAACTTCTCATGACCCTCATCTTGACCATCGGCTTGATTGCCTTTTTATCCTACTATTGGAGTGTCTATATGGTAGGTTGGCTGTCCATCGTCATCATCTTGGTCGTCATGAGCGTGTTTGTCATCATTCTACTCGAAAATCGAAACCCAGAACGAACGCTCGTCTGGGCACTCGTCATGATGGCATTGCCTGTCGTTGGCGTGTTCGTGTATTTCACATTTGGTCAGAACTACCGCCGAAAACGAATGTTTCGACTGAAGGCAATGCTTGATGAAGAGTCTTACATTAAGTATCGTACCCAGTTTAAGGCAGGGGTACACCAATCAGTGTTCCAAGAAGGGCGTTATGGAAAAGTTGTGACACTTATCGATTCAATCAGTCGCCTTCCGATTTCGTATAATACACATACAAGAATCTTGACGAATGGTCAGGAAAAGTTTCCGATTCTTTTAGAAGAGATTCGTCAAGCACAGCATCATATTCATTTGGAGTACTATATCGTACGCGATGATCAACTTGCGCTTCAGCTACAGGAAGCGTTGATTGAAAAGGCTAAGCAAGGAATCGAGGTCCGCTTTCTTTATGATGCCGTCGGTTGTTTTTCGACGGATAAACATTATTTCAAGAAGATGCAGGCAGCTGGTGTTGAGGTTCGTGCGTTTTTACCCGTCGTCTTACCGTTTATTTCGAGTAAATCAAACTACCGGAATCATCGGAAAATCGTCGTCATCGATGGAACGGTTGCATTTACGGGTGGAATAAACATTGGCGACGAGTATATCGGTCGTGATCAACATTTTGGTTTTTGGCGTGATACCCATCTTCTCGTAAGGGGAGAGGCTGTCTCTGAACTCCAACTGATTTTTTTGCAAGACTGGTATTACATGACCGGTGAACGGCTGTTTACACCGTTTTACATGGAGCCACTTGAGTACGTTGAAGAAGCAACAGGAGGTGTTCAAATCATTGCGAGCGGTCCTGATGAGCCATATGAGGCAATGAAATCACTTTACTTCGGGCTCATCACGGAAGCGCGTGAATCGGTCTATATTGCTTCCCCGTATTTGATACCGGACGAAGATCTCATGACAGCGCTGAAGACAGCTGCAATGGCAGGGATTGACGTCCGTATTCTACTACCGAGCTTCCCGGATCATAAAATCGTATTTTATGCGAGCCGTTCTTATTTTGATGATTTGCTACAAGCTGGTGTGAAAATTTACGAGTACAATAAAGGGTTCATGCACTCGAAAGTTATCGTCGTTGATGACGCCATCGCAACGATTGGGACAGCGAACATGGATTTACGTAGTTTTCATTTGAATTTCGAAGTGAATGCTTTCTTATATGGAACGAACTCTGTCCATGAACTGACACGTGATTTTTATGAAGATTTTAGCCATTCGACACAAGTTGATGCTGATATGTTCCATCGGCGTCCATTACGCCGTCGATTAATTGAATCGATTTCACGTTTATTCTCACCGTTACTCTAGTAAAAGGGGACGATTCAGATGTTTGAAGCCATTGATGCTTCTGGTAAACGTATCATGATTCACAGATTTCTCATCCATGAATTAAAAACGATGTCCTTACGTTGTCCGTATTGCCTGAAGCCATTGCGCGTCAGGCAAGGACGACGACCACACTTTGCACATATCTCAGCTTGTTCAGGAGAAAGCAACGTGCATATGTCTTGGAAAAAGCGGATTGCGGATTCTTTAATAAACGCAGGTGTCCAAGTCGAAATTGAATGGATGACTGGGGAGAGACGTTTTGATCTGTGGATACCAGAAAAGAAAATCGGGATTGAAATTCAACGTTCTCCGATGTCGGCAGAGGAATGGATCAGACGAGCCAGACTTGATGCGAAACAAGAACAAACGGTTCGGTGGATCGGATTTCATCCTTCACATGGTGTCACGTTGCGATTGAAAGGTTGGATGCGACAAGCATTTTTACAACATGATTACTTGGATCTGATCGTCGAGAATCAAATCCGGAGATTTCGACATCCGGTTCCTTTTGCGAAACATCATATCTATTGTACGGTTCAACCGCTCTCATTATCTGATTTTCTTTCGAAAGAACCTTCATCATTTCCTCGGAAATTTTCAATCGCTCGATGGCAAGGAATCGTTCATCGCTATCGTCGACGTCCTTTTTATCCTTCATTACCTCCACGCATCCTCAAGGTCCCACTGTATCAATCAGGTTTCCATCTACAAAATCTTCCCTCTTTTGCCTTTCTCCCCATCACACGTCTATTATTTCTACCCGTCCACCCCTTTGAATTTCAAATCGTCGTCTTTTTAGAGATAAAAGGGCGGTACACTTTGAGCCGTCTGGAACATGTCATAAATCAACTGCTTCACCAATTGAATCTATCGATTGAAAGAGATTTGATGGGTGCTCTCGTCAGGGAATGGATGGAGCGGATTGAGGAGGCGAATAAGCTGTTTTAGCAGGAGCACTTCGATTGTTTGTCGAAAAGAAAACAGGTATAACTGAATTAAAGGAGTGAGGGAAATGGCAGAAGTATTAACACGTCAAGATATTGACGTTACAGAAACATGGAATCTAGAGTCGATTTACGCAACGAACGAAGCGTGGGAAGAAGAATTCGAATCGGTGAAAGCAATGCTCCCATTACTCGTCGAGTATAAGGGTCGTCTTGGACAGAGTGCAGAAACGCTCTATGAAGGGTTACAGTTACGAGACGAAGTCTCAAGACGTCTTTATAAGCTTTATACATACGCGCATATGCGTTATGACGAAAATACAGCAGATAGTTTCTACCAAGCAATGAACGACCGTGCTCGAACACTCGCGTCGCAAATCGGAGCAACACTTGCTTTCATGACACCAGAACTATTAGCTGTACCTGAGTCAACGATTGAGACGTATCTTAATGAGAATCCAGATCTTGCGATGTATCGTCATGCATTTGATGAATTGAATCAAGAGCGTGAACACGTCCTGACGGAAGCGGAAGAAGCGATTCTTGCAAAGGCAGGAGAAGTACTCGGTCAATCCGGTACGACGTTCGGTATGTTGAACAATGCAGATCTGACATTCCCGAGAATCAAAGGGGAAGATGGAGAAGAGACAGAGTTGACACATGGTCGCTTCATCACATTCCTGGAATCATCTGATCGTTCGGTCCGTGAAGCAGCATTTAAAGCGATGTATGGAACATATGCGAAATACACGAATACGCTCGCTTCGACACTTGCTGGGTCAGTTAAGAAAGACAACTTCTATGCGGATGTCCGGAAGTTCCCATCGGCACGCGCAGCAGCTTTACACGGTAATGCGATTCCTGAGTCCGTCTATGATGGATTAGTTGAAGCGGTACATGAGCATTTACCATTGCTCCATCGTTACGTCGCCCTACGTAAGCGAGTGCTTGGACTTGATGAACTACACGTGTATGATATGTACACACCGCTCGTTTCTGAGGTGGAGATGAAAGTCTCTTACGAGGAAGCGAAACAATTGATGGTTGAAGGACTTGCACCGCTTGGAGCAGAGTATAAGCACATCCTCGAAGAAGGATTGTCTGAACGTTGGGTTGATGTCCGAGAGACGCGTGGTAAACGGAGTGGAGCCTACTCTTCTGGTGCTTATGATACACAGCCGTTCATTTTGATGAACTGGCAAGACAACATAAACAACCTCTTTACACTCGCACATGAATTCGGACATTCTGTCCATAGTTATTACACGCGGAAGTCTCAACCATATCCATATGGTGATTATTCAATCTTCGTCGCAGAAGTTGCCTCAACGACGAATGAAGCATTGTTGAACGACTATCTATTGAAGAAAGTAACGGATCGTAAAGAAAAACTCTATCTATTAAACAATCAACTCGAAACATTCCGTGGAACATTGTTCCGACAAACGATGTTCGCTGAGTTCGAACATGCAATTCATGATGCGGCTCGTCTTGGCCAATCGCTGACACCGGAATTCTTAACGTCAACGTATTATGCGTTGAATCAAAAATACTTCGGAGACGAAATTGTCTTAGATGAAGAAATCGGTCTAGAATGGGCTCGGATTCCACACTTCTATTACAATTATTATGTCTATCAGTATGCAACGGGCATTTCTGCTGCTGCTGCCTTGACGGATCAGATTCTAGAAGAAGGACAACCTGCTGTAGAGCGATACATCAACAATTTCTTAAAAGCGGGATCAAGTGATTATCCAATCGAAGTATTAAAAGCTGCGGGTGTTGATATGACAACAAAAGCACCAGTTATTTCAGCCTTAAAACAGTTTGAACTCACTTTAAATAAATTTGAGAAACTTATTAATCTTTAATTATCAGAATAATTCATTAAAACATTTACAAGGGAAAAAGTGTATGGTATTATTTTAATTGTAATAAAAATACATAATAGAAAAAAGGTGATAAAAATGAAAGCTACTAACAGTAAAAAACTATTGGTTCAGTGTAATTGGTCACTTTATGTTAAATAATTTTTCGAGGGGACCTATGTAGGTCCCTCTTTATTTAAAGGAGGATTTAAATAAATGCGTATAGTACAGTTCAAGCCCTATGTGAAAGTGTTTTTAAACGAAGAAAATAAAAAGGCTACGCTTTCACGTGTATGGGAAGATGATTTCGAAGGAATAGTATATGATATGAACAATTTAGGTATATTTATATTAAAAAAAATTGAATCTTTATGTGAAGAAAACGTTTTAAATGAAGAAATTAGTGAGAAATTTCCTAATGATATTGAAGAGGCAAAAGAAATTATACAATTCTTAAAAACAGAGAATTATATAGAATTTATTGGTTCTGATTACTATAAGCCAGATTATTTAGAGGAAGATTTCGGAAGGATAATTCCGCTTTTATCTATTTTTGAAACTGAATTTATTAATAGGTATAAAATACAAGAAAATATTATGACTAAAAAAATTGGTATTATTGGAGCTGGAACTATAGGGTTTAGTGTCATCAGTAAATTAGTTTCTAATGGTATAAAAAAATTCGTACTTATTGACGATGATATTGTCGAAAAGTCTAATTTAACGCGTCAACCGCTATTTTCTTTGAATCACATAGGTAAATTGAAGGTAGATGTTATTAAACAATATATAGAAGATAGAACTGAAAATAGTGACGTATTGACAATAAATACATATGTTTCTAAAATAGAAGACTTAAATGGTTTAAAAGATGTTGACTTAATAATCAATTGCGCAGATGAGGTAAAGACTAGTTTAATTGAGAAATATATATTTGAAAATAAAATCCCGACATTTTTTGGTGGAGGTTATATTGGTCACGTAGGAAGAATTGATCCTTTAGTAATTCCGGGGGTTACAAAATGTTTTAGTTGTAATGAGAAAAAATTAAAAGATGAATATGATGATATCGGTAGACCCTTAGCAAATCATTATAAATTAAGTACAATATCAAGTATGAGTGATTTTATTTCCAGTGTACTCTCTTTTGAAGTATTGAAATTTTTGGCGAATCCTGAAAAAAATTTATTAATTGACAAGTTTTTATTTGTTAATTTTAAAGATTATTCAATTAAAGAAGTAAAGCCAAATAATCAATTCCCTATTGATTGCTCTACTTGTAAAAATAATTCTTTAATTGTATAAATTAGCACAATTAGATTACTAAATGAATTTTATATATTAGCAAGAAATATGTGTACTTTACTTACATATAAAAAATAAAACAATTTATATTAAAGATAGTTTGTTTAATTAAAATAATGGTGTGAATTGAGTTTATTTTAGGATTGACCTCTTTTATTAAATTATCGTATTTAAAGGTAAGTCGTTCTTGTCTTGTTTTTTCCGTCAAGTAATAAAAAATTAATAAACTAAATGGATAGAGCTGAAATGAACTCTGAATGGTGGACACTTGACAAAGTATCCCATTTGGGGTTTTTTTTGTGTTTAAAGATATTGATCTACTTTATTTATTCAATCTAGCCGAGCGAACTATTCATGAAAAGATGTACTTTCAGTTCAAATCAACTAATTTTCAGCGAATCTTCACTTAGACTCGTTATCAGATAGTGCGATTCAATAAATAGGAGACTCTGGAAGTAACAATTTAGCTGGCAATTAAGTGACCGATATAAATCTTTGAGGAAGGCAGCTTCGAACTGATTATGAGTGATAACCAGACAATAGAACGATGCGATGAGATAAGGGAAAAAAGGTATTGAATTTATTAAGAAAAAAGGATTCTTGAAGAAGAGACATGAAAGATTAAATAATTAGAAGTCATTCAAAAAAAGAAAAACTTTTTGAACGACGACTTGCGAGAGTTGAAGCAATATTTAAGTACCTTACAGCGAAGGAAAAATTATTACAAAGCTCTAATTTCTCGAAAATGAGACAAAAACACTAGAACTATCAGTATCTGAACGCTATAAAACAATTAATATTGTTGTACGCAAACAATCATAGAGTCAGCTTTAGGGTGGACATTTACTAGATCTCTGAAGTGAGCTACAGTGAATATTAAACTGATTCGCACATAGGAATAATGTTTTCTTACGGAAATAACATTATTAAGCAGAACACTTGCTTTTAAAACCTATTCATGTTCACTAGTTTAAGAGGAAATAAAAATGTATTATTACTTTAGTATATAAATTAATAATAAGTATTTTAATATTAGCATAACTTTTTATGAAACTTAAAAATCCCAATAAAAGAAGAAAGTTTTTACACTTTAACTAGATTCTTTTATTGAGACTTTCAGCTATTTTATTACATGTGTGCCGAATCTTTTAAGTGACGCCATACTTTTCCATCACAGTACGATAGAGAAGCACATTTTTGTTGCAAGACCAGTTTTTTTAATTCGTGTTCAATCTGGGATTCAGGAGCGTCATAAATAAAGGCGATTTCAGCCGTTGTTGCTGTTTCATACCGTCTCAAGAATTGTTCGAGTGGTGGCTTCGGTTGTTTTTCGATCGTATGATCTAGCAATTCACTTAAGATCGAGACATACACCAAATACTCATAAGGTCCTTCTGCTTTGATCGCTTCTTCGTCTCCGACGAAAGCGAGTGTTGGAAGAATCCGAACATCCCATTCGGTGACTAGTTCGGTTTCTTTCTCGAGCATTTGCTGAATCGTATCCGACGAGACATCACGATGAAACTCTTCTAAATCCAAACCATACTCCGTTAAAGCCTCTGCTAGCCGCATCAATGATGGCCGACTATAAGCACTTTCTCCTTCGACGTTATGAAGCATTCGAAGGCGTCGCATGAATCGCATACCAAATGTCTTTCCTTGAAGCTCAATTGCTTTTAGAATGACGAGTGGTGACATGTCACATGCGGATCGTGATGGAGCACATGGAATCGTTGCAATCGTCCGAAGACGGAACAGATGACCATATTCTAGCTCTAGCTTCTTGAGAACGGGTATCAACCGTAAACCATCCGTTTGTGTCACATCTAGAAAATGATAGATTTCCAGAGGTTTCGTCGGTTGTTGAATCGATGGTTCGTCCAATGAACAATAAGATCCGTTACATTGTGCGTGTTCCATCCGTTCACCCCTTCCTGTTGTTATCGTTACCCTATTTTAGCAACGAAAAAAAAGAAAGAGCAAAGGTTTTGCTTGTTCATTCTTACACGAAAAATCAAGAAAGCGCTTTACGTTCCATGAAGCGAACGATTTTATTTTTTGTTTTGCGCTGTGGAATGTCGTGTTCTGAAAGAATTCGCTCGAAATCCTTTTGCCCTTGTTCGAAGTTGCTGACCTCAAACTCTAACTCATAATCGGTATGTCCGAGATAGCGACTTTTATCAAGGACAAGCAATCCTTCCGGGAGCACGGTTTCGATTCGTTCTGTCTCTAATCGACCTAAATGCTCCAAAGATCCCTGTAAATCAAATGACTTTAGCTGTTCGTTCATCTCTTCGGAATGAATTAGACCGTATTTGAATAGATCTTCTGCTTCAGTTGATGATAACGTGACATGCGTTTCAAGCAACCCCTCCTCATGGGGTTGTTTTAAAGTCAGTACGAGTCCTTGTTTTTTCTCACGAATCCGTAAAGCAGCACCTTTTTTTCGAAGTTCAAAATCAGGCGTATCAAAATAATCATTTGCTTGCCAAATGGGTTGTTTAGCTGACGCATAATGGGTAAATAACGATAGATATTCTTGTTCAGACAATAAGTTCTTAAATTCGATTTCCAATTCTTGTCTAATCGGAATCACGCCTTTCTAGTTGAATGTCTGAAAATATGATAACATGAATGAGGTAGGAACAGGCAGTGAACCAATACTATTCGATTAAAAGTGGTGACAAATCAGATGACAAAAGAAAATTGGGATTTATTTCTTGCACCGTATCAAATCGCGGTCGATGAGTTGAAAGTTAAGCTAAAAGCGATTCGTAAACAATTTCAGCAACGGGGAGAACATTCACCGATTGAATTTGTCACAGGACGGGTCAAACCTGTAAAGAGCATTCTTCAAAAAGCGGAACGAAAAGCAATTGCGCGTGAGTCATTAGAACAAGACATGCAGGATATCGCCGGATTACGTATCATGTGTCAATTCGTCGATGATATCATTCATGTCCTTGAGCTGTTGCGCTCGCGCGGAGATTTTAAAATCGTCGAAGAACGAAACTACATTACGCAAAAAAAGGATAGTGGCTATCGATCATATCACGTCATCATTGCCTATCCGGTACAGACAATCGAAGGTGAAGTTCCGACGTTAGTCGAGATCCAAATTCGAACGCTTGCGATGAACTTCTGGGCAACGATTGAACACTCATTGAATTATAAGTACCAAGGAAATATTCCGGAAGAGACGCGTGAGCGGTTGCGGCGTGCGGCAGAGGCAGCATTTTTGCTTGATGCGGAGATGAGCCAGCTGAAAGTAGAAATCCAAGATGCACAACTCGTCTTTCAACGCGACGCTAAGGCGTCTGAACGATTAAAAGAGTAGGGGGATGACCATGCGTTTTGCAATCACGGCTCGTGATGATGAGCGATCTCATGCGCTGAAACAGCAACTCGAGCAGGCATTGACGGATCGGGGATGTATTCTTGATGTCAGCCAGCCGGAAATCGTCGTCTCGATTGGTGGAGACGGAACGATGTTACAGGCGTTTCATTCGTATCTCGATCAAGTAGAGACAATTACGCTTGTTGGGATTCATACGGGGCATCTTGGTTTTTATGCGGATTGGCGCCCTGAAGAAATGGATGAACTGATTGATCATATCGCGAAGCAGGATTTAGCGACGGTTCAATACCCGTTGCTTGAACTCTCGATTGATTATGCGGACGGTTCACACAACCAACTGCTTGCCTTAAATGAATGTACGATTAAAAGTTTTAATCAGACGCTCGTTTGCGATTTATCGATTCGAGGCGACTACTTCGAAACATTCCGAGGGGACGGGTTGTGTGTATCAACACCGTCTGGTTCGACAGCTTACAATAAGGCACTCGGCGGAGCGATCGTTCACCCGGCGCTCGAAGCAATTCAAATTACAGAGATGGCTTCCATCAACAATCGTGTTTACCGGACGATCGGCTCACCGATGTTGTTACCGAAACATCATGATGTCGAAATTCGTCCCGTTAATCCGATTGATTTTCAGATGACCTATGACCACTATGCTTCGATCATTCATCAAAACGTGACATCGATTCGATGCCGGGTCTCTGATAAAAAAGTGAAATTTGCTCGTTTTCGTTCTTTCCCGTTCTGGCAACGGGTGCGGGAATCTTTCCTGGCAGACGAAAGACGTTAAAGTAAAGGAAATGGAAACATGAATGGATTTCAGCTACAACAGATGGTGACTGACATCGAGGATGGCTGGCGTGTCAGTCATTTTTGTACGACCCGCTTAGGGATTTCGCGAAAAATGTTAGTATCGATTAAAAATCATGGGGATATCACGCGTAATGGTCAGCATGTCAACGTCCACGACGTCTTACACGCGGGTAATCATGTCCATGTCTTCTTCCCGGAAGAGACACCAGCACCGGATATGGTGGCGACAGAAGGGGAACTTGATATTTTGTTTGAAGATGATTGGTTGCTCGTCGTCAATAAACCGCCGGGCATGGCATCGATTCCGTCTCGACTGCATCCGGAACGCTCATTATCGAACTATGTCCTTGGTTATTACCGAAAACAAGGAATTCCGTATGCAATCCATATCGTTAATCGGCTCGATCGTGATACGAGTGGTCTTGTCTTGTTCGCGAAACACGGGCTTGCCCATCACCGGATGAGTCTCATGCAACGATCCAATGAATTAGAACGACATTATTTAGCGTATGCACCCGGAAACGTACCGGTACAAACAATTGATCAACCGATTGGTCAAACCGATCATTCCTTCATGGAACGGATGGTACGACCAGATGGTCAACGAGCCATTACGCATATCTTAAATAGCCGTCTAGTTCGAGCCTTTGACCAAGAAATCTCATTACTCGATATCCGACTAGAGACAGGTCGGACACACCAAATTCGTGTCCACCTTGCTTTTCTTGGGCATCCTTTAATCGGCGATACGATGTATCAAGGAAACCCGTTACTGCCGCGTCAGGCGCTCCATAGTGCATCAGCAACGTTCCTTCATCCTGCTACGGGAGAACGGGTTCGTTTTGAAGCACCACTTCCTGAGGATCTCCGACTGGAATGATGAAGTACACAAATAAAAGGCAGTGGACTTGGTCCACTGCCTTTTATTTGTGTTTAGTCTTCATCGAACATGGAAATCCGAGATTGAGAGGCGATTGCCATAATCAATCCTAGACCGACGAGGTTTACGATCATCGTTGATCCACCATAACTGATGAACGGTAAGGGAAGACCTGTGATCGGTAAGACACCAATCGTCATCCCGATGTTTTGGAAGATTTGGAACGTAAACATCGCGACATATCCTGTCACGATATAGGTACCAAATGGATCAGCTGTCTCGAGAGCAATCTGAATCAAGCGATAGACGAACAGGAACAAGACGATCAAGACGATGGCAGCCCCGATGAAACCATAGTGTGAGGCAATCGTCGTAAAGATGAAGTCTGTATGCAATTCTGGAACGAACACTTGCAGTTTCCCATATCCAACGCCGAACATTTGACCTGAACCTGTCGCGTTGATTGCTTGGACGAGCTGGTACGACAAATCATCCGCATATTCGAACGGTTGCAACCAAGCCATGATCCGGTTCATCGCGTGACCTGGGAAAAAGGTTGCGAGTAAATCATTTTGGAAAAAGAACAGGTAAAAGAAAATGATGACGGCTCCTGCGAACAGACCGAACATCGTCAAAAGCCATTTCCAGTTTAGTCCGGATAACAACATCGCACATGCTAAGATGACGCATAGAATCAAACCGATCCCTAAATCGGGCTGAATGATGATAAGACCGAGCGGCAAGGCTGTAACCGCGACTAACTTGATAAGTAACAAGAGATCTCTTTCATGTTGAACATAACGCGCATTGTGCTCGGTAATGACGGCAGCGAGCGTCACGATCAAAAAGAACTTCATGAACTCAGCCGGTTGAACCGTACCGATAACTGGGAATTGATACCAACCGTATGCCCCTTTGATTTCAGTGACGATTGGTGTACCACGGAAAATGACAAGACCGATCAATGATACGATACCTGCTCCATATAAAAACCAGTGGAATCGCTTCAACTGTTCATAATCGATGAAAATGACGACCGATAACGCCATGAAGCCGATGACGTACCATTGAATTTGTTTGGCAGAGAAGTTGATGGCACTGATCGCACCTTTAAGCGAAGGTTGTGCTGTATAGATGGCGATAATACTGATGACCATCAGACAGGCGAGTAAAAAAAGCAACGTATGATCATAACGTTGTGTAAATGATTTGAATCGATTCATTTCATCCCTACTTTCTATCATTCTCTATATTACCGTAATTTATCAAATCCGCAATATCAAGAGCGATGGTTGACAGAAGCGTTACGTTTTTGTAACCTGAAGATAGGTTTTATTACCAGGTACTAATTCAAGGGGGACTTTATCATGAATATTTATCCTTCACTCGAAGGCAAGACGTACGTCGTCATGGGCGTCATCAACCAACGTTCGATTGCATGGGGCATCGCACGTGCGCTCGACGCTGCTGGAGCAAGCCTGGCATTTACATATGTCGGAGAGCGTTTTAAGGCACCACTTGAAAAATTAGGACAAGAATTATCACGACCGGCTTCTTATTATACGTGTGATGTCACGAGTGACGAAGAGATTGAACAGGTCTTCCAAACGATTCATGCGGACCACGGGAAGATTTCAGGGATCGCTCACTCGATCGCATTCGCGGATAAAGAAGCGCTTCGTGGTGAATTTTCTGGGGTAACGCGTGAACAGTTTGCGCAAGCACTTGATATCTCAGCTTACAGCTTAACAGCAGTCGTCAAGGCCGCAAAGGATTTCTTTACGGAAGATGCATCCGTCATCACGTTGACATACCTCGGTGGTGAGAAGATGGTTCCGAACTACAACGTCATGGGTGTTGCGAAAGCAGCATTAGATGCAAGCGTTCGTTATCTCGCTGCTGAATACGGTCAGCAAGGCGTTCGTGTCAATGCGATCTCAGCTGGTCCAATTCGGACAGTATCCGCAAAAGGTGTCGGCGATTTCAATTCGATTCTTGATAGCATCGAAGAACGTGCGCCACTTCATCGTAACGTGACGACAGAACAAATTGGTCAAAGTGGACTGTTCTTGCTTTCACAAATGTCGAGTGGGGTGACAGGAGAAATCCTTCACGTCGATAGCGGATTCCACATTCTTTAATAAACGATCGATTAAGCCGGGCTTTCCCATGCGGGAGGCTTGGTTTTTTTTGTGCTCGATCGGGGAACTATCAAATATAAGTGTCATTAGAAGGAGAGAGGAAGTGCAGAGGATGAACGCAATCGATTTTACAGTCGTACAATATGTCAATCGTCAAGTACGTGTCGATCCACAGCTAAAGACTGAACCAGTCGCTCGAGTTCAACCGATACGCCCAACTGATCCTTACCGCGAACACGAAGCAGACGACTTTTTAGAAGAACAGGCAAATGCATACGGTGTATTACCAGAACTAAAACTTCCCGGTCGAAGCTTCGACCGGGAAGTTTAATCATTCATTGACCTGTGAAGCGGAATGTCTCATAGACACTCCAAGCACCGTTCTCCAGTTCATACAATAAAGCCATTTTCGTGACGTCTTCTTGGAAACGGATATCTTCCATCTTGAGACGTTCTAGTACATCGAACAGTTCGACATCCGACAGTTCTTGACCGATTGTGATATGAGGCAAGAAATCGTATTTCGGCTTATGTTCGAGTGGTCCCGTATGCAAAGCGCGATGTAATTGTTCTAACTCATCCGTCGGCATTACTTTAAGGAACAAGACATTGTTCGTCGGATGGAACGAACGAGCTCCTTGGATGTGCAAATTGACAGGCTTCGTTTCGGACGCGATTCGATTCAACTCCGTCACGATGTGGTCTAGTTCTGTCTCATCGACTTCCATCCGCTCCCGTAGCGTGATATGAGGTGTGATTAGTGCATACTTCGAGTCATATCTCTTTCGGTATGAATTTGCAAAATCTTGAACGCGTTTCGATGGAAACAATACAACCCCGATGTTCATCGAAAATCCCCTACTTTCCCCTGAAATGATAACGCTTTACAAAATAATCATGACGGATTCTGGCGTCGATGTCAAAGAAGTTTGAGAGGAGCTTCAGAATCCGTGTATACTAATGAAGTACTTTGTTGGAGAGGTGGATATAGTCATGAAGAAAACACATTCAAAAGAGGTCAAACAGGCAGCTATCGATAAGTTACATGAACGAGGGGTGACGATTCATGCGATCGCTGAGATCGTGTACCAAATGCAGGCCCCCTACACGGTGGATCTGACAATTGAAACATGTGTCAGTTCAGTAGAACGTGTTCTTGAAAAACGTGAATTACAACATGCGATTCTCGTCGGAGCAGAACTAGACATCCTGGCGGAAAAAGGGTTATTATCAGAACCTCTGCTGTCCATCATCCAAAGCGATGAAGGGCTATTTGGCGTAGATGAGACGATTGCGATTGGTGCCGTCAACACGTATGGTTCGATTGCGGTTACGACATTTGGCTATTTGGATAAAGCAAAGGTTGGTATCATCAAAGAACTCGATACGAAACTTGGGGATGGAAAAGTCAATACGTTCATGGATGATATCGTCGCAGCCATCGCAGCAAATGCATCCGGACGACTAGCGCATCGCTTGCGAGATAAGGAAGACTATTCAGCAGAAGAATTAGAAGAACGTAAGGGGACATACTGATGCGGGGTGCGAGAGGGGCGTGGATTGGTGCATCCATCGCTGTCGTCTTATTCGTGATCATCGCTGTCTCCATTCGGACGACAGGCTATTTTTTATTTGATGCTCAATTATCGTCATATATGTCGCAACACGTCCCAGGGGATTACGTTTCTTGGTTCACTCAACTTGGATCAGGTCCAGGGGCGATGACGATGACGGTGTTACTTGGAATACTGAGTTATGTTTTGTGGCGGGATCGTATTGCAAGCATCTGGTATGTGATCATGGCAATATCAGTAGGTGTATTGAATCAAGTCGTTAAATTTGCCTTTGTCCGAGAGCGCCCCTCATTAAATGAATTGGTTGGTGGCGTAGGATACAGTTTTCCAAGTGGTCACTCAGCGATGGCTTTTGCCGTCTATGCCGGATTTCTCGTCGTTGCGTTTCGTCATTTGAAAACAGGTGGGAAGGTACTTGTATCGATCGTGACGATTGGATTATTCCTCGCCATGGGAGCTTCTCGAATCATTTTAAACGTTCACTATTTCTCAGATGTCATCGGTGGATATTGTTTTGCCGCGATTCTTTTATGTAGCTCCTATGCATTCATCGTCTCCCGCAGAAAAAAAGGAGTGGCTTGATGTTACTGTTAGATGTTGATCATAGTTTATTATTTGATGAAGAGACGATGCGCTCCATCGACAAGCCGACGTTGCTTGTCGAGCGAGTCGCTGGGCGACCTCGTTTTATGACGATGCGAGCGCATCTCAGATTAAAACGGTTAGTATCGATTAACGGTGTTGTTCCGGTGACGAAACGAACGATGGAAGAGTACCAGCAGTTGGAACTCTTTCAAATCGATGCGCCACCGAAATGGGCGATCATTGACGGTGGAAAGATTTTGCTTAAAGAAGGAAAAGTGGATCGTCGATATGAAAATTGGCTTCGTCAATTCAATAAGGAGACATCACTTGATTCCATCCTTGAGTATCTCATCGAAATGGAACAAGTTTCGATTGATGTATATCCTTCTGAGACGTTATCCAGTGTAATCACGCTTCCGCATGAGCCGATTCAACGGACGACGGACGAAGCCGTATTATTAGAAGAACTATTTCGTAAGTATGAAACGACATGAAAAAACCGGACGGTCTCAAGCAGACCGTCCGGTTTTCATCGTTTCGTGCAAGATATCAAGTTGTTGGTAAAGGAATCTCATCGAACCAGTACACACCGACCGTCTCAGCGCCAGCATGTGCCAAGATGGAAGGACCAAATTGGGTAATGCGTACTTGAAGCTCCGGATGTTCCGTAGAAATCAAGCGCCGTAATTCTTCAGCAGCGGCATGAGCGAGCGTATGACTGACATAAAGCGTCCGATCATATACACCATGAGCACTGACTTTTGATGAAATTTCACTGACCATTTCTTTAAAAGCTTTTTTGATGGAACGGACTTTTTTAAATGGGACGAGTCGTCCTTCCTCATTAAATTGAGCGATTGGTTTAATATTGAGCATGTTTGCTAGTAAAAATTGACTTCCTGAGACACGTCCGCTTCGTCGCATCGTCTCCATATTTCCGATGATCAGATAAAAATGCGATTTGTGTTTGAATGTCTCAAGCGTAGACATGACTTCATCTGGACCTTTACCAGCAGCAACGAGTCGTTGTGCGATCCGGACAAGTTCTTGCTGATTCGCAGCACCTGTATACGAATCAATCGCGTATAAGGGGAAACCGACGGCTTCAGCTGCAGCGACGGAACTCGAATATGTGCCGCTCAGTCCACTCGTGATATGAATCGCATACCCATAATCATAACCATCTTCAAGCAATTGTTCATACAAGGTTACGAAATCACCGAATGATGGTTGAGAAGTCGTCGGTGAAGCGTGGGAATCTTCTCGCATTTTTTGATCAAGCTGTTCAATCGAGATATCGACATACTCCCGGTAAGACTCTCCGTTTAAGATGAGTAAAGTCGGTATCACATGGACTCCGATTTTTTCAGCCTCTCCTGGCTCAAAAAAAGCCATGCTGTCGGTAATCCAAGCAATCTTATCCATGTATATGACGCCTCCATTAATAGAACCATTTTGTTCATCATACCATAGCGATGAAAGCGGAATCACTAGCTAGCGCGTTTTTGTGTGATAGAAGCACTGGAAACGTGTCCAAACCATGAACTGATACCGAAGGCGATGAGTGTTGGGAATAACCATTCTAAACTTTGATCCACTAAAGGCAAGGATTGATAGAACGTTTTAAGATTTCCCGGGAAAAGCGAAAGTTGATTCAACGCACTACAGAATGAGAAGAAAATCGTTACACCAAGAGTTGATTGATAAACGACCGACTTACGACGGAACAGATGACGCATGAATGTCAAAGCGATCAAGACGATGACGATTGGATAAAGGAACATCAATACCGGAACGGCGATGGATAGCAATGTCTGCAATCCGACGATCGATACCGTAAGACCAAGAGCAGTCGTGAAGATACTTGCCGCTTTTAAAGATACACGGTTGGAAATCGTCATCATATATTCTGCAAATGCGGTGACGAGACCAACTGATGTCGTCAAACATGCAAGCAGAATTGCAAGACCAAGTACAGCTAAACCGATTGAGCCGAAGGCAGTATTTGCATAATGCTGAAGAAGTGCTGGACCATCAACTTTTCCGATGGCGGCAAATGTGTTACGTCCGATCATTCCAAGTCCGACATAGACGAGAGTCAAAGCAGTGGCAGCGATGATTCCGGCACGAGTAACGACTTTAAATTGTGCTTTTCGTTCATGAACGCCTCGACTTTTCAATGTATGCAGTACGACGACACCAAATACCAAGGCGCCGAGTGCATCAAGCGTTAAGTATCCTTGAAGGAAACCTTGAATGAATGCCTGTCCAGTCGTCTCATACGCTTCGTTTGGTGAAGCGACACTCGAAAGTGGCGAAATGATGCTACTGATGCTTAATGCAGCAAGAGCAATCAGTAATAATGGTGTGATGAAACGCCCGATGATCTCAAGTAATTTTCCTGGTCGTAGTACAAGATAAAGTGTGGCAAGGAAAAAGAGACTCGATGAGATGATCAACGTCATTTGTGAGGGAGCACCAAGGAATGGTACGACTCCGAGCTCATACGTGACAACCGATGTTCGCGGAATTCCGAAAAAGGGACCGATCGCAACATAGAGTGCGAACGTCAAGGCAGCACCTACAAAACGAGGGAGTGGTGCAGCAAGTGTTTTGATGCCACCTCCGATAGAGGCAACTGCAAGTAAGCCGAGCAAAGGAAGACCGACACCCGTTACGATAAAACCAAGGATGGCAGGAAGGAACTGTGAACCCGCAAGCGCACCGAGTTCCGGTGGGAAGATTAGGTTACCCGCACCGAAAAATAAAGCAAAAATCATAAATCCTAAAGCAAATGTATCTTTTGTCTTAAACATGTGTTGTCCTCCATTCATCCTAATTTCATAAAAAAAGCCTCATCCACTAAGTTTGTGGATAGGCGTCGTTTGCTCAGACGCCTTGTCGAAATGACGAAAAGGGCCTGGATCTTCATTTTCTCAAACGAGAAATGAATCTTCAGTCCCTACTCTTAATCACAATCAGTCGTTTTTGGATGAGCGTTGCGTGTGTCATGTTTAAAACCTCCTGTTTGAATTTTTCTAAGGATAACATGAAGAAATTAATAAAACAATATTTTCTGAAAATTCACCACCGAATTTTTGAAAACAAATAACGCCTTGAGGAGAGATGAGGTATCTACCCAAGACGTTATATATTACACATCAGCTCGTTGCAATCGAGCGCGTTTTTTTGTGACGTTTCAATTTATGGAGGAGCCAAGCGTGAACGACCTCACAGGATTGACGTGGTAACGTCAGTTCAACAAGCGATTCCTGCTGTTGCCCTTTAATGATGAAAAGTCCATTTTCTTCATCGACAGGGGCGATGGTCATTGAACTCGCCTCATTCAGCGACAATTTCACTTCACCGAGTGTCGCATCCTTTAATTTCAGGATGTTCCCATTTGTCGCAAATTTCGTGAATGAGCCAATTCCGTTCACTTTTAACTGATCCATATTGAATTCCTCCTTCTGCTGATTCCAGTACTATCCCTATAAAAAACCGGGTCTAACTTCTATCTTGAAAAGGTTATCCTCATTATAGCGAAGTCTTCACAAGATGCTAGTCTTATTTTATGTGAAAATTCGAAAAATTTTTTAACAATATTGTCATATGGATAGGAATACCTTTTGAGAGGGAATCGTCATGCGAAATTCAAATAGAACAAAAGCATCCTTTTCTAAAAGAAAAAGATGCTAAAGGTCAATCTAACTCAAAACTCCATTTCTTTTTGCGACAAACAAGCGTTCCTCGTCGAAGGATCGATTCTTTCTCCGCTTCAAAATCTTCATGTAATACGCTCATATCTTCGTAGCGTCCTGCTACATATACGGGAATCGTGATATTTCTTGAGAAAACAGACCGTTTGGCACTTTCGAAATCAATCAATACTCCTTCTTTGAGGAGATGACGGATATGAATCATGATTTCAGCCGTTAAGGCGATCGAGGCGACGGATCGTGCGTGCTGACGAAATTTCCGTTGTACGAGATCGGAGATAAGTTGTTCTACTCGTGACCAATCCTTCAAGTAAACAGAAGCATGAAGACCATCGTGTTCGCTAAAATAGACCAGTTCATTCTCGATCGAGTCAAGGAAAGGAAGAGGTGTCCCTCGTTTCATATGCATTAAAAACAATAACTCCGCGATTTCGACATCCGTCAATACATCGAGCGAATGGGAAGATCGAATATCAATAGCAGTCAAAGGATGACGCTGGACATCCGTTGATTGTGAAAACTGTTCGATCTCATGCGATTCGATGTAATGAAGCATCGTTCGAAACGATTGTTTCGTCTGTTTGAAATCACTTCCTGAAATGAGTAAAGGACGTTTCAAATCGACGGCTGCAGCGAAATCAGAGAAATGTACTCCTGACATCGTTAATCGTTGATTTTCCTCGTCCTCATATAAGTAAAGTAACGCACTCGACATACCACTTCGCTTCCTTTCCATGACTAACTACTTCATAATTTAATAGTAGCAAAACTTCGAATTGCCTGAAAGGATATTTACTTCTGAAAACGGGCATACTACATAGAGAAGCATAAAGAGAGGTGATGGAGCATGTGGGGCTTGCGAAAGCCTTTCCCGGAATTGCGGACCGAGCGCTTCATATTACGTGAGCTCGAAAACCGTGACGCACGCGAATTGTTTAAAATCCTATCGGACGATAAAGTCATGTACTATTACGGATCAGATCCGCTCGTGACGGTCTATGAAGCTAAAAATGTCATCAGTTACTTTAAAGAACAGTTCACGCAAGGTAAAGCGATTCGCTGGGCAATTGCTGATGCACAAACGAATCAATTGATCGGTACGATCGGTTTTCATAACTGGCTGTCCCAATACCATCGGGCTGAAATTGGTTTTGAAGTCAGTCAAGACTATTGGCAACGTGGTGTCGCCTCGGAAGCGGCAAGAGCTGTTCTGACATATGGCTTTGAAGAATTTGCTCTCCATCGAATCAGCGCCCTCGTCGCACCTGAAAACCTCGCTTCTAACGCATTGGTTCAAAAATTAGGATTCAAAGCAGAAGGATTACTAGAAGATTATGCATACAGTCATGGGCGTTTCATGGATTTAACGATGTACCGTATGCTCGCATCTGAATGGAAGGGATGAGGTAGTCAATGGAAAAACAGACACTTGTACTCCTGCATGGATTTACAGGAGGAACAGATTATTTTAATCGGGTAGAAGCAAATTTACGACATTCCTTTGATGTCTTACCACTAAGTTTGCCAGGACATGAGGGACTCGATGTTGGTCCGGATACGATTGAAGGCTTTGCAGAATGGGTCATGCATGAACTTGATCGACGTGGTATCGACAAGCCGATCATCATCGGACATTCCTTTGGTGGATACATCACAGCTGCAATCGTTGAAGGGTACGCGGATCAAATCAGTGGATACGGTCTTGTATACTCGACAGCTAAAGCAGATGATGAACAAGCGAAACAAAAACGAAATCAAAACATCACGCGCGTAGAAGAAGTCGGTGTCAGAGAATTCGTCAATGGTCTTGTTCCATCCTTATTCGCTGAAGGGGCAGATGAGTTCGCTGTCGCTGAAGCACTTGAGATTGGATACATGATGACGGTCGAAGGAGCAATTCGTGCGCTCTCTGCGATGCGAGATCGGCGAGATATGACGAAGGTCTTGACGAAAACAAGCGTGAAGGGTCTCATCATTCACGGCACGAAAGATCAACTGATTTCAGAGGAAAGTGCATTTGCACCAAAGAATGATCATCTCATACATCGGTCAACAGACAGTGGACACATGGGGATGCTTGAGACACCGGATGCCTTCGTTGCAATCATCGAAGAAGCATTCAAGTAAGTTTTTGCCCTGCAGTCACGTCTGTAGGGCATTTGCTTTGCATTTCAGATGAGATATCTGAAATGATAGAAGTGGAGGGGATACACATGAAAATCGTAGCGATTGAACCAACACCAAGTCCAAATAACATGAAAGTCATCGTTGATGAGGTCTTTTCGGAAAAGGGGCAGACATTCGAGCATGCCTTTGGCGCGCCGGAACACATTCAGCGATTACTTGAAATACCTGGCGTTAAGTTCGTTTATCAGGTCAGTGACTTTTTATCGATCGAGCGTTATCCGAAATATGATTGGCGCTCGCTTGTCATCGATATACGACGTGCGTTCGGTGAAACGTTAAATGACGTTGAACAGCACGAGACAGATGCTGAGTATGAGCCTGTCCATCTGTTCGTACAGTTCATTTTAGGCGTACCGATGCAAATCAAAGGTGTGAAAGGATTAGAAGAAAAACGAGAAGGGCTGTCGGAACGTTTCCGGGAAGCAGCGCTATTCGTCCAACCGTTCGTTCAGAATGTCATTAGCGATCGACGCTGGGTGGAACAAGCACCTCGATACGGTGATCTTGACGAAAGCTTGCGTGAAGTAGCGAATGAGATTGAGATTGCCTATCCAGTCGAACGTATCGAACGTCTCAAGTCGCTCGCAGCAGGAGAAGATATTACATTTAGCGGTCAAGCGATTCAATCATCCGATTGGAAAGAACGATTCGCGGCGCTCGATGAACTACCTGTTGAGATGGAGTGGGTTCCAGCTTATGCTCGCCTGTTACAGGACGAGAAGATGCAAATTCGACGTCAAGCGATCGTAAAGCTTGGGATGTTCGAAGATCACCGTGAAGAACTGTTGGAGTATTTGACGAGTGCACTGCATGATCCGTCAGGAATCGTTCGCCGGACAGCAGGCGATACGATTTCAGATTGGGCGATGCCAGAAGCTGAACCAATGATGATGGAAGCGTTAGCGGATAAAAATAAATTAGTACGCTGGCGAGCTGCTCGCTTCCTGTTTGATGTCGGAACGGAACAGTCGATTCCAAGACTGCGTGAAGCAATCCGAGACCGGGAATATGAAGTGGCTCTACAAGCCGAACTCGCATTAACGCGGATCGAAAGTGGGGAAGAAGCACTAGGAACGGTTTGGCAGCAAATGAATCGAATGATAGATGAAAGTTCATAAGAACTTAAAAAATAATTGCTTGAGAGAATCATTCGACAAAATGAGTCATGGATTGTCTAGGTATATTTTCCCTGTTGTCTAAAAACGTTGGTAAAATAATCAAAATTATGTTGTCATCTTTTTGAAATCGAAATGAAATGTGTTGGAAATGCTTATTAAAACGCTTGCATTTAACAACTAAATCAAGCATTCCAAAATATCCCTGATGAGATTGAAATATTGTTTTGAAATGAAATGTCGAATGACAATTTTCTTCTTTTTCCTGCCCTTTGGTACAGTTAATCTACAATAACGAATTCGAATCATGTAGGTCATCTCTTGGCTGGGCATTATGAATGAGAAAAGGGGAGAATCGGGGATATGTTACTTTTCGCTGAAACAGATTTAGCAGTAGGATACAAGGAACGGACAAAAACAGGGGTATATGTAACGATCGAAACAATCGACAGTCGTACGATTACATTAGTCGCGCCAGCAAACGCGGCAGAGGATATTTGTGACGAACTGTTTGCGACAGGATTAGAGCAATTGTTTTCATTCAAGATGAATCCATCGACTTTACCTGTGGCATAAGCGAATCAACGTGCGAGAGAGGAGAATCCTCTCTCGCTTTTTTTGTGATAAAATTATTAAAGATAAAAGGAGGGATGAGATGAAACGTCTCGTTTTCATTCTGCTACTGCTTTCTGTTTGTTTAGCAGGTTGCCAAGAAAAGAAACAACAGGCAACAACCACGAACGAACCGATTCAGATCGCAGTCAAAACGACCAAGCAGGACGACATGATGCAATTAGACATTTCTTTAACGAATCCAAATGATCACAGTGTGAACGTGACGTATCCTTCCTCACAACGTTTTCAGGCTCAATTGATTGATGCGAAACAACACGTAACGTATGATTTTGAGAAAGAGCAAGTATTCACGCAAGCGATTGAGAAAGATACGTTCACGAAACGCGAAACGAAACAGTATACGGTTGAATTACCAATCTCCTCTTTAGGTGATAGTACGGAAGTTCGCGTATCGACAATCCGTCAGTTTAAAGGAGCAAGTGCGAAACAAACGACGGATCAGCAAATGATTGATTCAAAATGACGATTAACACAATGTGAAGGAGTGAAGCGATTCATGCAGCAAGAAATCATCCAAGTAACAGGCGTAAAACCTGTCATTGACCCAGCACAAGAAGTAAACGAGCGGGTAGCCTTCTTGAAGGCGTATCTCAAGCATACAGGAGCAAAAGGATTCGTATTAGGCATCTCTGGCGGACAAGATTCTTCGCTCGCCGGTCGTCTGTGCCAACTGGCTGTTGAAGAGTTGCGAAAAGAAGAGGGGAAAGATGTCGCGTTTTATGCGGTCCGCTTGCCCTACGGGGAACAACAAGATGAAGCAGACGCACAGACAGCCTTGACGTTCATTCAACCGGATCATTCGCTTCGTGTGAACATCAAACCAGCAGTCGAAGCATCGATGCAGGCGTTCAAAGAAGCGACAAGTGCAGAACTTTCCGACTTTAGTAAAGGTAATACGAAAGCGCGGGAGCGAATGAAAAGCCAATATGATTTAGCCGCTCATTATGGCTGTTTAGTCGTTGGAACGGATCATGCAGCTGAATTCGTGACGGGATTCTACACGAAACACGGTGATGGTGCATGTGATTTGACGCCATTGACAGGACTGAATAAACGGCAAGGGAAACAACTCTTACGTTACTTGAACGCACCAGAAGTCTTGATTGAAAAAGTTCCGACAGCAGACCTTGAGGAAAATCGTCCGGCACTACCAGACGAAGTGGCACTTGGTATGACGTATGAAGAAATCGATGACTACTTGGAAGGAAAGACGATTTCAGAAGCAAGTCAAGAAAAGTTAGAGACGCAGTATAAACGTGTTGGACACAAGCATCATATGCCGGTCTCACCACTCGATGAATGGTGGAAAGCCTAATCCAAAATAAGGAGACGTGATTTCAATCGTGAAATCACGTCTTTTTTCATGTTCTTCGATTCTTCTTCAATTGTTATGGGAAAAGAAGAGAAACGATGATTGAGGAGGCGAGAGTATGACGATTGGGATTATAGGTGGAGGGTTATCCGGCTTGACGGCAGCTGCATTATTCGCAAAACAAGGAACGCCGGTCACGCTTTGGGATGCGGGATTACTTGGAGGACGTGCCACCTCTCAAACCGTAAAAGGATTTACGTTTAATTACGGTGCTCATGCGATTTATGGACGCGATCAATCGATTCTTCGCAAACTAACGAAACAGCTCGGTATTGAAGTGACGTGGCTGGATTTCTCAGCGAGTCGTGCGAAATATGAGTTTTCAGGTCATTTGACGGCAGTTCCTGCGAATGCCTGGGGATTATTGAAAACAGAAGTCATCGAAGGAACGAACAAAGTACGTTTCACATGGGAAATCATTAAAACGATTTTACGAGTCGAACGAGGGGATCCGCAACAATCGATCGGGCAATGGTTAAAATCAGAACGAGTCGATGAACAAGTGGCACAGTTGATGCTTGATTTGGCATCAACGAACTTTTTTACGGCAGAACCCGAAAAAATTCCGTCAGACGTCTATTTCGAGTATTATCAAAAACTTTTTCGGACGCGCAAGCCTGTCTCATACATCGAAGGTGGATGGCAAGGGTTAGTACAGGAGTTGGAACGGATCATTCTAGAGAACCACGGAGAAATCTTGAAAAAAACAAAAATAACAGCAGTCGAATCGACTACGACAGGATTCTTAGTACGTGATCGAAAGAAACAAGAATGGAACGTCGAACGGATCATCTTTGCCGTACCACCGCGTGAAATCTTAAAAATAGCGACCCCCACTGCCATTCAGCGATTTGTTACACCGTACGCGAGCCATGAACCGGTAGAAGTATTCGTGTATGATCTTGGACTTCATCCGTATATCCAAACACCGTATTCATACATCTACGACCGTTCGCATCGAGCGTTCATCACGGATTTATCGCATTATGATGCAAGTCTTGCACCGAAGGATGGTCAAGTTCTTCAAGCAATCGCCTACCTTGAACACGATCGACTTGAGGATCCTGAATATATTGGACATGTCCGAACAGGAATCGAACAGATGCTTGACGTTCATTTTGCAGATTGGCGACAACGTATCGTCGCAGAACGAACGATTAAACGAGCAGTCGTACAAGAAATCAAATGGAAAATGGGGCAAGCGCCGCTTGCGACTCATATTCCGGATCATGCAGGTGTCGCTTTCGTCGGGGACTGGTGTGAAGGTACGGGACAACTCTCGGAGCTTGCGTTCTCAAGTGCCGTGAGCGTCTTCAATCGCTGGACGTGATGTCAAACGGGGGATGACTCAAAAAAAGAATGACGCGTCTTTTCACGCTCTTTCCTCAGGTCTTGTTCGTCTCTGACAGCGCATAAATGCGCTTGTTCCTGTAGGAGTAGCGTGTGACGCGTCATTCTTTTTGTTACGAGATAAGGATGGCAGATTATCATTCTGCCATCCTTATCTTTGTAGAGACTGACTTTTGAGTCAGCCCCATCTTATGCTTCATTGTTCGAACGTGCTGGATAGAACGCTAGAATCAAAAGTAATGTGAAGGCAATGAGACTCATCATCGGGATCGTCAAGAAACCAAAGTAGTTGACCCACTTGACGAGACAGCCGCTTGTACATAACGCTTCGCCATCGGGTAAGCGCTCAAGGATGACGTGGTACAAGGCGACACCAAAGCCGGCAAGCACATACAGGCGGACGAAGAGTGGATCAATCGTTTTCGACCGGAATAGCGAGATGAGCAAATAAAAGGCAGTCGTATACATGAATAGTCGTTGCCACCAACAGAGAGGGCAAGGGATGAATCCACGAATTTCACTGAAATAGAGACTGCCAAGCGTTGCAATCGTTGAGATGATGAACATAAAATGATAGCGTGTCATATGTATCGTCCTTTCTAACGTGTTAAACTAATGCCATCTTATATCATGAGGAGTCGAATCTCACATTGCAAGTGTCGGAAATGGAAATGTTGATCACCTTATCGGAAGAATTGAATATGAGGCGCGCTGCTGAACGATTATTCGTCTCGCAACCTGCACTTAGTCAACGTCTCGTTGCGATTGAAAGACGCTGGGGAACAAAGTTATTCATTCGTTCATCGCGTGGGTTAAGCATCACACCACAAGGAGAAAAAGTAATCGGTCTCGCAAAAGAGATGAATCGGAAGGAACTTGAGTTAAAAAGTGAATTGACGGCAGAAGAGGGTGCCGTTTATGGGACGCTTCGGATTGCCGTCGCTTCCATCATGGGGCAATACTGGCTCCCGCGTGTCTTGAAACGATTCGTTGAGCGTTATCCGCATGTCCGTGTTCAGCTTGTCACGGGATGGTCCAGTGAGATGATGCGTCATATGTTAGAGGAACATTTTCATATCGGGATCATTCGTGGAAACCCGGACTGGAAAGGTGTTAAAGAACGTCTTTTCTCGGATCCGCTCTATTTAGTCGATAGTGAGTTGACGTCAATCGAACAGTTACGCGTGACGGATCGACCATTCATCCAGTTCAAGAGTGATTCAACGTACTATCAAGAAATTTTAGAATGGTGGCAAGATCGGTTCGCAAGTCCACCATCTCGGACGCTGGTCGTCGATCAAATCGAGACATGTAAGCAGATGGCTCTACATGGAATTGGATTTGCGATTTTACCCGAGTCGACGATCCAACAATCAAATGAAGTCATGCAGCTTCCGTTAAAAACATCGTCCGGAAAGATATTAAAGCGAGATACATGGATTTTGTCTACGGAATCGATGCTTGAACTAAAACAAGTTCAAGCATTTTGGGACATCGTAAAAGAAGAAGGAGGAAGTCAGTCAGATGGAATACGCCATTGAAATGCGGCGCGCGCTTCATAAAATACCAGAACCAGGGTTCAAGGAATTTAAGACGCAAGCTTTTATATTGGAACAAATTCGTGCCTATCCACCAGATCGTGTCACGTATGACACGTTTGAAACGGGTGTTTTCGTTCGAGTGAAAGGATTGACTGGGAATCGGACGATTGGATACCGGGCAGACATTGATGGGTTACCGATTGAAGAAGCGACAGGTCTTCCGTTTTGCTCGGAACATCCAGGCTTCATGCATGCCTGTGGTCACGATATGCACACGTCGATTGCGTTGGGATTGATGAAACGAATCATTGAATTGCCGGTCATGGATGATGTCGTCTTTTTATTCCAACCAGCGGAAGAAGGTCCGGGCGGGGCAGAACCGATGATTAAAAGTCCGTTGTTTGAAAAATATCGTCCAAGTGAGATGTATGGTCTTCACGTCGCACCGGAGTATCCAGTCGGTACGATTGCAAGCCGTCCCGGCGTCTTGTTCGCGAGTGCTCGAGAAGTCCATATCACGATCTATGGTCAAAGTGGTCACGCGGCCTTTCCTCATTTGACGATTGATACGGTCGTCGCGCAAGCAGCCTTAATCATGCAATTGCAAACAATCGTCAGCCGATCCATCAATCCGATGAACTGTAGCGTCATCACGATCGGAAAGGTCGATGCCGGGATTCGAGAAAACGTCATCGCCGGTAGAGCAGTTCTTGACGGTACGATGCGCGCGCTCAATGGGGAAGACATGGAAAAACTGGAACGACGCGTTCGTGACATCATTCGAGGAATCGAAGCTTCCTTTGGCGTCAAGATTGATCTGCAATTCGGAAATCGTTATTACGAGGTCGTCAATGACCGACACATCGTTGATAAATTTTCATCATTCGTCAAAATGAATGCGAACTACATTGAATGTGATGCAGCAATGACAGGAGAAGACTTCGGATTCATGTTGAAGGAAATTCCAGGGATGATGTTTTGGCTTGGAGTCGACAATCCGACATCTGGACTTCATCAACCAACCTTGAATCCGGATGAATCTGCGATTCCATTTGTGATTGATTTACTCGATCATTATTTCCGAGAATATGTTTAAAAAGTTTTATGAAATAATGAAGGACATTAAGCTTTCCCTTTCGAAATCAAGAATGGGAAAGCTTTTTATATATGTAAGAATAGGAGTTTTCGAACATTTTGTGAAAAAAATCACGTGCACATGTGAACAATTTGTTACATCAAACATTATAAACAGACATAAAGGGTTATGTTCTCTATGATACGGTTATAGACCATATAGAGAAGTATGTTTTAGGAAGAGGGGGCTATATACATGTTCAATGATCCCGTATTGCTCAGTCGATTGTTGACAGGGCTCACATTAGCGTTTCACATTATATTCGCGACGATTGGTGTCGGGGTACCGCTCATGGTACTCGCAGCTGAATTCATCGGTCTGAAACGCAAAGATCCGGATTATATTTTATTAGCAAGACGGTGGACGCGTGGATACGTCGTTACCGTCGCAGTCGGTGTCGTGACAGGGACGGCCATCGGATTGCAATTATCACTACTTTGGCCGTCACTCATGCAAGTGGCTGGTCAAACGATCGCATTACCACTGTTCATGGAAACATTCGCATTCTTCTTTGAAGCGATTTTCCTCGGTATTTACCTGTATACATGGGATCGATTCAAAAACCCATGGTTACACTGGTTGATCGGGATTCCAGTCGTCATCGGTGCGACAGCATCAGCATTCTTCATTACGACGGTTAACTCCTTCATGAACTCACCAGAAGGATTTAAGATCGTCAACGGAACGCTAACGCAAATTGAACCATTAAAAGCAATGTTCAATACAGCAACACCTACAAAAGCAACACACGTCATCGTATCGGCTTATTTGACAGTCGCCTTCATCTTGGCGGCAATCGCGGCGTTCCACTTACTCCGCAAAAAAACACTCTCAGCAGCGGAAACAGCGTATCACAAAAAAGCACTTCGCTTAACGGTTATGGCTGGATTAATTTTTGCCTTCTCGACTGCACTTGTCGGGGACTTCTCAGGGAAATACTTGGCGAAATATCAGCCAGAGAAACTCGCGGCTGCTGAATGGCATTTTGAAACGACAAGTGAAGCAGAATTGATCTTTGGTGGGATACTTGATCAGCAAGAAGACGGCAGTTATGAAATCAAGGGAGCCGTCAAAATCCCATATGCACTCTCGATCCTTGCGGGTGGAGCTCCAGATACAGAAGTCATTGGTCTAAATGAGTTCGCAAAAGAAGATCAAGCACCGCTGATCGTTCACTATTTCTTCGATATCATGGTTTCGATTGGTATGTATTTGGCTGCCATCTCTGCCTTGTTCATCTTGGCATTCCGTTTGAAAAAATTAAATCCTTATAACAAATGGATTTTAAGAGGTGTCTTCATCGGTGGACCTCTGGCGATGATTTCCATTGAAGCAGGTTGGATGTATGCTGAAATTGGTCGCCAACCTTGGACACTTTACGGCATCATGCGGACAGCAGATGCGGCGACGACATCAACTGCCGTCGGCCCGATGTTGATTCTATTCAGTGCCTTGTACTTGATGCTCGGTACGATTTGTACAGTCGTATTATTACGGATGTTCAAGAAAAACCCGGTTGGAAAAGAACTTCAAGAACTTGCTGAAAACCACCACGCACGTGGGGAAGCTATGTTCGTGGATGATAACAAGTAAGGAGGGAACGATTTGGACGTTCAAACACTAGGAATTACGGTCCTCTGGACTTTCCTGTACGGATATCTCATCGTTGCCTCAATTGACTTCGGTGCTGGATTTTACGCCTTTTATTCAAAATATACGAAGCGGGATCATTTAACGAATCGATTGATTCTTCGTTATCTCTCACCAGTGTGGGAGGTAACGAATGTCTTCTTCGTATTCTTCTTCGTCGGACTAGTCGGGTTCTTCCCGGATACCGCTTACTATTTCGGTACGGCACTACTCGTGCCAGCCTCGATCGTTCTCGTATTGATTGCGATTCGTGGTAGCTTCTATGCATTTGCTAATTATGGATCGAACGACAGTATGTTCTATACGTTCTTATATGGAGCAACTGGTCTATTGATTCCGGCGGCGATGTCAACGACATTGACAATCAGTCAAGGTGGGTTCATTCGTAAAACGAATGAAACGGTTGAGTTTTTAGGAACAAAATTATTTACGAACTTTTACTCTTGGTCGGTCGTAGCACTCGCTATCGTATCCGTCCTCTATATCAGTGCGATGTTCCTCTTGTTCTACGCAGATAAAGCGAAGGATGAAGGGGCTACTCCGCTAATTCGTAAATGGGCACTCTTCTGGAGTGGCCCGACGATTCTTGTCTGTGCACTCGTCTTCTTTGGATTGAAAAATCAAGCGGCATGGCACTATGAGAACATCTTAAACGGGAACTGGTGGTGGTTCGCTGCTAGTTTCATCTTCTTCCTCGTTGCGGTGACACTCGTCTACATGAAGAAGAATTACGGAATTGCTTTCGTCGCGGTCATGTTACAGTATGGAGTGGCATGGTTTGGTTACGGTTATACGCACTTACCATACATCTTGTATCCATATATCGATATCAACAAAGCGGTCGTTAACGAAACAATGGCTTCCGCACTCGTCGTTGTCTTCATCTTCGGACTCTTACTCTTGATTCCGGCGTTGTACTTGATTTTACGACTCTTCTTGTTCGATAACGATTATGTACGTGGGAAATCCTCAAAATAATGGATGAATAAACGCCTCTGCGAATCGCAGGGGCGTTTATAGTATTTTTAAATTGAATCGGGTACACTACTAAGGAAGAGCGATTGTGAAGGAGAGTTGTGAAAATGAATGGAGAGTTTGCAGTAATTGGACTAGGGCGCTTTGGTGGCTCGATTGTCCGCGAATTATCGAAAAATGGCTACGATGTCTTAGCGATTGACTCCGACGAGGAGCGCGTCAATGAATTCATGGGAATTGCGACGCATTCCGTCATCGCGGACACAACGGATGAGAATGTCTTAAAAAGTCTAGGAATCCGAAACTTCGATCATGTCATCGTTGCTATCGGGGAAAATATTCAAGCATCCATCTTGACGACATTGATCTTAAAAGAGCTTGGGGTACAATCGATCACCGTTAAAGCGACGAACGATTACCACGAAAAGGTATTACGAAAAATCGGAGCAGACTTCATCGTTCACCCCGAACGAGATATGGGAGTCCGGATTGCAAATGGTTTAATGAGTTCAAATATTCTTGACTATCTCGACTTATCTCAAGAATTTTCGATCGTTGAAATTAAAGTCAGTGACCGGATGGCAAAACAAACATTGATCGACCTTGATCTACGAAGCAAATACGGAGCGAACGTCGTCGCCATTAAACGTGGAGAAAACGTTCTGATTTCTCTACAAGCTGATGAAATGATTGAAAAAGGGGACTATCTCGTCGTCATTGGTGAAAATGAGGATCTCGACCGTCTAGAGCGTGCGATTCATAAAGTGAAGAACTAAAAAAGCTGAGGCGCGCCTCAGCTTTACATTTACTTAATTAAATGAGTTGGAATTCTTTTAATCCGTGTGCGATACCGTCCTCAAGGATTGGTTTCGTGACATAGTCAGCGGCAGCTTTCGTTTCTGGAAGCCCGTTGCCCATTGCAATACCCGTTCCAACGTAGCGGAGCATCTCTAAATCGTTTAAAGCATCACCGAATGCAAAGGTATCTTCGCGGCGAATATTCGTCAATTTCAGGAATTGTTTGATCCCTTCTGCTTTCGAGGAACCGACATTGATGACATCCATTGCGTGTGGGTGCCAACGAATGAAATCGAATGCGTCATACCGTTTAACATAATCCGCTTCTTCTTCGGCCGTACAGTAGACGAGCGTTTGGAAAACATCATGCGATAAGAAAGCTTCTTCATCGTGAATCGGTAATGGCATGTCGAGTTCGCCGAGCGAATCTACTACATGCGTGTCATTTGATTTCGTCGTGAAGCCTTTTGTTTCGCCAAGATAAACGAGTGTATGCCCGTTTTCTTTCGCTTGTTGCGTTAAATGCGTTAAATCCGTCTTAGGTTGTGGACGTTTGTAGATGATTTCATTTTGATGAACGACGATTTGCCCGTTATAGCCGATAATCGTATCGATGTTGAGTAGTTCACGGATTCCAGACAACATCGCAGGTCCGCGTCCAGTTGCAAGGGCTACATAGACACCATTTTCTTGAAGCTTACGAATTGCCTGTTTTGTTGATTCCGGAACAAAATGACCATCATGCAATAAGGTTCCGTCGATATCGAAAAAGACGACTTTCTGATTTGCCATGGTTTCACCTTCTCTTTTTAATTGGTCGAAATGACCTGTTCATGTGAAAGTATAGCATAACCAAAAGCGTGTTGCCTGAGGGGAACATGCGGAATAAGGATGAAAAATAGTCTGTGTATCGTGTATACTGTACTAAGGACAAAAAACAATGTACTGATAAGGAGTTGCTAGGCATGATTTTTAAAGTATTTTACCAACCGCTTCGTTCGGAAGCACCTGTTCGTGAACGGACAGAAACAATGTATGTAGAAGGGGAAAGCATTCGTGACGTGCGATCAACGATTGACCACCTCAAAGATATCAACATCGAGTTCATCCGCGAAGTCAGCGGAGAATTTTTGACATACGAACAACAACATCCTGATTTCAAGGTTGCGACGTTCGAATGAAGTTCGTCAAAAACCATCAGGCCGCCGTTTTCGCACTCGGTGGACTCGGGGAAATCGGGAAGAACACGTATGTCGTTCAATTCCAAGATGAGATCATCGTCATTGACGCGGGTGTCATGTTCCCAGAAGATGAATTACTTGGAATCGACTATGTCATTCCAGATTACACGTACTTGATCAAGAACAAGGATAAGGTCAAAGGCGTCTTCATTACACACGGTCATGAAGATCACATTGGTGGTCTGCCTTTCTTGCTTAAACAAGTGAACTTACCGATTTATGCTGGGAAGATTGCGATGGGTCTCATCAAGGTGAAGTTAGAAGAGCATGGTTTGCTTCGCAACGCGGAACTGCATGAGATCGATGAAGATTCGGTCATCAAGTTCCGGAAGACAAGCATCTCGTTCTTCCGTACGACACACTCGATTCCGAATTCGTTCGGTGTCGTCGTCAAAACACCACAAGGGAACATCGTTCATACAGGGGACTTCAAGTTCGATTTCACGCCAGTCGGAGAGCCAGCTGATTTAGCGAAAATGGCTGAACTCGGTAAAGAAGGCGTATTGTGTCTTCTATCGGACTCTACGAATGCAGAAGTGGAAGGGTTTACGATGAGTGAACGTGTCGTTGGGGAAACGATCTCAGACATCTTCCGTAAAGCGGAAGGACGGATCATCTTCGCGACGTTTGCCTCGAACATCTATCGTCTGCAACAAGTCGTCAATGCTTCTGTAGAAGCAGGACGGAAAATCGTCGTCTTCGGACGTAGCATGGACAAGGTCATGATGATTGGTCAAGAACTTGATTTCATCAAAGCGCCGAAGGGTACGATCATCGAACCGAACGAGATGAAACGTTATAAATCAAATGAGTTGACGATCCTTTGTACCGGTTCACAAGGAGAACCAATGGCTGCACTTAGCCGTATCGCAAACGGAACACATCGTCAAATCTCGATCATTCCGGATGATCTCGTCATCTTCTCTTCGTCCCCAATCCCAGGAAACGTCGTTTCTGTCGGAAAGACGATCAATCAGCTATATAAAGCTGGCGCAGATGTCATGTACGGTAAACTGAATGATATCCATACATCAGGTCACGGTAGTCAACAAGAGCAGTTGCTCATGTTACGTCTATTGAATCCGAAATACTTCATGCCGATTCACGGGGAATACCGGATGCTGAAGAAGCATATGTCGCTTGCGATGGATGCTGGCGTACCGGAAGAGAACTGTTTCGTCATGGATAACGGTGAAGTACTGGCATTAGATGCGAATGCAGCCGCTATCACTGGAAAGATTCAAGCGAATGCGGTTTATGTCGATGGTAAAGGAATCGGAGACATCGGAAACATCGTTTTACGCGATCGCCGTATTCTCTCAGAAGAGGGACTCGTCGTCGTCGTCGTGACGCTTGACTCGAAGACGAATCGTCTCGTCTCTGGACCGGACATCATCTCGCGTGGTTTCGTCTACATGCGCGAATCGGGTAATTTGATTAAAGATGCTGAACGTCTACTCAAGCGTTCACTTGATCAATCACTCGCGAACCGTAATACGAAATGGACGGACATCAAACAAGTCATCAATGATACGCTCACACCGTATTTAACAGAAAAAACACAACGTCATCCGATGGTCATGCCGATCATCATGGAAGTCTGATTCAAAAAAATCCTCGTCTCCAAAAACGGAAACGAGGATTTTTGTATTACGTGGCAGGACCGTATTCCTTGAACGGTTCTTTTTTATCAATCCGATCATAGAACATGACGCCATCTAGATGGTCGTATTCATGTTGGCAGACGATTGCTTTCATCCCTTTTAAACGTAATTTTATAGGATTTCCGTTATGATCGATGCCAGTTAGGGTAATACGCATATAGCGCGGTACATGTCCCTCTACTTCACGATCGACGGACAAACATCCTTCGCCGCCCGTTAAATACGTCTGCTCGACGGAATGACTGATGATTTTTGGATTATAGATACCAAATTCCAGCAAATCATCACCATCCGGTAAGCGGATCGCGAACATGCGCTTGTTGACACCGATTTGTGGTGCTGCAAGTCCAATACCGCTTCGTAAGTCGTATTTCTTCGCAATTTCATCATCTTGACTGTTGGCGAGGAACTCGCGCATGAGTCGCATCGTTTCCTTATCCTCATCGCTGAGAGGGAAGGTCACTTCTACTGACCGTTCGTGAAGAGCAGGAACGTCTTCGCGTACGATTTCATTCATGGTGATCATGAACAACACTCCTTTCGTCTACAAAAAGTATAGCATAGGAAAGTGGGGAATGATGACAACTAACACAGTAGGAAAATATCGAATGATACAGAAGATGGAATATTCTAGTTTTGTGATTGAATTCACAATGTGAAACGCGAAAAAAATAAAACATTTCCTTTGATTTTAAGGTGTTACAGATTTATACTTGTAACGTAATGAACAAGACACTATAACGTGTCGATTCATGATAATACAGTTTACTCAACTGAATAGGTACACAGACACATGTTCAAAGGATAGTCACACGGGACTTCGTTTTTTGGACACTATTGTCATGTGGGCAAATCAGTCAGAGGAATATTTCGCTGAACGCAGTGAAAGGATGAGGTGAAAAGATGAACGTAAACATGTTTAAAAACGTGGAAGAAAACTTTGAAACGTTCCGCATTCTTGACGAGAAAGGTGAAGTCGTCAATAAAGACGCTATGCCAGACCTCTCGGATGAAGAGCTTACGGAATTAATGCGCCGTCTCGTATACACACGTATCTGGGACCAACGTGCAATCTCACTTAACCGTCAAGGACGTCTTGGTTTCTACGCTCCAGTAGCTGGACAAGAAGCGTCAATGATCGGTACGCAATTCGCTTTGGATAAAGATGACTGGATTCTTCCTGGATACCGTGATATTCCACAAATGGTCTTCCATGGCTTCCCACTTTACAAAGCATTCTTGTTCTCACGCGGTCACATCACAGGTGGTAAGATCCCTGAAGGTGTTAACGTCTTAATGCCACAAATCATCATCGGTGCGCAGATCGTTCAAGCGGCTGGTGTTGCTCTCGGTCTTAAGAAAAGCGGTAAAGAACAAGTCGCAATCACTTACACAGGTGATGGTGGTTCTTCACAAGGTGACTTCTATGAAGGTATGAACTTCGCTGGAGCTTTCAAAGCACCTGCAATCTTCGTCGTTCAAAACAACCGTTTCGCAATCTCGACACCTGTCGAAAAACAATCTATGGCGAAAACAATCGCTCAAAAAGCTGTCGCTGCTGGTATCAATGGTATCCAAGTCGACGGTATGGACGTTCTTGCTGTATACGCAGCTACGAAACAAGCGCGTGTTGAAGCACTCAACGGTGTTCCGACATTGATCGAAACATTGACTTACCGTTACGGACCACACACACTCGCTGGTGATGATCCAACACGTTACCGTACAAAAGACATGGATGATGAGTATCAAGCACAAGATCCACTCATCCGTTTCCGTGCTTTCATGGAAGCAAAAGGTCTTTGGAACGAAGATAAAGAGAACGAAGTCATCGAGCAAGCTAAAGCTGACGTTAAGGAAGCACTTGCACAAGCTGACAAAGAACCAAAACAAAAAGTTACAGATTTCATCAACGTGATGGCTGAGAAGCTTCCACAAAACCTGCAAGAGCAGCTTGATGAGTATACAGCAAAGGAGTCGAAATAACCCATGGCACAAATGACGATGATCCAAGCGATCACTGACGCAATGCGCGTCGAGATGAAACGCGACGAACAAGTTCTCTTGTTCGGTGAAGACGTCGGTAAAAACGGTGGGGTATTCCGTGCGACAGAAGGTCTTCAAGATGAGCTCGGCGAAGACCGCGTATTCGATACACCACTTGCAGAATCAGGTATTGGTGGTCTTGCTGTCGGATTCAGTCTGACAGGATTCCGTCCAATCATGGAAATCCAATTCTTCGGATTCGTATTCGAAGTATTCGATTCAGTCGCAGCACAACTTGCGCGTCTCCGTTACCGTTCAGGCGGCACATACAGTGCACCTGTTACAATCCGTTCACCATTCGGTGGCGGTGTTAAAACACCGGAACTTCACGCAGATAACCTCGAAGGACTCATGGCTCAGTCACCAGGACTTAAAGTTGTCATTCCTTCAACACCTTACGATGCAAAAGGTCTTTTGATCGCGTCAATCCGCGACAACGACCCAGTCGTATTCCTCGAGCACATGAAACTCTACCGTTCATTCCGCGGTGAAGTGCCAGAGGGCGATTACACGATCGAACTCGGAAAAGCTGATGTTAAACGTGAAGGTACAGACGTAACAATCGTCACTTACGGTGCGATGGTACACGCTTCACTTAAAGCAGCTGAAGAGCTCGAAAAAGAAAACATCAGCGTCGAAATCATCGACTTGATGACAATCAGCCCAATCGACATCGATACGATTCTTGCTTCTGTCAAGAAAACAAACCGTGTCGTCGTTGTTCAAGAAGCACAAAAACAAGCGGGTATCGCTGCAATGGTTGCAACTGAAATCCAAGAACGTGCAATCCTTGACCTCGAAGCGCCAATTCTTCGTGTTGCTGCTCCAGATACAATCTTCCCATTCGCACAAGGTGAAGACGTCTGGATCCCAGATCACAAAGATATCGTTGAGAAAGTCAAAACTGTCTACAATTTCTAAGAGCATTTCGGAAAATAAGGAGAGGGGTTCATTCTCTCCTTGCTTCCGTTTTTACAGATAACAATCGACTAGAAGAGTGAACTAAAAGGAGGCATATTCAAATGGGTTTATTTGAATTCAAATTGCCGGATATCGGTGAGGGTATTCATGAAGGTGAAATCGTAAAGTGGTTCGTAAAAGCGGGCGACACTGTCAAGGAAGACGACGTTCTTCTTGAAGTACAAAACGATAAAGCAGTCGTTGAAATCCCATCACCAGTTGATGGTACTGTTAAAGAAGTAAAAGTTGACGAAGGTGTCGTAGCTGTCGTTGGCGACGTCCTCATCACTTTCGAAGTCGAAGGCGAAGGTTCTGCTCCTTCTGAAGAAGCAGAGCAACCAAAAGCTGAAGACAACGCAAAAGACGTTCAAGATACGGATCAAAAAGTGGAAGACAAACCAAACGAGGTTCAAATCCATAAATCAGAACGCGTCATCGCGATGCCATCTGTCCGTAAATATGCACGTGAAAAAGGTGTCGACATCCGTGAAGTCCAAGGTTCTGGAGACAACGGTCGTGTCGTCAAAGAAGACATCGATGCATTCGCAAACGGTGGTCAAACTTCTGAAGCACCAGCAACAGAAGAAAAAGCACCAGCTGCAGCTGCTTCTGCACCAAAAACAGAAGTTAAGCCATACGTTGCTGCTCAACCTGAACTTGAAACACGCGAGAAAATCAAAGGAATCCGTAAAGCGATTTCGAAAGCAATGGTTAACTCGAAACATACAGCTCCACACGTAACACTCATGGACGAAGTCGATGTTACGAACCTCGTAGCACTCCGTAAAAACTTCAAAGAAGTTGCGGCTGCTCAAGGTACGAAATTGACTTACCTTCCGTTCGTCGTAAAAGCATTGACTGCTGCTGCTAAAAAATATCCAGCAATCAACGCATCAATCGACGATGTAAACGAAGAAATCGTCTACAAAAACTACTTCAACATCGGTATCGCTGCAGATACAGACAACGGTCTTGTCGTACCAGTCGTTAAAGATGCAGATCGTAAATCGATCTTCTCACTCGCTGACGACATCAACGACCTTGCTGGTAAAGCACGCGAAGGTAAACTTTCTGGCGAAGAGATGAAAGGCGGATCAATCACGATCACTAACATCGGTTCTGCTGGCGGTCAGTGGTTCACACCAGTCATCAACCACCCAGAAGTTGCAATCCTCGGTATCGGCCGTATCGCTGAAAAAGCAGTCGTTAAAAACGGCGAAATCGTTGCTGCACCAGTTCTTGCACTTTCATTCAGCTTCGACCACCGTCTCATCGATGGTGCAACTGCACAAAACGCGCTTAACTTAGTTAAACGCCTATTGAACGACCCACAACTTCTCATCATGGAGGGATAAGCAATGGTAGTAGGTGAATTCGCACAAGAAACAGATTTACTCGTAATCGGGGCTGGCCCTGGTGGTTACGTTGCTGCAATCCGCGGCGCGCAACTCGGTATGAAAGTAACAATCGTTGAACGTGAAAACGTCGGCGGTGTTTGCTTAAACGTTGGATGTATCCCATCAAAAGCCTTGATCACTGCAGGACATAACTTCCAGCATGCTAAAGGTGCAAGCGATATGGGGATCACTTCTGAGAATGCAACTGTCGATTTCTCGAAAGTTCAATCTTGGAAACAATCTGTCGTCAACAAATTGACTGGCGGCGTTAGTGGTCTTCTTAAAGGGAACAAAGTCGAGACTGTCGTTGGGGAAGCTTACTTCCAATCAGAAGATACAGTCCGTATCATCAACGAAGATTCTTCGACTCCTTACAAATTCAAGAAATGTATCATCGCGACAGGTTCGACTCCAATCGAACTTCCAGCTTTCAAATGGTCAAAACGCGTTCTTTCTTCAACAGGCGCATTGAACCTTCCTGAAATCCCGAAAAAACTCATCGTCATCGGTGGCGGATACATCGGGATGGAGCTTGGTACAGCGTATGCGAACTTCGATACAGAAGTCGTCATTCTTGAAGGAACAAAAGATATCCTTTCTGGTTTCGAGCCTGCTATGACGCAAGTCGTTAAGAAAAAGCTCAAACAAAAAGGTAACATCACAATCCACAACGAAGCACTTGCTCAAAGTGTGGAAGAGTCGGAAGATGGCGTTAAAGTAACATTCGAAGTCAACGGTGAAGCACAAACAGTTGAAGCGGACTACGTCCTCGTCACTGTCGGTCGTCGTCCGAACACTGGTGATCTTGGTCTTGAAATGGCAGAAGTCAAAGTCAGCGACCGTGGTCTTGTCGAAATCGACGATCAGTGCCGTACTTCAAACGAAAACATCTACGCAATCGGTGATATCGTTCCAGGACCACCACTTGCACACAAAGCTTCATTCGAAGCTAAAATTGCTGCTGAAGCAGCTGCAGGACACCCTGCATACCTCGACTACAGCGCGATTCCAGCGGTCGTCTTCACAGATCCAGAACTCGCTACAGTCGGTTACACGGAAGCACAAGCGAAAGAAGAAGGACTCGATTACATCGCGTCTAAATTCCCTTACGCTGCGAATGGTCGTGCACTTGCACTCAACGAGCCAGACGGCTTCTTGAAAATGATCACTCGTAAATCAGATGGTCTCTTAATCGGCGCGCAAATCGCTGGTACAGGCGCATCTGATATGATCGCTGAAATGGGACTCGCAATCGAGTCTGGTATGACAGCTGAAGATATCGCACTCACAATCCATGCACACCCATCACTCGGTGAAATCGCAATGGAAACTGCTGAAGTTGCAATCGGTAGCCCAATCCACATCATTAAATAATATCGAAACACCTCATACACGGGGAGCCGACCGTGTATGAGGTGTTTTTTGTTTGGTCTTGATTCAAAAAAGGAAAAGAAAGAGTAAAAATCGGAGAGGGTGGACGCACATGGAATCCGTGACTACCTTAGAGGAGCTGTATTACGTATCGGAAATGGATAAGGTTCGTTTTGTCGGCTGGACGACTGCACTCGCCCGCTATGATTTTGCTGTCGTCTGTACGGGACAATTCTTCGGGAAAGTACTTGTCGTCAGTTTAACCGGTGGTCAGTCAGCGTTACTCGATCAACAGGATGTGTTGAATGGAGAGGTTTTGATTCGTACATTTGCGATTGAGCGAGAGGATGTCGAAGTAATCGGTGAAGCACTCGCAGCATTCATTCCTTGTTCACCAAACGATGAATACGGCGAATGAAAGGTTCAAAAAAGCAGCCATCCTGAGTAATGAGGATGGCTGCTTTTGCATTTTTAACGAATCGCATTCGATTGTTGAATGACTTTGATTGTCTCGAGCGAATGATCCTCGAGACCTTGAACCGGAAGACCGGCTTCGATGTTTTCTTTAATATAAGCAAGGTTGTCTGCCGTGATCATCTCCCCTGGGATGAAGATAGGAATACCAGGTGGATATACCATCATGAATTCAGCTGAAATCCGTCCGACCGCATCGACCAACGGAATCGTCTCTGTCTCTTCATAGAACGCATCACGAGGACTGAGAGCAAGCGCTGGGATATCTGGAAGAACAATCGAATGATCAGTTGTTTCGGCGCCATTATTTTGATAACGTGCGACAAGTAATGACATCGCATGTAAGAAGGCGTCAATCGTCTCTTCCGAATCACCAGACGTGATGATGACAAGAATGTTATTCAAATCAGAAAGTTCAACCTCGATCCGATGTTCTTCGCGTAAGAACTCTTCGACGAGGTGACCAGAAATACCAAGTCCTTTGACGGAAACAAGCACTTTCGTTGGATCAAAAGCGAACGTAGCACTCGAATGCAGATCGGATTCACCGAAAACGGCGAGATAAGGAAGCTTCGCTAATCCAAAGCGCATCCGTGTCGCAAGTTCAAGGGCCCGACGATTCATCGCTTCACCGTTGATCGCAAGATGACGCCGAGCGCAGTCAAGAGAAGCGAGCAACAGGTAAGATGTCGATGTCGTCGTCAACATCGAGAGCACTGCTTGAACTTTATCTGGAGAGACAAGTCCGCGACGAACGTTCAGGACAGAGCTTCCTGTAAGTGAGCCACCGAGTTTATGCACGCTGGTTGCGGCAAGATCAGCTCCTGCTTGCATCGCTGACAACGGCATATCTTCGTGGAATGCGATATGGACGCCGTGTGCTTCGTCGACGAGTACCGGAATACCTTTACTATGGGAAAGCTTGACGATGCTCTCTAAGTCACCAGCAACGCCGAAATAGGTCGGGTTGATGACGAGAACTGCTTTTGTATCGGGATGAAGTGCAAGGGCACGTTCTACCGCGCTTGGTGTGATACCGTGTGCGATTCCGAATGTCTCATCGAATTCAGGATGAATGAAAATCGGATGCGCACCAGAAAGAACGATAGCTGACATCACCGATTTATGCACGTTCCGAGGAACGAGAATTTTATCATCAGGACCGACGACACTCATGATCATCGCCATGATGGCCGTTGAAGTTCCTTGTACGGAAAAGAACGTTTCGTCGGCATGGAAGGCTTGAGCTGCCAATTGATGAGCTTCCTTAATGATTGCCTTTGGATGATGGAGATCATCAAGGGGAGCGATATTGATTAAATCGATATCGAGCGCATTCTGACCGATGAACGATCGAAAGGCTGGATCCATTCCTTGACCATTTTTATGACCGGGAATATGAAATTGAATTGGTTGACGTTTCGCATGCGCAAGTAGCGCATCGAATAAAGGTGTATCGAGCTGTGTTAAGCTTTTTGTTTGCACCAGATTTCCCCCCTTAAAACCGAATAAAAATACAATCAAACAAGCTAACTATAACAAGTTTTCGTACGGTTGCAACTGTTTTATGCTTCTTTTCCGTGTAAAATAGAAAAGTGCAGAAAGGAAGTGGGAATGATGGCATTGAATTATCCGCTCAATTCCGATTGGTCGACTGAAGAAATCGTGAAAGTCATCGACTTCTTTAATTTAGTCGAGCAAGCGTATGAGACAGGTGTTGAAAGACAACGATTGCTCGAAGCGTATCGTGAATTCAAGCAAATCGTCACCTCGAAATCCGAGGAAAAACAGTGGGATCAGTTTTATATGGAAGAGACCGGTTGCTCGAGTTATCGGACGATGCAACAAGCGAAACGTCAGGAAGAACCGATTGTTCGTATGAAGAAATAATTGGATCATGAAGATAAGACTCCTATGCGATCGTATAGGAGTCTTATCTTTTAATCCGACTGGAAATGTGCGGGAAATGATCAACATTTGTTTAAAGTGGAAAGGAAGCGGCTATATACTACATACAAGACGTTGGTCTTACAAATATGTGAAACTGTATTTTTTAAAATTAGATGCTTTACATCTAAGTTGAATCGTACTATTATAGATTCAATCCACTAATAAGTCGCAATTGTCTGACAAATTAAACCTCTGTTTATCCCGCGAAGGAGTGTGGTTACTGTGAAACAAGTGATAGAAGCATACAAGAGAAAAGATGCAGAAAAACGCATTCCTGTATTGCGTCTCGAAATCGATTATGAGCTTGCTACATTACACGATGCGATGGTGGCAAGTGACGCAGAAGCTGTTGGCGCAAGTAAAGAGCGCCTCGAAAAATATCGTCAAGAGATGGTACGTCTTGAAGCTTGATTTCAACGTTCCGATCTCTACCTTATAATAAAATATCAACTCTTCAACCAGCGAACTGTTCGCTGGTTTTCTTTTTTTGTTACTATAGAAGAAGCTGGAAACAACGATGAAGGAGTGAACTCAAATGCAGATTGAGTTGGATGCGATAGATTTGATCAAACGAGCGGGAAAGTACATTCGCGAAAAAATTGATGGTTCGTATCACGTCGAACAAAAAACCGGAAAAAGCGATTTAGTGACAGAGATTGATCAAGCCGTCGAGGATTTATTGATCCAAGGTATTTTAGATCGCTATCCGAATCATCATATTTATGGGGAAGAAGGGCGAATCGTTCGACCCGATACACTCGAAGGCACGATCTGGTTCGTTGATCCGATCGATGGAACGATGAACTTCATTCGTCAAAAACGAATGTTTGCCATCTCGATCGCGATTATGGTGGATGGTGAGTTACGCTATGGTTTCGTCTACGATGTCATGGCGGACGAGTTGTTCCATGTCATCAAAGGGCATGGTGCTTATCAAAACGGCATACGACTACCACAAATTGAGGAGCGGAGTGTTAAAGAAGCAATCATCTGTATGAACGCGACCTGGGTGACACCAAATCGTCGAATCAATACGGATCGTCTTGCGCCACTCGTACGACACGCAGTAGGTGTACGAGCAATCGGTGCAGCATCACTTGAACTCGCATGGACAGCTGCAGGGCGTGTTGACGGGTATATCACGATGCGTAATATGCCTTGGGATTACGCAGCTGGTCAGTTATTGATTGAAGAGGTCGGTGGGCGTGTCGGAACGATCACAGGTGAATCGATGTCATTTCTCGAACAAACGAGTGTGCTAGCAGGGAGCCGGACGTTCGTTGAAGATGTTTTGACATTCGTACAAACACAAGAGGATTGAAAAAAGGTTTCTTTCGTCTTGAACGAAAGGAACCTTTTTGCTCATGCTTGTTTTCGTAAACGTGCCTTTAAGACGAACCCAGCACCCATCGCAACAATCATCAAGATGACAGAGGCGATCGTCATCGGGACGTTTTGTTCCGCGATGAAGATGCCGATGGCTGCCATGGATCCTACGGCAAGCATGGCGAGTAATAAAAATAGCAGGCGCATGTTCTTTTCCCCCTCTACCCGTGAGTACGTTAACAGTGTAGCGTGAATGAAGGATAATGAAAAGGCTTTCGGACTGATGTCGAATCTTAGTCATTGCCAATTAGGACTCTACCTGTGCTATACTCTTAAAGTTGACCGAAAGTATGATAAGATTTATTTAAATGAATAGAAAGAGGTACACACCTATGACAACATTAGTACGAAATGATTTACGCAACGTTGCGATCATCGCCCACGTTGACCATGGTAAAACAACATTAGTCGATGAGCTTTTAAAACAGTCTGGTACGTTCCGTACGAACGAACAAGTCGAAGAACGCGCAATGGACTCAAATGACATCGAGCGGGAACGTGGAATCACGATTCTTGCGAAAAACACTGCAATTGATTACAAGAACACACGCATCAACATCGTTGATACGCCAGGACACGCCGATTTCGGTGGAGAAGTTGAGCGGATCATGCGTATGGTTGATGGCGTTATCCTCGTCGTCGATGCACGTGAAGGCTGTATGCCACAAACACGTTTCGTTTTGAAAAAAGCACTCGAGCAAGGACTTCAACCAATCGTCGTCGTCAACAAAATTGACAAACCGATGGTCCGTCCTCTTGAAGTCGTCGACGAAGTCGTTGATCTCTTGATCGACCTCGGAGCTGACGAAGATCAACTCGAATTCCCAGTCGTTTATGCATCGGCAGTCAACGGCTCAAGTTCATTTGAACCTGAATTAGAGAAACAAGAAGATACAATCACAAACGTTCTTGATTTAATTCTTGAGCACACACCAGCGCCTGTCGATAACACAATGGAGCCGCTTCAGTTCCAAGTTACGATGCTTGACTATGATAACTACCTCGGACGGATCGGTGTCGGTCGTGTCTTCCGTGGAGAAATCAAAGTTGGTGATAGCGTTTCGCTTTCAAAACTTGATGGTTCAACGAAGAACTTCCGTGTTACGAAGTTGTTCGGTTACTTCGGTCTAAAACGTGTCGAAATCGAAACAGCAAAAGCTGGAGATTTGATCGCGATCGCCGGTATGGAAGATATCAACGTCGGTGAGACGGTTTGCCCAACTTCACACGTTGATCCACTCCCATTATTACGTATCGATGAGCCAACGCTTCAAATGACATTCATCGTCAACAACTCGCCATTCGCTGGTCGTGAAGGGGATCTCGTTACTTCACGTAAAATCGAAGAGCGTCTTGAAAAAGAACTCGAAACAGACGTTTCACTTCGCATCGAAAACACAGACTCACCGGACCGCTGGATCGTTTCTGGTCGTGGGGAACTTCACCTCGGGATCTTGATCGAAAACATGCGCCGTGAAGGATACGAAATTCAAGTATCGAAACCGCAAGTAATCATCAAAGAAGAAGAAGGCGTCAAAGTCGAGCCATTCGAACGCGTCGTCATCGATACACCAGAAGAGTACACAGGTTCTGTCATGGAATCGATCGGTCTCCGTAAAGGTGAATTGACGAACATGCAAACAATGGACAACGGTCAAACGAAGATGGAATTCATCGTTCCTTCACGTGGTTTGATCGGTTACCGTAACGAATTCCTTTCTGCTACACGCGGATACGGAATCATGAACCACACATTCGAAGAATACCGTCCGTTCATCCAAGCGGATATCGGTGGACGTCGTAGTGGTGTTATGGTCTCAATCGAAACAGGTAAAGCAACTGCTTACGCGATCTCAGCTCTTGAAGACCGCGGAACGATCTTCATCGAGCCTGGTATTGAAGTATACGAAGGTATGATCATCGGCGAATGTAACCGTGATGTCGATCTCGCTGTCAACGTCGTTAAAGCAAAACAATTAACGAACATGCGTGCATCTGCAAAAGATTCAACGAACGTTCTTAAACGTCCACGTGTCTTCTCACTTGAAGAGTCGTTGACATTCTTGAACGAAGATGAGTACTGTGAAATCACACCACAATCGGTTCGTCTCCGTAAACAAGTCTTGAATAAGAACGAACGTGAAAAGCAAGAAAAACGTCGTCGTCTAGGTAAAGATTAAGTCTTGAACGAATAGGGGGACTGGCAATGAATGCACAAGCTGCCGTTGCTTCTGATTTCTCGAAATACGATATTCCGTTCATCGCGAAACTTCTCGGTATCGGAAGTGATCCGAATAACATCGAAGCGGGATTTTATCCTTTAATGATTACCGTCGTCATCTTGACACTTGTCGTCTTTAAGTTAGGATTTGCTAAGGAACTAGCATGGTGGAAATCACTGATCGTCTATCTCTTGCTCGCCGTCTTCTCGGCAGCATTGACGCTTGTCTTCTGGACATGGCCGATTCCTGAAGTACTCCTTGCGATGGTCTTCGTACTTGGTATTTATCGCTTCCGGATGTGGATGGTCAAGCGTGAACGTGAACGGACAGCTTCTTGACGGAAGCGTGTCATGAATCAAAAGAACGAATCTCCTCGGAGGTTCGTTCTTTTTTTTGAGCCAATTCAGATGCATGATTTAAAGCGTAGCGGGAACAAGAATACTAAAAGGGGGAGAAAACAGTGAAAATAAGGTATGTCATACCCCTATTGTTAGCGGGTATTCTGATGGGCTGTACACAAACGTCAGAAGAATCGTCAACAGAGGAAACGAATCAGACGACACAAGAAAACAATCAACAGGATTCAGGTGATCCAAAAGCAACGCAATCATCTCAAGCGCAAGAAGGAGTCGTATTTAAAGAGCTAAACGCTCCGTGGAATATTGTCCGAGAAGGAGAGGTATTTTACATCACGGAACGAGAAGGAACGATTGTCAAAGGAGAAAAAGGTGATTATGAACGGATGCGCCTTCAGCTGAAAGAGGATGTCCTTGCTGAAGGAGAAGGTGGATTGCTTGGAATGGTACTTGATCCTGATTTTAAGGACAATAAGACGGCATACGTCTACCATACGTACGCCAAACAAGGACAAGCGACGAATCGCGTCATCGCGATAAAAGAAGAGGGTGACCAGTGGACGGAAGAACGTGTCTTACTCGATGATATTCCCGGAGCGACGATTCATAACGGTGGACGACTGGAGTGGGGACCTGAGGGCGCACTCTACGTCACAGCAGGAGACGCAGCGAATCCCGAACTGGCACAAGACATTGATTCGTTGGCAGGAAAGATTTTACGTATCACATCTGAAGGGAAACCGTTCGAGGGGAATCAAAAAGGATACGTCTACAGTCTCGGTCACCGGAATCCACAAGGACTTGTTTTCGTCGATGATCAACTGTATGCAAGCGAACATGGGCAAAGTGGGCACGATGAAATCAACCGAATCGAACAAAAGAATTATGGATGGCCGACGATTGAAGGGAAAGAACAAGCAGATGGACTGGTGACGCCGTGGTATGAAGTAGGAGAACAATCTGTTGCACCAAGTGGAGTTGCAACGGCAGAGAATACACTTTATTTTGCAACACTTGTCGGACAACGATTACAAACCATCGATCTAGAGACGAAGCAAGTCAAGACGATCGTCGAAAATCAAGGTCGGATTCGAGATGTCTGGATTGACGAGACATCAATTTACTATATTACAAATAATACGGACGGAAGAGGGAATCCATCGGCAGATGATGATCGACTCGTTCGAATCAATCGATGAACAACAAAAGGTCTGTCAGGGAATTTCCCCTCAGACCTTTTGTTTACCAGTGTTTTCGTTTCGTTTCCCAAGTCGGGTATAAATGAAATTGTCCAGAAGCGTGGCGTTCAAGTGTCCGTTCTTCTACGCGTGATCGACACTCATCACAAATGTGGACACGAACAGGTTTATTGCGTAATCGCTTCGCCGTGAAGGACCAATCATCAATCGTTTCACGCTTATCGCAAATCGTACATTTCACTCGCATGCCAGGTCCTCCCTTTTTTTCTTAGTATATCATATTAGAAGATTATTCAGATGTAAAAAAGGGAAACGAGAAGTATATATCGAAATATCATCACTAAGTCGTAGAGGGGGTGATGTCATGGCAAATAAAGTTGAACAACAGCTTAACTCAGGTCAACTAGAAGCACTATCGCAATTACCACTCGTTTTTTTGATTACGCATGATCAATCCAAACATTGGCCCATCACACATGCAATCAGTTGGGTACATGCGACGGATTCGCAAACGGTTCGTTTTGCAATCGAAGCAGATTCTCATCTCGTTAAAACATTACGAGAACATCCGGTCTTCACATTGATCTTTTTTGCAGATCAGTCGACGTACAGCTTAACGTGTACGGACGTCAAGGCGTTTACGCCGCAAGAAGACCTTCCGTTGCCACTCGCTTTTTATGAGGGACGCGTTGAGGAGGTGCGTGACATCTTGTTTTACGGAGCAGCTGTCACACAACGACCAACTATCGAAAAAACATACGATGAACAGGCAGCCGAACGGTTGGATCAACTCGTTCATCGCATCCTAAAAGCGTAACATTCATCACAAACTCGACTCTAAAGGGGCGAACGATGGAATGAAAAAAATATACGTACTTGATACTAATGTCATGCTTCACGATCCACTTTCTCTTTTCCAATTCCAGGAGCACGACGTCGTCATACCAGCGATCGTACTAGAAGAACTAGATGGAAAAAAACGCAACATGGATGAGGTTGGACGTAATGCACGAGAAACAGCTCGCATTTTAGACCAATTACGAGAAACGGGTCAGCTTCATGCGGGAGTGCCACTCGGAAACGGCGGTATTCTTCGCGTCGATATCGGGGACTCCATTCATGAAGGTTCGCCGTTTACGCACGAATCAAACGATAATAAGATCATTGAACTGGCATGGTCGATTCATCAGGAACAACAAACCGAAGCGACCCCACGAGATGTCATTCTCGTCTCAAAAGATATCTTAGTCCGCGTCAAAGCGGATGCGTATGGATTAGTCGCTGAAGACTATATGACGGATCATATCGCTGATTTGACCGGTCTTTATACAGGATTCATCGAAGTGACCGTCGATCAGGAATATATTGATGCCTTCTATCAGGACAAACGGCTTTCGGTGGATGTCTTGCCAGAAAAAGTGCAACCGAATGAGTTCGTCATCTTAAAAAGTAACATGTCGAAAGCTTCAGCCATCGCCGTCGTTGATCAGAACTTGCCGATCATTCGGGCACTTTCGATCGATGTCGACCAAGTCTGGGGCGTCATTCCACGAAACGTTCAACAACGGATGGCATTTGAGTTATTATTACGTGACGATGTACCACTTGTGACACTCGTTGGTAAGGCAGGTACCGGGAAAACGCTACTCGCACTCGCTGCGGGTCTCCTGCAAGTGGAAGACGAGCACAAATATAAAAAACTGGTCGTTGCTCGTCCTGTCGTACCGATGGGAAACGATATCGGCTACTTGCCGGGTGAAATGGAAGAGAAGCTTCGTCCGTGGATGCAACCTATCTACGATAACCTCGAACACCTTTTCAATACGGGATCGGGAGACGAACTAGGTAACATTCTCGCCGGAATGAAGACGATTCAACTGGAAGCATTAACGTACATCCGGGGACGTAGTATGCCGGGGCAGTTCATCATCATCGATGAAGCGCAGAATTTGACGAAACATGAAGTCAAGACGATTTTGACACGTGTCGGTGAAAACTCGAAAATCGTGTTGGTCGGGGATCCACAGCAGATTGATCATCCGTATCTAGATGAGTATTCCAATGGTCTATCCTACGCCGTAGAACGACTCAAAAATGAGAAGATGACGGGACACGTCAAACTCGTCAAAGGGGAGCGCTCGAACTTGGCACGCCTCGCAGCCGATTTACTATGAAAAAACGTGGTGCGTCTATTCAGGCGCACCACGTTTTCCTTATATGACAGTAACCGTATGAACGGATTTGACGATCTGTTGTCCGTGTAATAGATGAACGGGTCCATCTGCTAACACTTTGCCGTCTTGTGAGAACTGCAGATACACTTCGTCGAGTTGCTCAAGTGGAAGTTCGACCGTTTCTTCGCCTTCGAAACGAATGGCGATCGCATCCGGTAAAAGCTCGGCATTCCGGATGAACGGTGCAAGCGCCATTGCGAATGACCCTTGAAGCGCGGCTTCTTTTTCAGCACGTGTCATCGGACGATTGTGATCCGTACGACTGCCTTCCATGATGCCTTTATCCCACGCAGCCCCCATTTTCGCGTAGTACGCTTCTTGTTCACTTGTGTCGGCTGGTTGCCCGATTTTCTCGATTGCTACCTTTCGTTCATCAAAGATCCAGACTGTCGGATCAATCGTTAACTGATGCCGTACTTTACCGTTAATCGGAAAAATCATTTGTTCTACCCCCTAAATGTGTAAGTCCAACAAATCCATTATACCGAAACGTTGAATTGTTGGCGAAAGTAAGGTAAAGTTTAGCTATAACAGGAACGCGTCATTTGATGAGGAGGGATTGGATTGTCAACTGAAATCGAGACAGTTCATCGCCAGCGCGCTCTTGAGCTACTAGAAGCGGATGCACAAAAAATCCGCCGGTTGATCGAGGTCCAGCTTGCGAATTTAACGATGCCACAATGTCCTCTTTACGAGGAAGTATTGGATACACAAATGTTCGGATTATCCCGTCAAATTGATTTTGCGGTACGTCTTGAACTGATTGATGCGGGTGAGGGTAAACAATTACTCGAATCACTTGAACAGCAATTATCTGATTTACATGATGCGGAGACGTGCTGATTTTCTACTCAAACGTGAAATGCGGCGTTTGGGTATTTTTTTTTAGAAAATGAAAAAAGGACGTGTACATATGTTAGCGAAGTTTAAAGAAAAACGAGCATTTTTTGACTATGGTCTCTTCTTTACGATGCTCATCCTCATGGCGATCAGTACGGTCATGGTCTATAGTGCGAGCGTGTGGAACGGTGGAGATTATGCGAATACGTCCTTCTTTGAGAAGCAGTTGATGTTTGATGCGATGGCGATCGTGCTGTTCCTTTTCGTTTCACAAATCAATCATGAGGTGTTCCGTGGACCAGTGATTCGTTTACTCTTGTACGCGATTACATGGTTGATGTTGATGGCGACGCTGTTTTCGGCACCACTAAACGGGGCTCGCGCATGGTTGAACTTCGGTATCTTCTTGATTCAACCAATCGAGCTTTGTAAATTCGTGCTCGTCGTCGGACTTGCGAGTTATTTTGATCAAAAGCACAAAGGGAAAATGGACGGCGTGATTGGGATCGTCCATCACTTCATCCATCGTCAAATTCCAGCGACGTCTCCAGGAAGACGGATTTTACTTAGTTTCTCGGACTGGATCTTGATTCCGATGGTTGTATTACTTGCACCTTACGCGATCATCATTCGCATGCAACCGGATGACGGCGGATTGTTCATTCTGTTACTCATCACGGCGATGATTTTATTCGCAGTTGGATTACCGAGTGGTTACATCATGTTATGTGTCGTCACCGTACCAATCATCTTCTTGTACGCATGGAATAATTTTTCGGATAATCAGATGCAACGGATTCAAGCAAGTTTGAATCCCTTCCTTGACGCAGAAGGGAAGGGATATCAGCTCATCAACTCCGTCATATCAATTGCCCACGGGGGATTATTTGGAGTAGGTCTCGGGAATAGTTTTCAAAAGTATGGTTATCTGCCAGAGCCTGAAACCGACTACATCATGTCGATCATCTCGGAGGAACTCGGATTCATCGGGGTTCTTGTCGTACTCGGTCTATTGTTCTATCTGATGATTCAAGGGGCAATCATCGCTAATCGGTGTGTCTCGCTTTATTCGAGTATGCTCGCTCTCGGGATATCCGGTATCATCTTCATCCAGACATGTATCAATATCGCGGCCATGTCCGGTCTATTTCCAGGTACAGGTGTCACCTTGCCATTCATCAGTTACGGTGGGTCGTCGTTACTTGTCATGAGTACGATGCTTGGTGTGATGGCAAACATTTCCATGCAAAACAAATATCGGATGGCGTATCATAAAGAAGTGCAGACTGCACGTTCGATGAGTGCCACGAGCTCATTAACTAAAGGGGGAGCATCAGTTGACTAAAATCCAGAAGATTCTCGTAGCAAACCGCGGGGAGATCGCGATTCGCGTTTTCCGTGCAGCGACAGAACTCGGTATTCGTACCGTTGCCATTTATTCGCGAGAGGACATGGGTTCTCTTCATCGCTATAAAGCCGATGAAGCGTACCGGATCGGAGAAGGTAAAAAACCGATCGAAGCCTATCTCGACATTGAAGATATCATCGCAACAGCGAAAAAAGCCGATTGTGATGCGATCCATCCTGGTTATGGTTTCCTCTCTGAGAATATTGAGCTAGCCAAACGTTGCCGTGAAGAAGGAATCATCTTCATCGGACCGCAAGAAGAGCACCTGTATAAGTTCGGGGATAAGGTACGTGCACGGACGACTGCGATTGAAGCCGGTCTTCCTGTCATTCCGGGAACGGATGGTCCGATCTCATCCATTGATGAAGCGTATGCGTTCGCAAAGGAAGCAGGCTATCCACTCATGGTCAAAGCATCGCTTGGTGGTGGTGGACGCGGAATGCGTGTCGTCCGGACAGAAGAAGAACTTCCGGACATGATTGAACGGGCAAAGTCAGAAGCCTTGAAAGCGTTCGGTTCGGATGAGATTTACGTCGAAAAACTAATCGAACGTCCTAAACATATTGAAGTCCAAATCATTGGGGATGCACACGGAAACATCATTCATTTATTTGAACGGGACTGTTCGGTGCAACGCCGTCACCAGAAGGTTGTCGAAGTGGCACCATGTGTGACGCTTTCGGATGAAGGTCGCCAAAAGATTTGTGACGCTGCCGTCACACTGATGAAACATGTCGGATATGAGAATGCGGGAACCGTCGAATTTCTCGTCACGCAAGATGAATCGTTTTACTTCATCGAAGTGAATCCACGTGTCCAAGTCGAGCATACGATCACGGAGATGATTACGGGCGTAGATATCGTTCAGACGCAAATTCGTGTCGCTGAAGGCGAATCGTTACATAGTGACCTCGTCGGTATTCCGCAACAAGAAGACATCAAGATGCTTGGTTTTGCGATTCAAAGCCGGATCACGTCAGAAGATCCGGAAAACGGCTTCTTGCCGGATACAGGGAAGATCAAGGCCTATCGTTCACCAGGCGGTTTTGGAGTACGTCTTGATGGTGGGAATGCCTATGTCGGAGCAGAAATTTCACCATATTATGACTCGTTGCTCGTTAAAATCTCGACACACGGTTTGACGTATGACCAAGCGGTCGCGAAGATGCGTCGAAACTTAAGTGAATTCCGAATCCGTGGGATTAAGACGAATATCCCATTCTTGAGCAACGTCTTGAAACACCATGCGTTCGTTAGTGGCGATTACAACACTTCGTTCATCGATGATACACAGGAATTATTCATCTTCCCGAAACGCCAAGACCGGGGAACGAAGCTCTTGACGTACATCGGAGAGGTTTCTGTCAATGGATTCCCGGGAATCGGGAAATTGGACAAGCCGCTTGCGCGTGACGTCCGGATTCCAAAAAATCTTCCGGCAGACTATACACCGGGTGCGAAAGCGATCCTCGATGCAGAAGGTCCGGAAGCTGTTGCGAAGTGGTTGGCAGCACAAGAGAATGTGTTGTTGACGGATACGACATTCCGTGATGCCCATCAATCGCTCCTTGCGACTCGGATGCGGACGAAGGACCTCGTTGCGATCGCCGAAGCGGAGGCGAAACTGCTCCCTGAACTGTTTTCGGTCGAAGCATGGGGAGGCGCGACGTTTGATGTTGCGTATCGATTCTTGTCGGAGGATCCATGGGTTCGTCTGATGAAATTACGTGAAAAGATGCCGAACGTCCTCATTCAAATGTTGCTTCGTGGTGCGAACGGCGTTGGTTACAAAAACTATCCGGACAATGTCATTCACACGTTCGTCAAGGAAGCGGCGCAGGCAGGAGTCGACGTCTTCCGAATCTTCGATAGCTTGAATAACCCGGAGTCGATTCAACTTGCCATCGATGCGGTCTTGCCGACAGGTAAAATCGCGGAAGCAGCTGTCTGTTATACAGGGGATTTATTCGATGCGAATCGACCGAAATATCACCTGCCGTATTACGTCAATCTGGCGAAACAACTGGAAGAAAGCGGCGCTCATATCATTGCCATCAAGGATATGGCGGGTCTCTTGAAACCGGAGGCAGCCTACGCACTCGTATCAGCACTTAAAGATGCGGTATCGCTACCAATCCATCTCCACACACACGATGCGAGTGGGAACGGGATTTATACGTATGCGCGTGCGATTGATGCAGGTGTCGACGTCGTAGACGTCGCGGCATCAAGCATGTCGGGACTGACGAGTCAGCCAGCGGGTGGTAGCTTGATTCATGCCTTAAGTGGTCATCCACGTCAACCGCTCGTATCAGCACAGAAGTTTGAACAGATTTCGGATTATTGGCAGGACGTGCGTCATCTGTATCAAGCATTCGAACTCGATATGATCGCACCGAATCCAACGGTCTACGACCATGAGATGCCAGGTGGACAGTATTCGAACTTACAGCAACAAGCAAAAGCGGTTGGACTTGCGGATCGTTGGTCTGAAGTCAAAGAGATGTATGCGCGTGTCAATATGCTGTTTGGCGATATCGTCAAAGTCACACCATCGTCAAAAGTCGTTGGAGACATGGCACTCTTCATGGTTCAACATCATCTGACAGAAGAGGATGTCTTGCACCGTGCAAGTGGACTTGATTTCCCGGATTCAGTCGTCGAACTGATGAAAGGGGAGCTCGGAACACCACCAGATGGTTTCCCGCAAGACGTTCAACAGGCTATTCTCAAGGGAGCTGCTCCGCTGACAGAACGTCCAGGTAAGATGATGGACCCACTCAATTTTGACGCAATCAAACATGAGTTGTTCGAAAAACTTGAACGTCCCGTTACAGAATTTGATGCACTCGCTTACGCGCTCTATCCAAAAGTCTTCATGGACTACAGTTCGTATGTCGCGCGATATGGCGATATCTCTGTTCTTGATACGAATACGTTCTTCCATGGAATGCGTCTAGGTGAGACGATCGAGGTTGAAATCGAACGAGGCAAGACACTCTACCTCAAGTTGATTCAAATCGGTCAGCCAGACGATCATGGTATGCGGACGATCTATTATGAGATGAACGGTGTTCCTCGTGAAGTCGAAGTCAAAGACATCAGTATTAAGGAAAGTTCATCAAGTCGTCCAAAAGCAGATCGAAGCAATGCGAAACAAATCGGTGCCTCAATGCCGGGTAGCGTGCTGAAGGTACTCGTCGAAACGGGTACACGTGTCCGTAAAGGAGAGCAACTCCTCGTCACGGAAGCGATGAAGATGGAAACGACGATCCAAGCACCGGAAGACGGTGAAATCAAAGCCGTCCACGTCAAGGAAGGCGAAGCTATCGCGAGTCAAGACTTACTGATTGAATTCGTATAAGGTCACAACGAAAAACAGGCGCACGCTCGGCGGGCTGCCTGTTTTTCATTCAATACGTAGTGGGAGAGGATACGATTGAACATTATTTGTTGGGTACGAAGTGATTTTCGATTACAAGATAACCACATGTTGGCACGTGCTGTTGAATTACTAAATGAAAATCCTAAGGCGACGGTCGAGTTCGTCTTTTGGCTCAATCCGGATTACATCGGAGAATATGAAGCACGGCAACAATACTTCTTCCAAGCGCTCGAAATGTTTTCTGATGCCTGCAAAGAGAAAGAGATGCCGATCCGTTTCATCGAAGGGGATGAACAGGCTTTCTTAGACGCAACTGATGATGCGGACATCTTGTTATTTAATGCGGAATATGTCGAACCATTCAAGACGCGAGATGAAAAAATCATTAAAAAGCGTAAAGATCGTCAGACGGAGCGGCTACTAGACCGGCATCTTCTTCACCCGCATGACATTAAAAAGCAAGATGGAAAGTTCTATAAAGTGTTCACGCCATATAAGAATGCATTCATGAAAAAAGACATTCCTGCACCATATGAAGTCAAGTGGCAAACGCTGCGGGATCATTATCAAAAGCGTCAGCACGATAATAGTTTCATCAACGCTTATTTTAAAAAGGCAGAGTCGGAAGCCGTCTTCCATCCTGGTGAAAAGCAGGCGAAACAACGCTTGAAGAAATTCGTCGAACAATCGCTTGCAGGCTACGAAGAGAACCGTGATCTTCCTGCTGTCGACGGTACGAGTTTACTTTCTCGCTATTTACGGACTGGAGAAATCGGCATTCGGACCGTCTATGCGGCTGTTCAGGAGGCAAAAGAATCAAAAGGGAAACAGACTTTCATCACCGAACTCATCTGGCGTGAATTCTATTACATGATTTTAATGCATTTCCCGGAATCAAAACGACAAGCCGTCAATACGCAATATCGGGAAATCGAATGGGAGAACGATGAAGAGGGCTTCAAGGCGTGGTGTGAAGGCAAAACGGGCTATCCGATCGTTGATGCAGCGATGCGGCAATTGAATCAAACGGGGTGGATGCATAATCGTCTACGGATGATCGTCGCTTCTTTCCTGACAAAAGACTTGTTGGTCGATTGGCAGAAAGGCGAACGATATTTCCAGCAGAAACTCGTTGATTATGAAGCGGCATCAAACATCGGGGGTTGGCAATGGGCAGCATCAGTCGGAACGGATGCCGTCCCGTACTTCCGCGTCTTCAATCCGACGACTCAATCGAAGAAGTTCGATAAGGATGGAGCGTTCATTCGAAAGTATGTCACGGAAATCAAGGATTTATCAAAGCAGTATATTCATGAACCGACTGCTGAGCAACGCAAGGATTATGGCTATCCAGAACCAATCGTCGCACATGACGAAGCGCGAAAGCGTGCGATTGCTCGATTCAAATAATGAAAAAAGGATGTTCCTCGCTTGAGGAACATCCTTTTTTTACGACCTTATTGAAGACGACTATTTGCCTTACGTGTTCGGAATGCATGGTACGTCAAGTAAGATAAGACCCCGAAGTAACATGTGATCAAGAAGGCGTGGAGTAACGGCACATACGTTGCATGTCCACCAAGAACGATCCAAGCCCCAGTGGCGACTTGGCACGAAATGAAGAACGTCGCGAACGCCATACCAATCGTTGTCGTCCGATGCTTTAAGCGAATCGCAACGACATGGACGAATAAGGTGAACAGGAACAGTAATCCTGCCATGATCCGGTGAATCATCTGCACCCACGCTTCGAATGTCATGGAAGGTTGAGAACAGACAGGCCAACCAACGCAAGCATATGTAGCGCCGACGTGGCGTACGTAAGCACCCGTATAAACGACGATCAGCGTATAGATGAGTAGACCGTACAAGAGCTTCCGTAAGAATGCTGGGACAGATTCCCTGAATTCCTGACCCGGACGCTCCATGATCAACAGTGTCAAAATCAATAGCGAAGCAAAGGAAATCAAAGAGATTCCGAAATGTAACGCCATGACGAGGTCTGATTGTTGCCAAACGACTGCTCCAGCACCGACGATCGATTGAATCAACATGAAGATGAAAGCAAGAAACGCAAAGATCTTCGTATCTAATCGATCCTTGAAGGCAACGAGCGTCCAGAGACATAAGGCGATGATTAAGAGTCCAACGACTCCAGTCACAGCGCGGTGACTATATTCAATCATCGTTTCAACACTTGGGTTCGTCGGAATGAGTTCCCCGTGACAGAGTGGCCAATCCGTTCCGCAACCATCTCCCGAATCCGTTTTTGTGACTGTCCCACCCATCAGTAAGACGATCATCATCGTAAACGTGACGAAGGCTGAAAACATCGAAAGTTTTCGATTCAAGATTTGGACACCACCTTTCTAAAAAAATACGAAATACATGGATTTCCATAGGTCTAGTATCGCATAAAAAGTACTGAAAGGGTTGCAATCTTTTAGAACAACGCTATTCTAGTATTAGGTAAATATGGTGAACTGTGATGAAAATCACATAGATTTCACATTTTGTTCATTATGTCGAAAGTATTTTCATACGTCACGGTCCTCGATATGTGGTATCTTTTATAGAGAAAAGGGCGTTTCGTGGCATGTCTGTGTTATTTCTGTGAAGAAATTACGTGAAGCCTAGGTGCTAAACGGAAGCAGACGGTGAAAAGGAGGGAACAGCATGGCGAAAGTTACTGGAGAGGCACTGGATATGGCGATCGAGCAAGCAGATCAGCCGACATTCAAGGACTATATTACCCTAGCAAAAATGGGGATTGTCCGTGCCAATCTGATTACGGTCTTCGCGGGGTATGTCGTAGCAGCATCGTACATAACGGATGATGTCCTGTTGTATCTATGGCAAACCAAGTGGATGTTACTGTGGACGCTTCTTGGGAGTGGGTTGGTCATTGCCGGAAGTTGCTACCTCAATAACTACATTGACCGGGACATCGATTACAAGATGGAACGGACGATGGGAAGACCAAGCGTTACTGGGAAGATGGATGGACAGCGGATACTCGCACTAGGACTCGGTATTCTTGCGACCGGTACGGTATTGTTGTTGATCGTCAACCATGTGGCGGCAGTGTTCGGATTGATCGGATCATTCGTTTACGTCGTGATTTATACGATGTGGTTAAAGCGGACGCACACGATCAATACAGTCGTAGGTGGTATATCAGGAGCTGTGCCACCAATCATTGGATTTGCGGCAGTCACTCCGACGCTTCACATTGATGCGTGGATTTTATTCCTCATCATGTTCGTGTGGCAACCACCACATTTCCTTGCACTCGCGATGCGACGAACAGAGGAGTATCGGGCAGCAGGTATCCCGATGTTACCTGTCGTAAACGGATTCGCGATCACGAAACGACAAATTGTATGGTGGATTGCAGTACTCATTCCATCATCACTCCTCTTAGCACACTATGGCATCATCTACATGATCGTCATGGCATTGCTCGGTGGATATTGGCTCTATATGGGACTGAAAGGTCTGAAGATCCAAGATGAACAAGCCGAAATCAAATGGGCGTCGAAGATGTTCTTCTTCTCACTGTTTTATTTCACGGCTTGGATCGTGACGGTCGTACTCGTTTCTCTCTAAAACGATTTGACATAATTCACGTACACCATTACGAAAGACAAAATTGGGGACAAAGAAAGTGGGGATGGTTGTGAAAAAATCAGTAAAAATGCTCTTCCGGCTTCTTCCAATCGGCTTGATGGCACTTATGTTATCAGGTTGTGGAATTCCGGAATTGTCTGCGCTACAGCCTCGCGGAGAAGGCGCTGAGATGCAACTTGAGATCATCAAGCTTAGCTTGTGGGTCATGTTGTTCGTCCTTGCGATCGTAGCCGTCATTTATATTTACGTACTTATGAAATTCCGTCGTAAATCAGGTGATAACACGGTTCCGAAGCAAGTCGAAGGGAACCATACGCTTGAAATCATCTGGACAGTCATTCCGATTCTTCTTTTGATCGTTCTTGCAATTCCGACGATCAAAACAACGGTTGAACTCGCAGATGCAAAAGAAGCGAAGAAAAACGAACAAATCAACGTTACAGCAAACCTCTACTGGTGGGAGTTCGAATACCCAGACAAAGGTGTTTCGACAGGACAAGAACTTGTCATCCCAGTCGGTAAACGTGTTGCTGTTAACTTGACGTCTAAAGACGTCATTCACTCATTCTGGGTACCAGCTCTTTCTGGTAAAACAGATACGAACCCAGGTCTTGAGAACGAAATGTGGTTACAAGCAAAAGAAGCAGGCACTTATTACGGTAAATGTGCCGAGTTGTGTGGTCCTTCTCACGCATTGATGGACTTCAAAGTCGTTGCACTTGAACAAGACGACTACGATAACTGGTTGAAAGATATGAAAGCTGCGAAAGAAGCAGAGACGAAGCAGCTTGATAAAAAGAATGAAAAGAACTGGACGACTGGCGAGAAAGTCTATGCCCAGAACTGTCTCAGCTGTCATGGTGGCGGAAAAGTCGCACCTAGCTTGACGAACTTCGGTGATCGTCAGCGTATCGCGGGTTACCTCGACCATGATAAAGAAAACCTCGAAAAATGGATTCGCGATCCACAAAAAGAGAAACAAGGTACGAAAATGCCTGGATTCTCTGAAGATCAGATCAGCGATGAAGAATTGAGCGAATTGGCAGATTATCTATTGGACAAAAAGCTCCAATAATTTTTTAAGGGGGAATCATAGTGGGGACACATACTATGGGTATGCCGCAGAAAAAAAGCGGCATCATGGACTGGCTAACGACAGTCGACCATAAGAAAATCGGGATTCTCTACATCATGTCTGGATTGTTCTTCCTTCTAGTCGGTGGCGTAGAAGCCCTAATGATTCGTTTTCAATTGATTAAACCGATGAACGATTTCGTCAGCGGTGAACTCTTTAACCAATTGATCACGATGCACGGTACGACGATGATCTTCTTGGCAGCGATGCCGATGTTGATCGGATACATGAACGCAGCAGTACCGCTTCAAATCGGGGCACGTGACGTTGCGTTCCCATTCTTGAATGCACTTGGTTTCTGGTTGTTCTTCTTTGGTGGAGTCTTGTTGAACCTTTCTTGGTTCTTCGGCGCTGCACCGAACGCAGGGTGGACTGCATACGCACCACTCTCGACAGTACCTGAGTCTCTCGGTGTAGACTTCTACGCGTTGGGTCTTCAGATTTCTGGTTTCGGTACACTTATGGGGGGGATTAACTTCCTCGTTACGATTTTGAACATGCGTGCACCAGGTATGAAACTGATGCGGATGCCGCTCTTCACATGGACAGCATTCGTTGCTTCTGCCTTGATCGTTTTCGCATTCCCACCACTTACGGTTGGATTGTTCCTCTTGACGTTCGAGCGACTCTTCGGAGCGCACTTCTTCGACCCGGCAGCGGGCGGAAACATCGTCATCTGGGAACACCTCTTCTGGATCTTCGGTCACCCGGAAGTTTATATCTTGATCTTACCGGCATTCGGTATTTTCTCTGAAATCATTCCTACATTTGCTCGTAAGCGTCTCTTCGGTTACACGACGATGGTCTTTGCGACGATGTTGATCGGTTTCCTCGGATTCATGGTATGGGTCCACCACATGTTCACAGTTGGTCTCGGTCCGGTCGCAAACGCGATCTTCGCCGTAGCAACGATGGCGATTGCTGTACCGACAGGGGTCAAGATCTTCAACTGGCTCTTTACGCTATGGGGCGGTAAGTTGACGTTCCCAGTCGCAATGCTTTACTCGGTCGCGTTCATTCCATCATTCCTTGTTGGTGGTATGACAGGGGTCATGCTTTCTGTTGCACCTGCCGATTACCAGTACCATGACAGTTACTTCGTAGTAGCTCACTTCCACTACGTTATCGTTGGTGGGGTTGTCTTCGGTCTCTTCGCAGGTCTTTACTACTGGTTCCCACTCATGTTCGGGAAACAGCTCAACGAATTCTGGGGAAAAATTCAATTCTGGTTGTTCTTCATCGGCTTCCACTTGACGTTCTTCCCGCAACATATTCTTGGTCTTACAGGTATGCCACGTCGTGTCTTCACGTACTTGCCAAACCAAGGCTGGGAAACAATGAACTTACTTTCATCAATCGGTGCAGCCTTCATGGGTGTGTCGACGATCGTTCTCGTCATTTCGATTGCAGCAGCATTGATGTCAAAAGAATATGTAAAACGCGACGTCTGGGGAGATGGACGTACACTTGAGTGGACACTTCCAGTTCCAACTCCAGAGTATAACTTCGCTCAAATCCCACTCGTCAAAGGTTTGGATACGTATTGGCTCGAAAAAATGGCAGGAAACAAAACAGTTTCTGTATCGGAAGAAGTCGGTGATATCCACATGCCGAACAACACGATCTTGCCATTCGTCATGTCAGTCGGTCTATTCCTCGCAGGTCTCGGATTCATTCTTCGCCTAGACTATGGAACTGTTGGTCTTGTTGTTGCCTTGATTGGTCTTGCGATGACATTGATCGCGATGTTCTTCCGTTCTTGGATCGATGATGAAGGATACTACATCCCGAAATCAGTCGTCGAAGAAGATCTACGCCTTGAAGCAGAAAAGGAGGCGAAGTAAGATGGGTCATCATTCAGTACCGAATAACCCGATCACGGGTATTCCGGATCATGTTGAAAAAGCAACACTTGAGGGTAAGAATAAATATGTAGCCTTCTGGTTCTTCCTTGGAGGAGAGACGACTTTGTTCGCCTCTCTCTTCGGAACATACATCGGACTTCATAACTCCGGTGCAAAAGAAGGTCTACGCAGTTATGACATCTTCGAAATGGGTCTCGTCTTCATCATGACGATGCTTCTCTTGACGAGTTCATTAACAAGCGTTCTTGCCATGATGGCAATGAAACGTAATGATGTGAAAAAGATGAAGCTTTGGCTCATCATCACATTACTTCTCGGTCTTGGATTCTTAAGTGGTGAGATTTATGAGTTCAATCACTACTACCACATTGGTCACACGTTCACATCGAGTGCATTTGGTTCTGCCTTCTATACACTCGTCGGATTCCACGGTGCGCACGTCTTGTTCGGTCTTCTCTGGATCTCGACACTTCTCATCCGGAACTGGAACCGTGGCATCACGGTCGTGAACGCGCCGAAGTACTATGTTTCAAGTCTTTACTGGCACTTCATTGACGTCGTCTGGGTCTTTATCTTCTCAGTCGTCTACCTCATGGGGATGGTGAAATAAGATGGAAAAACACGAACCACAACTTACGCGTAATCAAATCGAACTCGAGATGAAAGCGGAACGTAGTCGCGAGACACAACTGCAACTCATCAGTTTCGCGCTCATGATCGTCTTGACACTCATCGCGTTCGGTGCTGTCATGGCTGAGCTCATGCCGCACTGGGCAGCTGGTGGTTTCTTGATCATCATGGCCATCGTTCAAGTTTATCTTCAACTTTATATGTTCATGCACATGAACAATAAAGGCAACACATGGATCAAAGTCATGATGGGTCTCGGTGTATTCGTCGCCTTGACGATTGTTGCGACGCTTCGTCTATTGATCTGGTAAGAAATGTGACCATTCTGCTAACGTTTAGCAGGATGGTCTTTTATTTTGGAATCGTTTTATGAGAAACCTTTACAATGAAATAGGGGAACGGTAATCTTAGTTTGTAAGAGAAAGGAACGGGGTGAAAAAATATGTTAGGCAATTTAAGGGGAGCACTTTCGCAATTCGAATGGACTGTCTTATGGAGTCCGTATTATGCGTTGATACTCGTTGGATTGTATATCCTATATGCTGTCGTGACAGAAAAGTTGCGTCGTCCGGATGAGCCGGAAACAACGCTTGGGCAAAAGTTTTCGATGCTCGCGGCACTGATCGTTTTTTACATCGGTTTTGGAAGTCCGTTAGACCTGCTAGCACATATCACGTTCTCAGCACACATGCTGCAGATGGTATTCGTCTATATGGTCGCACCGCCGCTCTTGTTGATTGCGATACCAGAGTGGCTTTATAAGCGCTTGTTCGATACACCGTATCTTGGGAGGATTCTTCGCTTCTTCATCAAGCCGCTGATTGCACTTGTCGTCTTTAATGCCTTGTTTACGTTCTATCACATGCCATTTATTTTTGATTATGTCTTGACGAACTATACCGTTCACCGTCTGTTCCACGGAACATTGATTTTCTTGAGTATGACGATGTGGTATCCGATCATTGCACCGGTCAATGAGGCGGACAGTCTTTCTGACCTGAAGAAGATGGTCTATATCGTGGCAAATGGTGTGTTGTTGACACCAGCCTGTGCCTTCATGATCTTCAGTCAAAGTTTTCAGTATCAAGCGTATCAGGATCCGGCGACGTTCGCGAAAGTACTCGCTTACTGTATGCCGAACAATGATTTAAGCGGATTGAACCTGGAACGATTGCTCGGAACGACAGATGACTTATTAGAGGACCAACGCTTTGGTGGTGTCCTCATGAAGCTCGGTCAAGAACTCGTGTATGGTCTATTCTTCGGACTGACCTTCTTTACATGGGTGCGCCGTTCAAAAAGTACTGCCGTGGATGAAGGGATGTCCTTCACACCAAAAGCGGATTAAATTGGAGGAAGTTGGAACATGAGTTATTTGCCGTTGATTTGTGTGTCACTGATTGTCATCAGTGCGATTTTCGTAGCGATTGGCTGGTTTTTGATCGCCCAAACGCGTCGTAACATGAAAGCTCACCAAACCGTGATGACGATTGCTGCTGCACTCGCTTTATTATTCTTCATCATGTATGCCTTGCGGACGATTCTGCTCGGTAACACAGCCTTTGGCGGTTCAGAATCCGTCAAAGCCTACTACACAGGATTCTTGATCTTCCACATTCTTCTTGCGACATCTGGTGGGGTGCTCGGTTTGATGGCACTCTATCACGCCTATAAGAAGAACTTTGCACGTCACCGTAAAATCGGACCGGTTGCCTCAATCGTTTGGTTTTTGACAGCCATTACCGGTGTGATCGTGTATTGCTTACTATATGTCGTCTACGATCCGGGTGAGACGACGAACGTATTCCGGGCGATCTGGAGTCATTAAGGGGGAGCCAACTTGAAAAAGAACAGTTACTTGACGGTCGCTGCCGTCGTCCTTATCTTAGTTGCGGCAGCCGGGGGATATTATTATTTTTTCATGAAAGAAAAGTTACCTGTCATCGCTGAACCGACACCATTTGAATTAACGAATGCCGTAGATGGAAAATCATTCAATTCGGAAGACGGAAAAGTCAAAGTTTTGACGTTCTTCTACTCGAACTGTCCTGATATTTGTCCATTGACATTAAATGATTACCGTAAGCTTGAGAAAAAGCTTCGGAGCGAAGAATTGTACGGAAGTGACGTCGAACTCGTCGCAGTGACGGTTGATCCAAAAGTGGATACACCGAAAGTCTTGAAAAAGTATGCTTCGAACTTTGAAGCAGATGCTAAGGGCTGGAAAGTATTGACGGGAGATCCAGTCGTCATCGATCGTTTGACACGTCAGTTGAATTTCTATTACTCGAAGGCTGAGAGCGGCTTAGTGACACACGGAACACAAATGTTCATTTTGGACCGTGATAATAAAGTACGGGCGATTTCATCTATGGCGAAGACACCGGATGAACCGGTCGACTTAGAAGAGGTCATGTCTTCGGTCACACAATTAGCAAAGGAGTGAAAGTAGATGACTTATGAAGAGTACATGCAAGGAGATGTTACCGTCTCTATTCAAGCCATCGAGGAATTACTTGCTTGTGCGATCGAGGATTATGGAATCCATCACTCCCGGATCAAACGGATGGACCGGGAAGAGATTGCATTTAGCGTAAAGGTCAGTGCACCGGCAACGTCACTTCACGCACTTTATCTTCATGTACGCGAGCAGCTTGGGATTCAGCTTGGAGACGATGTCGTATCTTATGTACAATTCGTCGCGCGTTAATAGCTGTTTCGTGTATTTTAAGGAATAACAATCAGGTGGACAGAACAGCTAATGACTTCGTAGATGATGCGAGGTCGTTAGCTTTTTTGTTTGGAATGAAAAACAAAAAATAGAGGCTCCTTAATTGGAACCTCTACGTGTGGATCTTATTTTTCGAGTGTTTCGAGCAATGCTGCTAAACGACGTTCGCAGTCTTTGACGATTTCCGGAGGGAACGTCTCATCATACTCGACACCGTGTGGATAGTAGTGTTTACCGAGAAGTGGTGTCATCATACGAACGACAGCATGGCGGTCTTCAATCTCACCTTGGATCGCATAGACAGGAACACGCAGGTAGAATACTTCACCTGTTGATTGTTTTTCATACTTCATGTCGTACATCGCGCGTTCGTAATCCCATTGTCCTTCACGAACGAAGCGGTGATGTTCCATGATTGTTTCGAGAAGACCGAACTTCAGTTCCTTGCCTTCAATACCATATTGTTCAAACTTCATGTTTGAATCCCCCTATACCCCAGTTTGCTAGTAGATACTAGTCTTTCCAAACTATCATACCATAATGAATGAAACGATGACGTAAAAGATGTGAAGTCATTTTGAAGAATTCATGAACTTCCATATTTTCGTTCGACATATTCAAGAATCGTATCCGGTGCGTGGATACCAAGGTGATTCAGTCCTTCTCCACCGAAGAAGACATTGAACTCAAGAACGTACCACTGTCCGTCACGGATGATGAGATCAAAACCGGCGTGATCGATATCGAGCTGTTTCGCGAGAGCGAGCACGAAGTCGATTGCTCCTTGTGGCACATCATCAAAATCAAGGACACCACCTTGAGCGACGTTATTTAAGAACTGAGCACCACCGACGCGCCAGTACGCAGCAAGGACTTGATCGCCGACGACGACGACACGTAAGTCCTTCTCATTCGGAATGTACTCCTGAATGTAGAACGTCTCGTGTGTATCCGTGTATTTCTTCCAGTCTGTTTCATTTTTGATGAGATGGACACCTTGTCCCATGGAGCTACGGACCGTCTTCGCAACGAACGGAAACGAAAATTCACGTAAGACACGTTCGACGGTGAATTCATTTTTTCCATAGATGCCGGTCCGAGGGATGTTATCCGGAATGACGGTTTGAAAAATCCGCGTCATCTCGATCTTGTCATGACCTAAGTGGAACGTAGCAGCCGACGGGAAAATCGGTTTTTTCATTCCGTAGATGATTGAGTGGATTTGCCAGTATTCCGGGAACAGGACGACATCCGCCTGTTCGATTTTTTTTAAGGAATCAAAGTGATAATCTGATTTGGCATGTTCCGTCTTGATTCCAATCGTCCGGAACATATTAAAAGAGAGCAGTTGCATAAAGTTCATTCCTTCCTTCTGAACAAATTATACACAATTCAACAGGCTAGGAGGGAGAGAAATGTTATGATAAGATGGTAAAGTTAAGGAGGAGATTCGTTGTGATATATACCGATAAGACGATTGACCTCATCAACGCAGCGGAAGACCTCATTCGATCTCTCGCTCAAAGTGAAACGGGGCAAGCATATAGATGTGCGAAACAAGCACAGCAAGAGTCAGTAGAGGCACAGGCTGTCATTCGCGATTTTCATCAAGTCAAGGAGGACTACGAACTCGTACAGCGATTCGGACGGTATCATCCTGACTATCAGACGATCACGAAAAAGGTCCATGAAGTCAAACGGCGACTTGATTTACAAGAGGAAGTCGCGCAGTTTAAAAAGGCGGAAAAACAACTCGAGACGTTACTCGGACAAATCAGTCTGAAGCTCGCTGGGGAAGTATCACCGCAAATTAAAGTACCGACGGGAAATCCTTTCTTCGATCAAGGATGCGCTGGAGGTTGTTCGACCGGTGGCAGCTGTAGCTGTAGCGGATAACGAAGGTGAAGGGGGTAGGCTGGCGTGATCAAGGAACGAGTGGGACTCATCGTCTATGTCAATGCGATGAAAGCATCCCGTCAATTACGCCGTTACGGGAACGTCTACTTTACGTCTAAACGTGAACGATACGTTCATCTGTATGTCGATTTAGATCAGCATGAACAGGTGATGGAAGTCATTTCGACTCTCCCGTTCGTCGAATCGATCAAACGTTCAGAACGACCGTTCATCACGGAGACGTTCGCGAACAAAAAAGGTAAAATGCCAGAAGAAGCATAATCCATGGAGCGATGAGGACATCCTCGTCGCTTCTTTGTTGAAAGGAATGAAGGAAATGCGAGTCATTTCAGGGGAACGGAAAGGTACACGATTAAAAGCAGTGCCAGGGGATCAAACACGACCGACGACGGATAAGGTAAAAGAATCCTTATTCAACGTCATCGGTCCTTATTTCAACGGAGGACGAGCACTGGATCTGTTTGCGGGGAGCGGTGGTCTTGGGATTGAATCTCTTTCAAGAGGATGCGATGAGGCAGTGTTCGTCGACCAACACCATAAAGCGGTCCAAACGATCCAAGATAACTTACGAACGACGCACTATACGGACCAAGCACGTGTTTTGAAAAAAGATGTAGCGATCGCTTTAGCGGAACTAGCATCTGAAGAGCCGTTTAAGTTGATTTATCTAGACCCTCCCTATGCAAAAGAGCGATTGACGGAACATGTCACGTACATAGAGCAACACGACATGTTGACGGACAATGGTGTCATCGTCTGTGAACATGACTCAGCGGTTGAATTGCCGGACCAGATCGGACGACTAGAAGTCGTGCGTCGACTTCGTTATTCCGCTGTCATCTCGATCACGTTGTACGAATTCATGGAAGCGGAGGAAGACCACGAATGAAACGAATCGCCATTTGCCCAGGTAGCTTTGATCCGATCACGAACGGACATTTAGACATCATCGAGCGTGCTGTTCCGATTTTTGACGAGATCATCGTTGCCGTACTGAATAATTCTTCGAAGCAACCACTATTTTCTGTCCAGGAACGGATGGAGTTAATTGCCGATGTGACGTCGCACCTACCTCAAATCAAGGTGGATTCCTTTAATGGTCTACTTGTCGATTATGCGGCGGAAGTCGGAGCAACCGCGATCGTACGCGGTTTACGAGCAGTTTCGGATTTTGAATACGAAATGCAAGTCGCTTCCATCAACAAGAAGATGAATGATCAAATCGAGACACTATTCATGATGACGAATAATCAGTATTCCTTCTTGAGTTCTTCGATCGTTAAGGAAGCTGCCAAGTATGGTGCTTCCGTTGCCGATCTCGTACCGCCTTCTGTCGAAGAAGCGCTACGTCAGAAATATACGAAAGGAGAACTGTGATGAAAGCTTGGAAACCTGCCTTAGCAGCAATCATCGCTGCCTTGATCGTATTTTTCGTACCGCTTCCCTATTTCATTTCCTATCCAGGTGACGCGACGTCGACGGAAGATTTGATCGATGTGTCTGGAGGCGACAAGGAACCGGGAGATTTGATGATGCTGACGATCGCACAACGCCGGGCCACGCCTTACTTTCTCATTGAAAGCTTATTTCTACCGTTCTCCGAAACATCGAGTGTAAGTGATTATCTGTACGACGGAGAGTCGGACGCGCAGTATGAAACGCGTCAGAAGCTGTATATGGAAGAAGCGCAACATAACGCAACGATCGAAGCGTATGAATTGGCGGATCAAAAGGTCGATGTCGATTTCGAAGGGGTCTACGTCTCCGGCGTCATTCCCGGTGGTCCAGCCGAGGGGAAATTGAAGGCAGGGGATCGGATTACAAGTGTTGACGGAAAACCGATTACGTCATTTGAAGGTTTCATGAAGACGATTCAAGCGAAAAAAGCCAAAACAGCTGTTCCGATTCAGTTCACGCGTAAATCGGAAGACAAGAAGACGACGATTCGAGTGGATCAGTTATCTAAAGAGGTCAAGCGAGTCGGACTAGGTATTTACGAACCGCTTCCGATCTCAAACGTGACGACGGATCCTGATATTGCGTTTCAGGTCGAAGGTGTCGGTGGACCATCTGCTGGAATGATGTTCACCCTTGAAATTTATGATCAATTGACGCCGGGGGATTTGGCGAAAGGGCATAAAATCGCCGGCACGGGAACGATTGAAGAAGGCGGCAAGGTGGGACCGATTGGTGGAGCGTGGCAAAAGGTCGTCGCTGCTGACGAGGCAGGAGCAGAAATCATGTTCGTGCCAGCAGGAGAGAACTACAAAGAAGCAAAACCATCCATCAAAAAACTCGGAACGAACATGAAGCTCGTTCCGATCAAAACAGTCGAAGATGCGATTGATTATTTAGAAGAACTTCCAGCAAAATAAGGAAAGCGACGGTGTTCAAGCAACGCGTCGTAGCGAGCCAAGGGCAGTGCATATGCAGCTGTCACTTGGCTTTCTTTCGTTAGCCAAGGATGACTCGTGAAGGTGCTGAAGACGGCAGTCCGCGTTTTGATGGTTTTGAGTGCCTGTCGTCCTCGTTCTGAAAAGGCGAGGGGACGAACGAAATCAACATGGTCGTAATCGATCCGTGCGACCTCCTCTGCCGTCGTTGAGGTCAATAGATAGATCAAGGCACGCTGCAGGCTCGTCCGCGTATAACGGCGTGTTTTGACGTAATTCAGAAAGGTGTCGAACGTCGTTGCTTGTTTCGCCCCTTCCATGAGTCGTGGTGCTAACGAAGCGTCGATCCCAGCGATTCGTATCAACTCGGGTACTGGAGTCGTCAGTAGACGTTGTCGAATCCACGGATAATAGTGCGAGAAGTTGGCGAAAGAGGCGTTTGCTAAGACGTCTTCGGTCTGTTCAGGAAGTGCGAGCAGCTGACCGTGCGTCTGATGATGGGCGCGTATCGCGGTGGCGCTCATGATGTCCCCGGTTGATAAGTCGTGGTAGCCACTTCCAATCCGTTTCGTCGTGTGGAGCGATAGTGTATTTGCGGCGCGAGCATAATAATAGCCAAGGGTATTATTCGGTTGTGTTAAATCAAGCGTCTGTGAGACGCTCCTGAATGCTTGACTGGCGGCGTGAGCAGAAGAGAGGCCCACTGATAATCCATCGTGTAACGCTTCCTTGTATGCAGGTGTCTCTTCGATCTGTTCCGCTGCCGCATGCAGAAAAGGTTCGATGTCTCCACACTCGCTTCCGAACGAAAGCGACTGACAGCCGATTGTCTCGGCAATCGTCACACCACCGAGTGCAAAACGATCAGCACGTTGGACAGCAAAATAGAAGGGGAGTTCAAGAACGAGATCGATGGCACCGCTCGCGACCGCTGCCTGAGCACGTGTCCATTTATCCGTAAAGGCGGGCTCACCACGCTGCATGAACGTCCCGCTCATGATGGCGACGATGACGTCGGCATCCGTTTCCCGTCGTGCTGTTGTCGCTTGATAATAGTGTCCGTTATGAAACGGATTGTACTCTGAAATGATAGCTGTCATCCTCATGAAAACTTTCTCCTTTGCAAACCGAATTAAGTGCGGTAATATGGATAAAGACGTCCAAAAGTGTTCGTTCTCTAGCGATTTCAGTGTAAAGAAAAAACATTGACAAAACAAGATGTCCTCTCTATAATTCATATTGTTGCAATTGAGGTGATTCGGATGAAATGGTCCCTGATGCAATTGAATAAATTGCGCAATCTGGGTCAACTTCAGGTTAACGAGACGATCGAGCTCAATGAGCTAGTCGCCCTCCATCCGGATATCCGGGCGGTGCAACCTGTGCACGTTCGTGCAAATGCATCGTTTACATCGAATCAATTAATATTCAATCTTCGGATTACCGGCGAAATGACGCTTCCGGATGCCCGGACGCTAAATGACGTCGCTTATCCATTCGAGATTGAATCCATCGAGCCATTCCTGCTCGAGGTCGATGCTGTTTCGAACGAAGCAGATGACATCAACGTGCCGATCGGGAATACGGTCGATCTTCGACCGCTCGTGCAAGAATTGATTTTACTTCATGTGCCAGTGCAAGTGCATGGGGATGATGAAGAGAATCAGTTGGTTGAGGGGGAAGGCTGGACGATTCTTTCTGAAGAAGATCCAGAGGAAACCGAACCAAAAATCGATCCGCGACTCGCGGGTCTCGCTCAGTTCTTTAAAAAAGATCAGGATTCCTGATTTCTGAAGTAAAGGCGAGTGTATTTTTTCAAGGAGGTGGACAACGATGGCAGTACCATTCCGCAGAACGTCGAAAACACGCAAACGTCTTCGCCGTACTCATTTCAAACTCCGTGTACCAGGTATGGTCGAGTGCCCAAACTGTGGTGAAATGAAACTTTCACACCGCGTTTGTAAAGCATGTGGCTCGTACAAAGGTAAAGAAATCGTCAGCAAATAAGCTGATTGATCGGTATAAAAGCGACCTTCAAATCGAGAAATCGGTTTTAAGGTCGCTTTTTTCATGAAAGGGGATATGAATAGATGAATGTTGGAATCATTGGCGCGGGTGCCATCGGTTTGTTGCTTGCCTCTTATTTATCGGAAGAGCATGCAGTCACGCTTTATGTGCGACAAGAACAAGATGAGGAACGACCGATCATTCGCGATGGACAAGCGAGTCGTCTCGTACGGATCCGGAAGATTGATCGGCTCGAGTCAGAAGACTTGGTGTTTGTCGCGACAAAGTCGTATGATATAAAAAGTGTGATTCCATTCCTCGAACGGCTGACGTGTCCCGTCATGTTCCTGCAAAATGGAATGGATCATTTGAAATGGAAAGAACAATTGCCGCACGTCTTATTTGGTATCGTCGAACATGGTGCCATGCGTACTGCACCGTTTGAAGTCCAGCATACTGGAAAAGGACGCATCCGCTACGGGAATCAAGAGGTAGCGAACTTGTCGTCAAAGCAGCTGTGCTTTGAATTCGAGTCAGATATGGAAGCTGTCTTATTGACGAAGCTGTTCATCAACGTCGTCATCAATCCAGTGACGGCTTATTACGGTGTTGAGAATGGATCCTTATTAGAGATGCCTTATCGAGAAGAAGCCCGTCAATTATTTGACGAAATGCGGACAATCTTCCCGCACCATGACATTACTTATTCCGAAATCGAGCGGATCATGAAGAATACGAGCAAAAATCGTTCTTCCATGTTACGAGATCTTGAGTATGGACGACGAACAGAAGTAGAGCCGATACTTGGATACGCATTACGTCAGGCGACGACTGCGACACCACGTTTATCTTTTTATTATGAACAGATCAAACAGAGGGAGGGTCCGCAGTGACAGTCTTCATCATTTTTCCTTTATTCAGCCTGATTGCGTTGTATCTCGTCTTTCTACTTCTATTTCGGAAACATGGGAAGGCAGTTCGATTTGCACTCGACTTTGGAACATTCATCGTTCTGTATGCGATTCATGTTGCATTGATTGCCTTGACCGGAACAAATTACTTAGGGTGGATCGTCATCGTCGTGTTGTTGGTGTTTGCGTTAAATGCGCTCTGGCAACGAATTCGTCAACTTGATGTTGATTTGAGACAAATGATTCGCCACAGTTGGCGGATCATCATCTTGCTGGCATTACCTGTCCATTTCATACTGTTCGTACTCGGTATTCGTCAACTGTTCATCAGCTGACCAGTTAGGTAAGAAAGAAGGGATTTTGTTTGAAGGTACAACCATTTGAAGCCTTATACGATGATAACTCGTTGATGCATCGTGCTTCACGAGAAGAATTCTTAACATATGTCGACCACTTTGGAGAGAGTGGTTTAGCGTCGAGGAGCCGTTTGCTTGAAGAACGTCACTATCCGCATCTTGCGGCACTGACAGACGAACTCGAACGTCAAAATCCGAACATGACGGAGCGTTTGCGGGAGCGTGTCGCGAAGCTTCGTACGGGTGAAGCTCAAGTTGTCATTACAGGGCAACAAACGGGTATCTTTGGCGGACCATTATATGCGATCTATAAATTGTTAACCTGTCTTAAGGTCGCGCAGCAGGCGGAGACGACACTTGGGCGACCCGTCGTTCCGATTTTTTGGCTCGCGACCGAAGATCACGATTTTGATGAGATTAACCATGTTTACGTTCCGACAGCGGATTATCAAACGCGTAAAATCGCTGTCACACCTGCAGAATCGATTGCCCGCTCGGTCAGTCGACTCTCTTTTGATCAAGCAGCACTTCTTGAAATCATCGAAGAGGCATTCCGAGCAATGCCAGAAACGATTCATACGAAACAATTAGTTGCGCGTCTGAAGCAACTCGTTGAAGAGTGTACATCGTATGGGATGTTTTTCTCACAATTGATCGGTGAATTGATTGATTTTGATGTCGTCTTCTTTGATGCGGATACACATTCTGTCCGTGAACTCGAGATTCCGTTCTTTGAACGGTTGATTCAAGACAATGCGGAATTTAGACGAGCATTGACGGATGGTATTTCGCAGACGCAAGAGTTACCGGATACATTCTTGAACGAGGAAGCGGCGCACCTTTTCGTCGATGATCACGGTCGTCAGTTACTGTATCCGACAGCAGACGGATTCGAGACGAAACAAGGAAGGCAGTATACGGAGCTTGAATTGATCGCGTTGCTGTACGCCAGTCCGGAACGCTTCTCCAACAGTGTCGTGACGCGTCCATTGATGCAGGATTACCTGTTCCCGACGCTTGCCTATATCGGTGGTCCCGGAGAATTAGCATACTGGACACGCTTACGACCGCTCTTTCATCATCTGAATTGGACGATGCCGTTATTGATTCCCCGCATGGGTGGGTTACTCGTGCGTCGTAGCGATGAAAAACGTCTTGCTAAACTCGAGGTGTCGCTCGAAGAAATCGTCCGGTCAGGCGTTCCGATTCCGGTTTATTCAGAAGAGAAGGTGACAGGACATATGCAGGCGGCAGCGATGCTAAAAGACAGTTTCGTCTCCGAATTTCTCTCGCTCGAACAGGGTTTACTGCGGACATCGAGTAAGAGTGAGAAGATCAAGAAACAGCTCGAACAAGCAATGGCTAGTTTGCTGGTAGAAGATCGACGTCAGTTTGACCGACAGACACGGCAATATAAAGAGACGGCTTACCATCTCTTTCCTGATGGAGCGCCACAAGAGCGGATTCATTCTGTCCTACCGTGGTTAAATCATCATGGTCTTGATTTTGTGCGGGACTTAAGAACAGCCTATGAAGCGAATACGAGTGATCAACTGAAGATTTTCCTCTAAACCTGCTGAAACTAGCAGGTTTTTTCGTTTTTTTAGCGAAAATTACACAAAAGTTAAATAAATCAAGGAAACTGTCTCATTTTCGTAACGTTTTCACGAGAGAATGTGATACATTGAAAAAGAGTAACGTCCTTCAAGGACAGTGAAAGGTGAGGCAGGACATGTTTGAGCATGAAACAGTATTGAAATGGGAGTCGATCGAAGGACTCGCGATTAAACCCGACGGTATTTACGTCGATTGTACATTAGGTGGAGCAGGACACAGCGAAGAAATCGTCAAGCAATTGACGACAGGTCATCTATACGCATTTGATCAGGATGATGTCGCCCTCGCTCATGCAGCAGAACGTCTCGCGGCGTATGAAGGTCGCTTTACTTTAATAAAGAGTAATTTTGCTTATCTGAAAGAGCAGTTGGCAGCACATGGCGTCGAGAAAGTGGACGGCATCTTATTCGATCTCGGTGTCTCTTCACCACAATTAGACGAAGGGGAACGGGGATTTAGTTATAATCACGACGCACGTCTCGACATGCGCATGGATCAATCTTCTCCACTTTCTGCTTACGAAGTCGTCAATGAGTGGTCGTACAATGATCTCGTACGTATCTTCTTTACATACGGGGAAGAGAAATTCTCAAAACAGATTGCGCGCAAAATCGAAAAAGCGCGGGAAGAGCGACCGATTGAGACGACGTTCGAACTCGTCGAATTGATCAAGGATGCGATTCCAGCACCAGCACGACGTAAAGGTGGTCACCCTGCGAAACGGACTTTCCAAGCAATCCGGATCGCCGTCAATGATGAACTGAATGTCTTTGACCGTGCGGTACACCAAGCCATTGATTTATTACGTGTCGGTGGACGTCTATGTGTCATTACGTTCCATTCACTTGAAGATCGCATGTGTAAACAAGCAATCAAAGAAAAATCATCACTACCCGAGCTTCCGCCGGGGTTACCGATGATTCCCGTCGAAATGGAGCCGGAACTCCGACTCGTCACACGTAAGCCGATTACGGCTGGTGTTGAAGAGCTCGATGATAACCGTCGCGCCCGATCGGCAAAATTACGAGTTGCTGAAAAAATGAAAGAATCTTGAGAGGAGCATTCCAATGGCAGAACCACTTCGTAAATCGGTCCAAACGGTTCAACCCGTTCGTCAACAACCTGTTCAGGAACCACGAAAGACGGAAGATATCGCGCGTCGCGTCGCCGTCCGTCCGAAGTATCGCTTGTATCCCTTTGAAAAATTCTTATACAGTGCGATGATTGGTGGTCTTGTGTTATTTGGGAGTTTGACGATCAGTACGCATAACGAAGCGTATAACGTGAGCCGTGATTTAGCAAAAGAGAACCAAGTCACACAATCACTCCAAAAAGAAAATGAACGTTTACAACTAGAGGTCACGAACTTAAGCTCTCCGGAACGGATTTATAAGATTGCAAAAGAACAGGGTCTTGATATGCGTAAAGGGAACATCAAGGTGATTCCTAAATGAATCCACTGAAAAAATCCCGTTGGAGAGTAGCCTTTATCATGGTGATATTTGCTACTCTCTTTTTTGTGTTCATTGGCCGATTTTTGTATTTAGCAACGACAAAACAGTTCCATGGTGAAGATATGATTGCATATGCGGAAAAGAAACGATGGGAGTCTCAAGAAACGCTTGGAGCAGAACGTGGCGAGATTTTCGACCGTCTCGGTTCCCCGATTGCGATCAATATTCCATCCTATCATCTGATTGGCGTTTATCGACTTGGTGGTGTCAAAGATCCAGATGAGACGATCGTCGACTTTAAAAAGACGGCTGAAGGTCTTGCGCCGATTCTTGGGATGACGACGAAGGAACTGGAGACCTATCTGATTGAAAACAAAGACCGTTCTCAAATTGAGTTCGGAAAAAAAGGAAATGATTTGACGCTCGATCAAAAAGAGAAGATCGACAAGTTGAAACTTCCCGGAATCCGGATGATTGAAGAGCCGAAACGATACTATCCGAACGGCATCTTCCTGTCCGATACACTTGGATTCGTTCAAAAGATCACCGAGGAAAATGGTCGAGTCGCTTTACAAGGTCAGATGGGAATCGAGAAGCAGTATGATAATGCTTTAAGTGAATCCTACGGAGCCCGTGTCTTTGAAAAGGATCGTAGCGGTAATCCGTTGATTCAAGGTGCGTCGCGTGTTTCGAACGAACCGAAGGATGGATCGAATCTCTATTTGACGATCGATCATCGAATCCAACAATCGCTTGAAAAAGAAATGCAAAAAATGTACAACACGTACAAACCGAAAAATGCAACGGGGATCGTCATGGATGCGAAGACCGGTGAAATCCTCGCCATGGCGGATCGCCCATCGTTCAACCCGAATTTACGTGATATGAAAGATTTCACGAATTTCGCCGTCTCGTCACGATTCGAGCCAGGTTCGACGATGAAAATCTTTACGCTCGCAGCGGCGATTGATGCGGGAGTCTTCCGTCCGAATGAGATGTATAAATCGGGTAGTTATAACTATAAAGGGACGGTCATCAAGGATTATAACGATGTCGGTTGGGGAACCATTCCGATGATTGAAGGGGTCTATCACTCTTCAAACGTCATGTTCTCGAAGTTGACAGCAGAAAAACTTGGGATCGAACGGTATAAAGATTACTTTAAGAAGTTTCATTTTGACCAACGAACGGGTATAGACATCTCGGGAGAAGTAAATAGTCAATCCGACTTGTCTAAACCGTTGAATGCGCTCATCACCTCATGGGGGCAATCGACTGCGGTCACGCCGATGCAATTGCTTCAAGGAGCGACAGCAATCGCTGGAGACGGCGAGATGGTCAAACCGCATATCATCCAAAAAGCGGATCATACGGATAAGGCACCCTACCGAGCGAAAACAGAAGTCGTCGGTAAACCGATTTCTGCTGAAGCGGCAAAAGCAACACGCGAAGCACTCGACGGTGTCGTCAACAGTAAGCTTGGTACAGGTCAAATGTATAAGTTGAAAGATTACCGTGTCATTGGGAAGACCGGTACGGCTCAGATTTCTGAGAATGGAAAGTATATTCAAGGACAATTCATTCACTCGTTCATCGGTATGGCCCCAAAAGATGATCCGGAATTGATCATGTACATCGCGGTCGATCGTCCATCGAAAAACGAATCATCCGTCTCTGGTCCACTCATCATGAGTCCGGTGTTCAAGAGTGTCATGAATACGGCACTACAGTATCGTAGCATCCAACCGGAAACGCAAAAGGATTCGGTGGATGTCAAAGCGAAGATCACGCCGAGTTATATCAAGAAGAGTGCTCGACAAGCGACTGATCTAGCAAAAGAACAAGAGGCAGTTGCGATCATCCTAGGCGATGGTGCTGAAGTCGTTTCGCAGATTCCATCCCGTGGACAGGAATTCGTCAGCGGAGAACGTGTCTTGCTGAAAACATCAAATACGTTCAAGATGCCAGATTTGACCGGTTGGTCGCAACGAGACGTCAAAAAGCTTGTCAGCTTATATGATTTGAAGCTCGACGTCATCGGTAAAGGTTTTGTAACCAAACAATCGGCTCGAACTGGTACACTAGTGAAGGAAAATGGAAAGTTGACGGTCGAACTAGCTGAACCTAAAGAGTAACGGTAGAGCAAGTTTCCTGATTTCTACAGGAAGACGAGGACGAACAGGAGTCATTCGTTGACTTTTGCATTCGTCCTCTTTTGCTGTCATCGAATGGAGGTATATATCATGTTAACAATTACGCAACTCGCTGAATGGTTGCATCTCGATGTGAAAGATGATCGTATCGTTCGTCATTTTACAACGGATTCACGCGCACAACTAGAAGACGGTCTCTATGTTCCGATTCAGGGAGCACGCGTCGATGGTCATCGATTCCTTGAAGGTGCAAAAAACCAAGGATCGATCGTCACCTTATGGAAGAAAGGCATTGATCGACCAGACATCGATATCGTTTTCTTGGAAGTCGATGAACCATTGGTTGCCCTGCAACAAATCGCAAAACGATACTTAATGCAGATTGCGCCAAAAGTCGTCGCCATCACTGGATCAAATGGGAAGACGTCGACGAAGGACATGGTCGAAAGCGTACTCAAGACGACGTTCAAGACACATAAGACTCAAGGAAACTTCAATTCGGATATCGGAATGCCGTTAACGATTCTCATGATGCCGGCTGATACGGAAGTCGCTGTACTTGAGATGGGAATGAATGGATTTGGCGATATTGAATTCTTATCGAATCTAGCTGAGCCAGATATCGCGCTCGTCACGAACATCGGCGAATCGCATGCGGAGCAAGTCGGTGGACGCAGTGGCATCGCCAAAGCGAAGCTCGAGATTCAATCCGGACTCAAGCCAGGTGGTCATTTATTCGTTGATGGTGACGAACCACTTCTCGCAGAAGTTCAAGCAGAGAAGATCGGCTATCAGATCGGAAATACGTACCGGATCGAAACTAGGGAAGCAACGCTCTTTGGGACGGCCTTTACTTACGATGGCACCGCTTTTCACCTACCAGTGCTAGGGAAACACCAAGTCCGAAATGCAGCATACGCGATTGCGACAGCACGTGCACTTGGCGTGACGGACGCTCGGATTCAAGAAGGGTTCGATGCGGTTGAATTGACACCGATGCGGATGGAACGATTACTCTTTGAAGAGACTGCGGTCATCAATGATGCGTATAACGCGAGTCCGACATCGATGAATGCAGCGATTGAGACGGTTACTGCGCTGGAAGGGTATACGACACGAGTTCTCGTCCTCGGCGATATGTATGAATTAGGGGACCAAGAACGCATATTACATGCCTCGGTCGGAAAGCGGATTGCGTTACCCGTCTCGCATGCTATCCTAGTAGGGGAGAAAGGCGCGTGGATTGCGGAAGGAATCAGCGATCCGTCTGTTCAAATCCAATTCGCAGCAACTGTCGAGGATGCTGCAAAACGATTGCGTCCGCTGCTCGGAGAACGAACAATCGTCTTATTGAAAGCGTCACGTGGGATGGCGCTTGAACGGATATTAACATATCTGAACGAAAACTAATTTTTGAAAAAAGGGTGTCTGCTATGATCACATTATTCATCAGTCTTATTCTTGCATTTCTTGTTGTACTACTCGTTATGCCAAAGGCGATTCCGTTTCTACACCAATTGAAATTCGGTCAGGAAATTCGGGAAGAAGGACCGCAATGGCATCAGGTCAAATCAGGAACACCGACGATGGGTGGAATCGTCATTCTTGTTGCGATGATCGTCAGCGTTCTCGGTGCAGTCGTCATGGGCGATCTATCGACGACACAATTATCGTTACTGTTTTTAACACTTGCTTATGGCGTTATCGGCTTCATTGATGATTACATCAAAGTCGTCAAGAAACGTAACCTTGGTCTGAATTCGAAACAAAAATTAATTGGACAAATCGTCGTCGGATTGTTATTCGTCTGGTTGAGCGGTGGATTCACGAGTGATGCGACGTATCTATCGATTCCATTTACAGATTTTGAGCTTGATTTCGGTATCGTCTATCCGTTTGTTGCCTTGTTCTGGTTAGTTGGCTTCTCAAATGCAGTCAACTTGACGGATGGTCTAGATGGTCTCGTGTCGTTCACAGCGATTCCAACATTCTTGTTCTTCGGATTATACAGTTGGTTTATCGCGGATGAAGTAGGCGCTGCTTGTTTTGCTTTCTCAGCGGTCGGTGCATTGATCGGATTCCTATTATTCAATGCGCACCCAGCGAAGATCTTCATGGGAGATACAGGGTCACTTGCACTTGGAGCTGCACTAGCAGGTCTATCGATTGTCTTAAAACTGGAATTACTACTCGTCTTAATCGGTATCGTTTTCGTTGTCGAGACATTATCAGTCATTCTACAAGTCATCTCCTTTAAGACGACAGGAAAACGAATTTTCAAAATGAGCCCAATTCACCACCACTTCGAAATGGTCGGTTGGAGCGAATGGCGGATCGTCGGTACATTCGCAGGAATCAGCTGTTTGATGGCATTCATCGCCTATCTATTCGTGTAATAAAAAAGAAGAGAGAAAGTGAGCGATTCAACAATGGAACAACGACAATGGAATGATCAAAAAGTGCTCGTTCTCGGAACGGCGAAAAGTGGAATCGCAGCAGCTCGGTATTTAGCGAGTGTTGGTGCAGAGGTAACGGTCAATGACGGGAAAACGCCGTCCGAGAGTGATCAAGCGACGCTTGCATCACTCGATGTTAAGACGGTCTACGGTGAGCACCCGCTCACACTACTCGACGACATCGATTTGATCGTCAAGAATCCAGGGATTCCATATCATATCGATCTGCTACAAGAAGCCTTGCGACGCGACATTCCGGTTTGGACAGAGGTAGAACTGGCGTATCAAGCAACAGATGCGACGTGGATTGCCATTACAGGATCGAACGGGAAAACGACGACGACGACGCTTGTCCATGAGTTGTTGAAAACCGGTACGCGGCGTGTACATTTGGCAGGAAACATTGGATTCCCGGCAATTGAAATCGCATGTCAGGCGAAACAGGACGATATCATCGTCATTGAATTATCAAGTTTTCAATTGATGGGGATCGAGCAGTTCCGACCATACACGGCAGCCTTCTTGAATTTATCACCGGCACATCTGGATTATCATGGTGATTTTGAATCGTATGGTGAAGCGAAAGCCCGGATTTTTAAGAACATGAAAGAAACGGATCGTCTTGTCTTGAATGCCGATGATGCGTCCGTCAATGCGCTCGGAAAGACTGCTGAAGTAACGCCACTCTTGTTCTCTCGTCGTCAATCGGCGTATGCAGAAGTCCTGAACGATACGTTGACAATCAATGGGACGAGTATCTTACCTGTTGATGAACTTGCTCTCGGCGGTGGACATAATGTCGAGAACGTTCTCGCAGCCTTAACACTCGTCGAACCGTTTAACTTAGCATTATCTGACGTTCAACATGTTCTACGGACGTTTGGTGGTGTAGAGCACCGGACACAGTTCGTCGGTGAAATTGCTGGTCGAAAAGTTTACAACGACTCAAAAGCAACGAATAATGTTGCAACAGAAGCGGCGTTGTCCGGATTTACGGCACCCATCATCTGGTTGTGTGGCGGACTCGAGCGTGGAGCGGATTTGACACCATTACTCGATGCAATGAAGCATGTCAAACATGTCATCGGACTTGGTGAGACGGGTCATCGATTCGGAACGCTTGCGTCAGAAAATGGCTATGCGTCAACCGTCGTTGAGGCGATGGATGAAGCCGTGAAAGTAGCGTTTGAAGTGTCACAACCCGGTGACATCATTCTTCTGTCACCAGCATCTGCAAGTTGGGATCAATACAAGACATATGAAGAGCGCGGCGATCATTTCGTTCGTGCCGTACATGAAGTAGGAGGAACAACAGTATGAAAATCGTCGTCTCTGGAGGCGGTACAGGCGGTCATATCTATCCGGCACTCGCTATGATCCGGGAGCTCGAACAACGCATGCCGTGTGAGGTCCTCTATATCGGAACAGAAAATGGTCTCGAGGCGGATATCGTCCGTCGTGCGGGAATTCCATTTGAATCGATTGAGATTTCTGGCATCCGTCGTTCCTTGTCGTTCGAAAACGTCAAGACCGGTATCCGGTTCGTCAAGAGCGTCCGGCGTGTTCGTCGACTACTGCGTCAGTTCCAACCGGATATCGTCGTCGGTACAGGTGGATTCGTTTGTGGACCGGTATTGTATACGGCTGCAAAAATGGGTTTCAAGACACTCGTTCATGAACAAAACAGTCTACCTGGTATAACGAATAAATTTTTAGCTCGGTATGTGGATCGTGTTGCACTCTCTTTTAAAGGGTCTGGACATCACTTCGGTAAGAATGAAGCGAAGACGGTTTTAATCGGAAATCCGCGTGCTTCTGAAGTGGCAGAGCTCAACATCAATCCGCTTGAAGAGCGACAACGTTTCGGTTTTGAGGAAGGACGTCCTCTCGTCGTCATCTATGGCGGTAGTCGTGGCGCACCTGCAATCAACGAAGCAGTCGTCGATATGATGCCAAAGGTCGAGCAAGCAGGCTGGTCGCTTCTCTTCGTTACTGGTCAAATTCATTACGATACGATTATGTCACGCGTTGGTTCCGTACCAGAACGCATTCAACTTCGCCCATTCGTATATGATTTACCGAACATCTTAAAAGCAAGTCAACTCGTCATTTCACGTTCGGGAGCAAGCACATTGGCAGAGCTGACGACACTCGGCTTACCGAGTGTGCTCATCCCAAGTCCTTACGTGACGGAAAATCACCAAGAGGTCAATGCCTCATCGCTCGTCGAGACAGGTGCGAGTCTATTGATTCGTGAACAAGAGCTAACGGGTGATCGGTTGTTTGAGGCATGTGAAAAAGCGTTAGCACAACAACAAATGATGTCTGAAGCGGCGCTTGCGCTCGGTATGCCGAACGCTTCACGGGACTTAGTTGATGAATTGTTACGATTGACGGCACAAAAAAACTAAACTATTGCAGGAAAAGACCGATAGGGAAATGAACTGTTACGTATAGAGGGGGAATGAGACGTGAGGGAACGGAGAGCGGTCGGACGACCACAAGAGGACGAGAACGTCCGTAGCCTCGAGGATAAGATACCTTATATCCGTGAACAACGTCGCAAAAAAGCCAACCGAAGACTCATTTATGTCCTGATTCTGATTGGTCTATTGGTCGGTGTCGTCTTTTATCTACAATCGAGTTATTCTCGGGTTGCTCAATTTGATATCGAGGGTAATGTCAATGTGAAGTCTGCTGATATCTTGCAAGCGTCCGGGATTAAGGTGAAGGAAACACACGCCTTTAATGTATCGGAAGAAGACGTTCTTGAGCGAATCGAGAAGGTTCCGGGTATTCAAGAAGCGACGATGCAAAAACAGTTTTTGCATCAATATCGCGTGACGGTGACGGAAGAGAAAGAGATTGCTTACGCGAAGGATAAACCGGGAGACCGGATCGTGCTTGCGGACGGGACGATCATTCCTGGAAAGTCGAAGGAAGAACTATTCGATGCTCCGATCTTGACAGGATTCACGGATCAGTCATTAAATCGATTGACGAAGGAACTTGTTAAAATCGAGCCGAAAGTACGTAGCCGGATTTCCGAGATCGTCGCAAACGATAAGACGGACAAAGGCGGTCTGAAGTTATTCATGACGGATGGGAATACGGTATTACTCAGTACGTCTGCCTTTTCAAATTCCCTGAATGAATACGTGAAGGTCATTTCTGCCTTACCGAAAGGAAAGACGGGAACAATTACAATTGATGGCGGTATCTATTTCAAACCATATAAAGGGAAAAAATAGAAGATTCGTAAAGGGTTGACGAACAAAAAAACAAACGTGTGTTTTCATTCGTCGACCGTTGTTCGAATCGTCATCAAATCGTAATCTATTCGAACGCTAAGACGGGCAATAACTTCTTTTCGTAAGTATTTATATAGTGTAGACTTAAACGAGAAGAAGCCTGTCCTGTTCCTAGAATATAATTAGGAATAAAAAGGATTAGTATTATGAAAGTGGAGGTGTCACTCCCATGGAAACGAAAGGTACGATTGCCGCACTCGACATAGGGACATCGGAGGTGAAACTCATCGTCGGTGAACTACTTGGTGGAACGCTGAACGTTCTTGCTGAAGGTTCTGCACCATCCGCGGGTGTTAAACGAGGTGTCATCGTTGACATCGATCAAACGGTACATGCCATTAAACAAGCGGTCACGGAAGTGGAACGTACACTTGGTGAACCAATTGGTGAAGTATATGTCGCTATTTCTGGCGAACACATTCAAGTGAAGGATTGCCAGGGGATGACATCGATCAAAGGTGAGGACAATGAAATCACAGATGATGACGTGAAAGATGTTCTGCATTCTGCGATGGTCATGCGAATTCCAAACGAACTCAGTGTCGTCGATGTTCTACCGAAGACGTTTACGGTCGATCAGCAAACGGAGATCACTGATCCTAGAGGAATGATTGGTTATCGTCTCGAAGTAACAGGGAAGCTCATTATCGGAGCAAAGACGATCCTACATAGCATTAAACGTTCCATTGAACGGGCTGGTTTAGAGCTTGCTGGATATGTGCTGGAGAGTTTAGCGGTATCTAGAATCGCAGCATCGATTGATGAACTCGAACTCGGTGTTGGAATCATCGACATCGGACATGAGACGACGACACTTTCCATTTATGAAAAGAATGACCTCGTCTACTCGACGACGTTGCCATACGGTGGCGATCATCTGACACGTGATTTGACGTATAAGATGAATTGTAAATATCAAGATGCGAAGCTCGCAAAAGAAGAATACGGTGTTGCCCTTGAAGCACTCGGTGATCCGGAAGAGAAAGTTTCTTACGTCACGATCAACGGGGAACATCGTTTCGAGCCACAATCAGAAATCGGTTTCGTGTTAGAAGCGCGACTTGAGGAAATCTTCGAGATGATTCAAAAACGAATGACGCAAGCCGGATATGCTCATATGAACAGCGGTTTAATCTTGTGTGGCGGAAGTTCTTCATTACCGGGAATCGACCAGCTCGGGAAACGAATCTTCAAGCAGAGCGTCAATGTCTATCAACCTGCTAGTCTTGGTATTCGTCATCCGAAGTATGCCGTCGCAGCTGGTATGTTACGTTATGTACTTTCAAGAAGCGCCGTATCGAAATCAGGTTTCGACCGAGCGGAAGAGAAGGAAGTCGTAGCACACGGACGTGAACAGGATGCACTGCTCATGAACGAACAAGCGACACCTGTTCGAGAAGAACGGTCGACACGTGAACAGCCTCCAAAAGAGAAAAAGTCATTCAGCAGTTTCTTTGAGAAATTCTTTGGTTAATGCCTACAAAAAATCCAATGAGTAAAAAATATTAGGGGGCCCTTTTTATGTTGCATTTTGATGAAATGATGGACCAAGTAGCAAAAATCAAGGTCATCGGTGTAGGTGGTGGCGGTTCGAACGCCGTCAACCGAATGATTGAACACGGTGTCCAAGGCGTAGAATTCATCGCAGTAAACACGGATGCGCAGGCATTGAACATGTCACAAGCTGACGTAAAACTACAACTCGGTGCTAAATTGACACGTGGTCTCGGTGCAGGTGCCAATCCGGAAATCGGTAAAAAAGCGGCGGAAGAGAGCCGTGAACAATTAACGGAAATCCTTTCTGGCGCTGACATGGTCTTCGTCACAGCGGGGATGGGTGGCGGAACTGGTACAGGAGCTGCTCCTGTCATCGCGGAGATTTCAAAAGAGATCGGCGCATTGACAGTCGGTGTCGTTACAAAACCATTCATGTTCGAAGGACGTAAACGGATGCAACATGCTGTTTCAGGTGTCCAGAACTTCAAAGAAAAAGTCGATACGTTGATCGTCATTCCGAACGATAAGTTACTTGAAATCGTCGATCGAAACACACCAATGCTTGAAGCGTTTAAAGAAGCGGATAATGTCTTGCGTCAAGGTGTACAAGGTATCACTGACTTGATCGCCGTACCTGGTCTTATCAACCTTGACTTCGCTGATGTGAAGACGATCATGACGGAAAAAGGTTCTGCTTTGATGGGTGTAGGTGTCGCAACAGGCGAACACCGCGCGACGGAAGCAGCGAAAAAAGCGATTTCGAGTCCGTTGCTTGAGACATCGATCGAAGGCGCGAAAGGTGTCCTTATGAACATCACGGGTAGTGCGAACCTCAGCTTGTACGAAGTGACGGAAGCCGCACAAATCGTTCAGAGTGCAGCCGATGAGGAAGTCAACTTGATCTTCGGTTCTGTCATCAACGATAACCTAGAAGATGAAATTATCGTCACAGTCATCGCAACGGAATTCGAAAACGAACCACTCGATTTCGAAATTCCATCTGCACAAGAGATGATGAAAAACCTCTTGAAGAAAAAACAAGCGACTCCACCACCAACAGAGGAGTCTAAACCACAAGTCGAAGAGACACCTGTCAGCTCGAATCCTGAACCGGCTAAAGCGCCAGATGTCGAAGAAACGATGGATATTCCATCTTTCCTTCGCCGGAATAATCGTTGATCGATGTTCCAGTGACACGACTGCTAAACTATGAGGTGTCGCGAAAGCGGCGCCTCTTTTTTTAAAATCAAAGGAGGCATGAACATGTTTGGACAATGGATCAAATGGGATACACCGACAGGTACCGTACGCGCCGCCTTTACGACGAAGTTCGCAGCCCCTCATGAGAACGGAAATTTAGGATTACATGTCAACGATGATCGCGACGGTGTCATCCAGAACCGACAAGTCATCGCACGTCAGCTTGATCTCTCCCTCGAGAACTCGATTTGGGCACAGCAAGTTCACGGAAATCACGTCGAACAGGTGACGACACTTGACTCTGGGCGCGGTGCTTTGGATTACGAAACAGCGATTCCGGGTACAGATGGATTGGTGACGACCGATTCAAATGTCTTATTGATGATGCTGTTCGCTGACTGTGTGCCGCTTGTCTTCTGTGATCCGACGACAGGAATCATCGCGAATACGCACGCCGGCTGGCGCGGAACTGTCGGCAATATCGTCGAGGAAACAGTCAAGCAAATGGAACGTGCGGGTGCGAGTCGTTCATCGATTCAAATGGTCATTGGTCCATCGATCCGTGATTGTTGTTACGAAGTCGATCAACCCGTCATCGATGCAATCGATGCGCTTGAACTCGATGAGTCTCCTTACATACGCAAGGAAGATGGAAAAGCGATGTTATCGCTACAAAAAACGAACGCTGCGCTAGCTGAGCGTTGTGGAGTCGGTGATGTCCTTGACACAGGTCTATGTACACACTGTCAGGCGGAAGATTACTTCTCTTATCGCCACGGCGACCACGGTGGTCGCTTTGCAAGTTTGATCGTAAAGGAGTCATTGGATGTCAATTCTTGATAATGTACAAGAGGTTACGAAACGAATGGAACAAGCAAGTGAAAAGAGTTCTTCTGAAAAGCAGGTACAGTTGATTGGCGTGACGAAATCAGTCTCAAGTCAAGTTGCTTCTGAATTATTAGCAGCAGGTGTGACCCATCTCGGTGAAAATCGCCCGGACGGATTGCTCGAAAAACAGGCAGAGCTCGGACGAACCGCCTGTACATGGCACTTCATTGGTACGCTACAAACGCGTAAAGTTCGTCAGATCATCGATGCCATTGACGTGCTGCATTCCCTTGACCGTCTTCATTTGGCGGAAGAGATCAATAAACGAACGGACCGAATCATTAATTGTTTCATTCAAGTCAACGTTTCGGGAGAAGAATCGAAGCAAGGCATCGCGCCTGAGGATGTACCGTCGTTCTTACATGAAATCGGTCAGTATCCAGCGATTCGTGTCATCGGACTGATGACGATGGCACCGTTAACGGAAGATACGACGCGTATCCGTGAGGTATTCCGGTCATTAAAAACATTGCAAGAAGAGGTCAAGGCGAAAAAATTGTCGTATGCTCCATGTACGGAGTTATCTATGGGAATGTCATCGGATTTTGAGATCGCCATCGAAGAAGGGGCGACGTTCGTCCGAATCGGGACAACGCTCGTTCATACCTAAACGAGAAGAAGGGAGAATGGATATGGGTTTTAAATCAAAAATGCAAAATCTATTTCTCGGCAACAGCGACGATTTAGATGAACTTGAATATGAAAATGATGCTACAATAAATAAAGGTAGAGGTGCTTCACAACAAGAGTACGAAGAGTATTACGAGGAATCTACCCCAAGTGTTACTCAAAAGGAGGACAGCGTGAGACAATCGAATATCGTGCCGCTTCATGCGACGAAAAAAACGAAATCGCAAGTCATCTTGAGTGAACCACGTGTCTTCAACGAAGCCCAGGAAATCGGGGAACATCTTCGTCAGAACCGTGCTGTCATCGTCAATATGCAGCGTATGTCAAAAGATCAATCACGACAGATGATCAATTTCTTATCTGGTGTCGTCTTCGCTCTCGATGGAACGATTACGACGATCAGTCAGAATACCCTCCTCTGTGTTCCGAACAACGTCGAGTTGGCTGGTAGCATCTCGAATCTTCTTGGAGAAGATGATATTAATCATAAGGGGTGGTAAGTATGGATTCTCAAGTGATGTACGCGATTGGTCGTACATTAAGTACGTTATTACAGTATTACAGTTACGTCATGATCGTTTATATCCTGCTTTCGTGGTTCCCGAATGCCCGTGATTCTAAATTCGGACAAGTGCTCGCGATGTTAGTCGAGCCATTCCTAGCGCCCTTCCGTCGTATCATCCCGCCTATCGGGGGCATGCTGGATATCTCGCCGATTGTAGCCTTCCTCGTCTTGAACTTGGCTCAATCGGGTATCCGAGCAATCTTTTTAGTATGAGCGTATACGATCATTATCGTGGAAGCGAGCGGGAATTCGTCGATTCAGTCTTGAACTGGATCGATCATGTGGAAGCGACCTATACGTTCAAATTAACGGATTTCCTAGATCCACGTGAACAACAAATCACACAAGAACTCGTCGGTTCGAAATGCGCCCTCTTTTTTGAGGGCGGTTTCGAAGGCGCTGAACGTAAACGGGCAATCCTCGCACCAGATTATTATGAATACAACGCGGATGACTTTGACATTTCCATCTATCGCATTCATTATCCTACTAAATTCGTTGAACTTTCTCATCGTCAAGTCACCGGTACATTATTGAACGTCGGATTGAAACGAGCAAAATTCGGCGACGTCATCATTCAGGATCAAGTACAGTTTGCCGTCGCGGACGAAGTCGCGACCTATATCGAAGCAAACGTCGAACGAGCAGGGAAGACGAAGATTCGTCTTTCGCGTGTTGAGGCGGAAGACCGTTTGAAAGTGAAGGATCAAGAGTGGGAAGAGACACTTGGGTTCGTCAGTTCACTTCGGTTCGATACGGTCGTGAGTGAAATTTTAGGCTTCTCGCGTCAAAAAGCACAGACGCTCATTAAACAAGGTGAAAGTAAGGTCAATTACAAAGTAGTGGATGATTCGAGCTTCATGCTAGAAGAAGGCGACTTGCTTTCCTTGCGTGGAACAGGACGCGTCAAGTTGATTGCAATCCTCGGATCAACGAAACGTGACCGGATCAAGCTACAATACGGTATTTTAAAAGGATAAGATAAATGCGGAGGAGGAATTCATCATGCCATTAACGCCACTCGATATTCATAATAAGGAGTTCACACGAAAGTTTCGCGGCTATGACGAAGATGAAGTGAACGAATTCCTAGATCAAGTCATCAAGGATTTTGAATTGTTGTTACGTGAGAATCGTCAACAACAGGAAGTCATCCAAAACATGCAAGCACGTGTTGATTACTTCAGTTCGATGGAAGAAACATTGAATAAATCGATCATCGTCGCACAGGAAGCAGCTGAAGAAGTCAAAGCCAATGCTTCAAAAGAAGCGAGCTTGATCCTAAAGCAAGCAGAACGTGAAGCAGAGCAGTTGCAAGATGCAGCGCAACGTCGGGCACAACGGACAGACTTCGAAGTAGAGCAAATGCGCAAAAAAATCGAACTTTATCGTAATCGATTCAAAGTATTGATCGATGCGCAGATGGAATTATTGACGAGCCATGACTGGGATGCGTTTGACTTCTCTTCTCGTGGAGCGCTTGACGATGTTCCAGCAGTTGCGTATAATGACGACGATGTCGTATAAATAAAATCAATGACAAGGACACGTCGCATCTTGGACGGTTGACAGCGAATCGGGGGAATGGTGGAAGCCCGAGCAACGAAAAAGATGAGGTATCCCCTTGGAGTGTATGACTGAACGTTCGCTGAACAGTAAGTCATGCCGGCTCACTCCCGTTATCGAGTTCTTAAGCGGTCCTGCGTCGTCAAAATGGCGAGCAGGATTAGTAGGGTGGTACCGCGAGTTCAGCCAAGCTCGTCCCTATCTCAGGGATGAGCTTGGCTTTTTTTGTACTTTTAAAGCGAAAGGTGAGAGATGGTCAGATGGATTATAAAGAAACCTTATTGATGATGAAAACGGAGTTTTTAATGCGAGGCAACTTGCCAAAACGTGAACCAGATATGCAAGCACGATGGGAAGAGATGAATCTCTACGCTGCGGTCCAGGAAAAGAATGCTGGAAAGCCAACGTTCATCCTCCACGATGGTCCTCCGTATGCGAATGGTGACATCCACATGGGTCACGGATTAAACAAAGTCTTAAAAGACATCATCGTCCGCTACAAATCGATGAATGGCTTCCAGTCTCCGTACGTGCCTGGTTGGGACACACACGGATTACCGATCGAGACCGCGCTTCAAAAAGCAGGTGTTGATCGTAAATCGATGACGGTCGCAGAATTCCGTGAATTATGTGCGAAATATGCGCTGGAACAAGTCGATCACCAACGCGAACAATTCAAACGCCTCGGCGTTCTCGGTGACTATGACAACCCATACATCACTCTTCAACCAGAATTTGAAGCAGCTCAAATTCGTTTATTCGGGGATATGGCGAACAAAGGCTATATCTACAAAGGGAAGAAACCGGTCTATTGGTCACCGTCTTCTGAATCGGCACTAGCTGAAGCAGAAATCGAATATCAAGATAAACGGTCAGCGGCCATCTATGTCGCGTTCCAAGTCATGGACGGAAAAAACATCCTAGAGCCGACGGATCATTTCGTCATCTGGACGACGACACCATGGACGATTCCAGCGAACCTCGGAATCTCTGTCAGTGCGGAATTGACGTATGCGCGGATCGAGTATCAAGGAAAAGGCTATATCGTAGCGGAAACACTTGTTCCTGAAGTCATCGAAGCACTCGGATGGGAAGATGCAACAGTCGGACGTGTCTTTAATGGTGCGGACTTCGAATACATGAAAGCAAAACATCCACTGTACGACCGTGAATCACTCGTCATGCTTGGCGATCACGTTACAGCGGAAGCGACAGGTGTCGTTCATACGGCTCCAGGTCACGGGGAAGATGACTTCCGCATCGGTCAAGCTTACGGTCTAGACGTCCTTTGCCCAGTCGACGATAAAGGGATCATGACAGCAGAAGCACCTGGATTCGAAGGCATGTTCTATGAAGATGCGAATAAAGAAATCGGTCTTGCCCTCGAAGAAGCCGGTGCACTCTTGAAACTATCGTTCATCAAACACTCGTATCCACATGACTGGCGGACGAAAAAACCGGTCATTTTCCGGGCAACACCACAGTGGTTCGCTTCAATCAAAGACTTCCGTGCGGAAATCCTTGATGAGATCAAAGGCGTCCAGTGGGTACCAGAGTGGGGGGAAACACGTCTCCACAACATGTTCAAAGACCGCGGCGACTGGGTCATCTCACGTCAACGTGCTTGGGGCGTTCCACTTCCAATCTTCTACGCTGAAGATGGAACGGAAATCGTCACACCAGAAACGATTGATCATATCGCGAATCTATTTGCAGCTCACGGATCAAATGTCTGGTATGAGCGCGAAGCAGTCGACTTGCTTCCTGAAGGATTCACACATCCAGCAAGCCCGAACGGTATCTTCAAAAAAGAAACGGACATCATGGATGTCTGGTTCGATTCTGGTTCATCACATGCCGGTGTCCTTGCGACACGTCCTGAATTGACACGTCCAGCGGATCTCTATCTTGAAGGATCTGACCAATATCGTGGTTGGTTCAACTCGTCGCTATCGACAGCCGTCGCAACGACAGGAAAAGCACCATACAAAGCGGTCGTCAGTCACGGATTCGTTCTGGATGGTCAAGGTCGCAAGATGTCGAAATCGATCGGTAACACGATTGCACCGATTCAAGTCATGCAACAATTCGGAGCAGAGATCCTTCGCTTGTGGGTCGCATCTGTCGATTATCAAGCTGATGTCCGGGCATCGATGGATAACTTTAAACAAGTCTCAGAATCCTATCGTAAAATCCGCAACACGGTTCGTTTCCTCCTCGGAAACTTGGATCAATTCGATCCTGCGACGCACCGCGTCGCATTTGAAGACTTACCAGAGTCAGACCGTTTCATGCGGACGAAACTGGACCAACTTGTTGGAAAAGTAAAAGCGGCTTATGATGCGTACGACTTCATGTCGGTCTATCAATTGCTCCACAACTTCTGTGTCCTTGATTTGTCGTCGTTCTACCTCGATTACACGAAAGATATCCTGTATATCGAAAAAGCAGACGCGACATCGCGTCGTGCGGTTCAGACGGTCATGTATGATACAGTCGTTGCCTTATTGCAATTGATGGCACCGGTCTTGCCACACACAGCAGACGAAGCATGGGAATTCGTACCAGCTGTTGAGACGAAGAGTATCTTCCTGACAGACCTTCCGGAAACGGTCGAAGTCTCAGAAGAAGGACTTGCCCTCATCGAGAAATGGAACGCGTTCCTGACGTTCCGCGATGATGTCTTAAAAGCACTCGAGGAAGCGCGCGTTGAGAAACTCGTCGGTAAGACACTCGAAGCGAAACTCTTGCTTGCACCGAAGGAAGAGACGAAAGCCTTGCTCGGAACAATCGATCATCTTGAGCAGTTACTCCAAGTCTCACAACTCGAATTCGTGGAAACGGCGGATAAGATGTATGAGACGACCGGCATCACGGTTCAAAAAGCTGACGGTGAAAAATGTGAACGTTGTTGGACATATTCGACGGAACTCGGACAAGATCCGGCTCATCCGACGCTTTGCCCACGTTGTACTGAAGTCGTCAATTCTTTATAATGATACAAAGGGAGGGGCGACTGCGACTTCGCAGGACGCCCCTCATTATTTTTGGATGCGGAGGACAATAGGATGTGGCTTTACTTAGGGATTGCTGCTTTACTCGTTGGAATCGACCAGTTGACGAAATGGATTGTCGTTCAAAATATGACGATCGGTCAAGCGATCACGGTCATTCCGGATTTCTTTTATCTCAACTCGTATCGGAATCGAGGCGCTGCGTGGGGAATGCTCGAAGGTAAATTCGGCTTTTTCTTCATCGTTACGGTCGTCGTCGTCATTGGATTGATTTACTTCCTCTACAAGGAAGGCACGAAAAATAAGGTATTTGCTTGGAGCATCGCGTTATTGCTCAGTGGTGCGATCGGAAATTTCATTGATCGAATGGCACGAGGAGAAGTCGTTGATTTCTTCCACTTCTTCCCGTTCGGCTATAATTTTCCGATCTTTAATGTCGCAGACGTCTGTTTGACGTTTGGTGTCATCACGATGCTAATTAGCGTCATGTTCGAAGAACGGTTGACTAAGAAAGGAACGATGGATAAATGAATGAAGTAGAAACATGGTCCGTGCAAGCGGATGGAGCGACAGGGCGCATTGATAAATGGCTCGCAGAACAAAACGATTGGTCGCGTTCGCAAGTACAGGAATGGTTGAAAGCGGGGCGCGTCGAAGTCGACGGTCGTGTCGTCAAACCGAACTATAAATTATCGGGAACGGAATCGATTGAGGTCCATATCCCGGAAGCAGTGGAACTCGAAATCTTGCCGGAAGACATCCCACTTGATGTCGTCTATGAAGATTCGGACGTCATCGTCGTCAACAAACCAAAAGGGATGGTCGTCCACCCGGCGGCAGGGCATGTCTCAGGAACGCTCGTCAACGCCTTATTACATCACTGTCAAGATCTCTCAGGCATAAATGGCGTCAAACGTCCAGGGATCGTTCACCGAATCGATAAGGATACGTCAGGTCTGTTGATGGTCGCTAAGAACGACTTAGCGCATGAATCACTTGCGCATCAATTGAAAGAGAAGACGACGGAACGTCTCTACATTGCGCTCGTGCACGGTGAAATCCCGCACGAACTCGGAACGATCGAAGCCCCAATCGGACGCGATAAGAACGACCGTCAACGAATGACGGTAACGGATAAGAATTCAAAGTCTGCCGTGACCCATTTCCGTGTTCTTGATCGGTACGAGGGCTTTACGGTCGTTGAATGTAAACTTGAAACAGGACGGACGCACCAAATCCGTGTCCATATGCGTTATATCGGTTTCCCGCTTGCTGGTGACCCGAAATATGGTCCACGCAAGACGATGAAAATGAATGGTCAAGCCTTGCATGCTGCGGTTCTCGGTTTCGAACATCCACGCACAGGTGAGTGGATGCGCTTTGAAGCACCGCTCCCAGAAGAGATGACATTTGAAATCGGTCAATTGAAAAAACTTGAATTAGAGTCTTGACGTTTTTCTAATAAAACGGTAGAGTATCACCTAGAGAGCGATGCGAGACATCCTCTACTGACACTTCGGTCGTCCGAGTGACGATCCTACCTAACTAGTATCACCTTTAATCGAGTCCGGAGAGGCTGCGAAAGGGAGAACCTACCACGATCGTGTGTAGGCATGCATACAATACGTATGCCATGATTCTGTCTTCGATGACCTTCTGCGGATTTCCGCAGAAGGTCTTTTGTATGAAAGGAGAAACCATGAAACCAGCCGTCATCTTAGATGAAGCTGCGATCGGACGTGCACTGACACGGATCGCCCATGAAATCATTGAACGTAACAAAGGAATTCATGATTTGATTATTGTCGGAATCAAGACGCGAGGCGAGACACTCGCTCGTCGACTTGCGAAGCGGATCGAACAAATCGAAGGAAAACCGGTCTTACTCGGTGTCGTCGACATCTCAATGTACCGGGATGACTTGTCGAAACGAAGTTTAGAACCAGAAATCAAAGGTTCTGATTTACCGGAAGACATCACCGGGAAAATCGTCGTCCTCGTTGACGACGTGCTCTACACAGGACGCACCGTTCGCGCCGCGATGGACGCGCTCGTCGACCACGGAAGACCGAGTATGATTCAACTCGCTGTACTCGTCGACCGCGGACATCGGGAGTTACCGATTCGACCAGATTTCATCGGTAAGAACGTCCCGACATCCCGTGAGGAACAAGTCGTCGTCGCGCTCGCCGAAGTCGATGAAGCCGATCAAGTATTCATTAAACGCTAAAATTCAAAACCTTTAAGGTGGTCCAGAGAGACCAGAAAGGGAGTCATCCATATGGCAAAACATGCCGCAGTACTTGATGTACAAGAAGTACCTACTCACCCTCTAAACTGGCTGATGCTCAGCCTACAACACGTCTTCGCGATGTTTGGTGCGACCGTGCTCGTCCCGCTCTTAACGGGACTCAACACATCGGTCGCGCTCGTCGCAAGCGGAGTCGGCACACTGATTTTCCTCGCCGTTACCCGCTTCAAAGTACCCACATATCTTGGTTCGAGTTTTGCCTACATTGCCCCGATCATTGCCGTCAGTGAACGGTGGGGTGTCGAGGATGCCTTAATCGGCGGAATGGTCGCTGGACTCGTCTACGGACTCGTCTCACTCCTCATCCGCTACACGGGAGCTGCTTGGTTGCTTCGCTTACTCCCACCGGTCGTCATCGGACCGGTCATCATGGTCATCGGTCTATCGCTCGCCCCGACCGCTGTCAACATGGCGATGAACGGAGCGGATGGTAAGTACAACGGACTGTACTTCCTCGTTGCGATGGTCACACTCGGCGTAACACTCCTTGCGATGACGTACTTAAAAGGAATGTGGAGTACGATTCCGATTTTGTTCGGGATCACAGTTGGTTATCTCGTTGCGGCATCGGTCGGAATCATTGACTTCACACCACTCCAACAAGCCACGTTGTTCCACGTGCCGGACTTCACGATTCCGTTCTTGAATTACACACCATCGTGGAATACAGCCGCCTTGCTTCTGATCGTTCCCGTGACGCTCGTCACACTGACGGAGCACATCGGCGAACAAAAAGTGACATCACGGATCATCGGGCGCGAGACGCTCCTCGATCCAGGGATGCACCGGACCGTACTGGGTGACGGGATCGCGAAGACAGTCGCGTCGATGCTTGGCGGACCACCGGTTACGACGTATGGTGAGAACAACGGTGTCATGTCAATCACACGTGTCTACAGTGTCTATGTCCTCGGTGGCGCGGCGGTTCTTGCGATCAGCTTCGGATTCCTCGGATACGTCGAAGGGTTCATCAAGACGATTCCGACACCGGTCATGGGTGGAATAAGTATCCTCTTGTTCGGAGTCATCGCGTCGAATGGTCTCCGGACGCTGACGGAAAGTAAGATCGATCTTGCTGATAAACGGAACTTGACGATTACAGCCGTCATTCTCGTCACAGGTATCGGAGGCGCGGCGCTTAAAATCGGCAACTTCTCTCTCGAAGGAATGGCACTAGCGACGATTCTTGGAATCATCCTGAATCTAGTTCTTCCGAAAACGACAGAGCAGGTCGAAGAAACAACGGAAACCTCTACAACTCAATCGGTAGCTAACAACTTTTAAGACGTTCCGAGAGAACGATAAAGTGAAGGCCATGAAAAGATGCAGGGAATCACTCTGCCTTCTTTCGGCGCACCTTCACTTAGAAGGTGCGCCTTTTTCATGACCTGAAGAGGAGTGAATGATATGAAGACGATCCTAAAAACCCGGCATTTCGTCAACCTAGAAAGTTTATCCACGACAGAAATTAATTCTTTGATTGAACGCAGTCTCGCTTTTAAACGAGGCGAGCCAGCGCCAGATTATTCCGATAAGACACTTGTCAATCTGTTCTTTGAAAACTCGACTCGGACACGCTCTTCCTTTGAGATGGCAGAGCATCGTCTGAACATGCATCTACTGCCGTTCGAAACGGCGACTTCCTCCGTGCAAAAAGGAGAAACGTTACGCGATACATGCAAGACACTCGAAGCAATCGGCGCAGATGCTTTGGTCATTCGCCACGGAGCAACCGGATATTACGAAGAACTGATGCAGACACTCGATATTCCGATCATCAATGCGGGAGACGGGAGCGGTCAACATCCGTCCCAGTCCTTACTCGATTTGATGACGATCGTCGAAACGTACCGAACGGTCGAAGGAAAAATCGTCGTCATCTGTGGAGACTTACAACATAGTCGCGTCGCCCGGTCGAACGCGGACATCTTAAAGCGACTCGGTGCCATCGTTTATGGATCAGGACCTATTGAGTGGTACGACCCTGCGATGGGCATACCGTATCTTCCGATGGATGAAGCCGTCGAGCAGTGCGACATCTTGATGTTACTGCGTGTCCAGCACGAACGACATGACGGGACGACGCGATTTGATCCAGCAGTTTACCACACAACGCACGGATTGACACATGAGCGGATGAACCGCCTGAAGCATTCCGCGATCGTGCTTCATCCGGCACCGGTCAATCGGGGAGTCGAGATTGCTGACGAACTGGTCGAACATCCGCGATCGCGGATTTTTGAACAGATGAAAAACGGTGTCTTTGCACGGATGGCAATTCTGGAATGGTGCTTTTCAACGAAATCAATCAAAGGAGACGATGCAGATGACAACACGAATTGAGAATGCGAGATGGTACGAGGCGGGACAAGTCCGAACTGGAGATATTCGGATTGAAGCCGGGAAAATCACGGATTTAGCAGCAACACCGCAAGCGAATGAAACAGTCATTGATGCGTCCGGCTTATTCGTTGCACCAGGATTCGTCGACATCCATGTCCACCTGCGGGAACCGGGTGGCGAACATAAGGAAACGATTGCGACCGGCACGGCAGCGGCGGCAGCGGGTGGATTCACGACGATTTGTCCGATGCCAAACACGCGCCCCGTACCAGACGATCGTCAAACACTTGATGCGTTGTTCCAAAAGATTGAAGAGACAGCGTCCGTTCGGGTTTTGCCTTACGCGGCGATTTCAAAAAATCAACTCGGACAAGAACTCGTCGCGTTCGACCAATTAACAGATGCTGTCGCCTTTACGGATGACGGTGTCGGCGTCCAGACGGCAGCAGTCATGCGGACAGCGATGCAACAAGCGGCACGCCTCGGGAAAACGATCGTTGCCCACTGTGAAGATGATTCGCTAAAAGCAGGATGTGTGCACGAGGGGAACTACAGTCGACGAGAAGGACTACAAGGTATTCCGTCGCTTGCTGAGAGTATCCACATCGCACGTGATGTTCTGATCGCAGAAGAAACCGGCTGTCATTATCACGTCTGTCATGTCTCGACGAAAGAATCGGTCCGTGTCATCCGTGACGCGAAACGAGCAGGAATCCGGGTGACGGCAGAAGTCACACCGCACCATCTGGTGTTGATCGATGAAGACATACCGAATCAGGATCCGAACTTTAAAATGAATCCTCCCTTACGAAGTGAAGCAGATCGCCAAGCATTGCTCGAGGGGTTAGCGGACGGAACGATTGATTGCATCGCGACCGATCACGCTCCGCATGCGGCAGAAGAGAAGGCGCTCGGTATCGAACGCGCTCCGTTCGGCATCACAGGGTTCGAGACGGCCTTTCCACTCCTCTATACGAAGCTTGTTTCTAAAGGAGATATGACACTGGATACCTTGATCCGGAATTTAACGGATAAGGCAGCAGCCATCTTTGAACTTCCTTACGGGAAACTCGAAGTGGGGGCGGAAGCAGATCTGGTTTTGCTTGATTTAGAAAAGGAGCGTACCGTATCACCGGAACGATTCCGCTCAAAAGGCAAGAACACACCGTTTGCAGGAGAACGGTTAAAAGGATTCCCGGTCATGACGCTTGTCAAGGGAGAAATCGTATTCAAGGAGGACACAGCACATGCGTAAACGGACACTGATACTAGAAGATGGGATGACGTTTGAAGGAACAGCATTTGGCTCAGATACGACAACAACAGGAGAAGTCGTCTTCCAGACCGGAATGACAGGGTATCAAGAAATGTTATCGGATCCATCTTACTGCGATCAGATGATCGTGTTGACGAACCCGTTGATCGGAAACTACGGGATTAACCGAGAAGATTATGAGACGACGCGTCCGCTCGCTAAAGCACTGATCGTACGTGAACATTGTCAGACGCCGTCGAATTTCCGGAGTGAGATGTCGCTCGATGCAGCACTTCAAGATCTTAATATTCCAGGATTAAGTGGAATCGATACGCGCCAATTGACACGGCATATCCGTTCGAAAGGTGTCATGCGTGGACGACTCGTTGACGGTGAGTTCGATTTAGCAGCAGAACTGGTTCATCTTCAAAACGCACCTATCGAGACGGATCAAGTCAAGCGAGCTTCAACGGAACGAGCGTACATCATTCCGGGTGCTGGACCGCGAATCGTTCTCGTCGATTTCGGTGCGAAGCTCGGAATCGTCCGCGAACTCGTCAAACGCGGCTGTGAAGTCGTCGTCGTGCCCTACGACGTCAGTGCAACGGAAGTCTTACGCTATCGTCCGGACGGTGTAATGCTATCGAACGGACCAGGGAATCCAAAGGATGTCCCAACGGCGATTCCGATGATTCAAGAATTGACGGGAAAAGTCGTCATCTTCGGCATCTGTCTCGGTCATCAGTTGATTGCACTAGCGCACGGGGCGGATACGTTCAAGCTCCCATTTGGTCACCGAGGGGCGAATCATCCAGTCCAAGATATCCGGACAGGTCGCGTCGATATCACGTCGCAAAACCACGGGTATGCCGTTGACAAACAGTCCTTACGCGATACCGTGCTTGAAGTGACGCATCTTGCGATCAACGACGGAACGGTCGAAGGAATCCGTCATACAACAGCAGCGGTCTTCTCCGTCCAGTACCATCCGGAAGCATCACCTGGTCCAATGGATGCGAACGGTCTATTCCAACAGTTTTTAGAAGAAATCACGAAACAACAGGAGGTCTCTCATGCCTAAACGTCAAGATATCCAGAAAATTCTCGTTATCGGGTCCGGTCCTATCGTGATCGGACAAGCAGCTGAATTCGACTACGCTGGAACACAAGCGTGTCAAGCCTTGAAGGAAGAAGGATATGAAGTCATCCTCGTCAACTCGAACCCAGCAACGATCATGACGGATCCAACGGTCGCTGATCGTGTCTACATCGAGCCCCTCCAAGCAGAGTTCGTCTCACGGATCATCCGCAAGGAACGTCCGGATGCCTTGCTTGCGACACTCGGAGGTCAAACGGGTCTGAACTTGGCTGTCGAACTGGATCGTCTCGGTGTCCTTGCTGAGTATGGTGTCGAGTTACTCGGTACGAAATTGTCAGCAATCGAAGAGGCAGAAGATCGTGATTTGTTCCGTCAACTGATGTTTAAACGCGGGCATGGTGTGCCGGACAGTGAAATCGTGCATACGCTTGAAGAGGCACAACAATTCCGGCAACAGATCGGTTTACCGATCATCATCCGTCCGGCGTATACGCTTGGAGGAACGGGCGGTGGAATCGCCAACACACCGGAAGAGTTCACGCGAATCGTCGAAGGGGGACTCAAGGCAAGTCCGGCAACACAAGTACTTCTAGAAAAATCAATTGCCGGGATGAAGGAAGTCGAGTTCGAAGTCATGCGCGATGCGACGAATCAGGCGATCATCGTCTGTGCGATGGAAAACTTCGATCCCGTCGGTGTTCATACTGGAGACTCGATCGTCTTCGCACCGACGCAAACGCTATCGGATCGCGATTATCAATTGCTACGAAACGTCTCGCTTGATATCATCCGTGCACTCGGGATCGAAGGTGGATGTAACATCCAGTTCGCACTGGATCCGACGAGCTTCGACTACTATGTCATCGAAGTCAATCCACGTGTCTCACGCTCGTCTGCACTCGCGTCAAAAGCAACTGGTTACCCAATCGCAAAACTGGCTGCGAAGATTGCCGTCGGGTATGCCTTATCCGAATTAAAGAACCCGATCACCGAGACAAGTTTTGCTTCCTTCGAACCGGCACTCGATTATGTCGTCGCCAAGATTCCGCGCTGGCCGTTCGATAAATTCGAAACGGCAGACCGGACACTCGGCACACAGATGAAAGCAACTGGTGAGGTCATGGCAATGGGACGGACGATGGAAGAGGCCTTACTAAAAGCCGTTCGTTCGCTCGAGATCGGTACAGCGGATCTGTATATGCCACGCTTCATCGAAATGGCAGACGATGCCTTACAACAAGCGATTCGCCAAGCGACCGACGATCGACTTTTCGCCTTGTACGCGGGCTTCGTCCGCGGTTACAGCGTCGAACAGATTCATGACTGGACGGCGATTGATCGTCTGTTCCTAGAGAAGTTGCACCATATTTGGCAGCTCGAGCAATCGGTCGCAGCTGGTTTGACACCTGAACTACTCCTGCATGTGAAGCGGTATGGATTCAGTGACCCGATGCTCGCCCGGATCACCGGACAAACGGAAACGGAGATTCGCCGGATTCGTGAAGCACAAGCGATTCACCCGGTCTATAAGATGGTCGATACGTGTGCGGCAGAGTTCGCGTCCGACACGCCGTACTACTACGGGACATACGAACGCGAAAATGAAGCGATCGCGACGAACCGTTCTTCGATTCTCGTCCTAGGATCGGGACCAATCCGGATTGGTCAAGGCGTTGAGTTCGATTATGCGACAGTCCATTCGATTCAGGCGATTCGTCAAGCTGGCTACGAAGCAATCATCGTCAACAACAATCCAGAAACGGTGTCGACCGACTTCTCGATCTCCGATCGTCTTTACTTTGAACCACTGACAACGGAGGATGTACTGGAAGTCATCCGAAATGAACGTCCGCTCGGTGTCATCGTCCAGTTCGGTGGACAGACAGCGATCAACTTAGCCGAGTCATTAGCAGCAGAAGGTGTAAAAATCCTCGGGACATCGCTTGAGGATCTCGACCGGGCTGAGGACCGGAAACAGTTCGAAGCAGCATTGACGGCGCTCGACATTCCACAGCCACCAGGTAAAACGGCCGTGACAGTCGAAGAAGCGGTCACGGCAGCAGCGTCACTCGGTTATCCGGTTCTCGTTCGTCCATCGTACGTCCTCGGCGGTCGGGCAATGGAAATCGTCTATGCTCAAGAAGAACTGGAACATTACATGAAACACGCGGTCATCGCCTCACCGGAACGACCGGTCCTCGTTGACCGCTACCTGACAGGAATCGAACTCGAGGTCGACGCGATCTGCGACGGAACGGATGTCGTCATTCCAGGCATCATGGAGCACATCGAACGTGCCGGTGTTCACTCGGGTGACTCGATTGGTGTCTATCCGCCACAACGTGTCTCCCAAGACATCAAGAACCGGATCGTCGACTACACGACACGGATTGCGAAAGCATTCGGCATCAAAGGCTTACTCAACATCCAGTTCGTCTACGCGGACGGCGCTCTCTATGTCCTTGAAGTCAATCCGCGTGCTAGCCGGACGGTGCCATTCATCTCGAAAGTGACGGGACTTCCGGTCGCGCGTCTCGCAACGGACATCATTCTCGGTGAGACACTTGCTTCATATGGATTAACAAGTGGTGTTCTACCGGAAGAACCACTCGTCTCGGTCAAAGTACCAGTCTTCTCATTTGCGAAGCTTAAAGAAGTTGATCCGACACTCGGACCGGAAATGAAATCAACCGGTGAAGTCATTGGAACGGACCGGACGCTCGAAAAAGCGCTCTATAAAGGGTTGCTCGCATCAGGGATGGCGATTCCAGAGCACGGTCGTGTCCTCTTGACAGTCGCAGATCCAGATAAAGCAGAAATGACGGATCTCGCACGACGCTTTGCCTCACTTGGATTCACGTTACTTGCAACGGAAGGAACGGCAGCCTACTTGACGGAGCAAGGATTACCGGTCCAGACGGTCGGCAAAATCGACTCGTCTTCCGAATCGATGCTCGACGTGATTGAAAAAGGGGAGATTGAATACGTCATCAATACGATGAGTCGGGACTCGCAAGTCACGAAAGATGGCTTCATCATTCGTCGGGCAGCAGCCGAGAATCAAGTCGTCTGTCTGACATCACTCGATACGGCGGAAGCAATTCTTCGTGTCATCGAAAGTCGCTCGTTTGAAGCCAGTGCGATCCAAGCCTTCACACACGAAAAGAAAGTGGTGATCCAATGAAGCAACTCTTGACGGTCGTCTCTCGACGAACGGTAGCTCAAGGTGCGACAGAACTCGTCTGTCGCCTCGAGCAACCTCAGGACATCGCGCCAGGGCGATTCATGCATCTTCGCGTCGGTCCACTCTTACGCCGACCGATCTCGATTGCCCGGGTCGATCATGATCTGATCACGTTTCTCTTTAAAGAAATCGGACAAGGAACAGCAGAACTGGCTTCTTTGCGTCCGGATGATACGATCGATGCCCTCGGACCGCTTGGAAACGGGTTTCCGATTGCCGCTATCCATCCAACTCAACGCGTCGTCCTCGTTGGTGGGGGAATCGGTGTCCCACCGCTGTATGAGACGATGCGCCAACTTGTCGCCCGGGGTGTGACATGTGAAGCGATTCTAGGATTCGATACGGCAACAAGCGTTTTTTACGAAGCGGAATTTCAAGCACTCGGTAAGACGACGGTCACGACCGTCGATGGGACGCATGGTACTGCAGGATTCGTCACGGCAGCCTTACGTCCAGAAAGCTACGACGTCCTACTCGCCTGCGGACCGGAACCGATGTTGCGAACGTTACAGCAACAACCGATCGAACATAAGTATCTGTCGATCGAAAACCGAATGGGGTGCGGTATCGGAGCATGCTTTGCCTGTGTCTGTAAAACACCTACGGGCGGGTACGTTAAGACATGTTCCGATGGTCCAGTCTTTCGGGCAGAGGAGGTCGTATTATGACAGAACGATTGCGTGTCGAGTTGCCGGGACTCTCTTTAAAAAATCCGATCATGCCAGCATCCGGATGTTTTGGATTCGGTGAGGAATATGCGAAGTTATATGATTTATCAGAGCTTGGGGCGATCATGATTAAAGCAGCGACGGGTGAAGAACGCTACGGAAACCCGACGCCACGTGTCGCAGAGAGTGGGATGGGGATGTTGAATGCAATCGGTCTCCAAAATCCGGGTGTCGATGGCATCTTAATGAATAAATTGCCATTCCTCGAGACGTTCGATACGGCGATCATCGCCAATGTCGCAGGTTCGACACCGGAAGAATATGAGCTCGTCGCGGAGAAAATGAGTCAGCATCCAGGCATTCATGCACTGGAATTAAACATTTCCTGTCCGAACGTCAAATCGGGCGGAATCCAGTTCGGAACGGATCCGTTGCTTGCCGCTGAGTTGACCCGACGTGTCAAACGGGTCTCGACTAAACCGGTCTACGTCAAACTATCACCGAACGTCACCTCGATCGTCGAGATGGCGCGTGCCGTCGAAGCAGCTGGTGCAGATGGTCTGACGATGATCAATACACTCGTTGGGATGCGAATCGATGTCCGGACGGGGCAACCAATCCTTGCGAACCGTATTGGTGGATTATCAGGTCCGTCGATCAAACCAGTCGCGATTCGGATGATTCATGATGTCGCGCAAGTCGTTTCGATCCCGATCATCGGTATGGGTGGCGTGATGGAGGTCGATGACGTCCTCGAAATGATTTACGCCGGGGCTTCGGCTGTTGCCGTCGGTACCGCAAACTTCGTAAATCCATACATCTGTCAAGAATTGATTCAGCAGTTACCAGAACGGATGGACGAACTTGGCATCGATCATATTTTAGACATCAGGGGGAAAGCATATGAATCAACTTTACATCGCGCTTGATTTTCCGACCGAAGCAGAAGTCTTTTCGTTTCTCGAACGGTTCGAAGAGACACGACCTGCCGTGAAAATCGGGATGGAATTGTTTTATGCAGCAGGCGGAACTTTCGTCCGAAAACTCGTCGAGCGTGGACACGCGGTATTCCTCGATGTCAAAGTCCACGACATTCCAGAAACGGCACGCCGGACGATGCGCATCATCGGACAATTAGGCGTCGAACTGACGAACGTCCATGTTGCTGGTGGAAAAGAGATGATGATCGCGGCGCGAGAAGGACTGCGTGAGACGAACGCCGAGACACAACTGATTGGCGTGACTCAGTTGACATCGACGGATGAAGCGATGTTACGCGATTTAAAGATTGAAGGAGCGATGCCGGCAGTCGTTCGTGAATATGCGCAACTCGCAGAAGCAGCAGGACTAGATGGTATCGTCTGTTCAGCACTCGATCTTCCGGAACTAGTTTCAGCTTGTCGGACAGATTTTCGGTTCGTCACACCCGGCATTCGTCCGACGAACAGTCAAGCGGATGATCAAAAGCGGGTCGCGACCGTTCTTGACGCTCGTCAAAATGGAGCGACGGATTTAGTGATCGGTCGTCCGATTACGCGTGCAGAACATCCAGAACAGATCTATCTGATGTTACTTGAACAATGGAAGGGGCAATTCTCATGGTAAATCCAATCGCTAGTGCGTTACTCCGTATTGAAGCCGTCACCTTATCGCCAAACGATCCATACACATGGGCAAGTGGACTTCGTTCACCGATTTATTGTGATAATCGTTTGACGCTCTCGTACCCAGAAGTTCGTTCCTTGATTGCAGATGCACTCGCTGAGAAAGTGAAGGGACTTGCAGTCGATGTGATTGCTGGAACTGCGACGGCAGGTATTCCACACGCAGCATTCGTCGCGGAACGACTAGGATTACCGATGGTCTACGTACGTAGTGGGAATAAGAAACACGGTAAAGGAAATCAAATCGAAGGTGTCATTCAACCTGGACAACGTGTCGTCGTCATCGAAGATTTATTATCGACCGGAATGTCTGCGATCGAGGCGGCGGAAGCTCTGCAAGCGAAGGGAGCAAATGTCATTCGCATTCAAGCGATCTTCTCGTACGGGATGGAGCGCTTGTCAAACAATCTCCGCGACGCAAAGATCGAAGCGGATTCATTACTGACGTTCGAAGCGTTACTCGAAACCGCACAACAACAAGGCGATATTACTATAGAAGAGCAAAAACAGTTGGCGGATTGGTCGAAAGATCCAGTCGCTTGGAGCGAACGTTTTACAGCGAACGTCTAAAATCGATAGATTCCGTCGGACGACCTACGATTTCTAGTGAATGTTTTGGTACACTAGAAAAATAAAGGAGGTCGTCGACTATGGTGACGCATTATCGTGATTATGAACAGTTCAAAAAGGTCGTCCTCCCGTTTTTGCTTGAACGTCCGGATACCCATCAGTTGATTCTTGGCATATTAGAACGTGGGGATGAACCGCTTTTGATGGCAACGGCACAAGAAGGCGATCATCGTCTCGTCATATTGCAAACGATACCGGAGCAAGCCATCGTCGCAGGGGATGTGTTCTCGCAAGAAGGAATCCGAAAGCTTGCCAGAATTTTGGATAGTCCAGGATTCGTCGGAGAACAGGCCATCTTAGCGCCGCTGTTACTCCCACATTCCATGTATGAGGTACATATGGAACAGGGGATGTATGCATTGACGAAGGTCGAGATGCCACAGGTTCCGAAAAATGTCGTCTTCCGACCGATTTCGGACGATGAAAGACAACAAGTCTTAGCGTTTGCGTCCGGATTTTTATATGAAGTTGAAACGCGACCTTCTGAGCGACAGCTTACGCAACTCCATCAGTCGATGACGCGACACATCGAACAAGGAAGCTTGTTCGGACTGTTTCGTGGAGATACGCTTGTCGCGATGGCAGCAGCGACGCGTCCGACGCAAACTGGGATTACGATTTCTTACGTCTATACGCCGAAAGAACTGCGTGGAAATGGGTATGCCTCTTATCTTGTCGCCAAACTATCTGAACATCTACTACAGTCTTATCCGGTCGTGACGCTCTACACTGATTGGTCGAATCAAACAGCGAATAAGATCTATCAGCATGTCGGTTTCGAGTTAGTCGGACGATCCTTACATATCAAGAAACAAGACCGCTACCGGTAAGTATCGAGTTTCTTGTTTCGATGTCTAGACATTGATATGCACAACAACAGCCGATCATCCTGTTATCTAAGGACGATCGGCTGTTTCATTTCAAACTGAGAAATCAATTGAATGTAGCGATGATTTTACCACGGACATGGCGTTCAGATAGACGTTGCAATCCTTTGACGATGTCCGCTGCTGGAATCTCTTCTGTGACGAGTGGATCGAGTTCTTTTGCTGCGACGAGTTTTAATAACTCGCTTGCCATATGACCGAGGTTTCGGATGGCACGGTCATCTTCGCTGGCATAAGCAGCCGCGAGTGCCACTTCATGGATCGAAGGGGAGAGCGTGAACGGCTTGACGACCGACTGATCGGGACCACCGGCGATGAAGGCGAGTTGCCCCGAGAAGGCAAGACGTCCGAGATCCGCTGTTGCTTCATCTCGACCGACCGTATTGAAAATCAAGTCAGCACCGCGACCGTTCGTCCAATCGCGAATGACATCCGTGACATTTTCTTTTTTGTAGTCGATGGCAAGATCGGCACCGAGTCGCTTGACCCACTCATGGTTTTCTGTCGAAGCAGTCGTCGCGACCTTAAGACCAAGGCGTTTTGCGAGTTGAATGCCGATGCCACCGACACCACCTGCACCAGCATGGATAAGGATCGTTTCTTTCCCTGTCGTGTTCATCTTCTGAACGATGGCTTCATAGGCAGTCATTCCTGCGCAAAGAATCGCAGCGGCTTCAGCGAATGAGACGTCTTCCGGAATCAGGGCGAGGGCACGTGTATCGACGAGTGCATATTCAGCAAAAGCACCATCGCGTTGCAGGTTCGTATGAATCGCTACACGATCGCCGATTTTCACTTCTGCGCCGGGACCGATTTGTTCGACGACACCAGCTAGATCGACGCCTGGAATATGCGGAAACGTCCAAGCTGGATTGTTGGTCGCCTTATAGTCGACGGGATTCAGCGCGACGGTCTTGACGCGAATCAAGGCTTGACCTTCTCCTGGCGTCGGCGTCTCGACCTCTTCGAATGTCCATTGATCAATGGCTTTACCTGAGTGATTTAACCATGCTTTCATGTTTAATACGCTCCTTCCGAATAGGTGAGTTCATACGAGTGAGAGTAGATTTCAACGAGGTTACCGAATGGATCCTCACAGTAGACCATTCGATACGGCTTGTCTCCCGGATAGTATTCGCGGATTGGCATCCGTTGTTTGCCACCATGGGCAACGATTTTTTCGACGAGTCCTTCGACGTCTGGATCTTGAATCGCATAATGGAAGATGCCCGTTTTCCAGAATTCGAAGTTGTTTTCGGGTTGTTCATTGTTCGGGAACTCGAACAACTCGATTCCGATGCGGTCACCTGTCGCCATGTGAGCAATCCGGAACTTGTTCCACCCTGCACCAAAGACATCCGTACACATGACACCGATGGCAGAATCATCTTCGAGGACATCAGATGGTTCCATGATGATATACCAGCCCATCACCTCTTGATAAAAACGGACGGCTTCGTCGAGATTCGGCACGGAAAGACCGATGTGTGAAAAATTACGTGGATACGTCATGCTTAACACTCCTTTTGCAAAATGATTTACGCATACTCTAACTTACGCTACACTCGATTGCATAGTACGCACTTTGAAGTAACTACTCTGGAGGAGAGAACAACATGTCGACAGAACAATTTCCGGTCAATCGGGCGCTCGCTATCATCGGCGGAAAATGGCGTCCACAATTATATTGCACGTTAGAGAACGGTCCGAAACGTTTTTTAGAGTTACAACGTGCCATTCCCGGGATTTCTCGGAAAGTCTTGACCGATCAGTTAAAAGAACTTGAACGACTCGGAATGATCGAGCGGATTGAGTATGATGAAGCCGTCTTACACGTCGAATACAAATTGACAGAGGCGGCATTTACACTGCAACCGGCCATGAAAGGTTTATGCGCGTGGGGGGAAGGGAATCAATTATCCGAATCCTAAACGAGAGGCAGTGACACTCATGAAATTGACTTATCACGGACAATCGACAGTAACAATCGAGACGAACGGGCATCATCTCGTCATCGATCCATTCTTTAGCGGTAACGAAAAAGCGACGACGAATCCAGATGACGTCAAGGCAGATTTTATTTTGTTAACCCATGCCCATGCCGATCATATGCTTGATGCGGAACGTATCGCAAAAGCCACGGGGGCGACAATCATTGCTACTCATGAACTGGCGACGTATCTGAGTTTCAAAGGGCTCAACGTTCATCCGATGAATCTCGGCGGACAGTTTGAATTCCCGTTTGGTAAAGTGAAGATGACACAGGCATTCCACTCGTCGAGCATCATCGATGAGGAAAAACAGACGATTACGTATATGGGGATGCCGGCTGGATTCCTGCTGACGATCGAAGGCAAAGAAATCTATCATGCAGGTGATACGGCACTGTTCGGGGATTTGGCCCTTTATGGCGCCCATCACGAAATCGATTTAGCCTTCTTACCGATTGGTGATAACTTCACGATGGGTCCGGATGATGCGTTGATCGCTGCAGATATGTTGCAAGCGAAAGCCGTCGTACCAATCCACTACGATACATTTGATTTAATCAAACAAGATGCGAACGCATTCTGTGAAAAGATTGAAGCGCAAGGTCAAACTGGTCATCCACTCGCGATCGGCGAGTCACTCGAATTATAATCCGTTCTTAAGCAAAGGAGAGGAAACGTCAATGTTCCTCTCCTTTTTGTCGATTATTCTTCTGGAATGTCAGTGGTTCATCCGATGACGCTTCCTTCTTCCGCCCGATGGCGAAACGGTGAACTTCTTCTATGATAAGAAGGGGGCTGTTGACAGCCGATTCAGATATTCGGAATAATGGTAGACATGAGATGGAGGGGCTGACATGGAAGAGCATAACAGTAGGAGTGTGCGGAAACGAAAACAATCGTCGTTCACACGCTTAAAAAATAAACAAAAACAAAAGATGGATGCACGATTGAACCGGATTGGAGAAAAAGGACCAGTGAAGCGACCGCTTTATTTATACGGTGGTGTCATTCTCGGACTTGTCGTCATCTATTCGATCACATTGCTCGTCTCAACGGAATTGTTATCACGAGGCGAAACATTCAAAACGACGAATCGCTATAAATCTCTCGCCATCGAGGCGCCGCACGCAACGGTACAATTCGTTCGAAGCACAGATGGAAACGTCCAAATCAAGCTCGTCGATAGTGCGTCGAGTGGCAAACGACTGAAAATCAGTACATCGACGAATACGGTGACGGTGACAGGACGAGATGGTTGGCTGTCACGACTTGGCAATCGTCCGAGCGAAAAAACAGCAGACTATACGATTCAAGTGGGACTACCAAGTTATATGAACCGTGTCGATGTCGATGCCGGTACACTGAAAGGAATGGGCATCTACGCAAAAACGATCGAGATGGACGGAGAAGCGATGAGTCTCGATAAAGTAAAAGGTGATGAGATTACACTGAATGCAACACGTGCGATTTCCGTCAAGGAAATGGACGCCGTCCATGCGCAGGTGACAGGCGAGAGTGTCTCGTTGGCAGACTATATGGCGAAATTGAGTCTTGATGTCACGACGATTGACGGCGCGACGAAGCTAAAACCAGATAAATCAGCCGGTACGATTACGATCGACACGGGAGGCGATATTAAAGCCTCTGACCGATATACGAAACAAAAGAATAAGGATGAGACGATTTATGAACTGTCGAAACAAGAAAAACCGGAAGTGACAGTCAATAGTGAAGTCGGGCAGGTGACGCTCGAGTGAAATTAAAGTTTCGGATTGGACTTCGAACGATCAAGACCGGTATCGCGGTAGCTCTTGCACTCAGCATCTCTTGGTATGTATTCGGTATTTATTCAGGAATGGGGGCTGTCGCAGCCATCGTTGCGATGCAACCGACGATTCATCGCTCATTTAAAATCGTCTTCAATCGGATTTTCGGAACGGTACTCGGACTGATGTGTGGACTCGCGATCGTTGCGACGCTTGGCGCCAATCCACTGACGATCGGACTCGCCGTCGTCGTCTCGCTCGTTCTCAATTCGATGATTGGACGAACGGATATGTCGACGTTTGCTGCCTTTGCAATCGTCTTGATGTTCGAGAGCCCGACCGCTGACTACGTCCACTATGCCTTATCACGGTCGTTGTTGACCGTCGTCGGTGTGTTATCTGCCGTCCTCGTCAATTACATCGTCTTCCCGCCACACTATGAGGATCGTTTACTCTTGCTCGTCAAAAAAACGACGCAACAGTTGATGGAAGATTGGCGAAGTCTTGTGCAAGATGATGGACGCTTGCTTGCCGTCCGTAAACAAATCCTCAAACATGAGGAAATGATGTTGATGCTTCAAGAGGATCAAAAATATCCACTAGTGGCGAGCGGTCAAAGTGAAGCGTTCATTCGACTGAAAGAGCTTGTCGATCTTGAAGACAAGTTGCTCGTCTTGCTTGAAAGCATTGCCAGTCATCGGGATATCCCGATGACAGAAGAACAGGAAAAGACGCTCGGTCAGGAAATTGATTTCTTACTCAGCCATCATTACGATGTCATCTTCTCCCACGAACGAAAACAGGCGATGTTCTCATTCGATCAAGAATTAAGCGAGGCGAAGGATATCATTCATGGGCATTTGCTCGATTACCGGGAACAGTTAGAAAAAATGAAGTGAAGATGAAAAAGCGCTGTTTCTCCTAAGTAACATTTAGGAAAAACAGCGCTTTTTTGTGTAGCGTCATTGACGCAAGGATTGGACGACATCTGGATCAGGTGTGACGTAAAGAGTCGTTTGATCCGTGTAGATGACGAATCCGGGCTTTGCACCACTCGGTTTTTTGACATAACGTAGTTCCGTGAAGTCGACCGGGACTTGGCTCGACTCACGTGCTTTCGAGAAATAAGCCGCGACGATCGCTGCTTCCTTCAACGTCGTCTCGTCCGGTGCATCACTTTGAATGATGACGTGTGATCCCGGGATATCCTTCGTGTGTAACCACGTATCGGACCTGCGTCCGAACTTGAACGTCGCGTAATCATTTTGTTTATTGTTCTTTCCGACGAAGAATGGAAGACCAGTCGAAGAACGGTATGCTTCGAGTTGTGGGAGCTGCGGTTTCTTTTTCTTCTTTTGTCGTTCGCGCAGATAACCTTCTTCGACGAGTTCCTCGCGCATTTCCCGGATGTCTTCCGGGGATGCGACATCGAGTTGCGCAAGTAAGCCTTCGAAGTACGCAATCTCAGCTTGGTTCTTCTCGAGCTGACGCGCGACTTCGACTTTGGCGGTTTTTAATTTGTTATACCGTTTGTAATAACGTTGCGCGTTCTCATTCGGCGAGAAACGAGGATCAAGCGTGATCGTGATTTCAGCACCATCTGGATCATAGTAATCGACGACGGTCGCTTCCTTCATCCCGCGTTCGAGCTGATAAAGATAGGTCGTCAGCAGTTCCCCTTTATGTTTCCACTCATCCATCCGTAACGTCGCTTCTAAATCTTTTTCGAGTTTTGAGCGCTTTAAGATATTCTTATCGTACTCGCTCTTGATGAACCGTTCGAGATCGGCTGCTTGTTGTTTAACGCGATCGCGGTTTGCTTTTTGATGGAAGAAGGCGTCGAGGACTTGACCACTCGTCTCGAACGTCTTCTCGTCGATGATGGATCCTTCCGTTAGCCGGACCGGCGCGAAGCGTTCCTTACCACCTTCCATCCGTTGTAAGACATAAGGACCATCGAGTTCCTTCAAGACATCTTGAAAGGCAGATGCAAGATTCGTCCGGTTGGCAAGACCTGCCCGTGTGACGACTTCCTTTGCAATTTGCGGAGATAGACCACTGAAGAGACCAAGTAACTGTCGATCAATTTTCCCAGCGTTCCAGTCGATTCGGTGAAGGGTCTTTTCGATATCTCCCGTAAGCGGATCAACTTTATCCTGTGCCGGTGGAAGCTGGTATGTCATCCCTGGCATGATCGTCCGAAATGTATTTTGACTGAGTGGCAAGTGTTTGATCGCATCGAGGATCTTATCTTGTCCATCGGTCAAAATAATGTTCGAGTGACGTCCCATCAACTCGACATAGATTTTTTTTGCTTCTTCATCACCGAGTTCGTTCCGGGAGCGGACGCGCAAGACGATGATTCGGTCACGTTCGAGTTGTTCGATTGATTCAATGAAACCGCCTTCGACATGTTTACGGAGCATCATACAGAAGAGTGGGGGTTCACTCGGGTTGCTGACCGCTTCCGACGTAATGTGCATCCGTGCATACATGGCATTCGCGGAGGCGAGCAACAATACGTTTTTTCGCTCGGCCCGGACCTGGAATACTAAATCCAATGTGTAAGGTTGGTACACCTTATTGATCCGTCCTCCGACGAGCGGTTGGAGTTCTTCGACGACGCGTGTCGTCATCAATCCGTCAAAAGCCATACGATTACCTTCTTTCTTGATTTCGTTCTCACTTTCTAAAGGTAACAGAAATGGCATCGTTATGGTATGATAAAGCAGTCGAGCTAAAAAAGATGACTTGCGAACTTCCCGTCTCTACTGCTAATATGAAACAATGTGAAGTTTGTGAGATGGAGGGGTTTTGAAGTGATTTTCAAAGAGCGTGGCTTATTACTCGTATTATCTGGTCCAAGTGGTGTCGGAAAGGGAACGGTCTGTCGTGCTTTGCGCGAAGATCAGGATAATGATCTGCATTACTCGGTATCCTGTACGACGCGCCAACCGCGCGAAGGAGAAATAGATGGTGTTCACTATTTCTTTAAATCGCGTGAAGAATTCGAAGAGATGATTGCGAACAATCAACTCTTGGAATATGCTGAATTCGTAGGGAATTATTATGGAACACCTGTCGAATGGGTGAACCAGATCCTAGATGAAGGAAAAGACGTCATTCTCGAAATCGAAGTTCAAGGGGCCATGCAGGTCAAAGAACATTTTCCAGAAGCTGTCTTCTTATTCCTTGCACCTCCAAGCCTCCAAGAATTACGGAACCGCCTCGTAGGGCGTGGAACGGAATCAGAGGAAGTCATCAAGCAACGTCTTCTCGTCGCTAAAGAAGAGATTGAGATGATGGATGCGTATGACTATGTCGTGACGAACGACGAAATTCATAAAGCCTGTGATCGAATTCAAGCAATCGTCACAGCGGAACATTGCAGTCGGGAACGTGTCGCGTCCCTATATAAAAAAGCCATGGAGGTTAAGTGATATGTTATATCCATCAGTTGATAAGCTTCAAAAGAAAGTGCCATCGAAATATACGATCGTTACAGTTGCCGCTAAGCGTGCGCGTCAAATCCAAGACGGGAAACGCGTGAGAGTCACGAACCCAAAATCGCATAAACCGGTCGGGAAAGCTTTAGAAGAGCTTTATTTCGAAGAAGTATCCGTCACGAACCAACCGCAAGACTAATTTTGAAGCAGCCACTTGTCATCGTGGCTGTTTTTTTCAATAAGGAGGACACCTACATGTTAACCAACCGAAACATTCTACTGTGTGTCGGCGGTGGAATCGCTTCCTATAAATCAGCAGCACTCGCTTCCAAACTCGTTCAAGCAGGCGCACACGTTCAAGTCGCGATGACGCGTAATGCGCAACAATTCGTCGGTAAGACGACGTTTGAAGCACTGACGCGAAAAGCGGTCTATGACAATGTCTTCATCGAGCATGATCCGTCAAAAATCGCCCATATCGATTTAGCGGACGAAGCGGACTTAATCGTCGTCGCACCAGCGACCGCGAACTTGATTGCAAAACTCGCGCACGGGATCGCAGATGACTTCATTACGACGACGATCCTTGCAGCAACGTGTCCCGTCATCGTCGCACCGGCGATGAATGTCAACATGCTCGAACATCCGGCGACAGTTCGCAATATCGAACAACTCAAGCAGGACGGTGTCCAGGTGATTGCACCGGGAGTCGGAAATCTCGCATGTGGTTGGGTCGGGAAAGGTCGTTTACCCGAACCGGAAGACTTAGTCGCAACACTCTCAACCTTCTTTGAAGATAAGTATCTAGCCGGGCGAAAAGTCTTGATCAGTGCAGGTCCGACCGTTGAACGGATTGATCCGGTCCGTTACTTGACGAATGACTCTTCAGGAAAGACAGGCATTGCACTTGCGGAAGCAGCAAGAGACGCAGGAGCAGATGTCACGCTCGTACACGGGCCCCTTCGGATCGGACTACCGGCTGGCATCGAAACGATTGCCGTCGAGTCGGGAGAAGAGATGCTCGAAGCCATGTTACGTGACTATGAGACGCAAGACATCGTCATCATGTCCGCTGCCGTAGCTGACTATCGACCGTCTGTCCAGTACGATCAGAAGCAGAAGAAAATTCACGGACCATTGCGGATTGAACTCGAGGAGACGACGGATATTCTGAAGACGCTCGGTGAGCAGAAAGAACATCAGGTATTAGTTGGATTTGCAGCGGAGACGACGGACGTCGAGACGTTCGCGAAACAGAAACTCGTCCGAAAGAAAGCGGATTTCATTGTCGCGAATGATGTCTCTCGTTCTGACATCGGATTTGTCAGCGACGAAAATGAGGTCGTCGTTTTTGGGAAGAATGATTCCGTCACGCGATACGATCAACAATTGAAATCGACGCTCGCTAAATTGCTCATGCGCCAATTTGCGGAGGCATTGGCATGATAGCTGAAGTCATCGTCGATGTCGCAGCGGCCACCGTCGATCGTCCGTTTGATTATGCCGTGCCGGAACTCTGGCAGGAGCTGATTGTTCCCGGAATGCGCGTAGAGGTTCCGTTCGGTCCACGTGCGTTGCTTGGGATCGTCGTAGGAACGAAAGCAACCTCTGATTTGACGAACGTCAAATCGATTGTTCGTGTCTTAGATGAGACGCCGACCTATACGCAAGAATTACTCGAGCTGTCGGCTTATCTATCAGAAACGACCTTGTGTTTTCAGGCGACGGCGTTGCTTGCGATGCTGCCGGCTGCCTTAAAGGTGAGTTATGATAAACTGGTCATAGTCGAGTCGGGCCCACTTCGGGCATATCATGGTAAGAAAATGAGTCAATTACCAACGGAAGTCCAACAAATCATCTTAACAGCGGCGAAACAAGCTGACGTGACGCTTCAACCGGTCATTCGCGAGAAAAAGACGTCAAAGACGGATAAACGGATTCGTCTCCTAGAGGAACAGGCAACTTTTACGAAACAAGCGAGTCAACAAGCGGCACTGTATGCGTATATCCAAGAATTTCCGAATGCGCTTTGGAGTGAAATCAAGCAGGCGACGGGCGCAACGAGCGCGACGTTGAACGCCCTCGAGAAAAAAAGCATCATTGAAGTCGAGACGATTGATGTACGGCGAAATCCTTACGAACATCTCGTCCAAGACATCTTTGTGCCGTCCTCTTTGACGGAAAAGCAACAGGAAGCTGTCTCGGCGATTACGGCTGAAGCTGAGACCGGAACGTTTTTGTTACATGGCGTAACAGGAAGCGGTAAGACGGAAGTCTATCTTGAATCGATTCATGCACAACTCGAACGCGGTAGACAAGCGATCTTGCTCGTCCCTGAAATCAGTCTGACACCGATGATGGTCAAACGGTTCAAACGTCGTTTCGGAGAACGGGTCGCTGTCCTGCATAGCGGTCTATCGCTCGGAGAAAAGTATGATGAGTGGCGCAAAATCGCTCAAGGCGAGGTCGATGTCGTCGTCGGTGCACGGTCCGCCGTGTTTGCGCCGCTGACGAATATCGGAATCATCATTCTCGATGAAGAACATGAAACAACCTATAAACAAGAAGAGAATCCGCGCTATCATACGCGTGATGTTGCAAAATGGCGAGCGGCCTATCATCGTTGTCCCGTCGTGCTCGGAAGTGCAACGCCATTACTTGAGACGTATGCGCGGGCACAAAAAGGGGTCTATCGTTACTTACCGCTTCGCGAACGATTCGGTGGGGAACTGCCTCCGGTCGACATCGTTGATATGCGTAAAGAACTTGAACGGGGCAATCGGACTCCGTTCAGCCTCGCGCTCGTCGAAGGTATCAAAGAACGAATCGAGCGTGGGGAACAGACAGTATTACTTTTGAACCGTCGTGGGTACACGACATTCGTCTTATGTCGGGATTGCGGGGAGACGCTTCAATGTCCGCATTGTGCCGTCAATTTAACGTATCATCAACATGAAGATCGCTTGAAGTGCCACTATTGTGGATTCGAGGCGGCGATGCCGAAAACTTGTCCGTCCTGTGAATCGACGAAGATTCGTCAGTTCGGAACGGGGACGCAAAAGATCGAGGAAGAGTTGGCGCATTTGATTCCGGAAGCACGGATTATTCGGATGGATCAAGATACGACGTCTCGTAAAGGCGCACACGAGAAGTTACTCGATGCCTTCGAGCGTAAGGAAGGGAACATTCTTCTCGGGACACAGATGATCGCAAAAGGTCTCGACTTTCCAAATGTCACGCTCGTAGGGGTGCTCGCTGCTGATGCGACGCTCGGCATTCCGGATTTTCGGGCAAGTGAGCGAACGTTCCAGTTGATCACGCAAGTGTCGGGTCGTGCCGGGCGGGGGCAACTCGCCGGACAGTCGATCATCCAGACCTATAATCCTGAGCACTACGTCATTCAGACGGCGAAACAGCATGATTACGAAACGTTCTATAAGCGGGAGATGCAGTTGCGCAAACTCGGGGGACACCCTCCATTCTGGTTCCTTGGCTTGATCACGGTCTCGGCGACACATCCACTCGAAGCACAAGCAGAAGCGCAACAGATTGCTTCCGAGCTGCGGGCTTTCGAATCGGAGGACTTAGTCGTCAATGGACCGTTCGATGCGCCACTTGCTCGACTGAAGAATATGTACCGACAACAGGTCTTAATTAAACATAAAGGGCAGGAAGATGTCCGGACACATCTCCGTGATATCTTAGCCCGTCGTCAAAAATCAAAAACACAAGTCGCGATCGACTTGAATCCATTTGTATTCATGTGAGGTGTCTGTATGTATAAAGTAGTAGAAGTACCAAATGATGTATTACGACAGGTATGTGAACCTGTCACGAAGTTCGATAAAAAACTCGGTAAGATGATCGACCGGATGTTCGATACGATGTACGAATATGATGGTGTCGGCTTAGCGGCACCGCAAATCAATCAACCGATCCGTGTAGCTGTCGTCCATACGGATGATGAGACAGGACCGATCGAGCTGATCAATCCGGAAATCATCGAAGCCGATGGTTCACAAATCGATGACGAAGGATGCCTCAGCATGCCAGGCATTTTCGGACCGGTCGAACGGTTCGACCGCATCGTCGTCAAGTCGCAAGATCGTCTCGGGCGGACGGTCAAAATCAAGGCAAACGGCTTTTTTGCACGTGCCATCCAGCACGAGATGGATCATTTAGACGGTGTCCTGTTCACGGATAAACTCGTCGAGCAAGAAAAACCGCGCGTCGTTTTCATGGGGACACCTGAGTTTGCGGCAGGGACACTGCGTGAAGTGATCGATGCTGGGTATGACGTCGTCGGTGTCGTATCGCAACCAGATAAGCCGGTCGGACGAAAACGGGAAGTCAAACCGACACCTGTGAAACTCGTCGCGATGGAACACGATATTCCTGTGTTGCAACCGAAACGGATTCGTGAAGACTATCAGGACGTCCTTGATTTAAAACCAGATCTCATTATCACGGCAGCTTACGGTCAGATTGTACCGACAGCGATTTTAGAAGCACCACGTTTTGGGGCGATCAACGTCCATGCGTCACTCCTACCGAAATATCGTGGCGGTGCACCGATTCATCAAGCAATCATCGATGGAGAAAAAGAGACAGGCGTGACGATCATGTATATGGTCGATCGACTGGATGCCGGTGATATGTTGTCAAAAATCATTGTTCCGATCGAAGAGACCGATACAGTCGGAACGATGTTTGAAAAGTTAGCGGACGCAGGAGCGCGACTATTGCTTGAGACCTTACCGCGTCTGTTCGCAGGTGAATTGACACCGGAAGCGCAAGATGAGGCAGAAGCGACGTTTGCGCCGAACATCTCACGCGAGCGGGAACGACTTGATTTTACGTTACCGGGTGAGACACTCTATGATCAAATCCGAGGAATGAATCCTTTCCCAAGTACGTATACGATGCTTGGTGATGACCGATTGAAAGTCTTTTTCGCGACGAAAGTCAAAGGAACGGGACGACCAGGCGAAATCATCGCTTTAGAAGCGGATGGTCCCGTCATCGCGACAGGTTCGGAGACAGCGTTGAAGCTGATCGACTTACAGCCGTCCGGAAAAAAACGGATGGACGGTGCTACGTTCATGCGCGGGATCGGTCAATCGCTTGAACTCGGACAACAAGTAGGTGAGAATGCATGAATGTACGTGACGCAGCAGTAACGACACTGATGAAAATTGGTCAAGGTGGTGCCTTCTCGACAATCACCGTCCACCAGATGCTTGAAAAGCGTGCTATCTCAGCAACAGATGTCGGCTTGTTCACGGAACTCGTCTACGGGACGCTCAGTCGTGAATTGACACTGGATTATATTTTGGAGCCATATCTAGCGAAACAGAAAAAACTTGATCCGTTCATGCGTCCGTTGTTACGGATGAGTGTGTATCAATTGTTTTATCTTGATCGTGTACCGGATCATGCCGTCATCCATGAAGCTGTCGAGATTGCTAAAAAACGTGGAAAAGTCCACGTCTCGAAAGTCGTCAACGGAGTGCTCCGGAATGTATTACGGGCGGGAATGCCTAATTTCGCTGAGATCGAGCCTGTTGCAAAACGAATCAGCATCGAAACGAGTCACCCGCAGTGGCTCGTCGAACGCTGGATCGAACTGTTTGGTCCAGAAGAAACGCTTCAAATCTGTCAATTGAATAACACACCTGCACCGGTCACGGTTCGCATCAATCGGACGAAGACGACGCGAGAGGAAGCGATCGAGCTTCTACTCGATCAAGGTGTGACGGCAAAACCATCTACGGTCGCGCCAGACGGTCTCGAAATCGAACGAGGAAGCGTTCAAAAAACGGATCTGATTGACCGAGGGTATCTTTCTCTGCAGGATGAGAGCTCAATGCTCGTCGCCCGTGCACTCGGTGCAGAAACATCTGATCATGTACTTGACAGCTGTGCCGCACCTGGTGGGAAAGCGATGCATATTGCTGAAGGTTTGACAACGGGAACACTACAGGCACTTGATCTTCATCCACATAAGATTAAATTAATTGAACAGCAAGCGACACGATTAGGTCTTACGACTGTTCAAGCAGAAGCGTTAGATGCCCGTAAAGCAGGGGAACGCTTCGAAGTAGAATCCTTTGATCGGATTCTTGTCGACGCACCTTGTTCAGGACTCGGTGTCATTCGGAGAAAACCAGATATCAAATGGACGAAACGTCCGGAACAACTCGAGCAACTCCCGAAAATTCAACGAGATATTCTGACATCTGTCTTACCACTCGTTAAAAAGGGTGGAACCTTCGTCTATTCGACTTGTACGATTGATCCGACCGAGAACGAGGAGCAGACAGCGTTCATTCTCGATCAAGGGTTCGATTTTGACACATCCTTCGCGGCACGAATGCCAGAATCCGTGCGACATCTGATCGGGGATCGAGCAGAACTCAAGTTGTTACCGACGACAGTCGGAACGGATGGCTTCTATATTGCCGCGTTTAAAAAACGAGAAGATTGACACGAACGGAGGACTGTCATGGAGCTAGCTCACCTTTCGACTACTGGGAAAGTCAGGACTAAAAATGAGGATACGGTATTACTCGTCGGGAACGCCGAACGTGGTCTTGCCGTCGTTGCGGACGGTATGGGAGGTCATGCTGCTGGCGATATCGCAAGTGCGATCGTTCGCGAGGTATTTGAAGCATCCTTTTCACTCATGCCAAATCGTCCGATGGAATTGTCTGAATGGATAGAACAACGTGTAGCCGAGGCAAATGCCCGGATTCTTCAGTTTTCAAAAGACGAGCAACTTGCAATCGTCGGAACGACCATTGCCTGCGTATGCTGGGTCGAAGATTTGCTCGTCATCGGTCATGTTGGAGATAGTAGGGTCTATGCCCTTGAAGGTACGGCGTTAAAACAATTGACGGATGATCATTCTTACGTCAACATGTTACGACAAATGGGGGAACTTTCGGATGAGGAAGTCGAAAATCATCCACGTAAGAATGTCATCACACGGTCGGTCGGCTCGAACGAAACAGTCGAAGTCGACATTCAAGTCAGAGATGCTCCAGACTATGACCTCGTCCTCGTCTGTAGTGACGGATTGACCGATGAAGTGCCAGATGATGTCATCGAACAGATCATCTTACAGGATGAGCCGCTTGATGAGATCGTTGGACGATTGGTGAAAGAAGCGAATGCTCGAGGAGGCGCGGATAATATTACGATTGCCGCCATCCGGTTCAAAGAAAGAAAGAGGGTCTGAATATGCGATACGGAGATCGATTAAATGACCGCTACCGCATAGAACGGCTAGTTGGAAGTGGCGGGATGGCGAATGTCTATCAAGCCTATGATGAGATTTTAAAGCGTCATGTTGCCATTAAGATTTTACGGACTGAATTTTCGCATGACGAACAGTTCATTCGTCGATTCGAACGTGAAGCGCATGCTGCTACCAGCTTGAATCATCCAAACATCGTTGCCGTCTATGATGTAGGCGAAGAAGATGCCATCTATTACATCGTCATGGAGTATATCGATGGTATGACATTAAAAACATTTTGTGAAAATCAAGCATTACCTGTGCCGCAGGCCGTCGATATCATCGCTCAAATTTGTGATGCGATCGATCACGCCCATGCACACCGGATCATCCATCGCGATATCAAACCGCAAAACATGTTGATTCGAGAAGATGGTACCGTCAAAGTAACGGATTTCGGAATCGCTGTGGCAATGTCGAATGCGACGCTGACGCATACGATGTCAGTCCTTGGATCCGTCCATTACTTTTCACCAGAACAAGCAAAAGGTAAATTTGCGGATGAGAAGTCGGATATCTATTCGCTTGGTGCTGTATTATACGAACTTGTTACAGGACAAGTCCCGTTCGAAGGTGATTCACCGGTTGCGATTGCTTTAAAGCATCTGCAAGATACACCGCGTCGCCCATCCGTCTTGAATCCGAAAGTGCCACAAGCGCTTGAGAACTGTATCATGCAGGCGCTCGCAAAAGCACCGCATGACCGCCAACAGTCCGTCGCAGCCTTTAAGACAGATATGGTGACGGCGTTGTCTGACGAACGAGCAAGTGAAGGCATCCGTGGTGCAGAAGAGGATGAGATGGAAAAGACGATGGTCTTATCGCCTGTACAAGTGCCAGAAGAATCAAAAGCGGAACCAGAATCACCCGCTGTCACGACCGTTCAACCGAAAACACCGGAAAAGAAAAAGAAAAACCGCTGGTGGATCGTCCTCTTATTGCTCATATTGCTAGGTGGTGCAGCTACGACGTTTGCGATGTGGCCAGATCCAACGGTCACCGTACCATCTGTCGTCAAGTCGGATGGAGACGAAGCGGAAACGAAGCTTGAGAAACTTGGATTCGTTGTTGAGACGACAGAACGAAATAGCGATACAGTCGAGGAAGGCGATGTCATCAGTCAGACACCGCGTGAAAACGCACAAGTCAAGAAGGGTTCGACAGTCAACTTGGTCGTCTCTACAGGTAGTGCTCCGGTCGAAGTACCGGATGTGACAGATGACGCTGAAAAAGAGGCGATCGCCACATTAAAAGAGGCTGGATTCGCAAAAGTCGAAGTCGAACGTGAAAAGTCGGATGAAATCGCGCGAGGTAATGTTATCCGACAATCGATCTCTGCTGGAACGGAAGTGATCGCAAAAGAACAGACGATTACGATCACTGTCTCAGAAGGAACTTCGTCCTTTGAATTGAAAGATTTGACGAACTTATCGAGTGATGAAGCAAAAGCGTATCTCGATGAAATGGGTCTCGACGGCACGTTTGAACAAGAATTTTCAAGTGACGTGAAGCTCGATCAAGTCATCCGTCAATTCCCGCAAGCAGGAGCACAAGTCGAACCGAACGACTCCGTGACTGTGTTCATCTCAAAAGGTGAGGAAGAAAAAACGGTGACGGCAACGTTCCCTGAAAAGGTCGTCTATGATGCGGTCAGCGAGAACGAGGACGAGGAACCACCGAAACAAGTCATCCGGATTGAGACGGAAGACGCGAAAGGGAAGCGGACCGTCATCGAGGAATCGATTGATCAAGATGAGACATTCGACGTGCCGGTGACGATTGATCCAGGAGAAGAAGGAAAAATTACGATCTATAAAGACGATACGGTGTATCGTTCAAAAACCATCACGTACAATCAAGCAAAAGACGCACAATGAATGTGATGAAAAAGGAGTGCATAGGATGACGGAACAACGCATCGAAGAGAATCGAGAAGGAACGATCATACGTCTGCAGGGTGGCTTTTATGATGTCATGACACCAGAAGGAGAGGTCCGTTCACGGGCAAGAGGGAATTTCCGAAAACGCGGCATCAGTCCAGTCGTCGGAGACGAGGTCGTTCTTCATATCGAAAGTGAGACAGGATATATTCTCGAAGTGAAGGAGCGGGACAACTTTTTAGTACGCCCTCCAGTCGCGAATATCGACCAGGCATTGCTCGTCGTCTCGGCGGCAGAACCTGATTTTTCAGCGCACTTGCTCGACCGATTTCTCGTTTTGATCGAAGCGAAGGAAATTCAACCCGTCATCCTATTGACGAAGATGGATTTGCTGGACGATGTTAAAGGACCGGCTGTCCGAGAGGCGATTGCCGCTTACCGGAAGATTGGGTATACGGTCATCGAGACATCAAGTGAGACGTTGGCAGGTATTGAGCAAGTCCGTCCGTTACTTGCTGGAAAAACGAGCGTTCTCGCCGGACAATCCGGTGTCGGGAAAAGTTCATTGCTCAATGCACTGGAACCCTCTCTTGATTTAGAAACAAGTGCGATCTCGAAATCACTCGGACGAGGACGTCATACGACGCGCCACGTCACATTGATGCCGCTTGCCGAAGGATTGATTGCCGATACGCCAGGTTTCTCGAACCTCGATTTTCCGTATGATATGGAAATCGAGGATGTACGGTGGAGTTTCCCTGAATTCGTGGCTGTACAAGATGATTGCAAATACCGAGGTTGCTTGCATTTGAATGAACCCGGTTGTGCCGTCAAGGAAGCCGTCGAAGCCCAAGAAATCATGTCCTCTCGTTATGAGAACTATGGTATGTTTATAGACGAAATCAAGAATCGAGCCCGGAGGTATTGAAGATGATTAAAATTGCACCATCTATCTTATCAGCAGATTTTGCGAATCTCGAACGCGATGTTAAAGCAGTCGAAGCAGCAGGCGCGGACTATATCCATTTTGATGTCATGGACGGTCAGTTCGTACCGAACATCTCATTTGGATTACCTGTGCTTAGCAGCTTACGTCAAAAGACGGATATGATTCTCGATGTCCATTTGATGATCGACCAGCCAGAACGTTTCGTCGAGGATTTCGTCAAAGCAGGGGCGGACATCGTGACGTTCCACGTCGAAGCGACGAATCATGTCCATCGTGTCTTGCAACAAATCAAAGCAGCGGGCGCAAAGGCAGGAGTCGTCTTGAATCCCCATACGCCATTATCAACGATTGAACACGTCCTTGAGGATGTCGATATGGTTTTATTGATGACGGTCAATCCGGGCTTCGGTGGACAAGCCTTCATCGAGCGTGTCATGCCGAAACTCGCAGCACTTGCGCAAATGAAAGCAGAGCGTGGTCTGACATTTGAAATCGAGATTGACGGTGGCGTCAATCCGGAAACGGCAAAGCTTTGCATCGATAACGGTGCGAACGTTCTCGTCGCAGGATCAGCAATCTACAATGCACCAGATTATGCGGAAGCGATCACTAGCATTCGTCAAGGGGCTGCCGTATAATAAGAACGAGAAAACGAAATATGATGACCGCAAGGGGTGTCGCTTGAAAAGCGGCTGAGAGGAGTCTTTTAGACTTTAACCCTTCGAACCTGTTCCGTTCAAACGGACGTAGGGATGTGGCGCACGCAGGCAGTACGGCGTTCGTCGTACTGCCTTTTTGCGTCCTCTCGTACAATGAAGGAGGAAAATAGCATGAAACGGTTACAAATGATGATGGAAATTGCCATCTTCGCCAGTCTCGGAGTCGTCTTTGATTTACTGATTCCATTCAAAATGCCACAAGGAGGCTCAATCAGCTTAGCGATGTTACCGATCTTCGTCATGGCATTTCGCCACGGTGTCGTCGGAGGGGTCGTCACGGGAGCGCTTGTCGGTACGATTCAATTGATGTTCGCTCCACAAGTCTTGACGATCGTTCAACCGATGCTTGACTATACGATTGCGTATGGTGTCGTCGGATTAAGTGGTCTGTTCGCGCGTCAAGTCAGACTAGCCGCGCGCAATGGACAAAAGAAAAGCTTGATGGCGTTCGTTCTCCTGGCGACGTTATTAGGCGCAGGACTCCGTTATATCTGTCATGTCATCAGTGGAATCGTCTTTTTTGCCGAGTATGCCGAAGGTCCAGTCGTACCGTATTCATTGATTTATAACGCGACATACATGGTACCGTCTTACGTTCTTTGTGGTGTCGTTGCGGGTCTTTTATTCACGACTGCGCCACGCTTACTCCGTTATTCGGCACGAGGCGTCTGAGATGCGGGCGATTCTCGTCTGTGCCGGTCCGCGAGAAGAAGCGCCGGATTTACTGACGTTTTGTCAGCCAGGTGACTTTATCGTCGGTGTCGACGGTGGTGTTCAGACGATTGAATCGTTTGGGCTGACATGCGACCTGACGATTGGTGATTTTGATTCTCTTGGTTATGTACCAGAAGGGGCAATCGTTCATCCGGCCGAGAAAGATGAAACGGATCTCGAACTGGCACTTCGTACAGTCTCAGAGAAGAAACAGTTTGAGGATACCTTCATTATCGGGGCGACAGGTGGGCGGCTCGACATGACCGTCCAAAATGTATATCTATTGAAGCGATACCCAGAGGCACGACTCGTGACGAAACGAGAAGAGGTACGATACTTGGCTGAGGGAACGTATGCAGTCGAAGCAGGGAGCTATCATTATCTTTCGTTCATTCCACTCGTACCATCGACTTTAAGCTTATCCGGAGTCAAATATCCACTTGATGCACATCCAGTACCGGTCGGAGGTTCCTTGACCGTCAGTAATGAATGGTGTGCGTCAGAAGCGAAGGTAGAGCTCCATCAAGGAGAACTATTGATGATGCGGACGCTTAAGGAATAGCACAATCATAGGAAAGAGGCCGTGGATGACTCCGCGGCCTCTTTTTAGATGAAATTATTCTTCGAGTTGAGAAGGGGCGACACGGATGTCGCTTTGAGCGGATAGATGTTTTCCTTTGACGAAGAGATGATAACTACCCCACATGACAAGGAAGAAAGGAACACCGATGTATAGAGCGATTCGTTGATCCGCTTGAAACGCAAGACTGACGAGGACGACGACGTTAAGTGTCAACGAAATCAGTGGTAACACCGGATAGAGTGGTGTCTTGAATTTCAGTTCGGATACATCGTGTCCGTTTCGGACGAACTGACGACGAAATGCAAGCTGCGAAGCAGAGATTGAAATCCAGCCGACTTGAGCCCCGAGTCCGGCTAAGGACAAGAGCCAAATGAAGACGGTATCTTCTGCGAAAAATGCGGTCAGAAGCGATAACATCGCGAACATCATCGTAAAGAGCAACGCCCGCATCGGCACACCACGTGCATTGACGTAAGATAATTTCTTTGAAATCATCCCTTCTTGCGCCATTGCCCATAACATCCGAGTCGCCGCATATAATCCGGAGTTTCCGACGGACAACAACGCTGTCAAGACGACGATGTTCATCAAATCAGCAGCGTACGGAATACCGATCGCATCAAAGACCATGATGAACGGACTGCTGACTCCGCCAGCTGTTTCATACGGAATTAATGCACCAACGATCGTAATCGATAAGACGAAGAAGATGAACGTCCGCCAGACTGTATTGCGGATGGCTTTTGGAATCGATTTTTCGGGCGTGTCGGACTCCCCAGCCGCAACACCGATCAATTCCGTTCCTTGGAAGGCGAAGTTGACGGCAATCATCGTCGTCAAGACACCGAGAATCCCGTTTGGAAACCAACCGCTTGCCGTAAAGTTCGCAAATAACGATGTCGGACGATCTGCTTCCATCGGTAACCAGCCGAACCAAGCAGCGCCACCTAGAATGATGAAGAACAGGATCGCGAGGACCTTCAAACTCGAGAACCAGAATTCAGCTTCACCGAATGCTTTGGCGGAGACGGCATTCAGACCGAACAGCAAGACCGTAAAGACGGTACACCAGACGACAACGGGTACGTTCGGAAACCAGCGGTCCATCAAACTGCCGGCAGCTGTAATTTCGAGTGCCACCGTCACGGCCCAGCCGAGCCAATAAATCCAACCGACGGCAAAGCCGACCCCTGGTCCGATGAATCGGGTCGTATAGGTCTGAAATGACCCCGAGACCGGCAGATAGACCGCTAATTCTCCTAGACATAACATCGTCAGATACATGATGGTCCCACCCACGATGTAACTGAGGACCGCCCCGAGAGGTCCTGCTTGTGAAATCGTTAATCCTGACCCTAAAAATAAGCCTGTTCCGATGATTCCGCCGAGTGAAATCATGAACAGGTGTCGACTCGTCATCTCTCGTTTGAGTTGCATGATGACTTCCCCCAATTCTGACAAAATAAAGTACGTTCCTATTGTAAGCGTTTTCAATAAAAGCGACAATTAGTTTATGAGAAAAATAAATGAGGGCATAAAAAAACCGGAAGGGAAGATTCCCATCCGGTGGTTGCGCCTTATACGCGTTCGACTTTACCTGATTTAAGAGCTCGAGCTGAAACCCAAACCTTTTTCGGCTTACCGTCGACGAGGATACGTACTTTTTGTACGTTGACTCCCCAAGTACGTTTTGTTTTGTTCAATGCGTGTGAACGGTTGTTACCCGACTTTGGCGATTTCCCAGTAACGTAGCATTTACGTGCCATGCGTTCCGCCTCCTTTTATGTTGTTTTGCGTTCGTCCTAATAGACACTTTGCTATCTTAGCATGGTGTCAGGGCGGTTGCAACATAAAAAAAGTAGCTGACAAGAAAAAAACTTGACAGACAACCTCGAAATTTAAAATAATGGATGAGGATGATGGTAAAAGTTCATTTGACCGCTACTATTTTTCACTTATTCATTGTATAGTCAGTACGGCGACTTTTCAATAGTAGGTCCTTATAGTAGAATTATGAGAAGAATACAATATTCAAAGGGGGCTACTCAGGTGGCGATCGAGATGAAAACGACCTATGGAAAGATTGATGTAGATAATGATGTCGTCGCGCAACTTGCGGGCGGCGCAGCAATGGAATGTTTTGGTGTCGTTGGTATGGCATCCCAGTCTCAAATCAAGGATGGTCTTGCTGAACTCTTAAAACGTGAGAACTTTGCACGCGGTGTCATCGTTCGACAGGCTTCAGAGCAGGTCCATATCGATATGCATATCATCGTAAGCTATGGAACGAAAATCTCAGAGGTGGCGAACAACGTACAGAGTCGCGTGAAATACACGCTCAGTCAGGCACTAGGTCTTGACGTGACATCTGTGAACATCTTTGTCCAAGGAGTCCGCTTGACGAATGTCTAAGGCGGGAATAGAGGAGGAAACTTTAGTGAGTGTAGATCGTTTAACAGGAGCGCAGTTAGTCAAGATGATTCAAAATGGCGCGGCGAATCTCTATCAAAATGCAGATTTCGTCGATTCATTGAACGTCTTCCCTGTGCCAGATGGTGATACGGGAACGAACATGAATTTGACGATGACTTCAGGTGCAAAAGAAGCAGGTAAATCAACTTCGGATTCTGTATCGGAAGTCGCGAACGTCTTCGCACGTGGATTATTGATGGGGGCGCGCGGAAACTCTGGCGTCATCTTAAGTCAATTGTTCCGTGGATTCTCGAAATCAATCGAAGGCAAAACAACGATTGATACGAAGGAATTCGCAGATGCGTTACAAAAAGGTGTCGATACAGCATACAAAGCAGTCATGAAACCGGTCGAAGGGACAATCTTGACGGTTGCCCGTGAAACAGCGGTCGCTGCTATCGCACAATCTGAGACGACGACGGATTTCTTAGAGTTGATGCGTCAACTCGTCGAAGCTTCGAAAGTATCGCTCGACGGTACACCAGAACTTCTTCCGGTATTAAAAGAAGTCGGCGTCGTTGACTCTGGTGGTCAAGGTCTCGTCTGTATCTATGAAGGATTCCTCGCAACACTCGAAGGAAAAGAACTCGACAAACCGCATGCGCCTGTCATGGAAGCACTCGTCGAAGCAGAGCATCATAAAACGGCTCAAAGCTTCATGTCGACAGAAGAAATCCATTACGGTTACTGTACGGAAATCATGGTTCGTTTCCAAGATGACAAGCTTGCGAATGCACCATTTAGCGAAGAAGACTTCCGTAACGAATTAGCGGAATTCGGTGATTCATTGCTCGTCGTAGCGGATGAAGAACTCCTTAAAGTTCACGTCCACGTTGAAACACCAGGAGAAGTCATCACAAAAGGACAACGTTTCGGTGAACTCGTCGCTGTTAAGATTGAAAACATGCGTCAACAACACTCGACGATCCTTGAAGAAGAAGGTGCGAACCAAGTCACTCCAGTCGCTGCACCGAAGGCAAAAGCGAAAGCAGCCCTCGTGACAGTCGCAATGGGTGAAGGAATCAGCGAACTCTTTAAATCACTCGGTGTCAGTGTCGTCATCGAAGGCGGACAAACGATGAACCCGTCGACGGAAGATATCGTTAAGGCGATCGAGGATGCACACGCTGAACACGTTTATGTCTATCCAAACAACTCAAACATCATCATGGCCGCTGAACAAGCAGCATCTGTTGCGAATTGTGGTGTGACGGTCGTGAAATCAAAAACAGTTCCACAAGGTTTAGCAGCAACAATCGTCTATAATCCAGAAGCGACTGTCGAAGAGAACGAAGCGCATATGGCAGATGCGATTGCAGCTGTTAAGTCGGGACAAGTCACATATGCCGTACGTGATACGAACATCGATGGTGTAGAAATCAAGAAGGACGACCATATGGCGATTGCTGAAAAACAAATCGTCGCTACGGACGCTTCAAGTCTTGGTGCCGTCAAGAAACTCGTCGATACACTCGTCACTGAGGACGACGAAATCATCACGGTTCTTTACGGTGAAGGCGTCTCAACAGAAGAAGTTGACGCACTCGTCGCGTACATCGAATCGGTCAATCCGGATGCTGAAGTGGAAGTCCACGACGGCAAACAACCACTTTATTCGTACATTTTAAGCGTCGAATAAAACCATCATACTGAAAAAGGGCGACTAGCCTTTTCACGAATCCCACCATCTGCGATAATAGAGGTGGGATTTCGTTTGTTTCATAGAGAGGGGAAAAGAAATGAAATATCGTAGCGTCTTTGACATCATCGGACCAGTCATGGTTGGTCCATCGAGCTCGCATACAGCAGGAGCTGCACGGATTGGATTGATGGCGGGTAAATTATTCGGGGAAACGCCTACTGTCATCCACATCACGTTTTACGGTTCATTCGCGGATACGTATCGTGGACATGGAACGGATGTCGCCATCATCGGCGGTGTTCTCGGATACGATACGTTTGACGACCGGATTCCACAATCGATCGATATCGCGAAGTCGAAAGGGATTGAGATTCATTTCGAGACGAGTGAGGCGTTGACGGATCATCCGAATACGGCTCGTGTCCATTTGACGAATGGAGTAGAAGAGTTTGAATTGGTTGGTATTTCAATTGGTGGGGGAACGATTGAAATCACGGAATTAAATGGTGTACCGCTTCGTTTGTCCGGTGGGGGACCGGCACTCGTCGTCTTGCACCATGACCGTTTTGGTGCGATTGCAGCCGTGACGAGCATTTTGGCTGATTACGAAATCAATATCGGGCATATGGAAGTGTCACGGCATGAAAAAGGAAAACAAGCACTTATGGCAATTGAGATTGATGACCGGATAACGGCAGAAGTGTTGGAAGAAATCGATCGGTTACCTCAAGTCGAGCGTGCCGTCATGATGGGAGAGTGAAGACATGTTTAAATCCGTAAAAGAACTCGTCGCCATCGCGACGGAACGAAATATTCCGATTTCGGAAGTCATGATCGAGCAAGAGATGACGGTTCGTCATTTAGAGCGAGATGAAGTCTATGCGATGATGGAACGAAACCTGCAAGTGATGGAAGAAGCAGTCGCTCGTTCACTTGATGGTGACGGTGTCCAGTCGGTGACAGGACTGACCGGTGGGGATGCTGTCTTGCTTCAACGGTACCGTGCTTCAGGTAAAGGATTATCCGGTGATTTATTACTGGACGCCGTTAGTAAGGCAATCGGAACGAATGAAGTCAATGCTGCGATGGGAAAAATTTGTGCGACACCAACGGCAGGGAGTGCCGGCGTCGTGCCAGGCACGTTATTTGCTGTCAAAGATCGCTTAAACCCAACGCGTGAGCAGATGTTACGCTTCTTGTTCACATCCGGTGCGTTCGGCTTCGTCGTCGCGAACAATGCATCGATTTCCGGAGCGGCTGGTGGCTGTCAAGCAGAAGTCGGTTCGGCAACAGCGATGGCAGCAGCTGCCATCGTTGAGATGGCGGGCGGAACACCGGATCAGTCAGCGCATGCTTTTGCGATCGCGCTGAAGAACATGCTTGGACTCGTCTGTGATCCTGTTGCAGGACTCGTCGAAGTGCCATGCGTGAAACGCAATGCGATGGGTGGGGCGAATGCTGTTGTCGCTGCCGACATGGCACTCGCTGGAATCACGTCACGGATTCCGTGTGATGAAGTCATCTCAGCCATGCATGAGATTGGTCAGATGATGCCGTCTGCGCTTCGCGAGACAGCAAAAGGTGGACTCGCGAATACGCCGACTGGTCGCTGGCTCGAAGCAAAAATCTTCGGAGAGTTATCGAATGAATCCATCACGTGACGTCAAGACATTAAAAGGTGTCGGACGGGATTTGGCGAAAAAACTAGAAGAGATGAATATTCTCACCGTTGCGGACGTGCTCGAGCACGTCCCGTTTCGTTATGACGACTTCGTGACGGGAAGTCTAACGGAAGCAATCCATGAGGATAAAGTCAAGTTCACGGGTCAAGTCCAATCTGAACCACTTGTGCGCTATTACGGAAAAGGAAAGAATCGTTTAACGTTCCGTCTGCTCGTTGAAGAACGGTATAGTGTGACCGTAACGATGTTCAACCGAGCATTCTACAAAGACCAATTGCAACTTGGGGCAGAAGTGACGGTCAGTGGCAAGTGGGACTTACACCGGATGACGATCTCTGCGACGGAATTGCAATTCGGGGCAATCGAAGGCGAATTGACACCGGTCTACTCGCTACGAGGTGACATGCGGATGAAGACATTCCGACGCGTCGTCGACTTGGCGTTCAAGGAGACTGAGGCATTAGCTGAACGGATCCCGGATAGTATCCGGAAGACATACCGGTTACAAGACCGGATGACGATGTTAAAGTCGCTTCATTTCCCAACGAATCGACAAGAGTTAACGGCTGCTCGTCGCAGTTATGTCTACGAGGAGTGCCTCTATTTCCAACTGAAATTACAGGCGTTACGTCTTGGACGACGGAAAGGTCAAGGGATTGCTCTTCCCCTTCATGAAACGGATATCGCGAATTTCATCAAGAGCCTGCCGTTTCCGCTGACAGGTGCCCAGCAACGTGTGACAAAAGAAATCCTAGACGACATCGGTCGCGGCGAACGAATGAATCGGTTGTTGCAAGGGGATGTCGGAAGCGGGAAGACCGTCATCGCTGCCATCGCCTTGTTCGCGACGGTTCGTGCCGGAAAACAAGGCGCCTTGATGGTGCCGACTGAAATTTTAGCGGAACAGCATGCAGCGTCGCTCGCCCCATTGCTTGAACCACTTGGGATTCGGGTCGGTTTACTGACGAGTTCCGTTAAAGGGAAAGCGCGTGCACACTTGCTCGAAGCTCTTGTAACAGGAGAGATCGACGTCTTGGTCGGAACACATGCGCTGATTCAAGACACCGTCCAGTTCAAGGCATTACACCTCGTCATCACCGATGAACAACATCGCTTCGGTGTCGAACAACGGAAGCGGTTGCGCGCGAAAGCTGAACAGGCAGATGTATTATATATGACAGCGACACCGATTCCGCGTACGCTTGCGATATCGGTCTTTGGAGATATGGATGTTTCGATCATCGATGAGATGCCGGCGGGACGAAAGGAAATCGAGACCTACTGGGCGAAACCGCAACAGATGGAACGCGTTTTCGGGTTCGTCGAGAAAGAATTGTCGCAAGGTCGACAAGCCTACGTCATCACGCCATTGATCGAGGAATCCGAATCACTCGAAGTTCAAAATGCGATCGAATTACATGCGACATTGACCGAGCGGTTCAAGCCCTATCATGTCGGTTTGATGCATGGGCGCTTGACTTCTTCAGAAAAAGACGAGGTCATGCAGGCGTTTAAGGAGAATACTGTTCAAATCCTTGTTTCAACGACGGTCGTCGAGGTCGGCGTGAACGTTCCGAACGCGTCGATCATCGTCATTCATGATGCAGAACGCTTTGGTCTTGCGCAGTTACACCAATTAAGAGGGCGCGTCGGTCGAGGCGATGCCCAGTCTTACTGTATTCTAATCGCCGATCCCTCTTCCGATACGGGAAAAGAACGGATCAAGACGATGACGGAGACGAACGATGGCTTCAAGCTAGCGGAAAAGGATTTAAAACTGCGCGGAGCCGGAAATTTCTTCGGTACCGAACAAAGTGGATTACCGCGCTTCGTCTTGACTGATCCTGCGCTCGATATACAAGTCATGGAAACTGCGCGACAAGATGCAGTCCGCTTACTGCGATCGGACGCCTTTTGGCAAGCGCCGGAATACGATGTCTTGCGTGACTATATCGAACGACAAGGGCTACTTGAAGGAGAAAGAATCGAATAATACTTGAAAGTGAACAACAAGGGATATATACTACTGTTAGTACCAGGTAATAATAGTGGTCATCCTTCTTGTGGGAGGAACATACATGCGGGTACCTAAAAAAGAGAGACAACAAGAATTATTACAGACGATCGAGCAAAATCCGTTCATCACGGATGAAGCGCTGGCGACACGATTCCGTGTCAGTATCCAGACGATTCGTCTCGACCGGATGGAATTAAAGATTCCGGAATTACGGGAGCGAATTAAACACGTCGCGACCGAACGGCTGGATGATGTGCGTACGTTGACTGAAAATGAAGTCATTGGTGATATGATTGACCTGAAACTCGATACATCTGCGATCTCGATCCTTGAGATTTTGCCGGAACATGCGTTTAGTCGGAATGCGATCGCCCGCGGACATATTTTGTTCGCGCAGGCAAACTCGCTTGCGATTGCGCTCATCGACGATGAACTCGCGTTGACGACACGTGCGAACGTTCAGTTCACACGCTCCGTTCACGTCGGAGAACGCGTCGTTGCAAAGGCATTCGTCAGTTCCCATCGTCAAGATGGTCGTTCTGACATCACGGTGGAGAGTTATGTCGGTGAAGAATGTGTCTTCATCGGTGAGTTCACGGTGTATCGAAGTAGTAAGGAGGAATCGAAATGATTTTAGCAGTTGACGCTATGGGGGGCGACCACGCACCCCGTGCCATCGTAGAAGGAGTCGTTGCCTATTTGGCAGAACGCCCAAACGAAAACATCGATATCCGACTAGTCGGAGATGAGTTGAAATTACGCTCATACACAATCGAGGATCCGCGCGTGACGATCGTCCACGCGGCATCCGTCATCACCGGAGAAGATGAACCGGTACGTGCGATTCGCCGCAAGAAAGATAGCTCACTCGTTGTGGCTGCAAACCTGGTGAAATCAGGAGAGGCAGATGCCTTGATTTCAGCAGGCAACACGGGAGCGCTCATGACTGCCGGATTGTTCGTCATCGGTCGAATCGAAGGAGTTGACCGTCCTGCACTGGCCCCGACTTTCCCGACACGTAATGGGAAAGGTGTCGTCATCTTAGATGTTGGCGCCAACCCGGATGCGAAGGCAGAGCATCTGCTCGATTATGCCATCATGGGGTCTGTCTACGCAGAACAAGTTCGCGGCATCACACGTCCCAAAGTCGGACTCTTGAATATCGGATCAGAAGCCGGTAAAGGGAATGCACTGACGAAGGAAACGTATCCGCTACTTGAGACAGCATCGATTCATTTCGTTGGGAACGTCGAGGCGAGAGAAGCGATGAGCGGTGACGTCGATGTCATCGTCACGGAAGGTTTTGCTGGCAATACGTTACTTAAGAGTACAGAAGGGGCAGCCAGTATGATCATGGGTGTCATGAAGGAACAATTCATGAGCTCGTGGACATCAAAGCTCGCCGCTCTCGTACTGAAACCGAAGTTGAAAAAAATGAAGCAGTTGCTCGCCTATGAAGAATATGGCGGTGCCGGACTATTCGGGATTGCGGCTCCGGTCATTAAGGCGCATGGTTCAAGTAATGCCTACGCATTCAGCCGAGCGCTCGTTCAAGCTGAGAAGATGGTCGAACAAGAAGTCGTTGCCAAAATCGTTCAAGCGAAGGCAACAGAAGCACGTTAAGAAGGAGTGAGACGAGATGGGGAAAACAGTTTGGATGTTTCCGGGACAAGGGTCACAAACCCCTGGAATGGGACAGACGCTCATCACGCAAGACGAGACACGCCAAGCACTCGCTGACCTCGGAACGCGAATTGGTCTGGATCTGACGACGCTGATGACGACAGGGACGAAGGATGAATTGAAAGCGACAGATATCGCTCAACCAGCCATCGTCGCACACAGTGCATTACTCGCACAGCAGTACGCAGCACAAGGACATACACCTGATTTCGTACTCGGACACAGTGTTGGAGAATATAGCGCGCTCGTCGCAGCTTCTGTCATCACACCGTCTGAAGCCGTCTATCTCGTCCGCGAACGCGGAAAACTCATGAATCAAGTCACGGGTGGAACGATGGCGGCGGTCATCGGCATGAATGATGTCGAGGCAGCCCATCACGCGGTCGAATCGATTGCGGCGACGGGAGAAATCGTTCAAATCGCCAACTACAACTGTCCTGGGCAATTCGTCATCTCCGGACAAATCGCAGCGGTCGAATCCGCTACAGCGAAGTTAAAAGAGCTCGGAGCAAAACGTGTCTTTCCGCTTGATGTCTCAGGTGCGTTCCATTCGTCACTCATGACACCATTCGCACCACGATTCGAAGACATTCTCGTCTCGTCACCGTTTGAAGCGGCGAAGACGAAATTCATCTCGAACGTCGACAGTGCGTTTCACGATCAACCAGACGAATTGATTCGTTTGCTCGTTCAGCAGCTCTACTCACCGGTTCGATTCGAATCATGCGTTGAGCGTCTGATCGAAGAAGGTGCGGATACATTCATCGAGTTCGGTCCATCATCTCCGTTGAGCGGTCTCGTGAAACGAATCAAAAAAGATGCGAAGATCATCAGCATCACGACACTTGAGCAATTGGAAGCGGAGGGAATTCGTTGAGTAAAGTAGCACTCGTCACTGGCGCGTCACGCGGCATCGGAGCTGCCATCGCGAAGCGATTGGCAACAGATGGTTTCCGTGTCGTCGTCAACTATGCAGGAAGCACGGACAAGGCGGAAGCTGTCGTCCGTGAAATCAAGGAAGCAGGCGGAGAGGCACTCGCGATTCAAGCGAATGTCGCTGAAGCAGATGCTGTCAAACAGATGATCAAACAGACGATCGACACATTCGGTCAACTGGATTGTGTCGTCAATAATGCCGGCATCACGCGTGATGGTTTGCTGATGCGCATGAAGGAAGCGGATTTCGATGCTGTCATCGATACGAACCTGAAAGGGGCGTTTCTCGTCACGCAAGCCGCGACACGTCCGTTGTTAAAAACAAGCGGTCGTATCATCAACATCGCATCAGTCGTCGGTATTTCCGGAAATCCAGGGCAAGCGAACTATGTCGCAGCGAAAGCGGGTCTGATCGGGCTGACGAAATCCGTCGCACGTGAACTCGCTAGTAAAGGCGTCACAGTCAATGCCATCTGTCCAGGATTCATCGAAACGGACATGACGGACGAATTGACAGAAGAACAGCGGAACCTGTCACTCGGGCAAATTCCGTTGAAACGCTTCGGTCAAACCGACGATATTGCTTCACTCGTCAGTTTCATCGCTTCAGATGAAGCGCGATACATCACAGGACAAACTCTTGCCGTCGATGGCGGCATGACGATGTAACACAACTAACGGTAGTACTTTGCCAAATCGGCAATCATCTTATATACTCAACTCATGGAGGGATTTTAAAATGACAAAAGAACAAATTTTAGTAGACGTACAAGAAGCAATCGCAGAAAAATTAGGAAAAGAACAAAGTGAAATCACACTTGATAAATCGTTCAAAGACGACCTCGGTGCTGACTCTCTCGAAGTCATGGAACTCGTCATGGACTTAGAAGACAAGTTCGAAATCACGATCGAAGATGAGCAAGCAGAAAACTTGAAGACTGTCGGCGATGTCGTCAACTACATCGAAACACAAGTCTGATCATTGAAGCTGACCCACCGCAATTTGCGGTGGGCTTTAGCTGTTTAGGAGGAACTATGACGAATCAAAAAGGACGTCGTGTCCGAAAAGGACCCTATGTAAAACGACGCAAGGATGCTCGGACGCTCGCTCAAATCGAGCAGAAATTCGAAGCGTTACAAGAGCGCCTGAATATCACGTTTTCTAATGTCGAGCTATTAAAACAAGCCTTCACGCATTCTTCGTTCGTCAATGAACAACGCGAGTCTGAAGGGGATAACGAACGCCTAGAATTTTTAGGGGACGCGGTCTTAGAGTTGACGGTGTCACGCTATCTATTCGAACACTACCCGGAACGTTCCGAGGGGGAATTAACGAAATTGCGAGCGGCAATCGTCTGTGAACCGTCACTCGTCCAATTTGCGAATCACTATCAGTTTTCCGATATGATTCTGTTAGGTAAGGGGGAAGAACTGACCGGTGGTCGGAATCGTCCAGCCTTACTTGCGGATGTCTTCGAATCCTTCATTGGCGCCTTGTATCTTGATCAAGGCATCGAAGCAGCCGAACGATTCCTCGCCGAAGCGGTTTTTCCGAAAGTGGCGACAGGCTTTTTTGAAGAACAGACAGATTTCAAGAGTCAATTACAGGAAGCGATTCAACGTGTCGGTTTAGGTGTCATCGAGTATGAAATCATCGAGGAGCGCGGTCCGGCGCATAGTCGGGAATTTATCTCGCGTGTCCAAGTCGCGGATGAGCTGGAAGGGATCGGGACAGGCCGATCGAAAAAAGAGGCAGAACAACAGGCGGCAAAACAAGCCTTACTTGAATTAAAGAAACAGTTTTAAGCAACAAAAGGCCGACCATCTCTCGAATGCGTGAGAGATGATCGGCCTTTATCGTGTGAAGTTCGCTTGATTAGACAGTCTTGAGGGATTTCAGTTCGTCGACGATCGCATCGACCTCTGCAAGTGATAACGAGTCGCGCATCATGACGAACTCATAAATCTCTTTTAAGTCCTCGTTTTTTGAGCCGTCGAACTGTTCTGCTTTAATGACCCCTTTGTTGATGATGTTCAATTTATCTAAGATTGCTTCAATCATTTGTTCAATCGTCATCGTGTTATTCGCTCCTCTTCTTCTTGTTTCGCGTGATACTACCTTAAAACCTATCATGTTGCTAGCGTTTCGGCTATGGTAAACTGAAAGAAATTCAAAAGAAATTTAAACATACGGGTGATCAAGATGTACTTAAAACGAATTGAAATCAATGGCTTCAAATCATTTGCCAGTCGAACTGAACTAGAATTCCTTCCGGGTGTCACGGCAGTCGTCGGACCGAACGGAAGTGGGAAATCAAATATATCGGACGCTGTCCGTTGGGTGCTCGGAGAACAATCTGCGAAGTCACTGCGTGGGGCGAAGATGGAAGACGTCATTTTTGCCGGCAGTCTGTCTGAACACCGGAAACAATTTGCCGAGGTGACGCTCGTCTTAGACAACGAGTCGGGAACGGTTGCGTTGCCGTATCAGGAAATCAGCGTCACGCGGCGTGTCAGCCGCAACGGAGACAGCGATTATTTTTTAAATAAAAAACCATGTCGCCTGAAGGATGTTCTTGATCTGTTCATGGACACAGGCTTGTCGCGTGATGCTTTTGCAATCATCGGACAAGGGCGAGTTGAACAAGTCATCTCCGGTAAACCGGAAGAACGCCGTGCTGTCATCGAGGAAGCAGCAGGCGTCTTGAAGTATCGTCATCGCAAGAAGCAAGCCGAGCGGAAATTAAGTGATACGGAAGCGAATCTATCGCGTGTCGATGATATTTTATATGAACTTGGCGGACGAATCGAGCCGTTACGTGAACAAGCGGCGCTCGCGAAAGAGTATCTCGTCGCTCGAGAACGGCATGATGTCCTCGAGCGTGGTATCTTGGCGCATGAAATCACGACGTATCAGACGGAGCTCGAAACACTAGCGCGTGACATCGCACAATGTGAAGAACGCCTTGCGTCTCAAAAGACGACTTACGAAGAGACCGTCGTGTCCCGAGAAAATCAAGAATCGACGCTCGAAGAAGAACGACAACAAGAAAACGCGTTGCAGGAGCAACTTCGACATGTCTCGACGCGACTTGTTGAGATCCAAGGTGCCCTTAACCTAGCGAAAGAGCGTGAAAAACACGGGACCGAGACGAAAGAGCGACTCGAACAAGAGGTTGCCGTCGTCGAAGAACGCGTCAAGGAACTGGAACTCGAACTGACCGCTTTACAGGAACGCCAAGCAGAAGTCGATCAGGAAGCAAAGCGGATCACAGCTGAACGGGAACGAGCCGATCAAGCGCTGACACAAACCGATCGTGATTTCGATAAGGAAGCCGAAGTATTACGTTCGGAAGCCTTTGAAGTGGCGAGTCGATTAGCTGCGACGAATAATGCCTATAATCGGGCGAAGCAAGATCTCATGCAGGCAGAAGAACAAAAACGTTCATTTACGGCGGACAGCGGTACGAAACAATCGACGCGTCGTCAACTCGAGGAAGACGTCGCTCGACTAGAGGCGGATGTCGCTTCGATCCGGACGAAGTTGGACCAAGCAACGGAAGAAGAGACGACGGCACTTGCAGCACGAAATGAACAACAACATGCGTTACGACAAGTCGAACAGTCCGTTGCGGATTTAGAGCGACGTCGGCATAAGACGGAAGACCGGATTGAATTCCTTGAATCCGTCAAAGCCGACTATAGCGGTTATTTCGGTGCCGTGAAGACGATTTTAAAACAACGAGATCAGCACCCAGGTATTTACGGAGCGGTCGCGGAGTTGATTTCGGTTCCGGCGCGGTTTGAAGCGGCAATCGAGACAGCGCTTGGTGGGGCAATGCAAAACATCGTCGTTGATACCGATGCGACAGGACGTCGTCTGATCCAGGAGCTTCGGCGGTTAAATGCCGGTCGAGCGACGTTCATGCCGCTCGCCTCACTCCAAGCACGCGAAGTCAATCGTTCAGTACGAGAACAAGTCGGTGGAATGTCTGGGTTCGTCGGGATCGCAAGTGATCTCGTGACGACAGACGAGACGTTGACGAAATTAAAGATGAACTTGCTCGGTACGACACTCGTCGTCGAGTCACTTGAACAGGCGAACCAAATCGCCCGTTCGACAGGACATCGCTATCGTCTCGTCACGCTCGAAGGAGATGTCGTCAACGTCGGCGGTACGATGACCGGCGGAAGTCGGAAAAAAGGTACACCACTGTTCAGTCAATCGCGCGAACTTGACGAGTTAAAAGAGGGACTGACGCGCGGACAAGCGGTCATTCGGGAGCAGATGCGCCGCTTGGAAGATCTGAGAGCGGCGATCCAGACTCTTGATGCTACGGCTCGGACGCGGACAGAAACGATTCAAGCATTACAAGGGCAACTCGAACAATCGCGCGATACGTTAGCAGATGCGAACCGTCATCTCGCTGTCATGACGTCTGAATTGTCGGTTGAAGATCGACAGATGTCACGTGTACTCGAACAAGAACAGGAAGCACGTCAGATCATCGAGACGTCGGAAGTCGAGATCTCAAAATGGACGGAGCGTCAAACGGAGCTCAGACAAGCCTTAGATCGTCTTAAGGATGCGCAAGCCCGTGGTGCCGTCACGATGGACGAACTGAAGAAGGAACAAGCAGAAGCAGTTCTCGAAGAGCGGACGATTCAAATGAAACAAGCGCAGCTTTCGCAAGAGATCGAACGCCTGACGGAACAGGTCAGTCACGCGAAGCTTGAACGTGGTCATAAACGCCGTGACTTGCGTCATGTCCTTGAAGGATTCGACGAAGCGAAAATCGATGCCTTGCACGCGGAACAGCGCGAACAGGAACAGGAACAACAACGGGTCGAGACCGAACTCGTCGCGATCGGACAACGGATTCAAGTACAAGCAGAATCCCTGCGCTTGATCCGGATCCGCGAAGCGAAGACGAAGGACGATCAACAAACGACGAAACAGGCACTCGAGCAACTACGACTTTCGCAAGGGAAAACGAGTACGCGTCTTGAGACAAGACAAGAAATGCTGGAAGAGATGGGATTACTACTCGAACTGATTGCACCACTTGATCTATCGTATGAAGAGGCGAAGGAGGAAATTCATCTGCTCAAACGCCAACTCGAAGAAATCGGCATCGTCAACATCGGTGCGATTGAGGAATTCGCGGAGGTCGATGAACGGTTTACGTTCCTATCTGCGCAACGGGATGATCTCGTCGCTGCTAAAACGGATCTCTATGGCGTCATCGAAGAGATGGATCGAGAAGTCATTCGGTTGTTCCGTCAAACGTATGATGCTGTCCGTGAGCACTTCCGGGAAACATTCCGAGAGTTATTCGGGGGCGGTGAAGCCGATCTAGTCCTCGTTGACCCGAGTGATTTGTTGACGAGTGGAATTGATATCGTTGCGAAACCACCTGGTAAGAAGCTGCAGAATTTATCGCTCTTGTCCGGTGGAGAGCGTGCCTTGACAGCAATCGCCTTATTATTTGCGATTCTAAAGACACGTCCTGTCCCATTCTGTGTCCTCGATGAGGTCGAGGCGGCGCTTGACGAAGCGAACGTCGCGCGATTCGGCGAGTTCGTCCATCAGCTAGCACGCGAGACACAGTTCGTCATCATCACCCATCGGAAAGGAACGATGGAGGCGGCAGACGTCCTTTACGGCGTCACGATGCAGCAAAACGGGATATCTGAAGTGTTATCCGTTAAACTAGAAGAGGCACGACGTACATTAAGTGAAGAACCAAAGGAGATTAAACGATGAGTTTCTTTAAAAAACTGAAAGACCGCTTGACGACTTCGACACAAGAAGTCACGACTAAATTTACGGAAGGCTTGACGAAGACACGCGACGGATTAGCGAGTGCCGTCAATGATCTCGTCTACCGCTTCCGTGAAGTCGATGAAGACTTTTTCGAAGAGTTAGAAGAAGTATTGATCCAAGCCGACGTCGGTGTGACGACGACGATGGATTTGGTCGAGGAACTAAAGACAGAAGTCAAACGCCGTAACGTCAAGGATCCAAAACAAGTCCGAGACGTCCTTGTAGAAGTCGTCGCGAACATGTTAGTCGAAGAGGAAGAGACGGCACTTGATCTTGATCATGAGCTGAATGTCATTCTCTTTGTTGGTGTCAACGGGGTCGGGAAGACGACAACGATCGGGAAACTTGCGAACCGATTAAAACAAGAAGGTAAGAGCGTCATGTTAGCAGCGGGAGATACGTTCCGGGCTGGTGCGATCGATCAACTGCAAGTCTGGGGCGAACGCTCCGGTGTACCGGTCATCCGCCAAGGCGAAGGCTCCGATCCGGCTGCTGTCGTTTATGACGCCGTCCAAGCAGCAAAAGCACGTAAGGTCGACGTCCTGATTTGTGATACGGCGGGACGCCTACAAAACAAGGTCAATTTGATGAACGAGCTCGAAAAGGTCAAACGCGTCATTGAACGTGAGATTCCAGGCGCACCCCATGAAGTGTTACTAGCACTTGACGCAACAACAGGGCAAAACGCGATGGTGCAAGCAAAAGCCTTCAAACAAGCGACGAACGTTAGCGGAATCGTTTTAACGAAACTTGACGGCACAGCAAAAGGTGGGATTGTTCTTGCGATCAAGAACGAGCTGAATCTACCGGTGAAGTTCGTGGGTCTCGGTGAAAAAATCGATGATTTACAACCATTTGACGCAGAACAATTCGTATATGGACTGTTCGGCGATGTCTTTGAAGAAAAAGAAAACGTCGACACGGAAGAAAGCGCGGAATAAGCGACGTTTCATGTAAAGAAAAAAACTTGACAACACACTGTGAGGGCTGTACTATACTATCTGTAAAGGAATTTCACTTAACATTGCGGAGGTGCTCGAATGACACTTGATAAAACGAACCGGATGAATTATCTGATTGACTTTTATCAGGAGCTTTTGACGCCAAAACAACGGAATTACATGTCACTCTATTACTTAGATGACTTTTCCTTAGGTGAGATCGCCGATGAGTTTGAAGTCAGCCGACAAGCAGTCTACGACAACATAAAACGCACGGAAGCCATGCTCGAGCAGTATGAAGAACGACTATCGCTGTTCAAGAAACACGAACGGCGAAAGCAGTTACTCGATCAGCTGAAGCAATGCGACCTTCCGGGTGAAGCCCTAGTGATCATTGAGACATTGGAGCAATTAGAGTAGGAGGCATTCTTAATGGCATTCGAAGGATTATCGGAACGGCTTCAAGCCAGTCTCGCTAAAATGCGAGGTAAAGGTAAGATTTCTGAAGCAGACGTCAAAGAGATGATGCGCGAAGTTCGCTTAGCGCTACTCGAAGCCGACGTCAACTTCAAGGTCGTCAAACAATTCGTAAATGATGTAAAGGAACGCGCCGTCGGACAGGATGTCATGACGTCTTTGACGCCAGGGCAACAAGTCGTCAAAATCGTCCACGATGAATTGACGAATCTGATGGGTGCAGAAGTGTCACCATTGACGCTTGCGAACCGTCCTCCGACCGTCATCATGATGACCGGTCTGCAAGGGGCAGGTAAAACAACGACAACGGGTAAACTTGCCAATCATTTACGTAAAAAACATAATCGTAGTCCTTTGCTTGTTGCGGCGGATATTTATCGTCCGGCAGCAATCAAACAATTAGAGACACTCGGAAAACAATTGGAGTTACCGGTCTTCTCGATGGGAGATCAGGTTAGTCCACAAGAAATCGTTACCGGTGCACTCGATTATGCAAAAGAGCATCATCACGATATCGTGTTGATCGATACGGCAGGTCGCTTACACGTCGATGAGGAACTGATGCAGGAACTCGTTGATGTTAAGGAGATCGCCAAACCGCATGAAATCTTCCTTGTCGTCGATTCGATGACGGGTCAGGATGCCGTCAACGTCGCAGAGAGCTTCAACGAGAAGCTTGGCGTAACGGGAGTCGTTCTGACGAAGCTCGACGGAGATACGCGAGGTGGTGCAGCACTCTCCATCAAGGCAGTCACCGGAGCACCGATTAAGTTCGTCGGTCTTGGAGAGAAGCTCGATGCCATCGAACCATTCTATCCCGAGCGGATGGCGTCTCGGATTCTAGGCATGGGAGACATGCTGACACTGATTGAAAAAGCAGAGTCACAAATGGACGCTACGCGTGCCAAAGAGTTAGAAAGCAAAATGCGCGATGCATCGTTTACATTCGATGATTTCATCGAGCAGTTGCAGCAAGTGAAACAGATGGGTCCACTCGACGAACTGTTGGGAATGATCCCTGGGGCAGGTAAAGGGAAGATGAAGGGGTTGAAAAACGCCCAAATCGATGAGAAGCAACTCGTGTATGTCGAAGCGATCATCCAATCGATGACAAAACGAGAGCGGACTGAACCTGAAATCTTGAATGCGAGCCGTCGGAAGCGGATTGCCCGTGGTAGCGGACGCAGTATCCAAGAAGTCAACCGCCTCATTAAACAGTTCGAAGACATGCGGAAAATGATGAAACAATTTTCCGGACAGATGGGCAAAGGGAAAAAGAAAGGCTTTGGCCTTCCATTCTTTTAAAAGTCTTTTCTCTTTTGCTGTAACGTTGTATACTAATGAAGTTGTCAATTTGACTAAACGAAAAAATCATTTATTATTTGGAGGGACTTACGAATGGCAGTTAAAATTCGTCTTAAGCGCATGGGCGCAAAAAAATCACCTTTCTACCGTGTGGTAGTAGCAGACTCACGTGCACCACGTGATGGTCGTTTCATCGAGCAAATCGGATACTACAATCCAGTTGCTAAACCAGAAGCAGAAGTTAAAATCAACGAAGAGCTAGCTCTTAAATGGCTCTCTGAAGGTGCTAAACCTTCGGACACAGTTCGTAACCTCTTCTCACAAGCTGGTATCATGGAGAAATTCCACAACGCGAAACTCGCGAAGTAAGACGTTAGGAGGTGAGCGAAAGCTTACCTCCTTTTTTTAATTCAAGAAAGGAAGTGAAACGAATGGAATGGTTGGAAATTGCGAAAATCGCCAACACGCACGGTCTAAAAGGGGAATTGAAGTTACTCGCAAGCACGGATTTTCCGGAAGAACGCTTTAAGGTCGGAAAAGAAGTCTTTCTCGGCTCTGAAGGCACGTATACACCGGTAACGATCAGTGGCTACCGAAAGCATAAACAATTCATCATGGTGACGTTCAAAGGGATGCATCATATCAATGACGTCGAGAAGTACAAAGGATTGAAACTCTATGTCCATGCAGAAGACTTACAGGACTTAGACGAGCATGAATTTTACTATCATGAGATCATCGGTTGTACGGTTTATGACGGTGAGACGAAAATCGGAGTCGTATCCGACATTCTCGAAACGGGCGCAAATGACGTCTGGACGATCAAACGCGACGGAAAAAAAGATGTCCTGATCCCGTATATCGAGCAGGTCGTCGCTTCCGTCGACGTCGAACAGAAACGCATTCAGATCACGCCGCTTCCGGGACTGATCGAGGAATGAACATCCGTGTATTGACGCTGTTTCCAGAGATGTTTTCAGCGCTTGATCATTCGATCGTCAAGCGAGCGCAAGACGATCAACACGTCATACTCGAAACCATCAATTTTCGAGACTTTTCAACGAATCGACATGGTAAGGTCGATGATTATCCGTATGGCGGAGGAGCAGGCATGCTGTTGACACCTCAACCCGTCTTCGATGCGATGGCAAGTCTACCGGAACGAAAACGACGAATCATCGTCATGACACCGACCGGTAAACGGTTTTCGCAACGAATGGCGGAAGAATGGGCAAACGAAGAAGAACTCGTCTTCTTATGTGGTCACTATGAGGGATTTGATCAGCGAATCCATGATCAGTTGGTGACGGATGAGGTCTCGCTCGGAGACTTCGTCTTGACGGGAGGAGAACTCGCTGCGATGACGATGATCGACGCCGTCGTTCGCCTCTTACCGGACGTCCTCGGTGCTTCTGCGAGTCACGAAGATGATTCCTTCTCGACGGGACTTCTCGAATACCCGCACTATACACGTCCGGCAGAATATAAAGGGTATCGAGTACCCGATGTCTTGTTATCAGGCAACCATGCCCGGATTGAAAAATGGCGACGGGAACAGTCGCTGAAGCGGACATATGAGCGGCGCCCTGATCTTCTCGTGGATGCATCGTTAACGGATGAAGATCAACGTTATTTAGACTCGATTTCAGGATTGTCAAACGACTGAATCTATGATAAGTTAAAACATGTGGCAAAAGCCACCGATTAACGATGTTCCGCTGTCGGATGCTTGAAGCAAATGAAGATAAGAACATTGGTGAAAAAAGGAGAAATCATTCATGAACACACAACAATTGTTCCGTGAACTTACACAAGAACAAATCAAGTCAGACGTCCCTGCTTTCCGTCCTGGGGATACAGTCCGTGTACACGTTAAAGTCGTCGAGGGTACGCGTGAGCGTATTCAGCTCTTCGAAGGCGTAGTCATCAAACGTCACGGTGGCGGCATCAGTGAAACATTCACAGTCCGTAAAATTTCTTACGGAGTTGGCGTTGAGCGTGCTTTCCCGCTCCACTCACCACGTGTTGCACAAATCGAAGTCGTTCGCTACGGTAAAGTCCGTCGTGCGAAACTTTACTACCTCCGTAACCTTCGTGGTAAAGCGGCGCGTATTAAAGAAATTCGTCGTTAATCATGTGAAAAAGTGGCTTGTCTCCGGACAAGCTTCTTTTTTTTGCAGTTTATGCGTATACTAGTCCTTAGGAAGAAATTGCGTTAATCAAGGGAGTGGAATTCGTGAAGGAGTTATTCAGTTGGGTAAAGGCGCTCGTCGTAGCGCTCGTCATCGCGTTCATCATTCGAACGTTTCTGTTCGTACCCGTCATCGTTGATGGGGAATCGATGATGCCAACCTTACACAATGCGGATCGAATGATCGTCAATAAGGTCCCATACTATTTTAATGAACCAGAAAGAGGCGATATCGTCGTCTTCCATGCAACGGAAACACGAGACTATATCAAACGGGTCATCGCTGTTCCTGGAGATACGATGTATTACAAAGACGATACATTGTATGTCAACGATAAGAAAGTCGCCGAACCGTATTTGAAAGAATACAAAGCCCAGATGAGTGGTGTGCCATTGACGGAAGACTTCACGCTTGAAGAGCGAACAGGAGAGACGACTGTTCCAAAAGGAAAAGTATTCGTCATGGGAGATAATCGTCAAAATTCAAAAGATAGTCGTGATATCGGTTTCGTGGATGAAGATCAAATCGTCGGAACGACGAACTTCGTCTTCTATCCATTCAATGATGTACGCTCTGTCGATTAAAACGAAAGAAGATGAGACGCTTACTGTGAAAAGTAAGCAGCTCATCTTCTTTTCTTGTCTGAAGTTGCGTATACTAGGGAGTGGATGTTTTTTCATGTATCGTATGATTAGTAAGAAGTCCAGGAATATATGAACGAGGTGAAGGATATGACGATTCAATGGTTCCCCGGTCACATGGCCAAAGCACGTCGGGAAGTCACAGAAAAATTAAAGTTGATCGATGTGGTGATCGAACTCGTCGATGCACGTCTTCCGATGTCGAGCCGTAATCCGATGGTCGAGCAGATCACAGCAGGTAAGCCACGATTGATCGTCCTCAACAAGGCGGATATGGCGGACAAACGAGTGACGGAGCAATGGATGCAGGCATTACGAGCAGATGGTGTTGATGTCGTCGCGGTTGATGCGAAGCACAATAAAGGATTGAATCAAATCCATGAGGGCGCTTTACGACTAATGAAAGAAAAACATGCACGGATGCGGGAGAAGGGGCGGAACCCGAGTGCAATCCGTGCCTTGATCATCGGCATTCCGAACGTCGGGAAATCGACGCTCATCAATCGACTTGCTGGCCGAAATATTGCCATCACGGGTGACCGTCCAGGTGTGACGAAACGCCAGCAGTGGATCAAGATGAAGACAGGTGAGATGGAATTACTTGATACACCAGGTATCCTCTGGCCGAAGTTCGACGATCAAGTCGTCGGGTATCGTTTAGCAGCGACAGGAGCGATCAAGGATGATATCTTAAACATCGACGATATCGCGCTATTTGCCCTTCGTGAGCTAAAGACACGGTATCCGGAGCAGTTGCGTGAGCGCTATCGACTCGACGAAGTATCGGGAGAAGCGGTTGATGTACTTGAAGCAATCGGTAAAAAGCGTGGATTCGTCTCAGGTGGCTATGTCGATTTCGAGCGGACGAGCGAAATGCTCCTGCATGAACTACGAACGGAAAAGCTCGGTCGAGTGACGCTTGAAACGGTTGAAGAGTGGGAAACGCATGCATAACGAACTTGGACATCTTTTGATGTCCAAGTTTTTTTCAAAGGAGCAGGATGTATGAAGATAGCAGAATTAAAAGAACGATTGCAAAAAGCAACATTAGAAGAATTTATTCAGTTAAAGCAGGAACTGGCGTCAGATACGCGAAAAGGGGTGCATACCCTGTTTCATCAGACAGAACGACGATTTGCGCACGAAGAGCAGCAACGGATCGATTTCAAGGAACGACTCGCATTTGAAGATGAGTATCGTCAGCAAGGATACGTTCGAATTGCGGGAGTGGACGAAGTCGGACGAGGTCCACTAGCTGGTCCTGTCGTCGCAGCAGCGGTCATCTTACCAGACGGTTTCTATCATCCGGGACTAACAGATTCGAAACAGATGAGTAAAGTACAGCGGCAAGCGGCACTCAAGCATCTACAAGAAGTGGCTGAGATTGCGATTGGGATCATCGAACCGGCTGAAATTGACGAAATCAACATCTATCAAGCGTCGAAACAGGCGATGCAAAATGCTGTCCGTCAATTGCAACCGGATGCCTTACTCGTTGATGCGATGACACTCGAAGGGGATACACCACAACAGTCTCTCATCAAAGGAGATGCACGGAGTGTCTCAATTGCTGCTGCAAGTGTCGTTGCGAAAGAGACACGAGATGCGATGATGGAACAATATGCGATCAAATATCCGGGATACGGATTTGAAACACATGCAGGCTACGGAACACCGATACATTTACAAGCGCTCGATACACTGGGCGTCACACCGATTCATCGAAAAACATTCCGCCCTGTCAAAGAACGCCTCTAGGAGGAAACGATCATGCAAATCGAACATCGTGCCTTATTACCATTTAAAATCATCGATCATGCGAACCTACCGTTACGGGAAGGAGCGAACATCGTCGGTAAAGTATTGAAGCTGTTGCCGGATGGATTGATGGAACTACAAGTCGGTCAACGCGTCTTGACGGCAGGAACGACGGCTGAACTAAAAGAAGGCAACATGTATCGCTTTCAAGTCGTTTCAGCAGAGGGGCAACCGGTCTTAAAAATCATCTCGACCGAGACGGTTCCGCAAAAGTCGGCTTTACCGCAGCTACTTGACTCCTTTTTACAACGTCAGACTGTACCGACTGCAGAAACACGAGAACTACTGAGGCAAATCGGTCAACCAGTGACGGAAGGAGAAGCGAAGCAGTTAAAGCACGCTCTTACGGAACTCGTTCAATTGGCAAAGGGTGACGAGACAGGTCGAACGCTTGATCGAAAGACAAGCGATCAAATTTTAGCACAACAACTCGTTCAAGCAACGAACGAAGCCGGTAAAGGAGTTTATTTATTTCAATTACCCCAGTTTGGACCGTTCGAAGATGTTAATCTCATGATGGAAGCGCCGTTCGAACGGAAGTTTGATCCGAATCATGCTCGCGTCGTCTTGTATCTTCAATTACCGACGCTCGGTGAGGTCGCTGTTGACGTCTTGATCGCAGACCGAAACGTCTCGATTTCTGTATTTCATCCAAATGCGCACGTCGATACGTTCATGCAAGCCTATACGCCTCAGATTCAAGCACGACTCGAGGAACAGGGCTATGCGTTGACACGATTCGATTGGGTCGAACAGGTGAAAGAGCGTGTATCGCATGACATCTCGACGCGCAACGGAAGGGTGGATCTTCATATATGAAAAAAGCAATAGCTCTATCATACGAAGAACAGATGTATGCCCCAAAGGTCGTTGCTAAGGGATCGGAACACATCGCAGAACGGATTTTAGAAGAGGCATTAAAACATGATATTCCGATCCGGCAGGACGAAACGTTGATGACGCTACTAGATGCTGTTCAAGTATCAGAACAGATTCCAGAAGAATTATACGGTGTCATCGCTCAGTTATTCGCCTTTTTATATCGTCTCGATCAAGATGAAATTCTGAAAAAATAAAGCTTTCGGTCGATAACGATAGACAGCGCTTCCAATTTTAACTACAATGAAAGAGCCGAAACTAAAGGGGTTAAGGGGGATTTTTTCATGAATGTACATGAGTATCAGGCAAAAGAATTACTTCGTTCGTACGGTGTGCCCGTACCAAACGGAATCGCAGCCTTCACCGTCGAAGAGGCGGTCGATGCATCAGAACAATTGTCAGGCCCGATTAAAGTCGTCAAAGCTCAAATTCACGCGGGGGGACGCGGTAAAGCAGGTGGCGTCAAGCTTGCGAAATCGCAAGAAGAAGTGAAGGAATATGCGACGGAGTTACTCGGCAAAACGCTCGTCACGCACCAAACAGGTCCAGAAGGAAAAGTCGTTCAACGTCTTCTCGTCGAAGAAGGGTGTGCGATTGACAAAGAATACTATCTTGGAATCGTACTTGATCGTGTGACAGGCCGTGTCGTCATCATGGGATCAAGCGAAGGTGGTATGGACATCGAAGAGGTGGCGGAAGCGACACCAGAAAAAATCATCAAGGAAGTCGTCGATCCTGCAGTTGGTCTTCAAGGATTCCAAGCGCGTAAACTTGCGTTCGCAATGGGTGTTCCTGTGAAGCTCGTCAACAAGTTCGTCGGTATGGTCACGAAACTCTACAACTTCTTCGTCGACAAGGATTGTTCGATCGCAGAAATCAACCCACTCGTTACGACGAAAGATGGCGAAGTCCTCGCACTGGATGCGAAGTTGAACTTCGACTCAAATGCATTGTATCGTCATGCGGACATCGTGGCGTTACGTGATGAAACAGAAGAAGATCCACGCGAAGTCGAAGCATCAAAGAGTGATTTGAACTACATCGCGCTCGATGGAAACATCGGTTGCCTCGTCAATGGTGCTGGTCTTGCCATGGCAACGATGGATATCATCAAACACTTCAGTGGTGATCCTGCGAACTTCCTCGATGTCGGTGGTGGTGCGACGAAGGAAAAAGTAACAGAAGCCTTCAAACTGATCTTATCGGATGAGAACGTCAAAGGGATTTTCGTCAACATCTTCGGTGGAATCATGAAATGTGACGTCATCGCAGAAGGTATCGTTGCGGCGACAAAAGAAGTCGGTCTCGAATTGCCACTCGTCGTTCGTCTTGAAGGGACGAACGTTGATGCAGGGAAACAAATTCTCAAAGATTCAGGTCTAGCGATTACAGCAGCTACATCAATGGCAGACGGCGCAGAAAAAATCGCTGCGCTCGTGAAGTAAGGGGGAGCTAAAGATGAGTATTTGGGTGAACGAATCGACGAAAGTCATTATTCAAGGGATTACTGGTAACCAAGGGATGTTCCACGGTGAACAGATGATTGACTACGGCACAAACCTCGTAGGCGGTGTCACACCAGGAAAAGGCGGTACGGAAGTACTCGGTGGTGTTCCTGTCTTTGATACGGTCGCACAAGCGGTCGAAAAAACGGGTGCGAACGCATCGATCATCTACGTACCACCAGCATTCGCAGCGGATGCAATCATGGAAGCAGCAGATGCGAACATCGCGTTGATCATCTGTATCACGGAAGGTATTCCAGTTCTTGATATGGTCAAAGTAAAACGTTACCTTGAAGGCAAACCAGTTCGTCTCATCGGACCGAACTGCCCGGGCGTCATCACTCCAGGTGTCGCGAAACTTGGTATCATGCCAGGATACATCCATACACCAGGTCATGTCGGTATCGTCTCACGTTCTGGGACTTTGACGTATGAAGCTGTCCATCAATTAACGACGGCTGGCATCGGTCAATCGACAGCTGTTGGTATCGGGGGCGATCCGGTCAATGGAACGGACTTCATCGATACGCTCAAAGCATTCAATGAAGATCCAGAAACAAAAGCCGTTATCATGTTAGGGGAAATCGGTGGAACAGCTGAAGAAGAAGCGGCTGAGTGGGTCAAAGCAAACATGACGAAACCGGTCATTGGTTTCATTGGTGGTCAAACAGCTCCTGCCGGCAAACGGATGGGTCACGCAGGTGCGATCATCTCTGGCGGTAAAGGAACAGCTGCTGAAAAAATCAAGACACTCCGTGCAAACGGAATCGAAGTGGCAGAAACACCAGCTGTCATTGGTGAGACGTTAATCCGTGTCATCAAAGAAGCAGGGATCTATGACGAGTGCGTGACGAACAGCACAGTCAAATAAATCAAAAAAAGAAGCTGTCCTGATCAAATCAGGACGGCTTTCTTCTATATAAATAAGAAGCTTAAATAAGGAGCGCTGATCTCATGAAACGTGAACTGTATGTCCGCTTCGCCATGTGTCAGGTACCGTACACGATCGTCCGATTGATTGAGCAATTCGGAATCGTTCCAAGTCATGAATTACCCGTTTCGACGCGTCTTCGAAAACGGTATGAACAAGCATTACAGCTTGATTGGATCGAAGAGTCGATTCTAGTCAAAGGAGATCCACTGTTTCCGACTGTGTTACTGACGATCCCTCAACCGGTCTATGCCCTCTTTTACCGCGGTGATCCGTCCCGCCTAACACTTCCACGCGTCAGTATCATCGGTAGTCGAACCCCCTCACCGCAACACCTTTCCCGCATGCGTTTCCTGCAACCTTTCTTTCATCCAGATCTCGCCACCGTTTCCGGAGGTGCCTATGGTATTGATGCCCTCGTCCATCGTCTATCCTTAAAACATCAGCAGACAACGATCGCGGTTCTTGCTGGCGGACTTGATCGCCTATATCCTACTTCCCATGCTACTCTTTTTGAACGTATCTTCTCACACGGTCTTCTTCTCTCCGAATATCCACCCGGAACTCCTATTCAAAAATTTCAATTTCTAGAACGGAATCGAATCATTGCTGGATTGTCTTCATCATTGATCATCGTCGAAGCGGCGAAACGAAGCGGTACGATGAATACTGCCAGTCATGCGCTTGACCAAGGAAAAGATGTCTATTGTTTGCCGGGTTGTCCCACGGAATCGTTCTTTTCCGGAACGAATCAATTGATCGCAGAAGGAGCGATTCCACTCCTTGATCCGGAAGAAGTTTCAAAAAGTATTCGGCTGAACGTTGACAAATGGGAATCGAGACTACTATGATAAGTGAGATTAAAATACGAGTACGCCTCTAATAGGGAGCGATTGCAATGGCAAAATATCTAGTAATCGTCGAGTCACCCGCTAAGGCAAAAACCATTAAACGTTATCTCGGATCCAACTATACCGTGAAAGCGTCGATGGGGCACGTCATTGACTTGCCGAAAAGCCAAATGGGAGTCGACGTCGAACATGACTATGAACCGAAATATATCACGATTCGTGGTAAAGGTCCGGTCTTAAAAGAACTCAAGACAGCTGCGAAAAAAGCACAAAAAATCTATCTCGCAGCCGACCCCGACCGTGAAGGGGAAGCGATCGCATGGCATTTAGCTAAAGCATTAGGCGTTGATGAATCAACGGAGTGCCGCGTCGTCTTCAATGAAATCACGAAAGATGCCATCAAGGATTCGTTCAAGCGACCACGCAAGCTCAACTATGATCTTGTCGATGCACAGCAAGCCCGTCGTATCTTGGACCGCCTTGTTGGTTACAGCATGAGTCCGTTATTATGGAAGAAGATTAAAAAAGGGTTATCTGCGGGACGCGTTCAATCCGTTGCCGTCAAGATGATCATTGATCGGGAACAAGAAATCAACGCGTTCATGCCTGAAGAATACTGGACGATCAAACTCGAACTCGATGCAAACGGTGAAAAGCTCGAAGCGAACTTCTATGGAGTCGATGGCAAGAAGCGTGAACTTCATTCGCAAGAAGAAGTCGATCAAATCTTGAATCAACTCTCGGAAGACTTCACAGTTGATTCCGTCACGAAAAAAGAGCGGAAACGGAATCCGGCGTTACCGTTTACGACCAGTTCTCTGCAACAGGAAGCAGCACGTAAGCTGAACTTCCGAGCGAAGAAGACGATGATGATCGCACAACAGCTATACGAAGGAATCGAGATTGGAAAAGAAGGTACAGTCGGTTTGATCACGTATATGCGTACCGATTCGACACGGACGTCAGATTCGGCGAACCTCGAAGCACACGGGTTCATTGAACAGGCGTACGGTAAAGAATACATCGCAAGCGAGAAACGTAAAGAAAAGAAATCAGCGAACTCACAAGATGCACACGAAGCGGTTCGTCCGACTTCGACGATGCGCGAGCCACAACTCGTCAAATCGTATTTATCGCGTGATCAGTTCCGCTTATATAAACTAATTTGGGAACGGTTCGTCGCAAGTCAGATGGCGCCAGCGATTCTCGATACCGTCAAGATCGATCTCGTCTCGAACGACGTCACTTTCCGTGCCAACGGGTCGACCGTTAAATTCCCAGGCTTCATGAAGGTCTACATCGAAGATACGGACGATGAGGCGGTTTCAGACGTCAAGGAAGGATTACTTCCTCCACTCGCTGAAGGGGAAGAGTTGAAACAATCAGCAATCGAACCGAAACAACACTTCACCCAACCACCGCCACGATATACGGAAGCACGTCTCGTCCGGGCGATGGAAGAGCTCGGTATCGGTCGTCCGTCGACGTATGCGCCGACACTCGATACGATTCAAAAACGGGGTTACGTGACGCTTGAAGAGAAGAAATTCTTACCAACGGAACTTGGTGAACTCGTCATCGATATGATCAGCGATTATTTCCAAGAGTTCATCACTGTCCAGTTCACGGCAGACATGGAAGCTTTACTTGATGCGATCGAAAAAGGTGACATGCAGTGGACGGAAGTCGTCGATCCAATCTACAAGTCCTTTGCAAAGCGTCTGACACGAGCAGAAGCAGAAATCGAGAAGATTGAAATCAAAGATGAACCAGCTGGAGAAGATTGTGAAGTCTGTGGTCATCCGATGGTCATCAAGATGGGGCGTTATGGCAAGTTCATGGCGTGCTCGAACTTCCCAGAGTGTCGTAACACAAAACCGATCCAAGTCGAGATCGGTGTGAAGTGTCCGACATGTGGAACGGGCGACATCGTCGAACGACGGAGTAAAAAAGGACGTTTGTTCTACGGTTGTTCGAACTATCCGGAGTGTGAGTTCGTCTCATGGGATAAACCGGTCGAAGAACCATGTCCGGTATGTAGCAGTATGATGGTACAAAAGAAAATCAAGAACGGTGTGAAAGTAGAATGTACATCTTGTGGACATCATGAAACACGCATCGATCAGGAGCAAGAGGAGGAATGACCGTTGAAACGTGTAACGGTAATCGGCGCGGGACTTGCAGGTTCTGAAGCAGCATGGCAACTTGCAAAACGCGGCGTACAAGTAGATTTATATGAAATGCGGCCTGTCAAGCAGACACCCGCGCACCATACAGACCAATTCGCTGAACTCGTCTGTTCGAACTCACTTCGAGCGAACCAGTTAACGAACGCAGTCGGTGTTTTAAAGGAAGAGATGCGTCAGCTCGATTCCTTGATCATGAAAGCAGCAGACTTAGCGAGCGTTCCAGCAGGTGGAGCACTTGCTGTCGATCGGCACGACTTCGCAGGATATGTGACGGAAACGTTGAAAAACCATCCGAACGTTACAGTCCATCATGAAGAAATCGAAGCGATTCCAGATGGTCCGACGATCGTCGCGACGGGTCCGTTGACGAGTGCGGCATTATCGGAATCACTTAAACAATTCACAGGTGAAGATTATCTATACTTCTTCGATGCAGCGGCACCGATTCTCGATGGAGACACAATCGATCGTGAGAAGGTTTATCTGAAATCACGATATGATAAAGGCGAAGCTGCCTACTTGAATTGTCCAATGACGGAAGAAGAATTCCAGCTCTTCTATGATGAGCTGATCAATGCGGAAGTCGTTCCACTGAAGGAATTTGAAAAAGAGATTTACTTCGAGGGCTGTATGCCATTTGAAGTTCTCGCTTCTCGCGGACCGAAAACACTCTTGTTCGGGCCAATGAAGCCAGTCGGACTTGAAGATCCGAAGACAGGCAAACGACCATATGCTGTCGTTCAATTGCGTCAAGATAACTCAGCTGGAACATTGTTCAACCTTGTCGGCTTCCAGACACATTTGAAATGGGGCGAACAAAAGCGGATCATTCGCTTGATTCCTGGTCTTGAGAATGCAGAAATCGTCCGTTATGGTGTCATGCACCGTAACACGTTCGTCAACTCACCGAATTTGTTAAAGCCAACGTATCAGACACGTACACGTGACGACTTGTTCTTTGCTGGTCAAATGACAGGTGTCGAAGGGTACGTCGAGTCAGCAGCGTCCGGCTTAACGGCAGGAATCAACGCGGCACGTCTTGTCAATGAGGCGGAACCGGTTACGTTCCCGCAGGAAACGATGATGGGTGCGATGTCGCACTATATCACGACGACGGAAGGGAAGAACTTCCAGCCAATGAATGCCAACTTCGGATTGGTACCAGCACTCGTTGGTCATCCGGTTCGGATGAAAAAACCTGAGAAGTATGCGCTCTACGCAGAGCGAGCACTTGAAGCAATCAAAGATTTCACGGATATGTGATTTTTGATGGGGAGAAAGGCGTGATTCAGCGCTCTTTCTCCCCATTTCTTAATTTGTCATAAAAGTGCGATAATTTCGTTAATTTTTCGGTTTTTGGTCTATTGTCAGACTACTTGGTCTGTGCTATGCTAAGGGCGATTCGAGAATGAAATGGTCAGAAGGGGGCGCATTCATGGGGATAGACACTGCTTTTGAGCGACTGCTAGAAGATTTCATGCGGTATGTTCATATTGAACGTCAATTATCTCCGAATACTGGTCGCTCTTATGATCAAACACTTCGACAATACGCCGCTTTTTGCCGCGATCATCAGTTACGATCGATTGAATTGGCAAGTGCACGGCGTTATTTGTATGCTCTTTACGATCAGGAGCTGGCGCGGGCGACGATTGCACAAAAAGTTTCCTGCCTCAAACAATTTGGTCGTTTTTTGACACGTGACACCGATGAGCCTAATCCATTCGATGGATTAAAAGCACCAAAACGACAACAAGGACTTCCGACATTCCTCGTCCCAACGGAATATGAACGTTTCCTCGATGCCTTTCGATCGAGTGATACGCTTGGCAACCGGAATGTGGCGTTAGTAGAACTTTTATATGCGACGGGTATGCGGGTCAGCGAGGTCGTTCAACTGGATCTTCGTGATCTCGCGACTGATCACTCCTACGTCCATGTGTATGGAAAAGGTGGGAAGGAACGCATCGCACCAATAGGAACCTTTGCTAAAGATGCATTAGAACTGTACTTACCATCACGAGATCCAGTCGCAGGTCATGAGCAAGCGTTATTCTTGTCTCATTCTGGGCGTCGATTGACGACGGATGCGATTCGGAAAATCATGAAAAAAGGGGAACAACTTGTTGGGAAACATGTGACACCACATGCGCTTCGTCATAGTTTCGCGACAGATTTACTGGAAAGAGGCGCCGATTTGCGAGCAGTCCAAGAGTTGCTTGGACACGCATCGCTGTCGACGACCGGTCAGTACACACACGTAACGACGGAACGATTACGACATGTTTATCAACAAGCACATCCTCGTGCCTAAGGGAGGAAACATTGATGTTTCATGCAACGACGATTTTTGCGATTCAACATAACGGACAATCCGCGATGAGCGGAGACGGACAGGTGACTTTCGGAAACCAAGTCATCATGAAGAAAAGTGCGAAAAAAGTACGGCGCCTCTATGGTGGAAAAGTCATTGCCGGATTTGCTGGAAGTGTCGCGGACGCGTTTACACTCTTTGAAAAATTCGAAGCGAAGCTTGAAATGTATAACGGGAACTTACAACGGGCAGCAGTTGAGCTAGCGAAGGAATGGCGAGGCGATAAGATGCTGCGTCAACTAGAAGCACTCTTACTCGTCATGGATGGAACACATCTCTTACTTGTATCCGGAAACGGGGAAGTCATCGAACCGGATGATGGTATTCTCGCAATCGGTTCAGGTGGCAATTATGCGCTTGCAGCAGGTCGCGCGTTAGCTCGACACGCAAGTCATCTCACGGCAGAGGAAATCGCCCGCGCAGCTCTTGAGACGGCTGGTGAACTCTGTGTCTTTACGAACGATCAAATCATCCTAGAAACGATCGGAGGCAATGACCATGCATGAATTGACGCCAAGACAAATCGTCGAGAAGTTGAATGAACATGTCATCGGACAAGCAGATGCTAAACGTGCGGTGGCGATTGCTTTACGAAATCGTTATCGTCGACAGTTACTCGATGCATCGATGCGGGACGAAGTCACACCGAAGAACATTCTGATGATCGGACCTACCGGTGTCGGAAAGACTGAAATTGCGCGACGCCTCGCGAAACTCGTCCGGGCGCCGTTCGTCAAGATTGAAGCAACGAAGTTCACGGAAGTAGGGTACGTCGGTCGTGATGTGGAGTCAATGGTGCGGGATCTCGTGGAAGCGTCTTTGCGTCTTGTCAAAGATGAGAAAAAAGAAGCGCTCAAGGATCGAGCGGAAGCAGTGGCGAATGAACGAATCGTTGATGCGTTGTCTGGGAAAAAAGCGTCATCTGGTCTCGGTGGTGGAACGAATCCATTTGAGATGTTGTTCGGCGGGAACCAAAAGCAACAAGAGCCGGATACATCGGAAGCGAAAGCCGACCGTTCGTTACTTCGTCAGCAATTACTGACGGGGCAACTCGAGGATCGAATGATTGAGGTCGATGTCGAAGAACGTCAAGTGGATTTATTCTCTGGGCAACAAGGTATGGAGGGGCTTGCGAATCTTCAGGATATGCTCGGACAAGTCATGCCGAAGAAAACGAAGAAGCGTCAACTCACAGTCAAAGAAGCGCGACCGATCTTGACAGCGGAAGAAGCAGAACGGTTGCTTGACTTGAACGAAGTCCATGACGAAGCGGTCCGTCGCGCAGAACAAATGGGGATCATCTTCGTCGATGAGATCGATAAGATTGCGACAAAAGGACATGATTCAGCAGGTGTTTCACGAGAGGGTGTTCAGCGGGACATCTTACCGATCGTTGAAGGATCAACGATCGTTACGAAATATGGTCCAGTCAAGACGGATCATATCTTGTTCATTGCTGCAGGTGCGTTCCATATGGCGAAACCATCTGATCTGATTCCTGAACTCCAAGGTCGTTTTCCGATCCGTGTCGAACTCGATAGTTTGACAGAAGATGACTTTGTCAAAATTTTGACTGAACCGAATCAAGCATTACTCAAACAATATAAAGCATTATTAGGTGCAGAGCATGTTCATGTCACCTTTACAGAAGAAGCCATTCGTGAAATCGCACGGATTGCTGCACAAGTGAACGATGAGACGGATAATATCGGAGCGCGGCGCTTGTATACGATCATGGAGCGCGTGCTCGAGGAATTATCTTTCGAAGCAGCAGATATGCCGGAAACGGATGTGACGATCACGCCACAATACGTGACGGATCGAGTTGGAAAAGTAGCAGATGATCGTGACTTAAGTCAGTTCATCTTATAAAGTGGAGGAAGAAAAAATGAATTTATTGGCGAAAACGCGGAAGCTGAATACGATGTTACAACAGGAAGCGAGCACACATGTTGATTTCAAGGTCATGGCTGACCGTCTCAGTGAAGTCATGGAATCAAACACATTCATCGTAAGTCGGCGCGGTAAGTTACTGGGTATCGCAATCAAGCAACAAATCGAAAATGACCGGGTCCGTGGTTTCTTAGAAGAACGTCAATTCCCGGAAGATTACACGAAAAAATTATTTAACGTCACGGAAACGACGGCAAACATTGCCATCGATAGCGAACATACGGCATTCCCGGTCGATAACCGTGACACGTTCGAAACGTCGAAAACGACGATCGTACCAATCATCGGTGGTGGAGAACGCCTTGGTACGCTTGTCCTCGGTCGTATGGTTGAAGACTTCAACGAAGAAGACCTCGTGCTGGCAGAGTATGGTGCGACAGTCGTCGGGATGGAGATCCTTCGTGAAAAGGCTCATGAGGCGGAAGATAAAGCACGGAAGAAAGCGGTCGTTCAGATGGCGATCAATTCACTGTCTTATTCGGAACTCGAAGCGATTGAGCATATCTTCGAAGAGCTTGAAGGAAATGAAGGGTTACTCGTCGCTTCAAAGATTGCGGATCGTGTCGGTATTACTCGTTCCGTCATCGTCAATGCGCTTCGTAAGCTCGAAAGTGCAGGAGTCATCGAGTCACGTTCGCTCGGGATGAAGGGAACATACATCAAAATCTTAAACGATAATTTCCTATATGAATTAGAACGAATTAAATCGAACTAAAAAGGGAATTGCTGCTTATAGAGAGAAGACCTAGTTAAGCACTAGGTCTTTTTTGTTTGACTAGGTATTATTTATCATTTTTATAAGAAAAGGGAATAAAAAACAGATTATTAACATCTCATTACCCTATTTTTCAAAAAACTTCTTTTCAAACATTGACCTATTTGTTTCAATTATTTCAGATATGTTACTAACGACTTACTTTTTGTCGTGAATTTGAATATAGTTTCCATGAGTGGAGGAAAGAAGATGAATTGGTTAGGGTCTGACTATAACGTAATGACACAAGCTGTCAATCGAACGGTTATGGCACAGGAAGTTATCGCTAAGAACATCTCGAATGTCGATACGCCCGGGTATAAGGCAAAGCGTGTCACTTTTGGAGATGTGCTCGATTCAGAGATGAAAATGAGTTTAAAGCGACACGCAACAATCGGAACTTCTGGTAGCATCGTCGATCGACCAAATACGATGCGTAACGATGGAAATGGTGTCGATATCGATCTTGAGATGTCTGAATTATCACGCAATCAAATTGAGTACGAGGCGTTGGTAGAACAGTTGAATCGCAAATTCTCGGGCATTCAGTCTGTTATCCGAGGAGGAAAGTAATCGATGAGTATGTTCAACGGATTTCATACGTCTGCGTCCGGTTTAACTGCCCAGCGTTTGCGGCTTGATACGGTCTCAGCAAACATTGCGAATGCTCAAACGACACGAGGTGAGCTCGTCAATGGACAGTGGCAACCGTACGCGAGAAAACTCGCTGTGTTAAAAGAGACCGCCAATGGTGTCACGGTCAGTGAATTGAAGAAGGATCCTGAACCATTCAAATTAGAATATAATCCGACGCATCCAGATGCGGATGAACTCGGGTACGTCAAGATGCCTAATGTCGATATCTTAAAAGAAATGGTCGACATGATGGGCGCGACACGCTCTTACGAAGCGAACGTAACGGCTTTGAACGCGACAAAAGCGATGCTCGTCAAAGCGATGGAGATTGGTAAATAAGTAGAGGAGATGACGAGATGGCAATTCAACCAATTCAAAACATGCAGATGGTACTACCCACGCAGACAGTCGCTAAGACGACACCAAGTGATTTTAGTGAGGTGCTCAGCGAAGCGATGAACGGACTGAATGCAACGCAACATGCCTCATCTCAAGCGCGCGTCGATCTCGCGACAGGAAAGACGACGGATCTACATAACATCATGATTAAAACAGAAGAGGCATCGCTTTCTATGCAACTCGCCCTTGAAGTCCGTAACAAAGGCATCGAAGCATACCAAGAAATGATGCGTATGCAACTGTGACTGTTAAGGAAAGCGTGGGAGATGTTGAATGAACGAACGTTTAAAAGCTCGATTGGGAGCAATGAATACAACATGGAAAGAATGGTCACTTGCGAAAAAGGCGACGATTTTAGGAATCATCGTCGTCGTTTTAGCGGCGTTGATTGTTGCGATCATCTGGTTATCTAAACCAACAATGACGCCTCTTTATTCGAAGCTATCCCCTCAAGAGGCGGGGCAAGTGACGGAAAAGCTAAATGAAGATGGAATCGCATCGGAAGTCGTCAGCTCAGCGAACGGTGTGACGATACTTGTTCCAGAAGCAAACGTTGAAAACTTAAAAGTCGAATTAGCGACGGCTGGTATACCAAAATCCGGTCAAATCGACTATTCCTTCTTCAGTGAAAACGCTGGATTCGGAACGACGGATAAAGAGATGAACATTCTCGAACGCGATACGATGCAGACGGAACTTGAAAACTTGATCACACAAGTTAATGGGATCGAGTCAGCAAAAGTCATGATCACTCTCCCGGAGAAGAGTGTTTTTCTATCTGATGAAAAGGAATCTTCAACGGTTTCTGTCGTCTTGACTTCTAGCGCGGGTAGTAATCTTAACAATCAGACGGTTCAAGGGTTGTATCATTTGATTGCAAAGAGTATTCCGAACCTTAAAGAAGAAAACATTACGATCATGGATCAGTATTTTACGTATTACGAGCCAGGATCTGCTACGCAAACAGCGGGTGGAACCGATCCGATGGCGCTGAAGAAAACGACGGAAAACGATTTACGCAAGCAGATTCAGCAGATGCTATCTGTCGTTCTCGGTCCACAAAAAGCGCTCGTTTCAGTCACGGCAGATGTCGATGTCACGAAACGTCAGGAAGAACAAAAGCTTGTTGAGCCAGTAGATCCCGATAAAATCGAAGGGATCGTCACGTCTGCTGAAAAAGTAGCAGAAGCGTACACAGGCTCTGCAAATGCTGGTACAGCAGGTACGGGGCAAAATGAGACGACGAATTTCCCAGCGGGTACTGGAACGACGGGTGATACGAGTGAGAAAACACACGATATCATCAACTATGAAGTCAATCGAATCACAAAACAAATCACAGGAGCTCCTTACGAGATTCGTGATTTAGGAATTCAAATCATCGTCGAGCCACCAAAAGGTCAGAATCAGATCGACCCACAACTACAAACGGACTTACAGACGATGATGTACTCCATCATCCGGACGTCATTAACGAAGACAGATGCGAAAGCAACGCTGACGGATGCAGAACTTGCCAATAAGGTCGTTGTCATGTCTCGACCATTCGCGGAAACGACGGCAGCGACGAAAACGACGACGGCAACACCGATGTGGGTTTGGTTCGCCCTTGGTGGAGCGGCAATCCTCGTCATTGGAGCAGTCATCCTCCTCATGCGTCGACGGAGAGCGAATGAAATCGAAGAACTTGAGGAATGGACACCGATTGAGACGGAAATTCCGGAATTATCAACAGAAGATACGAGCGATGGTGCAGTCAAACGCAAACAGCTTGAAAAACTCGCTGAATCCAATCCGGATGAGTTTGCGAAATTATTACGTACTTGGTTAGCGGAGGATTGATGAGATGAAGAAGCTAGAAATGAACAGTCGGGAAAAGGCTGCGATTCTCATGATTTCGTTAGGTCCTGAAGTCGCTGCCAGTGTATATAAACATTTATCGGAAGAAGAGATGGAATGGTTGACCCTTCAAATCTCAAGTATGAAACGAGTCGATCCAGAAGATAAGTTAGTCGTTCTCGATGAGTTTCATGAACTAGCGATGGCGCAAAACTACATCACTCAAGGTGGAATTGGGTTTGCTAAATCGGTTCTTGAGAAGGCGCTTGGTGAAGAAAAGGCGATGGAACTCATCTATCGCCTGACATCGACGTTACAAGTCCGACCGTTTGAGTTTGCACGAAAGGCAGACCCAAAACAGCTATTGAACTTCATTCAAAATGAACATCCGCAAACAATCGCGCTTGTTCTTGCCCATCTTGATCCTGCCAAATCAGGACAGATTCTCTCGGAGCTACCGGCAGAAGCACAATCCGATGTAGCACGGCGGATTGCGACGATGGACAGAATGAACCCGGAGATCATTAGCGAAGTAGAGCAAATTCTCGAACGGAATTTGTCACAAGCAGGCATGCAAGATTTTGCGCAGTCTGGCGGTATCGAGGCGGTCGTTCAAGTATTGAACGGGGTCGACCGGACAACGGAACGAACGATTCTCGATACGCTCGAGATTCAGGATCCAGAACTCGCAGAAGAGATCAAAAAACGGATGTTCGTCTTCGAAGATATCGTCACGCTCGATGCACGGGCGATTCAGCGCATCATTCGCGAAGTATCGAACGAAGATCTACTGTTGGCACTCAAAGTATCGTCAGACGACGTCAAGGATATGGTCTACCGCAACATGTCACAACGGATGGTCGAATCGTTCAAAGAGGATATGGAATTCATGGGTCCTGTTCGTCTCCGAGACGTCGAAGAAGCACAAAGTCGAATCGTCGGAATCATCCGCCGCTTAGAAGACATGGGTGAGATCGTCGTGGCTCGTGGTGGAGGAGATGATATTGTTGTCTAACGTCATCAAAAGACAAGCTGTGATTGAACGACAGGAACGAACACTCGTTCAAGTCCGAAATGCTCAGGAAGAATCGGCAATCGGTCCAGATACGTTCTATGAAGAGCGGATGGCAGAAGGTCACGCTGAACTAGAACGTCTTCGCCAGGTGATGGTTCTAGAGTTTGAACAGCGTCAGCGTGAGTTTGAACAAGAACGTCTTCAGGCATTAGAGGAAGCACGTCAACGAGGATATGAAGAAGGACACCAGGCTGGATTTGAAACAGGACGTGCGGAAGGACAAGCAACGTTCGAAGAGCAAATCGCAACGACAAATACGTTTACTGCACGAATCGAAGAGCAAAATCAAGAGCGATTGATGCGATTGGAACATGAATTATGTGTGCTTGGACTCCAGGTGACGCATCAGTTTCTAGAGCAGTTACATGATGAAGAAGAAGAGGCATTATACCAATTATTACATCAGTTGATCATTCAGTTCCGAGATCGTGAAAAGATCATTATCTACGCTTCACCAGCGGATTTTGAACGGGTCGTTCTGCTTGAAGAGCAGCTCCAAGGTGTTCTAGGTGCTAATGCGACGATTCAATTACGATTTGATCCAGCGCTTAAAGCACGCGATTATCGGATCGACTCGGAGAATGGAGCAATCACAGGTGGTTTGACAAGTGGCTTTGAAGCCCTACAAACCAAAATCAAAGAGGTTTTACATCATGTTTAACGTAAATGCGATTCAAGCCGCAGTTCGAGAAATTCGTCCGGAAGAACTCGTTCAGCATTCCGGAAAGGTCGTACAAGTGATTGGATTGATGATTGAATCACGTGGACCAACGGCTGTCGCAATCGGCGAGCGTTGTTTGATCCAAATTCAACAACGGCAGACGATTGAAGCGGAAGTCGTCGGTTTTAGAGAAGGTCACGTCCTACTCATGCCGTATGGTGAAACGACATCGATTGCTCCAGGCTCGATTGTTCTTGCGACAGGAAAACCACTCCACGTCCCGGTAGGGGATGAACTGATCGGTAAGGTGCTCGATGGTCTAGGGAGACCACTGGACGGGGAGTCATTAGAAAATTTACGTACGACATCAATTGTTCGTAAACCACCTAGTCCATTGGAGCGACCTCGTATCAGTGATGTTCTCTCGACGGGCATCCGTGCCATCGATGGGCTACTAACAGTCGGTCAAGGGCAACGCGTTGGTTTGTTTGCAGGATCAGGAGTCGGGAAGTCGACATTACTCGGTATGATTGCAAAACGATCGACAGCAGACATCAACGTCATTGCCTTGATTGGTGAACGAGGACGCGAAGTCAAGGAATTCGTGGAGGCAGAACTCGGTGAAGAAGGAATGAAACGCTCCATCTTGGTCGTAGCGACAAGTGATCAACCGCCACTTGTTCGTTTAAAAGGCGCCTATACGGCAACAGCTATCGCTGAACATTTTCGGGATCAAGGTAAGAATGTGGTCTTGATGATGGACTCTGTCACACGTTTTGCGATGGCACAACGAGAAATTGGTCTTGCGACAGGTGAACCGCCTGCGTCAAAAGGGTATACACCAAGCGTTTTTGCTCTTCTTCCTCAGTTACTCGAACGTAGCGGGAAAACGCAAGATGGCTCGATTACGGCTTTTTATACTGTGCTCGTCGATGGAGACGACATGAATGAACCGATTGCAGACGCTGTACGAGGGATCTTAGATGGTCATTTCGTTCTTGATCGTAATCTTGCGAACAAAGGACAGTTTCCGGCGATTCATGTCTTACGATCCATCAGTCGTGTCATGAATCAAATCACGACTGCTGAACAAAAGACAGCTGCCGTCGCATTTCGACAGCTGTTATCGACGTATCTTGATTCGGAAGACTTAATCAATATCGGCGCCTACAAAAAAGGGACGAACCCAGAAATTGATCGTGCCGTTGATAAATATCCGGAGCTGATCCGTTTTTTAAAACAACAAATCCATGAAGACAGTGACTTCGAGAGAGCTTGTCAGCAACTCATGGCAACGATTCAGTAAGGAGGACGGAAGATGAAGACGATTTATGAACGAATCATTCCTTTGGCTGAAGCAGAGAAAGATCGCGTCGCAAAAGAATTGAGCCTTCATAAAAAACAATATGAGATCGAAGTCGAAAAACTATACCATCTGCTCGTCCGTTATGAATCCTTTCTGAAAGCGCAAGATGAGATTGGCATCGTCGAATTAACGTCTTCGCAATATCGAGAGCGGGCTCGAGATGTCGTGAAGCAAGAAATCGAACGGCAACAACTGTACGTGACACAATCGAAAAATCGCTATGAACGCGCACAGGAAGCACTCGAACGAGCGTTGATCGAGGAGAAGAAGTTTAGTCGTCTGCAAGAGAATCATACGGTTGAAACGAAACGAATCGAGGCATTGACGGAACAAAATCAATTAGATGAACTGGCATTGTTACAGTTTGGAAGAGGACGGATGATATGAGTGAAAATAAAACGTCAAAAGGATGGATCTTACCTTTATTGATCATCCCTTTGATTTTAATCTTGCTGACAGCTTATTTCGTATTAAATTATGCGAATGGACGTCCATTGCTATCCTTACCGTTCGCAACGGAAAAAACGACTACGAATCAAGCAAATCCGTCAGCAGAACTCGAACGTCGTCTGAAAGTAGCGAATCAAGAAATCAAGAAACTACGCAATCAAAGCAAGGAACAATCGGATACTTTAAAAGCTAAAGAACAGGAAGTCGAACGTTTGATTGCAGAACGAGATCGTTTAAAACAAACACCGACGCCCGCGACGACGGATCAAACGAAGACGACGAAGAAAAAAGCAGCATCTGTGACTGATGTCTATGCTGAAATGGCACCAAAGGATGCTGCGCTCATCTTAAACGAACTCAGTCCGACAGAAGTCGTACCGATCATCGAGGACATCGATGCGGAACAACAGGCGGCGATCATTGCCAAGATGGATGCTAAAAAAGCGGCGGCCTTAACACAGCTACTCGCGACGAAGTAAGGAGGGAAGCCAGATGAACATGACGGAAGTAATACAATCATCCTCCCCGAACTTGAATACTGGAACAGGGAAAAAAGGAGAGATGACCACGGTTGGTGGTCAATTTGCTTCGTTACTGGATTATCTGACAAAGTTACCAACAACGTCATCGTCACCGGTCTCAGCTGATTTGACAGCACTCGAGACGAAAGTGGAGACACCACTATTACCGGATTGGATACAAGAACTCGTAGATCAACCGGACGAGCTTCTCTCTTTACTGAAACAACCGGAAGTAGAGGCGTTAAAACAAGAACCGAAGAAAATGGAACAACTACTAGCGTTCGTCAAACAATTGCTTGAGGGAAATGTCGAGCAGGCGAAAAATCAGTTCGATCAATTGCCACCATTGCTTCAGCAAGTCGTCTTGCAGACAGTAACGAACGATACGATCAAAATGAAAGATCATCATACGAACAACTTAAAACAACCATTACTTACTACGATTGAAGGAGACATTTCCGCGTTGCCTGTGAAACAGACGCTCCCGCAAACTGGTCCTATTGTCGAAGCGTTCAAGTCGGACACTGTAGCTGTAGCTGAGCAGGCAAAAGGAAAGACACCGCTTCCGTTGGTATTCGCTTCACTCATGCGAAAAGCGACCATGGCCGTTGATCCAGAAGGAAAAGCCGCGCTGACTCCAATGAGCATGCCGATTTACAAGGGTACCCCGTTGCAAACGATTCGTCCAGTGCCGCTACCCGTACCAGAACAGATTCAACAACGGATTGAAGCTGCACTTCAACAGGCACCGTTCTTAAAAGGTGCTGACGGGTCAACTCGATTGTCGATTCGTCTTTATCCAGAGCAGCTTGGAGAGGTCGTCGTTCAACTCGATCGTAAGGAGGGGGCATTGACCATCAAACTGTTTGCGAGTACTGAACAAGCGAAACAATCGATCGAGCAACAACTTGGAAAATTGCAGACAGCTTTACACCAGCAGACGCCGGTCGTGAAGATCGAGACGGGGATGATCGCATCTAGTGCACGGGAGTTTCAACAGTCCTTCACACGTGATCAGCAGGAGCATGAGTCCCCTTATCAAGAAACACCCGCTCCAGTAGAGGAAGAAGAGGAGGAAGACGATGACTGATGCAATCAAAACAGATGGTACTTCATACCAGCTTCCTGAAAAGTCACAAGTACCGACGAATAAAGCAATGGATAAAGATATGTTCATGAAAATTCTGATTGCCCAGCTGTCGAATCAGGACCCGACGGCACCAATGGAAGATAAGGATTTCATTGCTCAGATGGCGCAGTTTTCTTCACTTGAACAGATGCAAGCAATCGGGAAGACGATGGACACGATGGTCTTGAACCAACATGCGACGGCGTTATTATCCTACAGCAATCTGATTGGTAAGAACGTCAGTTATGAAGCCGAGTCAAAGACGACCGATGCTTCTGGAGCAGAACAGACGACGACCGTCGAAGAGACAGCCAGTGTCGTTAGTGTAAAACGGGATGGGCTGGATATCATGGCCGAATTATCGAACGGAAAACAGATTAGTGTATACGAGTTGACGCAGATTCAATCAAAGGAGGAAAAATAATGTTACGTTCAATGTATTCAGGAATCAGTGGGCTTAAGAACTTCCAGACGAAACTGGATGTCGTCGGGAATAACATCGCGAACGTCAACACGTTCGGTTATAAAAAAGGACGGGTGACGTTTAAGGATCTCGTCAGCCAATCGGTCGGTTCATCATCCGGTGCTGGTGGTAATGTCGGTGGAACGAACCCAAAACAGGTCGGTCTTGGAGCATCGATGTCAACAGTCGATAATGTGTATAACCAAGGTGCGCTTCAAAATACGGGTCGCGTCCTCGATGTCGGGATTTCTGGGGAAGGATTCTTCCAAGTCGTCACGGCGGAAGGGATTCGTTATACACGCTCGGGTAACTTCTATACCGATCTTGAAGGAAACTTGGTTACCGGCGACGGAAACTATTTGATTGGTAGTGACTCTCAAGCAATTGCAGATGGCGAGACACCACCGGTACCCCTTCCGGAAGCAGGTGGCGCAGGATTCCAAAAACTAAAAGTACCAACGGATGCACGTAACTTATCAATCGGTAAAGACGGTCTCGTCACTTACGTCGATACGACAGGAGCATTACAAAACGTCGGTTATATCACGATCGCGAACTTTGCTAACCCAGGTGGTTTAGAAAAATCAGGTGTCAACGTGTTCGCAGCGTCGCAAAACTCAGGTGAGCCAGTACTTGGAACACCGAGCTTGAACGGAATGGGTCAATTGACATCTGGAACGCTCGAAATGTCAAACGTCGATTTATCAGAAGAATTCACGGAGATGATCATTGCCCAACGTGGTTTCCAAGCGAATACGCGAATCATTACGACTTCTGACCAAGTTCTTGAGGAATTGGTCAACCTGAAACGATGATTATGCTAACGACATTACGTAATGCACCACTCGTACTAAACGCTATTCTGATTGAATCTGTCCGTTCCACTCCGGATACGACGATTCAACTCGTTGGCGGACAGATTTATGTCGTGAAGGAATCAATAGAAGAGGTCAAGGCAATCGCAATCGCTTTTTATCAACAAATCGGATTAGCGGGCTTGAACAGTGTAAGGAGGCTCGAAGATGGCCGAGGAAAAGAAGAAGAGTAAACTAAAAATCCCTTTAATCATGATCATTGTCGCAGCATTGATGGTTGGGGCAGGTTATATGATCATGAATTACTTTTTAGCTAATGATACGACAGAAGCAAAAGTCGAACAGCCGACGGGTGAAGAACTTGATGCACGAAGTCTTCAGACAGACGACTTGACGACGAACATCGCAGACGAACGGTTCTTGAATGTCCAATTCACGATCGTTACAGACGATCAAGCAACGCGTGATGATTTAGAATTACGAAAGTTTCAAATCAATAACATCATCTTAGGTGATTTATCTGCGATGAAAAAGTCGGACTTAGACTCAAAAGCGGATATGGAGAAGCTCGAAGAACGGTTACGGATGCAGTTCAAGAAGCTCATCCAAGAAGGTGATGTCCAGCGTGTCTATACGACGAAAAAAATCATCCAGTGAGGTGGCAGCATGAGCGAAGTATTATCCCAACATGAAATCGATGCCTTGCTATCAGCCATTTCAAGCGGAGATATGGAAGTCGAGGAAATCCGAAGCCAAGAGGAGCAGCGCCGTGTCAAAGTCTATGACTTTAAACGAGCGCTTCGCTTCTCAAAAGATCAATTACGGAATTTGACGCGTATCCATGAACAGTTCGCCCGAGTGTTGACGACGCATTTTTCTGCACAACTTCGGACGTACGTCCAGTTCACGGTCAATACAGTCGAGCAACTCCCGTACGATGAATTCATTCATTCTATTCCGAACATGACATTGATCAATCTTGTGAACCTTCATCCGCTTGATGGAAAAGTCTTGTTCGAAGTCAATCCGAACATTGCTTATGCGATGCTCGATCGATTACTTGGAGGACCGGGTGAAGGGATGAACAAGATTGAAAATTTGACGGAGATCGAGACGCGTATTCTGACACAATTGTTCAAACGTGCCTTCGTCCAATATGGCGCCGCTTGGGAATCGGTGACGGAAGTCGAGGCGGAGTACGACGATTTAGAAATCAATCCGCAGTTTCTACAGCTCGTTTCTCCGAATGAGACGGTCATCCTCGTATCGATTTACGTAACGGTTGGAGAAGTGAGCGGTACGTTGAATGTCTGTTTGCCATTCGTGACCCTTGAATCCGTTCTTCCGAAATTATCAAGTCATTATTGGATGCAACAAGAAAAGCGAACGACAGCAGATAATCAAGAGTCTGAACACATGCAAACGCAGTTGATGAGTTCCGTCGTCGATTTAAAAGCAGTGCTCGGCCAAACAGAGCTATCGTTTGGTGAATTGTTACACCTCGAAGTAGGCGATTGTTTATCCCTGAAGACGCGAGCCTCGGATGCCGTCGATGTATTCGTCGATGACCGGAAGATGTTCAAAGCCCGACCGGGACTAAATGGGAAACACCTCGCTTTGCAAGTCTTACAACGAATTGAGGAGGAATAACATGAGCGATATGCTTTCGCAAGATGAAATCGATGCGTTGTTACGCGGAACGCCATCAAACGATGAACCGCAAGATTCGGACGCAGAGGAAATATTAGATGATATGGAAATCGATGCGCTAGGGGAAGTCGGAAACATCTCACTTGGGAATTCAGCAACGGCCTTATCGGCATTGTTGAATCAAAAAGTAGAAATCACGACACCACATGTTCGGATGATTTCGATGGAAGAATTACGAAGTCGTTATCCGATTCCGCACGTCGCGTTGCGTGTCGGCTATACAGAAGGATTTAAAGGAGAAAATGTCCTGATCCTGACACAGCGAGATGCTTCTGTCATCGCGAACCTGATGATGGGAGGCGATGGTGTCATTGATGAATCGCTTGAGATGGATCCGATTGCTCTATCTGCTGTACAGGAAGCGATGAATCAGATGATGGGAGCTGCTGCGACATCGATGTCGACAGTGTTCTCCATGCGAATCGATATCTCACCACCTGCTGTTGAAATTTTTGATTTTTCACAAGATAAGAGCATCGTCGATAGCTTTTCTCTTTGGGAGAACATGGTCATCATCGAGTTTGATCTGAAGATTGGCGCGATGATTGATTCAAAAATCGTTCAATTAGCACCACTGGATTTCTCGAAACAATTGATTCAAAAACTCTTTAGCGCGAGTACGACCCAACAAGCAGAACCTGCACCACAAGCAACGGCACAAGCGCAACCAGAACAACCACAACCACAAGCGCAACCAACACCGGCACCAGCGATGGAACAACGAACGGTCGTCCCACCACCTGAACCGAAAGCAACGCCAGTCGGTGTCAGTCCAGTTCAATTTAGTCAGTTAGGTGAGATGGAAGTAGAGGGCACGCCAGGAAATATCGGAATGTTATATGATGTTCCGTTGAACGTCACGGTTGAGTTAGGACGGACACGCCGCTCCGTTCGTGACATATTGGAATTAACACAAGGTTCTGTCATCGAGCTGGACAAACTGGCAGGGGAACCAGTTGACGTTCTTGTCAACAATACATTGATCGCAACGGGTGAAGTGGTCGTCATCGAAGAGAATTTCGGTGTACGCATTACAGAAATCGTAAATACAAAAGAACGTCTTCGGATGTTCTAAGGAGGAACTATTATGAGTGCAAAAGTATTAATCGTAGACGACGCCGCTTTCATGCGGATGATGATCAAGGAAATCCTATCGAAGAACGGCTATGATGTCGTCGGTGAAGCAGAAAACGGACGCGAAGCGGTCTCAAAGTATAAGGAATTGACACCGGACCTCGTCACGCTAGACATTACGATGCCTGAGATGGACGGAATCTCTGCGCTTAAAGAAATCAAAGCATTCAATCCTGCCGCTAAAGTCATCATGTGTTCAGCGATGGGGCAACAGTCGATGGTCATCGACGCGATTCAAGCAGGTGCAAAAGATTTCATCGTCAAACCGTTCCAAGCGGATCGTGTGCTTGAAGCGGTCTCGAAAACTGTCTCGTCATGAAAAAAGTGACTTTGCTGATTTGTCTTCTGTTTCTGCTGACACTTCCTGTACAGGCTGAAACGGTCGAAGAAAAATTAAATCCAACCAAGAACGATGCACCGACGACTCAGCAAGTCGATGAGAGTCCTTCCATGGCATTGACCATCTTTAAAGGAGTCGTCGTTCTCGTCGTCTTGATCGGCGGATTCATCCTCGTGACACGTTTTATTCACGAGCGGACGCGAGGCGTCAGACATTCCGGACGATTGACCCATCTAGGTGGTGTACCACTTGGTAAGGATCGATCGGTTCAGTTAGTGAAAGTGCAGGATAAGATTTATGTCGTCGGTGTTGGTGAGAACGTGCAACTCTTAGACACGCTGGACGATTTAGAGGGATACGAACCGACGGATCTTGAAGAGGCATCTTCGAAATCAGCACCTTCACCATTTCTTGAGACGTTCAAACAACAACTCGAGCAACTGCAGAAGAATCGAGGGCGCTTATGAATACGATTGAAAACCTGATCTCACTCGATACTCCGTCAGGAACAGCAACATCGATTAAACTGCTCGTATTACTGACGTTGTTATCACTGGCGCCCTCGTTACTAATCTTAATGACTTGTTTCACGCGTGTCGTCGTCGTGTTGTCGTTCGTCCGTTCGGCTCTCGGAACACAACAGACGCCGCCGAACCAGCTACTCGTCGGACTGGCGCTGTTCATTACGCTTTTCGTCATGTCGCCCGTCATATCGGAATTAAACACGACGGCTCTAAAACCATATATGGCTGATAAAATCAGTCAAGATGAAGCGTTTGATAAAGCAGGAGATACGATGAAACGCTTCATGTCGAAGCACACGCGAACGAATGATTTAGAACTATTCTTAAAATACGGTAATTATGAAAAACCGGAAAAGATTGAAGATATTCCACTCGTCGCACTCGTTCCAGCATATGCGATTAGTGAATTGAAGACAGCCTTCCAAATCGGCTTCATGATCTTCATTCCTTTCCTTGTCATCGACATGGTCGTCTCGAGTGTTTTGATGTCGATGGGAATGATGATGTTACCGCCAGTCATGATTGCGTTACCGTTTAAATTGCTGTTATTTATTTTAGTCGATGGCTGGCACCTGATTGTTGAATCACTGCTCGTCAGTATGCGTTAGGGGGAGAAAAGATGACTCAAGAAATGATTATTCAGTTGGCGAGTTCTGCTGTCTGGACATTACTCAAAGTATCGGCCCCCTTGTTACTCGTCTCGCTCGTCGTCGGTCTGCTCGTCAGTATTTTGCAGGCGACGACGCAGATTCAGGAACAGACGTTATCGTTTGTTCCAAAGATTGTTGCCGTGTTTTTAGCACTCGTCTTCTTTGGACCTTGGATTATGCAGGAGTTACAGACCTTTACGATTGATCTATTCAAACAAATCGCTGAGGTTTCCCGAAAATGACATTACTTTCTTTCCTGAGTGTTTTTCTGCTCGTCTTTGGACGGATCGTCGGTTTTCTCGTTGCGGCGCCTTTGTTTTCATCAAGACAATTACCAGCGCAACATAAATTAGCACTTGCGGCGGGTCTTGCTTACTTTGCGAGTTACGCCGTGAAGACGGACGTTCGTGTAGAAGACTTCGATTTTTTCTTTCGGATGGGAACGGAAGTCTTAGTGGGGCTAGCTCTTGGCTTACTTGCCAGTTTTTTATTATACGCCCCACAAATTGCGGGTTCGATCATTGACTTACAGATGGGTCTTGCGATGGCTTCCGCTTATGATCCGATGTTTGGCGGACAGTCACCAATCGTCGGACGATTTTATTACATGCTGACGTTACTCGTCCTGCTCGCTTCTGATATGCATCTCATTTTACTGGACGGCATCTATACGAGCTTTCAGATCTTTCCGCCGGGCAGTCTGATTGCGGTATCAGGCGACGCAGGAATGAGTTTGGTCATCCGTGTCGTCGGACTTGCGATGTTGACTGCCTTACAAATGGCGATGCCACTTGTCGTTTCACTCTTTTTAGTGGATCTCGCACTTGGTTTCTTAGCGAAAACGGCACCCCAGTTCAACATTTTTGCGATTGGTTTTTCCGTCAAACTGTTAATGGGATACGCGATTCTGTTTTTATTAGCAGGAGCGACGATCACAGGAATCGGTCGATTCGTTCCATTGTTGCAAGATGTACTTGCAGACGCCATTCGATTACTAGGAGGTTAAGGACATGCATTCATATCGATTACGCCTTGATCTTCAGTACTTCGCTGGTGAGAAGACGGAAAAAGCGACACCTCGAAAGCGGGATGACTCGCGTAAAAAGGGACAGGTCGCAAAATCAGCAGACTTAACGAGTAGTTTTATGTTATTCGCGATGTTTCTTGTTCTCTATTTTTTCGGTCCATTTCTAGGACGGCGATTCGTACTCGTCCTACAAGATGGTCTCAGTGCAAGTCAAGTTCTGCAAGCTGTTGAAGAGGGACGAATTGAACAGATTTTAGTCGAGATGCTGATTCAAATGGGGATTTTAGTCGCACCGTTCTTTTTAACAGCGGTCGTCATCGGAATCCTTGGCAATTTCGTTCAGATTGGTGTGCTCTTAAGTGGTGAGGCGATTCAGCCGAAGCTGGACCGGATCAATCCGCTTCAAGGCGTCAAACGGATCGTTAGCGTTAAAGCACTCGTCGAGTTTTTGAAATCCGTTTTTAAACTGTTAGTCATCGGTGTCACGAGTGGCACGGTTCTTTGGAACAACAAAGTCGAGATTTCGAGGTTGACCTCGGAACCAATCGGCGATGCGTTAGCTATCATTGGTCATTTAACATTTTTACTCGGTTTGTCGGTCAGTATCGCCTTGATCGCGTTAGCCATTCTAGACTTCGCTTATCAAAAATTTGATTTCGAAAAGTCGATTCGAATGAGTAAACAGGATTTAAAGGATGAGCATAAGAACACGGAAGGTGACCCTCAAATCAAAGGAAAGATTAAACAACAACAACGGGAGATGGCGATGCGGCGGATGATGCAAGAAATACCGAATGCCGATGTCGTCATCACGAACCCGACCCATTATGCGGTAGCGATCCAATACGATGACGGAAAACATATGGCACCGATTGTCGTTGCAAAAGGCGTAGATGCTGTCGCGTTCCGGATTCGGGAGAAGGCGACAGCAGCTGATGTCCCGATTGTTGAAAATCGTCCGCTGGCGCGGGCGTTGTTCGCTCAAACAGAGATTGGTATGGCAGTGGATGAAACGTTCTATCAGGCGCTCGCTGAAACACTCGCCTTTGTCTATCAACTGAAACAAGCAAAATGAAAGGATGAAGCATCATGAGTATATCAACACGAGATTTAACGGTTCTGCTAGGCGTCATCATGATCGTCTTCATGCTCGTCATCCCACTGCCTGCTATCATGCTCGATTTTTTAATCATCATCAATATCTTAATTGCTTTGATGGTATTACTCGTTGCGATGAATGCCAAAGAGGCACTTGAGTTTTCTGTCTTTCCGACGTTGTTATTGATCGTCACTTTGTTTCGTCTGGCACTTAACGTCTCGACGACACGGGCGATCCTATCAAACGGAAATGGTGGCGAAGTTATCGAGGCTTTTGGAAATTTTGTCGTCGGCGGTAAGGCACTCGTCGGTTTCGTCGTCTTTTTGATTCTCGTCTTGATCCAGTTCCTCGTCATTACGAAGGGGTCAGAACGAGTCTCGGAAGTGTCGGCACGTTTTACGCTTGATGCGATGCCCGGAAAACAGATGGCAATCGACGCCGACTTGAACTCCGGTATGATCGACGAATTACAAGCTCGGACTCGTCGTCAAAAAATTCAATCGGAAGCAGACTTTTATGGCGCGATGGACGGGGCCTCGAAGTTTGTTAAAGGAGATGCGATTGCTGGTATCATCATCGTCATCATTAACTTGATCTTTGGAATGATCATCGGTGTCGTCCAACAAGGCTTACCGATGGCTGAGTCAGTCAAATTGTATACGTTACTGACGGTCGGAGATGGTCTTGTCAGTCAGATTCCAGCACTGTTGATTTCGGTTGCGACCGGAATCATCGTCACGCGCTCGACATCCGACGGAAACCTTGGGGAGGATGTCATCGGTCAATTGACACGGACACCGTTACTCGTCGGAATCGCGGCTGGAGCAATCTTCTTACTCGGACTATTCACAGCGATTCCTGATTACGTCACGATGCCGATTGCAGCGTTGTTCGGCTTCTTCGCTTGGCGAATGAAACAGACGACGAAGACGATGCAAGAAGAGGTCGCCGTTGAGGAAGCGCCGAGCGAAAACTTGCGTTCGAGTGAATCGGTCATTTCCTTATTGAATGTCGATACGATTGAATTTGAATTCGGTTACGGTTTGATTCCACTCGCTGATGAAGCGCAAGGTGGCGATCTACTCGATCGTGTCGTCATGATTCGTCGGCAGCTAGCACTCGAACTTGGATTCGTTCTACCGACCGTTCGGATTCGTGATCACCTGCAGTTATCACCGAACCAGTATCGAATCAAGATTCGCGGAAGTGAGATGGCAAGTGGTGAGCTATTACTGGATCATTATTTAGCGATGAGCCCGGGTGTCGACGATCCAGAAATTCGAGGTATCGAGACGGTTGAACCGGCTTTCGGTATGCCGGCACTCTGGATTGATGAGCAGACACGGAGCCGAGCAGAGATGTCAGGCTATACGGTCGTTGATCCACCTTCCGTCGTCGCGACGCATTTAACGGAGCTCTTGAAGAAACATGCCGCTGAGTTACTCGGTCGAGAAGAGACGAAACAGTTGGTCGATCATTTGAAGGAATCGCATCCGATTTTGGTCGAGGAAGTAACACCACAACTGTTATCAATCGGGGAACTTCAAAAAGTATTCGTTCAATTATTAAAAGAAAAAGTCTCGATTCGAAATCTACCATTGATTTTTGAAACGCTCGCGGACTATGCGGCGGTGACGAAAGACAGCGAATTGCTTGCTGAATATGTCCGTCAATCCTTATCGCGGCAAATTACGGAACAGGTCATGCAAGGAGATGTCTTGCATGTCGTGACGGTTTCGAGTGAGATGGAACTGGATATCCAGTCGGCCATCCAAAAGACGGAGTTTGGAAATTATTTAGCGCTTGATCCCGAAAAGGCGACACGTTTCATCGAGACGTTACAGGAGCGAGCAACGGAATTCGAACGGTACGGGGCGCATCCGATCATCCTGACTTCTCCAAGTATCCGGATGTTCGTCCGTCAATTGACAGAACGGTATTTTCCAGATATTCCGATTTTGTCTTATAACGAATTAATGCCGACGATTGAAGTTAAGAGTATTGGGGTGATTTAAGCGATGATAGTCAAAAAAGTCACGGCGGATTCCGTTAGCGAAGCCATGGAACGCATCAAACGCGAACTCGGTAACGATGCCATCATATTAAATACTCGCCATATCAAAGTGGGCGGATTCTTTGGATTATTTGCGAAGAAAAAAGTGGAACTGGTTGCATCGGTGGATGAACATGTGTCGAACGAACCGATCGTCTCGAAGCAAACAACGAGTCGGAAGGACATTGTGGAAACCATCCAACCGATCCCCGTGCGTCCAACGATCGTTACGATCGGCGAACGACCATTGCCAAAAGAATTGCGACATTATGCGCCGCTGTTGGCAGAACCAGCGTTACAACAAGTGTCTGAACGATTGCATGAGCGATTACTGACTGCGTACTATCAAACGCAGCAAACGGAATTAACCGATCTCTTGACGGAAGAAGTAAAGACGGCATTACGCGTGACGCCGTCGACTGCACGTTATGTCATGCTGACGGGACCAACTGGTGTCGGTAAGACGACGACCATCGCTAAACTCGCTGCACACCATACGCTCATCAAAAATCAACGAGTCGGTCTCATCACAACCGATACATACCGGATCTCAGCGATTGAACAACTGAAGACATATGCCGACATATTAGGTATTCCTATTCATGTTGCATACGACCTGGAAGATTTCGAACAAGCGAAGCAGGCGCTAGCTTCATGCGATATCGTACTTGTCGATACAGCGGGACGGAATTTCCTTGACGAAGCATATGTAGAGCAATTACGAAGTCGTCATGACTTTGAGGATACGGATGTATTCTTAGTTCTTAGTTTGACATCGAAATATCGAGATTTATTACAGATCCACGATCGTTTCAGCAAGATTCCCTTATCAGGGTTCGTATTTTCGAAAGCAGATGAAACAAGTGAACTGTGGTCGATGTTTGGACTTATGACAGAAACGGAGTTACCAATCTATTGCGTGACAACGGGTCAAGAAGTGCCAGAAGACATCACGTTCGCTACGGCGGATGAGTTATCCCGAATGATCGTCGAGAGAGGGATGAGATGATGCGAGAAGATCAAGCACGTGTCTTACGATCAAAAGTGACCGTCAAGGAAACGAAGACGATTGCCATCGTGAGTGGAAAAGGTGGCGTCGGAAAAACGAATGTCGCGGTGAATCTTGGCGTGGCATTATCGTTACAAGAAAAACGAGTACTCTTGATTGATCTTGATATCGGGATGGCGAACATTGGTATTCTATTCGGTAAATCATCGAAGTCATCCTTGATGGAATGCGTCAAACGACGAGAATCACTCCAGCACGCAATCGTTGAACAGTCGCCATCCCTTCATTTCATTCATGGCGGGAGTGGATTTGCGGAACTGACGAATCTGACGAAGGAGGATGTCGTGTTCCTACTGCGGGAATTCCAATTTTTCTATGAGTATGATTTTGTGTTGCTCGATTTAGGAGCCGGCGCCAATCATCAGACGTTCGATTTTATCAGTAGTGCAGACGAAGCCTGGTTGATCGTCACGCCAGAGCCGACTTCAATCATGGACGGTTATGCGTTCGTCAAACTGGCACACCATCATGCGACGGATCTTCCGATTTCCGTAGTCGTCAATCGGGCGACGAATGGTGGAGAAGCACTTGAAACGTTTGATCGACTAGCGCTCGTCAGCCAACAATTTTTACAAAAGCCACTGCGCTTTACCGGTTTTTTGCCGGAAGATCCGACAGTCGTCAAAGCAGTCAAGGCACAGATGCCATTTTACTTGATGGATCGAACGAGTGACGTCAGTTGGCGACTCGATCATATCACGACGTCTCTAACAGGTGTACAAGTCAAAGAACGGAAGTTTTTAGATCGATTGTTACATCGTCTGAAAAAACGAAAAGATCATGTCCGTTAAGATTAAAGGAGGGTATCAGTCATGGACTTAAATGAATATGTGGGGTTGTTCCTCGATGAGTCGATGGAGCATTTACAAGCTATTAACACAAGCTTATTGGTTTTTGAAGAACGATTAGACGATGAAGCGGTCATCGATCAAATTTTCCGTTCTGCCCATACGCTAAAAGGGATGGCAGGAACGATGGGATATGATGCGATCGCTGATTTGACGCATGAGATGGAGAGCGCCCTTGATTTAGTCAGATCAAAGAAACAACCCGCTACAGCTGAGTTGATCGATGTCCTATTCGTTGCTGCTGAGCAACTGGAAACGATGGTAGAAGACATCAGTCGCGGTGGAAAAGGGAAACTTGACGTTACGGAAACAGTGAGACGATTACAGCAGTTCATTCGTCCCGAACAAGAAGAGATCATTTCGGTTACGCCATCAACTGCACCATCAACATTCGAATGTGATGTCTATTCGGAAGCGGTCGTCAAACAATCGATTGCGTCCGGTTATCAAGCCTATATCGTCCAAGTCGAACTTTCAGCAGACGTCATCTTAAAAGCGGCACGTGTCTACATGGTCTTTGATCGTTTACAACAGCTCGGAGATGTCATTTTGTCGAATCCGACATCTGATGAACTGGAGCAAGAACATTTTGAGACGTCATTCTCTGTTTTATTCGTGACACAACAAGAGCAATCGGTCATTCAAGAGGCGGTTGCCTCGGTTTCTGAAGTCGCAACAGTAACGATGGACGTGTTCGAAGCAACACCAGAAGCAGAGGTGGCGACATCCACCCTTCCACAGGAAGTGCCGGTTGCGACATCAGTACCTGCACCAATAGCTTCACCGGATTCACCAGAACAGACAGATCTATCTGTGCCTGTCGCTTCGAAAACGATTCGTGTCAATCTCGAGCGGATTGATCGTTTGATGAATCTGTTCGAAGAGTTCATCATCGACCGCGGACGTTTGGAGCGTATTGCAGCAGAAGTCAGCTCACCGGAATTGACAGATACGGTCGAACGGATCAAACGGGGCACGAACGAATTGCAATCACTCGTTTTAACGTTACGAATGATGCCGATCGAACAAGTATTCAACCGCTTCCCACGAATGGTGCGTTCCGTTTCGAAGGATGTCGGAAAACATATCAAACTACACATTACGGGTGCTGAGACGGAACTTGATCGCACAGTCATCGATGAGATTGGTGATCCACTTGTCCACTTGATCCGTAATGCGATCGATCATGGAATTGAAAACAAAGCGGAACGGATTTTAGCGAATAAGCCGGTCGAAGGAAATCTTTCGCTTCGTGCCTACCATTCAGGAAACCGAGTCTTCATCGAGATTGAAGATGATGGAGCAGGTATCAATCACGAACGTGTCACACGGATTGCGATTGAAAAAGGATTGATCACAGAAGAAGAAACGATGCAATTAACGATCGAAGAGGCTTCGATGCTGTTATTCGCACCTGGTTTCTCGACAGCAGAAGAAGTCACGGACTTGTCTGGTCGTGGTGTTGGTCTCGACGTCGTCAAATCAAAGATCGAATCATTGGGTGGAGAAGTATTCGTTGAGACACGTCGCGGAGAAGGAACGATTTTCCGTATCAGTTTACCATTGACGCTCTCGATCATCTCAGCCATGCTCGTTGAGCTCGGACAAGAAACGTATGCAATTCCACTGACTGCCATCATCGAGACGACATCTTTACGTAAATCGGCGATCCTGCAAGCGCACCGGGAAAAAGTATTTGATTTCCGTGGACAATTGGTTCCACTTATTTCGCTGAATGAAGTTTACGGATTGCCACAACATGAGGCAGAAGCCTATTCGGTCGTCGTCGTCCGGAGTGGCGAAAAATTAGCAGGGTTGATCGTATCCGAATTGATCGGTCAACAGGAGATCGTCATGAAGCCACTCGGTAGTTATCTAGAAGGCATCCGTGCCATTTCTGGCGCGACGATTCTTGGAGACGGACAAGTCGCATTGATCATTGACAGCAATGCACTATTACGGAAGTGAGGGGAACGAAGATGGAACAAAAATGGGTTGTTTTTCAATTAGAAGATAATGCATACGGTATTGATGTACAGTCTGTTCGTTCAATCGAACGGCTCATCCCGATCACACGGATTCCGAACGCTGCATCCTATGTCAAAGGAGTCATCAATTTGCGAGGTGTCGTCACTCCCGTGATTGACCTGCGTGCCCGCCTTGGATTCGAATTAATGGAAGAAACGGAAGAAACACGCATCATCATCGCCACTTTGGAGCATGGGGACGCTGGATTCATCGTCGACCGGGCAAACGAAGTCGTCGAATCAACGGATGTTCGGATTGAACCGCTCAGTGAACAAAAGCAGGAGGATGCCTCGTATTTGACTGCAGTCGCAAAAGGCGATCAGCAATTGTTTTCGTTGATTGAACCGAATCGCTTATTTGAGGACATCGTTCATGCTTAATCCAAACGAACGGGACATTTTACGGGAAGTCGGCAACATTGGAGCTGGTCACGCAGCGACAGCACTTTCAACCTTACTTGGACAACCGATTGAGATCGAAGTACCTTCCGCTGAACTTGAGGATTTCACGACGATCATCGAGCGAAGTGGAGGGGCGGAAACGTATACCGCTGGTGCATTGTTACGTTTTTCTGGCGATATTCAAGCAACGTTACTTTTTTTGATGCCACTTCGTGATGCAGAGAAGCTCGTGAGCCAATTGATGCAGACGGAATTCCACTTTTTTTCCGATTCCCACGAAATGGGGGTTTCTGCTTGGGAAGAAATTGGGAATATTTTAATTGGAGCATACGCTCGGGCTATCTCCGATTGGCTTGATTTATCGTTACATGTCAGTGTTCCTGCATCAGCGTTTGATATGGTTGGTGCGTTACTTGAAGTAGCCTTACTTGAATCAACGACTCCAGGAAATATGGCTGTCTATATCGACACTCATTTGTCTAGTGCAGGAAACGATTTGACCGGACATTTACTTTTGTTGCCTGAAGCTAACGCCTTTCAGACGGTCTTCGAACGATTGGGTGTGGACTTGAATGGATGAAATCGTACGGATTGGGATTGCGGAGTACGCCATCAGTAAACGCCCCGTCATTTTACGGACGGCGGGTCTTGGATCGTGTGTAGGCGTCGTCATCTATGACCAGGAACGAGGGTTATCGAGTATGGCGCATGTCATGTTGCCTGATTCAGCGATCAGTCGGAATCGGGAGCTTGAAGTCGGAAAGTTCGCGGATACGGCAATTCTAGAGGTAGCCCGCGAATTACGAGCAAGTGGAGCCATCCGATTACGTGCGAAGATTGCGGGTGGGGCTCAGATGTTTCAATTTAAGTATGAACATGAATCAATGCGGATTGGTGAGCGAAACATCGCTGCGGTCAAAGCAATGCTTCAACAAGTCAAAATTCCACTCGTTGCCGAAGATGTTGGCGGCACGAATGGACGAACGATCGAGTTCCACTCACAATCAGGGCGTCTCGTCATCCGGACGGTGAATGTCGGGACGCTGGAAATCTAGAGGAGGAATGGTCATGCGTGAGGAATTACAACAACTTTGGGATCGATGGCTGACCACACGCGATATTGCGGTGGCAGACCTGTTACTTCACAATTATGAACCACTTGTTCAATACCATGTTCAGCGTTTAAGTGCGACGTTGCCTAAAAGTGTCGATCGAGACGAGTTGAAAAGTTTAGGGATGATGGGATTGTACGATGCGCTTCAAAAATTCGATCAAAATCATAATAATAAATTCGACACGTATGCCGCCTTTCGGATTCGAGGAGCTATTTTAGATGGGCTTCGTAAAATCGATTGGTTACCACGTTCCTTACGGGAAAAAGCAAAACGGGTCGAGGCAGCCGTCGAGATCCTTGAACAATCTTTGCAACGGACGCCGACGTTAGACGAAGTCTCTTCCATCGTCGACATGACACCGGACGAGGTCAAGGGTGCTTTAGCAGAAAGCTATTTTGCGAATGTATTATCGATCGATGAAGCAGTCACGCTACAGGATGAGGGGAAGGCGATGACCGTCTCCTATTTAGATCCAGATACTGCTACACCGGAAGATATGTTATTAATGCGAGAGTTGATTGCTAAACTGGCAGAGGAAGTCGAAGGGCTATCCGAAAAAGAACAACTTGTCGTCTCGTTGTTCTATTATGAAGAATTGACGCTTACTGAAATTGGTGAAGTCCTCGGGCTCTCGACTTCCCGTATTTCACAAATCCATTCAAAAGCGCTTCGTAAGTTGAAGAATGCGCTCGGAAGTGCCTACTTAGCAGATCGTGTCGCCATGTGAAAGGAAGAATTATGACTGTCGTTTATATTTTATTAGCTGCTTTAGTCTGTTATGCGCTGCTGGTGTTGTTTCGCCAGCAGGCAGCGCTTAAAGACCGAATTACCCGGTTGGAACGTGAAAAGAATGAGACGGAACAAGTGTTGCTTCATTTCATGGAGAACGTCAACGCCATGACGGAGACATCCGTAATTGAAGCGAACAAACAGGTTGATCAAGTACCGGACGCGTCTCCACAGATGGTGAAGGCGGCTACATACGAGAAATCGGAAACCGTCGAAATCGAACAATCCATTTCAAAAGAACCAACGTTAACGGATGTCAAGCAGGCGCTACGAGAAGGAGCAGATCTTGAGACGCTTGCGCGGTCTTTGAATCGTGGGACGGGAGAGGTTGCTTTGATTGCTAAACTTTCTCATCAAACGAAGGTTGCCCCTCGGTAATCTTTATGCTATATTAGTCTACGGTGTTAATTACGCACGCATGTATCGCCAGCTGCGGTGCCTTTAATAGGTTAGCTGGACAGACGATCATCGCGGAGGACATCCAAAACCCAAAAGGAGGAATTCATCATGGCAGTAATCTCGATGAAACAATTGTTAGAAGCTGGTGTACACTTCGGTCACCAAACACGCCGTTGGAACCCAAAAATGGCAAAATACATCTTCACAGAACGGAACGGAATCTACATCATCGACCTTCAAAAAACGGTCAAAAAAGTAGACGAAGCATACAACTTCATCCGTGAAGTAGCGTCTGAAGGCGGAAACGTTCTTTTCGTTGGTACGAAAAAACAAGCTCAAGACACTGTGAAAGAAGAAGCGATCCGTGCAGGTCAATACTTCATCAACGAACGTTGGTTGGGTGGAACTCTCACGAACTTCTCTACAATCAAAAAACGTATCAACCGTTTGAAACAACTCGAAAAAATGGAAGAGAACGGTACATTCGAAGTTCTTCCTAAAAAAGAAGTCATCATTCTTAAAAAAGAAATGACTCGTCTTGAGAAATTCCTCGGCGGTATCAAAGATATGCCAGGCGTTCCGGATGCACTCTTCATCGTTGACCCACGCAAAGAGCGTATCGCGATTGCAGAAGCACACAAACTCAACATCCCAATCGTTGCGATTGTTGATACTAACTGTGATCCAGACGAAATCGACTACGTCATCCCAGCGAACGACGATGCGATCCGTGCAGTCAAATTGCTCACTGGTAAAATGGCTGACGCAATCCTCGAAGTTAAACAAGGCGAAGATAACGTAGCACCTGAAACTACTGAAGAAGTAGTAGCAGACGCTGAGTAATTCGTGATGCCAGGTGATAAAGGGAATCGACCTTTTATCACCTTTTTTTTGAAACTAAGGATGTTATAAGGAGGAATATCGAATGGCTATTACAGCAGCAATGGTTAAAGAACTTCGTGAAAAAACAGGTGCAGGTATGCTCGACTGCAAAAAAGCACTCGTTGAAACTGACGGTGACATGAACGCAGCAGTAGATTTCTTGCGTGAAAAAGGGATCGCTAAAGCAGCAGCAAAAGGCGATCGTATCGCTGCTGAAGGGTTGACTGCAGTTGCAGTTGACGGTAACAAAGCGGCACTCGTCGAAATCAACTCAGAAACAGACTTCGTTGCGAAAAACGAACGTTTCCAAACACTCGTTCAAAATATCGCAGACGCTGTTCTCCGTAACGGTTCTGAGACTGCTGAAGCAGCTCTTGCTTCTGAATACGAAGCAGGTAAAACAATCGACACATACATCTCAGAAGAAGCTTCAACAATCGGAGAGAAAATCTCACTCCGTCGCGTAGCACTCTTCACAAAAGCAGATGACGCAGTCTTCGGTTCTTACCTCCACATGGGTGGACGCATCGGTTCAGTCGTCGTCATCGAAGGTACGACAGACGAAACAGTTGCAAAAGACGTTGCAATGCACATCGCAGCAGCACGTCCACTTTACGTTGACCGTACTTCTGTCACAGAAGAAGAAAAAGCGCGTGAAGAAAAAGTCCTCACTGAGCAAGCGTTGAACGAAGGAAAACCAGCTAACATCGTTGAAAAAATGATCGTTGGTCGTATGAACAAGTTCTTCGAGGAAATCTGCCTCGTCGATCAAACGTTCGTCAAAGATCCAGACTTCAAAGTTGGTAAATATGTAGAATCTAAAGGCGGTAAAGTCGTGTCATTCGTACGCTTCGAAGTTGGAGAAGGTATGGAAAAACGCGAAGAGAACTTCGCTGAAGAAGTTATGAACCAACTTAAAAAATAAGAATCGGGATCATCCTGATGACAAGAGAAGGAACACGTATGCTTCAATCCACTTTCGTGTGGAAGTGGTTCGTGTTCCTTTTTTACGGAATTTAGCAAGGGGGACATAGTCATGCAACCGAAATATAACCGGATTGTGTTAAAATTGAGCGGAGAAGCGCTCGCAGGAGATCAAGGGTTTGGGATCAATCCTGTCATCGTCAAATCTATCTCGGAACAGATTCGCGAATTAGTTGAATTGAACGTTGAAGTAGCGGTCGTCGTCGGAGCTGGAAACATTTGGCGTGGCAAAACAGGTGCAGAACTTGGGATGGACCGGGCCAACGCCGATTATATGGGGATGCTAGCGACAGTCATGAACTCGCTTGCGCTTCAAGACAGCTTAGAAGATGTAGGTGTTGAAACACGTGTTCAAACATCAATCGAGATGCGCCAAGTAGCAGAACCGTACATTCGCCGTCGTGCGATGCGTCACCTTGAAAAAGGACGCGTCGTCATCTTTGCAGCAGGTACAGGGAATCCGTACTTCTCGACAGATACGACAGCTGCTCTTCGTGCAGCTGAAATTGAAGCAGAGGTCATCTTGATGGCGAAAAACAACGTTGATGGTGTCTACTCAGCTGACCCGAATGTTGATCCAGAAGCGAAGAAGTTCGAAACGCTCTCTTACTTGGATGTCTTAAAGGATGGACTTCAAGTCATGGATTCTACAGCAACATCACTTTGTATGGACAATGACATCCCGCTCATCGTCTTCTCGTTGATGGAAGAAGGTAACATCAAACGTGTCGTCATCGGTGACGAAATCGGGACAATCGTAAGGGGGAAATAATATGTCAAAAGAAATCTTAAAACAAGCCGAAGAACGGATGGAAAAAGCACATCTTTCACTTAAGAAAGAACTTGCGACACTCCGCGCAGGTCGTGCGAACGTTGCGATTTTAGATCCTGTTCAAGTCGAATACTACGGTTCACCGACACCGCTCAATCAAGTAGCGAACGTCAACACACCAGAAGCACGTCTTATCTTGATCACTCCATGGGATAAATCAATGGTAAGCGAGATTGAAAAAGCGATTCAACGTGCTGATCTTGGTCTTGCGCCATCATCTGATGGTACAGTCATCCGTCTTGCGATTCCACCACTAACGGAAGAGCGCCGGAAGGAACTCGTCAAACTCGTCAAGAAGTATACGGAAGAAGGTAAGGTCGCCCTCCGTAACATTCGTCGTGATACGAACGAGCAGTTAAAGAAACAAGAAAAAGATGGTGCATTGACAGAAGATGATTTGCGTGGCTACACAGAAGATGTTCAGACGTTGACAGACAAGTTCGTTAAACAACTTGATCAGACAGCAACGGAAAAAGAACAAGAAATCATGGAAGTATGACGCGACGGATCGTCATGGGGGGGACTCTTTGTCACACGAAGAGTCCCTTTCTTCATAATTGAGAGAGGAGGAAGTGCGGATGTTTCAATGGTTGAATCAGACGAAAGAAACCGAAACCTATGACCGGGTGCCTGAGCACGTCGCTATCATCATGGATGGAAACGGTAGATGGGCACAAAAGCGCGGACTTCCGCGTATCATGGGACATCGCGAAGGCATGAAATCGATTCGTGAGGTCGTTCGGGTTGCAAATGAACTCGGCGTTAAGAGTCTGACATTATACGCCTTCTCGACGGAGAATTGGACGCGTCCGGAAGAAGAAGTGAGTTTTCTCATGAAACTGCCGGCACAATTTCTAGAGTCGGATTTAAAAGAGTTAGACGCGCAAAATGTCAAAGTCGAGGTAGCAGGAGAAGTGTCACGCCTCCCTCATTTCACACGTGAGGCAGTGGAACAAGCGAAACTGGATACGCAACACAATACAGGACTTCGTCTGATTTTCGCTCTGAATTATGGAGGACGCGATGAGCTCGTGCAAGTCATGCAAAAACTGGGCGCACAGGTTCAGGCAGGAACATTGTCACCGGACGCGATTACACCGGAGACGATCGAGCGCGAGCTAATGACAGGATCCGTAACCGATGTCGATTTCGTGATTCGAACGAGTGGCGAACAACGGTTATCGAACTTCTTACTTTGGCAAGCGGCGTACGCAGAGTTTTATTTTACAGATGTCTTGTGGCCAGAGTTCCGTCGGGATGCTTTCTTGGCAGCAATTGAAGATTACAATCAACGGACACGCCGATTTGGCGGCGTCTGATTAAATGAGGAACTAGCTTATGAAAACTCGGATTATCACAGGGATATGGGCAGGCGCCATCTTTTTGGCGCTTTTGTACATCGGTGGACTTCCCTTTTTAGCGTTTATGGCAATACTAACGATTCTCGGTTATACCGAGCTCGTCCGGATGCGACAATGGAGCGGTTCGCGCATTCCACGGATTTTATTCGGGATCGGCACATTATTACCATTCGTCGGTATCTATGAAGAGGCAGTCGATCGGACACTCCCAATCGGACTTTCACCAATCGCTTGGGCAATGATCATTTTATTGATCGGTCTCTTTTGGAATGTGTTTTCGAAAAATGTCTTTACGTTCGATGATGTCGCCTTTTTACTGCTGACTGCGGTTTATGTCGGTGTCGGTTTTGCATCGTTCGCCTACATCCGTTTACTCGAACATGGATTAACGTGGTCGCTCTTGATCATTCTCTTGATCTGGTTTACGGATTCAGGGGCGTACTTCGTCGGGAAACGATTTGGTAAGAATAAACTGTGGCCGTCAATCAGCCCGAACAAAACGATTGAAGGGGCAGTCGGTGGCGTGCTACTTGCCATCTTACTCGGTGTCGTGTTTGAAAGTATCGAACCGACAGTCGGTTTTGGGAAAGTCATTGTCCTTGCCATCATCGTTGCCGTCGTTGGGCAACTTGGTGACTTGGTCCAGTCCGCTTACAAACGCCATTATGGTGTGAAGGATTCTGGAACGTTACTACCGGGCCATGGTGGTATTCTAGATCGGTTCGACAGCATGATGATCGTCTTTACGGTCCTCGTCGTACTCGATATCTTTGCTTGAGGAGGCACTTCATTATGAAGAAAATCAGTATCATCGGTGGAACGGGATCGATTGGTACGCAGACACTTGATGTCATTGCGGCTAATCCAGACCTTTTTGAATTGACGAGTTTTGCATTTGGTCGCAACACGGCGGTCGCCGTACCGTGGTTGAATCGTTTGCAACCGATGCTTGTCGGAGTTCAAGATGAGACAACACGTCAAGAACTCGAGCAGCAGTTGAGTTATCAGCCGACGATCGTCATCGGTGAAGAAGGATTGCTTGATGTCGTGACGCATCCTGAAGTCGATACAGTCATTACAGCGGTCGTAGGAGCTGTTGGCTTACGTCCGACGCTTGCCGCGATCGAGGCGGGTAAGACGATTGGTCTTGCGAACAAAGAAACACTCGTCACGGCAGGGCACCTTGTCATGAAGCTCGCGCGCGAAAAAAACGTGACGATTTTACCAGTCGATAGTGAGCATGCGGCGATTTTCCAATGCTTGAACGGTGAGCGGCGAGAAGATGTCCGTCAAATCATCTTGACGGCGTCAGGCGGAAGCTTCCGTGATCAATCACGTGAAGAACTGGCAGACGTGACGGTCGAACAAGCACTAGCGCATCCGAACTGGTCGATGGGAGCAAAAATCACGATTGATTCCGCGACGATGATGAACAAAGGGTTCGAAGTCATTGAAGCACACTGGTTATTTGATGTCGACTATGCGGATATCGATGTCGTCATTCACCGTGAATCCATCATCCACTCGATGGTCGAATTCAACGATGGGGCTGTCATGGCTCAGCTTGGTATGCCCGACATGCGAGAACCGATTCAGTACGCTCTTACATATCCGTCCCGCCTTGAAATCCAAGGGGGAGAACGGTTAAACTTAAAGGAAATCGGACGCTTACACTTTGCTGATGCATCATTTGAGCGTTATCCGTTGTTACGACTTGCTTTTGAAGCGGGTCAAGCCGGCGGATCGATGCCATCAGTACTCAATGCTGCGAACGAACAAGCGGTGGACCGTTTCTTAAAAGGGGACATTCGCTTTTTAGAAATCGAAGCGAGCGTCGAGGCGGCGCTTCAAGCTCATGAGCTTATCGAGGAGCCTTCTTTGGATCAAATCCTTGAAGCTGATCGATGGGCGCGTGAGTTCGTATCGTCTCTTACATTCGCTAACTAAGGATGGGATAAGTAATGACGACCTTTATTTCAATCGTGCTGATGTTCGGTGTACTCGTCGCCGTCCATGAATGGGGTCATCTCGTAATGGCGAAGCGGGCAGGTATTCTCTGTCGGGAATTCGCGATTGGATTTGGACCGAAGATCTTTTCAGTGTTTAAGAATGAGACGTTGTATACGGTACGCCTGTTGCCGATTGGCGGTTACGTCAAGATGGCGGGTGAAGAACCTGAACTCGTAGAGATCAAATCAGGTCAAACCGTTGGATTACAGTTAAAGGACGGCGTCATCGAGACGATTTATTTCGATGCGGATCAGCCACAAGTCGATCAAGTCGTTACTGTCGAGCGGATTGACTTGTTGCGTCAACTCGAACTCGTTGGGTTACAAGACGAGACATCGGTTCGCTATCCTGTCTCACCGACAGCATTTCTTGTCGAAGGTCAGACACGGACACAAATTGCGCCATATGACCGCACATTTGGTTCGAAATCCGTATGGAAACGCGTCCTTGCGATTGCTGCAGGACCGTTCATGAACTTTGTCCTTGCGTTCGTCATTTTATTCGGTCTTGCCTTATATAATGGTTCTCCGACAGGGGAAAGCGTCATCGGAACAGTACAAAAAGGTTCACCTGCCGATCAAGCAGGACTTGTTGAAGGTGACCGGATTATCTCGGTCAACGGACAGGATACAGCAAAATGGACAGATTTACGTGCTGGATTCCAAGATCGTGCTGGGAAAGCGACAGAAGTAAAATATGAGCGTGATGGAAAAGAGACGACAACTGAGATCACGCCAAAAGTGCAACAGCAAGGGGAACAGAAGGTTGGCATCATCGGTGTCACGAATGAGACAGAAAAATCATTCGGAACAGCACTACAAACGGGCGTTTCAGAAACATGGCGGATGTCGACGCTTATCGTCGGAGCTGTTGGAGATCTCGTAACGGGTGTCGTTGGCGTCGATCAATTATCAGGACCAGTCGGGATCGTCAAAATGACCGATCAGGTCGCAGATAGTGGGTTCTCGATGCTATTGACATGGACAGCATTGTTGTCCGTCAACTTAGCAGTCTTCAACTTATTGCCACTTCCAGCACTTGACGGAGGACGATTGTTGTTCCTCTTCCTTGAAGCCTTACGCGGTAAACCAGTTGATCCTCAAAAAGAAGGATTGGTTCACTTCGTCGGTTTTGCGCTTTTGATGCTACTCATGCTCGTCGTCACTTGGAACGACATTCAAAAATTCTTTTAATTAATCACTCAGTCAAAGGAGTTCGTGACTCATTATGAAACAATCAAAACTATTCATGCCAACGTTGCGTGAAGTACCATCTGATGCAGAAGCCATCAGTCACCAACTCTTGCTTCGTGCAGGATTCATGCGTCAAAATGCCGCTGGGATCTATTCGTATCTACCACTCGCAAAACGAGTACTCGCAAACATCGAGACGATCATCCGCGAGGAATTAGAAGCGGCGGGTGCGCAAGAATTACTGATGCCAGCGATTCAACCAGCTGAACTATGGGAAGAAACAGGACGCTGGGATATCTATGGACCTGAATTAATGCGCTTGACGGATCGTCATGATCGCCGGTTCGCGCTCGGAGCGACGCACGAGGAACTGATCACTTCAATCGTTCGCGATGAATTGAACTCGTACAAAAAGTTACCGGTCAATCTCTTCCAGATTCAAATGAAGTACCGTGACGAACGTCGTCCACGTTTCGGTTTATTACGTGGTCGTGAGTTCATCATGAAGGACGCTTATTCGTTCCATTCTTCACAAGAGAGCTTAGACGAAGAGTATCAAAACATGTTTGATACGTATTCGCGGATCTTCACACGTGTTGGTCTTGAGTTCCGTCCAGTCGTCGCTGACTCAGGTGCGATTGGTGGTAGTGGAACACATGAGTTCCATGCGTTAGCAGCAATCGGTGAAGATACGATCGTCTACTCGGACCAATCGGATTATGCAGCGAACTTAGAGATGGCAGAGTCCATCGATGCCTATCCGAAGCAAGACAAAGCACCAGAAGCACTTGAAGAAGTGCATACGGCAGATGCGAAGACGATCGAAGCGGTCAGCGCACATCTGAATTTACCAGCAAACGAATCAATCAAGACCGTCATCTTCAAGACGGAGCAAGGGCTTGTCATGGCACTCGTCCGGGGCGATCACGAAGTCAACGATATCAAGTTGAAAAACTATCTGGGAGCACTCGACATCACGATGGCGAGCGACGAAGAGATTGAAGCAGCGCTTCACTCAACGCCTGGAACACTCGGACCAATCGGGGCAGACATGAAGATCGTCGCCGATTACGCGATTCGTGCCTTGACGAACGCTGTCTGTGGTGCAAACAAAGCGGAAACGCATTATATCCATGTCGACCCAAGTCGTGATTTCGAAGCAGAATATACAGACTTGCGCTTCGTTGAAGAAGGTGACGCGTCACCAGACGGCAACGGAAACGTTAAATTCGCACGTGGCATCGAAGTCGGTCAAGTCTTCAAACTCGGAACACGTTACTCTGAAGGAATGGGAGCGACGTTCCTCGATGAAGGCGGTAAAGCACAACCACTCATCATGGGATGTTACGGCATCGGTGTCTCGCGGACATTGTCGGCAGTCGTCGAACAGCATTATGATGAGCGTGGGATCATTTGGCCAAAAGCGATCGCACCATACGATGTCCATTTGATCGTCGTCAATGGTAAAAATGCGGAACAGCTTGAACTCGGAGAAACACTATACCGTGAGTTGACAGCTGCAGGTTTTAGCGTCCTACTTGACGACCGGAAAGAACGAGCAGGCGTCAAATTCGCCGATGCGGATTTGATCGGTCTACCGGTTCGCTTGAACGTCGGCAAAAAAGCGGCAGAAGGAATCGTCGAATTAAAAGCCCGTCGTGGTGGCGATGCAGAAGAAATTGGACAAGAACAAGTCGTTGAGGCTGTTCGTTCACTCTATGAAGGTTTAGAATAAAGAATGGAGACGGTCACTTTTCATAAAGTGACTGTTTTCTTGTCTCACACCCATTCGCCCCTTGGGCAATCCGCAAGAGGAGGAGGAGTTGCTGTCACGGTGTGAAGCGATCAGACAGCACAATTGCGAGTGGATACACAACAACGCATGTCACTGTTGCTTAGTGACTTGGAATTACCGAATGGTATCATTGAAGAATACTTTAACGAAGCAGTTCTTGAGAAGCTTCGCGTCAATAAAGCAAAAGCAACCTGGACATTTGAGATCCGCTTGCCACAGGTTTTGCCACAAAACGTCTATCAACTCTTTACGAGTCGCTTGATAAGTCGGTATCAGCAATTCGCCGAAGTCAAGGTCATCCTATACGCGGATGGTCGACCAGACGAACGCCTGTATCATGATTACTGGCCATACGTCGTGCAGGATCTCGCAGATGTCTCATCGGCGATGCGGACACAACTTGGACGGGTCTTACCGGAGTTCAAAGAACAGAAATTATTCATTCCGGTCCGGAGTGAACCGGAAGCAGGATTCTTAAAAAGTAGCTTATGTGGTGAGTTGCAGTTACTTTACAGTGCTTACGGATTTCCGAAATTCAACTGTGAACCGATTGTTCAAATCAACGAATCGAAACAAGAAGCGTTGCGCAATCAGGTGAAACAGGAAGACATGGAAGAAGCAAAACGGATGCTCGAGTTGCAATTCAAGCGGGAACAATCGCGGGATGACGATGAAGGACCGGTTGAGATCCGGATCGGGAAACCAATTCAAGATGAGATTGTCCCGATTAAGACGATCCAAGATGAGGAACGACGGATTGCGATCCGTGGTCTCGTCTTCTCGGCAGAGAGTCGTGAACTACGAAGTGGAAAGACGATCTTTACGTTTAAGATGACGGATTATACGGACTCCCTCGTCGTCAAGATGTTTGCGCGTGACGAAACAGACGTCAAGATCCTCTCAGCCATCAAAAAAGGCATGTGGATTCAAGCGGCAGGTCGCGTTGAGTTCGATACGTTCCTGCGCGATCTTTGTATGATGATTGCCCAACTGTCAGAGGTGAAGATGGAAGCCCCTGCTGACCCTTGGGCAGGCGAGAAGCGTGTCGAGTTACATGCGCACTCGCAAATGAGTCAAATGGACGCCGTCATGAACGTGACGAAATACGTTGAACGCGCGGCGAAATGGGGTCATCCTGCTGTTGCGATCACGGATCACGCGGGTGCACAAAGTTTCCCGGATGCCTACTATGCCGGAAAGAAAAACGATATCAAAGTATTGTACGGAATCGAAGCGAACGTCGTCGATGATGGGGTGCAAGTCGCCTATCATCCGGTGGAACGTAACTTAGATGACGCGACATTCGTCGTCTTTGACGTCGAGACGACTGGTTTATCCGCGATGTACAACAAGATCATCGAACTTGCAGCCGTCAAAATCCACGACGGTGATATCATCGATAAGTTCGAAGCATTCGCGGATCCGAAGCATCTGTTGTCGGCGACGACGATTGATTTGACAGGGATCACCGATGATATGGTCCGCGGAAAACCAGATCCGGAACAAGTCGTCAAGGAATTCATGGACTGGGTCGGCGACTCGATTCTCGTTGCCCATAATGCTTCGTTTGATATCGGATTCTTGAATGCGACGCTACGATCCGGTGGACACGATGAATCGGTCTTGCCGGTCATTGATACGCTTGAGCTAGCCCGTGTCTTGATGCCGACGCTAAAAAACCACCGATTGAACACACTCGCGAAACGATTTGACATCGAATTGACGCAGCATCACCGCGCCATCTATGACGCGGAAGCGACAGGCTATTTGATGGTCAAATTACTTCAAATGGCAGATGAGATGTTCGACATGAAGACACACGCCTCGCTCAACCGGGAGATGGGGAAAGATATCTCGCGGGCACGACCATACCACGCGACGGTCTATGCGAAGAACCGGACAGGCTTGAAGAATCTGTACCAATTGATTTCGATTGCTCACACGAAACACGTGCACCGTGTCGTCCGCACACCGCGCTCGCAACTCGTCGCGCACCGGGATGGATTGATCATTGGATCAGCTTGCGATAATGGCGAAGTGTTTGATGCCGCCTTGAACAAGTCGGACGAAGATTTAGCGAAAGTGATGCAGTTCTATGATTTCATCGAGATTCAGCCACCCGCGATGTATGGACATTTGATCGAACGGGAAATCGTTCAGAATGAACTCGAACTGCGCGAACTGATTAAAAAGATCATCCGCGTCGCGGAAGAACATGATATCTTACCAGTCGCGACAGGGAATGTGCATTACCTCGATCAACATGATGCCACGTACCGGGAGATTTTGATCCGGACGCAAGGTGGAGCGAACATGCTGAACATGCGAAAGCAATTGCCGCCGGCGCACTTCCGGACGACGAAGGAAATGATGGACGACTTCAAGTTCCTCGGACCGGATGTGTCGGAACGTCTCGTCATCACGAACAGTCAAGCCGTCGCGGAACAGTTCGAGAACATCGACATCATTCCAAAAGATCTCTATACACCGAAGATCGAAGGGGCAGATGAAGAAGTCCGAAACTTGTCGTACGATATGGCGCACCGGATTTACGGCGACACGTTACCAGAAATCGTCGAAGCCCGACTCGAAAAAGAGTTGAAGTCGATCATCGGTCACGGATTCGCCGTCATCTATCTGATTTCCCATAAACTCGTTAAAAAGTCACTTGACGACGGCTATTTGGTAGGTTCACGGGGATCGGTCGGATCAAGTCTCGTTGCGACGATGACCGAGATCACGGAAGTCAATCCATTACCACCGCATTATGTCTGTCCAAATTGTAAGGAATCGGAGTTCTTCGATGATGGTTCCGTTGGTTCGGGATTCGACTTACCGGATAAATCCTGTTCGAAATGTGATATCCCGTTGTTTAAGGATGGTCATGACATTCCGTTCGAGACGTTCCTTGGATTTAAAGGGGATAAAGTACCGGATATCGATTTGAACTTCAGTGGAGAATACCAGCCGCAAGCCCATGCCTATACGAAAGTCTTGTTCGGTGACGATTACGTCTATCGTGCCGGAACGATCGGAACGATCGCCGAGAAGACGGCGTATGGCTATGTCAAAGGGTATCAGTCGGAGAATGAGCTGACGTATCGGAATGCGGAAGTCGATCGTCTCGTCAGTGGTGTCACCGGTGTCAAACGAACGACCGGGCAACACCCAGGTGGGATCATCGTCGTACCGGACTATATGGATATTTATGATATTAGTCCGATTCAGTATCCGGCAGACGATATGGGTTCTGAATGGAAGACGACACACTTCGACTTCCACTCGATTCACGATAACTTACTCAAACTCGATATCCTCGGTCACGATGACCCGACGATGATCCGGATGCTACAGGATTTATCAGGACGAGATCCAAAGACGATTCCTGTCGATGACCCAGAAGTCATGAAAATCTTCAGTTCGACGGAATCGATCGGTGTGACGCCGGAACAGATTGATTCGAAAACAGGAACGCTCGGTATTCCGGAGTTTGGAACGAAGTTCGTCCGCCAAATGTTAGAAGAGACGAAACCGACGACGTTCTCGGAACTCGTCCAGATTTCAGGACTCTCGCACGGAACGGATGTCTGGCTCGGAAACGCCAGCGAATTGATTTACAACGGAACATGTGAACTAAAAGACGTCATCGGTTGTCGAGATGACATCATGGTCTACTTGATCTACGCCGGTCTTGAACCGTCGCTTGCCTTTAAAATCATGGAGTCGGTCCGAAAAGGGAAAGGACTCTCGATTGACATGGAAGAGGCGATGATCGAGAACGATGTACCGCTTTGGTATATCGATTCTTGTAAAAAAATCAAGTACATGTTCCCAAAAGCCCACGCTGCCGCCTACGTCTTGATGGCCGTCCGGATTGCTTACTATAAGGTCCACCATCCGATGTATTACTACGCTTCGTACTTTACGGTTCGTGCGGGTGACTTTGATATCGGTGCGATGAATAAAGGCTCTGCTGCCGTTCGGAAAGTCTTGCAAGACATCAAGGATAAAGGATTTGAAGCGACGGCGAAGGATAAAGGGCTGTATACGGTTCTTGAAATCGCGCTTGAGATGATCGAACGTGGCTTTACGTTCCAAAAGGTCGATCTCTACCGCTCAAGTGCAACGGAATTCCTCATTGACGGAGATACGTTGTTACCACCTTTTAATGCTGTGACAGGTCTCGGGACGAATGCAGCGAAGCAGATCGTCGAAGCACGTAAAGGCGGCGAATTCCTCTCGAAGGAAGACCTCCAAAAACGCGCTAAGTTATCGAAATCGATCATTGAGACGCTCGATAACCTAGGCTGTCTCGAAGGGTTACCGGACGAGAATCAGCTCTCCTTGTTCGACTTGTAAGCCCTTAGGAACACTTGCTTTGAGCGCTTTCCTATGCTATATTGAGTGAGGAAATGTTTTTTATACTACGACTTGGAAGGAGTAGGGGGACCTGCTCCTTTCTTGTTTGTTTTTTGAAGGAGGATGAAGATGACGAACGTAACGGAAAAGGTCGAAGCGCTCGCAAAACCAATCGTCGAACGAGAGGGGATGGAGCTAGTCGACGTTGAATTCGTCAAAGAAGGGGCGGATTGGTTCCTACGTGTCTCCATCGACAAAGAGGGTGGCGTGGATCTTGAAGACTGCGTCAAAATCAATGAACAGTTATCGGAAGCATTGAATGACAATGATCCGATCGACGAGCCGTATTACCTCGACGTCGCTAGTCCAGGAGCGGAACGTCCATTGAAGAAAGACGAGGACTTCGAAAAGGCGATTGGGAAACATGTGTACATCAAAACGCACGATCCAGTAAAGAATGCGGTTGAATTCGAAGGAACGTTGCTCGCGTACACACCTGAGATGCTTGAAATCGAAGTGCGTGTCAAAACAAGAAAATTGAAAATTGAGATACCGGTCGACAAGATTTCACTTGCGCGACTTGCGGTAATGTTCTGACGGAAAGGAAGAGAACGATGGGACCACAGTTACTCGAGGCGATCAATCAAATCGCGAAAGAGAAGGAAATTGACAAGAACATCATCATCGATGCGCTCGAACAGGCATTGATTTCAGCGTACCGACGCAACTTCGGAAAAGAATCGGAGGCTGTAAAGGTCGAATTCGACCAGCAGACAGGAGACATCCGTGTCTTCGCGCTTAAGGAAGTCGTCGAACGATTGACACAACCAGAAGAGCAACTTTCGCTTGAAGAAGCGCACGAGATCGATCCGACATATGAACTCGGCGATTTCCATAAAGTCGAAGTGACGCCAGGCGACTTCGGTCGTGTTGCAGCACAAACGGCGAAACAAATCGTCACACAAAAAATGCGTGAAGCAGAACGTGAACGTATCTACAATCACTTCGCGGATCGTGAAGACGAGATCATGACGGGTATCGTCGAACGTCAAGATGCACGGAACTTGTACGTCAACTTAGAAGGTATCGAAGCCGTCTTGACGACACACGAGCAAATGCCGAACGAGCGTTTCGGGATTCGTGATCGCATCAAGGTGTACGTCACGAAGGTTGATCCGATGGTCAAAGGATCAGGAGCATCAATTCTCGTATCACGGACACATCCAGGTCTCTTAAAACGTCTCTTCGAAATCGAAGTACCAGAGATTTCAAGTGGCGAAGTCGAAGTCAAGTCTGTTGCGCGTGAAGCGGGTGACCGTTCGAAAATCGCAGTCGCAGCTGACGACATCGATCCAGTCGGTGCATGTGTCGGGCAAAAAGGGGCACGTGTTCAACGCATCGTCAATGATTTGAACGGGGAAAAAATCGATATCGTCCGTTACTCGGATGATCCGAAAGAATATGTTGCGAATGCACTCAGCCCAGCTCAAGTCGTTGCGGTCTACGTCAACGAACCAGCGAAAGCGACGATTGTCGTCGTTCCGGATTTCCAATTGTCACTTGCCATCGGGAAACGTGGTCAAAACGCGCGTCTCGCAGCGAAGTTGACAGGCTGGAAAATCGACATCAAGAGCGAGTCTGAAGCGGAAGCGATGGATCTCGAAGATGTCTTCGCGACGGAAGAGCCGGCAGTAGAAGCGGTCCAAGTCGAAGGCGAGGAATAATTCGTGCAAAAAAAGGTACCATTACGCAAGTGTGTCATCACACAGGAAATGAAGCCGAAAAAAGAATTAATTCGCGTCGTCCGAACACCTGAACAAGAGGTCGTCATCGATTTAAATGGTAAGATGAATGGGCGAGGTGCCTATTTATCGAAAGATGCGGCAGTCATTGCGACGGCGAAGAAAAAACGGACGCTTGATCATCATTTGAAGGTCAAGACGACAGATGCCTTATACGATGAATTGCTTGAAATCGCGGGAGGTACAAATGAGTAAATGGGAATCCCTTCTCGGTCTCGCGAATCGAGCTAGGAAAGTGACGACTGGAGAAGAACTCGTACTGAAAGAAGTACGGGGAGGACAAGCGAAGCTTGTTCTTTTAGCAGCAGATGCGGGGGCTGCCACGCGTAAGAAAGTCACAGATAAATGTACGAGTTATCAAGTTCCTTACCTAGAAGTCGCCGACCGGACGATTCTCGGTCAAGCATTAGGAAAGGATGCGCGTGTTGTCGTGTCAGTCAATGAAGCCGGATTTGCGAAAAAGCTAACTGAACTCCTCTCGAACGACTAATTGGAGGTGGATCCTTTGGGTAAACGTGTATACGAATTCGCCAAGGAACAAAACGTAACAAGTAAGCAGGTCATCACCCAGCTCGAAAAGCTGGAGAAACCAGTCAAGAATCATATGGCAGTATTAGATGAACAGACAGTACAGCAACTCGATCAAGTATTTAATCCCGAGAAATATCGGGCTCAAAAGACGGAGGCTCCAAAACAAGTGAAATCAGATAATAAACCGAACCGACCAGGAAGTACAAACAAACCAGCAGGTAACCAATCACGTAACAGCAAAGGCGGACGCCCAGAATTCGGCAACCGTAACAATCGTGGCGGCAAACGTCGTCCGAACCAAAAGAAAGCAGAACCGCGTAAACTCGAAGTAGCGGATCCGAACTCGAAGTCGAGTCAACGGAAAGCAGCTCGCCGGGCTCAAGAAGAGGCGATGGCAAACGTCGTTCAATACTCTGACAACTTGACAGTCGGTGAACTTGCTGAAAAAATGGCGAAAAAACCGAATGAGCTGATCATGAAATTGATGGGTCTCGGTGTCATGGCGACGATCAACCAAGATCTTGATGACGAAACAGTCGAACTGCTCGCGACAGAGTTTGGTTTTGAAGTCGAAAAGACAGTCCAAGTCGATGAGACGGACTTTGATCAATACGAATTGAACCTTGACCAGTACGAATTGTCTGAGCGTCCACCGGTCGTTACGATCATGGGACACGTCGACCACGGTAAAACGACATTGCTCGACTCGATCCGTAACACGAAGGTCACTGCAGGCGAAGCCGGCGGGATCACGCAGCACATCGGTGCTTACCAAGTTGAGATCGACGGCAAGAAGATCACGTTCCTCGATACACCAGGTCACGCGGCGTTCACAACGATGCGTGCACGTGGAGCAGATGTCACGGATATCGCGATCATCGTCGTTGCAGCAGATGACGGTGTCATGCCACAGACGGAAGAAGCGATCAGCCACGCGAAAGCAGCTGGCGTTCCGATCATCGTCGCGGTCAACAAGATGGATAAAGAAGGCGCAAACCCTGACCGTGTCAAACAAGAATTGACAGAGTTCGAACTCGTTGCAGAAGACTGGGGCGGCGATACGATCTTCGTACCGGTTTCAGCTCTTAAAGGAGACGGTATCGACGAATTGCTCGAGATGATCCTTCTCGTTTCAGAAGTTCAAGAATACAAATCAACACCAGACATGAACGGTCGCGGAACAGTCATCGAGGCGAAACTCGATAAAGGACGCGGTCCAGTCGCTACCCTTCTCGTTCAACACGGAACACTTCGTGTCGGAGATCCAATCGTCGTCGGTCACACGTTCGGTCGTATCCGGGCAATGGTCAACGATATCGGTCGTCGTGTCAAAGAAGTTGGACCATCGACGCCAATCGAAATCACAGGTTTAAATGATGTTCCGAAAGCGGGCGATCAATTCTTCGCATTCGAAGACGAGAAAAAAGCACGCCAAATCGGTGAAGCACGTTACCAACGTGAAATCGAAGCACAACGTCGCGATTCAGCGAAAGTTAGCTTAGAAGATCTCTTTGACCGCATTAAAGAAGGCGAAGTCAAGGACCTCAACATCATCATCAAAGGTGATGTCCAAGGTTCAGTTGAAGCCTTAGCCGGTTCATTGAAGAAAATTGATGTCGAAGGTGTTAAAATTAACATCGTACACTCAGGTGTTGGTGCAATCACGGAAGGTGATGTCATCCTCGCCTCAGCAGCAAATGCGATCATCATCGGATTCAACGTTCGTCCGGATGGTAACGCGAAATCAATGGCAGATCAGGAGAAAGTCGAAATTCGTCTTCACCGGATCATCTACAATGCGATTGAAGAAATCGAGCAAGCGATGAAAGGTCTCCTTGATCCTGAGTTCGTCGAGAAAATCATCGGTCAAGCTGAAGTCCGCGATGTCATCAAAGTATCGAAAGTCGGTACGATTGCAGGTGGATATGTCACGGAAGGTAAGTTGACACGTGATGCAGGTGTCCGTGTCGTTCGTGATAGTATCGTCATCTACGAAGGAAAACTCGATACACTTCGCCGCTTTAAAGATGATGTCAAAGAAGTCGCTGCTGGTTACGAGTGTGGAATTAAGATCGAACGTTATGATGACATAAAAGTTGATGATGTCATCGAAGCGTTCATCATGGAAGAAGTCAAACGGAAGTAACAGAACGGAATCCATTCTTCCGAACTGGAGGGAACAAACATGAGTTTACGCTCGAATCGTGTCGCCGAACAGGTGCGTAAGGAAATTACGCAACTGCTCATCAAAGATGTCAAGGATCCACGCGTCAAGCCGATTACCGTCACAGGTGTCGAAGTGACAGGAGACTTGCAACAAGCGACGATCTTCTATTCAGTCCTCGGTGACGAAAAAGCACGTGAGGATGCGCGCATCGGTCTTGAAAAATCAAAAGGCTTCATGCGTAAGGAAATCGGATCGCGGATTCGTCTGCGGAAAACACCTGAACTATTGTTCGAGGTCGATTCTTCTGTCGAATACGGATCACGCATTGATGAGTTGCTTCGGAATTTGAACAAAGATTAACACCTAAGGCAACCACGCGTGTGGTTGCCTTTTTTCAAGGAGGACATCACGTGGAACCCATCGGAGTATTACCACTAGATAAACCAGCCGGCATGACGAGTCATGATTGTGTCTTTCGTCTACGTCGCTTGTTTCAGACGAAAAAAGTCGGACATACAGGGACGCTTGACCCAGAAGTAACAGGTGTCTTACCGATTTGTCTCGGTCGAGCGACGAAACTTGCCCGTTTCATCACGGATGAAGGAAAACGTTACGCGGCGGAAGTGACGATCGGTTTTGCAACGACGACAGAAGATGCACACGGAGAGATCGTTCGTGAAACACCGGTCGAACCCGAAAGTATTACTGAAGAGGCGATCGCTGATATTCTGAGCGCCTTGACAGGAGAGATCGAACAGACGCCACCGTATTATTCAGCAGTCAAAGTGAACGGGAAGAAGTTATACGAATATGCACGAAAAGGGATTGAAGTCGAGCGACCGACCCGGATCGTTCGCATCGATCGATTAGAACGGACATCGGACCTTGTGTTCGAAGATGGTCTCTGCCGATTCCGCCTCGATATCGCGTGTGGGAAAGGGACGTATATCCGGACGCTAGCAGTCGAGATCGGAGAACGACTTGGTTATGCGGCACACATGAGCGACTTACGCCGGACAGGATCTGGTGCGATTGCTGAGACGGATACCGTCACACTCGAAACACTCGAATCGTATGAGACGGTCGAAGAACGGATGCAGCACGTCCTACCGATCGAACACGTCATCCAAAAATGGCCACGATTGACGGTTGACGCAGCAACAGCGCAGCGTGTCTTGAACGGAGCCAAGCTGACAAGCATTCCAGTCGAATTCGAGCTGTTTACTGTCTATAATGAAGAGGACGTACCTTTAGCGCTATATCGACGTCTTCCAGAAGAACAGGTAGCACGCGTCGAGGTCATGCTACAAATCGATTAAGATCGGAGAGAGCATCATGGACATCATACATTTGACATATCCGGAACAGCCTCAAAAAGCCCCTGCTGTCATCGCACTTGGCTTTTTTGACGGTGTACATCTCGGACATCAGCAAGTCATCGCAGCAGCACGGAAAGAAGCGGAGGCTCGTCGCCTGCCTTTGGCTGTCATGACCTTTGATCCACATCCGAAACAAGTACTTGGTAAAGGGGATGAACCGGTCCGCTACATCACGCCGCTTGAACGTAAATTAGAGAAAATCGAACGCCTTGGTGTCGATCGTGTTTACGTCATTGAGTTCACGATTCCTTTCTCGGAATTGTCACCGCAAGCTTTCGTCGATGAATATCTGATTGCGTCTGGAGCAGAGCACGTCGTCGCTGGATTTGATTATTCCTACGGTCGCTTCGGAGCCGGAAAAATGACGACGCTTGATTTTCATAGTCGGAGCACGTTCACGCACACCGTTGTAGCAGAGTTCCAAGAAGAAGCAGAAAAAATCAGCTCAACCCGGATTCGTCGTTTACTTGCTGCAGGAGAAGTCGAACCGGCTGCACGTTTGCTTGGAGAACCCTACCAAATCAAAGGTACAATCATTCACGGTGACGCACGTGGTCGACAAATTGGCTTCCCGACAGCCAACATGCGTCCGGAATTTTCTTACGTCATTCCGAAACTCGGTGTATATGCGACATTCGTTCGCTTAGCGGACGGTCGTCGATTCAAAGCGATGACGAACGTCGGAAGACGCCCGACGTTTTATGAGACGGGAGACGTCAGTATTGAGACACATCTTCTTGACTTTGATGAGGATCTTTATGGTCAAGAATTGACGCTTGAATGGATCGCTTACTTACGCGATGAAAAAGCCTTCAATGGTATCGATCAATTGAAAGAACAATTGGCGCGGGACCGTGAAGAGGCAAATGCACGATTAAGCGTTTGACAGTACGGACAGGGTTCGTTATGATAGGTCAGTACGATCACGTACAGCCGATTCGCTTGGCATCTGGTCTCACCATCCGATGCTCGGGAATACGGTCATTCATAAGATGGAGGTGGAGTGACAATGGCACTCACAAAAGAACGTAAAAACGAAATCATCGAAGCATATGCTACGAAACAAGGCGATACTGGTTCGCCGGAAGTACAAGTTGCTGTTTTAACTGAACAGATCACAACTTTGAACGATCACTTACGTACACACAAAAAGGATCACCACTCACGTCGTGGTCTCTTGAAAATGGTCGGTCGTCGCCGTAACTTGCTCACATACCTTCGTAACAAGGATGTTGCACGTTACCGTTCGTTGATCGAGCGTCTTGGTCTCCGTCGCTAATCCCGACGAGAACGAGGTAGGGAAGCAGGAGCATCGTCTCCTGTTTCTTTTTTTTGCCGATTCATGGACTTTTTGCGCAAGAACCTACATAATTAGATTTGAATGAAAAAACGGATAGCAGTGAGAGGAGATTTGTGCATGTCACAAACAAAACAGACGTTTTCGACCGAACTCGGTGGACGTCCATTAACGATTGAAATCGGTCAATTAGCAAAACAAGCGAACGGAGCAGCATTGATTCGCTACGGCGATACAGCCGTTCTTGCTACGGTCGTTGCATCAAAACAACCGAAGGACTTAGATTTCTTTCCATTAACAGTGAACTATGAAGAAAAATTATATGCGGCAGGGAAAATCCCAGGTGGATTCCTGAAACGTGAAGGACGCCCTGGAGAGAGTGCGATCTTGACTTCGCGTCTGATCGACCGTCCGATCCGTCCATTATTCCCGGACGGTTTCCGTCACGACGTACAAGTGGCGACGACGGTCCTTTCGTCAGATGCTGATAATTCACCAGAAGTCGCTGCGATGATCGGGGCTTCGATTGCCCTTTCGATCTCGGATATTCCTTTCGATGGTCCAATCGCAGGCGTGACGATCGGTCGCGTCGACGGAGAGTTCGTCGTGAACCCGACTTCAGCGCAAATGGAAGTTAGCGATATCGACCTCCAAGTTGCCGGAACAAAACATGCCGTCAACATGGTCGAAGCAGGTGCGAAGGAAGTATCGGAACAAGCAATGCTTGAAGCGATCTTGCTTGGACACGATGTCATCAAGGAAATGATCGCTTTCCAAGAGGAGATCGTCGCACAAGTCGGTAAAGAGAAGTTCGAATATACGGTATCAAGCTTCGATGAGACAATCGTCAATCGCCTGAAAGCAGAAGCATTGGCAGAAGTCACACAAGCAGTTCAAGTCGAAGAAAAACAAGCACGTGACGTTGCCATCAACGAAGTCATCGCAAAATACATCGAGTTGTATGCAGCTGACGAGTCAGTCACAGCAGAACAACTAGCAGAAGTATCAGGCGTTCTCAATAAGTTCGTCAAAGACGAAGTCCGCCGTCTGATCACAGAAGATAAAGTCCGTCCGGATGGTCGTGGTCTTGCTGAGATCCGTCCACTCGATTCAGAAGTCGGTCTCTTACCACGTGCACATGGTTCAGGTCTGTTCACACGCGGTCAGACACAAGTCTTGTCTGTTGCGACACTCGGTGTTGCGGGTGACGCTCAAATCATCGATGGACTTGGTCTGAAGGAAGAGAAACGTTTCATGCACCACTATAACTTCCCGCCATTCTCAGTCGGGGAAGCACGTCCGATGCGTGCACCAGGTCGTCGTGAAATTGGTCACGGGGCACTCGGAGAACGCGCACTCTTACCAGTTCTTCCGAATGAAGTTGATTTCCCATACACGATTCGTCTCGTGTCAGAAGTTCTTGAGTCGAACGGTTCTTCATCACAGGCTTCAATCTGTGGTTCGATCCTTGCCATGATGGATGCGGGTGTTCCATTAAAAGCACCTGTCGCTGGTATTGCGATGGGCTTGATCATGGAAGGCGACAATTACTCGATCTTGACAGATATCCAAGGGATGGAAGATCATCTCGGAGATATGGACTTTAAAGTCGCTGGAACTCACGAAGGTGTCACAGCTCTGCAAATGGATATGAAAATTGGCGGAATCACGCGTCAAATCCTCGAAGAAGCACTCGAACAAGCACGTCTTGGTCGTCTGCACATTCTTGAGCATATGCAAACTGTCATCGCTGAACCACGTGTCGAATTGTCACAATACGCGCCAAAAATCGTCACACTCAAAATTAATCCAGATAAAATCCGTGATGTCATCGGACCTGGTGGTAAAGTCATCAACGGTATCATCGATGAGACAGGCGTCAAGATCGACATTGATCAAGACGGAACCGTCTTTATCGCTTCGACGGATCAAGCTGGCATCGATCGTGCCCGTCAATTGGTCGAAGATATCGTCCGTGAAGTCGTTGTCGGTGAAGAGTTCGATGGAACAGTCCGTCGCGTTGAGAAATTCGGTGCATTCGTCGAGTTATTCAAAGGAAAAGACGCACTCGTCCACATTTCGGAACTTGCACTTAACCGTGTCGGTCAAACAGAAGATGTCGTCAAACTTGGTGATAAGCTAAAAGTCCGTGTCACGGAAATCGATGACAAGGGACGCGTCAATGCTTCGCACAAAGTCCTGCTCGTCGAAGGCTTAAGCGAAGAAGATCGTGCGGCATATGAAGAAAAGAAAAAGACAGAGCGTGAGAACCGCCCGCCACGCCGGGATCAGGGTTCACGCCCACCACGTGACGGACAACGTCCACCACGTCGTAACTAATGAATCCAAGGTGGCTCGACGGTGCAGAGAATGCAACGAGAGCCACCTTGTTTCCTATATTTGGAGGAATTACTATGATCGAACGGATACAATTAGAAAATGGAGTTCGACTGATCGTTGAACGGATGCCGGAAGCACGCAGCGTCGCGACCGGAATCTTCATTCAAGCAGGAAGTCGGACGGAACAGATCGAGGAGCATGGTATCAGTCATCTCATCGAGCATATGATGTTTAAAGGGACAAAACGCCATACGGCAAAAGAGATTGCGGTTTACTTTGACCGACTTGGTGGAAATATTAATGCGTTCACGAGTAAGGATCAAACGTGTTATTACGTCAAGACATTAGATGAACATGCAGGAGAAGCCTTTCACGTGTTGGCGGATATGTTCCTCGAATCGACGTTTGATGCGGATGAACTGGAAAAAGAGAAAAAGGTCGTCATTGAAGAGATTAAAATGTACGATGACACACCAGATGATCTCGTCCATGAGTTATTAGCTGTTGCGGCTTACGGAGAGGATGTCATGGCTCGTCCGATTCTTGGAACAGAAGAGAGTGTGCTTCGGATTGATCGTGCGATGATCGGGCGGTATCTCGAAGAAGCGTATGCTCCGGATCAAATCGTCATTTCTGTTGCCGGAAACGTCTCAGACGCGTTGATTGCGCAGATTCAAGAGCGGATGTCGATCCTCGAATCACGATCGAAGACACGCGAGACGATAGAGCCAAGGTTACAAAATGGTGTGATTCGCAAGGAAAAGGATACGGAACAGGCTCATATTTGTTATAATTTCCGTGCGATTCCTTCTGCTGACCCACGTTTGCCTGCCCTCGCCTTACTCAATAATGCATTCGGTGCGACGATGTCGAGTCGCTTGTTCCAATCAATCCGAGAGGAACGCGGTCTTGCCTATTCAGTCTTTTCCTATTACACGACGTTTGACGATCATGGAACGTTCACGATCTATGTCGGCACGTCTCCGGAATCGGTCGAAGAGGTCGAACAGGTCCTCGCTGCTGAAATCGATCGCTTGAAGCGGGATGGATTATCGACGAAGGAACTCGAAGATGGGATTGAGCAGCTGAAAGGTTCTCTGATTCTAGGCAACGAAGGCACATCGAGTCACATGAATCGAAACGCCCGAAATGAGTTGCATCTACATCGCCATCCATCACTTGAAGAAGTGTTAGCGGATGTCGAACGGATTTGTCCATCGGATATCGAAGGGCTGATTGAGCACATCTTTTCGGAGGAACCGGCAAAGGCCTATATTCTTCCGGCAGACGAAGAAGAGGAAGCATGATAGCAGAACGGAATAGATGAAACATATGAAATGACGATGTCGAGAAAGAAGGAATACCGTTGAATTTAGCTGAATTGATTCAAGTCATACAGACGCAAAAAATCGAACGAATGGTAGAAGTGGACGTTACGTCCATTACGACCGATTCACGGGATGTTAAACCGGGAACATTGTTCGTCGCCATCAAAGGATATACTGTTGATGGACACGACTATGCTAAACAGGCGGAAGCACAAGGAGCGGTCGCGATCGTTGCGGAACAACCGGTCGACGTGTCGATTCCTGTCATTCTTGTTCGTAGTACATCACGTGCCATTGCCGAGTTGGCTGGCAAATTCTATGATTATCCTTCTGAAAAGATGCGGATGATTGGTATTACGGGAACGAATGGGAAAACGACGACGACGACGATCGTCCGTGATATATTAGCGCACCTTGGTCGGAAGACGGGCATCATCGGTACGGTTGAAGTCAAGATTGGTGACCGCGTCGTGCCAAGTCGCAATACGACACCACAAAGCTCCGAGTTACAAGCCTTTCTGTATCAGATGCACGAAGAAGATGTCCAAGATGTCATCATGGAAGTCTCTTCACATGGATTAGAGCTTGGTCGGGTAACAGGTGTGGACTACGATGTTGCGGGATTCACGAATCTGACGCATGATCACCTTGATTTTCACAAAACATTTGAAAACTATGCGCGTGCCAAAGGATTGTTATTTGCACAACTCGGTCAACGGCTGTCGACAGAGAAAGTCGCGGTCTTGAATGCTGATGATCCGACGAGTGAGCTGTATGAGATGATGACAGGTGCTCGTGTCATGACATACGGCATCGACAACGCAGCTGACCTCCGAGCAACAGCGATTGAACAGTCGCTTCAACAAACGACGTTCACGATGCTGTACAAGGAAGAACAAGTCGATGTCACGGCGAACTTCATCGGTCGCTTTAACGTCTATAATCTGTTGCTTGCGACAGGGATCCTCTTGTCTTGCGGATACGATCTAGCGACGATCGCAGGCGCGATTTCAGCAATCCGTCCGGCAAAAGGTCGGATGCAACGCTTGCCGATTGAAGGATATAACGTCTATGTCGACTATGCGCATACTCCTGACGGCATCGAACAATGTCTGAAAGCACTCGTTGACGTACCGAAGGAAAAGATCGTCTTCCTGATCGGGACAGGTGGAAACCGCGACGTGACGAAACGACCGAAGATGGGCGAACTCGCTTCGACTTACGCAGGAACCGTCGTCATCACAACGGATGATCCACGATATGAAGCATATGAGTCGATTACATCCGGCATCGCCAAAGGGATGACCCACGATCAGTTCGTTGAAATCGGTGATCGGGAAGAGGCCGTGCGTTACGCAGCACGTCTCGCACGACCAGACAATATCGTCATCTTAGCCGGTAAGGGCCATGAAAAATATCAAATCATTGGGGATGAGAAAATCCCTCTCGATGAGGAAGTCATCGTCAAAGAGATGATACGGCAAATGGAGGAACAGAAGTGACTTATCAACCAATCGTTGTAACCATAGATCAATTTGAAACATTCGTAAAAACACATCCCAAAGGTGACTTACTCCAGCTTCCAGCATGGGGAGAAGTTAAAAGCTCGACAGGATGGACGCATGAACGCATCGCGGTCGGAACTGCTTCCGGTGAGATTGCTGGAGTCGGACTGCTCTTATTCAAGAAAGTACCGAAGCTACCGTTCACGCTTTGTTATGCACCACGCGGTTTCGTCGTCGATTATACGGATACGGACGCACTTCGCGCCCTTCGTGACGAAGCGATTCGTGTCGCAAAACAACAGAAGGCGATTGCGATTAAATTTGATCCAAACGTCGAGCGGGAAGAATACCCTGGTCTGTTGCAGGAGATGCAAGGACTTGGGTTCAAACATAACGGCTTCGGTGGCGGTTTTGACTACGCGCAACCACGCTTTACGATGGAAACGAGTCTTGTGGGGACAGAAAAAGAGATCTTCGACAGTTTCCATTCGAAGTTCCGCTACAACGTCCGCCTTGCTGAACGCAAAGGTATCGTATGCGAACAAGCGGATCGTGAAGGGCTAAAGACATTTGCGAAACTGATGGTCGAGACGGGCGAACGGGATGGTTTCTCGATCCGCGGTCTGGATTATTTCGAGAATCTGTACGATCATCTCCATCCAAAAGGTGATGCGGTCTTGTTTTTGACGAAACTCGATGTCGTACGTGCTCTTGAGAATACAGAAGCCTTATTACTTCAAGCCGATAAGGAACTCTCGAAGATTCATCGTCAGCTCGAGAAAGAGACGGCTGAGAAGAAGTTAAAGAGCTTAAACAATCGCTTGGAGCAGACGACAGCACAAATCGAAAAAGCAGAGAAGTCGAAGACGGAACTGATGACGATTGCTGCCAAACATCCAAACGGTGTCATCTTGTCTGGCGGTCTTTTGACGCTTGCTGGTCGTCGCTCGTATTACTTATACGGCGCTTCATCGAACGAGTACCGGGAATTCATGCCGAACCACTTGATGCAGTGGACGATGATGCAATATGCGAAAGAACATGGTGCGCTCTCCTATGACTTCGGTGGAGTCAGTGGTTCGACAGACCCGGATGATCATTACGCGGGACTCTACGCCTTTAAATCTGGTTGGGGCAGCCGGATGATTGAAAAAATCGGTGAGTTCGATTATGTACTCAATCGTCCGCTCTATCTGTTGCTTGAGACTGGGTTACCGATTCTACAAAAACTTCGGAAGAAGCTTCGCCGCTGATGAAACGGGGAACAATCTTCGGTTGGATCGTATTTTTATTGACGATGTTTGCGATTGGATTGTTTCTTGCGGCATCCATGAATCGGATGCCGACGATTTTAATGGATCAACCGGAGCTCGGGATTGATAGTTGTCCACGAGATGTAGCGGGGGAAGATCGCTTAATCAATGCAAGCGAGACGAACCTGAAGCGTCTCCACCCTGCTGTCGAGGCAGGGGCAAAGGATCTGATCCGTGTTGCGCATTCGTGCTACAATATCGATATCAAGATTACGCAAGGATACCGCTCGATTCAGCAACAGAACGCGCTTTATGAACAAGGACGTTCTAAGGCAGGTGAAGTCGTCACGAATGCACGTGGTGGTGAATCGATGCATAATTATGGACTCGCTGTCGATTTCGTTCAGCTCGTGAATGGAGAGATTTCATATGATCTTGAGTATGATGGGAATCGGTCAGGGAAAAGTGATTGGCGTGAAGTCGCTGATATCGGAAAAGCGCTCGGTTTCGAATGGGGAGGCGATTGGAAGCGATTCGTCGACTATCCTCATTTTGAGATGACGTTCGGGTATTCGCTCGACGAACTGAAGGCTGGTGAACGTCCAAGCCGTTCGGAAAAAGCGAAACGAACGGAAGAGGTCGAAGATTTGTTGAATACGTGATCAACGTCATTCCTGGAGTAATGTGGCAGGAATGACGTTTTTTTTAGATTTCCTAGTCCGATTGTTGGCAGATTGTGAAAATTCGGCTAGAATAGTGATAGTGATAAGTGGACGGCTCACGAAAAGTGAATATGAATTATAGGAGGTCATGTCGTGTCAAAGAAGAAGACGGAAAAAGTAAGCGTCTTTGCTCTTGGTGGCGCCGGTGAGATCGGTAAGAACATGTACGTCGTCGAACTCGACGAGGACATCTTCGTCATCGATGCCGGGTTGATGTTCCCAGGAGATGAGATGCTTGGAATCGATAAAGTCATTCCAGACATCAGTTATTTAAAAGAAAACAAAGAGCGGATTCAGGGGATTTTCATTACCCATGGTCACGAGGATCATATCGGGGCACTCAGTTACGTCTTGCGTGACTTAAAGGTACCTGTTTACGGAACACGTTTGACGCTCGGTTTGATTGAACACAAATTAAAAGAAGCCGGTTTATTGAAAAAGGCAGATCTTCGTCCAATTGATGCCAAGACGAAATTAACCGTTGCAGGTCATTTTATTACGTTCTTCCGGGTCAACCACTCGATTCCGGATGCAGTCGGGGTTTGTATTCAAACATCTCAAGGTGCGATCGTCCATACAGGGGATTTCAAGTTCGATTACACACCAGTCGATGGAAAACAGGCGGATTTCGGAAAGATTGCAGCAATTGGTCAACGGGGAGTACTTTGCTTACTGTCTGACTCAACGAATGCAGAGCGACCAGGGATGTCTGGATCAGAATCGATCGTCGGTTCTGAACTGAACGATGTCATCTATGAGGCACCAGGTCGTGTCATCGTCGCTTCATTCGCATCGAATATTCATCGTCTACAACAAGTGTTTGCAGCAGCAGAAGCGAACAACCGAAAAGTAGCGGTCGTCGGTCGCAGCATGGTCAATAACGTCGAAGTGGCACAGCGTTTGAATTACTTACGCTTCAAACAGAAAACATTGATTGATCTATCTGATATCAACCGCCTCGACGATAACCAAGTCGTCATCTTGACGACAGGATCACAAGGTGAGCCGATGGCAGCCTTGACACGAATGGCGCGTAACGCACATAAGCAAGTCAATATTCGCTTGAACGATACGGTCGTCGTTGCGGCTTCGCCGATTCCAGGTAACGAAAAGTCGGTTTCGAAAACGATCGATCTCTTATTCCGTGCTGGTGCGAATGTCATTTACAACCAACGGAAAGTACACGTGTCCGGTCACGGTCATGCGGAAGATCTGAAGCTGATGCTCAACTTGATCAAACCGAAATTCTTCCTACCGATTCACGGAGAATTCCGGATGCAAAAGGCACATAGTCGTCTCGCACAGACGGTTGGCGTCAATGCGAACAACATCTTCATCATCGAGAATGGGGATGTCGTTGAATTCGAGAAGCGCAAAGCACGGATGTCGCGCAAAGTGAACGCCGGAAACGTCTTGATCGACGGAATCGGTGTGGGTGATGTCGGAAACATCGTCCTTCGTGATCGTCGTTTGTTATCGCAAGACGGTGTCGTCCTTTGTGTCATTACGATCAGCCGGAAAAACAAGACAATCGTCTCGGGACCGGAAATCATCTCTCGCGGATTCGTCTACATGCGTGAATCAGAGGATATGATCAATGAAGCGAACCGAATCGTTGCGAAACAACTACAAGGTAAATTAAACGGAGAATTGGATTGGACGGAGATGAAGTCGTTGATTCGAGATAAACTCAGTGCTTATCTCTATGAACAGACGAAACGCCGCCCGATGATTCTTCCGATCATCATGGAGATTTAACAAACGAGCGGCTCAGATTGACCAATACCTGGTCCACTGAGCCGTTTTTTTATCAGGAGGGATGACGTATGGCGACGACGAAACGAAAACCTGTACGAAAAAAAACGCCGCCACGGAAACGACCGGCAGCGAAGAAACAACGTCAGCCGATTGCGTATCGTACATATGCGACCATCATCGCAATCGTCTCATTACTAGCTTTCGTTCTCGCGTTTGGGGAGTTCGGGAAAGTCGGACTGACGCTAGCTGATGGAGGAGAGCGGTTAATTGGTCAGTTCGGCTCCTTATTATATGGTGGAATCGGTGCTGTGCTACTTTTACTACTCTCGAATGCGTCACGTGCTCAGAAATGGGCATGGTCGATGTTACTGATGGGTTCAGTCGTCTGGATTGATCTATTGCTCGGAGCACCGCGTGGTATTCTCAATGGATGGCTCTATCAAAACGCAGCTTATTATATTTCGAGCGCGGGTGCCTTCTTGATTGGTCTGTTCTTCATCGGAACGGCCGTTCATATACTAAACCCATCGTTTTATGGAGAGCTGTGGCTTGGGCTTCGGGAACGTGCAGAAGAGTTTCGCAATCGTGAACGGACACCACGTCCTCGTGTCGAAAAAGAGTTGAAACCGAAACCGGTTCGTGAGAAAAAAACGAAGACGTTGCGACCAGCAACTGTCGAGGAACCGATTGAACCGGAGCAAGAAGCAGAAGATCCTTCCGTCAACATTCAAGACGTTCCGATCATCGGTTTCACGGATCACGTTGAACCGCAAGCAGCGGAGACACAAGGACCGTTGACGATGACAGAGACACCTGACGGTTATCAATTGCCGTCGCTTGATTTGTTAGCAGAACCGACATCAAAAGACTTGTCCGGCGAGAACAAACGACTGAAGGACAATGCGACGAAATTGATTGCGACCTTAAAGTCGTTCGGGATCGGAGCAAAAGTCTTAAAGATTCATCTCGGACCAAGTGTCACGAAGTACGAGATTGAACCAAAACAAGGAATCAAGCTTAGTCGAATCACGGGACTCGCCGATGACTTAGCGCTAGCGTTAGCTGCAAAAGATATCCGGATCGAAGCACCGATTCCGGGCAAAGCGGCTGTTGGAATCGAGGTGCCAAATCGCGAGGTCGCCATGGTATCACTTCGAGAAGTACTAGGAGCGGAGAGCGTTCAATCGGACAGCGATCGTTTGCTCGTCGCACTCGGACGAAGCATTTCTGGTGAGACGGTGACAGCGAAGTTGAATAAGATGCCACACGTCTTAGTTGCCGGCTCGACGGGTTCTGGTAAATCGGTCTGTATCAATGGGATGATCGTCTCGATATTGATGCGGGCACGACCGGATGAAGTCCGTTTGATGATGATTGACCCGAAAATGGTCGAATTGAACGTCTACAACGGGATTCCGCACCTCTTAGCACCCGTCGTCACCGATCCTAAAAAAGCGGCACAGGCATTAAAACAGGTCGTCTCGGAAATGGAACGTCGTTATGAGATCTTCAGTCAAAACGGAGCGCGTAACATCGAAGGCTATAATGCATTGATCGATAAGATGAATGCTGAGGAAAAAGTGCATCAACGATTACCGTACATCGTCGTCATCGTCGATGAGTTAGCCGACTTGATGATGGTCGCGTCAAACGAAGTCGAAGATGCGATCATGCGACTTGCACAAATGGCACGAGCAGCAGGAATTCATATGGTCATCGCGACTCAGCGTCCGAGTGTTGATATCATCACTGGTGTCATCAAGGCGAATATCCCGTCGCGGATCGCATTCAGTGTATCGAGCGCGACCGACTCGCGGACGATTCTTGATACGGGAGGTGCTGATAAATTGCTCGGACGAGGAGATATGTTGTTACTTGGTAACGGCATGAACAAACCGGTCCGTGTACAAGGAGCCTTTTTATCGGACGAAGAAGTCGAGAAGGTCGTTAATCATGTCATCAGTCAGCAAAAGGCACAGTATGTTGAAGCGATGATTCCAAAAGATGTACCAGAGGGCGAAACAGAGGTCGACGATCCACTTTACGATGAGGTCGTCCAGTTCATTCTGACACAAGAGACGGCATCTACGTCGATGATTCAAAGAAAGTACCGCATCGGTTACAACCGAGCTGCCCGTCTTATTGATGCGTTAGAAGAAAACGGTCTGATTGGTCCATCTGAAGGATCTAAACCACGTCGCGTCATGGGACGTTAATCGAGTAGAAAGGAAGTCGTGGAATATTCCAAGGCTTCCTTTTCTTTTCTAAAAAAATGTATAGATAAGAACCGGTGTCTCGAAAAAAAGAAAAGACACATGAAAAAAAGACATGATGATTTTGTATAAATAGAAATGACTGGAAAAATTCATAAATGCATCAAAAATAAAATCGCTTTCATGAAAATAGTTGTCAGACGTCTGTTGATTTTCAGTAGTGTTTTTGGCATACTCAGTCATATGAGTGACCGACCTTCAACACGAGGGCTGGGAGCGGCTTTTTCACAAATAGATAATGAAAGCGCTCTCATAATTGCAGAGGAGATGGATGAAATGAAGAAGAAACAGGTAATCGTATCGATGATGTCAGTAGCGACGGTTGGTCTTGCTGCTTGTGGTGGTTCAGGTGAGAAAGCCGATCAAAAAGATCAATTCTCTGTAGCGATGGTAGCCGATAAGGGTGGGATCGATGATAAATCGTTCAACCAATCCGCTTGGGAAGGTCTGCAAGCATACGGTAAAGACAACAAACTTCAAAAGAATGAAGGGTTCTCTTATCTACAATCTAAATCGCAACAAGATTATCAGCCGAATCTATCACGTCTTGCTCGTGGGGGAGAAGATTTAGTTTTCGGAATCGGGAACACGTTCAATGAGGATATCAAAACAGTTGCTGATCAATTCAAAGACACACAATTCGCAATCATCGATAACGTCGTTGAAGGAAAAAACGTCACGTCGATCACATTCAAGGAAAATGAAGGAGCGTATCTTGCAGGGATCGTTGCTGCAATGGAGACGAAAAAAGATCACATCGGTTTCGTTGGTGGGATGAAGATGGACGTCATCGAGCGTTTCCGTGCCGGTTTCGAAGCAGGTGCCAAATCCGTCAATCCGAAGATTAAAATCGATGTCCAATATGCGGAAGACTTCGCAGCTCCAGAAAAAGGTCAAGCGATCGCAGCTGGAATGTATGGTAAAGGCGCAGATATCATCTTCCCAGCAGCAGGTGGTACAGGAAACGGTGTCTTCACAGAGGCGAAGAACCGTAAGAAAAACGGTGAAAACGTCTCAGTCATCGGTGTCGACCGAGACCAAAAAGAAGAGGGTATGCCGGAAGATGTTACATTAACTTCTGTCATCAAACGTGTCGACCGTGCAGTCGAAGATACAGCAAACGCAGCGAAGGACGGTAAACTCGAGGGCGGCAAAACGATTCGTTATGGTCTGAAAGAAGATGGCGTTGATATCGTACCATCTGAAAAGATTTCGAAGAAGACGTTGACTGCGCTTGAGAAAGCAAAAACAGATGTCGTTTCTGGAAAAATCGAAGTACCTGAGCAATAAGCGTTGAAAAAAGAAGGGGCATTCTTAGGTAGAATGCCCTATTTTCTTCCATTATTGATCGCGTTATGAAAAGGGTTACAAAAGCGCCAGAAGTCAGACTTCTAACCTGTTACAAAATGATTGCAGGATTGTGTTGGGCGTCATATACTTATCTTGGCTGGAGTTCTCATACGTCAGAAGTCTGAGCACTGGTTACAACTAGATAGAGGATGGAGATGCGTCATGTCGATTAAATTAGATCATCGTTTGCTTTATTTACGTGTGATTGAAAAGATCAAGTCTGACATCGATGACGGCGTTTACAAGGAAGGCGAGAAGCTCCCTTCAGAGTTTGAACTTTCAAAGCAACTTGGCGTCAGTCGAGCTACTCTTCGAGAGGCTTTACGAATTCTTGAAGATGAGAACATCGTCATCCGTAAACACGGTGTCGGTACGTTTATCAATGCAAGACCACCGTTTACTTCTGGAATCGAAGAATTGTACAGCGTAACAGAAATGATTGCGCGCGCAGGTATGGTTCCGACATCAGAAGTGTTATCATCCGAGATGGTCCAACCGACTGAGCGCGACCGAGAGCGTTTTCAACTTGGTCCGGATGAATTGGTTTATCGAATCGAACGAATCCGACTCGCAGGGGATGTTCCTGTCGTCTATTGTATCGATAAGATTCCAAGCCATTATATTAAAAATGAAGAGCAGTTCACCTCTTCGACATCATTATTTGATGCTTTAGAAAAAGAACTTGGACGACGTGTCACGCATGCCGTGACGCACATCGAGCCACGTATTGATCCGAAAATCGCTGAACAATTACATACGGACCAACCTCTGCTCGCTTTGCGTCAAACGCATTATGATGAGCTCGACCGTTCCGTTCTTTTTTCAGCGAACTATTTCCGAGCAGATAAGTTTGATTTCCACGTCATCCGTAAACGTGTGTGAGCCATTGTTTTAGGATGAATACTGAAAGCGCTTTCCGTCATAACCTACGTAACGCTCCTCATCGCCAGCCTCGGGTGCTAGACGTAGTCTTGAACTTTGTATGACCATATTCGAAAGGGGATTTTCCAGATGAAAAAGAAGTCACTTCTCGCATTAGCAGCAACAGGTTTAGCAATGAGTTCGGTCCTTGCAGCATGTGGTGGCAACGACGATTCAAAAGATTCAGGTAGCGGCAGCAAATCAGAAGACTTTAAAGTAGGTATGGTTACAGATACAGGCGGCGTGGATGATAAATCATTCAACCAATCTGCTTGGGAAGGTATCCAGAAGTTCGGAAAAGACAACGACCTAAAAGAAGGTACTGGCTACAAATATCTTCAATCTGCAAAACAATCGGATTACCAACCAAACCTTCAGCAATTAGCTCGTGCTAAATACGACTTGATCCTCGGTATCGGATTCTTGATGGGAGAAGATATCGGTAAAGTAGCGGATCAGTTCAAAAAGAGCAACTTCGCACTCGTCGATATGGTCGTTGACAAGCCAAACGTCGCGTCAATCGTCTTCAAAGAAAACGAAGGATCGTTCCTCGTTGGTGTCGTTGCTGGTTTGACGACGAAATCAGATAAAGTCGGATTCGTCGGCGGCGTTAACTCTGACTTGATCAAGAAGTTCGAAAGTGGATTCAAAGCAGGTGTTAAAGCAGTCAACCCAGACGCTGACATCGAAGTTCAATATGCAGAAGACTTCAACGCTGCTGAAAAAGGACAAGCGATCGCTTCAGGTATGTACGGTAAAAAAGTCGACGTCATCTATCATGCAGCTGGTGGTACAGGACAAGGGGTATTCACAGAAGCGAAAAACCGTAAGAAAAACGGTGAAGATGTTTGGGTTATCGGTGTAGACCGTGACCAAGTCGAAGAAGGTATGCCAGAGAACGTCACATTGACATCGATGGTCAAACGCGTTGATACAGCAGTTGAACAAGTCGCGAAAGATACGAAAGACGGCAACTTCCCAGCAGGTAAAGTCGTTGAGTTCGGTCTGAAAGACGGCGGTGTTGATATCGCACCTTCAAAAGACAACGTTTCGAAAGAAGCGCTCGACAAAGTTGAAGAGTACAAAAAACAAATCATCGATGGTGACATCAAAGTCCCAGCGACAGACGACGAGTACAAAGAATACGAAGCGTCACTGAAATAATAATGAAAGCGGGGGTCGCTAGCATTGCGGCTCCCCCTTTTAAACTAAACATGGGAGTGGATTTTCTTGGAATACGTCATTGAGATGCTAAACATCAGAAAAGAGTTTGGCAGTTTCGTCGCAAATGATAACATCACGCTCCAGCTTCGGAAAGGTGAGATTCACGCTTTACTTGGTGAAAACGGTGCCGGAAAATCGACGCTGATGAACGTCTTATTTGGTTTGTATCAGCCTGAGGCTGGAGAAATTCGTGTACGTGGTGAAAAAGTCAATATTACGAGTCCGAACGTCGCGAACGATCTTGGAATCGGTATGGTGCACCAACACTTCATGCTCGTTCAAAATTTCACTGTTACTGAAAACATCATTTTAGGTGCAGAGCCACGTGCCGGAATTAAGATCGACCGTGCAACTGCACGTGAGAAGGTACGCCAGATTTCTGAACAGTATGGTCTTGCTGTTGATCCTGATGCAAAAATCGAGGATATCTCAGTCGGAATGCAACAGCGTGTTGAAATTTTAAAGACGTTGTACCGTGGTGCAGACATCTTGATCTTCGATGAACCATCTGCTGTCTTGACACCACAAGAGATCAAGGAATTGATTCAGATCATGAATCGTTTGATCGCAGAAGGAAAGTCGATCATCCTCATCACGCATAAACTGAAAGAAATCATGGAAGTAGCTGATCGCTGTACGACGATTCGCCGTGGTAAGTATATCGGAACGGTCGATATCGATGAGACGATGACACAGTCGCGTCTTGCTGAAATGATGGTAGGTCGTGAAGTCAACTTTAATGCGGAGTATTCCAAGGCAACTCCACAAGAACTCGTTCTCGACATCAAGGACTTAGTCGTCAAGGACAGTCGCGGCATCAAAGCCGTCGATGGATTAAATCTCGACATTCGTGCTGGAGAGATCGTCGGAATTGCCGGAATCGACGGAAACGGGCAAACGGAATTGATTGAAGCCATCACTGGTCTTCGTAAAGCGGATAGTGGGGAAATCTTCCTCAACAATAAATCGATCAAAAACTTGAAGCCACGTAAAGTGACGGAATCAGGTGTCGGTCACATTCCGCAAGACCGTCATAAACATGGACTTGTCCTCGATTATTCAATCGGACATAACATGGTCTTACAAACGTATTACAAACAACCGTATTCAAAAGCAGGCATCATGAACTATAAACAAGTCATGGAAAAAGCAAAAACGCTCATCGAGAAGTTCGACGTCCGAACTCCAAGTCCAGAGACATTTGCTCGTGCCTTGTCAGGTGGTAACCAGCAAAAAGCGATCATTGCGCGTGAAGTGGATCGTTCACCAGACCTATTGATTGCAGCACAGCCGACACGTGGTCTTGATGTCGGAGCAATCGAGTTCATTCATGAACAGTTGGTTCTTGAACGCGAAAAAGGTCGCGCTGTCTTGTTGATTTCATTCGAACTCGAAGAAATTCTTCAAGTATCAGATCGGATTGCCGTTCTTTATGAAGGAAAAACAGTTGCCTTCTTGGATCCAAAAGAAACGAATGAGATCGAGCTTGGCTTCTTGATGGCCGGCGGTAAGAAAGAGGAGGTAGGTCATTCATGAAGTTAGAGCGTTTTTACGGCATCCTCATTCCGATTCTTTCCATCATCCTTGGAATGGTCGTCGGGGCGATCGTCATGGTCATCGGCGGGTATGATCCGATTGCCGGTTTTGATCAGTTATTCTATGGTATTTTTGGCGAACCATACAGCATCGGTGAAACATTGCGAGCAGCAGCTCCGTTGATCTTTGCCGGTCTTGCTGTCGCGTTTGCTTTCCGAACTGGACTCTTTAACATCGGGGTTGAAGGTCAGGTTCTCGTCGGGTGGATGGTCGCAGTTTGGATCGGGATTGAGTTTGATCTACCGATGGCGATTCATTTACCGCTTGCTCTAATTGGAGCAGGTTTAGCAGGTGCACTTTGGGCATCGATTCCTGGTATCTTAAAAGCGAAGTTCCACGTGCATGAAGTCATCACGTCAATCATGATGAACTATATCGCGTTGTATGTGACGAATGATATTTTACGTCACGTCATCGGTATTACGAACGAGCGGACGGAGTCAGTCAAGGAATCAGCATCCCTTGCGTCACCGTTCTTACAAGAGATCACGGATTTTTCACGTTTGCATAACGGGATTTTCATCGCAGTCATTGCTGCCCTCGTCTTCTGGTTCATTTTGTGGAAAACAACGCTTGGTTATGAACTCCGAGCAGTTGGATTCAACAAGAATGCTGCAGAGTATGCAGGTATGGGCGTTAACCGGAACATCATCCTATCGTTCGTTATCTCTGGTGTCTTTGCAGGTCTCGCTGGAGCGATGGAAGGTCTTGGGACGTTCCAAAACATGACATTGAATGCATCCTTCACTGGGGTAGGATTCGACGGAATTGCGGTTGCCTTGTTAGGTGCGAATAACCCGATCGGTGTCGTTCTCGCGGCGTTACTGTTTGCGGGACTTAACATCGGTGGTCTGTCGATGCAACAGATTGGTATTCCACCGGAACTGATCAAAATCATCATCGCATTCATCATCATCTTCGTTGCTTCTGGATACGCGATTCGTCTCGTCATCGAGAAGTTCACGGTTAAGAAAGAATCCAAAAAAGCGAAAGGAGCCGGTCAATAATGGGCTTTCTTGAAGTACTTTATATCATCGTGCCAATCGCACTCGCCTATTCGGCTCCGTTGATCATTGCAGCACTTGGCGGTATTTTCAGTGAGCGTTCTGGTGTCGTCAACATCGCGTTAGAAGGATTAATGGTCATGGGTGCCTTCACAGGCGTCGTTACGGCATTGACTCTATCAAAAATGGGCTTGGGTGCTGCGAGTCCTTGGCTTGCGATGCTCATTGCAATCGTCGTCGGAGCGGTCTTCTCGCTGTTCCTTGCGATTCCAGCAATCCTCTTCCGAGCAGACCAAACGGTTCTTGGAGTAGCGATCAACTTGCTCGCAGTCGGTCTTGCGATCTTCCTTGTCCGTGCGCTTTACAGTAAAGGACAGACAGATTCGATTCCAAACCGGATCTCGAAAGAGAATGTACCATTCTTGTCTGATATTCCAGTCTTGAAGATGTTCTTCGCAAACGTCTACTACACATCGTATATCGCGATTGTTCTCGCGTTCGTCGCATGGTACATCATCTTCAAGACACCATTCGGTCTTCGCTTACGTTCTGTCGGAGAACACCCAATGGCAGCGGACACGATGGGAATCAATGTCACGAAGATGCGTTTCATCGGCGTCATGATCTCTGGTGGTTTCGGTGGTCTTGCTGGTGCTGTATACGCGACGTCGATTTCATTGAACTTCAGTGTGACGACGATTCTCGGTCAAGGCTTCCTCGCGATTGCGGCGATGATCTTCGGAAAATGGAACCCGCTCGGTGCCATGGGGGCAGCCCTCTTCTTCGGGTTCGCTCAAGCGATTTCGATCATCGGTCAGCAATTGCCGTTACTGGATCAAATTCCACAAGTTTATCTGTTGATTGCACCGTATTTATTGACGATCTTAGCACTTGCTGGTGTCGTTGGTCGTGCGGATGCACCAAAAGCTGTCGGTGTACCGTATATCAAAGGAAAACGCTAAATTTTTACTAATCATAGACCGGATGTTGCCAATTGGCGACATCCGGTTTTTTTAGATAATCGTTATATCGAATGAGAAAAAGTCCAATAAAAAAAGATGCTTCGCGAGGAAACATCTTTTTTTATTCACTTATTCGAATTTTAACGCATCGCCATCGAACGATTCATCTGCTACTTTGATTGAATCCGTTGGGCAACCTTCGAATGCATCAATCATATCGTCGAATAATGCTTCTGGAATTTCGGCAGTACCATTGTTATCATCAAGAATGACATACGCCAAACCCTCATCATCATAATCATAGATATCTGGTGCCGCTGCTCCACAAGCACCACAAGCGATGCAAGTATCTTTGTCGACAATCGTAAATTTAGCCATTGAACGGTCTCCTCTCTATACGAAAACATTATTGAAACACGCTGTTCTCATCTATATGTCATTGTATCGGACTCATCGTTGCATTTCAATGACGAAGCACAAGTGACAGCAGAAAATGTATATATCATCACATGCCCGCAAACGGCCTCTCTAAAACGTAACGATGAAACAGGAATGGAATATCATCTTTGATTGGCAAACGACATACAACAGGAGGGAGCGTGACATATGGAAATTTCTTTACTCGAGCGTATTTTTCTGGAATCGATTCAGCGCCTTCGAAATGAACGATCAGACCGGAGTCTTTATCATGTTTTTCAAGGAAAGAAATCAGCGACTTCTCTGCAAGATGCCCATTTTTATGATTTAGAGTCGGTATTCGGTACTGTATTAGTCAGTAAACAACGATTCGAAACAATCTTGGCTGAACTCGCGCAGAAGAATTGGATTGAGCGGCAGGAGACATTGCGACTGACGCACGAAGGCGCACGACTGATAGATCAAACGGATCGTGCGATCATTGATCAACTAGGTGGTGAACTTCGTGGTTATGCTGAGATGATGTGGAAACGACTCAGCCTTTTGGTTCAAACGATGGTTTGCTTGGAAGCAAAACAGCCGTTCATACCTGTGCAACAGGAAACCGTCGTTCGCGAATGGGTAAAAAGTGTTCTTCCGACCATCTCGAATCGAACAGAATGGTTACATCATATACACCAAGAGTTGACGTTTCTCCTTGAGCGCTTATCAGAACGAGATGCGACATTAATCAGTTACCGCTTGTCTGGCGTGCAAGCAGGATGGTCTTATCCGCAATTAGCTCAAATGATGAAAATGGATGTGGAGACTGTCCAATACGAATTTACGATCGCTTGGCGACAGTGCATCGATGACTTAGAAAAAACACCACTACTAAAGCAAATAGGTGTTGATCTACTCGCGACAAAAATGACCCAGTCTGCGCAAACGACATGGGAGTTATTACAACAGGGATTAACCGTTGAAGAGGTTGCGATTCGAAGACGGCTAAAAAATAGTACGATGGAAGATCACCTCGTTGAGATTGCGATGTATGCTCCTTCTTTTCCGCTGAATCATTTTGTTACGCCATCTCAGCAAGAAGAGATACGACAGATTGCACAGCGACTCGGAACCTACGCGCTGAAGCGAATCAAGAGTGAGATGCAATCCGATATATCTTATTTTCAAATTCGACTTGTGTTAGCACGTAGTAAATGGGAGGGGATTTAATGGAAGCGTTATTGCATCGTCATTTTGGTTACGAAGCATTTCGACCAGGGCAACGCCAAATCATCGATTCCATTCTAAACGGAACAGATACACTAGCAATTTTGCCGACAGGTGGAGGAAAGTCTGTCTGTTATCAATTTCCTTCTTATGTACAAAATGAAGGGCTGACGTTGATTTTGTCTCCGTTACTCTCATTGATTGAAGACCAGGTCATGCAAATCAAGCGCAGAGGAGAGCGATCTGTCGCTAAATTAACATCTGTCGAGACACGAGAAGAGAAGGAGCAGATCTTATCTGTACTCGAACATCTACGATATCTTTACTTATCACCGGAACAACTCGCGCTGCCACAGATTCGGGCTCGGCTAAAACAGGTCAATATTGTGCTCTTCGTCGTCGATGAAGCGCATTGTATCTCACAATGGGGACACGAATTTCGACCGGAGTATGCAAGACTTGGTCAAATTCGACAAGAACTAGGTCTTCCACCATGTCTCGCCTTAACCGCAACAGCGACTCGTGCTGTTGAGCAAGATATTCGAACACAACTGCGTATGCGCGAACCACAAATCATCCGTCGTTCTGTCAACCGACCAGAAATCCAATATGTTGTCGATCGCGTTGATCGAGAAGAAAAAGATGCGGCAGTTGATCGGTGGATGGAACGCATCGTTCGCCCATGCGTCATCTATACAACGACCCGTAAAGAAGCGGAACGAATTGCTGGAATCATTGACGGCGCGACCTATTATCATGCTGGGTTGACGATAGAAGATCGCCAGCTTGTTCAACAACAGTTTCTTCATGATGAGATTGATTGTCTCGTGTGTACGAGTGCGTTCGGAATGGGTGTCGATAAAGGCAACGTGCGTACGGTCATTCACTATACGATGCCTGCGACGATCGAAGCCTATATGCAGGAAGTCGGACGCGCCGGTCGAGACGGTAAAAGGGCAACGGCGATTTTACTCTACGCTGCTCAAGATGAACAACTACAAACGTACTTGATTGACACGCAATATGCACCCGTCTTGTGGATCGATCAATTGCAACAAGGGATGAATCAAGGCGAATCCTATGCCAAGATGGAAAGTCGTCTTCGTCTTAATCCGGAAGATCCGGCATATCGATTACTAAAATCGCAACTTGAGAACGGTTGGTCGAAGGAACGAATCATCCAGTGGCAAACGGAACGTAAACAATTAAAAAGACAAGAGGTCAACCTGATGATGGACTACATTCATCGGAACGAATGTCGCCGTACGATGTTGTTGCATCATTTTGATGAGGAGGCAATCTTACAACCACGGTGTTGTGATGTGTGCGGAACGATTGAATGGGAAAATCCGGTGAAGAGAAAGACCCATCAACCGGTAGATTGGAAAATGCGTTTAGAACAAGTCTTTTTTTCATCACTAGATTCGGTGTAAACTAGACAATATCGTTATATTTTTCAAGAAAAGGTGATAAACATTGAGTAAACAAGATCAACGACGGTTGCATCAGAACGAAGAGGATCAGTTATTGCCACCGCGTTCTTCGCGTATCGAACACGTTCGTAACGAGCGATTGAAACAACCGTTTCGAAAAAATCCGCTAGCGATCACGCTTACGGTACTCATGATCACGATCATCATCGCCTTCGTCTCCATCGGTTTCATGATGTAAGGGCACATTGTGAACGGAGATTTTTTTCCTTTCAGCGTATACTAGAAAGGAAGGGGAAGGAGGCACGATGCATGGATCGTGGGAAATATAATATCAAAGCAGTCGCTGCGTTAGTGGGACTCAACCCGACGACCATTCGTGCTTGGGAGCGGAGATATCAGGTGCTCGATCCGGATCGAAGTGAATCCGGACATCGAATTTATAGTGATAACGACGTCGCGAAATTACGCTGGATCGTCGATAAACAAAAAGAGGGATTGTCTGTCTCTAAAGCAATCCAATTGTATGAGATGCCTGTTAATCGGGCTGAGGTACCGCACGATTATGGAGTCGAACTGCGAGATCAGTTGTTCCAGGCATTGACGAACTTTGAAGAACGACATGCGCACGACATCATGAATAAAGCATTCTCGATGTTTAGCTTCGATAAAGTCATTCAGGACATCGTCGGTCCGCTCTTACATGAGATTGGAGTGAAGTGGGAATCGGGAGAGATTACGATTGCACATGAGCATTTTGCGACGGCATTTCTAAGAGCCCGTCTCTCGACACTGTCGTTACAGATGCCGATCAATCCATTTTTACCGCGAATCGTCTGTGTCTGCGCTCCTGAAGAAGAACACGAACTCGGGCTACTGTTCTTCACGCTTTACTTACGTCAATCTGGATTTGATGTCATTTTCCTCGGTTCCGGTATACCGGTTCAGGACTTGGTGACGGTCACGCATCAGTTGCAACCGAAAGCCGTTATTCTTTCCTGCACGTTATCGGATCATTTACCGTTACTTGATGAAGCGTTAGCACGTTTGATGTCTGATTTTCCGGATCTTGAGATTGGTCTTGGTGGTTATGCGGTCGATCAGCTCCCGGAACGATATGGTCCACATTTACTTGGTGCAGACGATCAATCTTGGAAAAGTTGGTTAAGTCGACTCACTCCGACAACTGGTGTATAGTATGGTTCATAACGAACGGAGACATCTGTGTTTCCGGTTTTGACTGGAGGAGTCTATTATGAGGTTTGAACAAATGAAACAAGGACACCTTCGTGTCTTCATCACAAAGCAAGAGTTATCGCTTCACGACGTCCGACCAGAAACGTTGGCTGTCGGGAAGGGACAAGCTTTATTGCGCAACTTATTAGAAGAAGCCGAATCGAATTATGGTTTTCAGGCAGCAGGAACACTCGAATTTTTCGTCACATTCTTCCCGAATGACGGGATGCTCGTTGATGTGCGCCGCGAAGGAGATTTGCCAGAAGAGATGAACGAGGAATTCGATCAAGTCGAAATCCGCATGACAGTCGATATCGTCCATCACGTCTTATATGCTCTACACTCGCTAGAAGACGTCATTCAAGCGAGTCATGGATTATTGCGGCATATGCCTCGTACAGAGACAGGTGGTAGCCTCTACTTCTTCGAGGGAAGCTATTATCTCTATTTCCAAGAACGAATGAACGAGGCGCTCGAGCGAACGGTGACGACGATTTTATCTGAATACGGTGAACCGAGCCCGAAAAGTCCACTCGTCATGGCGGAGTATGGGAAAACGATTCAGGCGGAACATGCCGTCGCAACGATAGCTGAACAGTTTAATATGTAAAACATCAGGTGCGCCATTCCCTCACAGGGGGATGCCGCACCTTTTTGTCTTCTGCTGGAAGTGGCACCATTTTGTATTTTTTCATCGTCAGAAGGATGGTATGATAATCATTGAACGTAAGAAGAAGGAGTGAAGTAGGATGAAAGTGGCAGTATTATACGGTGGGACTTCAGGAGAACGGGAGGTTTCATTAAACAGTGGAAAGTCGATCATGGAAGCATTAAACAGTAAAGGGCATGAGGTCACGGCTGTTGACTTCCACCCTGATCAAGCGCATGAACTCTTCCAGCTGGATGTAGATGTGGCTGTCATCGCTCTTCACGGGAAAATTGGTGAAGATGGACGCGTACAAGCATTGCTTGAACTGGCAGACATTCCATATACAGGTTCAGGTGTGTTAGCGTCAGCGCTAGCGATGGATAAGGCACGTTCGAAAGTTCACTTTGATAAAGCAGGCATTACGATCGCTCGTGATGTGCTGTTAGAGCGTGGAGATGATATTGAAGCAAAAATCGCAGAGTGGAATGGTCAATTTCCTTGTGTCGTCAAACCAGCACAAGAAGGCTCATCAAACGGATTGACGATTGCTCAAGACGAGACGATGTTACGTGAAGGAATCGCTAAAGCCTTTGAAGCGGACGATGCAGTACTTGTCGAACAGTTCATTAAAGGGCGTGAAGTGACAGTGCCGGTCGTCGGTCATAAAGGTGCAGAAAAAGCATTGCCGGTCATCGAGATCATTCCGAAGAACGCCTTTTATGACTATGAATCCAAATATGCCATCGGTGGTTCGGAGCATATTTGTCCTGCTGAACTGGATGAAGCAACGACAGAAAAACTTCAAGAATGGGCTGTTAAAGCGCATCAAGTACTTGGCTGTGCAGGATACTCGCGATCTGATTTTCTCGTTCCGGAATCCGGAAATCCAGTCATCTTGGAGACGAATACACTTCCTGGAATGACTTCGACAAGTTTATTCCCGGACGGTGCACGAGCGGTGGGAATCGAATATCCGGAATTGGTCGAATATTTCATGGAACTTGCGATTGAACGACATCGTCAGACAAAACAAACAAATCAATGATATCCTAGGAAAAGAAGTGAGAAAGCGCTTACAAATATAGGCGTAACCCCTTTCATTACGTTCGAGAAAAGAGTATACTTTATCCGAACAAGGAAACGGCATAGGGGATGCCACTTATGGGGAGGAACGTTGGAATGATCACTGACCAACAACATGCGAATCACCGCAAGAACGTACTGGAAGCAACACAAGAAATCGTCAAGGAGGCACTAGGGAAACTTGGTTATCCAGACGAGATGTACGAATTACTTAAAGAACCACTCCGGATGTTGACAGTCCGGATTCCGGTACGGATGGATGATGGTTCGACGAAAATCTTCACAGGATATCGTGCGCAACATAACGATGCCGTTGGACCGACGAAAGGTGGAATTCGTTTCCACCCGAACGTGACGGAAGTCGAAGTCAAAGCATTATCCGTCTGGATGAGTCTGAAAGCTGGTATCGTTGACTTACCATACGGCGGCGGTAAAGGCGGAATCATCTGTGATCCACGTGAGATGAGCTTCCGTGAAATCGAACGTCTCAGCCGTGGATATGTCCGTGCTATTAGTCAAATCGTTGGACCGACGAAGGATATTCCAGCACCTGATGTTTTTACGAACTCACAAATCATGGCGTGGATGATGGACGAATACAGTCGAATCGATGAATTCAACTCGCCTGGTTTCATTACAGGGAAACCACTCGTCCTCGGTGGCTCACACGGTCGTGAGACAGCAACGGCGAAAGGTGTCGCGATCATGATCCGGGAAGCGGCAGCGAAGAAAGGCATCTCGCTTGAAGGCGCACGTGTCGTCGTTCAAGGATTCGGCAACGCCGGAAGTTTCTTATCGAAATTCATGTATGACTTAGGTGCAAAAGTCATCGCGATCAGCGATGCATACGGAGCACTTCATGATCCGAACGGTCTCGATATTCCATATCTACTCGACCGTCGTGATTCTTTCGGTACCGTGACGACATTGTTCAAAAATACGATCTCGAATAAAGAGTTGCTTGAGCTTGAATGTGATATTCTTGTTCCGGCAGCAATCGAGAATCAAATCACAGAAGACAATGCGCACGATATCAAAGCAGCGATCGTCGTTGAAGCGGCTAACGGTCCGACGACGAACGAAGCGACGAAAATTCTCGCTGAACGTGACATCCTGATCGTTCCGGATGTTCTTGCTTCGAGTGGCGGCGTAACGGTTTCTTACTTCGAATGGGTACAGAACAACCAAGGATATTACTGGACGGAAGAGGAGGTACACGAGAAACTTGAAAAAGTACTCGTGAACTCGTTCAACCAAGTCTATCAGACAGCGCAGACGCGAAATGTCGACATGCGACTTGCCGCCTATATGGTCGGTGTCCGGAAGATGGCGGAAGCATCTCGTTTCCGTGGCTGGGTCTAATACTAGGATGAACGTCCGCTTCTTCTTTACGAAGAGCGGGCGTTTTGCATTGCAATTTCTTTCGTCTATGGTAGAGATTTGCTAAGATATAAAAAAAGCAACCGGAAGAGGAGATATTCGAATGTTAGATTGTATCGTAATCGGTGCAGGACCGTGTGGGTTATCTGCTGCGATCGAAATGCAAGATCGGGGACTAGACGTCGAAGTGCTCGAAAAGGGAAATATCGTCGAAGCGATCTATCGTTATCCGACGCATCAAACGTTCTTTTCAAGTAGTGAGAAGTTAGAAATTGGTGGTGTACCGTTCATCAATAAAGAATTAAAACCGCGACGTCTCGACGCTCTCGTCTATTATCGAGAAGTCGTCAAACGAAAACAGTTGACGATTCGACCGTTTGAGACCGTCGAGCGGATTGAACGTCAAGCGGATCATTTCACTATCCATTCGGAGCGTTCCGGGGAAAAAAGAAGCCGAGAAGCTCGCTCCGTCGTGCTTGCGACAGGCTATTATGGTTTACCGAATCGGATGGACGTCCCTGGAGAGGAATTACCTCATGTCTCGCACTACTTTACGGAAGGACATCCGTATTTTGATCAAGATGTCGTCGTCATCGGTGGGAAAAACTCAAGCGTCGATGCAGCGATCGAACTTGAAAAAGCGGGAGCACGTGTGACCGTCCTTTACCGTGGGCCGGTGTATAGTCCATCCATTAAACCATGGGTGTTGCCGAACTTCGAATCTCTCGTTCGTTCGGAAAAGGTTAAGATGATCTTTGATGCAACGATCGAAGAAATTACGGAGCAAGAGGTGGTCTATCAAATAGATGGAGAGAAACGGACCGTCCGTGCTGATTTTGTATTTGCGATGACAGGTTACACACCTGATGTCGGATTGTTCGCTGACACGGGCATTACGATTGATCGCAAGACAGGAATTCCAAGTCACGACGAAGAGACGATGGAATCGAATGTCCCGGGAATCTATATCGCAGGTGTCGTGGCAGCAGGATATGACGCCAATAAAATATTCATTGAAAATGGACGTTTTCATGGTGCGAACATTGCGAACCATCTCGTTGAACGGTTACGTGGTGCATCGATACAGGCCTAAACAAAACCTCTTGATTTGGAAGATAAATTTCCGGATCAAGAGGTTTTTTTCATTTATTCAACGCGGAATGATTCTTCGAGTTCTAGTTGTGAGGCATTGATTTCGAGTTCGACCATCAGTTTAAGCCGCGCTTTTTGTGAATTCAGTCCATTCGAGAAAATGACGCCGAGTTCTTTTAATTGTTGTCCGCCACCCGTATATCCGTAAACGTCTTGAACGATTCCGTTGAAGCAACGGCTGACGATGACGATCGGCATAACGGTAATCAATTCAGCGATGGCATCCACGATACTTGGTGGTACATTTCCTTGACCAAGGACTTCAAGGACGAGTCCATCATAACCGAGCTGTTTCACAGCAAGTAATAAGTCGGGTTCCATACCGGCATAGACTTTGAGAACGGCGACCCGTTTTGAGAGCGAAGTCACCATATGTGTTTGTTTTAAAAGCGGTGTATTGAATAAGTAGACATGATCCTTCGTTACCATCCCAAGATTTCCGAAATGAACGGATTTGAACGTATCGACGGATGACGTATGCGTTTTTGTGACGTTGAATGCCGAATGAATTTCCCCATTGAAGACGACGAGGACACCTTTTCCGCGCGCAGCTTCACTGACAGCGACACGAAGTGCCGTAATCAGATTAAACTCACCATCAGATCCGACCTCATTAGAAGAACGCATGGCTCCTGTCAAAACGATCGGAACGGGTGCACCAAGCGTCAAATGCAAAAAATAAGCCGTCTCTTCCAGTGTGTCCGTTCCGTGGGTGATGACGACGCCGTCGTAATGTTCCTTTGTTAGCTCACTCTCGATGAAATGGGCTAGACGCAACATGATGTCAGGTGTCATATGAGGAGAAGGCAAATTGGCGAAGTGACGCGTCGTGATGTTGGCGATATCTGTTGCTCGCGGGAGTGAAGCGTCGAGTGGATTGATATCATTTGGTAAGACATGACCAGAATGATCCTGTGCCATGGCAATCGTTCCACCCGTATGAATGAGTAATAATGATTTCATGCTAAAGGGTCCTTGTCTACAGACAGAAGACCTTCACCTACTTTCTATAGCGGATTCAATTCGTTCTCCCATATTGTAACCTTTTTCCCTCTTGAAACAACGAGGACGTTTTCTTTTTTCCAAGAAACCTTTATTCTTATAAATGAGGAAGAAAGGGGGAGAGGAAGCGTGGTTCAAATCGTTTTCTCCGGAGTTGCCCCAGGCATCGCACTCCTAACTTATTTTTATCTACGTCACGAACATGAATCGGAGCCAGTCGGATATATTCTTCGAAGTTTCATTTTCGGTATTTTACTTGTCTTTCCCTTGATGTTCATCGACTATATCGTCCAGACAGAGTTTGGTGGGCGTGAAGAGGTACAGTTGATTCGAACAGCTGTCACGGAAGAATTCGCCAAATGGTTTGTCGTCTTTTATACGGTCTATATCCATCAACGGTTTAATGATTATTACGACGGGATCATCTACGCGGTAGCCTGTTCACTTGGGTTCGCAACGCTTGAGAATATTTTATATCTGATGGTGAATGGAACAGTCGAACATATGCTGTTCCGGGCACTCTTACCAGTATCTGGTCATGCTTTGTTTGCGGTCATCATGGGATTCTTCATGGGCATGGCGAAATTCTCGCCTCATCCTTATCGCTGGTTGTCCCTCTCGATTGCGCTTCCGGTATTTGCGCATATCTTATTTAATTTGTTAATATTGGAAAATGGTGGTATATCTTTTTTGCCAATCGTCTTCATGGTCATCCTATGGACGATTGGATTATTTCAAGTACGAGGTGCCAATCGTTTAAATCGGCGATTCAAACGAAAAAAACAACATTCAGATGGCATCGAATAGAGAGTAGGAGCGAAGTAGTATGATGGAAATTGGGGATTTGGTAATGCTTTCGAATAGTGAGGATCGACAAGGTCGCTCAAAGGTGACGGCCGTGACGAATCGATTGATTTGGATTGAAGCACCGAGTGAGGTCGCGACACTCAAAACATTCATCTTGTCAGAGCAAGAAGAAGTTTCATTTTATTTCTTTAAGGAGAAAGGCAAATTATTTGGATTTGATACGGTCGTCGTTGAACGACAAAATGATCCACTTCGCGGTCAACGATATGCTTTGAAACGACCGAAGGATGATCAAATCGAACGCATCCAACGACGTCAGTTCGTCCGAGTACCGCAAATACTCGATGTCGCTGTACACCCTCATAAAACACATTTCGAGCCGTTTACGACTGTGACGCTCGATCTATCGGCTGGAGGGATGATGATCTTGTCGGATCAATTACCGGTTCAAAAAGAGGAAGAGGTGGAAATGACATTCATTTTGCCTACAGGTGAGGGCATATCGAGTACGTTAGATGTCATCGCTGAACTCGTTCGAATTGATCGGCGTGAAGAACGATATGAATTAGCATTCCAATTTACTATGATTCCCGACAGAAGTCGCGAACTTGTATTGCGTCACTGTTATCAAATGCAAATGAAAAGTTCAAGAAGGGGCATGAATCCATTCACCTGACCGCATTTTTTTGCTATGATAACGTTCGGAAGAATGAATCCCTATCAATCATAGGGAAGATGGAAGGACAGGATGGATGATGAAAAAGATTCAAATCGCTTTAGATGGACCAGCGGGTGCTGGGAAAAGTACGATCGCAAAACAATTGGCAGCGCGCCTTGACTATGTATACATCGATACAGGTGCCATGTACCGGGCCGTGACGCTGGCAGCGCTTGAACAATCGCTTGACCTCAACAATGGTGAAGTGCTCGGAGAATTAATGAAATCGCTTGATATTCGTTTAACACCAGGCGAAAACGGGCAACGTGTCTTTATTGGTGATCGCGAAGTGACGGATGCAATTCGTTCCATCGAAATCACGAATAATGTCTCGTTCGTCGCTCGTCAAAAAGAAGTTCGGGCTGCACTCGTCACGGCACAGCGGAAATTAGCTGAGCGCGGCGGGATCGTCATGGATGGACGTGATATCGGCACAGTCGTATTGCCGGATGCAGAATTAAAAGTCTTTTTGACGGCATCTGTGGAAGAGCGTGCAGCTCGACGACACCGCGAAAATATCGCGCGTGGGATGGACAGTGACATCACGATTCTTCAAGAAGAGATCGCACTGCGTGATAAGCGCGACAGTGAGCGTGAAGTCTCACCATTACGCCAAGCTGACGATGCGCTTTATCTCGATACGACAGAGATGACGATTGATGAAGTCGTTGTCCGATTGATGGAACTAGCAGAGGGTGTCCTAAAATGAAACGTCAAGATACCATTTACCGGATTGCACGATTTGTCGTTTGGGTCATTGCCAAGACAGTCTTCCGAGTGAAAGTGACGGGGCAAGAGAACATTCCGAAAGACGGTTCTTTACTCGTCTGTGCCAATCATAGTTCAAACTGGGATCCGGTCTTCCTCGTCAGTGCGATCCCACCGGAACGTGCGGTGCGTTACATGGCAAAAGAAGAATTGTTTAAAATTCCTGCCTTAAAACAGTTGATGCTTGCGGCAGGAACATATCCTGTCGGTCGCGGTCAAGGAGATCGTCAAGCTTTGAAACGGACGATTGAACTATTGAATTCAGATGAGACGGTCGGTATTTTCCCAGAAGGAACACGTTCCGCACCAGGTGAATTCACATCAGCACAACCGGGTGTCGGTTTCTTCGCCTTACGATCGACTGCGCAGATTTTACCGATTGCCATCATCGGATCATACCGTCCGTTCAAACGGATGCACGTCGCGATCGGAAAACCGGTTGATATTTCGGATTTACGTGACCAACGCGGCGCAGCGAAATCGATTTCTGATCGAATCATGGACGAAATCAAATCCGTCTACTTCAATCACGCTTAATACCTTGACAAATAGTCAGAATTGTAAGAAGTTAGAAGCAGGATAAACGCATTGACATCTGTCAGGCGTTTCTTGTACTCATCGTGAGGAGGTTGTTTTGGAATGGTCGAAGAAATGAAAGATATGCCTGATTTTGAAATTCATCGGGACCAGGTAGTTACCGGAATGGTCGTGAAAATTGAAGACAAGCAAGCACTCATTGATATCGGATATAAAACAGAAGCCATCTTACCGATCAGCGAAGTATCGAGTCTTCATCTCGATGATATTCGCGGCGTGCTGAACGTCGGAGATGAACTACAAGTGAAGGTCAAGAAAATCACGGATGAAGAGGTCGTCGTCTCGAAACGAGAAATCGACGCGCTCAAAGCGTGGGAGCAAGTAGAAGAGAAGTATAAATCAGGTGAGATCTTTGAAGTTGTCGTCAAGGACATCGTCAAAGGTGGACTCGTCGTTGATATCGGTGTCCGCGGATTCATTCCGGCGTCACTCGTCGAACGGCATTATGTCGAGGATTTCTCGGATTACATCGGTCGTTCGATCGAAGTCAAGGTCGTTGAACTCGATCAAGAGAAGAACCGTGTCATTCTCTCGCACAAAGCCGTAGTTGAAGGCGAATTGAACGCGAAGAAAAAAGAGACACTCGAAAATTTAGAAGTAGGTCAAATCCTCGAAGGTACAGTCCAACGTTTAACGGACTTTGGTGCTTTCGTTGATATCGGTGGCGTTGACGGTCTCGTTCATATCTCGGAGATGGCACACCACCGTGTCGAACGTCCTTCGGATATCGTCACGGAAGGTCAAAAAGTCGAAGTCAAAGTACTTGGTGTCGACCGTGATACGGAAAAAGTCAAGTTATCGATCAAGGAAACACAACCTGGTCCATGGCAACAGATGGAAGGGAAGATCGAAGCTGGCGATATCGTCAAAGGACGTGTGCGTCGTCTCGTCCAGTTCGGTGCCTTCATCGAACTTGCGCCGCAAGTAGAAGGACTTTTGCACATTTCGCAAATCGCGAACCGTCACATCGGTTCACCTTCGGAAGTACTCGAAGAAGGACAGGAAATCGAGGCAAAAGTCCTCGAAGTGCGTCTTGATGAGCATAAGATTTCGCTATCAACACGTGTCCTTGAAGAGGAAGAATCATCCGCTGACGATTACTCGGATTATACGAATCAATCAGAAGGATTTTCAGTCGCTGACTTGACTGAGGACGATTCTGATAAGAAAGAATAAGCAATGACACAAAGCGGACACAAGCGTGTCCGCTTTTTATATGCGGTTTGTTATGGTATATGACAGTTTGATTTGATACAATAGAACGGCTATGAAGCGAGAGAAGAGAAAGAAGGTGTTGGGATGGCAATTCCAGTCGTGGCGATCGTAGGTCGCCCAAATATCGGAAAGTCGACGATTTTTAACCGGGTGATTGGAGATCGGGTTTCAATCGTAGAAGACAAGCCAGGCGTTACCCGCGACCGTATTTACGGAACTGGAGAATGGCTGAATCGTCATTTTCATTTGATTGATACAGGTGGAATCGAAGTCGGGGATGAGCCCCTACTTCAAATGATGCGTCATCAGGCGGAGCTCGCCATTGATGAAGCGGATGTCATCATTTTCATGGTGAACGGACGCGAAGGAATCACAGCAGCGGATGAGGAAGTCGCGAACATGTTATTCCGTTCGAACAAACCAGTCGTCGTAGCTGTCAACAAAGTCGATAACTTTGAAATGCGTGATTTAATGTATGAATTTTACTCCCTTGGATTCGGAGACTTGTTCCCGATTTCTGGTACACATGGTCTTGGTCTCGGTGACTTACTCGATCGTGTCCTTGAACTTGCACCAGATAAAGAAGAATTAGAATATGACGAAAATACAATCAAGTTTGCCTTGATTGGTCGTCCGAACGTCGGAAAATCAAGTATGACGAATTCGATTCTCGGTGAAGAACGTGTCATCGTTTCAAACATTGCCGGTACGACGCGTGATGCGATTGATACACCGTTTACGCGGGACGAGCAAGAATACGTCATCATCGATACGGCGGGGATGCGAAAACGCGGGAAAGTCTATGAATCAACAGAACGCTTCAGCGTCATGCGTGCTCAAAAAGCAATCGAACGGGCAGATGTCGTCTGTGTCGTGCTTGATGGTGAAGAAGGTATCATCGAGCAAGATAAAAAAGTGGCAGGATATGCTCACGAAGCAGGTCGCGCGGTCATCATTGTCGTCAATAAATGGGATGCTGTCGAAAAAGATGATAAGACGATGAAAAAGATGCAAGAAGAGATTCGGGAAGAATTCCGTTTCCTTGACTATGCACCAATCGTCTTCGTCTCAGCGAAAACAAAACGTCGTTTGCAGACGTTATTACCGGTCATTCAACAAGCAGCGCACAGTCATGCACAACGGATTCAGACAAGCGTCTTGAACGATGTCATCGTTGACGCTGTCGCGATGAACCCGGCGCCGACGGATAAAGGGGTTCGTCTTCGGATCAACTATGCGACTCAAGTCGCGTCACGTCCGCCAACGTTCGTCTTGTTCGTCAATGATCCAGAATTGCTGCACTTCTCTTATAAACGATATCTTGAGAATCGGATTCGGGAAGCATTTGATTTTACAGGTACACCAATCCGGATTTTAGCTCGTCAAAAACAATAATGAGGTGAGTCAGTATGACCAAAATCGCTGTCATCGGAGCGGGGAGCTGGGGAACAGCGCTCTCGCTCGTCTTAGCCGATAATGATCAGGAAGTCATGCTTTACGGTCGTGAACAAACAAATGTCGACCGCATCAATGAACATCATGAAAACGCGCAATTTTTGCCAGGTGTCATGTTACCACAATCATTGAAGGCGACGACGGATCTTAAAGTGGCGGTCGAAGGCGCAACGCATATCTTGATCGTCACACCGTCCTCTGCGATTCGTTCGGTTTCCCGACAATTGAATGAATTGTTGACGGAACCAGTCGTTTTGATTCATGCATCAAAAGGAATCGAGCCAAAGACGCATCTTCGGTTGTCAGAATTAATCGAAGAAGAGGTCGATCCTGCGAAACGCAAAGCGGTTTGTGTCTTGACCGGTCCTTCGCATGCCGAAGAGGTCGCGTTACGTAAACCAACGACAGTGACCATCGCATCGGATGATTTAGAAGAGGCTGGTCGTGTACAAGAGCTGTTTACGAATGAAAACTTCCGTGTCTATCTGAATGCGGATATCATTGGAGCTGAACTCGGTGGGGCGCTCAAAAATATCATTGCGCTTGCCGCAGGTATGACGGATGGTCTCGGTTACGGGGACAATGCCAAAGCAGCGTTGATTACGCGTGGAATGGTCGAGATGGCTCGTCTTGGTACGATGCTTGGAGCTAACCCAATGACGTTCACTGGATTGACGGGAATGGGTGACTTGATCGTTACTTGTACATCGGTTCATAGTCGAAATTGGCGTGCGGGGAATGCCATCGGTCGCGGTGAAAAATTAGAGACGGTGCTAGAAAACATGGGAATGGTCGTCGAAGGTGTTCGTGCGACCCAAGCGGCGTATGATTTGGCGGAGACAAAGCAGTGCGAGCTCCCAATCACTTCCGCCCTCTACCATGTTCTCTTTGACGGTCATACACCGGAAGAAGAAGTCAAAAAGTTGATGCAACGACCACAGAAAAATGAGATCGAGCATCTCTTCACGACGAAAGATTAACGGAGTGGGGTGGAAACCTTGAGTCCAGGATTAATAAAAATGTGGATCTCGTTCGCTGGCATTGGACTCTTTGCGATCAGTGTCTTGCTGGTCACGGTCAGTCGGACGAAGTTGAAAGGGATATGGCAGGTTCTCGTATCGACTTTGGCATTCGTATGTTTCATCGTTGCGTCGATCATCATGGTGTTCATCGTCATGGCGGGGCCAAGCGCATGAAGAAGTGGTTCGTGATCCTCATGCTCATTCCGGTGACGTTGTTATCGGGTTGTCTGTTTCCAGACAGTCAGAAACCGTCGAACCGCGTACCGTATCCGCAACAGTTACGTACCGTACAGGATGCTGTCGATGCGTATCAAAAAGACACGGGTGTTTTGCCAATCAAGACGATGGAAGCAGATACTCCGCTCATGGAGCGTTATCAAATCGAATTAGGGCGGCTCATTCCGCGTTACATGAGTGATCCACCATCGAACAGTTTTGAAGGTGGCGGAACATTCATCTATCTGTTAGTCGATGTCGACACGAAACCTACTGTTAAGTTGATGGATTTACTTGTTGCAGAAGAGTTACAGAAGCTCCAAGTCCGGATTGATGCGTATCGGAAGAAGAACGAAAAGTATCCGTTTAAAGGATCTTTCGGAAAAAACCAGTTTACGCTTGACTATAAAAAATTATTCATCAAAAAAGAACCGACTGTCCCAAGTCCGTACTCAGATGAAAAGTTGTCGATCTATGTCGATGGTCAAGGACGCCTCTTCATCAACTATTTACCTGAGTTGAAGAAAGCTGTTCAAACTGCGAAGAAAAAGCCGAAAGTCGGTCAGGATATTCGGTATTTGCTCTATGAAGATCAGCCTTTTGTTCCTGCCTATTCCCAAAGCTACACGATAAACGAAAAAGGCGAACCTGTGTTTTCAGAGGAATCGAGCGAAGAATCTGAAAATTGAACGTTATTTACACGAAAATGTTGTAATAGCAACGTTTATGGGGTATGATTACCCTCGAAGAAGTGATTGGGAGGGGGTGAAAGTAATGAACAAAACTGAACTCATTCAAGCAGTCGTCGAAAAATCAGGTCTTACAAAAAAAGACGTGACGAAAGTTGTTGAATCAACATTCGAATCGATCACTGAGACACTTCAGTCTGGAGAGAAAGTCCAATTGATTGGATTTGGTAACTTCGAAGTCCGTGAGCGTGCAGCCCGTAAAGGTCGCAACCCACGTACGAAAGAAGATATCGAGATTCCAGCAAGCAAAGTACCTGCCTTCAAACCAGGTAAAGCATTGAAAGATGCTGTGAAGTAATCCGGCTACATAGTCGCCCGAGATTTTCTCGGGCGGCTTTTTTGTGGACATTCAGAAGCGTGAAAGCCCGCCGATTATGGTATATTAAAAAAGAAGAACGTCCATCAACGAGATGGCACTGGAGATCGGGGGGTAAAAGCATGGAACAACATGAGCTGCGCGTGGATGAAATCATCACTGCACTCACCACTAAACAAACGACACGATTGGCTCGACATGTGGATTTCCCTTCCATCGATCGTGAACAGATCAGTTGGTTGATTGATGTCGCTCAACATGACACGCTGGATACGGAAGCACTCGTCAAAGCGATTCATTTCGCACAAGTAGCGCTACGTCTGCATGAGCGTGTCAATGAAACGCTACGCGGTTCGAAGGAGCGACAGTTGCTTGTATTAGCAGGGGATTTATTCTCGAGCTACTTTTTCGAACAGCTAGCTGGGTTACCAAAAGAGATTCTCGTTTCACTCGGACGGACGATTCAACGGGTCAACGAAGCAAAGTGTGCCCTTCACGAAATGAATTATGCATCGACGGAAGAACGGGTTCTCTTGTGGTTAACAGCAGAGTTCGGATTAATGCAAGGACTCGCGGCAATCACGAAACGAGAATGGCTGACACGACAGGGGCGACAGATCATTCAACAACAGGCAGAACAATTGGATCTGGTCGCACAGAAATTACTGTTATCGCATCTCGAGCAGATGGCGGTAGCATGAGATCTTGGAAAGGGTGAGCGGTGTGCAGGCAAAAGATAAAGAAAAAAAAGTATATGAAGTGTTCCAATCGATATCAACGAACTATGATCAAATGAATTCAGTCATCAGCTTCCGATTGCATAAGTTATGGAGACGCGAGACGATGCGCCGGATGCAAGTCTTCCCTGGCGCTAAATGTCTCGATCTTTGTTGTGGAACAGCGGACTGGACGATTCAACTAGCGAAAGCAGCCGGTCCGACAGGTGTCATCAAAGGACTTGATTTTTCAGAAAACATGCTAAGAGTCGGCGTGGAGAAGGTAGAAGCGCTCGATATGAAAAACATCGAATTGATTCACGGAAATGCGATGGATCTACCGTTCGGTGATAACTCGTTCGATTATGTGACGATTGGCTTTGGTCTACGAAACGTACCGGATTATCTACAGGTCATCAAAGAGATGCATCGTGTCTTAAAACCAGGTGGAACGGTCGTCTGTCTCGAGACGAGTCAACCGACTGCACCGATTTTCCGCGAAGCATATTCATTGTATTTCGGAAAAATCATGCCACAAGTCGGGCGATTGATTGCGAAATCATACGATCAATACAACTGGCTACAAGAATCGACGGAAGTGTTCCTCGACCGCGTCGAACTGAAACAACTCTTCGAACAGGCAGGCTTCATGCAAGTGGAAGTCAAAGCATTCGCGGGTGGGGCTGCTGCGATGCACCTTGGGAAGAAGTGGTGAGATGTCACTGCATTCCATATACCGTGATGTCACGAAGGAAGTTAATTTAGTCGATCGTTTTCTGATCAGTCATATCGCTTCTGAGGAACCAACGATCGATGCGGCTGGAAAGCAACTGTTGAAGGCTGGTGGAAAACGGATTCGACCGGCATTCGTATTGTTAGCGTCTAAATTCGGTGAGGCAGATCGGGATGAGCTGATTCGTGTGGCGGCAAGTCTTGAGCTCGTCCATATGGCATCACTCGTCCATGACGATGTCATTGATGATGCAGAACTACGACGAGGAAAACCGACCGTCATGCAATATTTCGATGAAGAAGTAGCGCTATATTCCGGGAATTATCTGTTCGGTGAGGCGATTCGGTTGATCGGTGAAGTCGGAAAGCCGGAACTTGTCCAGGTGATGGTCCATACGATGCGTGAAATTTGTGAAGGTGAGATTGAACAAATCTATGACCAATATGATTGGGAACAGTCAATTAAACGCTACATCAAACGGATTGAACGAAAAACAGCTATTCTCATCGAAGCGAGTTGTCACCTTGGTGCAATTGTTGCGAACTGTTCTGCAGCCGATACGAAAGCGTTACGGTTGTTTGGACGAGATATCGGACTTGCTTTTCAAATTGCTGACGATTTGCTTGATTTCACAGCGAATCGCACAGAACTTGGTAAGCCAGTAGCAGAGGATTTGCGTCATGGACACAAAACGTTACCTGTCTTTTATGGTGCAGAAGATGCTGTCTTTTATGAACGTCTTTCAAAAATCGAGAGTATGCCAACACATGAAGAAGTCGCACCCTTATTATCGTTTCTTCAAACTTCAGGAGCTCTTGAACGAACGCAACAAACAGTCGATCATTATATCCACCGTGCCATCAAACGTCTCGAACCATTACCTAAATCCTCTGCTAAACGATCGCTTGAAGAAGTCGCACGCTACGTTGGAAAACGAAAAGGATGAAGATTGTCAAAAATTTCTTGCTGTTCTTCTCAAAAGCCAGTAAACTGACTATGTAAGCGCTTTTCTAAAAGCATTTCATAGGGGGAACTAGAGATGGAACAGACATTTTTGATGGTCAAACCGGATGGCGTAGAACGTGGATTGATTGGGGAAATCATTGGACGGATCGAACGCAAAGGATTCATCATTCGTGAAATGAAAATGATGAACGTCACAGAAGAGCTAGCAAAAGCACATTACGAAGAGCATGCGGAGAAACCGTTCTTTGGAGAGTTGGTCACTTTCCTCACATCGGGTCCTGTCGTTGCACTTCGCGTCGAAGGCACAGACGTCGTTGCCGTCTCGCGTTTGATGATCGGGAAAACAAAACCACTTGAAGCAGCACCTGGAACGATTCGTGGTGATTTCGCGAACACGATGAGTGAGAACGTCATCCATGGTTCGGATAGTGTCGAGAGTGCGGAGCGTGAGCTTGCCCTCTGGTTTCAAGGACAACCAGTCAACGCGTAATACATGAATAGAAAGACAACGGGGAAGGGATTCGATTTGATCGAATCCCTTTTGTCGTGTTCTTGTAAAACGGAATGACCCAATTGTCTAATTGCTTTTTGGAATGCCTATAGCTTTATGCTACTATAGAAAATAAGTTGAACCGGTCATGGAAATGACCATTCGATATCGAGAGTGAGCGAGGTGTGCCAATTGGAAGATTATGAACTTTTTATTCAACGATTCAAGACCAAATCAGGGATTGATCTCGGTCAGTATAAAGAAGCACAGATGAAACGGCGATTGACGGCGTTACGTGACAAAAAAGGATATAGTACATTTGCTTCTTATATGCAGGCAATGGATAAGGACACATCGTTATACGACGAGTTTTTAGACCGAATGACGATCAATGTCAGTGAGTTTTTCCGTAATCCGATTCGTTGGCAACAATTGGAACAAGATATCTTACCGATCCTAGAGTCGCGAGCACATGGACGAATCCGGACGTGGAGCGCAGCTTGTTCGACCGGAGAAGAACCGTACTCCCTTGCGATGATTTTAAGTGAACGGCTCGATCCATCCGCCTTTACGATTCAAGCAACAGATTTGGATGAACTCGTCCTTGAAAAAGCCAAGCTTGGTCGATACGGAGCTTCTGCATTGAATGAAGTCGTCGAAGCGCGTAAAAAGAAATACTTCATCGAGCAAGAGCAAACGTTCGAAGTCGTTCCAGAAATCAAACGACTCGTTCGTTTCAGTAAACATAATCTGTTAGGAGACCGGTACGATACGGGGTTTGATTTAATCATCTGCCGCAACGTACTGATTTATTTTACAGAAGAAGCAAAAGCACACGTCTATCGTTCGTTCGTCGAGGCCTTAAAACCAGGCGGAATCCTATTCGTTGGTGGAACGGAACAAATTTTCCAACCCGAACGGTTTGGATTAAAGATGAAACAAAGCTTCTTTTACGAAAAAATCGGTTGAACAGGAAGGGATGAAGCGAATGCGTTACATGACAGCAGGAGAATCACACGGAAAAGGGTTGACCGTCATCATCGATGGGATGCCAGCAGGACTCACGATTGATTTCGAAGCCATCCAGCGTGAAATGACACGTCGCCAAGGCGGATACGGACGCGGACGACGCATGCAAATCGAACAGGATCAAATCGATGCACGTGGCGGGATTCGTCATGGATACACGACGGGATCGCCGATCAGTTTGTTCATCGAGAATAAGGATCATACGCACTGGACACAAGTCATGCAAGCGGAACCACTCGAAGAACAGTTGGAGCGCCCGCGGACGTTGACGCGTCCACGTCCCGGACATGCGGATCTCGTTGGTGGATTGAAGTACGGTCATCGCGATTTACGCGATGTACTAGAACGTTCTTCAGCTCGTGAGACGGCAGCACGTGTTGCAGTCGGCGCCTTCGCTAAACAATTACTGAATGAGCTCGGGATTGAAGTGTTCTCGCACGTACGGTCGATTGGTGGAATCGATGCACCGTGGAAGGATCCTGTGGAACATCAGGAAACGATTGATGCTTCACCCGTTCGATGTGCTGACGAACAAGCAGGACAACGGATGATGGAGGAAATCGATGCGGCCAAAAAAGAAGGAGATACACTCGGCGGTGAAATCGAAGTCGTCGTGACAGGCATGATGCCAGGCGTCGGGTCCTTTACACAAAACGATCTAAAGCTCGACAGCCGAATTGCGCAAGCTGTCATTAGCGTCAATGCGATGAAATCAGTCGGTTTTGGTGACGGGTATGAACTTGGTCGTCGCAAGGGGAGTACCGTCCAAGATGAAATCGTTCATGATGCATCCGGATATCATCGACGTACGAACCATCTAGGTGGAATCGAAGGCGGGATGTCTACAGGCATGCCGATTCGCGTCCAAGTAGCAATGAAGCCGATTCCGACGCTCTATCGTCCACTGCAATCGGTCGATATCGAGACGAAGGAAGCATTCACGGCACAAATCGAGCGAAGTGATGCCTGTGCCGTTCCAGCCGCATCGGTTGTTTTAGAAGCCGTCGTCGCGTTTGAGATTGCGGTTGCTATCCTTGAAATGTTCGGGACATCGACACTCGATCGTCTTCAAGCTGCCGTCGCCGCCTACAAAGAGGAGGTTCGGACGTTTTGATCGAATTTGATATCCGGTTGAAAACGTCATATCCAGTACTTGTCGGAAATGGGGCATTAGCCCGGTTATCGCATCTTTCAGCGCTGAACGAGGCGGACCGCATCTGGGTCATCACGGATGAAACGGTACATCACTTGCAGATGGATCGATTGCAGGATGCGTTAGCGGATGTATCGGCGTCGATCGATGTTCACATCAGCACCGTTGCGCCTGGTGAGAATAGTAAGTCGCTTGCCGTTTATGGCGCTCTACTCGAAGAAGGGGTTCGGTATGGGATGACACGTCATAGCCTTATCCTTGCGTTCGGTGGTGGAATGATTGGTGATTTAGCGGGATTCGTCGCGGCATCCTTTTTGCGCGGCATTCCGTTCATTCAAATTCCGACGACACTGTTAGCGCACGATTCAAGTGTTGGTGGAAAGGTTGGTCTCAACCTCTCCCTTGGTAAAAACTTAGTCGGTGCATTTTATCAGCCAAGTGGTGTCGTGTATGATTTAACGCTCCTTCAGACATTACCAGACCGGGAATGGCGAAGTGGCTTCTTTGAGTTAGTCAAGCATGGGTTCCTTTCGCGACCATCATTTGCAGATTCGTTACTCGATGTTTCGCTGGATGCTGTCAAAGGACTCGATTTAGAAGACTGGCTCGCACGAGGTATTAATGTGAAACGGGATATCGTCGAACAAGATGAGACGGAGCAAGGGATGCGTGCATTTTTGAATTATGGACATACATTCGGTCATGCCGTTGAATATGCGAGTCCTGGTCTTGCGCATGGCGAGGCAGTAGGGATCGGACTTGTCTTCGTCAAGTTCTTGGAAGGAAATGACGAACAGGCGAAGCAACTCGGACAATTGCTCCACCGTCTTGGAACGGAATTGCCGGATCGACAATCGTTTAAGACCTACCTTGAACTGATGCGTCGCGACAAGAAGAACCACCAAGCAACGATTCGATTCGTCCTTGAAAAAGAAGGACGCTTCATTTTAGAAGCGATCAGCGAAGAACGATTGCGTCGAGCATTCAATCAAACAGTGAGGTGTTTAGAATGGGCTTAAGAGGAACAGTACAAGTACCAGGCGATAAATCTATGACGCACCGTGCTTTCCTGTTCGGTGGAATCGCCGAGGGAACGACACGTGTCATAAACGCACTTGAAGGGGCCGATTGTCTTGCTTCACTAGAAGCGATGCAGGCACTTGGTGCACAGATCGATCGAACACCAGAGGAAATTCGGATCACCGGAACGGATACATTCCAAGAAGCAACGATCGATTGCGGAAACTCGGGGACGACGATTCGTCTCTTGAGCGGTATCCTAGCAGGCGGTCAAGCGACGTACGCGCTCGATGGCGACGCTTCCTTACGCAGACGTCCGATGAAACGGATTACGGAACCGCTTGCATTATTTGGAGCAAACATCACAGGTGAGACGGCACCTCTTCACATCACAGGAACGCCGCTTGTCGGAACGACGTATACGTTGCCGGTTGCAAGTGCACAAGTGAAAAGTGCCGTGTTGCTCGCAGGTCTGCATGCGACGGGTGAGACGACTGTCATCGAGCCGATCCTGTCACGGGACCATACGGAACGGATGTTGCCGCAGTTCGGCGTTGACGTAGCGATCGATGAACGCGAGGATGGTCGGCATATTCGTGTTCAAGGTCCTGTACGCTTACAAGCAACGTCACTCGACATTCCAGGCGATCCATCGTCAGCAGCGTTTTGGTGGACGGCGGCAGCAATCGGGCAGGATAGTCGCATTACGACGACTCACGTCTTGATGAATCCGACACGGATTGGTTTTTTACAGACGTTACGACAGATGGGTGCAAGTGTCGAAATCAATCATCGCTCAGAAGACGGTGGAGAGGAGACGGCAGATGTGACCGTCGAGACGACATCGTTACAAGCGATCACCGTCGAAGGTGATCAGATTCCATCCTTGATTGATGAGATCCCGCTACTCGCTTTGCTTGCGACGCAAGCGGAAGGACGAACGATCATTCGCGATGCGGAAGAGCTACGTGTCAAGGAAACGGACCGGATCGACACGGTCGTGACGGCATTACAGCGTCTTGGAGCGAACATCGAGGCGACGGATGACGGCATGATCATCGAAGGACCGACACCTTTGCAAGCAGCGGAAGTCGACAGTGCAGGTGATCACCGACTCGCGATGATGTTGACGATCGCGGCGACGATCAATCCGGAAATTATGGTTCATGGACGCGAAGTAGTTGAAGTCAGCTATCCAACGTTCTATGATGATTTAAAGAAACTTCAATCCGACCAATCTGAGTAAGCAATAGGCGGATGACAGAAAGTGGGGCGCTTGCCTTGAATGAACAACTATTGAATGGCATCATCGAAGAATTAGAACATGGTCACACCTCGGAAGCGTTAGCAGCATTAGAAAAACTCGAAAAGACAGGAACGGATGAGGACCGCCTCGCCGTTGCCGATCTCTATATCGAACTCGGATTGTCTGACCGGGCGGTCGATCTTTTGGCGCCACTTTACGTCGAATATGCGGGTAACGCGGGAGTAGCCTTGTTACTAGCAGAGTGTTATATCGATTTGGATCGCGAAGAAGAAGCGATCTCCGTCCTCGAGCAGGTCGATACGTCGGACATGGAATATGGTCCCCGGTCTCTTGTTTTACTTGCGGACCTCTATCAGTCACAAGGTCTTGACGAAGTAGCGTTAGCGAAGCTGAAGGAAGCGCGTAACCTTGCACCGGACGAACCGTTACTGGCATACGGTTTAGCCGAACTCTACATGACGCTCGGTGCGTTTGATCAGGCGGTACCGTTATTCGCCGAAATCGCGGAGCGACCAGAGTTACGTGCTGAATTGCCGCTCGATGCCCTTTACGCGGAATCACTCGCGATGACAGGACAATTTGAAGATGCGATTCCACTGTACGAACGTGCTGTCGCAGAACGCTCCGACCTGCATACGCTGTTTGGTCTTGCGATGACGGCTCACCGTGTCGGTCAACATCAAAAAGCGGTCGAGACATTCCAGCAATTGATTGCACAGGATCCTGACTATACGTCGGCGTACGTACCATATGCGGAAAGCCAAGCCGAACTTGGTTTGACAAAAGAAGCACTGAACGTCATCAAACAAGGAATGGAGCGCGACGATTACAATGATGAGTTGCGGACGATGGAAGCCTTGTTCCTTCTAAAACTCGGCGATCGCGCTGGAAGCGTCCAAGCGCTACGTGAGGCGCTTGCCTTGAATCCGGAATCAATCGTCGCAGCGGAACGTTTGCTTTCGTTACTTGCTGAAGACGAGGACCACGAAGCGATGATCGAGACGATCTCTGCCATCGAAGAACACGTCACGGCTCCGATTCTAACATGGTACCGGGCACGCGCTTTGTATGCCTTAGAGGAATACACGCAAGCGATGGAGAATTATGCGATAGTCGAAGGTGCATTCACGGAAGATGCGCTCTTCTTGAAAGAGTATGGATTCGCACTCGTCGAGGAAGGACGGCGTGAAGAGGGACAACGTCTTCTCCGCCGCGCTGCTAAGTTGACACCAGAAGATAACGAACTCGTCGATTATGTTGAACGAATGGATGGATGACTTCACGGGAGAAGGGAGTAGGATTGAGATGATAGAGAGAAAGCAGCGATTCTTACGCCGCATCTTGACCTATTACACGTTAAAGCGACGGGAAGCGAAATGGATCATCGATTATTGGCTGCGCAATGAGGCAAAACTCGAGCAAGTACACTTCGTTCAAAATGCGACCTTCGCTCCGAAGGCAATCATCATGACGACATACGGATTCGACGCAGAACCGTTTCTCTTCAAAAAAGGGGATGTCACGACGTTAGATCCAGAAAAAGCGTATCATGACATCCGCCTGACCTCGGAAGATATCTATATCGAGTTGAACTTCCAAGGTATGATGATGGATGACGAGTATTTGTCTTTACTAGAAGAAAATCCGTTTCGCCCAGAAGTTGCTGTTGAACCGCGCTTAGCGGATGAAGCGACACATTTCATCGCGGTCACGGTCAATCGGCAGGAAGAAGAACGTTTAGTCCGCTTGATTGATGAAGCGCTGGATGCACGCGATCAACATCGATTCCACTCTCTTTCCGAACAGTTACGGCTCGTTCGAAGTCAACTTCCTTAACAGAAGGACTCTATTGCCCAGCAGAGGTAGTAGGGTCCTTTCGTATGTGAAGATTTGTGCAAAATATGAAGAAAAATAGAGTGGAATTTCATAAAACGTTCACATTAAGAGAGTAGGAGGAAATGCGGATATGATACATTAAATGTGACGAATTGTAAGTACGAAGAAAGGGGGAAATGACTTGCGTTTCAAACCATCCGACGTACAGCGGACACGAAGCGAGCAAGCGTTCATCGATACGCTGATCGTGCCTTTGCTTCCGGTCGGTTTCGATGAGGCGATGCATGCTTACGCGGAATGCGCAGACATGACATTGACGGTGGCGTCCGAAGTCGAACGCCAGCTATCCGGACGGGCGTTGCTCGTTCCTGCTCTGACCTATATCGATGCACCGTCGATCGAACAGTTGGAAGGATGGCGTCAAGCGGCTGCTTCCGGGCAATTCCGTTTCATCACCTTCATCACTGCTGATTTAAGGTGGAAGGAGACTGCCGCCGAAGAGATTATCTACGTGCCACGTCTAGCTCTTGAGACGATGAGTCGTGACCAACAAGGTCAGATGGTCGGGAATTTCGTAGGACAAGTTCTCGAACAGTTAGGAAACCGTTGGACCGCGCTATGAAGCGGTTGACGCAATGATTTTATTAAGATACTATTACCATGTGAGAAATTTGTGTGAAGTACTGTCGTCTTGGGGCACAGCGTACATCACAAGGGGGGATCGAGATGGCTCAAAACGGGTCTAACGTAACACGTCGTCAGTTCTTGACGTATACATTGACAGGCGTCGGCGGTTTCATGGCTGCGACAATGGTCATGCCGATGGTCAACTTCGCAGTTGATCCAGTCCTGAAGAAATCAGGAGCAGGCGATAAAGTAAAAGTAATGAAGTTGTCGGATATCACGACAGAACCAAAACGGGTCGACTTCAAGAAACAAACGCAAGATGCATGGTATGAGTTCGAAGAAACGTTGTCAGCTTGGGTGTTCAAAGATGATAAGGGAGAAATTTTAGCCCTCTCACCAATTTGTAAACACTTAGGTTGCCAAGTCAGCTTCGGTTCAGATCCGACGCACCCGGAGCAATTCTATTGCCCATGTCACTTCGGTCGGTACACGAAGGATGGCGTCAACGTTCCAGGAACGCCTCCGACGAAACCACTCGATGGTTATGAAATGCAGCAGAAAGATGGTTTCCTCTACCTTGGTAAACCAGTCGAAAGAGGTGCGTAAGCGATGATGCAAAAAATCTATGATTGGATCGATGAGCGCGTTGACATTACGCCGCTCTGGCGAGATATCGCCGACCATGAAGTACCGGAGCACGTCAACCCGGCACATAACTTTTCAGCTTTCGTTTATTGTTTTGGCGGATTGACGTTCTTTACGATCGTCATCCAGATTCTTTCGGGGATGTTCTTGACGATGTATTATGTACCGGACATCATCAACGCACACGCGTCCGTCTACTATCTTCAAAATGAAGTCGCACACGGACAAATCGTTCGTGGTATGCACCACTGGGGTGCGTCGGTCGTTATCGTAATGTTGTTCCTACATACATTACGTGTCTTCTTCACTGGTTCATACAAGAAACCACGTGAATTGAACTGGGTCGTCGGAGTTCTCTTGTTCTTCGTCGTCTTAGCTCTCGGTCTGACAGGATACCTATTGCCTTGGGACATGAAAGCGTTGTTCGCGACAAAAGTTACGATTCAGATTGCTGAAAGTATTCCGGTCATCGGTGGTATCGCGAAGACCCTCCTTGCGGGTGGAGAAATCGTCGGCGCAAGTACAATCGCTCGATTCTTTGCGATTCACGTCTTCTTCCTTCCTGCAGCATTGTTCGTCTTGCTCGGGGCCCACTTCATGATGATCCGTAAACAAGGGATCTCTGGACCACTTTAAACCGACTATCATCTAGACAACAAAAAAGGGGGAGAACACGATGCATCGTGGTAAAGGAATGAAATTCGTCACCGATTCACGGGTGTCGATCAACAACCGGATGCCGAACAAGTCGAAAGACTACTCGGAATATCCAGGTCGAACGGAAGCGTTCTGGCCAAACTTCTTACTTCGCGAATGGATGGTTGGAGCGGTCTTCTTGATCGGCTTCATGACACTGACAATCGTAGAAGCAGCACCACTTCAAAACATTGCCGATCCGACGAATACGTCGTACATTCCACTTCCGGACTGGTACTTCCTATTCCTCTATCAGCTCTTGAAATACCAATTCGCTGCAGGTCCATACATCTTGATGGGAACGGTCATTCTCCCAGGTCTTGCGTTCACAGCACTTCTCGTCGCGCCATGGCTCGACCAAGGTCTTGAACGTCGTCCTGCGAAACGTCCGATCGCAGTCAGCATGATGCTCCTCGCAGTCGTCTCGATCGTCTTCTTGACTTGGGAATCTGTTCAAACGACTCACTGGGATACAATCCATAAACAAGGTGAGTTGACGATGAACGAAGGACCAGAAATTGATACAGCGGCAAAAGGATACGAAATTTATTCGAACCAGTCATGTGTCAACTGTCATGGTAAAAACCTCGAGGGTGGAGCAGCAGCTCCGGCACTCGTCGGTACGAAGAAGACAGAAGAAGAGATTTATGAAATCGCAGATAAAGGGATCGGTTCGATGCCTGCTGGTCAGTACAAAGGATCAGATGCGGATCGTAAAGAACTCGCGAAATTCATCGCTTCATACGGTGAAGGCGGCGAAAACAATAAATAAGCCAAAAGCCGGGGGAGCAATCCTCCGGCTTTTGTCGATGATGAGGTGAAACGATTGCAAGGTATTTTGACATTACTCCGACATAAAGCCGTACTCTGGATTGTCGGGTTGATCAACTTAGCAGGCACATTATACGGTTACTACTGGTATGAACCACAACTTGCGACATCGAAGTGGTATTACTACCCATTTATTCCGGATAGCCCGACAGCATCCCTGTTCTTTACGATCATCGTCTTTCTCTGGATTTTCGGACGACGTTCCCGACTATTTGAAGCGCTCGCGTTCGTGACATTGATCAAATATGGGGTCTGGGCAGTCGTCATGAATGCGTTGATGTTGAATCAACTCGGAACGGAGGATCCAATCTTAACAGCAATGGCACTGATGTTGATGGTGTCGCACGGAGCGATGGCGTTCCAGGCGTTATTATACAGTCCGCTGATGACGTTTCGCGTCAAGGAGCTTGTCCTCGTCGCCATCTGGGTCATTCACAACGATGTCGTCGATTACGTCCTCGGACAATGGCCGCGTTACCCAGCGCTTGCGGAGCATATCCAGTGGATCGGCTACGGCTCCTTCTGGTTGACCGGATTATGTCTTTTGATGGGATATCTGCTTGTCGCGCGCGATTCAATTGACAATAAGATCACTTGAACATAAAATAGACCTATAATCAAAAAAAGAAAGGAACGATGTCTCGTGGCAAACTATTTGATCTATCTCGCGATCATCATCATCGTCCCGATCTGGGCTCAGATGCGGGTGCGGAGCACCTATAAAAAATATCAAGATGTTCCGATTCAGAGTGGGGTGACGGGAGCGCAGGTCGCAGACTTCATCATGAAGCAGAACGGAATCACGAACGTCCGTCTCGAGCCGATCGGTGGAACGATGTCCGATCATTATGACCCGACGAACAAAGTCGTTCGTTTGTCGGAAGACGTCTATTACGGTTCGACGGTCTCAGCCGTTTCGATTGCAGCGCACGAAATCGGTCACGTCATTCAAGATGCGACGGATTACAACATGATGCGTGTCCGTCACCGGATCGCACCTGTCGCGTCGATCACATCGAACTTATCGTTTCCACTGTTGTTGATCGGTCTGTTCGCTGGTTTCAGTGGTCTTGCGATGCTTGGTGTCGTCTTGATGCTTGGTGCCGTCATCTTCCAACTCGTCACGTTACCGGTCGAGTTTGATGCCTCAAATCGAGCGATGGCGCAGTTGACGGAGCATGGCATCATTGATGCCGAAGAAGAACGTGGTTCACGTCGTGTCTTGAACGCAGCGGCTTGGACGTACGTGGCAGCAACACTCGTTGCTGTTGCCGAGTTCCTTCGTCTCGCACTGCTCGTCTTCAACCCGTCAAGTGATGACTAAAACGAAAAACACGGATTGCTCGTTTGAGCGATCCGTGTTTTTTACGTTTCTTTGATTGGGACCCGATTTTCGTCGAACGTGAAACCTTCTCCTGTTACTTCATAGACGTCATGCAACGTGATGAAGGCGTGCTGGTCGACACTTTTAACGAGCGTCTTCAAGCGATTGATCTCATTGCGAGCGACGACGACGTACAGTACTTCGAGATCCCGTCCGGAGTAACCGCCTTTTGCGATCAGACGGGTCGTGCCACGATTCATCGTCGCATGAATACCGTCGGCGATTTCCGTCCGGTGATCACTGATGATCATCGCTGCTTTACCAGCATAAGTGCCCTCCTGCATCCAATCGATGACGCGGGCGCCGACGTAAACGGCAAGTAACGTATACATCGCTTGTTTGTAGTCGAGATACGTCAAGGATGCGACGATGACGAAGAAATCGAAAATCAAGAAAGTTCGACCGATCGACCAACCGAAGTAGCGTTTCGTCAAACGCGCGATGATATCGACGCCACCTGTCGTACCACCATTGTTGAAGATGATACCAAGACCAACGCCGATGAAGACACCGGCAAAAAGCGCAGCAAGCACCATATCGTCGCGCAGGTCGATGACGAGTGGTGAATATTTGGCAATTAATCCATACCAGAAGGAAAAACTGAATGTACCGACCAACGTGTAGACGAAGGTCGTCCGACCAAGAATTTTATAACTGACGAAAAAAAGTGGGACATTCAATACTAAGTTCGTGATCGATGGAGACCATCCGAACAGTCCTTTTAAGATCAAGGTAATCCCAGTAAAACCGCCTTCTGCTAACTCATTTTGAACGTTAAAATGATAAATACCAAAAGCAAAGATGAATGATCCGATCAAAATCCAGAAAATGTTCTGGATCCGAATCGGAAATTGGAATGGAGGTGCCATTTCCGTATGCTCCTTTCAAATCAAGACTCTTTCTCTAGGGTAACGGCACGGTCGGAAAAAGACTAGCTTTTCCTATGAAAATCAGTCGAAAAGTGATCAGTATGGTCATTCCGATTGATATTGCTTAGAATAGAGACGAATAGAAGTCATAAAGAGAGTGTGGTTTTATCATGAAAAAAGCAATTGGGATTCTTTGTTATCCATCCGTCGGCGGGAGTGGGGTCGTCGCGACGGAGCTCGGTATGAAATTAGCGGATCGTGGACATGACGTCCACTTCATTACGTCGAGCATGCCGTTTCGCCTGACGGAATATCGGCCAAACATCACGGTCCACTTGGTTGAAGTCAACCAGTATTCCGTTTTTAAATATCCACCATACGACATTACGTTAGCGTCAAAAGTCGCAGAAATCATTGATTTATTCGATCTCGATGTCATCCATGCTCATTATGCCGTTCCGCACGCGGTCTGTGCAGATCTCGGACGAAACATGGCAAAGAAAAAAGGTGTCGCCGTCGTGACGACGTTACACGGAACGGACATCACCGTCATCGGGCAAGATTTAGAGATGCAACCGGCCATCCGGTACGGCATCGAACGATCAGACGCGGTCACGGCCGTATCCGAGAGTCTAGCGCTTGAGACGAATGCGACGCTCAACGCACACTACGACATCGATGTCATTGCGAACTCGATTGATGAGAGTGTCTATTATCCGATGCGGGATGAACGCTTGAAGCGGCATTACGGCATCGAAGCGGACGAAGTCGTCGTCATTCACATCTCGAACTTCCGACCGGTCAAACGAATCGATGATACGCTTGCGGCGTTCGCCATTGCAGCGAAAGACCGGAAGATGCGTCTGTTGCTCGTCGGGGATGGTCCAGAGATGGGACAAACGAGACGTCGCGCAAAGGAACTCGGCATTTACGACAAAGTGATCTTTGCAGGTAAACAGGAACACGTCGCGCAATTGCTGGCCATTAGTGATATTCATGTCCTGTTGTCTGAAAAAGAAGCGTTCGGACTCGTCGTCCTTGAGGCGATGGCAATTGGTGTCCCGAGTGTCGTCTCGACAGCAGGTGGCTTACCGGAAGTCATCCAGGACGGATTAACCGGATATATCGTTCCGACTTACGACGTCAAAATGGCTGCGGCACGAATCGGTGAACTCGCGGATGACCCGATGTTACGGGAACGGATGGCAGAAGAGGGCATTCGTGATACGCGTCGTCGTTTTGATTCGAATGAGATCGTCCGTCGTTATGAACAAGTCTATGAACGGGTGTGTGCGCGTCATGAACTTGCTTGAAGGCGCACATCATATCATTCAGACGATCGAACAAGCGGGTGGTGAAGCCTATATCGTCGGTGGCGCCGTTCGCGACATGTTACTCGACCGGACACCAGGAGACTATGATTTAGCGAGCTCGATGTTACCGGAACAAATCATCGACTTATTCCCTGTCGTCATTCCGACAGGACTCGAGCACGGAACCGTGACGGTCGTTCTCAACCACGTGCCGTACGAGATCACGACGTTCCGCTCGGAAGAAACGTACAGCGATCGCCGGCGACCGGATGCGGTAACGCTTGGTGTTAGTTTGGAAGAGGATTTGACCCGGCGAGACTTTACGATCAACGCGATGGCACTCAGACCATCAGGACGTGTCGATCTGTTCGGAGGAGCGCGTGACATCGAAGAGCGGATCATCCGGACTGTCGGCGAACCAGCCGAACGTTTTAATGAAGATGCGCTTCGAATGATGCGGGCGTTCCGCTTCATGAGCCAACTGGATTTCTCGCTTGACGAGGCAACTGAACAAGCGATTGTCGAACTCGCTCCGCACCTAGCGGCCGTTGCGATTGAGCGGATTGCGATCGAGTTCGAGAAACTCTTACTTGGTCCTGGAAAACAGCGGGCGTTACAGGCGATGCTCCGGACTGGAATCGAACGCTACCTCCCCGGCATGACTTCAGAAATCGTCACAGGACTCGCGCAGCAGTCGTTTCAGGGTGTTTCAAAGGATGCTGTCTGGACACTCGTACTCGATGCCGGTCTCGCGAAAGATCAATTGACACGCTGGAAACGATCGAAACATCAAGTGCAGCTCGCAACGCGTTTAATACCTCTGTTACACCGACCGTTACAAGACTGGGATCGTTATCAATTGTCGGACGAAGAACTGATGATCCTTCGGGAAATGACAGGAACGGATTATCCAGAGCGATCAGACTTACCGATTCGCAGTCGTAAAGAGCTCGCTGTAGACGGAAAAGACATGATCCGCCTCGGTCTCCAAAAACAACAGATCAAAGAAGCACTTTTGCATTTGGAATACAGTGTCGTCACCCGCGCTTGCCCAAACGACCGCGTAACATTATTGAAGGAGGTAGAGCGATGGCGCACTCAGTCCGAGAACAAATCTTGATCGCACTTCGTCAGCGGACGTGGTACTCCGGACAGGAATTAGCAGAGACGTTAAATATTTCACGTACCGCTATTTGGAAACATATACAAACCTTGAAGGAAGAAGGATACCAGATCATCTCGAATAAAAAGCAAGGTTATCAATTAGTCGATGAAGGCGATTTGCTGACACCGATTGCGATTGAACAATGGTTAACGACAGCACGTCTTGGTCGCCACATCCTTCATTTCGAAGAACTGGACACGACGCAGCGGATTGCACATGAGCAAGCGCAACAGCAAGCGCAGGAAGGAACACTCGTCGTATGCGATCACCAGACGAATGGACGCGGACAGCTAGGGAGAACGTGGCATGAGGCGAAAAATGAGGGCATCGCGATGAGTCTACTCGTCCGACCAGATGTACCGATGCACCAAGCAGGTCAATTAACGCTCGTAGCAGGTATTGCACTTGCACAGTCTCTCCGGACATTCGATGTTCCAGTTACGATTAAATGGCCGAACGACATCTTGATCAACGGTCGTAAGGTGGCAGGCATTTTGACGGAAATGCAGACCGAGGCGGATCGGATCAGTTCAGTCATCATTGGCATCGGCATCAATGTGCATCACGAGCAGTTTCCGGAAGGGATCGAGGACCGTGCTACCTCGCTCGTCCGAGAATCAGGAAGAACTTTCCGACGTGCGGAGGTCGTCGCGACTTTCTTGAATCGATTTGAACGACTATACACGCAGTGGCTCGAGCTAGGATTCGGATCTTTCGTCTCGGAGTGGGAAACACTCGCAGATCGCTTACATGAACGAGTGACGCTACGGACACGTCAGATGACCGCTTCCGGAACATTGCTCGGTATTGACGAGACGGGCACGATTCGGATTGAGACGGAAACGGGGGAGACCCGTTTCCATTCGGCAGAGCTGATTTACTGGGAAAAAGAATAAAGGTTTGAATCAGACGGTTTGCAGAGAGCTTTTCCCGTCATGTATAATAAAGCCACGGATGGTATCCGCTTGCCGGAACCATACCGAATTGACAGGTGCCAGTTTTAGCTGTTTCAACTGCCTTGATCTTAACGGACAGGGACAGAAGGACGATATTCAATTATTCCGCCTTCTTTTCCGCATGCATTTATTTTGGAGAAGAAGGCGTTTTCCTTTTGTCCTCCCTACACACGTAAGGAGAGAACACGATGCACACAATGGGTCCATTACTCAAAAAACAACAAGCTGGAGAGAAGCTCGTCATGTTGACGGCGTATGATTATCCTTCAGCAAAACTATCGGAAGCAGCAGGAGTCGATATGTTGCTCGTCGGCGATTCCCTCGGGAACGTCATCCTCGGCTATGATTCAACGATTGCTGTCACGGTCGACGACATGGTTCATCATGCGCGCGCGGTACGCCGCGGCGCACCACAGACGTTCATGATCGTCGATATGCCGTTCGCAAGTTATCATGGTTCATTTGATCGCACGCTTGAATCAGCGGCGCGTATCTTCCAAGAATCGCAGGCAGATGCCTTGAAGCTGGAAGGGGCAGGGGAGATCTTAAAGACGATTCGTCGTTTGACGGACGCTGGGATGCCTTGCGTCGCGCATCTCGGATTAACACCACAATCCGTTGGTGTCCTTGAAGGATTCAAAGTCCAAGGGAAATCATTAGAAGCAGCCGAACAACTGATTGCAGACAGTTTGGAAGCAGAGCGTGCCGGAGCAAAGATGCTCGTCCTCGAATGTGTGCCGCATCCGCTCGCGAAACGCATTCAAGAGCTCCTCTCGATTCCGGTCATCGGAATCGGTGCCGGTGCAGACGTCGCCGGTCAAGTACTTGTCTATCATGACATCTTGACGTATGGTGTCGGTCGTTTACCGAAGTTCGTCAAAGCCTACACGGATTGGAATACTTCAGGAACGGAAGCGATTGCTGCTTACGTCAAAGACGTCAAAGCCGGTGCCTTCCCTGAACTAGCACACTCGTTCCAGATGGACGAAGAACTGATTGGTGCGCTTTATGGAGGGACTAAAGAATGAAAATCATCCAGGACGTCCAGACGTTACGCGAACGTTTAGCGGGAGCCGGTTCAATCGGTTTTGTACCGACGATGGGATTCTTGCATGAAGGGCATGCCTCCTTGCTCAAACAAGCACGACAAGAGAACGATGTCGTCGTCTTGAGTATTTTCGTCAACCCGACACAATTCGGACCAAACGAAGATTTGGATCGTTATCCACGAGACGCGGAACGCGATCAGAAGATTGCGGAGGCAGAAGGGGTCGATTATCTGTTCTATCCGACGAACGAGACGATGTATCCGCTGGATATGGCTCGTGTTACGGTCCGCTCCGGTGATGATGTCTTATGCGGCGCATCACGACCAGGACATTTTGATGGTGTGTTGACGGTCGTCAGCAAACTATTGAACGTCGTCCGTCCAACCCGTGCATATTTCGGTTTAAAGGATGCACAACAGCTCGCATTGATTGAAGCGTATGTCGCTGATTACTTTGTTCCGGTTGAGATCGTCCGTTGCCCGATCATTCGCGAAGCGGATGGTCTAGCAAAATCGTCACGCAATGTCTATCTATCGGAAACAGAGCGGGCGCAAGCACCGGGCATCCAGCAGGCGTTGCAACAAGCGAAACAAGCACTCGATCAAGGGGTGCCTGTTGAAACGGTTCTCGATCGGACGCGCGAAGCACTTCAATTCGAAGGGACGACGATCGATTACGTCGAAGCCGTCGACTACCCCTCACTACGACCCGTTACGGAACAAACGACTACGATTCTCTTAGCTGTCGCCGTGCAGTTTGCATCGGCACGCTTGATCGATAATTTACTATATACGAGAGGAGCATGACGATGTTACGCACATTCATGCACGCTAAACTACACAAAGCTCGGGTCACCGAGGCAAACTTACACTATGTTGGTTCGATTACGATCGATGAAGATTTACTCGATGCTGTCGGGATTCTTGAAAATGAAAAAGTCCAAGTGACGAACAATCAGAACGGTGCACGGATTGAAACGTATGCGATTAAAGGTGCTCGTGGTTCAGGTGTCATCTGTTTGAACGGTGCGGCAGCTCGCCATTTCCAAGTCGGAGATGAGGTCATCATCATGGCGTACGCACAACTATCGACGGAAGAAATCGCGACACATGTTCCAAAAGTGGCTGTTCTAAATGAACAGAACGACATCAAACAAATGTTGTCTCAAGAAATCGCCCACACGATCTTATGAAATTTTAGAGACCCGATCATGTCAGCGGGTCTCTTTTTTTGTTAAGATGAAGAATGAAATGCCATCCGGTCATGGAGAGGATGGATAAAAGGTGGAGGATCAGTGTTGAAGAAAAAGTACGTCGTAGTCGACCTGGAAACGACAGGTCATTCCATAAAGGCTGGCGATGAGATGATTGAGATCGGCATGGCGGTCATTGAAGATGGACAGTTGACAGAACAATTGTCTGCGTTCGTGCGTCCGACCCAACCGATTCCTCCGTTCATTTCCCAGTTGACGGGCATCACGGATGAGGATGTCAAAGAGGCCGAGACATTCGATGTCATCGCACCGCGTGTCTTATCATTGCTCGATGGTGGTGTCTTCGTCGCACATAATGTGCAGTTCGATTTAAACTTCTTAAACGATGCGTTAGAAGAGGAAGGATACTTGCCGTACACAGGTCCTGTCATCGATACGGTCGAACTCGCACGAATCTTACTTCCGACAGCAGAAAGCCACGCGCTGTCGCATCTGTCAGAGTCATTACACCTTGCCCATCAAGAAGCGCACCGGGCAGGGAGTGACGCTTCGGCGACGGCTGAATTGTTGCTTGAACTACTCAAACGACTACATACGTTGCCGCTTGAGACATTGAAGCACTTAAGACGTTTATCACCACGCCTGTTCAGTGCCATCGAAGAGGAAATCGACCATGCGATTCGTTTAGTCGGCATCGAGGAGGATTCACAGTTTGATCGTTTTCGAAAAATCGCTTTGAAAAAGCGTCAGACGATCGAACGCTTAACGCATCCGCCCGTTCTTGAACCGTTCGGACCATTCGTGGATGAATTGAATGCCGTGACGTTCCCTCGTCTATTCGAAGGATACGAAGAGCGACGTGGGCAGCTCGAGATGATGCGTCATGTCTATCAATCGCTCGATCAAGAAACGCCGTTACTCGTCGAAGCGGGAACGGGAACCGGGAAATCGCTCGGTTATCTTGTTCCGGCAGCGCATTACGCGCTCGAACATGAAGTCCCGATCGTCGTCAGTACGCACACGATTCAATTGCAGGAGCAACTGTTCGCGCGTGATTTACCGCTCTTGCGTCAACTGTTCGATGCGCCGGTCCAGATTGCATTGCTTAAGGGACGAAGTAACTATATTGATTTACGGAAATTCGAATTTTTCTTGAATGATCAAGAGGATGCTTATAACTTCACGCTCGCAAAAGCGATTCTGCTCGTCTGGTTGACGGAGACGGAAACGGGAGATTTAGAGGAAGTCAGCTTACCAGGCGGTGCAGCGCAAGGCAATATCGGCATTAAACAGTTGATCCAGTCTGATAGCCAATCGCAGCTCGGACGATTTGACCCGTGGTACAGCCGGGACTTCTTCCAACATGCGATTCGCCAAGCAAAGGATGCGACGGTCATCGTCACGAACCATGCCTTGTTGTTTAGTGACCTGCAGTTCGAAGCAGGGGTCTTGCCGAAAGGAAGTCCGTTGATTCTTGACGAGGCACACCAAATCGAAGAAGTCGCGAGCCATCATTTTGGTCTTGTCTTTGATGGACATACGTTTGATCGTCTGTTCCGACAACTCGGGTATTCGTCCGATAAAAAATTATTACACCGCTTGCTCGATCTGTCGGAAGAATGGGACATCGCCGAGATGGTCGAAGCCCATAGTGAGACAGTCGATGAGGCACTGACGACGTTACTCGAAGAAGCAGACGGTCTATTGATGATCATTCAAGCGTACGGGCTTGAACTGGCTTCTCGCAAAGCACGACGGGAAGGAATGGTCAGCATTCGCTTCAAGCGACTCGACCGTTCGATGCGTGCCGTCCAGGAAAGTGCCAAGCGGGTTGAATTGGTGTTGCGGCGTTTGCGTCAAGCAATCCGGGCGATTCATAAACTGTTCCATGAACACCGGGAGCAGATGAGTTATCGCGAACGCTCACTCGTCGCGGATTTAAAAGCGATCACGTCACAAATCGAAGAAGCGGAACTCGCCATCTTTGAGACGATGCTTGCCCCGCACGATGAGACGGTATCTTGGATCGAGACGTCTGTTAAGAACCGGAAACTAACACGGGTCTACACACAACCAATCGACATTTCAGAGCGACTGCGACGCGATGTCTTTTCGAAACGGACGTGTATCCTGACGTCTGCGACGCTGACAGTCTCGAACAAGTTCCAGTTCATTGAGAACCGTTTAGGGCTCGATGCGTTTGAGACACGTCGTTTCGTCGTTCCGTCGCCGTTCGGATATGCCGATAACGTGCGATTGATGATTCCGACGGATCTCCCGCTCCTACAGGATGTACCATTGCCGGAATTCGCAGAGACGATTGCGGAAGCCATCTTACAAATCGCAGAGGTGACGGAAGGACGGATGCTCGTCTTGTTTACCTCAAATGACTTGCTAAGACTGACGCATGAAGCGACGAAACCGCTGTTACCTGACCGGTTTACGTTACTCTCGCAAGGGGTCACGCAAGGTTCACGGCAACGACTGATGAAACAGTTCAAGCAACTCGACGCCTGTATCTTGTTCGGGACGGCTAGCTTTTGGGAAGGGGTCGATATCCCAGGAGATGATCTCAGTTGTCTCGTCATCGTCCGACTACCGTTCGCGCCACCGGATCAACCGATCGTCCAGGCACGCTCGGAACGGATCGAAAAACTCGGGAAATCATCATTTTTCGAATACAGCTTACCGCAAGCGATCATTCGCTTTAAGCAAGGCTTTGGTCGCTTGATCCGGACGACGAACGACCGAGGTGTCGTCTTCGTACTTGATCGCCGGATTGAGACGACGCGTTATGGAAAACGGTTCGTCACGAGTCTGCCGAAAGTACCTGTTTTATCAAAACCACTTGATGAACTGACGGCAGAACTAGAATTGTTCTTGAATGATGGCGATTAAGTCTATTCAGATAAACCCTATCGCATTATAATAGATAGAGAAAAATGAGGGAGGACATACAGATGGATTCAAAAATTGAAACACTTGCGACCGTCAAAGTGAACCGCCATGACGATACGTATAAAATCGTCGACTTGTTGAATCGGACACTGAAAACGGAAGATTTAATGTTCGGTCTTGCTCTCGATGAAAAAGACAAGGAGCAGATGGTCTTTACCATCTACCGCACATGAAGTGGAAAATCACGCTTGGTCTGCTAAGTGCACTCATCCTTTTGACTGTACTTGGCACCGCCGTTTATCAGGTGACGATCGCTGAGGCAAAAGACCGGGAACAGAGCGTCGCCGAACAAGCAGAGGCGCGTCTGAAAAAAGAACTCAAACCGACGGATGTCCGGTTCGAATCTGTCTTTAACGGGAAACGTCAATATGTCGTTTTTACGATGAAGCAGAATGGACAGGCGGTACGGGCGTTCGTTCCGAAAAAAGGAACGATTGAGACACGACCAGTTGCTGATGGTATTGCCATCAAAACGGTCATCGCGGATCATCCGGAACTAGGAGACATCGTGTCTGCTAAGTACGGCTTTGAGGATCGTGCCGTCATCGAGATCGTTTCAAAGACGACGACAGGCTATGATTATTCGTATTACACGTATCAAGAAGGTTCTTTCATCAAACGATTACGAATCAAGTAAAGGGAGTGGGCGACATGTTATCGAAACGCGTACGACAATTGACACCATCTACGACGCTAGCCATCACAGCGAAAGCCAAGGCACTACGTGAAGAAGGTCAAGACATCATCGGTTTAGGTGCGGGAGAGCCCGACTTCAATACACCGGAATTCATCATCCAAGCAGCATTCGAGGCAGCAGAAGCGGGCGATACGAAGTATACGCCGTCTGGCGGAACGGTTGCCTTGAAGGATGCAATCATCGAAAAGACACGCCGTGACTTATGGATGCCATACGAACGCTCAGAAGTCATGGTCGCTTCAGGAGCAAAGCATGCACTATCAACGTTGTTCCAAGCGATTCTCGATCCAGGCGATGAAGTCATCGTCCCAGCACCATACTGGGTCAGTTATCCAGAGCAAATTAAACTCAGTGACGGCGTACCGGTCATTTTAGAAACGGACGAATCGTCTCGCTTCAAAGTGACACGGGAATTGCTCGAGCAACACATTACCCCAAAAACGAAAGCACTCGTCTTGAATTCACCATCGAATCCGACAGGAATGGTCTATTCGAAAGAAGAGCTCGAGATGGTAGCAGATGTTGCGATCAAGCACGATCTACTCGTCATCAGTGACGAGATTTATGAAAAGTTGCTCTATAACGGTGCGACACATATTTCGATCGCGTCCTTGCCAGAGATGCGCGAACGGACGGTCATCATCAATGGTGTCTCGAAGTCCCATGCGATGACAGGCTGGCGGATCGGGTATGCAATCGGACCGAAAGAGATCATCTCAGCGATGACGAACTTAGCGAGCCATTCGACGTCGAACCCGACATCGATTGCGCAAGCAGCATCGGTTGCTGCGTATGCAGAAGGCGATGCACCGGTCGAAGCGATGCGTGTCATCTTTGAGGAACGACTTGAGAAAATCTATGCACGACTCATTGAAATCAAAGGATTGACGTGTCTGAAGCCAGAAGGGGCATTCTACTTGTTCCCACATGCAAAGCAAGCTGCCGAGATGTGTGGATTCGATAATGTCGATGACTGGTGTACAGCTGTTTTATCTGAAGCGAAGGTCGCCTTGATTCCAGGTTCAGGATTTGGTGCACCGGACTATGTCCGCCTATCTTACGCGACGGATCCGGCACGTGTCCTAGAGGCACTCGACCGGATTGAAGGATTCATCACGGCACATACAGCCGTTTAATAGAGAGAGGATGTTGACTGTTGAAAGCAATGATTCGGGATGTAAACAAATATGTAGGAGAAGAAGTGACGATCGGGTGTTGGTTAGCAAACAAACGCTCAAGCGGTAAAATCGCCTTCCTCCAACTTCGGGATGGCTCTGGATTCATGCAGGGTGTCGTCGTCAAAGAAACAGTCGGCGAAGACTTATTCAAGCAAGCAAAAGGCTTAACGCAGGAATCATCACTCTGGGTGACAGGTGTCATCAAATCAGATGGCGGTCGGACAGCGATCGGTCATGAAATGGAAATTTCAAAAATCGAAGTCATCCATGAAGCGATCGATTATCCGATCACACCAAAAGCACACGGAACGGACTTCTTGATGGATAACCGTCACCTCTGGTTGCGTTCAAAGCGTCAGCATGCGGTCATGGTCGTTCGGAACGAATTGATTCGTGCAACGTACGAATTCTTTAACCAAGAAGGATTCATTAAAGTGGATCCGCCAATCTTGACAGGTAGCGCACCAGAAGGAACAACAGAATTGTTCCACACGAAATATTTCGATGAAGATGCGTACCTTTCACAATCGGGTCAGCTTTACATGGAAGCGGCAGCAATGGCACTTGGAAAGGTCTTCTCGTTCGGTCCAACGTTCCGTGCTGAAAAATCAAAAACACGTCGTCACTTGATCGAATTCTGGATGATGGAGCCGGAAATGGCATTCCACGATCACGAGATGAACCTCGAAGTCCAAGAAAACTATGTTTCGCACCTTGTGCAATCGGCACTGAAGAACTGTCGTGCGGAACTTGAGTTGCTTGGACGTGACTTGACGGTCCTTGAAAACATTAAAGCACCGTTCCCGCGCGTCAAGTACACGGAAGCAATCGACATGCTCAAGGAGCAAGGATTCGACGATATCGAATTCGGCGATGACTTTGGTGCACCACACGAGACAGCAATCGCAAACAGCTTCGCACGTCCTGTCTTCATCACGCACTGGCCAAAAGCAATCAAACCGTTCTACATGAAAGAAGATCCGGAAAACCCAGACTTCGTCTTGTGTGATGATTTGATTGCCCCTGAAGGATACGGGGAAATCGTCGGTGGCTCACAACGTGAAGAAGATCATGAAAAACTCCTCGCAGAGATGAAGAAGCATGGTCTTGACGAGACAGGTGCTTATAAATGGTATCTCGAAACACGCCAATACGGTTCTGTTCCACACAGTGGCTTTGGTCTTGGTTTAGAGCGGACAGTCGCTTGGATCACAGGTGTCGAGCACGTTCGGGAAACAATTCCGTTCCCACGTTTGCTGAACCGCCTCTATCCATAAGCAGTAAGGAAAAACATCGACCCATCGTCTCGACGGGTCGATTTCTTGTTTAGACTAGAGAATCGAGGAAATACGATGAATCATAATTTAGTGCAATTATTCGAGGAAGGGACGGTCGTCTTACCGAAACGATTGTTCACCGAGGCAAAACGGTTAGGCATCAGTTTCGTCGAGTTCACGTTGATTGGTCAATTGTTTGCTTGCCGGGCAGAAGGCATGGAGATGCCGTCACCGGAAGAGTTAAGTAATCGACTTGGACTATCCGAGACGGAAACGATCGAGACGACACTCGGTTTATTACAAAAAGGATTACTGGCAATGGAGAACGTCAACGGGTCTGAACGTTATTCGCTTGTTCCGCTTTACGAAAAGCTGATGGCACCACCGGAACAGGAAGCACCGAACTTTGATACGATCAACCCGTCCGTCTTCCAACAATTCGAGCGGGAACTCGGGATGATGTCACCGTTTCAGATGGAGCAGATCATTCAGTGGTTGACGATCGAGAACATTTCAGAAGAGCTGGTGCTTGCCGCACTTCGAGAAGCGGTCTATCATAATGTCCGCAAAATGACCTATATCAATCAAATTTTGCGGACGTGGGAACGTGAAGGGATCAAGACGCTTGAGGATCTCGCAGGGCGGGGAGGTTAAGGAGATGTTACGAAAGGCAGAAATCGATCGGATTGAAGCAACGTTAGAAGAGATGTTTCCAGATGCATTTTGTGAGTTGATTCATCGCAACCCATTTGAACTGGTCGTAGCGGTCGCACTCAGTGCACAAGCGACCGACGTACTGGTCAATCAGGTGACGCCTGGGTTGTTCGCAGCGTATCCGGATCCTGCTTCGCTTGCTGTGGCACCCGTCGAGGAAATCGAGGACAAAATCAAACGACTTGGATTGTACCGAAATAAAGCCAAAAACATCAAGGCGCTTGCGGCACAACTCCTTGCGCAACACGACGGAGAAGTCCCGCCGGAACGGGCCGGGCTCGAAGCCTTACCTGGCGTTGGACGTAAGACAGCGAACGTCGTCTTGTCTGTTGCCTTTGATGTACCGGCATTTGCGGTCGATACACATGTCGAACGTGTCTCAAAACGCCTCGGGATCTGTCGCTGGAAGGATAATGTCACGCAGGTCGAAGCGACACTGATGCGTCGTTTCAAACGGGAGCGTTGGTCAAAGCTCCATCACCAATTCATCTTCTTTGGACGTTATCACTGCAAGGCACAACGTCCGAACTGTGAAGCGTGCCCGTTACTCGATATGTGTCGAGAAGGGAAAAAGCGAACAAAAGGAATAGCTAGACCCTAAAAAAGTGGACCCCTAGGGATCCACTTTTTTTGAGTCATTAACCATTCCAAGGAGTATCAGACCATTCACGACGCTTTTTCGTGATCGGTACTTTTTTGAATCCCCAGTTTCGGAAATCTTGGTCCGGACTATCGCGTCGAATGTAAATCTTATCTTTGATGGCTTTAAAAATCCGGTTTTCGTCCCCATAATGGACAAACCGTGGTTTTACCTCGATGACACCACGACGGACGCGAGATAAAGGTAAGCAGACCAAGTCGGCAATCTCAAGACCAGATTGGTAGAGGTCGCTGTCTTTTTCAGCAAAGATGAAGCCTTTGATTTTTTGACGGCTTTTTTCGACGTCGAGATGGACCGTTCCCGAATTGAAGATATCGAAGAACGCCTTTTGAATGAGCAAGTTTTGATAATCATCACGGCTTTCAAGAACGACACGCGCACTCGTTGCTTCTGTCTCATCAAGGAAGGAATAAAACGACTTCATCAGATGAGCAAAGGCAACGACATACGGATCCTTTGGTGTCGAGAAGAAGTCTTGTAGCTTCTGTTTATCGACTTCGACGCTGACGATCGTACAATCGATATCAACTAAAAATTCCGGCAAGGCGATCCAGAAATGACGTAACATATCGATCGTGATGCCATCTTCTTTACCATACGGATGCTCAGCTTTTAAAATCTCCTTCAAATGAAGGGGAATATGTGGATCTTCAAAAACTTTTGCCTTAAAATCCATCAAACGTTGACGAAGCGGACTTGGTTCACCGGTCTCATCCGAATCGATGGCATATTTATATTCCATCAAGACACCCGTTAAGTTGAATTGTGTATTCCCTTTCGGTGTCCCAGTTTCGTCGACGAACATGATGTATTTCTTCGGGGCAGGGGTTGAATTCTTAGGAAATCCTTTGACGTCAACGCCTTTGACGTTCGATTGTACCCGTTTGTTCAAATGAATCTCCTCCAATTGCACAATAATTACACAGTCTTTTCGAAAGAAATGCTCTTGATGCCACTTTACACGCTAGGCGGATGAAAAGCTATAGCCTGGTAAGTGAAACCGTAGAAACATTCCTTCGTATGATTAGGTGTTCGACTTAAGGAAGATAATTCCTGTTTTTTAATCGTTATTCTTCACCATTCATCAAGCGATCGATATAACGAACGGATTTAATCGTTTCATTGAAGCGCTTCAGACTCGTTTTCGGCTGAAATGCTTGGACGGAAATTTGCTTCAGTTGATCAACGGCGCTTTCGACCATGCTAGGTCGTAAGTAAGGACTATCTTGGGCATTCGTTTGCCACTGTGCAATCAGTTGATCCGCTCGTTCAACGAACGGTACGACGTCTCGATTGAAGTCATATTCGGTTCCGGCACGTCCTTCTTGATAAATACGTTCAATCTCTTGTAATAACGGTTCAATTGTCATTGGTTTTTAACTACTCCTCTCGGCCGATACGGTACAATCACATATCATGGTACAATAAACGCGATAGGAGGGGAATCGTTTTGAATTACCCGAACGGGAAAAAATTTCAAAAGCCACTCGAGTCGCATGGAACCCGAATCAAGAAGGCGCGATCAACCGATTCCACCTTTTCGAATCGAGGGATGACGCTCGAAAAATTATTGAATGAAAGTAATACGTTTTACCTGACCCATAATCGGGCAATCATTCACAAGAAACCCACTCCGTTACAAATCGTCCAAGTTGATTATCCGAAACGGTCGGCAGCGGTCGTCAAGGAAGCCTATTTCAAGCAACCGTCGACGACGGACTATAACGGTGTTTATTGCGGAAAATATATTGATTTCGAAGCGAAGGAGACGACGAATAAAACGTCCTTCCCGATAAAAAATTTTCACCCCCATCAAATCGCACACATGCGTCAATGTGTCGAACATGGAGGAATTTGTTTTGTCATCATTCGTTTCAGTCTGTATAATGTGCAATATGTGCTTTCAGTCGAGCACGTGTTCCCCTGGTGGGATCAACTAGAAAGTGGACGAAAATCAATTCCGCTGACGGTCATTGAACGAGACGGTATCAAAGTCGAGACTGGCGCGTACCCTGCCATCGATTATTTAAAGGCAGTGGACGAACTATATTTCAATTCAGACACTTTTTGATTGAAGGAGAAGGATAGCATATGGAAAGAAGTCGTGTCGCACGTCGTGAAGAGACGAAGTCATCTGAGAAAAAGATGAAACGGACGAAACGTCCCCAAAAGAAAAAGTCAGGTGGAGGTTCCGGTGGGAAAGGTCCACTTTGGAAAAAATTATTGCTGATTGCTACCGGATTATTCATCGTCATGATGTTGGTCGGAGGCGGATTTGCCGCTTACGCGATTGCTACGGCACCTGAGCTCGATGAGACAGAACTTCGAGATGCTTTGCCATTGAAAATCTATGCGAGCAATAAGGAAGAGATTACGAAAGGCGGAACGAGTCGAGAATACGTGTCAATCGATGAAGTACCGGAAGTCGTCAAAGACGCATTCATCTCGATTGAGGACCGTCGTTTCTATCAGCACAACGGAATCGATTTCCGTCGTCTTGGCGGAGCCATCATCGCGAACGTGACGGATGGTTTTGGATCGGAAGGAGCGTCGACGATCACACAACAGGTCGTCAAACAATCATTCCTTAGCTTCGATAAAACGGTCACGCGGAAAGTCCAAGAACAATGGCTCGCAATCCGGTTAGAGCAGGACTATACAAAAGATCAAATTTTAGAGATGTACTTGAACAAAAACTACTATGGTCAAAACTCGTTTGGGATTCAGACGGCTTCAAAAGCTTATTTCAACAAATCAGTTGATAAGTTGAATTATGCGGAAGCTGCGATGCTCGCAGGACTTCCACAACGTCCGACCGCATACGATCCAATTAAAGGAGATCCAAAACTGACGAAATGGCGTCAGACACAAGTTCTTGATGCGATGTTGACGACAGGCGTCATCTCACAAGCGCAACGAGACAAAGCGGTCAAACAACCGATCTCAAAATTAATCAATCCAGCGCCGAAGTCGACGAAGGATGAATCGTATGACAGCGTCATCTTCGATATGGTATCAAAAGAGTTAGAAGATGATTTTGGTTTAGAAGGAAAAGACATTTATGGTCAAGGGTTGAAGATCTATACATCGATCGATAAACCAATGCATGACTACATGAATGAAGCGATCAAGAAAGACCAAATCGTTCAGTTACCGGAATATGCGGAAACAGCTGCAACAGCGGTCAACACGCAAACCGGAGAAATCCTTGCGGTCGTTGATGGTAAAAATCCAGGTAAAGGCACGGCGCGACGAAACTTTGCGAATGAGCCGCATCAACCAGGATCGTCCGCAAAACCATTCTTCGCTTACGGACCAGCGATCGAAAATGATAAGTGGTCGACTGCAAAACAATTGACGGATAAACCAACAGAAGTCAACGGCAAAGAGATTGGAAACTATTATGATGGATACCGTGGCACGAATACGATCCGCCACTGGTTAAAAATCTCGGCAAATACACCGGCCATCCAAACGTATCAAGAAATCGGCGGTGATTCAGTCGAGGCGTTCGCTGAAAAATCCGGCTTGAAGATGAAAGACGATGAGTCGATTTCGCCTGCGTATGCGATTGGTGGGATGAAACACGGTTTCAATACGACACAGATGGCAGGAGCGTATGCCACACTCGGTAATGGTGGCGATTATATCAAGCCGCACGTCATCAAATCGATTGAGTATAGTGATGGATCGAAAATCAAATCACCGATCAAATCGAAAAAGGCAATGGAAGACTATACAGCGTATATGTTGACGGACATGTTGCGTGACGTCTTAAAACCAGGTGGTACGTTCCCGAGTGCTGGATTGTCATTTGATGCAGCCGGTAAGACAGGAACGACGAATGCCTATAAAGATGTCTGGTTCGCAGGATATACGTCGGATGTCTCAATCAGTGTCTGGACAGGGACGACGAAATCCGGAAACAACAATGGAGCCGGACTTAGCGGTCCGTACAACAGTACGATGGCACAGCAAATCTGGAAAGACTTCATCACGAAGACACGTGATCGTACGCCAGCACCATTTGAACAACCTAGTTCTGTCCTCAGTATCGGAAACGAATTGTACGTGAAAGGGACGAAGGAACCTGTCGTTGAAAAAAAGACAGTACCCGCTCCGACTGGATTACAAGCATCTTACGATGAAGACACAAAGAGCGGTGAACTGACTTGGAACTATAATGATGCTGCGCTTCGTGCCAATGGGTATGACGATGTATCGTTTGAAGTGACGATGACAGATGCTGACGGTGAAACATCAACGATTGGTACGAGCACGACGAATCGAATTGCCATCAATGGTTTGAAACCAGGACGGTCAACGTTCCAAGTCGTAGCGAAAGCGTCTGGAGAGGAATCTGGTCCGGTCTCGACGACGGTAACGGTTACCGATCCTGAAGCAGAAGAACCGACGACGGATGAACCATCGACGGATGAACCTGCAACGGACGAACCATCGACAGATGAACCGACGACGGATGAACCTGCAACGGACGAACCATCGACAGATGAACCGACGACGGACGAGCCGACGACGGATGAACCTGCAACGGACGAACCGACAACGGACGAACCGACGACGGACGAGCCGACGACGGATGAACCTGCAACGGATGAACCGACGACGGACGAACCAGCAACAGATGCACCGAATTCGAATGATGGAGCAAACGCGCAAAACAATTCGAATGGTTCGACGGAACGAAACAACAATACCAACAATCCGAATAACAATGGAGATGACTCTGAAGATTAATAAAGGAGCGTCACTTGTAAAGTAGACAAGACCAAAGACGAGTAGTTCGTTCTTTGGTCTTGCCTCTTTTTTTGTATAATGAGAAGTGGAAGGAAGTGAAGGCATGCAAGCGAAACAAACGCTCGTTGCATTTCTCGAAGAATTGAAACAGGACCGCTCGTTCATGGAGCGGATTACGTATATGAAAACGATGGAAGCGACAGCTGGGCGGTATGTCGATTTTCCAGAACGACTACCGGAGCGTTTACGACAAGCTCTTCGAACACGTGGGATCACGCAATTGTACCGTCACCAAGGGTTAGCATTTGAACGTGTACAAGCGGGAGAGTCGACGGTCATCGTCACACCGACTGCCTCCGGAAAGACCTATTGTTTTAACTTACCGGTCTTATCGCATTTGTTAGAGCATCCGAACGCGCGGGCATTATATCTCTATCCGACAAAGGCCCTCGCACAGGATCAAAATAGTGAATTACTTGAACTGATCGATCAATTAGAGGCGCCGATCCGATGTTTTACCTATGATGGAGATACGTCACCGACGATTCGAACAAAAGTACGAAAAGCTGGTAATATCGTCATCACGAATCCGGATATGCTACATTCCGGCATCCTACCACACCATACGAAATGGATCGAACTGTTCGAGAACTTGAAGTATATCGTCATTGATGAATTACACACATATCGTGGTGTGTTTGGTAGCCATGTCGCCAATGTCATTCGTCGCCTGCGACGGATTTGTCGGTATTATGGTAGTGATCCCGTCTTCATCATGACGAGTGCAACGATCGCCAATCCGCAGGAACTAGCAGAACGACTGACAGAAAAAACAGTCGGTTTGATTGATGATAACGGTGCGCCAACAGGACGTAAACATTTTCTCGTCTATCAACCACCCATCGTCAACGCACAACTCGGCATTCGACGTTCAGCGACGCTTGAGACGAAACAACTGGCGATGCGCTTCATCAAGAAAAAGTTCCAAACGATCGTCTTTGCAAGGTCACGCGTTCGCGTTGAAGTCTTGCTGACGTATCTACGAAGCATCTATCCTCATGAACTCGGTCCTCGATCCATCGAAGGGTACCGGGGCGGTTATTTGCCGAGTGAGCGACGGGATATCGAACGACGGTTACGTCAAGGAGAGATCACCGGTATCGTCTCGACGAATGCTCTCGAACTTGGTGTCGACATCGGGCAACTGCAAGTCTGTATCATGAATGGTTATCCGGGAACGATTGCTTCGCTCTGGCAACAGGCAGGGCGTGCGGGACGTCGACAAGATGATGCACTAATCATTCTCGTCGCTTCTTCCGGTATGCTCGATCAATATGTCGCAGAACGACCAGAGTTATTCTTGAATCAATCCCCGGAAGCAGCCCGACTTGATCCGGATAATCTGATCATTGCCGTCGATCACGTCAAATGTGCAGCGTTTGAACTGCCTTTTACGAAAGGAGAATCATTTGGGACTCTCGAGACGGAAGATATCCTCGAATACTTAGTCGAAGAGCGTGTCCTGCACGAACGTGGCGATCGCTTTTATTGGATGAACGATGCGTTTCCGGCTCATGGAATATCGCTTCGGTCGAGTGATCAAGAGAACGTCATCATCGTCGATCAGACCGAGGTACCGAATCGAGTCATCGGTGAAATGGATACGTTTAGTGCGATGACATTGTTACATGACGAGGCCATTTATCTTCACGGAGCCGATCAATACCAAGTTGAGCATTTGGATTTTGAAGAGAAAAAAGCGTTCGTCCGTGCCGTGGACGTTGATTATTATACGGATGCTAATTTTTCAGTCGACCTTTCCGTGCTCGAAGAAGATGAACAGTATGCAGAGGGAGAATATAGTGTTGCGCGCGGCGATGTCAGCGTCCGCGGAATGGCAACGATGTTTAAGAAGATTAAGTTCGGTACGCATGAGAACATCGGGTCTGGTCCGATTCACTTACCGGAACGAGAAATTCATACAACAGGTGTTTGGTTCACTTTACCCGATCACGCACGCTCTTCGACAGAGCTCGAACAAGTGTTAGAAGGGGTCGCGAATAGTCTCAGACGTGTCGCACCGCTTTATTTGATGTGTGATGCCAGTGATGTCTTCGTCGTGCCGCAAGTCAAGGCGACACACACGCAACAGCCAACTGTTTATCTATATGATCGTTATCCAGGGGGTGTCGGTCTCGCGGAGTCGATTTATAAGCAACGCGGTGTCATGTTGCGTGCCGCCCGTGATTCGATCGTCACATGCCCTTGTCAGGACGGTTGTCCTGCTTGTATCGGTATGGTTGGCGTATCAGATGAGAAAGAACGAACGATTCAGTTGTTAGCAGAAATGGAGAAGGAACTATCATGAAAAATCGTCTTAGACGTATGCTGAAATCTACATCAGACGCCGCAACGGAGGATCAAGTGTCTTCCGCTCCTGAAGTGGAGACGCTGAAGACACCAATCGGATGGACTGATGAACAGCAAGCCTGGATTGATCGTGGGGCCGATATCTTGACGTTCGAAGAAGAGTGGATTGTCAGGATCGACAAGCGATATGCATTAACAGATCGACATGGAGACCGAAGCTTTGCTGAAGTGTATGAGTCCTTACAATTGCCGCATCCGCCGCTTGCGTTAGATGTCCCGCTCGAGCAGGTCATTTTCTTTGATACAGAGACGACAGGATTACGAGGAACCGGAACGACGATCTTTTTACTCGGGTTCGCGCGCTTTGAGCAGGGCGGATTGCTGATGCGACAATATTTCTTACCGCATCCGCACTTTGAAGCTGCCTTTTACCATCACTTCCTGCACGATATCGGAGATGATGTCCGCTTTGTGACCTATAACGGGAAAAGCTTTGATTGGCCGCAAATCAAGACACGTCATGTCTTCGTTCGGGAACGTGTTCCTCGTTTGCCGAAAGTCGGCCATCTCGATTTACTTCATGTTGCGCGGCGAATCTTTAAAGGAATGTATGATTCCTATCGATTGACTGCGATGGAAGAGCGAATCGGATTTGAACGGGAAGGGGATCTACCTGGATTTTTGGCACCGATGCATTACTTCCAGTACGTCGAACACCAGCATCCGGATATCATGACAGGGGTCTTGCAACATCATCTGGATGATTGTCTGACGCTTGTCGGACTGTATGATGCGTGCAACCGACTCGTCACACATCGAGCGGAGGCGCCTTCCCCAATTCAAGAAAACATCGCGATTTGGCTGGCAGATCTCGGAATTCATGAAGGATCACACGCTCATTTTCAACAAGTCAAAGAACTATCAGCAGAAGGATGGTTGCGCCAAGGATATTTGCATAAAAAAATGAAGAACCATGAACAAGCTCGAGATTGTTTCTTGAAGAGCGACAGTTATTTAGGGTATGTTGAGCTTGCGAAGTGGGCAGAGCACATTGCAAAAGATCCAGTGCTTGCTTATGATTATACGGAACGAGCACGACAACACGTCGAGCGACATCATTGGTTGATTACTAAAAAAGAACGAATCTTGGCAGAGTTGGATCATCGAGGACGTCGGTTGAAAAGGAAGTGTGACGCGTGAAAGTTGTCGCCATCACAGGATACAAACCCAATGAACTAGGTATCTTTGATCAAAAACACCCTGGTATCAGGGTCTTAAAGGCAGCCTATCGAGAGCGGATGATTCGCTTGATTGAGGATCGAGGCACAGAGTGGTTTATCACGAATGCCTCACCGGGTTGCGAAATCTGGGCATGCGAGGTCGTACTTGAATTAAAGGAAGAGTATCCCCATATTCGTCTCGGTATTCTTTTGCCGTTCTTGGAACAGGAAGCACGCTGGAAAGAGCCCGTTCAAGCGCAGTACCTTTCCATTCTTGAACAAGCGGACTTCGTCGAAGCAATCAGTCAGAAACCGTATACGGATCCATCGCAGTTACGGAATAAAACCGAGTTCATGATTCAAAAAAGCCAAGGATTATTGTCGGTATTTGATGAAGAACATGGAGGATCGGCGAAATTTTTAGTAGAGCGTGCTAGAATAGAAATGGAACAATCCGATTATCAGTTGTTTTTAATTACACAAGATGATTTATCTTGGCTCGAACAAGAATTACAATACAATGATCAGTGGGAGTGAATAGGATGTATAAGCCATTGTTGACAGCGGACGATATTTACAAAAAGGAATTCAAAACCGGCCTCCGTGGCTATGTCATCGAAGATGTCGATGGATACTTGGATCAAATCATTAAAGATTATGAAGGATTCGAACGTGAGATCGAACGTCTCAAGAAAGAGAACGAGGCGTTAAAACAAGCACCAGCACAACCGGTAAGACGTGAAGAACGCCGCGTCGAACAAGCGGAACCACAAGTATCAAGTTCATCGAACTATGATATGTTACGTCGTATTTCGAATCTAGAGAAGGCCGTTTTCGGACGTCCGCACCAAGATTGACGCATCAAAAAAGACATTTCTGTCAGATCAGAAGTGTCTTTTTTATTTCCTTCTTTTTGAAAGAATCGTCTTCTGAACGAAAACGGTGTTAAGATAACTAATAATACATACTACAAAGGATGATGAACCATGTTACAAGTCATGACTGCTTCTGTTCCTGAACCACCGCGCCGTCGTTTTTTTGCAAGTAAACAAGTGAGTACGACGACGAGTGAGACGGATGCACTCTGTAATGAAATCCGTCATGTTTGTCGTTTTGATTGGATGTTGTTTGATCGGATTCGTCTTTCTGACACGATTGTCATTCCTTTTGCGCTGATCGGACCAAAAGGATTGTTCCTCGTGTTACAAAACGATGCGGTCGTAGAATGGATGACGGAGGAATCTTGTCATGTCATGGATTCTGAGCATGGAAGAAAAGTGTTTGCACCTCATCCCATCCATCAGTCGAAACAAATCGTTCAAGCGGTTCGAAAAACGCTAAAAGAACAAGGGATCATCATTCCGATTCATGGCATTACACTTTTTCCGAATGCACCACAGATGCGGACGGAACGAATTAAATTCCCGACGGGGCACAGCTTTAAAGATGTGCGGGCGTTCATCGTCTCAAAGAAATCCTCCCCTGTTCAAGAGCAAGAACGAAAACAAGTTGCGTTTTATCTCGCGCAGCAACAGGAATGAACAAAGGCAGTGAAGCGCTCGCTTCACTGCCTTTTCGTTTGAATTCATCGTCTTGGTCGAGACGCAAGAATGTCTTCAGCTTGATCCAAGTCTTCTTTCAAGACATACACCGCTACGCGATCATCCAAGTCTTTACTGAAACGTCGGAATAAAAACGAAGTTTTGACGCCGCGTTCGACTCGAATCTCTAAGTCAGCTGCTTCGAGTCGCGCAGCGTCCTTTAATAAATCTTCTCCTTTTTCACCAAATGCTTCCCCGATTAGTGACCATCGAAGGTTTTCCTTCGTTCGTCTGCTGACGATGACGAGAAATGCAATGACTAAAAGAATGATTAAAACCGTTCGAACTAGCTGTATATCCATCTTTGCCTTCACCTCATTTACTATCATACCGAGTTAACGCGCATAAAGTAAACGTTCAACATAGCGGGCGAACGATTTACTTTTCAAACCTTGTTGGCGATACGCGATATAACCGTCAGGGCGAATTAAATATAATCCGGATTGCTTGATGCCAAAGCGTCGTGCCAGTTCACCGCCTTGATCGACGACACCATCCTCTTTAAGGGATTGATGGATCGGTACTGTCTCAAATAGATCGGGATAGGTATAGGCGAGTTCCTTGAATGGCTCAAGAAGATCATCGGTTGCATTTTTTGGTAAGAACAGTAGTAATAAGAAATTCCGATCGGCACGACGTAACAATAGTTCGTTCTTTTTCGTCCGCGGGTGAACGACTTCACTGTAAGGCATCGGTTCACCTGGTTTTGGTGTCAATGGACTAAAGTGTCCTTGTGTGACGAAGGTCGAACTCGCTGGGTAGTGGCTGTTAAGCTGTGCAATTCGGTTCGTCACGAAATGATGTAAGGGTGCGATCTTGAGACTATTTCGAATGACTTTTTCCTGCAAGGGCAATAAAAAAGGAATATTGATTTGCAAAAGTTCCGTCGCAAGATTGGTTGATCGTAAGATCCCTTGTGCCGCTTCTCGACGTTCGACGCTATAAGAATCAAGTAACGGAAAACTCGCCTTAAACTGATGGACACACCATAGTTTCCAAGCGAGGTTCATCGCATCAGCAATTCCGGTATTCATTCCTTGACCACCGACGGGTGAATTGATGTGTGCTGCATCCCCGATCAAATAAATCCGGTGGTGTCCGAATTTCTCGATAATCCGGTTATGGACGCGAAACATGGAATACCAATGGACTTTTTTGAGCTCAAACGGTACTTTGGCTCGATTTTGTAAAAAATCGTCAATCGCTTTATGGTCGGTCGGAACAGGTCCGCTCGTTAGATTGCCGGTAATCCGGAACAAGTTCGACTGAAGTGGGAAAGACTCGATGACGCCATGATCAGAGAAGAAGATATGAACCTCCTCAGAAGAGAGCGGCCAGTCGACCTCGATGTCAGCCAGTGCCCACGATTCTTTGAACGACTTTCCACTGAATGGGAGTCCGAGCTCTCGACGGACGAAGCTGTTCGCGCCATCTGCTCCGATAATGAAGGAAGCATCGACCGTCTCTGTTTCTCCTTTATGTTGTAAGGATGCAGTAACGAACGTTGGAAATTGAGCAAACCCTGTTAATTCTGTTTCGCGCTCGACTACGTGTCCATATGTGGCGAGTCGTGCTTCAAGAATCCGTTCCGTCTCACTTTGAGGTAACAGCGTGACGAACGGAAAGGGTGTGTTCAAATCCGTAAAATCAAGTTTTGCCTGCCATGCGCCATTGACATAGAGGTTTCCTTGATTGATTTTAATCGCATTCTCCATCAAGTCTTCTGCAACACCAAGCCTTGCGAACAACTCCAGAGAACGCGCTTGAATCCCAATCGCTTTTGAGACGACGGATGGTCCGCTTGCACGTTCGACGATGCGAAAGGATAATCCATAGCGCGAGAGTGCGAGTGCGAGTGTTAAACCGGTTGGTCCGGCACCGATAATGAGGACATCTAATTTTTTATTCACGGATAACCCCCCTTAATTTACATCTTAGCCAAAACTCGTTACCATTAAACTATTGATGACACGCTTGACGTGTGAAAGGATGAAACTTGTGAACGAACAACTTTTTACGACAGAACGATTGATTGCGAATTTTAAGGAATACATCCGTCAGAACGAGGCACATCTGACGAAACGACATGCCTTAAACGCCTATTACAAGACGGTAGCAGGATCGATTTTATCGGACCGGATTGCTAAGAATGCGGATCTCATCGTCCGTATGCGCCATCTGGAAGAGGCGTACCAACACGTTGCACAAGAAGGGCGATGAAACAGGTGAACTTAGCCGATATCCGAAAGCATTACGTAGATTCTGAAGAACGTTTACCTCGTCATGCGGCAGCCGTACTCGTTCCGTTAGTTGAGCAGGATGGCGAAGTCTATTTGTTATTTCAAGTACGAGCCAAGACATTACGTTCGCAACCAGGTGAAATCGCTTTTCCGGGTGGTCGGATCGATGGCGGTGAATTACCGAAAGCAGCGGCTATCCGTGAAACGGTCGAAGAATTAAATGTCAGTGCTTCTGAGATCGAAGTGATTGGAACGCTAGAACCACTCGTGACACCGAACCGGTCGATCATTTACCCGTATCTTGGCATTCTCCATGCGACAGACTTTAATCCTTCTCCGGCCGAAGTCGATCATGTGTTTCTCGTGTCATTAACGGAATTAATGACTTCGAAGCCGATTAAAGGAGATATGGAGTGGCGGATTCGCCCTGGTAAGGAAGTGCCGACCGAACGCATGGCGAATCGAGAAGCATACCTGGATCGTACGTATACAGTCACGGAGCATTTTTATGAGCACGGGGATTATCTGATTTGGGGATTAACCGCTAAAATCTTGCGCCAGTTCTTGGCTCAATTGACGCGTGACTAGCTTTTTCGGTCGTTATTTTATATGATTAACTGTAATTGAACGTGTCAGGAGATGAGTCAAATGGAAGAAACAGAAGAGTTATTCGATTATATCGTTGGAGATATGGTAAAAACGAAAGAAGGCTGGGTAGCAGAAGTAACGGCTGTATTGACAAATACGGTCGTTGGTGATGTATCCCACACGAAAAACTTTGAGGCACTCGGCTTAGAGTTCGAAAAACAAGTCTTATTAAAGTCAGAGATTGAATTGTTAGAACGTAAAACAAAATAATGTATGAAAGCACACCATATAATTGGTGTGCTTTTTTATGTTCATCCAGTGAACTGAATAATAATGAAATCATACATTCTTTTAATTTTTGAAGAATTGGACAAAATGACTGAAAACATCGAAAAGATACATTTATTACAAAAGAGTAACAAAGACTAATTCGTAACAGAACGGTTACAAAATATAAAAACGTTGATACACAACGATTGAGAGCGTTTTTTGTAAGCGTGTAACCATTTCGTTACTTTTTGACAGATATATTTCAATTTATAGTGTTCGCTTTTCAAACTATTTGTCACCATGATACGTTGTGCGGGTCGTAAAACGGCGAGAAAGGTTGGCATCAACATGAAACGAACATCATTCCTTTTATCCCTTTGTTTAACGGGATTCATATTTATTCTTTTGCCGCATCATGAAGCATCGGCAGCACAAATCGGGATCGGTACGGAGAAGACGATCGTACAAAATCCATTAGAGATGAAACGCCAAGCTGCTCAAGAAAAGCGTGAACAAGCAGAGGCGAAAAAACAAGCGCGTCTAAAAGCCTTGGCTAAGCAAAAAGCAAAAGCAGAGCAAAAAGCAAAAGCAGCACAAGAAGCCAAAAAGGAAGCACAACAGGTAAAGAAACAAAGTCGAACACAAGCAAACGCTGACCGTTCCACAAAACGTACGGAAACATTTGAGACGACAGCATATACGACGAATCCAGAAAACAATGGAAGCCGTTTGTATAATGGTCGTGCCTTAACGGCATCGGGTTATGACGTCACGAATACGATTACATACGAAGGACGTCGCATCGTTGCTGTCGATCCATCGGTCGTACCGCTTGGAACTAAGGTACATGTAGAAGGTTTCGGCGATGCGATTGCGCTTGATACAGGTGGTGCGATTCGCGGGAAAATCATGGATCTTCTTGTCGGTTCAAAACAAGAAGCTTTAGAATGGGGTCGCCGTCAAGTCACGGTGACGTTCGAATAAGAGACGTATATGGTTAGGCGATGGATAGTTTCCATCGTCTTTTTTGTTTTGATGAAGAATATAATAACGATCTGTTCGATGTTGGATTTAGAAAACAGGGGAAAGAGTGAACGGAATAGGTTTTAGAATGTCTAAGAAAGGGGAATTTTACAAAGATAATAAACCGGGAAACGAGGGATGGTTCGTGATTGAATTCAAGGATGTCGGCAAAACGTATGCAGACGGAACAAAGGCAGTGCAACACGTGAACTTTACGGTTGAACAAGGCGAGATTTTTTGTTTGATTGGCCCTTCAGGGTGCGGTAAAACAACGACGATGAAAATGGTCAATCGATTGATTGATCAACGGAAGGACAAATTTGGATCGATGGTGAACCGATCATGTCGATCAATGAACATGAACTCCGTCGGCGAATTGGCTATGTCTTACAACAGATTGCCCTCTTTCCACATATGACGATTGAGGAGAACGTCAGCGTCGTGCCTGAGTTATTGAAGTGGAATAAGGAGAAAGTAGTACAACGGGTCGATGAATTATTTCGGTTGACTGGGTTAAATACCTCACTTAAGAAAAAATATCCAAGTGAACTCTCTGGTGGACAACAACAACGTGTTGGGGTTATGCGGGCACTCGCAGCAGAACAAGACGTCATCTTGATGGACGAACCATTTTCTGCGCTTGATCCCATTTCACGTGAACAACTACAAAATGATTTGTTGCATCTAAACGAAGAGCTTGGTAAAACAATTTTGTTCGTCACGCACGATATGAACGAAGCGTTGAAACTAGGCAGTCGTATCTGTCTGATGAACGCTGGAGAGATTGCTTTCATAGGTACAAAGGAAGAGGTATTAGCAAGTAACGATCCGTTCGTTCAAGAATTCATGCGTCAAGTCAGGGGGAGTGTCGAATGAATGGATTGATCGAAACGTATCAAGACCGGAAGACTGAATTGCTTCAAGCGTTGATCGAACATATCCAATTATCTGTTATCTCCTTGCTCATTGCCTGTGTAATCGCTATTCCGCTTGGGATTTACTTATCACGTAACAAACGTCTGAGTGAGTGGTCGATTGGTGTGACCTCAGTCATCCAAACGATTCCATCACTCGCATTACTCGGTTTGATGATACCACTTGTCGGGATTGGTACAGTACCGTCGATCATTGCACTTGTCTTGTATTCTTTATTACCGATCGTTCGAAACACTTATACAGGGCTTGCCGAAGTCGATCCTTCAATTAAGGAAGCGGCACGCGCATGTGGGATGACTCCGATGCAGAGCCTTTGGAAAGTCGAGCTCCCACTAGCTTTACCTGTCATGATGGCCGGGATTCGGACCGCGATGGTACTGATCATTGGTACAGCGACGATTGCTGCCTTGATTGGTGCTGGAGGATTAGGCTCGATCATTCTCCTCGGGATTGACCGTAACGATAACTATCTATTATTGCTCGGTGCGATTCCGGCAGCACTGCTCGCGCTTTTATTTGATGGCTTATTACGTCAAACGGAAGTAGCGACTCGTAAACGACAAACAGCACGTCTCGTAACGGCAGTTGTCTTAATGGTTGCGATCGTCGTCGCACCTTTTGCCTTCGGTCGTAGTGAACGACCAGATCTCGTCGTCGCTGGAAAACTAGGTGTAGAACCGGAAATTTTAATGAACATGTATAAGATTGTCATTGAAGATGAAACGGATTTGACGGTACAAGTCAAACCGAACTTCGGGAAGACGACCTTCGTCTATAAGGCACTCGAATCAGGTGATATTGATGCGTATCCAGAGTTTACAGGAACGGTGCTCGCTAGTTTGACGAATGAAAAACCGAAGTCGAATGATGCAAAAGAAGTGTATGAACAGGCAAAAGCCGGTCTTGAAAAACAAGATTTAGCCTTGCTACCACCGATGAACTATAACAATACCTATGCTGTAGCTGTTCCAAAGAAATTAGCAGACCGTTACGATTTGAAGACGATCTCTGATTTAAAACAGGTCGCGAATCAGTTGACAGCTGGATTCACGTTAGAATTTAAGGATCGACAGGATGGGTATAAAGGGATTCAAGATAAATATGATGTTAATTTCCAGAAAGTCGTCACGATGGAACCAAAATTGCGCTATAAAGCAATTGAGTCAGGTGAGATCGATGTCATTGATGCTTACTCGACAGATCCGGAGATTGCGAAATACGACATGGTCGTCTTAAAAGACGATCAGCAACTATTCCCTCCATATGAAGGAGCTCCTCTTCTGCGACAAGAGACGATCGAGGAGTATCCAGAAGTAAAACAAGCACTTGAGCAATTGTCAGGTAAAATTTCAGATGAAGAGATGTCAAAAATGAATGAAGCTGTCGCATACGGCGGAAAGACGGCGAATGAGGTCGCTCGTGATTACCTGAAGAAGGAAGGCGTCATTCAATGAAACTTTTACTGATCAGTAACCCGACAGCTGGGACGAACGGCACCGGGTTACTTGGAGAAGTCATCGAACCATTAAGTACATTATTCGATGAAATCGTCATCAAGAATACAAAGCAAGCTGGAGATGCGATGCAATTTGCGGAAGATTCGTCCGCATTTGATGCGGTCGTCGTCATCGGTGGAGATGGAACGGTGTTCGAGACAATCAACGGGGTCGCAAAACTGGATGATCGCCCGATACTCGGTATCATTCCTGGAGGGACCTGTAACGACTTCGCTCGAACGCTTGGCTTACCGATGGCTCCTCGGCTTGCTGCAGAAGCGATCGCGATGCAACACGTTGTTCAGGTCGATCTCGGACAAGTCGAAAATAGCTATTTCTTGAATTTCCTTGGTGTCGGTCTTGTCGCAGAGGCATCGATTGGCATCGATACAGAAGAAAAAGCACGCCTCGGGAAGATGGGATATTATCTATCGACGATTCGCTCAAGTCTAGAAGCACAACCCTTCGAATATGAACTGATTTTAGATGAAGGCCGTCACATGACCGGCGAAGCGGTTCTCATTCTTGCAGCAAACGGAGAATCGCTCGGTGGAATCGAGACGAACTTATCAGATGGAGCCTATAATGACGGCAAACTTGATTTAGTGATCGTCGATGAAGTAAACTTGACAACCATTCGAGATGTGATCCTTCAAAAAATTGGTCTTGCCAATGATCCTTCCTTTACACATATCTTGACGAGTGGGTTTCAGTTGAAAACAAAAGACGCAAAAGTCATCGATACAGATGGTGAGAAAGCCATCCATACGCCGGTTACAGTTAAAGTATTGCCGGAGTATCTGCGCATGTATGGAGGCACACAATAATATAAAGTAATGAATGAAAAGAAGGTCGTCATAAAAAACGACCTTCTTTTTTATCTTTCAGTACATATATGCGGTTATGCTTTGACGCTTTAAAGAAAATATTTGATAAAGGATGACTTTCAATGATTCTTTCTGTACAATGAAAAAGTATTTTGAAAAGGAGGTGGAGCACCATGAAAGGAAACGCATGGGCTTCAAAAGTTGGATTTATTTTAGCAGCAGCGGGATCCGCCATTGGTCTGGGGGCCATCTGGAAATTCCCGTACACGACTGGAACGAACGGAGGAGGCGCGTTTTTACTCTTGTTCCTCGTGTTTACCTTATTACTTGGACTGCCCGTTTTAATTGCCGAGTTTTTAATCGGTCGTACGAGTGGAAAAACAGCACTTCAAGCGTTCTCGGCACTTGGTCATAAGAAGTTCACATTCATTGGTGTACTTGGTGTCATCGCTTGTTTCTTGTTGCTTTCTTTCTACAGCGTCATCGGAGGATGGGTCTTGATTTATACCATTCTTGGTTTCACAGGTCGCCTGACGACGATGGACAGTGGTGCGCTTGGTGAATTGTTCGGAACGATTTCCGCCTCACCGTTATATGTCATTTCAGGGCAATTGATTTTCCTCGCTTTGACATGTTGGATCGTCTTACGTGGTGTTCAATCCGGTATTGAAAAAATGAGTAAAATCATGATGCCATTATTATTCGTGTGCTTCATCATCCTTGTCGTTCGATCATTGACACTTGATGGTGCAATGGAAGGTGTTAAATTCTTCATACAGCCTGATTTTTCGGTCCTCAACCGAACTTCTGTCCTGAGTGCGCTTGGCCAAGCGTTCTTCTCCTTATCGCTCGGTGTATCGGCGATGCTGACGTATGCTTCCTACATGAAGGAACGTGGCGAGATTAATCGTTCCGCCGCATGGATCGTCGCGATGAATGTCGCCGTCTCATTATTAGCTGGATTCGCGATTTTCCCAGCTGTTTTTGCTTCGGGTCTTGACCCTGCAGAAGGACCGGCATTGCTTTTCATCGTATTGCCGACTGTTTTCAGTCAGATCCAGTTTGGCTCGTTGTTCTTGACACTGTTCTTCCTTCTATTTGCTTTCGCATCGATCACGTCATCGATCGCTATGCTTGAGGTCGTTGTTGCTTCATTAACGGATCGTAAGGAGAATGCGACATCGCGTGATAAAAAGCGGACGACATGGCTTGCGACACTTGCGATTGCGATCGTCGGAATTCCGTCCGCACTCTCGTTCGGGATGTTGAGTGATGCTCAATTCATGGGGAAAACGTTCTTTGACAGCGTTGATTTCCTTGTCTCGAATATTTTAATGCCGATTGGTGCTTTACTGATTTCGATTTTTGCTGGGTACAAGCTCGATCGTACTCTTGTCGAACAGGAACTCGTGACGAGTCCATTCATGAAAAAAATCGTACCTGTGTGGCGTGTGAGTGTTTGTTACTTGAGTCCGATCGCGATTTTGATCATCCTTGTATGGCCATTATTCGGATAATTGATCACTTTTTTAAGGTAGTCGACAATTTTGTCGACTACCTTATTTGTTGTCAAAAGAATCATGCGAAAGAAAGAACGGATAGTTCATTCTTCGGTCTGATGCGATATTTTTAAAAGTATGTTGAAATATAAATACACGAGGCGTAACATTTCGGAAAAACGGGAAACTTTTTGTTAGACGTTACGTAATGTTAAAATAAAGACACGTAAACCTGATAGAAGAATCAGTACGAAGGAAGAGGGGATGACATGAAGTCTTCATGGTGGATATTTGGTTCCATCGGTATGATGTTCGTATTTCTACAATTGGCCGATACGTTCAACTTCTCGGGAATCTTCATCGCTCTTGGTTTGTGGTTCATTTGGAGCGGTTATCGAACAAAACCAGGTCGACGATATCGGACAGAACGGAAATCGACCGAAATCAAGCGGAAAAATGTGAAAAAGAAATTACTACTTGATGACGAAGATGAGTTCGTCGGAAGTGTCATTTTAAAACCGGAACGGGCGACACGCCGATTTGAAGAGACGGATGATTTAGAACTTCAAGTATTGCAACGGACGATCGAAGAAGGATTCACAAAAATCCAGACGTACGATCAAATCGTTCCCTCGATTCGAGATGGTGAAATCAGAAGTGAGATGCGGATCGTCTCACGGGAAGCACATGTCTTGTTCGAGGAGTTATATGAAAGTCCACGCGACGTCAAAAAAGTTCGGGACTTCTTTACGTTCTATCTGGATTCCTTATTGTCGATTTCAGAAAAATATGCCGATTTGGAACGCCGTGGCGCTCAAGTTCAATTGGATACGAAAAATCAATTGATTTCGAACTTGAAAATGATTGGACAAAAATTAAAGCAACAACAAACCTTGTTGCTTGAAGGGGATACCGTTGATTTAGAACGGGAACTCTTGACGATTGAAAAGGTGTTGACGCAAGAGACTGAACAACGAAAACAGGAGGAGAGTTACCGACATGACCCATTCTGATAAAGATACATGGCAACAATGGCCTGATGAGCAAGATCAACCGACAATTTCTGATCCGTCGGTCGACTTAAACGTAGCGGAGACACCGCCCAAAATGCCGGCTCGCCCTGTCGAAGAAATGATTCCTTCGGATGTTCCGGCAGAACAACGACAAAAGATTGAACGTCTACTGCAGGTGATCGATCTACAAAAAACGGATGCCGTCATGCAATTCGGGGCGCCAGTCCAGCGTGAACTATCACAATTCTCTGATCAAGTCTTAAGTGAGGTGAAGATGAAGGACGGCGGGGAAGCAGGGAAATTGCTGAGTGACTTAATGCAGCGTGTCCGCCAAATGGATCCAGATACGCTTCAAGAAAAAAAGAGCTTCTGGTCGAACGTGCCGGTCATCGGTCGGGCGAAGAAAAAAGCGGAAACGTATTTCTTGCAATACGAGAAAATGAGCGCTTATCTCGAAGAAGTCGTACACAATCTTGATCGATCAAAATTTGGATTGATGAAGGACATCACGTTACTCGATCAAATGTATCAAAAGAACAAGCGTTATTTCGAAGAATTAAACGTCTATATTGCAGCTGGCGAGACGAAAATCGCTCACGTTCGTCAACATGAAATCGAACCGTTACGAACGGAAGTCGAGGTATCGCGGGATCAAACGAAGTTACAGGAATTGAATGACTTGATTCAATTGACGGATCGTTTTGAAAAGAAAATCCATGATTTAAAATTATCCCGAACGATTAGCTTGCAGATGGCACCGCAAATTCGTGTCATTCAACAAAATAACCAAATTCTAGCGGAAAAAATTGAATCAGCAGTCGTCAATACGATTCCACTTTGGAAGAACCAAGTTGTCCTATCTTTGAGTCTGTCGCGTCAAAAAGCAGCGCTTGAAATGCAGAAGGATGTCACCAATACGACGAACCAGTTACTTGAGCAAAATTCGAAGTTGCTGAAGGAATCGTCGATTGAAATTGCGGAAGAAAACGAAAAAGGTATCGTATCCGTTGAATCGTTAAAAGTGGCGCACCAAAACTTGATCGAGACACTGGATGAGACATTACGCATTCAACAAGAAGGAAAACAAAAGCGCCGCGACGCAGAGCATGAACTAGAGCGAATGGAGAATGAATTGAAACAAAAAGTCATCGAAGTCGCCTCAAAAAGCAGAGAATTACCGAATCGACCATACTAAGGAACACGACATTTCGTGTTCCTTTCCTTCATGAAAGGAGAGTTTGAATGAATAATGAAGAGAAGCAGTTGAAATGGGATACGACATGGTTATTATTCGCACGGATGATGGCAGACCGTCATTCAAAATGTGCCTCAAAATCCGTTGCCTGTGTCATCGTCAAAGATGAAAAGCCGATTTCAATTGGAATAAACGGAACACCTAGTCAGCATGTGAATTGCAACGAAATTTACTTAAAGCAAGATGGTATTCTCTATACATCGCGTCCTGACCACCCGATTGTTGAAGAATTGATTGAACGAAACGGGATTCTCTTTTATCGGTGCGAAAATCAGGAAGAACACCATGAATGGTCGAAGCAACATGAGATTCATGCTGAAATCAACGCGCTCGGTAAGCTAGCAGCTGATTCGACGAGCGCTCGTCATGCAACAGCTTATGTCACACATAGTCCGTGTCATGCGTGTAGTTTAGCGCTCATCGCTTCTAAAATAGATCGTGTCGTTTATTCGACAGGTTATGAATATGGGGACGGATTGAATCTCATGCGACAAAGTGGAATCGAAGTCATCCACTTGCCACTCGCAAACGAATATTTTCTTGAAAAAATTTAACGAAAAGGGGTTGTAAACGCTTCCATTGCATTGTATGATGAAATCAAGCATTGCCATGGTAATTATTCACTCTTCCATTCGGACTGATTTTCAATCGAAAATCGGTCCACTTTTTTTTAGAAAAGAATTGACAGACCTTGAATAGTTTGGCATGATGACTATAGAATATGACGAAGCGGAACGCCGCATTTTCATACAAAACCAATCAAGGAGCTGGAATGCCAGGTCGTTGAATGAAAAATCCTGACTCACATGAGTCAGGATTTTTTTTATGGATGAACAAGTGTCGCTTCCTTGAGGCGTTTAGCACGGATTGCACATTTTGTGGCGACCGCACCTGAAAGGATCGTCATGAATCGCTGACAGAGGATGTCTGGTTGCGATTGATGTAAGAATAGTTGATGTAATAGTCGGTTGAAGGCGGCGTCTAGCGAAGATAAGTGCCGTTTGATTGCAGTGGGAGACATATCTTGAATTTCCTCTGCTTGATAGCCGGCATCACTTTGGAAAGCAGAGAGGATGAGAAGCTCTGTTTGCGCATCAGCCAACGTTAGCCCTTGTTCTTGGACATAATGACAAGCCTCACGCAATTCATGAATCAACAAATGTTCCAAAGCATACGACGTATGCATTTGATATGGATCGTACAACTGGACAGCTTGCCGAATTTGATCGCGGGTCACGATTTCGGATACCGTCCATTGATCGAGTGTGCCAACAGCTTCACTGTATAGTTGAGTAAGTGGTCGAATCATCGTTTCTCCTCCTTAAGCATAAAATGGACTTCCAGTTTCATCATAATTCATTTAGAAAACGCTTACAATATCTGTTTACTAGTAGTCGTGATGAAATCGTGTCTGCTATGATATGAGTGAAGAAAAAGGAGTGAGATGACGTGATTCAATTATTCAAAGCACTTCCGGAAGTGACGATGCCTTCTTATGGAAATGATACTTTTTCCATCCATCAATCGAATCAACCGATTGGACTTTCGATAGAGACGCTTGTTTCGGGTGAACGAATCGAAGAAGTGTTACTCGTTGCCTCGGGTGAAATCCGCACAGGTCAAACCGGACGAGAGTGGCTGCAGTTCACGTTCAATTCGCCCGCTGGATCTTGTAAGGGGAAACAGTGGATCAATCAAGGAACGGCAGAAGAAGCACTTCGTCCATATCTCGAAACACGAATCGTTCGGGTCGAGGCAAAGGTAGAGGAATATCCGCCGCAATCCGGAAACAAGTCATTGACCGTTCAGCGCGTCACTCCGATTCATGACGCCTCACCGACGCAGTTTCTACCACAATTACCAGCAGATGAATCGCTTGAAACGTATCGTGATCAGTTGCTTGGACTAGTCGGTCAACTTGATTCTCCTTACCAAGAAATCGCGCTCTCGATTCTGCGACAGTACTGGGCGGATTTTTCAACACGACCGGCTGCGCTGTTTCATCACCATGCCTATATCGGTGGGTTGCTGAAACATACTGCTTGTATGATGACGATTGGTCGAGGAATTTGTGATAGTGAACAACCATACTTGACGCTACTCAAATGTATTCAAGAAGCAGAAGCCGATCATAAAAATGAACTCTTCCAAGCAGCTGAACGAGAGATACGTCAATTTTCTTGGGATGACAGTTTTGATGCCCTCTATCAAGCGGCAAAAGGGATTGCTCTGTTAGATCAACGACCGAATCCGAATGAGTTGTTGCTCGGTATTTTATTGCACGACATCGGAAAGCTATGGGAGTATACGCATGCGGGTGCATCGACAGATCGTTTTTCAAGACTGTTGCACGTAACAGAAGAAGAGGAAGAACTGGCGGGTATTGCGCTTGATCCGGACGGTGTATTGATGGGTCATATGCCGTATGGTTGTTTTGTTCTCGAACAAACACTTCGAGAAGAAGATATCCGATTACCTCGTGCTGTTTATCACCGTCTCATGCATATGGTATTATCACACCATGGTAAACGCGAGTGGGGATCAAGTGTTACGCCGCAAACGACAGATGCTTGGTATCTTCATGCGATTGATCTACTCGATGCACGAAAAGAAAAATGGCGTCAGCAACAAGGACGCTAAGGAGTGAAATCATGCAAGACAAAATACGTACGACCGTCATTACTGGTTTTTTAGGTGCCGGTAAAACTACGCTACTCAATCATCTCGTTTCTCAACCGACAGAAAAGTTTGCCTTGCTCGTCAATGAAGTAGGTTCTGTTCATATTGATGAAGCATTGATTGAACGAAGTGACGAAGAGATGATCGAATTGACGAATGGTTGCATTTGTTGTTCGATTCGCGGTGATTTACGGGATGCGTTGCTACGGATCGCAAAACGCCGTCGAGATGGGGAGTTATCGTTTGATCGATTATTGATTGAGACGACAGGCGTTGCTGATCCAGGGCCGATTCTACAGACATTCTACTTTGAGCCGGCTGTTGAACAGTCCTATCAGATTTCAAGTGTCGTTACGGTCATCGATGCGTATCACTTGGAACGTCAACTGACGTTCCAAGAAAATGTGAAACAAATCGGCTTTGCTGACGTCCTGATCTTGAATAAAATGGATTTGATCGACGAGTCAAAGCGCGAAACGTTGTCCGCTTTACTTCGCGAACGAAATCCTTCTGCAGCTATCATTGAAACGGAACAGGCTCAACTTGAATCGGACCGACTGTTTGAAACGTTCCATTTTCCAAAAGAAGAGCAAGTACGACTCAGTCAACAAACGGATCAGATTCATCAATCGGTTGAGGATTTCACGGCATTGACGATTGTCGAGGAACGACCCTTGAACCGAAATCGATTTGGAATGGTCCTACGTGAGGTGTTAGAAGCGTATGCGGAAGATCTCTATCGCTATAAAGGAATCATTCATTTTGCAGATACGGATCGAAAGGTCATTTTACAAGGTACTGGCATGATTTATGGCACAGCAATCAGAGAACCATTTAGCGAACAACCAAAGACGACGCTTGTCTTCATTGGGAAAGGGCTAGATGAACAAGCGATACGAAAAGGAATCGAGGCGGCAATTGAACATGGTTGAACTTTATTTTGACGGTACGGTCCGTCCTTCAAATGATGAAGCGGCGGTTGGGCTTTTCAGTAAAAATTCCGAGGGCGAAGTCACGGAAAAAATGTATCAAATTCAAGCGATCAATAATCATGAAGCAGAATTTATTGCTTTTGCGAAAGCCGTCGAGTGGGCGCACGAACTGATTGCACAAGGCGAGAGCGTCATTTCGTTTCGGACGGATTCAGAAGCCGTTGCACTCGCAGTCGAACGCGAATTCGTCAAGAACAAACGAACGCAGACGATTTTTGATCCTGCCTTTGCGCGTTATCAACTCTTACCACTCGCTTTCGTGAAGTGGATTCCACGGTCGGAGAACAAAGCAGATCGTGTCGCACGAGAGGCGTTACGATTATACGAAGCATGATTGACGACAAACACCCCTATCCTCACGGTAGGGGTGTTTGTTCATGTTCGATTCGCTCGATCAGAATTTGGTCGACGCGTCGTCCGTCTAAATCAACGACTTCAAACCGGTACGGTCCAATTTCGACAGTACTCCCACGGGAGGGGACATCACCTAACGTATATAGAATCAAACCAGCAACCGTATGATAGGCGTTCAACTGTTCACCGGGTAAGTCTTCTGTATAACCGAGCGTCCGCTTTAAATCATCGATGTGCAATAGACCATCCGCTAGGAATGAGCCATCCTTTCGCATGACGAGTTCCGGTTCTTCCTCAACGCTTGAAATTTCGCCAACGAATGCTTCGAGGATGTCGAATAAGGTGATCATGCCGAGGAAACCACCGTATTCATCGAGAACAAATGCGATTGATACCGTCTCTTTGCGCATCCGTTCAAGCAAGACGGTTGCTTTTAATTGACGGGGAACGATCAGTGGTGATTGAATCAGTCGTTCAAGTTCTTGAACAGGTCGTTCCGTTGATAGCACCTCTTTCGCATCGATGAAACCGACGAAGTGATCCAAGTCACCATGACCAACCGGTAAGTTTCGATGTCGCGCTTGCCGGAGCTCTTGTAAGATCGTATCGGAGTCATCCGCTAAGTCAATCCATTCGGTAACGGTACGCGGCTCCATCAGTTCGTACGCGTACAAATCATGAAAATCAAACACACGAGAGACTTGCTCCGCTTCAGACCGATTGAAGGTTCCCTCTTGCGTACCACGAATCAGTAATTGCCGGACTTCATCTTCCGTCTCGTCTTCTGTTTGCAGTCGATCCAGACCAATCAAACGGAAGATGGAACTCGTCGACTTACTTAGAACCCAAATGAATGGTCGAAGCACAATCGAGAAAAAACGCATCGGTGGGGCAAGCCACATCGTGACCCGTTCTGGACTGACAAGGGCGACACGCTTAGGAACGAGTTCACCGATGACGAGTGAAATATAGGTGATGATCGTTACGACGAGAATATAGCCGATCGTACTGGCATAAGGGGCGAGCCACGCGAATTGAGCAAGCCACTTGATGACCGGTCCTGAGAGAGCGGCACCACCAAAGGCACCATTGACGATGCCGATTAACGTGATGCCGACTTGAACAGTCGATAACAGATCGGTTGGTCGATCAAGTAACTCTAACGCAACATGGGCTGACTTTTTGCCATCATTCGCTGCTTTCTCTAATTTCGACCGTTTTGAGGAAAGCAAAGCGAGTTCGGTCATCGCAAAAATACCGTTTGCTAAAATCAAAAGCAGTACAATCGTTAAGTTAATCAACCACATGAAATCTTCACTCCTTTTTCGATAATAAACTATTCCCCAAAACTGTCTCTCTCATTCCCATTCTGTCTACTTTTGCGTTAAACTAAAAGAGAAATAATCAAAAGGGGGAATTTGTTTATGGAATACCGTGTAGAACGTGACACGATGGGGGAAATTCGTGTACCAGAAGCGCAGGAATGGGGCGCACAAACACAACGTAGTCTAGAAAACTTTAAGATCGGAACGGAAAAAATGCCGATTGAAGTCATTCGTGCCTTTGCAGTCCTGAAAAAAGGAGCGGCGCTTGCGAACCGCGACTTGGGCGTGCTTGAGGCAGAAAAAGCAGGTGTCATCGCTGAAGTATGTGACGAGATCATCGCGGGGAAATTCGATGATGAGTTTCCGCTTGTCGTTTGGCAAACGGGTTCAGGTACACAGTCAAATATGAACGTCAACGAAGTGATCGCTCGGGTCGCGACACGCAAGTTGAAAGAACAAGGCAGTGAGACGACGATTCATCCGAATGATGACGTCAACAAATCACAAAGTTCAAATGATACATATCCGACAGCGATGCATTTAGCGGCGAAGACAGTCTTGTTGGAATCACTATTCCCAGCAATCGATGCTTTGCATGCGACACTTGACGAAAAAGCGAACGCGTTTGCAGATATCGTCAAGATCGGACGGACACACTTGCAAGATGCTACACCGATCACACTCGGTCAAGAAATCAGCGGTTGGGTCCGGATGCTTGCACTTTCGAAGCAAATGATCGAACGGACGCTTGATCCGTTAACGGAATTAGCAATCGGCGGTACGGCTGTTGGAACGGGCATCAACGCACATCCGGACTTCGGTGATTTGGCTGCGCAAAAGATGAGTGAAGAAACGGGATATGAATTCACGAGTGCGGAAAACAAATTCCACGCCCTAACAAGCCACGATCAACTCGTCTTTACGCATGGTGCGGTCAAAGCGTTAGCGATGGACGCGATGAAGATCGCAAACGACGTTCGCTGGCTCGCATCAGGTCCACGAGCAGGGATCGGCGAAATCACGATTCCAGAAAATGAGCCGGGAAGCTCAATCATGCCTGGGAAAGTCAATCCGACTCAAAGTGAAGCGTTGACGATGGTCGCTGCACAAGTCCTTGGAAACGATGCGACGATTGGTTTTGCTGCAAGTCAAGGAAACTTCGAACTAAACGTCTTCAAGCCGGTCATTATGTATAACTTCATACAATCAGTTCGTTTACTGACAGACGCCTTGCATTCGTTCAATGACCACTGTGCGATCGGAATTGAACCAGAACAATCCGTCATCGCTGAGAACGTCGAACGTTCGTTGATGCTTGTCACTGCACTCAACCCGCACATTGGATATGAGAATGCGGCGAAAATTGCAAAAGCAGCGCATCAATCCGGGTCAACCTTAAAAGAAGCAGCACTTGCGACTGGTCTACTAACAGAAGAACAATATGATCAATGGATCGTACCAGCAGATATGGTCCGTCCGAACTTAAAAGCGTGAGTTGAAAAAGCGGGGGAATTCCCTCGCTTTCTCTTTATCCGAGGACGGTTCTTCGGATGTATGGAAAGAGAGGGGATTGGATGGAACGGAGTCGAAAACAGATAGAAAAACAACTGCAACAGACGATCATCATGGTGGAGACGTTACTTCGGATGCCGACCGTGCCACGGACAGAATTACTCGCATTAGCAAGCTGGCTTGAAGGGCTCGGGAGAGAGGAACTGTTTAAAGGACTTGCCGATCAAGTGAGTCGGGAAAAAGCGACGTGGGAACAAATGAATGCGGTCATCACTCAGCCGATCGTTAAAGAATTACTGCGGCCAATCGTCGATCAGTTGTCTGAACGCTCACGCGCCAATCGGATTCGAAAAGAATTGGTCGTCACTGTGACAAGACGTTTTCTTGAGAATATTAAATGGAAGAAATCGCTCGAACAGGAGCGCTATATGTCACGATTCTTCAGTTCGGTGGAAGACACGTTGTCGATATCACATGATATTGCTATGGATGCTGTCATCATCGACCATGCATCTATCGCGGAATCCTTAGAGTTGACTCAAAAACTGATCAAACAAATGGAGTCAGCATTCGTTCCCGTCATCATCGTAGGTCCGAACCGGTCTGACATTCGTCAAGTCAGCTATGAGATGGGAGCTGATGACTACTGGGATGAGACAGTGACGAATGAAGAACGACATGTTCGTCTAGCGAGACTATTACGAAAATTAAGGGTCGTATCTTCGACGATCTTAGTCGATGAACTGACGGGAGCTTATAACCGGAAATACCTCCAAAGTGCCTATGATCGTCGCGTAGCACGTCTCGAACGTGAACAGCGGACATTTGGGTTAGCGATTTTTGATATCGATCATTTTAAGCGGATCAATGATTTACATGGACATCCAACAGGGGATTTGGTCCTCTCCGAACTAGCTACCGTCGTTCAACAAGCCGCTCGTCTCGATGATGAATTCATTCGTTTCGGTGGTGAGGAATTCATCTTATTGTTTTCAGCAGAAACAGTACCGCAAGCAGTTGCGAGTATGAATAAAATTCGCGAGCGTGTCGAGCGCCATATTTTTGCGAACGGATTAAAAGTAACAGTTTCGATTGGTCTCTCCTTTGCTTTTGATCTCCACACATCCCTGGCGCAAGCAACAGCAGAGGCAGATGAAGCTCTGTATCAAGCGAAACGTAACGGCCGTAATCAAGTGGTGTCCTACTCAACAGCGATATCGATCGAAAAAATACCGGTCTATATCCGTGTCGAGCAAGGATTCCTTAAACAGGTACATACGCTTGATATGCCGGATCATCCGAAATACCATATTGAGGTGATTTCGCTAGACGATCAACGGACGTCGCCAATACAATTGGCGATTCTTTCACTCGATCAGTTAGCAAGCGAGAACTTTGTACGATTAGAGGAGTGGAGACAACAACGGGAATCGATCATTGATGTTTTGATCGTGACAAATCAAGAAGACGATCGTTTAGCCAATGCGCTATCATGCGGTGCGACAGACTATATCATGACCTCACAGTTCGATTCTGATATGGAGGAATGGATTGCTGAATGGATCATGCAAATTCCTTAAAAAAAACAGCCACATTTGTCCGTCATACGGAGCAATGTGGCTGTTTTTTAGTTACTGATCATATCGACGAATGATGAACGGATAATCGTTTCCCTCGACCGCATCATAATGTGTTTCGGAAGTAATCTGAAATGAAGATGGGATTTCGGGATAATGTACATCTCCAGAAAGAACCGTATCAATTTCAGTGACATACAGGCGGCGAGCAAGAGGAAGCGTTTGAGCAAACAACTCTCCACCACCAATCAAAAAGACTTCTTCTTCTGAATCGACGTATGGTTGTAAAGCAGATAGATCATGCCATACCGTTACACCTTCGGCTGCAAACGTCTGATCGCGCGTAATGACGATGTTCTCTCGACCGGGCAACGGTCGTCCGATGGATTCGAACGTCTTTCGTCCCATGATGATCGGTTTGCCAATCGTCGTACGCTTGAAGTGAGCCAAATCAGCTGGAAGATGCCAAGGCATCGCATTGTCACGACCAATGACATGATTTTTCGTATACGCTACGATATGTGTGATCATACGGCTACCACACCTTTAATGTGCGGATCAGGATCATAGCCTTCAATAATGATGTCTTCGAAGCGGAAGTCTTCGATACGATCGACTGTTCGAGCGAAGCGCAGCGTCGGTAATTTTTTCGGGGTACGCGTCAACTGAAGATTGACTTGTTCCACATGGTTCGAATAGATATGAGCGTCACCGAGCGTATGAACGAAGTCTCCGACTTCAAGTCCACACACATGAGCAATCATATGTGTCAGTAACGCATAAGATGCAATATTGAATGGTACGCCTAAGAAAACATCAGCTGAACGTTGATACAATTGGCATGATAGTTTTCCGTCAGCGACATAAAATTGGAACAAGAGATGACAGGGCGGTAAAGCCATCTCATCGACTTGTCCAGGATTCCAAGCACTGACGATCAAACGACGAGAATCCGGATTCGTTTTGATCTGTTCAATGACTTGTGCCAGCTGATCGACCGTCGTGCCATCTGGACGTGGAAAAGAGCGCCATTGTGCCCCGTAAACAGGACCTAGATCTCCGTTCTCATCGGCCCATTCGTTCCAAATTCGCACACCATTTTCCTGTAGATAACGAATATTCGTATCACCCGAGATGAACCAAATCAACTCATGGATGATCGACTTCATATGTAACTTTTTCGTCGTAATGAGAGGAAAACCATCTTGAAGGGAGAAGCGCATTTGGTGACCAAACACGCTGAGTGTTCCCGTTCCCGTCCGGTCTTCCTTTTTTGTTCCGTGTTCCAAAATGTGTTCGCAAAGTGCATGATATTGTTCCATCGGATGACATCTCCTTTTCGAAAAATCCAAATTTCATTGTACCATAAATTAAGATTTTGAGGATGTCGGTAAATGTCTTGCGAATAGATAACGAAATAAGCCAAAGAGCGGAATCACGTCTTGCCACTCTAATGATTGTGCATTCCGAACACGAATGCGCCGGAGCAGATAGACTTGCAGAATGTAGAATAATAACAAATCGACGGTCATCGTTCGAACGAATTGATTGGTCTCAAAGTAGATGCGGAATATACTCCAATCAGATCGAGCAAGAGCAATCCAAAGCAATAATGTCGTCACGACGCTAAGTAAGGCGACGACGGTCGGAATCCACCCGCGACGACGAAAAGGAAGAAACGTTTTCCTAGGAATAGCGAGAGCGACATAAGGCATCAACACGAAGGCACCTAAGAAGAAGGATCCAATACTTGCGACGAGCGGTCCGGGTCGCATGAATCGTTTCTCATCTAGAAATAGTAAAAAGAATGCGAACGGATAAATACCGAGTAAGGCAAATAAACTTAACGCGGATGTATCAAATTGACTTTGGTCGAAACGTAAAAACGAAATCAAGAAACCTTCTGGGAAGACACGATTATTTCCAAATAATAAGATGAAGACAATAGCAATCGCCCAGACAAGGAAGAGCAAATATCGACGATACATTTGTCCACACTCCTTTCTCATACCTTTCTTTCCCATCATCTTAGATGTAGTAAACACCTGTATTTCATATTTCATGATATCAAATATGTTAAGGTTCTTGCTTGAGCACCTCTCATGGACATGTTAAGATGACGTTGTGATAATTGAAAGCGCTTTTACAAATTGATGCAATCGTTTGCTCAATATGTAGCACGTTACGTACATAAAAGAGGAGAGTGTTGAGGATGGAACGTAAATGGTGGCATGATAGTGTCGTTTATCAAATTTACCCACGTAGTTATAATGATTCGAATGGGGATGGAATCGGTGACTTGAACGGAATCATCGAGAAGTTGGATTATTTGAAGACGCTTGGTATCGACGTCATTTGGCTAAGTCCTGTCTATGATTCACCGAACGATGATAATGGCTATGATATCCGTGATTATGAAGCCATCATGAAGGAATTCGGGACGATGGATGATTTTGATCGTCTTCTAGATGAGGCACATGCACGAGATATCAAAATCGTCATGGACCTAGTCATCAATCATTCGTCAGATGAACATCAGTGGTTCGCGGAGTCGCGTCAAAGCAAGGACAATCCATATCGGGATTATTATATGTGGCGCCCGGCAAATCCAGACGGTTCGCTACCAAACAACTGGGGATCGATTTTCTCTGGACCTGCCTGGGAATATGATGAAACAACGAATGAGTATTACTTACACTTATTCTCGAAGAAGCAGCCTGACTTGAACTGGGAAAATGAGCAGATGCGTCACGATGTGTACGGGATGATTCGTCGTTGGTTGGATCGAGGGATTGATGGTTTCCGAATGGATGTCATCAACTTGATTTCGAAGACACCCGGCTTACCAGATGCGACGGTCCATCCAGGAGCACTGTATGGAGATGGTGGAGAACATTATATCAATGGACCACGTGTCCATGAATTTTTACACGAGATGAACGAAGCTTCCTTCGGTAAATACGATGTCCTGACAGTCGGTGAGATGCCAGGAGCGACGACGGATGATGCCATTCTTTACACGGATCCGGCACGTAAAGAGGTCAACATGGTCTTTACGTTCGAACATATGGATCTCGATTCAGGTCCGAATGGGAAATGGGACGTCATTCCGTTTGATTTACTTAAACTCAAGCAAAACTTCACCAAATGGCAGACGGCCTTACATGAGACGGGCTGGAACTCGCTCTATTGGAACAACCACGATCAACCCCGCGTCGTCAGTCGATTCGGAAATGACACGACGTACCGCGTCGAGTCAGCTAAAATGCTTGCTACATTATTGCATTTGTTAAAAGGGACGCCATATATCTATCAAGGCGAGGAAATCGGCATGACGAACGTCGCTTTTGAAGACATCGCGGACTATGAAGATATCGAAATTCGGAACATGTGGAAAGAACGTACGGAACAAGGGGCATCACCGGCTGAACTACTACGTTCCATCCATATCAAAGGACGCGACAATGCGCGGACACCGATGCAGTGGGATGCGTCGGAAAACGCTGGTTTCTCAACGGGAACACCATGGTTGAAGGTCAATCCGAACTATCCGGAAATCAACGTCGAACAGGCGCTTGCAGATGAGCAATCCATCTTTTATTACTATCAACAGTTGATTCGTCTACGACATGACCATGAGCTCGTCGTCTATGGTCGCTATGAACTCTTACTCGAAGATCATCCAGAAGTATACGCCTACTCACGAACGCTTGAAGGGGAGACCTGGTATGTCTACTGTTCGTTTGCGGATCATGATGTGAATATTCCGTCTACGCATGATACGTCAGACCGGGTCATCGGAAACTATGATGGGTCCGTTGTTACCGACGAACTCACGCTTCGACCTTATGAAGCAGTCGTCTTCCGTACGTTTGAAGGTTAATTCATCTAGGCATAAAACAGAGAGCTGACTCAAAAAAAGAATGACGCGCCTTTTCACGCCGCTTCCTCAGGCGAGACACAAGACCCGGTTTCCTGCTTCATTCAAGCAGGAAAGCGGGTCTTGTTTGTCTCTGAAGCGCATAAATGCGCTGTTTCCTATAGAAGTTGCGTGAGACGCATCATTTTCTTATAAATTATCGTTCCAATTGAGCAACTTGTTTAACCTGAGCGATGATCGTATCGCGATCAGTCGTTGACGGATTGAGGCGGATGCCATACAGTCTCTCGGGACCCACTGGCTTCTCATGCAATAACTGACCTTCGATGCATAAAGGTTCTTGACCCTCGATCAATGAGAACTCAACAACGATTTTCATTGATTTGTGAAGTGGAAGTTTTAGTTCTGTGCTGATTGCTAGTCCGTTCGGTGAGATATTATGAATTTTCATCAGTCCATTGGGAGTACGCTGGTTATTTTTCAATAAATGAAATTCACCTGTTATTGGTTTTTTCAGCGTATATCGAAATGGTTCATTCCGTTTGATTTTCATGTAGGCACCTCCACTCCCATTATCCGACAATTTCGTCAAGTCTTCTAGTTTTTTTTAGGTCATGCAGCAGCGTCTGTCGATTGTTTCGTTGGGTGGATACGTTTTGCTAAATACATGAATGGTGTCGCGAACCAAGCGACAACGAATTTCGCGAGATACGTCGTAATGAAGATTTGCCACCAGATGGAGAAGGGCATATCGTGAAAGGCAATCGCACAAAACGTCAACGTATCAAGCAATTGACTTAATACGGTTGACCCTGTTGTCCGTAACCAAAGCTTACGGTCGCCTGTCTTCTGACGGATCTTTGAATAGATAAAGACATCGAATAGTTGCGAGACGAGATAAGCGGCAAGACTACCAACAGCAATCCATGGTAAGAGTCCAAACAATAAATGCAAGGAATCGGATGTTTCGAGTGCAGCCTTATCAGCAAGTGGTGTATACAAGAGACTGAACTGCATGAGAACGGTCGTCGTGATCAGGGAGAAGAACCCCATATAGACGCCTTTACGAGCGACCTGTTTTCCGTATTTTTCATTGAGAATATCTGTCGCTAGATAACAACTGCCATACACGACGTTCCCTAACGTGAAGACGAAACCAAAAATATCGACGGTTTGTGTAACTTGGATGTTTGCAATGATTGTTGCGATGGCAATCCACATCAACAATCCTGTCTTACCAAATAAATAATAACTGAAAATCAATAATCCCATCGTTAAGAAAATGGAAGGGATCCATAACCATTCGTTCATGAGATGTACTCCTTTCTGTTCATACAAATGAAAATTGTACGCTGAAATCGATCAACTGTCAAAGGTGATGAAGCGATGAGGGCATTAAAAAAGACCATGAGTTTCATGGTCTTTCGGACGGTCTTTAGCCCATTCGTTGCAGCGAGTATCGACGACGTCTTCCTTTGACGTAATAGTTCTCTGTCGATGTAAAATCATTCGCTTCTAAAATGCGTTTTGCAAACGAAGCGTGCGGTGATTGTTCAAGGACACGCGCACGTACTTCGTGACGATCTAGTACCCCAGAATACGTCAATGCTTCAGCAACTGCTTGAGTAGCTAGACCCCGACGCGTATAGGGATCAAACACCATGAAGTCGAGTTGGAAGTAGTGACCCATTTTTAAGAGCAAAACCCGCCCCACGATCGTATCCGCTTCAACGATATCAAAGTAATAATCTTCAGGATAACTGTGCTCGACGGAATCAAAAGCCCGCTCTTCTCCAAGCTCATGGTCATACCCTTTGATTTCTTGCGGAGTCAGTCCATATGCTTGCTCGCCATACTTCAAGAAATGATCGTACTCAGCTTGATCGACATGACGTAATGTTCGACGTCTCAATTCCATCACAAAATCCTCCCTCATCCCAATTGATGCTTCGTTTACATTATAGCGATACCCTCTGTGCAATTGCAAAAATTAACTGGAATCGATTCGCAGGAAGAAATCTAAAAAAAGTCATTCTGTAATCATCTTGTGATTGTTTTAATTACCTCGGAATATGGTAAAGTAATGATGTAGACAACTGCATACTGGAAGGGGCTGGAAAACGTGTTCACAGAACGTGACGGAATCAAATTGCGTCTAGAGCAAATCGAACGATTGTATTCGGACTTGAATCGTGAAGCGAAACAATTGACGGAACGCTTACGCCAATTAGATGAACAAGGGGATGAAGTTCAACATGATCTTTCCCTTAATAAAGAAGACCGCGATCATTTGAAGTCAAGCATCGATGAGACGCTTCAGGCACTCATGAAGCGGACGACGGTCGATGCAAAAGTCGAACAGGAAAAGCAAGAAGACCTGATTTCGAAAAAAGCATTGATTGAAGATATCGAAGGATTATTGAAGAAAAAGAAATGAGCTAGCTCCGGCTAGCTTATTTTTTTATGGAGGAACGCATTATGAGACCAACCATTGGACTGACGACATGTCTTCGTCCGACTGACGACGTGCATCATCGTGTAAAGCAGTTGTTAGCGGATAAGACGATACATTTTATCTACGTCGAACGCCAGAAAAAAAGCATAGAACACTTGCAACAGGAGACAGGATTACCGGTGCTTGTCGTCGATAAACAACGGCTTGATTTATATCCACTAGGCGAGGCGACATCGTTCTTTTTCCATCCTTCAAGTGCGGTGTTTCGCATCAAACAAATTGATGCAGGAGGAGGCGACCCTCTCGTTGCGATCGGACGCTTATCGGAAGGGATGTGTGTGCTTGACTGCACACTTGGTCTTGGAGCAGATGCCATCGTCATGAGTCATGCCATCGGAGAGCGGGGGCGTATCACCGGCTTAGAAAGCCGCATTGAGACAGCGTTTGTCGTCAAGAACGGATTAAAACGGTGGGAAGAATCCTACGAACCGATTAATCAAGCGATGCGACGAATTGAAGTGAAAGTCAAACACCATCTCACCTATTTGAAAGAATGTCCGGATGATTCCTTTGATGTCATCTACTTTGATCCTATGTTCGAACAGACCGTCGAAGAATCGACGCATCTCGACGCTTTACGGACGCTTGCGAATTATGAAGCTTTATCCGAGGAAGCGATGGTAGAGGCGAAGCGTGTGGCACGTCAGCGCATCGTTTTAAAAGCACATTATGAGAGTCCCTTGTTTGAACAGTTTGGGTTCGAACGAACAAAGCGGAAGACGTCGAAGTTGCATTATGGCGTGATTGAACTGTAAGTCAAAAAAGACCTCTGCCGAAACATCGGCAGAGGTCTTACTTGCTATTCGCTGATTATTGAACTGCGTCTTTTAATTCGTCTTCCATCTCTTCAAACGTTTCCTGAACGGCATTGACAGGTTGTTTCGTCATCAAGCTGACAACGACCGTAAAGATCAAGCTTGTGAAGAATCCAGGTACCATTTCATAAAGCGTCGTACTAAGTCCGAGTTGAACCCAGATGATGACAGTCAAGGCACCTGAGATAATACCAGCCAGTGCACCTTGTTTCGTCATCCGTTTCCAGTAGAGAGAAAGCAAGATGATCGGACCAAAGGCAGAACCGAATCCAGCCCATGCATAACCGACTAGTGCAAGAATCGTCGCTGACGGATTCCACGCGAGAATACTTGCGATGACGGCAACGACAAGAACGGCAATTCGACCTGTCAGGACGAGTTCTTTATCCGATGCGTCTTTTTTCAAGAACGTCTTATAAAAATCTTCTGTCAACGCACTCGAAGTAACGAGCAATTGTGATGAAATCGTCGACATGATCGCTGCAAGAATCGCAGCCATTAAGAATCCTGTGATATACGGGTGGAATAGTACATCCGAGAAACGGATGAAGACTGTTTCCGGGTCACCGAGTCCATTGCCTTGTCCTTCGAAATAAGCGATTCCGACAAGACCAGTCATCATCGCACCGATGATAGAGACGAACATCCAACCAATCCCGATGCGACGGGCACTTTTTAAATCTTTAACGGAACGAATCGCCATAAAGCGGACGATGATATGGGGTTGACCGAAGTATCCAAGTCCCCAGGCAAGGAATCCAATGATTCCAAGAATCGTCGTTCCTTTAAGTGGATCAAACAGTGTAGGATCTAAGTTTTCAGCGTAATTGTACGCACCATCGATTCCACCAACGTCTGTCAATGCGACGATCGGTACGAGAACGAGTGCGACGAACATGATACAGCCCTGGACGAAATCGGTCCAACTAACTGCGAGAAAACCGCCGAAAAGTGTGTAGGCGATTACGACCGCAATCGTCAAGAGCATACCATAGTGGTAATCAAATCCGAATGAGCTGACGAATAATTTTCCGCCAGATACGATTCCAGCTGATGTGTAAAATGTGAAGAAGATGATGATAACGAGTGCTGATACGGTACGAAGCACGCGTGATTTGTCTTCAAAGCGATTCTCTAAGAAATCAGGGATCGTAATTGAGTCGTTTGCCATTTCTGTATAGAGACGGAAACGTGGTGCGAGTACGATATAGTTTACGTAACATCCAATCAATAAACCGAGTGCGAGCCAAAGGGCTGATACACCTGTTGCATACATGGCGCCGGGAAGTCCCATGAGCATCCATCCACTCATATCCGATGCACCAGCAGAGAGTGCTGTGACACCTGGACCGAGATCGCGTCCGCCTAACATGTAATCTTCTGTATTCGTCGTTCGTTTGTAGGCAAAATAACCGATTGCCAACATGAGAACAAGATACAGGATGATCGAAATCCATTCTTGCGTCATAAAGTTAAATCCTCCAAATGCAATAGTTTTTTCAGCGATCAAGCATGTATTGACTTGTTCGCCAAATGATATGTTCCCCACCTTACAGGGGATAAAACGACTTTGCAAGTCACTTCATTTTCATGAAAAGTGCCGCCACGCCTAGTGCCTTAAGGGATTGGGACGGTTTTAGTCCCTGTTGAAGTTCATCAATTAGAAATATTCTGAATAATTAAATAAAACATAAATGATCCCAATAAATTAGGATCATTTATGTTTTATTAATTGGTCCAAAACCGTTGATATGCGGTGCTTAAACGGTCTAATGCCTGATTTAATTGTGCACGAGGACAGCCGATATTTAAACGTTCAAATGTTTCTCCACCAGACCCGAACGAAGAACCATGCGTTAAAGCGATTTTTACCTCCTTGACGAGCCAATCTGATCGTGTTTTACTATCTAGTTCGAGTGCTTTGAAGTCGATCCACAACAGGAAAGTTGCTTCTGGAATGACAACGTCTAATTTTGGCATCTCTTGGCGAATCCGACGGATGGCATGGTCACGATTTCCTTCTAAATACTTAAGTAATTGTGAGAGCCATTGTTCACTCATAGCATCACCATACGCTGCCGAAATCGCAGTCGAAGCCAATGCATTCGGATGAACGAAATGACGTTGCTGGATACGCTCGATCTGTTGACGAATCGAGATGTCAGGTACGATCAAATAAGACGCATATAGACCCGGAATATTGAACGTTTTGGATGGGGCACTCACTAAAATGAGTTTTTCATAATCCAAACCGAGAATAGGCGTGTGCATGGAACCTGTATAGACGAGGTCCGCATGAATCTCATCGGATACAAGATAAACATCATGTTGCTTCGCGAGTTCGACGATTTGTTGTAATTCTTCTCTCGGATAGACCTTACCACTTGGATTATGCGGGCTACAGAGAATCATCATACGTGCTGTTCGCATTTGCCGTTCGAGAAGTGGAAAGTCTGTCTGATACGTCTCACCGTCTAAAAGAAGCGGATTTTCAATGAGTTGTCGTTGATTAGACTGAATGATTTGATGAAATGGAGGATAGACCGGTGTCTGGATGATGATTTCATCACTCGGTTCAGTCAATGCGAGGACGGTATGCGCAAGTCCTGGAACGACACCGCTCGAGTAGAGAATGGTATCAGTAGTGATTGTGACGTCATATCGCTTTTGAAACCATTGTTGAATCGCTCGTTTTGCTTCGTCTTCAAACATCGAGTAACCGAAATGACCTGTAGCAGCACGTCTAGTCAATCGTTCTGTCAAATGGTGTGGTGGACGGACGTCCATGTCGGCGACCCACATCGGAATTAGCTCATCTGATCCATATAGCGAAGGGAGCCCGTCCCACTTGACGGATCCTGTATTTCGTTTCTCGATCGTTTCATCAAAATTGATTTGTTCCATCAGACTTCACTCCTGTTCTTCAATAGTTGAATGACTCCATTTCACCATAGCGGATAGAGAGAGTGTGGGGCAAGTCGAAAAAAATAAAGGTTTAACATTTATACGATCAGGTAATTACTAAACTCGAACCTACCATAACGAAACGGAGTGATGATCATGTTGCATTCTAAAGTAGTCGTCGGGCGATCGCCTGAGGAGTTAGAGGAGAGACTAAATGAATTTTTTGAAAATAATGGGGTCGGATCGAACGCCATCATTACATTAAAATTTTCAACATTCGTTGCGTCTAAAGCGGATGAACATTATTCAGTTTTAGTCGTCTATGATAACTCGCTAACGAAAACTACATTGTAAATTAGTGACAAGAAGTTGAGCTGAAAAGCATCGACTTCTTGTTTTGTCTTTTTTTATAAGTTATACTAGAATCAGGTTTTGCAAGCTTCCGTAGGTTAATGGCAGACCTCAGCAATGGTAATGCTGCAGTGCGAGTTCGATTCTCGCCGGAAGCATAGACACGTCTTCCGTCTCAAGTGATATATACTTGAAACGGAAGACTTTTTTCATGAGTTCGATATTTTTGATTTGAGGAGTGACCTCTATGCATCCAGTCATTCATTCTGTTGGTGATAAGATCAAGCAAGAACGAAAAAAACAAGGAATGACACAAAAAGCACTTTGTGAAGGAATTTGTAGTCAGGCTGAAATCAGTAAAATCGAAAATGGTCGAAATTCCCCAACGATTGATTTGTTACAGCAGATTTGTCGAAGACTACGCATCCCGATTTCATTGTTTTTTGAAGATGAGATCGTCTCACAAAAATTAAATGAAATTGACCAAAGAATGTTGCGCCATATGAGAGAGAAAACTTACTCAGCTATGGAGAAGGATTTAGAAGAATATGCAAAAGCAAATACTGAATTTGAAATTCAAGTGTTAATTCGATATCATCAAAAGCTGTTATTACATGAAAAAGGAAACATCGATTTTAGAACATGTATTTCTGCGTTATTAAAATTAGTCATTGAAGAAAGTTTAGTTGAAAAGTCATTTCTTCTCTACACCAGAATTCAGATGGCAATTGCTGTTTTATATACGAATCATGATGATTACACGCATTCTCATCAAATTTATGAAGCGCTATTAAAACTACCTTACCGTACACGCGAGTATAAAAAAATTAAAATGAAAATCATATATAATTACTTACGTAACTTATATCGGTTAAAGCGATTCGAGGAAGGGTTAAAAGAAGTTGAACACGCGATAAAAGAAACCAAAGAGCTAGAAGATTTAACATACATTGGTCACTTTTATTATCAAAAGGGCTTCTTTTTAGAAGCGTTAAACGCTTCCGAGAAAAGTATTAAAGAAGCGTATACAATTGCTTACTCATTTTTCACTGCGACGAATAATCACGCATACCGAAAAATTCTTGAAACACATTTATCAGATCTATTGCTATTTCCTGTAGATGAAAGTGAGTGAGGAAAGATAAAGATGGATGATTTAACTTCATCAATCGGTGAAAAAATCAAACAATTGCGTATCGAAAAGCAATTGACTCAACAAGCACTATGTGAGGGTATTTGTAGTCAAGCTGAGATTAGTAAAATCGAGAACGGCTTAAATTCACCAACCGTAGAATTATTGCAAAAAATTGCCGCTCGTTTAAATAGTCCGATTGCACTTTTATTCGAGAATCCTCAAGCTAATGAAGAAATAGATTTTTTTGATAAATTTATTTCAGATCAACTTCGAGAAGAGAATTTTGATCAAGTCACACAATTCATTTCAAAGTATGATCACAAAGAGAATATGAATTTAATCATATTAAGTGCTTACTTTCAGATCATCGTGGAGATGAAACAAAATAGATTTGATTTTAGAACAGCCACGTCCTTATTAAGTAATCTTTTAAATGAGTATGATGTTTGGAACGAATCCATTTCGTTATTCATTCGGATTAAAACGGCAATTGCAAATATATATGCTGAACATGAGTTATATCATTTAACTACAGGTACTTATTCCGATATTGAAACGCTATTAGAGCAACTTAAAACTTCCCAATATATTACTTCTTTGATAAAAATCTATTTTAATCATGCTCAAATTCTTTTATATCAAGATTTATTTGAAGAAGCGAACGTGTTTATTCAAAAAGGAATTAATTTATGCTTAGATTCTCAACAGACTTTTCTGTTAGGGCATTTTTATTTTCAATTAGGAAATTATCAAGAAGCTGTCGGTAACGCTTTATTTCAAAAGACATATACGATAGCTTATACATTGTTACACGCATTTGAATTTCAAACGACGAAACAATTAGTCGTTGACTTAAAGAAAGATTATTTATTGTTTACTTTTGAGTCTACCGTTAAACACGAAGCATGATTCAAAACACAATGTGACGTTTTAAGATATTTGGAGGATTTGATAAAATGGTTAATGCTAATCCAATTGGAGAAAACTTAAAACGATTTCGTGTTCAAAAGGGGTATTCTCAAAAAGAACTATGTGCTGATTTATGTAGTCAAGCTGAAATTAGTAAAATTGAAAACGGCTTAAATTCTCCGACTGTTGATTTATTACAACAACTTGCTGTAAGGTTGCAAGTTCCCATCTCTTTGTTGTTTCAAGAACATACCGATGAGGAAAAGTTCTTTCAACTAGATCGATTCTTATCCGATTTGCTTCGAGAAGAGAAATACAAAGAGGCGTTAGAGCGAATTCACCAGCAAGAAAAGGATAGCATTGTCGAAATCGACATTTTAAAAAGCTACATCAAGACGATCATTGACCTAAAGCAAAATCGAATCGATTTTCGGTCAGCGGCAAGCCTACTCAGCAACTTGTTGATTGAAAAAGAAGTCTGGTCTCAGTCCATTCAATTGTTCATTCGAATCAAAATGGCGATTGCGAATATGTATTCAGAGCAAGACTTATTTCATTTAACGGAATCCGTGTATCAGGAATTAGAAAATGAAATCGAAGTTCTTCAGTCCACTATCCATCTAAATTCGCTATTGAAAATTTACTTCAATCATTCTCAAATCCTTGAGTACCAAGGGAAGTCTGAGGAAAGTATTGTCATCGCAAAAAAAGGATATGAGTTATGCTTGATGCATAATCATACATTTCTCTTCGGTCATTTTTATTATCAACTCGCTCATTATAATGAACATCTAGGTGAGAAAGATACAACACTCCAAAAACAGTACTCAGTCGCCTATGCACTGTTTCATGCATTTGAACACGACGTTCGGAAAAAGATGATTCTTCGTATGAAAGAACAGTATTTATTGTTTGTACTTTAATTATAAATATGCTTATCGATGCCAAAAAATACCTTGTCGGTCTAAAAATAACCGGACAAGGTATTTAAGAGAGTCTTCAAATAGAAGATGGTCATTTCTTAGGTCACTTTTAGTATCAGCGAAGATTCTTCCCCACTTAAAACTTACGACCGAATTGTCGGCACTCTTGCAGTGCTTGTTCGATTAATTCAGAGGCACGTTCCGGGTATTGCTGATGTCCTTCGAGAATGACAGTCGATACATCATCAATTCCAAAGAATGCTAATAGATCGAGCATGTAGCGAACAGCGTGCTCACTCGATGCTTTCTCTTTTGTCGAATAATCACCACCGCGTGAATGAATCAACAGGACTTGTTTGTCTTCAACAAGTCCAATCGAACCTTCGGCCGTATAACGAAATGTTTGACCAGCTTGAGCAAGATAATCCATATAATTGTGCAGCGGTGCCGGAACCGTCAAGTTCCACATCGGAAATGAGAAGACGACCTTATCGGCATCTAAGAAACCGTTTAAATACTCCTGAAGTCGCTGTGCATGTGTCGCATCCTCTCCAGTTAATTCCTCGCCTTTAAAGAGGCGACCTGCCGCGCTCGCCAGTTTCAAATCGAAGAAGGGAAGACGTTCTTCAAATAAATTTAAAACCGTAACTGTATCATCCGGATGTGTTTCACGATACGCGTTCAAAAAGGCATCGTTCAATTCAGAGCTAATGCCTTTTTTTTGATGTGTGCTATCGTTCGCTTCGATGAATAGTAAATGTGACATAATCATTACTCCTTTCTATACCTCTCTATTCCCATTCTACTTAAAATCATGACTTCCCAATATTTTATTATTTTTAGAAAATTCAGGTTTTATTTTGGTTCTGATAAGGAAAATAAACGACAGGAACTAGAAAGAGGGGATGGCGGTGAATACACAGCGACGTTCTTCCAATAGTCTGCAATATCATCGAGAAATTCGAGCAAATTATCAGTTGTTCGGGATGATCATTTTTGTGTTGACGAGTTGTGGTGCCGTTTTATACATCGTGGCGAATATATTCAGTCGCTCCGGTTTAGATGGAGACGATTGGGTGCGAGCAATCGTCATTGCAAGTGCTGGAATCGTGCAATATTTCATCGGTAAAAGTACATTGTCGGATCGATTGAAGCCACATATGATGTCGAGTATTTTTTTATTGATTCCTTATATTTATTATCCATTCATTGATCGAGGTGTTCAGTCCGTTTGGGCATGCGCACTACTTTTTATTTTAGCGTCTCTCGTTGTTATTAACCGGACGATGTTGTTATACGCAACGAGCATCACGACGATCTCCTTACTCTATATCTGGTATCAAACCCCTTCATTAGAAAACGTTACGATGTTTGCATCTGATCATATCGCACGAATTGGACTTATCTTAATTGCGACGATCATCAGTTTATTGATCCATAATCAATACGTCACCCGTCTTGAACGTAATATTGACTACTTAGCACGTTTACAAGAACAAGCATTTACGGATACTGTGACAGGTTTGTCGAACCGTTCTTCTTTTGTCATAGAAGTGGACAAGAAAAAACGAGAAGGCGACATGATTTGTCTTGTTGATCTGGATGATTTTAAAACCGTCAATGATGCTTTTGGTTACCGGACAGGTGACCGCACTTTGCACATCATTGGTCGTCGGTTAATGAATCGCTTTCCGGATTGTACGATTGCGAAAGCGAGCGGAAGTGCTTTTTTACTGCATGCTCCAAACCATTACGATGCACGAAGCCTTTGTGACGATATTTTATCGAGTGTATCAGAGCGCGTTCAAATTGACTTTAAACAGATTAACGTCACTGCAAGTATCGGTGTTTCCTATGTAAATGACGAAACGACGGACCATGTCATTAATGATGCGGAGATTGCCTTGTTCACTGCTAAATCCAATCGGAAAAATACGTATGCAATTACAGATTTAGCGACACAAAATGAACGAAAACGGGCGCTTCAATTAACACGCGACTTATACGATGCAGAGCTGGATCGCGACTTTTTTATTTTATTTCAACCTCAGGTCAATGCAAAAACGCGTCAAATTACAGGAGTCGAAGCATTGATTCGTTGGAATCATCCGGAATATGGTCTCGTTCCGCCAAATGAGTTCATTCCACTTGCGGAGCGGACACGTTTCATTGAGACATTAGGCGTTTGGGTCATGCGTCAAGCTTGTTTCCAAGGAAAAGCATGGTTGGAAGAGGGAAAGGAGCCGTTAACGATTTCCGTGAATGTCTCACCGTGGGAATTACGTCAATCTGATTTTATGGATCGCGTATTGGGGATCTTAAAACAGTCTGGCTTCCCTCCGTCATTACTCGAAATCGAGATGACAGAACACATCTTCATTGAAGGAACAGAGCAAATCATCGAGACATTAAACGCACTTCATTTATACGGGATCCGGATTGCGCTCGATGACTTCGGAACGGGATTCTCATCGATGCAATCGTTAGTGGAGTTACCGTTCGATCAATTGAAGATTCCAAAAGAAATCGTTCAAGAAGCCATTCATTCAGAGAAGAAACGAGCAATGATCGAGACGATCATTCAGTTAGGAAAGCGATTAGATATGACAATTGTAGCTGAAGGGATTGAATTAGAAGAAGAGGCGGTATTGCTCGAGCGATTGGGATGTCATACGTTGCAAGGATATCTCTTCCATCGCCCATTACAACCAAGACAATTAGAACACTTTTTGACGATATATCGAGAAGGTTGACGACATGGTATATCAAAAAAAGAAAGTAAACAGGCGATGGACCATGTCCATCGCCTGTTTGTATAACTGTATATAAATGAATCACAGATACCGCGCAAAACGACGTTCGAGAACCTCTTGAATGACTGCGATACAGGAACAGATTCCCCAGTAAATGAACGCAACGACAAAATAGACGGTCATATAATCGAATTCGCGCCCACCGACGATTTTTGCCTTTTGAAAAATCTCAGGAACTGTAATCATGGCAGCAAGCGATGAAGCTTTAACTAGATCAAGCAGAACGTTTGAGAGTGGTGGGATGGCAATCCGGATCGCTTGTGGCAAAATGATGCCGACAAACGTCCGATACCTAGATAAACCGAGTGACGCTGCCGCCTCTTCTTGTCCACGATCAATCGATAACAAGGAGGAGCGAATGATCTCCGCCATGTACGCAGCACTGTTCAAACTAAAACCGGTGATGGCTGCTGTTAACGCGTCAAGTTGAATATTGATGACCGGCAGTCCGAAATACAACATGAACAGCAACACGAGAATCGGAACACCACGCATAAACGAGATATAAGCGCTAGCTCCGATGCGTAAAAGTCGAAGGTGAGACAGACGGCAAAGGGCAAGGATTAACCCGATTCCGAGACCAATGGCCATACTGAGCAAGGAAATCCATAGCGTCTGCCCCAGTCCACTCAAAATATAAGGAAACGATTCGACCGCCAATTCTGGATTGAAGACGGACCGCCAATCAATCGAAGACATCGTTAATTCACATCGACGATCGTCGTTTTGACGTCAGGCATTTGGGAGACATCTTTTCCGGCATAGAATTGCTTCGAAATTTCCTTTAATGTGCCATCTTCCTTCATTTTATCGAGTTGTTCGTTAATGTTGGATTGAAGTTCCTTGTTATCTAAATCCATGATTAAACCAACCTGACTTGGATTATAAGCGATATCAGGATGAATCGTAATATCGAAGTCCTTGAAGAAATCGACAGCGAGTGTTTGCAAGTAGTAATCATTCAAGATAACGTCTGTTCGACCATTTGAGACATCGCGTAGATACTGATCGTTCGTCGCGTTATCGTACGTGACTTCTTTTGCACCGAATTTTTTAGCGATTTGCATATACGTCGTTGTAGCTTCTCCGGCAGCTTTTTTCCCTTTTAAGTCTTCAAGAGACTTGATGCCTGACAAATCACTTTTACGGACGATTGCCGTACCATACGTATATTTATATGGTTTTGAGAACGCGAATTTTTCTTTACGATCATCGGTGATCGTAATGTCGTTAGCGGCAAGATCAACTTGACCCGTATTAACACTTGTCAACATACCATCGAATGACATCTCTTTGAATTTCACTTTCAAATCAAGACGTTTTGCTACTTCTTTGACGACTTCGACATCAAATCCAGTCAACTTATTGTTTTTCTCTTCATGATAAGATGTCGGAAAAAGTGTACCAGCCGTCGCGACGACGATCGTTCCTTCTTTTTGAATCTTATCATATGCGGTTGCCTTCTCCTCTTGCTGACCACATGCGCTTAATAAAATCGAGCTTCCTGCGATCAAGAGACCCGTAAATTGCATTGTTTTTTTCATCGTATTATTCCTCTCTTTATTTCCATGATCAATAACTCTTTTCATAGTTAAAAATACCACGGAATCATATGTTCGGGCAAAGTAATACGCGCACAAAGTGTAGAATTCAACCAAAAAAAATATTGAATGAATATCCAAGTTTATGTAAGCGTTATCAATGTTGATATATGGTAATTCTACCTTCGAAGGTTAAATAAAATGAAGATTATGCATAGTAGCGAATAAACATAAAAGGGTGTAAAGTATAATTTAACTGAATATACAGAAAATTAAGAAGGCAAGGAGAGTGCTACTATGACATTTCATCAATACCCTGAACAGCAGGGATTATACGACCCTCGTATGGAACATGATGCGTGCGGGATCGGGGTTTACGCACATCAAACAGGACGAGCGAGTCATGAAATCGTTGAACATGCATTGGCCATGCTTTGTCAAATGGAACACCGTGGTGGACAAGGAAGCGATGCGAAGACCGGAGACGGGGCGGGTATTTTAACGCAATTACCAGATCGTTTATTTCGTGAAACGGTTCGTCACATTTCCTTCCCTAAAAAAGGGGATTATGGCGTTTTCATGATGTTCTTACCACGTGAGGAACGAGAACGGGTGCGACTCGAACGAACGTTAGAGTCAATCATTTTGACGGAAGGACAAGACGTCTTAGGATGGCGTACCGTACCCGTCCAGTCGGAAGTGCTTGGGTCGGGTGCCCGCCGCACTGAGCCAGTCATTCGTCAATGTTTCATTGGTGCAAAGGCGATGGAAGGATTGACATTTGAACGAACACTCTTTTTGATTCGTCGCGCATTTGAACGTGAATCGGAGCAACTCGGTCTTGAACAATACGTCCTGAGTAGCTCGAGTGAAACAATCGTTTATAAGGGACTCGTGACGACGGATCAATTGCGTGCGTACTTCGATGACTTACGAGACGAACGTTATCAATCAGGATTTGGTATTGTGCATTCGCGTTTTAGTACGAATACGTTCCCAAGTTGGAAACGTGCCCATCCGAACCGTTATTTGATTCACAACGGCGAAATCAATACGTTGCAAGGAAATATTCGTGCGATGCGCGGTCGAGAACGTCGACTTGCTGAGACGACATATGGTAATCGGGCAGAGGAAGTGTTACCGATTCTAGATGAGACAGGTAGCGATTCGTCGATGCTTGATAATGCGTTTGAGTTTCTTCATCTGTCCGGACTCTCACTCGCTGAGACAGCACTGATGCTCGTACCGGAACCATTCGAACATGCTGAGATCAGACCAGCGAAGCGCGCGTATTATGAGTACCACAGTAGCATGATGGAGCCATGGGATGGTCCGTCTGCAATCGTCTTTACGAACGGAAAACAGATCGGTGCGACGCTTGACCGAAACGGTTTACGTCCAGCGCGATATGTATTGTTACGCGATGGTCACTTCATGTTGTCGTCAGAAGCAGGAGTACTCCCTCTTCGTGAACAAGACATCCTGTACAAAAAACGATTAGCACCGGGTGAACTGCTTTTACTCGACTTTGCGTCCGGTCAGTTGATCGCAGACGAAGAGATTAAACGGGAGCTAGCGACACGTCATCCCTACGCGGAGTGGCTCGCGCAAGAAGTCGTTTCCCTTTCAAGTAACGACTTCAAGGAAACACTCGTTGAACTTGGAACGAAACAACGACACTTCGGATATACGCGTGAAGATATCGATCAATACTTGATCCCGCTCGTCGAAGAACAAAAGGATCCTTTAGGTGCGATGGGGACGGATATACCGCTAGCGGTCTTAAGTGAACGCCCTCAATCCTTGTTCCGATATTTCAAGCAACTGTTCGCACAAGTCACGAATCCACCAATTGACGCGTTACGCGAAGAGATCGTCACCTCGACGCTGACATGGCTTGGTCGACAAGGGGAACTGCTGACGCCGAACCGCGCGAACTGTCGTCGTGTTCGCTTAGAGACCCCGATTCTGCGACCAGACGAATCCCATGCGCTTAAACAAAGTGGGCTTAAGCAAAAAACGATTTCGACGACGTTCACCGACTCGCTTGCAGTAGCACTCGACATGATCGTTGATGAGGCTGTGACCGCCGCACAAAACGGGTATGAATTATTGACGTTATCGGATCGTCTCGTACGCCCCGGCACCTTGCCGATGCCAATCCTCTTAGTGACGAGTGCGATTCATCATGCGCTGATCCGTAAGGGATTACGTACAAATCTCAGCTTGATCGTTGAAGGGGGAGAGATTCGTGAAGTCCACCATGTCGCGACGTTGATCGGATACGGTGCGGATGCGATTTATCCGTACCTGGCATATGCGACGCTTGAAGAAGCGGTAGGGGATCGTTTTACGGATGTAGACAAACGTTACCAAAAAGCAGTCACGGAAGGCGTCGTCAAAGTCATGTCGAAGATGGGCATTTCGACGGTCTTCAGCTACTGTGGTGCGCAAATCTTTGAAGCGGTCGGAATCGATCGTTCCGTCATCGAGCAGCATTTCACGGGTACGGTCTCTCAATTGAGCGGGATGACGCTTGAACTGATGGAAGAAGAAGTCCGACGAGCACAACAGATTGCAGATGAACGGATTCATTTAGAGTCCGGTAGTGTCTTCCGGTACCGTCAAGCGGGAGAACATCATGCCTTTAACCCAGCAACGATTCATTTGTTACAACACGCATGCCGTACGAATGATTACCGGCTTTATCAAAAGTACGCTCAACGCATTCAGGAGGAACCGGCAACGGTGCTACGACATCTGTTGACGTTCAAGGAGACGACGGCGATCCCGATCGAGGAAGTCGAGCCTGTCAGCGAAATCGTCAAATACTTCAAGACGGGTGCGATGTCCTACGGATCGTTATCAAAAGAAGCACACGAGACGCTTGCGATTGCGATGAACCGATTAGGTGGTAAGAGTAATAGTGGTGAAGGCGGTGAAGAGGAGGAACGATACGAACGGGATGAAAATGGTGACTTCCGGATGAGCCGAATCAAACAGATCGCCTCTGGTCGTTTTGGGGTGACGAGTCATTACCTCGTTCACGCGGACGAATTACAAATCAAAGTGGCACAAGGTGCGAAACCCGGTGAAGGCGGTCAATTGCCTGGTGAAAAAGTCTATCCGTGGATTGCACGGGTGCGTGCATCGACACCGGGTGTTGGATTGATTTCCCCACCTCCACACCATGATATCTATTCGATTGAAGATTTGGCCCAGTTAATTCATGACTTAAAACGTGCGAACGATCAAGCCCGGATTAGCGTCAAACTTGTCGCCAAAGGTGGCGTTGGGACGATCGCGGCTGGAGTTGCGAAGGGACTTGCCGATGTTATCGTCATCAGTGGTCATGACGGCGGCACAGGTGCCTCGCCGAAGACGAGTATTCAACATGCCGGACTGCCATGGGAACTTGGTCTTGCTGAGACGCATCAAACGTTGACATTAAACGGGTTGCGCGAGCGTGTCGTCCTTGAAACCGACGGAAAGCTATTGACTGGTCGCGACGTCATCCTCGCCGCGATGCTCGGAGCGAATGAGTATGGGTTTGCGACAGCTCCGCTCATCGCCGTCGGATGTATCATGATGCGTGCTTGTCATCTCGATACGTGTCCTGTTGGTGTCGCGACGCAAGATCCGGAGCTCCGTAAGAAATTCACGGGATCTGCCGATGACGTCGTCCATTTCATGACGTTCATTGCTGAGGAAGTACGAGAACATTTAGCGAAACTCGGTGTAAGACGGCTGCAAGATCTCGTAGGGCGTACGGATTTACTCGAACCATCGGAGCGACAACGGACGCATTGGAAAGCGAAGAGTCTTGATTTTTCGCGTCTCCTCGTCCATGTGACACACGGTCCGGCTGAACAACAACAGCATCATGTCGAGCGTTCCTTTGACGCTCGTGAAATATCGCCGTATTTGGAGGCGGCAGATTTCAGTCAGCCTCAGACACTACGTTTAATGATTCAAAATACAGACCGTGCGATTGGAACACAGACCGGTGCCATGCTGACAAGACGGTTTGGGGCACTTGGTCTGCCGACGGATCGATTGAAACTCGAACTGAATGGATCTGCCGGACAAAGTTTAGGCGCGTATTTACCACGCGGAGTAACGCTTGATGTCACGGGAGAAGCGAATGATTACGTCGGGAAAGGATTGTCCGGAGGTATCATCGCCGTTCATCCTCCACGTTCGATTTCGTTCGTCTCGTCCGATCAGTCGATCATTGGTAACGTCGCACTTTACGGGGCGACGAGTGGAGAACTCTATGTCAACGGTCAGGCAGGTGAGCGATTTGCGGTTCGAAACAGTGGAGCAGTCGCTGTCGTCGAAGGAATCGGCAACCATGGACTCGAGTATATGACCGGTGGATCCGTTGTCGTCCTTGGCGATGTCGGAAAAAACTTTGCTGCCGGTATGTCAGGTGGTGTCGCCTATGTCTTGCCGCGTCATCCTGAGCAATTTTTACAGCGCGTCAACCGCGAACTCGTTTTGACGGGACCCGTCACGCATGTCGAAGAGATTGCTCGACTGAAGACGTTCATCGAACGTCACGTTGCACGGACCGGTAGTGAGCAGGGCGATGCGATTCTAGCGAACTGGGATCATGTCATTCATTCGTTCATCCGCGTCATTCCTTCGACGTATGAGAAAGTGACGACGTTGATGGCTGATTTCGCAAAACAAGGACACAACACCGAAGAAGCGATGTTGCTCGCATTTGAGACACATCTAGGGCGCAGAACAGGAGGGGTACGATGAAACGACGCGATCAATTCATGACAGTTGCTCGTTCGGGTGGGACGGAACGACATCCAAGCGAACGGGTGGGTGACTTTAAGGAATATAAGACGGCTTTGACGGAAGCGGAAGCGAGTCAACAAGCAAGTCGATGTATGGATTGTGGCACCCCGTTTTGCCATGTAGGGGAAGTATTTGATCAAGTGAAGATTGGTTGTCCAGTCTATAACTTGATTCCAGAATGGAACTTGCTCGTAGAAGAAGGACGTTTTCAAGAGGCACTCGATCGCCTTCTTGAGACGAACAATTTCCCAGAATTCACGGGTCGTGTCTGCCCAGCGCCATGTGAAGGATCGTGTACGTTGTCGATTCATGAACCTGCGGTCGCGATCAAAGATATCGAACGGACGATCATCGACATCGGCTTTGAAAAAGGATGGGTCGTGCCCCGAATTCCAGCAATACGATCGACACGTTCGATTGCCATCGTTGGATCTGGTCCTGCCGGTCTTGCGGCTGCCGATCAGCTGAATCAAGCCGGTCACCAAGTGACGGTCTACGAGCGGGAAGATCGGATTGGCGGATTACTCACATACGGTATACCAGCCATGAAACTTGATAAAGAGGTCGTACAGCGCCGTGTTGATTTACTTGAAGCAGAAGGGATCCACTTCCGGACGAACGTCACGATCGGTGCAGATATCACTCTCGAGACACTTGAAGCGGAGTATGACGCGGTGATCTTATGTGTCGGCGCGACGGAACCGCGCAAATTAACGGAAGCGCCAACGCGTGGAGTCGGTTATGCGATGGATTATTTGACAGGGGTGACACGTCACGTGCTCTCGCAAGAACCGTTGTCTGCTGATCATGACGCAAAAGATAAAGATATTCTCGTCATCGGTGGAGGCGACACCGGAGCGGACTGTGTGGCAACAGCACTCCGTCAACGTTGTCGCTCCGTCGTCCAATTCGGTAAACATGAACAACCGGGTACGACGCGTGCAACAGGAAACATGTGGCCGGATACACCGTCACTCTACTCCATCGATTATGGGTACGCAGAAGCGTTTCAACAATTCGGTCGGGATCCTCGTGAATACTTGATCGCGATCAAGCGATTCACAACAAGTGAATCGGGTCAAGTCACGGGTGTCTGGACGATTCAGACAACGAAAACAAAAAATGAATCGGGAGCAGTGATCTTCGAGGAGATCGAAGGGAGCGATCGTTACTTCCCGGTCGATCAAGTCTGGATCGCCATCGGATTCAGTGGTGTCGAAGAGAATGTACTCGAACATTTAGCGGTCGCCTCGGAACGAGGGAAAATCAAGACGACGCGTTACGCGACGAACCGGCCAGGCGTATTTGCCGCAGGTGACGCAAGACGGGGTCAATCATTGATCGTCTGGGCGATTCGCGAAGGTCGTGAAGTAGCGGAAGCCGTCGGACAATATTTAAAAGCAATGCAACAAACAGGCTAAATCACATAGCCTGGATTTCTGACATCATCAGAAATCCAGGCTTTTTTGTGTTTGGCATAGAAAGCTGCCAGTTCAAAAATAACTATTGATTTTGTTTCAAGGTGAAACACCGAAAATATTTCTGCTATTCTTATAAAATGAAGAGGAGGTATGACAGATGAATTCAGAAATCATCTATTTCGTATGCGAGAGTGGAATGGCGAGTAGTGTCATGGGTGCTACGATTTTAAGAAAGCGCTTACTTGAATGCGGTATTACGACAGACGTTAAGACATGTCGGATCGCAGAACTACCTGATCAGGCATCTTTTATCGTCGGAGAAACGCAACTCGTCCATCGACACGTATGGAAAACACATTGTTCGGTGCATCCAGTCGATCGGGTTCTTGATCCGACTGCATATGATGTCATCCTCGAATCTTGGCAGAAAAGAGTGAGGCTGCATGACTGAATTTACACCACGGGAACATGATATCTTATTTTTCCTCTTATCACGCGAAGAACCTGTTCAAATACAAGAGATCGCGGAAACACTCGAGACATCGGAACGAACGATTCAACGTGAACGCGATCGTCTTGCCCAATCTTTAGAAGATCATGACTTGCGTTTGACATATGTCCGCGGCAGAGGTCTCTTAATTGAAGGAACAGACGAAGCCAAACATGCATTACGGGACCAACTCTTGTTGTCACATAAACAATTACCGAACGCTGAAGATCGCCAAGTCGAGTTAGCGTATCGGCTACTACAAGAAGAAGGGATGGTCAAATTACAGGCAATCGCCCATGCGATGTATGTGGCTCCGAGCACGGTTAGCCAGGATTTAGAGCGGATTGATGAATGGTTTCTACAATATGACCTTGAAATCAAGCGAAAAAAAGGTATTGGTGCCGAAGTCATCGGCGAAGAAATCAACAAACGCCGTTTACTGATTTCATTGATCTTTACGCAATGGGATGTTCTTGCTTTCTATCGCTTGTTACAAGGCGACGCTGGGCAATTACCTCATCTGTTACGCATGAATCGAACATCCTGGCTTGAGATGATCAATCAAGCGTACGCGGTCATAGCACCATTGACGAAAGAAGGGCGTCTCAATGACCGACAAATCATGCGTGCGACACTCAGCTTAGCTTTACAAGCGTTACGCAAAGATCAGTTTCCGATGCGTTACGAGTTAAAAGCGTATCCGGTCGAAATCCTCAAATGGGTGGAACGCGTCGAAGAGCGTTTACCTGACACGTTGTCGATTGCTGAACGCCAATGGTTATCAGAAGAATTGCGTGCTTTCTTTCAATCGGACGCAGGAGATACGGAAGAACTCGTCACGCGCCTTCGTGTAAAACGATTGATTGAGCATGTCTCCTTACTATATGGAACGAACTTTACGAAGGATCATGCGCTAGAACGCGGACTCGTCTCGCATATTCAATCGTACACACGTCAAAATAGCGTCAATCCGTCCTATGTCATCAAACAAATCGAACGGGAATATCCGCGCTTGTTCGATGCGGTCAAACAAGCAGCGCTGTCTATCTTCACCGATGCGACATTTGAAGACGTAGATTTAGCATTTTGGGTCATGCATTTCGGAGCTGTCCTGAGTAAACCGACACCTAAACTACCATATCGTGTTCTAGTCGTTTGCTCTGCTGGACTCGGTTCTTCGAAGTTATTGATGAACCGGTTACGGCAAGAATTCGCTGAACTCGAGCACATCGATAACTCGTCCCTGTTTGGCATCGAACGGTTACCAATCGACTCGTACGACTTCGTTTTGTCGACTGTGCCGTTGCCTGATATTCGCCCACCACATCTTCTCGTCAACCCGTTGCTTCCTCAGGATGAGGTCGAACGGATCCGGAAATTAATTCTCGCCTTGCCTAAATCCTTTCAACCGGCACCGCGAAAGACGAAAACGGAATGGCTCGATCTTGAACAATTGCATCGGCTCGTTGCATCGTCCATTCAAGTATCGGACGGATTCCGAATGGAACGGTTAGAGCGCGTGGGCGATGGGATTGAATCGCTCTTGTTTGAGATCAGTACACGCATGGTCGAGCAAGGATTGGCGAAGTCAGCTGTTTCGCTCTCTGGACAATTGCTACGTCGTCATGAGATGTCAGGTCTTGGTATTCCGGGAACGCGGCTTGCGCTGTTTCACGGACGCGATGCGACGATTCAACGAGGGGGATTCCTCATCTTTGAATTGCCTGAACCGATCGACTTGCTCGGAATGGATCAACAGTTACAATCCGTCGAACGGCTCCTCGTCTTGGTCGCACCGGAAGAGACCTCGAACGAACTGCTTGAATTACTCAGTTCGATCAGTGCTGCGATCATCGAGAGTCCCGAACAAATGGATCAATTCGAGTTCGGGGAGGAACAGACGATTCGTCTGCTTTTGAATCGAACGTTTCGAACGGTCATTGATCAATTCCTAGGTCACACTTGAAAAATCCCTGTCACTCCATTCCTGAAGTGACAGGGATTTTTTCACGTCAAGCAGGCTTCTTTTCAGTCTGTCCAACTTCTTGGACAAAGACTGAACTAGGAAAGATTGAGTAAGCGCTTGCAGTACTCTTACAATAAGGTCATAGCAAAGCAATCATCTTATCAACTCATACACGAAATGGAGGCTAACGCAATGGCGACAGCTCAAAATGGAGCACGGGGCATCCGTGTACAAGTTCAACGGTTCGGAAGCTTTTTAAGCGGTATGGTCATGCCGAACATCGGTGCATTCATCGCCTGGGGGATCATCACGGCACTGTTCATCCCAACTGGATGGGCACCAAATAAGGAACTCGGTGAACTCGTCGGTCCGACAATCACCTATCTTTTACCGTTGCTGATCGGATACACAGGCGGAAAATTAATGCATGACGTCAGAGGGGGCGTCGTCGGGACGCTCGCGACGATGGGGGTCATCGTCGGAACAGAGATTCCGATGTTCCTCGGTGCCATGATCATGGGACCACTTGGCGGATACGTCATCAAAAAGTTCGATCAGTTGATCGAAGGAAAAATCAAACCAGGTCTCGAAATGCTCGTCAACAATTTCTCGGTCGGAATCATCGGTGGTTTGTTGATGCTCGGTGGATTCAAAGTATTCGGACCACTCATGACAGGTCTTGACGACATCATGGCTGCAGCAGTTGGTGCGATCGTCAGTGCACACTTGCTACCATTAGCGAGTTTGTTCATCGAACCAGCGAAAATTTTATTCTTGAACAACGCCATCAACCACGGCATCTTAAGCCCACTGGGTCTCGATCAAGTAAACGAGGCGGGCAAATCAGTTCTGTTCTTACTCGAAGCTAACCCCGGTCCGGGTCTCGGATTGTTACTCGCTTACTCGTTCTTCGGTTCTGGTGCAGCAAAGAAAACAGCACCGGGTGCCGCGTTCATTCAGTTCATCGGTGGGATTCACGAAATTTACTTCCCGTATGTCTTGATGAAGCCGGTCTTATTGCTTGCGATGATCGCAGGTGGTATGAGTGGGATCCTCACATTCGTCCTATTTGATGTCGGTTTAGTTGCACCTGCTTCACCAGGTAGTATCATTGCGGTTCTTGCAATGGCATCCCGCGGTTCTTACGTCGGATTGATCGCCGGTGTCCTTGTTTCAGCATCTGTGACCTTCGTTGTCTCAACTGTTCTGCTGAAGACAAGCAAAGCAAAAGAGACATCCCTTGAAGAAGCAAGCGCGAACGTCAGTGCGATGAAAGGAAAACAATCGATTGCCTCGACACTCGTTTCAGCTGATGCCAAACCACTTGCGGAAGTCGAACATATCATCTTCGCTTGTGACGCTGGTATGGGATCGAGTGCGATGGGAGCATCCGTCCTTCGCAATAAGATCAATAAAGCGGGCTTACCGATCAAGGTAACGAATACGTCGATCAGTCAATTGCCGCCAAACGCCGAACTGATCATCACGCATCGTGATTTGACGGAGCGGGCGAAGGAACAGGTACCAACGGCAGAACACCGATCAGTCGATAATTTCTTAAATGCCGGATATTATGATCAACTCGTTCATGAGATCGAAACAGCAAGAAATAAGATTTCTTAAAAATAAAGATAGAGATATTCAAGGAGGAATAAACATGACAACGACAATGAACCTTTCACCGGAACTTGTATTACTGGACCAACAATTCGCAGACGAGACGGCAGCCATTACGGCTGCCGGTCAACTCCTCGTCGATCATGGATATGTCGAAGCGGGTTATATCGATTCAATGCAAGAGCGTCACGCTTTATCAACGGTCTATATCGGTAATCATGTCGCAATTCCCCACGGAACAGAGTCGGCTAAATCACAAGTCAAGAAAACAGGACTATCGATTCTACAAGTACCGCAAGGCGTAACGTTCGGAACGGAACAAGCACGACTCGTCATCGGTATCGCTGGCGTCGGGGACGAACATCTCGAGTTGCTCTCGAATATCGCGGTCATTTGCTCCGATGAGGAGAACGTCGAGCGTATCGTGGCAGCGACATCAAAAGAAGAGATCATCGCCTTATTGACAGCGGAGGTGTAACCATGAAAGCCATCCATTTTGGTGCCGGTAACATCGGACGTGGTTTCATCGGCTTACAACTTGTCAAGACGGGTTACGAAGTCTGTTTCGTAGATGTCAATACGACGGTCGTCGATGCATTAAAAGCACGCCATACCTATGAGGTCGGTTATGCCTCTGAACAAGGGGGACGTGAACGGGTCGACGGCGTAACGGCGCTCAATAGTTTGTCTGAACCGGATCAAGTCATTGCAGCGATTCGCGATGCAGACGTGATTACGACAGCTGTCGGTCCGAGCTTGTTGTCGAAAGTAGCTCCTTTGATCGCTGAAGGATTACGTCAACGTGATCAACGGACACCTGTCTACGTCATTGCGTGTGAGAACATGATCGGTGGGTCAAAACACTTGCAAGCAGAGGTGTCGAAACATCACCCCGTAGCGGAAAACTGGTATTTCCCGAATGCAGCGGTTGACCGGATCGTACCCCTTCAACATCACGAAGACCCGTTGTACGTCGAAGTGGAAGAATTCTTTGAATGGGTGATTGAGACGACTGGACTACCGGAAGCCTATCCACGGATCGAAGGTGTCACCTATGTCGAGAACATCGAACCGTTCATCGAGCGGAAGCTGTTCACCGTCAACACGGGACATGCGATCGCTTCTTATCTCGGAGCACTATTCCATAAAGAGACGATCGCTGAAAGTCTAACGGATCCACGCATCCGTCGTGGTGTCCAGACAGCACTTTACGAAACAGGATGGCTATTACTTGAAAAGTACGGCTTTAATCCGGTCGATCATAGTGCGTATATCCAAAAGAATATGAAACGCTTTGAAAACCCGCGGATTCATGATGAAATCATACGTGTCGCTCGTTCACCGATTCGTAAACTGAGTCCAAGTGACCGACTCGTCAAACCAGCAAAGGAATTGATGGAGCGTGGCATCGAAGCAGATGGATTAGCGCGTGGGATCGCAGCAGCTCTAACCTATTTCGATCCAAATGATTCAGAATCTTCAGAATTAAATGCATATATTACGAAACATGGAATCGAAGATGCGCTAAACGCGTATTTACAATTATCGGCAACGGATCCACTTGGATCTCGAATCATCGAACATTATGAAGCGATGCAACACCAAGTCAATTCGATTGCTTAAGAATAAGTGTTCTCAACACCTTTCACGGGATGTGAAAGGTGTTTTTGTATATCGAATTAAATGCGACGTCCTCATCGAAATGATCAGTTTTTGAAATTCTTCTATCACAATTTGATTACAATTTGTATATTAAATTTGGAATATTCGAAAACGAATATTTAGCGATTAAAATACATTGTACGCTATATGAACGGAACATCTCTATTCCGATTTTTCAGGTAAGAGAAGGTGATCATATGTTGAATTATAAAGTGAACGTATATAGATTAAACGGAGCACGACCAAAAACTACAAAAGGAACCGGACCAAAACATTTGATTTATTCGAGTCAATTTTCTTCGCGTACGCCAGTCCATTTATTGCATCAACTCATCTTGAATCGACTATTGGTTGAACAAGAAAAAAACCTTGATTTGACGTACACGATCGAAGTAAATGCGGTACTTGATCAATTCGTGATCGACGTCCGTGTCTTTTCGACAGATACGGTCAGTGTCCAAGTCGAGCGTGACTTGATTGAAATCATTGAACGCGAAGAAGTCCGTCATATCCCGGCTCTTGAAATCGGGAAACCTGATTTTGCTGAATTCGCCCACATCGTCTTAAAGGTGAAGGAAGGTGGACCACGCCTTTCACAAGAGGATACGCAACGAATTTTCAATGAGTCTGGTGTTCGAGGACGAATCATCCTGCACAAGGAGCGCATCGATAGTCATGAGCCCTCCCATTCGATTCAGTTGTTGATTGGTGGGGCCGAGAAGTGTTTGTATAGTCTTTCGCAATATCAGCTTGATCCACTCTTCCGTAAACATGGTTTGACGATTCAATCCTTGAATCTGTTACCGTTTGATTTATTCATGATTCGTGACAAAATTGCGATGCTGTCTTCGGCAGATGCTTCGCAACTGTGGATTGATGACATCACGACATCCAAGAACGGACGATCACATCAGATTTGTTTTAACGATGGGAATGAATGCATGACGGTCATCTGTGATCTTCATGGATCAATTCGTTCTTATAAGTGTTCGTGATGGTTTAACTCTTCTTCGAATAGGCTACATTCTTAACAGAGGTTCTAACGAAGGGGAGTCGAACAATCATGTTATCTAAACAACAGACGGAAGAATTCAAGCAACGGTTATTAAAGGAAAAAGAAAAGACGACATCAAACATCGAACAACGCGATACCGACTACGATGAAGGTGAATTGTCGAGTTACGATAATCATCCTGCCGATTCCGGCGATGAATTGTTCTTGCGGGAACGCGATCAAGCAATCACGGACATGCAAGAGGATATGCTCTCGGATGTGGACCGTGCCCTAAAAGCGATCGAGGACGGAACGTATGGCATTTGTAAGGTCTGTGGAAAAGAGATTGAGATTGAACGTCTTGATATCATTCCGGAAACGTTATTATGCATCGAGCATGCAAAAGAAGAAGCAGAACAAAACGAGAACGACCCGAATTCGCGACCAAGCGAAGAAGACGTACTGGATCCATCTGTCACAGCCCGCGGGAAAGACATCGACGGTGATACGGATGGATTCTCGAAAGTAAGTGATTTCGGTAGTTCCGATACACCGTCTGACCAAGAAGACGGAATTGACCCGACACGGTCTTGACCGGCAAAACATCTCCCGAAAATGGAGATGTTTTTTTCTCGAAAAAAATCATAAATAGTTACCGGAATTTTTTGACTTTTCATATAATTTTGGTACGATGGTATCGAGGGGGCTGTTTTAGCCTATATTAAAATGTAAGCGCATACAAGCATCCGTCTCACTGCTTGACCATTTTAGTTGAGGGAGGAAATAATGCATGATTTATGACATTCCGAACAAGCAAGGGTCAAAAGTACAGTACAAGGAACGGTATGAAAATTACATCAACGGAAAGTGGACTGCACCTGTCGGGGGAGAATATTTTGATAATGTCACACCTGTCACTGGTAAAGTATTGTGCCAAGTCGCTCGTTCCGGTAAGGAAGATATCGAACTGGCTCTTGACGCAGCACACGCGGCAAAAGAAGCATGGGGGAAAACGTCTGTAACGGAACGCTCAAACATTTTAAATAAAATCGCGAATCGGATGGAAGAAAACCTTGAGATGCTCGCTTATGCAGAGACACTTGAGAACGGGAAAGCGGTCCGTGAGACACTCAACGCCGATCTACCGCTCGCAATCGATCACTTCCGTTATTTCGCCGGCGTCATCCGTGCCCAAGAAGGTTCGGTCGGCGAACTCGATCAAGATACGGTCGCGTATCACTTCCATGAGCCACTTGGCGTCGTTGGTCAAATCATTCCATGGAACTTCCCACTCCTGATGGCTGTCTGGAAACTAGCGCCAGCACTCGCGGCAGGGAACTGCGTCGTCTTAAAACCAGCAGAACAAACACCAGCGAGCATCATGGTACTCGTTGAGCTCATTGAGGATTTACTCCCACCGGGTGTTCTTAACATCGTCAACGGTTTTGGTCTTGAAGCAGGGAAACCGCTCGCTTCAAGCAAACGAATCGCAAAAATCGCCTTTACGGGTGAGACGACGACAGGACGTTTGATCATGCAGTACGCATCACAAAATTTGATTCCAGTCACACTCGAACTCGGTGGGAAATCACCGAATATCTTCTTTGAGGATATCATGCAGGCAGATGATGCTTTCTTCGATAAAGCAATCGAAGGATTACTGATGTTCGCGTTGAACCAAGGAGAAGTCTGTACGTGTCCGTCGCGTGCCTTGATTCAAGAATCGATTTACGAACCGTTCATGGAACGTGTTCTTGAGCGCGTCAAAGCCATCAAGATCGGAAATCCCCTTGATTCGGACGTCATGATGGGTGCTCAAGCTTCGAACGAGCAGATGGAGAAAATTCTTTCATATCTTGAAATCGGTAAGTCAGAAGGCGCAGAATGTCTCATCGGTGGAGAGCGCAACATGCTCGAAGGGGATCTCGCAGAAGGATATTACATCCAACCAACGATCTTCAAAGGACACAATAAGATGAGAATCTTCCAAGAAGAAATTTTCGGACCGGTTCTATCGGTCACGACATTCAAGACGGAAGAAGAAGCACTCGAAATTGCGAATGATACGTTATATGGTCTTGGTGCGGGCGTCTGGACACGTGATATGAACCGTGCTTATCGGTTTGGGCGTGCGATCGAAGCAGGACGCGTCTGGACGAACTGTTATCACCAATATCCAGCTCACGCGGCGTTTGGTGGTTACAAAATGTCAGGGATCGGACGTGAAAACCATAAGATGATGCTCAACCATTACCAACGGACGAAAAACCTACTCGTTAGTTACAACCCGAATAAACTCGGTTTCTTCTAAGTCGGAAAGGACGTGGATGCAAATGGTGGAACGTGTTCAGGCGACAGCAGCTTGTCTAGAGTTAATCGACCAGTTGAGAGAAAAACACGGTCCGTTGATGTTTCATCAATCTGGTGGTTGTTGCGATGGCAGTTCCCCGATGTGTTTTGCGCAGGGTGATCTATTCCTAGGAGATCAGGATAAAAAACTGGGAGAGATCGGTGGTTGTCCGTTTTATATTCATGAAGATCAATATGAGTACTGGAAACATACGCAACTCATCATTGATGTCGTGGATGGTCGAGGCGGAATGTTCTCTCTTGAAGGTGTCGAAGGGAAACGTTTTTTGACACGCTCCCGTGCGTTCACGCAAGAGGAATACGCTGAACTATCAGCATCAAGCTAATAAAGGAATCAAACACGGTTTCGTCGATGCGACTTGTTCATTCAGGTCGCTTGTACGGAATCGTGTTTTTTGTTCGTATCACAACGTTCGAACAGGATAAAAGTTGGTAATGCGGCATAAGAACGGTATAATGAACTCATATTTTGACGAGAAGATAGTTTCACACTATGACATTATAGGGGGTCACCATGAAATATCCATTTTTAGGTTGGACAGGTCAAACGATCGGAGTGACGGCGCCCTCCTCCGGATTACGTGAACAGCAACAGGAATGGGTCGAACAAGCAGTTGAACAGGTACAAGCACGGCAAATGAACGTCCGTTTAGGCGAAACGATTTGGTCGCATCAACTTGCTGAGAGTGCACCGGTCAAACAACGCGCCGAAGAATTGAATCACATGATGACGGATGAGACGATTGATACCGTCATCCCGCCATTTGGCGGGGAACGCGCCATTGATCTTTTACCCGAGTTGACGCTAGCTACTTACCAAACAAAATGGTTGCTTGGCTATTCTGATATCAGTACGTTATTGCTCAGTCTGACGCTTCAGACGGGAATCGCGACAGCACATGGTCCGAATTTCGTTGAGCTTCGGAGTGAAGAATGGGACGAGACGACAAGTGCCTGGCGACGGGTGCTCGCGACGCCAACTGGAGGAACCGTCACACAATGGGCTTCCGATCGTTATCAACCCGAGTGGACTGATGAAGAACGTCCAACAGGTTCGTTATTTCAGCTAACGGAAGCGACGGAATGGAAAGCACTTGATGAGCGAACAGAAGTGACTGGACGGTTACTTGGTGGGTGTCTGGAGACGATTCGCCATCTGATTGGGACACCGTATGGAGATGTGCAGCGTTTCCAGCGTGAAGAGATCAACGGAGAACCGATACTCTGGTACTTTGAGGTGTCTGAAGCGAATTCTGCAGAGGTACACCGGACGCTGCGACAAATGGCGTATGCTGGGTGGTTCGACCATGCGGCTGGCTTTTTATTTGGCCGTACGTCTGCAAGGATTATAGAAGACCTGACATGGCTAGACGTATATCAATATCTCGCGGATGAGACGGGCTTACCAGTCTTATATGATCTTGACATCGGTCATCAACCGCCACAGTTGACGTTAATCAATGGAGCGACGGGGACGGTTCGTATTCAAGGGAAAGATTCACGAATCGATCTTACGTTCAACTAAAAAGGAGAGCACGCAATGGCACGTCGTAAGTTTCAAGCATTAGGCGTTTATAAACGCGTCCATATCAATCCGGAGACACGTCGAATGACGTTACCTGAACCATTTTACGATGCACTTCGTCTAGAAGATGAATTGCTGATTGCACAAGTCGGAGATGTTCTCGTCATGCGACGTCCGGGGGAGGTCGTCGAGACAGAAACGGAATTATTGAGCGAACTCGTAGAAGATGGATTCACGGGTACAGAGCTCGTCCAAGAATTTGCCTACCGGCGTCAGCAACAAGAACAACGATTACGTCAACAAGTCTTGCAGGATGAAGAGGATGACCATGCTGCTCAACTAAAGATCGAGCTATAACGGAAAGAAGGAGTGGGGCAGATGCGTCGCAGAACAAAAATTGGAATCGGAGTCATCGGATCCGGATTAGTAGCAGCGAGTTATTATTTTTATGAGATGGCAATCGCCACGAATCCAAAGCCATTCTTATCGAATAATCGAGATTTAAGTGACGAGATGGTCCGATTGATGCAACCTGGTCAGACGTGGATCAAGGAGCAACCGCTTGAGCGGATCGAGATTGAAGCGAAAGACGGTTTAACGTTACGCGGGCATTTTCTTCCGTCACCTGTTCCGTCAGATCGGATCGTCATTCTCGTGCACGGGTACGGAGGCGTCGGAACGGATTTAGCCGGATTCGCCTATCTGTACCATCAGGCCGGTTTCCATATCATGATGCCCGATAATCGTGGACACGGAATGAGTGACGGTCACTATATCGGATTCGGATGGCATGATCGGGAAGATTGTCTCAGTTGGTCGAACTATCTGATTGAACGGATCGGACAGGATGCGAAACTGTTCTTGCATGGGGTGTCGATGGGAGGGGCGACCGTATTGATGACGAGTGGCGAACAACTCCCACCACAAATCAAAGGGATCATTTCTGATTGTGCCTATACGTCCGTCAATGCTGTCCTTGCGTATCAGATGAAGCGGATGTACCGACTACCACACTTTCCGTTCTTAGGCATGACGAGCGTATTGACGAAGCTAAAGGCAGGTTATACGTTCCGTGAAGCATCATCGTTGAAACAAGTCAAAAAAGCACAGGTACCGATTTTGTTCATCCATGGTGGGGCGGATACGTTTGTACCGACAGACATGGTATATGAGCTGTATGAAGCTTGTCCAACGGAAAAAGAGCTCGTCGTCATTCCAAATGCCGCTCACGCGATGGCCTATTTTGAGGATCCGGCATTGTATGATGATGTCGTCGAGAAGTTCGTTCGCAACATCTTGCGAAATGATTGACAACTCAGTTCGTTACCCGCTATATTAATATCATAAATCAACGTCGTCGTGGCGGAACTGGTAGACGCGCTAGACTCAGAATCTAGTGGTGGCAACACCGTGGAGGTTCAAGTCCTCTCGGCGGCATAAATGATTGAAGGAGGCAATCCCAGCAAGGGGTTGCCTTCTTTTTTGTTGCTGAATAGAAAACGATTACAACGAATAAAAATTCAGAAATATTTATCTTTTTAGAATTTTTCTGGTAAAATACGTTTTAAAGAGGGTACTCTTCAGGGAAAGTACTAAGTGAAGTAGACAATCTTTAACACATAGGAGAGGGGAAACAAACATGAAAAAAGGGAGTATCTTGCTAGCGCTCTTGATGAGCTGTGTTCTCGTACTTGGTGCATGTAGCATCGGTTCGAAAGAAGAAGAGTCGTCTGAAGGAAAGACGTACAAGGTCGGCATTGACGTCACGTATCCACCATTCGAATATAAAGACGGGGATACGTACAAAGGAATCGACATCGATCTCATGAAAGCAATCGCGAAGGATCAGAACTTCAAGATTCAATTTGAAGCGATGGACTTTAGCGGCATCATTCCGGCACTTCAAGCAAATCAATTGGACGTTGCCATTGCTGGTATGAGTATTACGCCAGAACGGAAGAAAGTCGTCACATTCTCGGATCCATACTTCAAAGCTGGTCTTATTCTAGTCGTCAAAGAAGATGAGAATGGTATTAAATCCGTCAACGATTTAAAAGGGAAAAAAGTAGCCGTCAAAAAGGGAACGACGGGTGCGAAATATGCAACGGATAACGCAGACAAACTGGGATTCACGGTCACACAGTTCAATGACAGTCCAGCGATGTTCCAAGAAGTGAAGAACGGTAACGCTGCTGCTTTGATTGAAGATTATCCTGTCATCTCATATGCCAACAAACAACAAAACCTTGGATTAAAACTTGTCGGAGACCGTCTCAACGGGGACAACTACGGAATTGCTGTCTTAAAAGGTGAGAACGAGGATCTGATGAAGAAAATCAACAAAGGGCTTGCGAATCTGAAAGAAAACGGTGAATACGATAAAATCGTTGACACGTATCTGAAATAAGTCGCAAGGCGATAAGGGAGTGGGATAGCCAATGGAAGTGGTCAAAACCGCATTTCCATTTTTCTTGGAAGGGCTTCAAGTCACATTGTATATTTTCATCATCGCGGTCATCGTCGGCTTTCTGATTGGCTTAGTCGTCGCATTGATGCGGTTATCACCATCAAAAATCTTAAACGGGATCGCGATCGTCTATATCGATGTCATTCGCGGAACGCCGTTCATCGTTCAGTTATTCTTCATCTATTTTGGACTCAATTCGCTCGAATGGTTATCGATGGACCGGATGTATGCAGGGATACTGACGGTCGCAATCAATGCCGGTGCTTATTTTGCGGAGATCATTCGAGCTGGTATCCAGTCGATTGATAAAGGACAAACAGAAGCTGCGCGTTCACTCGGGATGACAGGGCGTCAAACGATGGTACAGATCATCTTACCGCAAGCATTCCGGCGGATGTTACCAACGATTACGAACCAATCGATCATCAGCTTAAAAGATACATCGTTGTTGTCGATTATCGGGATCGCTGACTTGACACAACAAGGTCAAGTGCAGCAGTCAACGACGTTTGAACCATTCATCGTCTGGTCCGTCGTCGGATTGATGTACTTCGTCATCATTTATCTCTTGTCCTTAGTGGCGAAGTTCTTGGAACGGAGGTTTACATTACGATGAGTATCATAGAAGTAAAGAATCTAAAGAAATCATTCGGTTCGAATGAAGTCTTAAAAGACATCAACGTCTCGATTGCCGAAAAAGAAGTCGTTTGTGTCATCGGTCCGTCGGGATCTGGGAAAAGTACGTTTTTACGCTGTTTGAATCGATTGGAAGAGATTACAGGTGGTACCGTCATCGTCGATGATTTCGATATTACGAGTCCAAAGGTCGATATCAACAAGGTCCGGGAAGAAGTCGGGATGGTCTTTCAACATTTTAATCTCTTCCCGCATAAGACCGTGCTAGAAAACGTCACGCTTGCACCGATCAAAGTGCGTAAATCGGATAAAGAACAGGCGAAACAGCGGGCACTTGAACTACTCGATAAAGTCGGATTACGTGAAAAAGCGGATAATTATCCAGGTGAATTATCTGGGGGGCAAAAACAGCGGGTCGCAATTGCCCGCGCGCTTGCAATGAATCCGAAAATCATGTTATTTGATGAGCCGACGTCAGCGCTCGACCCGGAAATGGTCGGTGACGTGCTTGCCGTCATGAAACAACTTGCCCTTGAAGGCATGACGATGGTCGTCGTGACCCATGAGATGGGATTTGCTCGTGAGGTCGGAGATCGCGTCTTATTCATGGATGGTGGCTATATCGTCGAAGAGAACGTACCACAAGCATTGTTTGATTCTCCACAACACGAACGGACGCAATCGTTCCTTAGTAAAGTCTTATGATGAAACCGGCGTATCTAAATTCGGATACGCCGGTTTTTTAACGAATCATAAATAACTGGCTAAGCGCTCATAAGAAAAACTTATACATTTAAGCGTGAGAATTTGGGAATTCGAAATGCACACACAGGAAAAGAGTAGTAATATAGTAACGAAGGCACTTTCATGGAAGAATGACACGATCATTCCTTCTCATGACGTTCAGCGTTTTATTCATGCAATTCCTTTTGAAAGCGCTAACAGGTAGAGGGCTGGAAACACATCGAGTATCCACTGGATGTGTGGGGAGAAATATAGAAACGGGGGGAACCGTACATGGCAGGCCACGAGCAAGATCAACAAGCATTCTATGGACCAAACCTTGGCTACATCATTGAATTGTACGAGCGTTTTTTAGAAGACAAGACATCCGTTGATGAGGAGACACGTGCTTATTTCGAAGAGCATGGTGCACCCGTGACGGAACCAGTCGTACCGATGCAAGTCGAGACAGGAGATTTCGAAAAATATCTTGCGGCGAATCGTTTAGCGGAACAAATTCGTGCAAAAGGACATCTTGCGGCGGATATCTATCCGCTGAAGGACCATCCGCGAGAAACAGGATTATTCGAATTGAGTCAGTACGGATTGACAGAGGCAGATCTTCGAAAAATGCCAGTCTCACTCGTCTGTCCTGAACCACCAACTGGTGTACAGGACGCGTTTGAAGGCATCGAACATTTAAAAGCGCAGTACACGGGAGCAGCCGCAGTTGAGTTCCAGCATGTCGACGATCTCGATGAAAAGAAATGGCTCCGACAGAAAATCGAGCAAGGTGCTTTGACGGCGACGCTAGACGCTGAACAAAAGAAACAGTTGTTCAAACGCTTAGCTGAAACGGACCTCTTCGAAAAATACTTGCACAAAACATATGTCGGTCAAAAACGCTTCTCGATTGAAGGACTTGACGCGATGGTGCCATTGCTCGACACGATCGTCGGACACCTCATCTCGAATGGGTCGGAGACGATCAATATCGGAATGGCACACCGTGGACGGTTGAACGTTTTGGCGCACGTACTTGGGAAGCCATATGAAATGATCTTTGCTGAGTTCCAGCATGCACCGAACCACGACCTCGTACCATCTGAAGGATCGATCGGGATCACGTACGGTTGGACGGGCGACGTGAAGTATCACCTCGGTTTAAACCGAAAACTCGAGCAAGAGACACGTAACGTGCGGATGACGCTTGCGAACAATCCGTCGCATCTTGAGTTCGTTGACCCAGTCGTCGAAGGCTTCACACGTGCGGCACAAGATGATCGCTCACAAAAAGGTGCACCACGCCAAGAGCAAGCGGCTGCTGCTGCAATCCTGATACACGGTGATGCTGCGTTCCCAGGTCAAGGAATCGTTGCTGAAACATTAAATTTAGCGAACCTCAAAGGATATAACACCGGTGGAACGATTCACATCATCGCGAACAACACGATCGGCTTCACGACGGAGCCGACGGACTCCCGTTCGACGCGCTACTCAAGTGACCTGGCTAAGGGTTACGAGATCCCAGTCTTCCACGTCAACGCGGATGAGCCGGAAAGCTGTCTCGCAGTCGCTTTGCTCGCGAGCGAGTACCGGGCAACGTTTAAGAAGGATGTCATGATTGATTTAATCGGATATCGTCGTTTTGGTCATAACGAAATGGATGAACCGATGAATACGAACCCGGTCTTATACGATTTGATTCATAAACATGATCCAATTCGTGTCTTGTACGGGAAAACGCTTGTCGCGAACGGGGATGCGACAGCTGACGAAATTCAATCGATTGAAACGTCGATCAATGATCAAATGAAAGCGGCTCGTGAAAAAGTACCGAACGCGGAGAAAGAGTATGGTGGGGTCATGCCGGACGTCGTCTTTAAAGGCGTTCCGACGATTGAGACAGGGGTCTCGATTGAAACATTGACGGCGTACAACGAAGAATTGTTACAGTGGCCGGATGGCTTCCAAGTGTTCCATAAACTTGAGAAGGTCCTGAAGCGCCGGACGGATGCGTTTTCGACAAAGAACGGAATTGACTGGGGACATGCCGAAACATTGGCGTTTGCTTCGATTCTCTCAGATGGAACACCAATCCGCTTGAGCGGTCAAGATTCTGAACGAGGAACGTTCGCACAACGGAACATTAATCTTCATGATGTGAAAACAGGAGAAGGCTTCTCGCCACTCCATGCCTTATCAACGGCAACTGCATCATTCTCGGTCTACAACAGTCCGTTGTCTGAAGCAGGTGTACTTGGTTTTGAATACGGTTATAACGTCTTCGCTCCGGAAACGCTCGTATTATGGGAAGCGCAATATGGGGACTTTGCGAACTCAGGTCAAGTCATCTTCGACCAGTTCATCTCAGCTAGCCGAGCGAAATGGGGACAAACATCAGGTCTCGTCATGTTGCTTCCGCATGGTTATGAAGGGCAAGGACCAGAACACTCGAGTGGTCGTTTAGAACGCTTCTTGACGTTATCGGGTGAGAAAAACTGGACGGTCGCGAACGTATCGAGTGCTGCCCAGTACTTCCATTTATTGCGCCGACAAGCAGCGATTCTCGGAAAAGAAGAAGTCCGACCGCTCGTCGTCATGACGCCGAAGAGTCTCTTGCGTCATCCGCTTGCAACATCGGATGTCTCTGAGTTGACGGAAGGTAGTTTCCAACGTGTCATCGAACAGTCAGGGCTCGGAGAAGCGCCAGATCGTGTCAAACGTCTTGTGTTCTGTTCTGGTAAGATGGCAATCGACCTAGCTGAAGCCGTTTCGAAATCAGATGAGAATCTCGATTGGCTACAAATCGTCCGGGTCGAGGAGTTGTATCCATTCCCGGCAAAAGCCTTAAAAGAAGTCATCGCGCGCTATGAATCCGTCGAAGAGATGGTCTGGGTGCAAGAAGAACCGAAAAACATGGGGGCGTGGTCCTTCATGGAACCTCGACTTGAGACAGTCGCACCGAATGGTATCCAAACCGTCCGTTACATCGGTCGTCGTCGTCGTTCCAGTACAGCAGAAGGTGACCCGTCAGGTCATAAAGTAGAGCAGGCACGTATCATCAATGATGCACTCACAGCGACTGCTTCTACTCCAACAGCACCATCACACGTATCAAATCACACATCATAACTTAAGATAGAATCGAGTCATAGGGGGAGAATACGATGGAAATCAAAGTACCAGAACTTGCCGAATCAATTACAGAAGGAACGGTGGCGTCTTGGTTAAAACAACCAGGTGATCACGTGGAAAAAGGGGAAGCCATCGTTGAGCTCGAGACAGATAAGGTCAACATCGAAGTACCGTCAGATGAAGCTGGTACGTTGACGGAGGTGATGGCTGCTGAAGGAGATACAGTCCGCGTCGGGGAAACGATTGCTGTCATCTCTGCTGGTGGCGAGGCTCCAAAACCGGCTGCGGCAGAAACAGTACAAGAAACTCCAAAAGAGACACCTAAAGCAGAAGAAAAAGCGGAACAACCGGTGGCTGCAGCAGCGACTGAAAGTACATCTGTTGCGGATCGTCCGATTGCTTCACCTGCTGCCCGTAAACTGGCTCGTGAAAAAGGAATTGATTTAGCACAAGTGGCAACGCAAGATCCGCTCGGTCGGATTCGCGTGCAAGACGTCGCGACGTTTGAAGTAGCACCACGTGAGCAAGCAAAACCGGCTCCTACGAAACCTGCTACACCGGCACCAGCACCAGCAGCCGCTCCTGGGAAACCGGAAGAGCGAATCAAGATGTCACGCCGTCGTAAGACAATCGCGAACCGACTCGTTGAAGTTCAACAAACGGCAGCAATGTTGACGACATTCAATGAGATCGATATGTCAGCGGTCATGGCACTGCGTAAACGTCGCCAAGAGAAATTCGTGAAGGAAAACGAAGTCAAGCTCGGCTTCATGTCATTCTTTACGAAAGCAGCAGTCGCAGCACTTAAAAAGATGCCATATTTGAATGCTGAGATTCAAGGCGATGAAATCGTCCTCAAAAAATTCTATGATATCGGTATTGCCGTTTCAGCACCAGACGGTCTCGTCGTTCCGGTCGTTCGTGATGCGGATAAGAAGAACTTCGCTGAGATTGAAAAAGACATCATTCAACTAGCGGTTAAGGCGCGTGATAATAAACTCGGTCTATCTGATTTAACGGGTGGTACGTTCACGATCACGAATGGTGGTACGTTCGGTTCACTCATGTCGACACCGATCTTAAACGGTCCACAAGTCGCGATTCTCGGAATGCACGCAATCAACTTGCGTCCTGTAGCGATTGATGCTGAACGCATGGAAAACCGTCCGATGATGTATGTCGCACTCTCTTATGATCACCGAATCGTTGATGGAAAAGAAGCCGTTACGTTCTTGAAGCACATTAAAGATCTCCTTGAAGATCCAGAGTCATTGATTTTCGAAGCGTAATCATAAAAAGACCCGTTTTAGATGCGGGTCTTTTTTTTGTTGATATCATTTTGTCATCAAATCACGAAACGACATTTACGTCTTCTCTATATCAGCTTCATACAAACGATATAGGATAAGTGTTGTAAGAATATTTCAAGGGGGAATTGATTATGTTGAAACAATTTGGATTAACGATGGTAGCAGGAGCCGTATTAAGCACAGGGCTTCCGACAGAAGATGTCAGCGCACAATCAAAAGGCAAATCGTTACTTGATCCAAATCGAATCATCAATGTTGCTCACCGTGGAGCTTCAGGGTACGCGCCAGAGCATACGATGCCAGCTTATGAAATGGGACATAAGACATTCAAAGCAGATTACATCGAAATTGATTTACAGATGACGAAAGACGGTCAATTGATTGCGATGCACGATGAAACGATTGATCGGACGACGAACGGAACAGGTGCCGTCAAAGATAAAACGCTTTCTGAAATCAAGAAACTTGATGCTGGTAGCTGGTTTAATGAAGCGAACCCGACGCTTGCGAAAAAGTCATATGTCGGTTTGAAAGTACCGACGCTTCAAGAAGTCTTGAGTAAGTATGGGAAGCATGCGAATTACTATATCGAGACGAAATCACCGGAAGTGTATCCCGGAATGGAACAGAAATTGCTCGACGTACTAAAGCAGAACGGATTGTCGAGTAACAAGGTCAAACCAGGACAAGTCTTGATTCAGTCGTTTAGTGAAGCGAGTCTTCAAAAAGTCAGAGCCATCGACCCGAACGTTCCACTGGTTCAGTTGATGGAAGCAAATGAAGTCAAGGCTTTGACGGATGATCGATTAACCGCAATCCATCAGTATGCAGTCGGTGTTGGTCCTTCCTACAAAGCATTGACACGTGAAAACATCTCAGCGATTCGGACTCATGATTTGTTACTTCACCCGTATACTGTGAATGAAAAAGCGGATATGGTTCGTATGCTCGACTATGGTGTCACAGGAGTCTTCACGAACTATGCCGACCGTTTTAATGATGTCGTGAAAGGACTATACAAAAAATAAAGTAAGGACGATACAGGACTATTTCTTCTTTCGAACAGGAAAGAAGAAATAGTTTTTTTGTTTTTAAAACTCGTATTTTAAATCCAATATTTCATTCCATACGTAAACCTAATAGAGGTTTATCAGAATTTCGAATCATGAGACAAAACAATGTAGTCAGTTTCGTATTTCATGGTACGATAACAGTGCAGTTTTGGGAAGGAATGGAGTGAGGATCGTGAGAATTACACAGTATACGGATTATGGACTACGTGTGTTGATGTATCTCGGGGTGCACCGGGATGTCATCACACCAATGCCGCGGATTGCAAATCATTATGGCATCTCATCCAACCATTTAATGAAGGTGACACAACAATTAGCGAAACTTGGCTATGTCGAATCAACAAGAGGTCGGTCAGGCGGACTCCGTTTGATTCGTGATCCAAAAGACATCAACATCGGGAAAGTCGTTCGGGAAATGGAACCGATGGATATCGTCGAGTGTTTTGGAAGCAACGGTCATTGTGTCATCGAACCAGGATGCCGTCTAAAAGGTGTGCTCGGACGAGCGCTTCGAGCTTTTATCCGGGAACTGGAACAGCATACATTAGAAGAATTGTTAGATAATCGTGATGAGTTGGCGCTCTTGTTTGCTGCCTCATCTTTACAGCGTTCCTAATCAAAAAACCCTCGTTTCCGTGAATGGAAGCGAGGGTTTTGTCATATCGATACTTATACGTCATCTTGGCGTTTCTTTGGTTCCACATGTTCTTTATTCTGGGACAAGTCGTCACGAACAGACGATTTCCACAACGGAACATTGCTGTAATATGCAGCACGAGCGATCAGATGTCCTCCAATCGGTGCTGTGATGAGCACGAACAGGATGCCGAGAACGACACGAGAGGAGAAGAATCCATCTTCAGTGACGAAATAGATGATGACGCCGATTAAAATCGACATGACACCTAATGTCGCGCTTTTAGATGCAGCGTGAGCACGCGTATAGACATCCGGTAAGCGGATCAGACCAAGCGCGGTGACGAGACTAAATCCCATACCGAGCAAGGCGAAGACCGCGACGATCAATTCATTGGTTGCGATCACGTTCGATGATCTCTCCTTTCTCGATATATTTTGAAAAGGCAACTGTACCGATGAAGGCGAGTATACCAATCAACAGGATGACTTCGAGGTAGTCGCTCGTCCGTAAGATGATCGAGACAAGTCCAACGATTGAAATCAAGCTGATACCAATTGAATCAAGCGCGATGACACGATCCGCAACACTTGGTCCTTTGATGACCCGGTAAAACAGACCAAGCATCGAGAGAAAGACACCCCCGAGTGCGATATAGATTAAAATATCGAACATCACCGACTCACCTCCAGAATGGCTTTCTCAAAACTATCACGAATCGAAGCGACCGCTTCATCGACCTCTGGCATGTGGAGTGCATGAATGTAGAGTGTCTTATTATCATCCGAGATATCAACGACAAGCGTTCCCGGTGTCAGCGTGATCAGCATTGACAGCAACGTGATTTGCCACGGTTGATCGAGTTCGGTCTCATAGGCGAAAATACCAGGTTGAATATCTAACTTCGGCTTTAAAATGATTTTCAAGACATCGATGTTCGCGACGACAAGCTCGTAGAGAAAGCGGAAAAACAATAGGACGAGTGCGACGACAGGTCCGAGATAAAAGCGACCTTTGAAGCCGCGACGGAAAGCGAACATCGCAATCAGCCCTAGCGCGTAACCGATGACGAAACCGGAGGCCGAGAAATTGTTTGAGAGAAACATCCACAAGAATGCAAGAAATAAGTTGAGCAAGACTTGAAATGCCATGAATTAACGACCTCCTTTTAGTACGGCATCGATATAGAGCGTTGGATTCGTCAACGGTTCGACGGCTTGTTGAATCAGTGGACGCATCGCCTCAGCACCTACTCCATAGAGAACGCTGAGCGCAACTAAGGCAATCGTAGGAACGAGCAGCTTTGGAACAAGCGCTTGTTTATCACCAGAGTAGGTCTTCGGTGTTCCCCAAAAGGCACGCATGAACAATTGAACGACCGAATATAAGACGAGTAGACTGGATAGTAGAACGATGATTGGTCCAATCAACTCACCGGCTTCAATACCACCACGAACAATCAGGAATTTCCCAATGAATCCGCTGAGCGGTGGAATCCCGGCAAGTGATAACGCCGCGATGAAGAACGTCCAACCTAATACAGGATAGGCTTTGATCATCCCGCCCATATCTTTCAGCTTACTCGAGCCGGCAATTCCGACCATGATTCCTACGAGTAGGAATAAAGCGGCTTTAATCAACATATCATGAAGAAGATAGAAAATCGCACCTTCTAGCGCTTGCGGTGTCATGAGGGAAACCCCGTACAAGATGACTCCGACTGCGACGATGATGTTGTAGATGATGATTTGCTTCGCATCCCGTGTCGCAAGCGCACCGATCACCCCGATGACGATCGTACTGAGAGCAAGGATACTTAAGATTTGATGAATCGTTCCAATCTCATTTGAGAAGAACAAACTATACGTCCGTAAAATCCCGTAGACCCCGACCTTCGTCAGCAAGGCACCGAACAGAGCAAGAACAGGCGTCGGCGGTACTTGATAAGAACCAGGTAACCAGAAGTAGAGCGGGAAGATCGCACCTTTTAATCCGAAGACGATCAGGAATAACAAGGCGATGACGTTTAGGATTGCCGGCTGTCCGACCTCTGAAATCTTTTGACTGATATCCGCCATGCTGAGCGATCCAATGATCCCGTACAAGAAGGCAACTGTCATGACGAATAATGCTGACGAGATGACGTTGATCAAAAGATACTTCAGCGATTCTCGTAATTGTGCCGGTTTCCCGCCAAGAACGATCAAGACATAAGACGAAATCAGGAAGACTTCGAAGAAGACGAACATGTTGAAGATATCACCTGTCGTAAAGGCACCATTGACACCAACGAGCAAGAATTGGACGGCAATGAAATAGTAGTATCGTTGATAGGAAACGCTCAAGTAGACAATGGCATACCAGATGATACAAAGAACAAGAATGCTTGTCGTCGTGACGAGTAAAGCGGATAGCATGTCAGAGACGAGTGTGATACCAAAAGGTGCTGGCCAGCTACCGAGTGTGACTGTTAAGATTCCGTTCGACCGGACAGTCAGCACAAGATAGATGGAGGCACAGACAGTTAAAATCGTCGAAAAGAGGGAAACGATTCGTTGTCCTTTGAGGTGTCGCGGGAAAAACATCAAGATGACACCAGTCAACAAAGGGATGATGATTGGTAGTAGCGGTAAGTTAATCATTCGAATCGGTTCCTTTCATCTCTTCGATATTATCGGTTCCGAGTTCTTGATAGGCACGATAAGCGAGTACCAAGAAAAAGGCAGTGACACCAAAGCTGATGACGATGGCGGTCAAGACGAGTGCTTGCGGTAGTGGATCCGTATAGGAAGTCACGCCGTCCTTTAAGACCGGAGCCGCGCCTCGTTTTAATCCACCCATCGTCATGACGAGTAGATGGGCAGCGTGGCTGAGCAACCCTGTTCCGATGATAATGCGAAGAATACTTTTCGAAAGAATGAGATAAATGGCACACATCGTCAGGATGCCTGCGGCGATCGCCATGATGATTTCCATATTAATCACTCTCCCCAATCGTTTGAATAATCGTCATCGTCACACCGACGACAACAAGATAAACACCAAGATCAAACAACATCGCCGTATGAAGTGATGTCTTACCGAATAACGGTAAGTTGAAATAGTCATGTGCATGTGTGAAGAACGGGACGTTAAAGACAAGCGCTCCTGAAGCCGTCAGTACGGCAATCAACATGCCAAGAGCCGTGATCCATTTGTAGTCGAATGGCAAAATCCGGCGTAACGTCTTGATGTCGTAAGCAAGTAAGATCAAGACAAGAGCAGACGCCGTCACAAGACCACCAATGAAACCGCCACCTGGCGTATAGTGTCCAGCAAAGAACAAGTAGACAGCAAACAGGAAGATGATGAACGTGATAAAGGAAGTCGCGGACTCTAAGATGACGTCATTCGTATGCTTTTTTGTCTGCTTTTTCATTTATCCATCCCTCCTGTTCGTCTGAATTTAATCATCGTGTAAATTCCGATTCCGGCAAGTGCGAGAACGGCAATCTCAAACAACGTATCAAAGCCACGAAAGTCGACGAGAATGACGTTGACCATATTACCGCCAGCGGCAAGATCAGCGACATTATCGATGTAATATTTGGCGATTGAAGTAAACGATCGTTGGCTGAGAGAAGCAAGGGCGACGAGTGTCACCGTCAATCCGACGAGTGCTGAAATCAAGGCGTTGCCGAGCTTGAACGGAATGCGTTCTTCTTTCCGACTGATTTCCGGTAAACGATAGAAAACGAGCAGGAATAGAGCGACCGATACTGTCTCGATGACGAGTTGTGTCAAGGCGAGATCTGGCGCTCGGAACAAGACGAAGAACAGAGCGACCGTATAACCGGTCACACCGAGCAAGATGATCGATGTCAGTCGTGAACGCGCAAAGGTGATCGAAAGGGCACTCGAAACGAGAACGAGTGCAAGGATGATCTCATACGCGTCAATCGAGCTGATTGGATCAACTGCGAAGCGGAAGGCATCAAACCCGTATAATGCCGTCAAGATCAAGATGACGATGAATCCGAAGATGTAGACGAGATACGACCGCATGTATCCGGTCATGACCGTATCGTGAATCTTTGTCGAGGTCTGTTCACCACGACGTAATAAAGCGTCATATTGATGATTCAAGGAGACGGCACGAGGCATCCGGTTATAGAGCGATTGCCAGCGTGGCAGTGTTTTATACAAGATGACGCCAGCACTGATGATCACGAGTGTCAGGAATAATTCAGTATTGAATCCATGCCACATTGAAATATGCACATCAATCTTCCCACCCGCATCAACGACTTGCGGTAAGATCGCTTCGACTGCCGGTCGAATCAACGTATCCGATAATAGATTCGGGAAGAGTCCGATGATGACGACGAGCGATACGAGGACGAGAGGTGGAATCAACATTCCAATCGGTGCCTCGTGTGGTGTTTTCGGTAACTTATCGTCTTGACGCTTACCGAAGAATGTTTTGCGGACGATCAAGATGCTATAGACGAATGTAAAGATACTTCCGACGACGGCGAGTACAGGAATGATCCAACCGTAAGACGGTAAGTGGAACAAGTCAGATCCTGAAACTTGAAGTACACCTGTCAAGAACATCTCTTTACTTAAGAACCCGTTGAATGGTGGAATCCCCGCCATCGAAAGCGTCCCGATCATCGCAATCGTCATCGAAATCGGCATGAGTTGCGCAAGACCACCGAGCTTCCGAATATCGCGAGTACCAGTCTCGTGATCGACGATTCCCGCCATCATGAAGAGACTGCCTTTAAACGTCGCATGGTTGATCAGATGGAAGATCGCAGCAACTGTCGCGATTGTATATAATCCGTCATCTAACGCGTCAACGTGCAAGGCGGCGGCTCCAAGTCCAAGTAAGGACATGATTAATCCAAGCTGAGAAATCGTGGAGTAAGCAAGGATTCCTTTCAAATCATGTTGTTTCACCGCATTGAGTGAACCCCAGAATAAGGTGAATATTCCGACAGATGAGACGAGATAGAACCAAAGCGACTCATCCGCAAAAATCGGACTGAAACGAGCGACGAGATACAACCCTGCCTTGACCATCGTTGCCGAGTGCAAGTAGGCACTGACAGGGGTCGGTGCTTCCATCGCATCCGGTAACCAGATGTGGAACGGAAACTGAGCCGATTTCGTGAAGGCAGCTAGCAAGAATAAAACAAGGGCGACCGTAAAGAAAGGTTCACCTTGAATCGATTCAAGTGACGCATACGTCTCACGAATACTTAACGATCCACTGAGTGTAGAGAGAATCGCAATTCCCCCAAGCATCGCTAGTCCACCAAAGACGGTGATCAGCATCGATTTTTGAGCGCCGTAACGAGAACGTTCCCGCTCGTACCAGTAGGCAATCAATAAGAACGACGAAATCGACGTTAATTCCCAGAACAGATAGAGGACGATCATGTTATCAGACAGTACGACCCCAAGCATGGCGGTCATGAACATCAACAGATAGACATAAAATGTTCCGAGTGATTCTTTTTTCGCATCTAGATAAAAAATCGAATAAAGAACGACGAGTGATCCGATTCCTGTGATCAATAGTGCGAACAATAAGCCGAGTCCGTCAAGATACGTGACGAAATCGATACCGAGCGATGGTATCCACGGCATGCGTGCCATAAAGGTCTCACCTGACATCGTACCAGGGAGAAAGCGGCTGAAATACGAAACGAGCAGTACAGGTACGACAAGTACAAACCAACCGGTATGAATGTTCGGAAGGCGTTTCGCTAGAAGCGGAATGAAAAGACTGATCAATATGGGCAGTAAAATAGCCCCGTGCATCACGGACACGAAATTCCCTCCTTTGTGACATCGACGACCAAAAATGAAAAAGGGACGCGAACGCAAGCTGTTGAAGCTCGGAACTGTCCAGTAGAAGACACGATTCATTTTGTTCGTCGAAGATGTTTCTGAATCAAGTATAGCGTACTTTTTTCCTTCTTGCATGACGTGAAGCGTTGAAGCATAAGGGATAGAGCCATTTTTTCTCTTGATTATTAAATATGTAGGAACACGGCAGAAATAGGCTGAAAATTTTTTTGATTTTTTTCAAAAAACACGTGGATCCATGAGAAGAATGATTCAAACTCAAGGAACGCGGGTACATTTATCTAGAGCACAACTAATGACCATAGAGGGGGAACTTTCATGCGAGCAACATTCAAGACAGGTGTTATTTTAGGTGGTCTAGCAGCGATTGCGACAATCGCCTATCAACAATACCAACAACGAAAATCGACTTCAGATGATATTGACCATCGTCCAAGTGTCGACGCGAAACGCGATCCGGCTGAAGTCGGACTGACACAACTGGATTCCATTCATCGGGCAGATTGGCAAGCGAATGGATTCCCACAAACACACGCAGAACTCGAACGCCTCGAGCGAGAAGAAAATTAAAAAAGCACGTCTCTCGAATGAGAGGCGTGTTTTATGGTCATTAAGCACTTGTTGTGACTAGGGCACGTGTACGTTCACTGTGTGCAGTATAAGAAGAGAGATGTTCGAATTGATAAAGCGTTAAGGTCGCTGTGCGACGTTGACCGGTACTCGATTCAAGCATTAAATAAGCTTCATTGAAGTCCGTACCACCACCATCATAGCGGATGTGTGCCGTAATCGTTCGTCCATCTGTTGTCTGCATATAAATATCGTATCCTCCGAAATCAACGCGCTTAAAGCTAGTTGCCTCGCTTACGATGTGTTTGAATGTTTCAATTAAAGAATATGTCATCGTTCGTTCCTCCTTTTATTTCTTCAAAGCAAAATAAGTTATAATTAACTCCGAATATTACTATTCCCATTAAATACAAGAAATAAACATCACAAATGAATCTTTTTTTGTTCTTGTTATGAAACGCGTTTCATACTTTATGATAAAAACAGACGGTGCGTGACCGATTTCGGGCGTTAACCGATACAGAAACTATAATTAAAAAGACAAGGGGATGGTCGTGACCATCCCCTTGTCTTTTTAATTATAGTTCTACGTTATGGTAGACCTGTTGCACATCCTCAAGATCTTCTAGTGCATCGATCATTTTCTCGAATTGGGCGACGTCGTCTTCAGACAACGCGACTTCGTTTTGGGCGAGCATGACGAGTTCGGCAAGTGAAAACTCGGTGATGCCTGCAGCTTTTAATGCTTCCTGCACAGCATGGAACTGTTCCGGCTCAGCGTAGATGATGACAGATTCGTCTTCTTCGAGGATATCGCGCACATCAATATCCGCTTCCATCATCAATTCGAGAACGTCATCCGCAGTTTTACCTTCGAAGGCAAAGATTGCCGTCGCATCGAACATATAAGCGACGGATCCGCTCACGCCCATGTTTCCGCCATTTTTTCCAAATGCAGCACGGACGTCAGAAGCCGTCCGGTTCACGTTGTTCGTCAACGTTTCGACGATGACCATTGAACCGCTTGGACCGAATCCTTCATAACGTAAGACATCGTAGTTTTCTTCCGCTCCACCTTTTGCTTTTTCAATCGCCCGATCGACGATGGCACGTGGCACGTTGTATGTCTTCGCTCGTTCGAGAACGACCTTTAATGCTTGGTTTGATTCTGGATCGGGTTCACCTTGTTTAGCCGCTACATAAATCTCACGACCGAACTTTGCGTAGATCCGACTCGTATTTTTGTCTTTTGATGCTTTTTTTTCCTTGATGTTGTTCCATTTACGACCCATTTCGTATCCACTCTCTTTCCGTAATATCAGAAATCCCTGATTTCCTATGCGTTATCAGTATACCTTAAACTACCTGACAGACTGAACTAAAATGTCGGTGGAACAGTTGAATTTCTACTAAATACGTTTAAGCGATGCGGAAGAAAGGAACTTTACCGATAGAGAAATATCAATTTAAGGGAGAGTGGCAGAATTTGAACCAGGCTGGGGTAGTTCATCGCGCATTATCACCGTTCGTTTATGCTTACGATCAAGAGACGGTCCATATCCGACTCATGACGGCTAAAGGCGATATTGAAAAAGTTGAATTGATATATGGTGATCCGTATGAATGGGAAGCGGAAAAAGAAGAAGACCGAGATTGGAATTTTGATCCGGAGAAAGAAAAATCATGGAAAGTAGAGCGGACGCTGATGCAACACAATGGAAGTGATGCGACGTATGACTATTGGTTCATTGCAATCCGTCCAGAACGGAAGCGGGTACGGTATGGGTTTGAGGTTCATGGCGATACGACAGCCGTATTAACCGAGCGTGGCTGGTATGATGAAGCGCCACTCGATCATCCAGGCTATTATTTTTCAGTGCCATATGTTCATGCGACGGATGTCTTTGATACACCGGATTGGGTGAAGGATACGGTCTGGTATCAAATTTTCCCGGAACGATTTGCGAATGGTGACCGGGCGAATGATCCAGCGGGAACGAAGGAGTGGGGAAGTGAAGCACCGGCTTTTCAGAATTTCTTCGGTGGAGATTTTCAAGGTATCATTGATCACGTCGATCATTTACAACGTCTCGGCGTCACGGGTGTCTACTTCTGTCCAGTCTTTGAGGCACCATCCAATCATAAATACGATACGCTTGATTACTTGAAGCTTGATCCTGCGTTCGGTGACGAGAAAACGTTCCGCAAGATGATCGATGTGCTACATGAGAACGGTATCCGCGTATTACTCGATGCCGTCTTTAATCATATTAGTGAAGAGCACCCAGCATTTCAAGATGTCTTAGAAAAGGGACAAGACTCAAAATACGCCAACTGGTTTACGATTGATTCCTTCCCGGTCGATCCATCGATTCCAAACTATGAAGTGTTTGCATTTGAACGAAACATGCCGAAGTTGAATACTGCCCATCCGGACGTCAAAGACTATTTGCTTCACGTCGGACGTTACTGGGTCGAGGAATTCGGAATTGACGGCTGGCGTCTGGATGTCGCTAGTGAAGTCGATCATGCGTTTTGGCGTGAGTTTCGAAAGGAAGTCCGGGCTGCGAACGGAACATGTTATATCGTCGGTGAATGCTGGACGGATTCACAACCATGGCTCCTCGGCGATCAATTTGATGCCGTCATGAATTATGGTTTGACCGAGAGCTTTTTGACTTGTTTTGCGACGGGCGAGACGAGCGTTCGTGATTTCTCACATGCAGTCAGCCGGAATTTGAACTGGCATTCTCAAAATGTCAACGAAGTAATGTTCAATTTGATTGACTCGCATGATACGCCGCGTGCTCTAACGCGTGCGAAAGGGAATATCGATCGAATGAAATTGCTCTTCACTACACTGTTGACGTTTCCAGGTTCACCCGTCATCTATTATGGTGATGAGATTGGAATGAAGGGTGGGCAAGATCCGGCCAACCGTGCGTGTATGGAATGGGACGAGACGAAGCAGAACCTTGAGTTGTTCGATCACGTTGCGCAGTTGATCGCCCTTCGAAAACAGCATCCGGTTTTAGCAAATGCCGGAACGTATCATTTCCAAAGGATCGATGATACAAGACAAACATATATTGTCGAACGACGTCAGGGCGAACAGGTTTACTTGCTCGTCGTCAACGTCAGTGAAGAGGTACAATCTCTTTCGCTTGAAGGAACGTATGAAAGTCTGTTGGATGGAACGACGTTATCGGGAACTATTCAAGTAGAAGCTGTGTCAGCTCTTCTTTTGCGACACGTATAAGAAAAAGCAAGTCGTGGATATCGCATCCGCGACTTGCTTTTTTGGTGTGCATTACGAATCAAACGGATGGATCAGTAAACCGCTCCGAAGTTTCGGTTCGAACCAAGTCGATTTCGGTGGCATCACTTCTCCGGCATCAGCCACTGCCATTAAATCTTCGATCGAAGTCGGATGCAAGTGAAAAGCGACAGCGGCATGCCCAGAGTCCACGATCTGCTCAAGACCGGCATATCCCTTATGACCACCGACGAACTGGATCCGTGCGTCCGTCCGTGGATCTTCGATACCGAGTAACGGTGTCAACAACTCTTCTTGTAAAATCGAGACGTCGAGATTCGCTTTCGTCCCGATTCGTTCAGATTTGTACGAAAGGGTATACCATTGCCGGTTGAGATACATCTCAATTTGGTGAGACTTCGTTTGTTCAGCGCGTCCTTTTGTAATCGTAAAGCGATGGGCTAATCGCTCGAGGAAGTCAACGACCGATTGACCGTATAAATCTTCGACGACGCGATGGTAACCGAGAATCCGTAATTGATCCTGCGGGAAGGAGACGCCAAGAAAACGTTGGGCTTCCTCCTGGTCCGTCCGACTGGCAGCGATGGCTGCTGCTGCAGCACGATGGTGACCATCAGCGATATAGAGAGCATCGTGACGGGCGAACTGGCTCCCGATCGTCAACAGGTGATTACGATCGGCGATTTTAAAAATTCGATGCGTCACTCCATCGACGGTGAAATCATATACGGGATCGCCAGCAGTGACCGTCGTGACGATTGCTTCGAGTTGTGGATCCGTCTGATGCGCCAGTAAAATCGGTCCCGTATGTGCTTGTAACTGTTCGACGTGTCGGACACGGTCGCGCTCTTTATCTGGACGTGTGAATTCATGTTTACGAATTTGATTCGTCTCATAATCACTGACGGCAACACATCCGACGAAACCGGATTGCGTATGTGTCCCGTCTGACAACTGATAAATGTAATATGTCTCGTCCGTGTCGAGCTGTAAGATACCGTTTGTTTGACTCTCTTCGAAGGCAAGCGCTGCTTGCTGATAAACGCGTGGGTCATCTTCAGCGATCAATGACGGAAGGGTGGCTTCTGCTTTATCGATCCGTAAAAAAGACAGCGGATGACGTCGAATCTCAGAACGTGCTTCTTCGCGCGAATAAACATCATACGGTAAGGCGGCAAATTCTGCCGCATATTTTGAGTCCGGTCGTAACGCCGCAAAAGGTTCGAAAGTTGGCATGGGGTTCACTCCTTTTAAAGTAGACGTGTTTTCAAGACGCCAGGAATCTGATTCAGTCGGTCGAGCGAGATCGATTCGTCCGCATGGTTATCGATATCGATGATTGTATAGGCAATCGCATCTTTACTACCATTGATCATGTTGGCGATATTGATCGACTCTTGTGCTAACACCGAGGCGATTTGACCGACCATGTTCGGAATGTTGTGGTGAGCAATCGTAATCCGTCGTTTTCCAGTAAACGGTAACTCGACAGCTGGAAAATTGACCGCATTGCGGATATTTCCTGTCTCAAGGAACAGACGCAGTTGATCGACCGCCATGATGGCACAGTTTTCTTCCGCTTCACTCGTCGATGCCCCGATATGTGGTAAGGCAATGACTCGGGGGAGGGACAAGATGAAGGCATTCGGGAAATCCGTCACATAGTTCGCCAGGCGACCGGACCGGAGTACGTCGGCTAACGCTTGTTCATCGACGAGTTCGCCACGCGAGAAGTTGAGCAGGGTCGCGCCGTGTTTCATCTTCGAGAGGAGAGACGCATCGAGTAAACCTGTCGTTGCGTCAACGAGCGGCAGGTGCAACGTGATATAGTCACTTGTCGCGAGAAGATCCTCAAGCTGTGTTGCCCGCTGAATCTGATTCGAGACGCGCCAGGCAGACTCAACGGACATGTGTGGATCATAGCCTGTGACGCTCATGCCAAGCTCGTGAAGGGTGTTGGCTAAGTTTGCCCCGATTGCTCCAAGTCCGACGATCCCGATTCGTTTCCCGAGTAACTCCGTTCCGACGAATTGTTTTTTGTTCGCTTCGATCCGCTCTGGAATATCCGGTCCGCGTAAGTTGTTCGTCCAAAGCAGACTCGGTACGAGCTTTCGCGCCGTCAGGAATAAACTACCGATGACGAGTTCCTTGACGGCATTCGCATTAGCACCTGGCGTCGAAAAGACGGGAATCCCGCGGTTCGCGAGTTGATCAAGTGGAATTGTATTGACACCGACACCGGCTCGGGCGACGGCTTTGAGACTATCTGGAAAGCGCATGTCATGCAAATCCTTGCTGCGGACGAGAAAAGCGTCTGGTTGTTCCGTTTCTCGCTGAACGTGATAGTCGTCTGTGAATCGTTTTAATCCTTTGTCCGATAAATCATTCCATAGTTGGATTTGATACATTTAACGTTCCCCCTGTTCAAAACGGTGCATGATGTGAATCAGTGCCGTAACCCCTTCGGTCGGCATCGCGTTGTAGAGACTCGCGCGCATTCCACCAATCGAGCGGTGACCGGCAAGGTTGATTAAATCGTGACGCGCAGCAAAGTTCAAGAACGCAGCGTCTTCCAATTCGCTTCCGGTCGAGAATGGAATGTTCATCCGGCTTCGATCCTTGACGGCTACATGGTTATGAAATAGATCGGATTGATCAATTGCTTCATATAACATGCGCGCTTGTGAGACGTTTCGTGCCGCGATCGTCTCGAGTCCCGTCTCTTCAATCCAATCGAGCACTAATTTCGTCATATAAAGACTAAACGTCGGTGGCGTGTTATAAAGAGATCGCTGTTTTGCATGGATGTCATACCGTAAGTAGGCACCGATCGTGTCAGGAACACGATCAAGCAACTCGTTCTTCACGATGACGACCGTTAAGCCAGCGACACCAAGGTTTTTTTGAGCACCAGCATACAACACATCGAATGACTCGATTGGCAATGATTCAGACAAAATCGATGACGAGACATCAGCGACGAGTGGCACATCGACATGAGGCGGTGTCTGATACGTCGTCCCTTCGAGGGTATTGTTCCAAGTGATGTGCAAATAGTCGGCTGTTGACGTGAACGGACCTTCTGGAATGAAGCGATATCCGTGATTAGCAGAAGAGGCGAGCACTTGGACCGAGGCATACAGTTTGGCATCTGCCATCGCCTTCGTCGACCAGCCACCGGTATCGATGAAATCAATCTGTCCGGTCTTCGTCGCTAGATTTTGCGGTAACATCGTGAACTGAAGGGTAGCTCCCCCTTGAAGAAACAATACGGAGTACGTATCGGGAATCGACATCAGTCTCCGTAAGGATTGTTCAGCCGCATCTCGAATCGATTCGAAGATTGGCGAACGATGACTCATTTCAAGAACGGATTGTCCTGAATTTTCATAATCGAGTAGCTCGGATTGAGCCTTCAATAGGACCGGGGCAGGAAGGACTGCTGGACCGGCAGAGAAGTTATAAACCGTCATGAGGAACACTCCTTCTTGAATTTTCAGAAAATATGTACCCCTCAAGTGTAACGGAATGAAAAATGAGAAGCAATTCCAACTGACGATGAATGGAAAATGAAAATAAAAACATCACTTGAATCCGTTACGACGGATCAAGAGATGTCAATTGACCAAAATGCCATTTCCAACCATCTGACGTAGCACGATAGATGGACACGATCCGGAAACGACCAACGTATTGAGTTGTCCCGTATTCAAATCGGTCTTCTGTCAAACTATACTGGATTGCCGTATCTTCGAAATGATCAATGTATGAAAAATCATCGGTCCGGGATAACCAGCGGATGTTTGCAGGATCCACGTAATGATCGAGGTAGGTCTCGGCATCAAATGACCGCCCTAACGCATCGATGAACGTAAATTCGGGAGATAATAGAGGCGAGACTTGTGTTAGGTCGCCTTTTAGCATAGCCTCTTGAAGGTGTTGCATCGTTTGTTCAAGTGTCATATTACATCTCCTTTCTTCCTGAATCGCTAGTGTAGCATATATAAACAAAAAAAAGACCCTGCGTGAGCAGGGTCTAAAAGAAATTAAAGTTTTACAACGTTAGTTGCTTGTGGTCCACGTTGACCTTCTTCAACTTCGAAAGAAACCTCTTGACCTTCGTCAAGTGATTTGAAACCTTCAGATTGGATTGCTGAGAAGTGTACGAATACGTCGTCTCCGCTTTCGCGCTCGATGAAGCCGAATCCTTTTTCTGCGTTAAACCATTTTACTTTACCTTGTTCCATGTGTATTGCCTCCTGCGTGTGACTGGCACACTGATTATTACTACCGTGATCAATTTCATCGAATATAAAGTGAAACACTTCGTATCTCCACCGAACAACAATAATTACTTAATAATATAGCATGCCTGAATCGAAAAAGAAAGGACAAAACAAAAAAAGAACAAACGAAGCTGTTCTTCTCTGAATAAAGCATGCAATTAAAGGGTTCATTCTACTTGTGTCGAAAGAGTATAACTGATTCTTTCAACGAGTCGGAATATGTTCTCTTTTATTACTGAGATGTCGTAATGTATGCAAAATGAATCCTTGGAAGTTCGGATAACGTGTCGGTTGTTCCCAAACGGTACGAAACAATTGCGTCATCGCAGCATGAATGAGTTCATCCTCGACTTGTGTGCGACGGAATAGAAGAAAGAGTGTTTTTTCGTAACGATCGTATAATCGTTCTAACGCGACGGAATCGCGTTGTTTGATTTGATTGAGCAAATCAATGTCTGAATACATAGGTCACTCCTTCTTCGACAGTTTTCTCTATAGTATGCTGTCACTGTAATGTAATGAAACTATTATGTAGATTCCCGCTATATGAATTATGAAACACCCAAACTTCTTGAACTAAAGATAATAATGGAAATGGAGGAACGTTATATGCTTCCTATATACATTCGCCCGTACATCTTGGAGGATGCAGCGGCGATCCTTGAGGTGAATTTGCGAAACCGTGATCACTTTGAATACTGGATGCCAATCAAGCCGTCACCAGAACAATACACGATAGAAGGGCAACGTGAACGGATTCATCGTCATCAAGAGTTAATGCGTCAAGATGCTTATTATGCGTATGGTGTTTTTTTATCCGAGACGGACCAGTTGATTGGGGATGTTTCGGCGATGTTCGTTCAACGTGGACCAGCGGAGACGTGCATGATTGGCTACCAGTTGGATGCCGCCTTTTCAGGACGAGGATATATGGCACAGGCGGTCGGATTGTTCGTGGATCATTTATTTGATGTCCACCAGTTCCACCGGATCCGTGCTGAAGTCATGCCAGAGAATATCGGCTCGATCCGTGTCCTTGAGAAAGTTGGATTTCGCCAAGAAGGAATCGCGAAACAAAATCTCTTCATCAACGATGCCTGGGAAGACTTTATTTTGTTTGCCCTATTAAAAGAAGACCGAAAGGAGTCACGTCATGCCAATCTCTAATTATTATGCCAATCTGCGCCAACTTGTCGGAACGCAGCGTCTTTTTACACCATGCGTCGCAGCAATCATTCGAAACGAAGCAGGTCACATCCTCTTTCAGGATCCAGGAGGTCCGTTTTGGAGTTTGCCTGCTGGAGCGATTGAACTGGGGGAATCACCGGCACAGGCAGTCATTCGCGAAGTCTATGAAGAGACGGGTCTATTCGTCCGACCGGTCCGTCTGATTGCGACCTTCGGTGGAGAGTCGTTTCGTTTGACGTACCCGGACGGAAACGAAGTTGAATATGTAGCGACGGTATTCGAGTGTAAGGTAGTCGGCGGAACGCTCGAAGCCATCGATGGCGAATCAAAGCAACTGGCGTATTTTCCGAAACAGGATCGTCCTCCTTTAGCACTGCCTTATCCTGATCACGTGTTTGAAGCATCCGAAGCAACGAGCTATTTTGACTGGGAAGAGCACTGGTTGACAGATTTACAACGGAAAAACCGTTAAAAACCGAACATTTAATTACTGATAACTGAATAAAGTTCTTGAAAAACCTTGAAAATGCGAAAATTTCTTTGACACTATGAGGACAGTTCGTTATAGTAGTCAAGGAGCGAATGATTATCGCCAATATATTAAAAAATATTCGTAATTAGAGGTGTTATTCATGGATGTAGTATTCGATTATGAAGATATTCAATTAATTCCAGCAAAATCAATCGTTGGTAGTCGTTCGGAATGTGATACGTCAGTCGAGTTCGGTGGTAGACGTTTCAAGCTTCCGGTCGTACCGGCAAACATGCAAACGATCATTGATGAATCGATTGCTTTGTTCTTAGCGGAAGGCGATTATTTTTATATCATGCATCGATTCGAACCGGCTCGTCGTTTGGCATTCGTACGCATGATGCAAGAACGTCAACTGTTCGCTTCAATTAGCGTCGGTGTCAAGGAAGAGGAATATCAGCTGATCGAACAGCTTGCGGCAGAGGGCCTAACTCCTGAATACATCACGATTGATATCGCACACGGTCATTCGGAAGCCGTCATTCAGATGATTCGTCACATCAAGTCGCTTCTACCAGCAAGTTTCGTCATCGCGGGTAACGTTGGTACGCCAGAAGCGGTGCGCGAACTTGAGAATGCGGGAGCCGACGCAACAAAAGTCGGGATCGGACCAGGTAAAGTGTGTATTACGAAGATTAAGACAGGATTCGGTACAGGTGGTTGGCAACTTGCGGCACTTCGTTGGTGTGCAAAAGCAGCAAGTAAACCGATCATCGCTGATGGCGGGATTCGGACGCATGGCGATATCGCGAAGTCGGTTCGGTTCGGTGCTTCGATGGTCATGATCGGTTCACTCTTCGCAGGGCACGAGGAATCGCCTGGTGAGACGCATGAAGTAGATGGGGTGCTCGTCAAGGAATACTTCGGTTCTGCTTCTGAGTTCCAAAAAGGGGAACGCAAGAACGTCGAAGGAAAGAAGATGTTCGTCGAGCATAAAGGAAGCCTGGCGGATACGTTGATCGAGATGGAGCAAGATTTACAATCGGCAATTTCGTATGCTGGTGGAAATAAATTGCAGGCGATTCGGACGGTCGACTACGTCGTCGTCAAGAACTCGATCTTCAACGGCGATAAAGTATATTAAAGTGATCAGTTCGCTCTTAACGGAGCGGACTTTTTTTTGTTTCTTTAGCATAACTCTTCCATAGGAGGGGTATACATCAAATGGACCAAAAGATTCGGAATATTTTGGATAGGTAGTGATTGACATGCTATTTGAAACGACATCGTACTTAATCGAAAAATTTGCCACTGTTCGTAACCAAACAATTGCCTTGATTGAACCGCTCGAAGCAGAAGACTTCATCATTCAAGCGAGTTCGGACGTGAGTCCGCCGAAATGGCATATCGCCCATACGACTTGGTTTTTTGAACGAATGATACTACAAGAATATAGTGAAGGCTATCGCGTCTTCCATCCTAAGTACAATTATCTGTTCAATTCGTACTACAACTCGATTGGTGCTTACCAGCCTCGTCAACAACGAGGGATGTTATCACGTCCGACCGTCGAGGACATCATTGCTTACCGGGCATATGTCGATGGACAAATGGTCGAGTTTTTGAAGGAAGAACGGACTCCAGAAGACCAACGAAAAATCGAAACATTAGTCGAGATGGGACTACAACACGAGCAACAACATCAGGAATTGATCTTGATGGACGTGAAGTATAACTTTTTCACGAATCCACTGTTACCTGCTTATCAGTCAAAGTCGCTGGCAACAGATGTGCCTGAAAATGCAGTCAAGGAAACATCGTTTATCCAATTCGAGGAAGGACTCGTCGAGATCGGTCATACAGGAGACGGTTTTGCGTTTGACAACGAGAGTCCACGTCATAAAACGTGGTTACATCCGTTTGAATTAGCGACGCGTCCTGTCACGAACGGTGAGTATTTGGCGTTCATTGAAGCAGGGGGCTATCAAAAATCAGAGTACTGGCTATCGGATGGGTACGCGACGGTTCAAAAAGAAGGATGGAAAGCACCGTTATATTGGATGAAGGATGACGCGGGAGAGTGGACGATCTTTACGATGAACGGTGTCGAACCACTTCGTCTCGATGAACCGGTCTGTCATGTCAGCTTTTACGAGGCGGATGCCTATAGCCGTTATCAAGGGAAACGCTTACCGACGGAAGCGGAGTGGGAGTGGGCTTCTCGTCAAGTCGATTCCGTTACGAAGCGTAATATGATGGGAAGCGGAACATTCCATCCGGTAGCCGTCGAAGAGTCAGAGACAACGCTTGCGAGCATGTTCGGAAACGTCTGGGAGTGGACGTCGAGCGCTTATAGTTCATATCCAGGCAGTAAACCACTCGAGGGAGCGCTCGGGGAATACAACGCGAAGTTCATGTGTAATCAAATGGTACTGCGTGGGGGAGCGTGCGTGACGCCTGACGATCATATTCGCGAGACGTACCGCAACTTCTTCCCTCCAGATAAACGCTGGTTATTTGGCGGCTTCCGATTGGCGGGTGACATGTGATGCGGGAAACGGTCATTGGCTACGATTTATATACTCCGCAACAAAACATGCGTTTAGAAGTCATCGAAGGTCTGATGCGAGAACAAAAGGTCTTACCAGCAAAATATTTTTATGATCATATCGGATCCCAGTTGTTCGAACAGATTACGCAACAACCGGAATATTATCCGACACGGACGGAGCTCGCCATCTTGGAGCAGCATCGAGCGGAGATCGCACGAAGTATCGGCGATGTGCATACACTGATTGAATATGGAAGTGGAAGCAGTCGTAAAATCCAGATGTTACTGGAGACATTTACACATCTAGACACGTACATGCCCATTGATATCTCAAAAGATTTCCTAATGGAATCTGCACGCCAATTGTCGGAACGGTATCCTGCGCTGCATATTAAAGCGGTCTGTGGGGATTACTCACAATCGATTTCCTTACCGGTCGAGGAGGCTCAAAAACGAGTCATCTTTTTCCCGGGATCGACGATCGGAAACTTTGAGCCGGAGGAAGCGATGCGCTTCTTACGTCATTCCTCACGAATTCTTGAAACGGGCGATGGATTCTTGATCGGCGTCGATCTGAAAAAGTCTGTTGATGTGCTTGAACGGGCTTATAACGATGTAGCCGGCGTCACAGCGGCATTCAATTTGAACATGTTGACGCATTTGAATCAGATGCTAGAGGGAACGTTTAATGTGACGCGATTCGAACATCATGCTTTTTATAATGAGGAAAAAGGACGAATCGAAATGCATCTTCGGAGTCAACTCGATCAACTCGTACAAGTCGGAGATGTGACGGTTCCGTTTAAACAAGGGGAAACAATTCATACGGAAAACTCCTATAAATACAGTAAAGAAGAGTTTGAGACACTCGCCCTTAAAAGTGGTTTTCATCCAGTCAATTGCTGGATCGATGACGATGAACGATTCAGCGTGCATTATTTAGAAAAAATGTAACGGCACATCTGAAAACACTCCCACATGTAAGCTTCCGTTACGAAGCGACACAGGGGAGTGTTTTTCTAAATGATATGCCTTATTCGACACGTGCTCCTTCCGGAATCGGATGTTCCGGTACGACGAGAATCGGCATCCATTGTTCCGAGCGACCGATCTCAAGCACCCGACCGGACTCTTCAGGCGTACGACCGGGTATATTGAGTACAGCAATCGCTTGTTTTCCAAGCAATTCATGGACATCGGGTCGCAGTGATTCCCACTCGAGTGAGAATAAACGCGTAAATCCGTCGAATTGTAGTTCAAGCTGAATTGAGCCATCGGTAAGATCCGAAAGCGACTGGATTGTACCAACACGTATATCTAAAGCATCGAATAATTCAAGAGGAACGATTGGTTTCATGGACAATGGTGTACTTCCTTTCAAAGTGAAGCATAGAGTTGGTCAGGAATCGAGAGAAACGTAGGTCGGCTCATAAGTCGTCCATTCGATATCAGGCGCTTGATGACGTGCAAGCTTCGCTAATTGGCTACCGAGATATGGTCCGATCGTCAAACCGGATGCACCAAGTCCGTTCGCTAGGAACACGTTCGGATGATTTTGAAGCGGTCCAATCACCGGCAGGGAGTTTTTCGTATACGGGCGTAAGCCGATACGCAGTTCATCAATCGTCGTTTCTTCGAGACGCGGTAAGACAGGTAAAGCTCGATTCAATAAGGCATACATCCCCTTAACGGTTGGTTTCAAGTCGTAGTCGGTCTGTTTTTCGTGTGTTGAACCAACGATCAATTTCCCTTCGTGGATGGAGACGAGATATAATCCGCGTTGTCCCATGACGACGGGCCATGTCGTTGATGTAGAATCCGTCAAATCGAGTTGCAGGATCTGTCCCTTCTCCGGATGCAAATCGATTTTAAGCTCAAGTGGACGGAGTAGGTCATTTAACCAGACGCCCGCCGTTAAAATGAACTGTTCTGCCGAGTACTGTTCATTTTCCATGGTTATACCGGTGACGACTCCCTTGTCTACGATAAGAGAAGCATCTCCTTCTAGGACGGTCGCACCGTGTTCGACAGCGCCACGAATCAGTGCAGCACACAAGGCACGTCCGTCAACGCGGGCACCACCGGAAACGAATAAGGCATCTTCGATCTGTTCGACGAGTGGAAAGAGCGTTTTGACACGATCTTGGTCCAGTCGTTCGATACGTTCGATGGCAGGTGCTTCCGGAAAACGGTTTTGCGCAATCGTCTCCATCTTTTCGATTTTTGATGTTTCGTGTAAGGCGATCGTGCCAACTTGCTGATAACCCGTACTCGTCTCACCGAGTGCTTCGAGTTCAGGAATCAATGTCTTGTAAAAATGAGCCCCGTTATTCGCTAATTGGTACCATGCCTTATTTCGTCGCTGTGTCATCCATGGACAGATAATGCCGGCTGCCGCATGAGAGGCTCGACCGGGTTCCTTCCGATCGACGAGTAAGACGCGTTCACCAGCCTTCGATAAATGATAGGCAGTCGAGGCACCGAGAATGCCGGCGCCAATGATGATATGGGTGTACATGAAAGATTCAACTCGATTCTGTTCAATTGGAATATCTTTTATTGTAGCAGTAGAAGATCCGGACGACTAGCAAGAGCGGGTTTCCAATCTGTAGCACATCGAATGATGGGAAATGATGGGGAAAGTGAACCATTTAGCGCGTCATGACGTATACTAAATATACAGTTTCTAAAAACTGTGAATTAGACGATTAGAAACAGCTGAATTCGGAAACATACCCTTATAGGCATCATGTCCTGTCATCATCGACTTTGAAACGGTCCATCATGAAGGAGGGGAAGGCAATGAATATGAGTCAAGCCATCGTACGCAGACGCTACACGGATCATACTTTATTTTATTCCGCCATCCTAATCTGGAAATTGCTATTCTTCCTGCCACTGCTCATGTTCGTCAACAGCGGCACGGACCATGTGTTTCAAATGTACTTCGTACCGTACCTCACGGTCATCTTCCTATTTCGTGTGATGACCTACTTTGCGACCTATAAAGCATCTTTCATGGAGATGACAGAAATGGGTCTCTCGTTATCCTTGCTGATCGCAGATGTATATTTGATTGCGTTGTTCGACATTCCACTTCCGTTTGCTTTAATTATCCTTGCGCTCGCTTTACTCCACTTCAGTGCGGCATTCAGTCGTTTTCGTTGGTTCCGCCGTCGTCTTTGGTTAAATCGGCATCTTGAAATCCTCAATTATTTGACGGATCACGGTGAAGTACCCATTAAAATCGCCGTCATGGCAGAAGATGAAATGCTTGTGACGACGAAGAGTGGAAAAGAGTTTACGTATCGTCAGGTTTATTGGAGCGGATTTTATATTGAACATGGTTGATTGCTATATGAAACGGATTTCTCTTCGGTGAAATCTTTTGAGACTGAAGACAAGTGCAATTGTTCTCTAACGAGAAGGATTGCGCTTTTTTTGTTCGTCTCGTATCGTTTTCCTGGGACAAGCATCGCGCCGCTTCGCTTCGCTGCAGGGTCGCTCTTGCTTGTTTTTCCCTAGGAAGCGATGACGAGTGAACAAAACGCTTCTCTGATCTTTCTTCCGTGGATAAAAAAGAATGACGCGTCATACGCCACTCCTACAGGAAAAAGTGCGATTTTGCGCTGTCAGAGACAAACAAGACCCGTTTTCCTGCTCGAATGGAGCTGGAAAACTGGCTTGTGTCTCGCCTGAGGAAAGGGCGTGAAAAGGTGTGTCATTATTTGAGTCAGTTCATTTGTCTACAATCTGAAAGGATTTCTCTTCGGAGGAATCCTTTTTTGTTGCATGTGAAAAAATGTAGTACGCTTACATAGGGAAAGGGGGAGAAAAAGTTGATTCGTTGTATACTGATCGATGCGAATGACACAATCATTTTGACCGATGATGTAAGTCGGATACAGGAATCGGGCATCACACGTTATTTCGTTGATTTTGATCAACCGACAGATGCAGAAAAGCAAAAATTGATTGAGGTCTTTGATTTTCATCCACTGGCGATTGAAGATTGTTTTCATTACTTACAACGTCCGAAGCTTGAATATTATACAGAACATAGCTTTTTTGTCCTTCATGCGCTCGATGAAGGAACGTTGACGAGTCGTGAAATCAATTTGTTCGCAAGTGATCGGCATCTCGTTAGCTACCATGAGCAATCTTCACCAGAAATTGATATCGTGTTTGAACAGTGTAGCCAACGCCTCGACAAACAAGAAACAGTCGACCTCGTACATAAAATCATGGATAAGATCGTCGACGGGTATTTTCCGATCGTTCATGCGACGGAAGATGAATTGTTTGCTCTTGAGGAACGCTACCGAACGCGTGGCAATGATCGTCGGTTGATGGAGGAGATTTTCGAACTACGCGCGCGGTTACTTCGAATCTCGCGGACGGTCATGCCGATGCGGGACTTATTGTACCGTGTCGTCGAATCGAAGCGGTTATCGATTCATCCGAAGAAACAGGCATTCTTTCGCGATCTATACGATCACTTATTGAAATTATCGGAAATGATCGAATACAATCGATTGATGACGTCTGAGTTTCGGGATAATTTCATCTCTCTCAACTCGTACCGGATGAATAGTATCATGAAGACATTGACGATCTTCACGACGATTTTCATGCCGTTGACGTTCATCGCAGGTATATATGGCATGAACTTCAAACACATGCCAGAACTGACGACCCGGTATGGTTATTTCGTAACGTTAGGGGCAATGGGACTCCTCGCTTTAGGAATGATTCTGTTCTTCAAAAAAAATCGCTGGTTTGATGAATAAGGGGGGATGTAAGTGGATATTCGACAATTGCTCTTTTTTACGACGATCGTCGAGCAAGGCTATAATTTAACGCGTGCTTCGAAGCACTTGTCAATCTCGCAACCGGCGCTTAGTCAGATGATCCGCGACTTCGAACAGCTGGAGCAAGTAGAACTGTTCATTCGAAAGCACGGACGGTTGACAGGATTATCGGAAACGGGACGTCAATTGTATGAGGATGCGAAGATCGTTCTGACACGTCATCAAGCATTGATGGGTCATCTGCGTGAGCGTTCGAACGTCGTCCGAGGAAAGGTCCGTCTCGGCATCCCACCCGTCATATTACCAGTTTTATTTTCGCAGTTGATTCCGAAGTTCATGGCGGAACATCCAGGCATCGAACTCGAAATCATCGAAGAGGGGGCGTTTGAACTCAAGCGTCGACTGTTACTTGAAGAACTCGACTTGGCCATATTGATTGAACCGGGCGAATCCTATGGTATCGAACGTTTTCGATTGATCGAAGATGAGGTCGTCGTCGCCGTGCGTCCGAATCACCCGTTTCAAGCCAAAGAAGCGTTATCGTATCGTGATATCGGAAATGAACCACTTGTCATCTTGAACGATCGATTCATGTTACATCATCAAATACTATCGGAGTTTCGTAAAGTGCAGCAAGAGCCGAATATCTTCTTCATGTCAGGGGCATGGGACTTGTTGATCGGGATGGTCCAAGAACTTGACGTCATCTCAATCCTACCGGAGCCGATACTACGGTTTCATCATGCGGATGACATTAAAATCATCCCGTTCGATCCACCGATGTTATGGGATGTCTCGTTGAACCGACTCGTCGGGACGGAATTACGTCCTGTTGTCCGGCACGTCCACCAATACATCGTCCACTATTTTCAGTCGTATTGGCCAACGCCATCGCGTTAACGAGAAGGCAATCAAAAAGGGGACTGACTCAAAAAAAGAATGATTCGTCTATTCACGCCCTTTCCTCAGGCGAGACAAACAAGCCCGTTTTCATGCTGGAATGAAGCAGGAAAACGGGCTTGTTTGTCTCTGACAGCGCAAAAATGCGCTTTTTCCTGTAGGAGTGGCGTGTGACGGGTCATTCTATTTTTACAAGATAAGGGTGGCAGATCATAATTCTGCCACCCTTATCTTTGTAGAGACTGACTGTTGGGTCAGCCTCTTTTACGTTGGAGCGATCGTGTTTCAAGAAGTGACGTGTTGCGTCAGACTGCGAATCTGCTTTGCTGCTTGTTTATAAGGAGTCAGCGTCTCTTGTGCCTGTAACGTCGCGCGTTCACTCTCAAGTTGCTCGAGTGTTTGACGTAACAGGTGCTCTGAAACGGCGGTCAAAGAAACATCCAGATGTGCCGTCGCGACTGCCAGCAAGCGTTCTTCTTGAGTGGCAGTGTACGCGAGTGCTTCTTGTTTGGTTAACGTCGCCAGCTCTTCCTTCAACTGCTCCTTCTCATTTTTCTCGAAGAAGGCTTTCGCATTCCGGAAATGACGTTTGACGCCGATATAAGGCGTTGCATCTTCGAAGGGCCCGTCGAATGTCATTTCGTTTAATCGAGAGACCGTAACAGGCGCGAGCTGGAAGGATTCGTTCCATTGCTCTAGCAACTGTTGCTCCTCTTGTTGACGCCGGATCATGGCCGCTTCGAGCCATTGGTCGACACGGAAATGCGTAACCCGGAGCTCTTGTTCAAAATCGAACCGAAGGAACGTCAACAGTTCCGTTAACGCATCCTGTAATGCCACTCCTTTGCCAGTTTGAGCAAAACGAACAGGGTTATAGGCTTCCTTGAAAAAGTCAGGGAAACGGTAATAAATGCGTTGTACGACATGGTGCAACAGCTCATGGATCTCTGCTTTGAGTGCAGGTTCGATCACAGCGGCGCGATTGTCTTCGAAACGATCCGTGACCTGCTGTTCTAGAGTAGACAGCTCAGCCAACCGTTCTTCTTTTCGCAACAGATTCGCTTCAGTCGCAGCGATAAATCGTTCGAGTCGCTGGACGGTCTTTTCCGTCTGCTCAGACAACGAGACTTTGGCAAGACCGGTCAAGTCCTCTGCAAGGAAGTGATGGAATGCCTCCTCGAATTCGGGTAGACCGGAAGTTGAATCCGATCGCTCTTGTTGCTTTTCGGTGAGTCCTTGTAAGCTCGAGACTCCATAGAGTCGGGGCGACCGAATCCCGAAGCGTTGCAATTCCGTCGCGACATAGTTCAAGACATCTTGACGTTCGCTATCTGAAGCAGCGAGATCAATCGCATTGACGAGGAAGAACATCTTATCGAGTTCGAATGCGTCTTTGACACGACCGAGTTGAATCAAGAATTCACGGTCAGCGCGGGCGAAGGCATGATTGAAGTACGTGACGAACAAGATCGCATCCGCGTTCTTGATGTAATCAAAAGCGACATCAGTATGACGGGCATTGATTGAATCTGCTCCTGGCGTATCGACGAGCGTCACGCCGAGACGTGTTAACGGACTATCGTAATAGAAATCGATGACATCTACGAAACAGCTTCGTTCTTCCTGCGCGACATACAGTTTAAATGCGTCTTGATCGACCGTCTGAGCGGTACCGATGAAGGATTGAACGGCAGGGAATCCTTTCAAGAAAGCACGCAAGAACGGGTCCGTCAGTGACGCGGCACGTGATAAGAGCGTATCGTATGCCTGTTTCGTTGACTCGAATGTCATCGTTCCGACCATCGCTTCATTTAAGTCCTCGAGCATCGCTGCTTCCGACTTGAACGTGACTTCTGCCACGCCGTGCGGGTGTGCAGCGTCAACAGGGTGAATCCGGTTGATCGATGCGGTCGTCGGATTCGGAGAGACCGGGAGGACCTTGTCTCCGAGTAAGGCATTGCAAAACGACGATTTCCCAGCACTGAAGGCACCGAATAAGGCAATCGTGAACGATTGATGTGTCAGTCGGTCCAATTTGTCATTCAAATAAGCGACAGCATCTTCAAAACCTTGAAGACCATTTAGATGCTGACGGATTTGAGCGACGTCTTCCGGTGCATAACGGACGGCTTGTTGCTCACTGATCGTCGTCGCAACTTCAAACGCAGTAGTTTCTGTCACCGATTCATACCCGGTAAAGGAAACGATCGCCGCTTCTTGCTGAATCAATTGCTCCTCCCAAACTGAGACTTGCGTCCGAGCCCGTTCGAGTTGTTGGTCAGATGGATTGGCAACGTCATGCTCATATCGCTCGAGTGCTACGGTAGCCTGTTGCCATGCTTGAACGCTATTCCATTTATGCTGTAGTGACGTCTGTTGTTGCAATAGTTCAGCTTGTTCTTTCGGGAAAGTTGCCGTCAACTCTTGACGAACAAGCTCACGCCACGCGTTCGTTTCCTTGACGAACCACGCTTGTGTCTGTTCGGCGACACGATTCGTGAACTGGAGCACTGATTCACCTGTGATCGTAATACCGGTTGGCAAGGCACTTTCGAGTACGGAAAGCGGTGGGTCGAGTGATAGCTGATCGATTGCGACGATATGCGTATCCTGCAGGAGACCAAGGTCACGTAATGATTGTTTCATCAAGTTACGTAAATGAAGCGAAATTTCGGAAGCGGTCACTGTCTGATAGGCACGGAGCACGTCTTGTGCGATCTCTGCTTGAGCCGCTTCCGTTTTTTTCGCGCTACGGAATAATCCAACCTTGAAATCACGCTGACGTGACTCGAGGAAACGGCGCATCTTCTCGCGTAACTCAAATGGCATCAATGTCGCATTTTTCAAGAGTTGATCCCGATGAAGCGAAAACGTCTGTACCCAGCGGTCCGGTTGGCGTGCTTCTAATTGTTGCGAGACACGCGTTAATTCGGTTTCGATTTTCGCCGGATCCCGTCGTTCAGCGTCATTCAATTGCTCAGCCATCGTCTCGTGTGTTTCTGAGACGAGACGTGTGAGATAACGTGTATGCTCCTGGTGAAGACTTTCGAGTGTCAAAGCGGCAGAAGTCAACAACTTCGGTTGAGCGTCCCGAATGCTTTGTTTGACGAGCTGTTCGACTTCCGTGAAATCGTTATGCGGATGGGCTGGGTCCCGTAGGCTCGTAAAGAAGATTCCTTTCGGCACGACACCGTGTTCAGCGAAGGACGCATGAACCGAGCGGCGGAAAGCGTCGAATGATAGTTCATCGTTACGATGTTTATCGATTTGATTGACGATTAAATATAATTCCGGCACGGCAGCTTGTAATTCATCCGTCACCATGAAGTTCAATTCGGATTGAACATGATTGTAGTCCATGACGTAAAACAAGATGTCAGCCAAGTGAAGGGCAGACTCCGTTGATACCCGGTGGGCATCATCGACCGAGTCGACGCCTGGCGTATCCATTAAGACGAGACCAGGAGGCAGCGCGGACGCGGCATGCGTCAAATCGATTTGTCGGACATCACCACTTTTCCCAAGCGATTGAAGATGCTCCTCTTGCTCTGTTGCTGTCAGACGAACAGACGGTTGTTCATGAAAGTGAACGATTGCTGAATCCGTCTCACCTTGCTGAAGTGTCACGATGTTTGCACTCGTCGGAATCGGACTCGTCGGTAAGACCGATTCACCCGTCAAGGCGTTGATCATGCTCGACTTTCCAGCCGAGAAATGACCAGCAAACGCAATCGTGAACTCTCGTTTTAATAGTTTGCTAGCAAATTTATCTAGTTTATCTAAACGGAGTTGATCCGTTGAAGGTTGAATCAATGTGGCGAGTGAAGCCGTCGCCTCGAGTTGGTTCGATAATCGTTCCTCAAATGAGCGCATGCAGTGAAACCCCTTTCTTTCAGTCATCGTCCAGTGTATCACGATTTTTTCCGTTTCGTCATCCTTCCGCAAACGACAAAAACAATCCGCCCAGTAAGAGGCGGATTGTTTTGATTGGCATTAAGAGGACGGAACGATTTCGTCCGCGCGTGTCGATTCTTGTTCCGTCGAATGAATCCGGCGCAACAAGTGTAATTTGAAGAGATACATGACGAGCAGGTGAACATTCGCCTGTGTTGCCTTGTAGAGTATCCACGGTAGCGCAGGGACGAATTCATGGATGGCGATGATACATTCCTGCGTACCGGGAATTTGCCGGAATTCAATCCGGCCACGGCTGTCTTGCTCGACTTTTGCGAACAATCCGCCGGTAATCCGGTATGTCGCCATTTGTCGATCGTGAACCGGTTCCTTCGTCAATTCAAGCAGCGGTTGTTCGTAAAACGGAATGTGGATTCCAACGACTTGATCTTTCACGGTTGACGATAGGAAGGGGCGGGCAAATGATGACAACCAGTTCATATAATCGTCAGCTGCCCAGTCGGCATCGCGATCCTTTGGCAAAAGAACACGTTGTACCGATCGGACGTCAAGGACGTCTGGTGTCGAAGACGACGAGGAAGAAGATCCTTTTTGTTCCTCCTCCTCTTTTAACGCATCTCGGACTGATTGTTCGAATGTGATTTTGCCGTCACTGATGCCGGGAACCATTTTTTCAGGATCTGCGACCATCTCATGGACCATGCTTTCAACGAGTGGATAGACGGTTTCTTTTGGTTCTCCGGACACGAGTGTCACCCAAAGGCGGGATAATTTAACGGTCAATAAAGGAATATCGATCGTCGGTTGTCGTTTACCCATGATGTCGGCTGTTTTAAGGATCATCTCTTTATAGGTCATCGCTTCCGGACCACCGATATCGATGGCCCGGTCTTTGACATCATCGCGATCGACACTTTCACCAAGAGCATGAATGACGTCTGGTAAGGCGACAGGATGTGTCTTGTTACGTGTCCATCGTGGGAGTGCCATGACGGGTAAGCGTTTGACGAGTTTCGATAAGATTGGGAACGATGAACCTTTAGGACCAACGATTAACGCAGCACGGATCGTCGTCACCGGTGTTCCGTACGCACCGAGAACGCGTTCGACTTCAAGTCGACTCTTTAAGTGACGCGATAGATTTTCTGTTTCCTCGGGGATGATACCACTTAAGTAGATGATTTGCCGGATGCCGTTTTCTTTTGCGGCACGGGCGAAGTTATCGGCTAACAATAAGTCCATATTCTCAAACGATCCTTGTGTCAATTTAGCAGATGGCATCATCGAATGGACGAGGTAGACAGCGATGTCTGCTCCTTTCATACCAGCGATCGTATCGTCTAGAGAAAAGAGGTCGCACGATCGCCATTCGACGCGTTCCTCATTGTCCTTGTCGTCACCATTTCGTGAAAGGGCGATGACGTCATATTTTTTCTTTAGTTCGTTCAGTAAATTGTGACCAATGTATCCGGTGGCTCCGGCTAAAGCTAGGCGCGTTGGCATGGATGTAAACTCCTCTCTTATATCTGTTGTAATGTACCCCCAATCGAGTCGGTTCAATCGCAAGAGGATATGCTGAGACGATTCAGTTGAATGGAATAGGGAATAGTAACATATGGAAAAGAACCAACAGGAAGTATGAAAACAAAGGGGGCTTCAACCATGCAGACGATACAATTCATGCAAGAGGGACATGAACGACGATTCGATCTGTTGTGGAGACGTTTAAAGCCGAAACAACGAGAAGATGCAGCGATGGTCTCGATGCTGTACCTTGCGACAGGACAGCCAGAAGTGCTCGAACGGTTCTCGGATTACTTCTTTCCGGATAGTGGTGAGTTTTTTGATCGTGAATTTCTGGCTGAACCCTATCCGAGTCCAGCGTTAGAAGCAATCATCCATTTGATCGTCCAATTGTATAATGGACGAACGACGATCACGATCATCGAGCTGATTGAACGATTGGATGAGCAACAGATGTCGCTCGTACTCGAAGCGATTAAATTGCGGGCTTACGGATGTCAGATGCTACAAAAAGGTGCGAAATCGTAATGCCACTCGTATGAATCCGATTGATGAAGAAACTCCTCTTCATCAATCGGATTTTTTGTGAGGGAAGAAAAGTTGTAAGTTCAAGAATCGGTAAGAAGATGTTCGTGAATCAGAGTTCATTAAAATAAATCGCCATGAAAATAAAAGCTAAGTTTATTCACGAAGAACTAATTGAGATGGGCGGCGACTGGAAATAAGATGAAAGTATCAGTAAAAGGTGGTCTAACTATGGAAGGAGTGACATCATGCAGCTCAAAGAATCGATCTACTTTCACTCACCGATTTTCATCCAAAACTTGTTGACGACTTTACAAGGACGTCGCCTGTTCCATGAACGATACGGTCCCGCCTATCAGCAACGTTTACAAGAACTGAAACAGAAGTTAGGACGACCAGTTGACGTTCGAGCAGAACAATTGCATCGATTAAACGACTTCCTTTCTTTTTGCCAAACACATAGTCCATACTATCAGGAATTGTTTTCTACCATTGCACTAGAGCTCCCGTTACAATCGATTGACGAACTAAAACAGATTCCCCCTTTGACGAAAGAAATCTTACGCCAACAAAATGAGGACGTCCATGCGCACGTCCATGCCCCGATTCTCGGAAAAACGGGCGGAACGACTGGTAAATCGATTCAAGTGCATTATACAAAGGAAGATATGCAAATCCGAATGGCGCATCTTGACTTCTTCAAGTGGACCCATGGAGTCGATCAAGGGATGCGCCGTGCAAGTTTTACCGGTCAAACGCTTGCTTCCCCGCAACAAAAGGCACCGGTTTATTGGCGGACGAATAAAGTCATCAATCAGATGTTGTTTTCGATCAAAAATATTAATCCGAAAACCGCTGCTGCATACATCGAACAACTGAATCGGTTTCAGCCGGAATCGATTGATGGTTTGCCTTCAGGAATGATCGAAGTCGCACGATATGCTAAAAAATATGGGATGACCTGTACGTTTCGACCGAAAGCGATTTTCCCGACGGCAGAGATGATGACGGCAGAAGAACGAGCACTCATCGAAGACGTCTTCCATGCACCGATCTATGATCAGTATGCGTCGTCAGAAGGGGCACCAATCGTCGCCGAATGTCCGTATGGGAAAAAACATTTACATTATGAGATGGGAATCATAGAACGCGATGAAGATGGCGAAATTCTTGTGACGAGCTTCGATACGCACGGAACACCTCTCGTCCGTTACCGCGTCGGCGATCGGATGACGCTCAGTCAGGAAACGTGTCCTTGTGGTCATCAAGGTCCGATCATCGCTTCGATCGACGGACGGGGGAGAAGCTTCATTCAACTCAGAAACGGACACCGTGTCTTTGAAGGCGAACTTGCGGGAATCGTTCGAGCGTTCCCGAACTGTATCGAACGCGTACAATACATTCAAGAGACGCGGGATGAGATTGTTTTATTATATGTTCCGGATGAACGATGCTTCGAGAAAGAACATGAGAAGAAACTATTTTTTGTTCTGGACCGACTGTTTGACGGACAATTGAATGTCGTCATGCGCGCGGTACCGGAAATTCCGAAAGAAATCAGTGGAAAGACACTACTGATTAAACAACAGTATGCATGACACACGAAAAAGCGAGATCACCGGTGATCTCGCTTTTTCGTGTGTCCTGAAACCGTCAGTCGCGTGGTCGCACCGGAATCCAAATGGCAGATTGATAATCGGCGGCAGATGGGTCGCCTGCCGAATAGACTTCGAGTTCTGCGTGCGGTAACGGCTCATATCCATGCGATGGGAGCCACTCTTGATAGATACGCTGCCACATCTCTTGAATGGCATGCGGCATTGGACCAACGACTGGAAACGTCGCCCAAAGACTCGCCGGAATCGTCATCGTTTCCTGACCGGGCAGAACTTCCGTTGTCGTCGTCGCGATCCAATAATCCATCGATGCTTCGGTGAAATTGGAGCAGACACCAATCACACCTTCAATCTGACCGTCATTTTGTTTAAACAAGGTAGCATCTTGACCGGAATGATTCACATCATTCCAAAACAACGGAATCAGTTGTTGTTGGGCACCATCTTGCGTCGGGAAATGTTTTCGCCATCCTGAAATTTGTAAAGCCGGTCGTTCGATGAGTTGGTAATCCATTTGCTCCAGTCCCTTCAAGGTCACCTGAATGCTCAGGCGGTTATAGGCGTGAATCGGACGTCGCTCGTTTCGCATCAACGTCGGCGAACAACCATGCTGACGTTTGAAAGCTTTCGTAAAAGCTTCCGGCGTCTCATAACCAAAACGTAAGGCGAGATCGATGATTTTTTCGTCCGTCTGTGTCAATTGTTGCGCTGCGAGCGTCAGACGTCGTCCCCGGATGTATTCCGGTAAGGTCATCATCGCAAGTAACGAAAACGTCCGTTGTAAAGGATACGTTTGCATCTGCGCCACCCTTGTCAAAACGTTGAGATCGAGCGAATCTTCTAAATGATCTTCGATATAGTCAATAACGCGTTGAATTGATTCGAGCCACATCTTGTCACCTCCTTGTTTTCAGTATAGTAGAGCGAAAATCGTCGGACCTGTCCAAGGCGATAGTAATTTGTCAGGATACATGTTCCTTTATTTTTGTCATATTCCTGTCAGGTACATAGGCTATCGTAGAGACATCGAAACCGTTACTTCCCTTGCGAAAGGACGTGATGACATGGGTATCAAAGAGCAAATCTACAATCGCTCTCCTCTATTTCTCCAGCACATCTTCACAACCCTCTATGGGTATCAATTGCATCGCGAACGTTATGGACCGGCCTATCAAGAACGGTTCCGGATGCTCCTCGAACGAGAACATACGACGATCGACGTCAAAGCGGAACAACTTGATCGATTAAATGACTTCCTTCGCTTCTGTACGGAACACAGTCCCTATTACCGTCAACTCTTCGCTTCACATGGCATTCGCCTACCATTAACGGACTTATCCGAACTAAAACATATTCCTGTACTATCAAAAGAAAAATTACGAACACACATGGAGGACATTCAAACAGATGTCGCTGCGCCAATCATAGGGAAAACGGGCGGAACGACAGGCACGTCACTGCAAGTACGATATACGATACCGGATATGCAAATTCGCATGGCCCATCTGGATTATTTCAAGGCGACCCACGGTGTCTACCGTGGCATGCGACGAATCAGCTTTACGGCACAGGATCTCGTACCCGAGCGTCAACAGGTGGACGTCTACTGGCGAATGAATCGAGCGGCGAATCAACTCTTGTTCACGGTAAAACGATTATCCCCACGGACGATGGCAGCTTATCTTGAAGCCATCGAACGTTTTCAACCAGAAACGATCGATGGTCTTCCGTCAGCGATGATTGAGCTCGCCCGGTTCGCGAAGCGAGAAGGGATCCGCTTGACGTGTCAACCGATTGCGATTTTCCCGACGGCTGAACGGATCGACGCGGAAGAGCGCCAAGTCATCGAAGAAGTGTTTCACGGACCAGTCTTTGATCAATATGCATCGTCTGAAGGGGCACCAATCGTTTCGGAATGCCGGTTTGGTCAAAAACATCTGCATCATGAGATGGGGATCATCGAACTCGATACAGACGGAGAGATTCTTGTGACGAGTTTTGATACACACGGGACCCCCCTCATTCGCTACCGGGTCGGAGATCGGATGACGCTCAGTCAGCGCACCTGTTCCTGTGGTCACCCGGGACCAATCATCGAATCGATTGACGGCAGGGGGCGGGTATTCATTCAAAAACCGGATGGGCAAAAGATTTTTGAAGCGCAACTGTCGAGTCTCGTCAAACATTTGCCAAATAGTATCGAGCGTATTCAATATGTTCAAATGACGACAGATAGCGTATCGATCTACTACGTTCCGGACGCAGAGCGGTTCAGTCAATCAGACGAACATCTTCTGATGGAACGGCTGTACCGTTTGTTCGGTCGTGATATCCATCTTGATGTCCAAGCCGTTTCATATATCGATGCTGAGGAAAGCGGGAAAATTTTACTCGTTAAATCAAGTTTAACAGGATAAAAAAAGTGGACAGATGGCACCATCTGTCCACTTTTTAATTGCTTCTCACCATACCTCGTGTAAAAGTACAAAACATCTCTGTTGTTGGTACTTCTAAAGAGGTACCACGTTAAAAGTGTTAAAGTACCTCATTGATTCAAATTTTTTTTGATATCCCTTACCTTTTTTAAAAGCCATTTTTTATTTTCTTTGTCTTTTACGATGATAAAATCTTCTGTTCCTTTAACAGAATAGATGGTGGAGCCGACTGAAAAAAGATTCGATTGACTGTTCGCTTGGGGCATTTCATATGCTTTTGTTTTCTTTAATATCGTACTCATTTTTTCTCCTTGTCGCTTAGATGCATCCAATTCAGCTTCTGTTCCGTTATACTCTTTGTTATTCACAATGACGATCATGGCATGACTAGCTTCGTCCTCTGTACCGGTTTGACTGCATCCGAATAAAAATCCAATGAACACAATGACGAATATCTTTTTCATCGGAACCTCCTTATATAAGTATTCGTTGAATAGTAACGTAAATTCATGATTGGTAAAAGTCGCTTCCTTTACCAAGTATAAGGTAAAATCAGGAAAAGAAGGGAGATAGATGAAACCTCAGATTTTACTGTTAGGCATGTTCCATCTCGATCGCCCGACCAATGGTGACATGATTCGTCCAGCAATTTTTGATGTCGCGTCAGAGAGAAGGCAACGAGAAATTCAAGAAGTCGTTGCTCGATTGAATGCATTTCGACCGACAGGCGTTGCCCTTGAGACGGCACCTGAACGCATGAGTGACCTGCAACATACATATGAAACCTATCAACACGAGAGCGATTTAACCGAAAATGAACGACAACAAATCGGCTTTCGCTTAGCCCGGATGGCAGGAGTAGCAGATCTCCATGGGGTCGATTGGAACGAAGTCGTACCCGGCGTACCGGATTTAGGAATCGTCCGTTCACATCATCCGGAAGCCTTTGAGACGATCGTCGCGGCTGAGATGAAGCGGACCCAACAGTTAGAGCACGCGATGGAGCAGTTGTCTTTTTCCAAATGGCTCGATCGATTGCACGCTGAAGAAACGATTGCAGCGTCGGCTAGAATCTATGATCAAATCGAACGACTGGAGAGCGGTCGGATTTGGGTTGAACGCTACTGGCGAGTCCGCAATCAAAAGATCGCAAATCGTTTACTGCACCTCGCTCAGGCGAACGAACGAATCGTCTGTTTGTACGGTGTTGCGCACCTCCCGTTATTACGACAATATTTGAATGAATCGAACCAAGTCGAAGTGATGACGTGGAACGATTGGAACAACAAAAAGGAGTGTATGTAAATGCTATTTCACTACCATATTTGGACACCACATTTGGAAGAAACAGAAGCTTGGTACACGGCACGCGGATTTCACGTTTCCCAGCGGATCGGGAAGAAAGACGGAGAATTTTCGTCGTTCAATCCACCTCTATCATGGGATGATTTTCGAGCAGATCAAATTTTATTCCGAATCATTGAAATGAAACGGGGAGCGGTCAATGTGACGATCGGATTCGGAAAAACGGTTCGCTTCGATCACATCGGATTTTTGATTCAGCCTGGTGACGTGCAAACGATTCTTGATCGCGCAGAAACGTTATCGTTCACGGTCCAAGCGAACGAGCGGCGGACGTTCTTGCAGACACCATACGGATTACGGATTGAACTGCAAGTCCATGAAGATGCAATTGCGGGTACTGATGGAACGACACTTGAGCGTTTAATTCTAACTACACCGCGCGAAGGATTAGAGGCGGATTTAACGAAACTGTTCGATCGACCGATTTCACAAATCCAAACCGTCCGCGGAGAGAAGACCGTCTTACAAGAAGCAGTCTTTTCCGACGTATCGCTCGTAGGTACGGATCCGAACGGTGTTCAGCTCGTCTGCTCATAATCAACGAATACTTTGATTGGGAGATCTGGTGTTTCCATTAAGCTAGCGAAGCAACTGGCAAGCTTCAAAAACGAAGTCTCGTGTTCGAACAAAGCGGGCAATGTCGCGTGACGCTCGTCTGCAAAGAGCCAGTCTGCATGCTTGCGGTAGTCCCAGCCGTCACTCGATGCAACGATCTGAAGTTCTTTTGCGTGAAACGCGGGCGTCAACGTCAAGGCTTCCCGGTTGCCGTCCGATAAGACGCAGATTGCACCATGAGGACGGACAGCGGATTGAAGCTCGGCAAAGGCCGCTTGACGTCCGGAACATTCGATGGCGGCGTCATACATACTTGAACCCGGTGTGACGACACGTGCACCTAATTGACGCGCTAACTCCGCTCGGGACGTAAGCGGCTCGAGGATATCAATCTGACGAACGTTAACGTAATGCCGTAAGTAATGTACCGTCAGCAAACCGATCGTACCCATTCCAGAAACTAAGACGCTTGTGTCGGGTGTCAATGTTAGCTTTCGGACGCCTTTTGCCGCGTCACAGGACAGAATCAGTAGTAAAGCTTCACGTGGTGAGATATGAGCAGGAACCGGGATGACTTTCGATTCAGGAACGATCGCCTGATCTTGATGACCATAGAAGCTGACGACCCGATCTCCGGGCTTGACGATTTGGACGGCGTCACCAACTGCAAGCACTTCACCATAACTTTCATATCCTGTCTCGAGCGGATAGTCATAGCTGGTTTCGGTCATGTCTTGTTCCAGCCATTGGGGAAGTTCGGCACCGATACTGATGGCACCGGCTAGATTGCGGACGTGGACGTCATGGATGCCAAGCGGCGGCAGTTCCCGAACAAGATAACCAGGTGTCTTCGACTCCACAAGACAGCAAATCGTTGTAGTGTTCAACATGTAAACCTCATTTCATTTTTAGATTGATGACATATGGATCAAGCATATACCACTTTACTTGTAAAATATAACAATTCGAAACCAGAAATGATGTAGAATAAGAAAGAAAAGGGGGGAATCAAATGGAACCATTATTGATTTTGGCATTGCTCGTGTTCGCATTTTTGACGTATCGGTATAGTAAGATCTTCGTCCGAAAGGATATTTCTGCCGCAAACAAACGACTCGCAATCGTCTTTTATTTGATTGCCGTCAGTGGACTTGGCGCTGTCGTTTATTTCAACGTATAAGGAGGACCACCCATGCATTCAACGACTAAACGACGAATCGGTGCGTACATCATCAACCAAGCTGTTTATTTCGGACTTTCCGCCTTCATCGAAAAAACGGTGTTACGACGTGTGAAGTCAGAAGTCGTTCACGCTGTCGTGACACAACCGACGATCAGTTTTCTAGGAGAAGTCGCGCAATTAAAACTGTTGAACGGAAAAACGATTGGTGGTCAGATTTGCGGCATCCAGGTTGAAAGCGAGAACGGATTGCCGTTGACGACGAAACAAATCGTCCGCCGAACAGTCTATCGTGATACGGTCTCACTATTTAAGATTCGACCGTACTGGAAACCGTTTCTCAAGAACGGACAACGATTACCGGAGGATGACTTCGCGAAAACGATCGTCCGCTTGAACCAGGAGAAGCTAAAAAATGAAGCTTGATTTTCATGTCCATAGTGTCCGCGCCTCTCAACCAACGGGAGCCATTCTGCTCTACCATGGTTGGGGCGGAACGGCTGTTTCTTATCTAGAGTTTGCACAACAATTATCTGAAGAAGGATTCGATGTCTTTATTCCGGAACTCCTTCGGCATGATCAACGTAAACCGTTTGATCATCCGTTTGATTCAGAAGTAACGACGACCTATTTTTGGACGGTCGTCGAACAATCGATTACGGAAGCGACAGCTATCATCGAACAATCAGGCTGGCATGTTTCAGATGTGATGGCAATCGGCGTCTCGATGGGTGGGTTCATTGCCCATGGAATCATGGCACGTCAGCCGATTAAAGCGCTTGTTGCGATCAATGGGGGCGGTGCCTATCTTGAAGCGGAACGTCAATTCCGCGTTCGTGACGGGCGACCTGCCATCAAACAGGAGGATGTACCATGGAAGCTCGATCCGATCAGTGTGATGGATGAGCGTCCGCGATTGCTCCTGCACGGCGATGCCGATGACATCATTCCACTATCGATCCAGCAGTTTTATCACGGGACAGCTGTTCAAGCAGGTATGGCGCAAACGACCGTATTAGACGTTTTTCCAGGTGTCAACCATACCGTTACCGATGCCATGATCAAGCAACTGATTGCATGGCTGAAGCACGTCAAACTTCAAGGGGCGACAGATGGACTACATACGTTTTCTTCGCAGTAAGGTCGGTCAAGAAAAAGTGATGTTGAACTTTGCGGGTGGCATCGTCTTCGACGAGGAGGGGCGCATTCTTCTTCAAAAACGGCGGGAGCAACAAGCATGGGGCTTTCCCGGTGGCGCACTGGAACTGGGAGAGTCGATTGTCGAAGCCGCACAGCGTGAGATTTTCGAAGAGACCGGTTTTCATGTCACGATTGAACGTTTGAGTGGTGTCTATTCGAAGTACGAAGAGATGTATCCGAACGGGGATGTCGCCCAACCGATCGTCCATTTTTTCGTTTGCCGAATCAATGGGGGGCAATTGACGATTGATTCCGATGAATCACTCGATATTGCTTTTTTTGAAAGAGACCAAATGCCAGAACTCTATAGCGAACTGCATCAAACAGCCTGGAACGATTTTTTGACGGAAACGGGTCCGGTTTTTCGATAACGCAAAAATCCCCCCTGATGTAAAAATCAGGGGGGATTTTATGTTCTCTATGTTCAGCGTTCAAAGCCGCCTTCGGAATGAATGATCTGTCCAGTCACCCAGCTACCGTCAGGACTCACGAGGAATTGGATCAATCGTGCGACGTCTTCTGGCGCACCGATTCGCCCGAACGGAAAACTAGGTTTAAGCGCTGTCCGTGTTGCTTCATCCATCCAAGTCGAGTCTGTCGGACCCGGATTGACCGCATTAACGGTGATGCCAAGCGGTGCTACGGTTGCCGCGTAAGTCTTTGTAAATGTCGACAAGGCACCTTTTGTCGTAGCGTAAGCAATCTCGTCAGGCATCGGACCGAGATCTTGTCCGGACGTCAGTTGAATGATACGACCGGACGTTAGATGTGCTTCAGCGAATCGTTTCGTGAAACGTGTCGCAAGCAACAGCGGTGCTCGGAGATTGACGGCATAGTGTTGATCGAGACTTTTTGCATCAAGCGTTTTCCAATCCGTCATCGTCGAATGGGCAGCGTTGTTGATCAGGATGCTTGGTGTTCCAAAGTCTTCTACCTGATTGAATAAATCGTCAGCAGCATCTGCTTGACCTAAATCTAGCTCGATCGCAAGGACGCGGGCACCTTGATTTTCGAGTTCGGTCGTAAAACTAGCCGCCCAATCCGCTGTTGCTTTAAAATAAGTAAAGACCAGGTCATGTCCGGACGAGGCAAGCTGGCGGCAAATGGCAGCTCCGATGTCGCGTGTCTGACTGGCGCCGGTTACGATGGCAATAGGTCGAGTCATATGTATTCTCCTTTATGTAAATACATTCATAAAAACCAGATGTTTACAGAAATTAGTATAGCGTATGGAGGACTGAGAAAGAAAGCGTTATCAATATTTAACATCATGACATCACGCCTATCAAAAAAGAGTGTAGTAAAGGTAAAGTGTAAGTAACACAGTAATTCGATAAACAGTACGGGAAGGATGAATCACTCATGAAAGCAATCGTCTTATTTGATGGAGAGTGTAATCTCTGTGACGCAAGCGTCCAGTTCATCTTAAAACGAGACCAAGGGTATCATGATTTTGCATCGTTACAAGGAAAGACCGGACAAGAATTCGTAAAGCGTCATCATCTCCCGGCAACGATTGACAGTGTCGTCGTAATTGAACGAGGAGTACCCTATATCAAATCGGACGCCGCGTTACGAATTGCTCGTCATTTACATGGTGGATGGAAACTGTTGACTATTTTACGTATTTTTCCACGGTCATTCCGAGATTGTGTGTATGATGTTGTCGCCAAAAATCGACATCAGTGGTTCGGTGTAAAACAACATTGTGCGCTCCCTACATCAGAGACGCGTGCTCGGTTTCATGATTGAAATAGGAAAAAACCGCCTTCATCTAAATCGCAGTTTTTTGTCGTTTAACTAAAATAAATACTATATTTTTGGTTGGGCCAGATCCGAGTGATATAAAATCAACTATTCAGCTTAATATTGGATCTTTCTTCTAATCTGAACGGTCGAATCACACTTGTTCATAAAAATGTGACTAAATAATGATAAGGCGAGTATAACTGAGCTTTGGAAATAAAAATCTCGGAAGGTGAGACGGATTCACGGGCTCCTCGCACATCGATCAAACATCGGTAAATCAACGTTTCTAGTTCTACAATAAATTCTGGATATTGATACAGCGCATCATTCATTTGCCTATGAAGATGATCTTCCATTAAGACGATACAGGGATTGGTTTCTTTCAAGGTCAATGCACTAAACACAGTTCGCTGTTGTCTGAAATCTTGGTTCAAACAGCAGACGATTTGATTTAAATCACCTTCCACTTTTTTCACTTCCTAGTTCTATATTATTCATATCATTTTCATACATGTTATTAATTGTGTTCCACTATTCATCGATTCGTAAACAGAAGAAAAATCTAAACGCTTTTCATTTTTAAGAGTGGACGACCATTCAATTCGTTTGGATATTCGTGATAGGAAACAAGAGTTACAAATTTCTAAAATATCATTTTGCCTTTTTACGAAAAAACAACTAGATTTTCGCACTTCTTATCCTATAAGATAGGCTATATATTATGTGCAAAATCACTGTTGATTATTTGTTGCTGCACTTGAAACCACACTATCAATTGTGAAAGCGAGAGAGCTTTTGTACTATTTCTGTAAGAGGAATTAAAAAGAAGGTGAAATGGATGAAAATGACTCGCTCTACGGACTATGCTATTCGTGTGCTAATTTATGCAGCGTCGCATCCGACTAGACTTGTACAAATTCAAGAAGTAGCAACACATTACGATATTTCTAAAAACCATCTAATGAAGATTGTCCATTCTTTAAGTAAGTTCGGTCTCATAATCTCCGTACAAGGTCGTAATGGTGGATTCAAGTTAGCGAAATCGCCAGATACGATTACATTAGGAGAAATCGTCCATTTATTCGAAGAAGTGTCTTATCTCGAAAATGTGACGGTTCCAAATAAAAATGGTAGTTTACAGAACACACGACAAGCGTTCGATCAAGCATTCACGTCCTTCACGGACGCTCTTCAAGCCTATACGTTACTAGACTTAATTGCGCCACCGATCAATGATTGAAGTAAAGAGTCAGAGACAAAGGATTGCTCTCTGGCTCTTTATCCTTGTACATAATGAAAACAGACATTCATAATTAATTATGATCCGTTTATACTAAAAACTAGTATCTCTTATGTTACTATAAACAAGATTCGGATGCTATTCGAATCTTGTTTTTACACCTAAAACATGTTCAATTTGTACTTGTTTATTGTATTAGCTATATTGAAGGGGGATTGTACCTTCATTCTGTTCACTGTCTAAATTATAATAAGGGACTTTAATCCCATTCAGATAAAGGATTAAAGGCATCCGTCCATTGATCCATGTAAAAGGGAGGTTTTTGCAATGTCCGAAATGACCATCGGAATGTTCGTTCACTTCATTCAACGCTTAGTGCAATCCCCGCGATTCATCGTTCAACAATCCGGGGCAGACAAGAACGCCTATACTTTCGAAATCCGCGAATTGAATCTTTTAAGTGTTTCAAAGACCGAACTGCTCCGCAAAACGATTCATCTACTTCGTGAAAAGACATCAGAAGGTACACGCGAAACGTTGACGAATGAACTGGTCACTCTATCACAAAAGACTTTAATGAAGTCGGATACGATTGCTACGCTTGAAGTGAAGTCCACAATAGAAGGGTCACTGCATCTTACATTTTCGGAAGACAAAAAGATCTGGTTTTTAGGTATTTTAGACACGGAAGAGGCAATCAATCGGTTCACAGAACGTTTTCAAAGCGTCATAAATGACGATCGAACATCTCGTTAAACAAGGCAGGTCGAACCACTAATGTGGCTCGACCTGCTTTTGTCTTATCCTGTACAGAGCATCAAGACGTTGCCGTCGGGATCTGCAAACGTAAAGTAAGCAAAGTCATCGAAACGTTCGATGTCTCGAATGATGGGTGCGTGTAGTGACCGCACAAACTGATAGGATGCATCGATGTCCGTCGTATAAAAATTAAACAAGGCATGGGGAGAAGGGTGATGTCGGTACGTTGCGTCATTCGTATGATCATCGAGCGTCAAACTCGTTGGACCCTCAAGTGGAAGATTGTAGACAGGTGACGAGACGCGCGACGCATCAAACGGCAGCTGCAGTAACTGGTGATACCAAGCGGCGGCACGTTTCACATCCTGAACATGCAAAAAGACAGCGTTCAAGCGGGGCGCAATGAGGTGGGTCGAAATTGACATCAGAATCTCCTCCTTTGTTTTCATACATGTTCCTTTCGATAACCGCCTCTTAATCCCTCCAATCCCTATAAATGGAATATGGTATGATATATCAGGAAAATCATTTACGAATAGGAAGGGAATGATGATATGGAAACCATCATCTGTACGACGTGTGGTGTTGAACAAATCAATCCAGAGCGCGAAACATGTCCGATTTGCTTAGAGGAACGACAGTATGTCAATCCAACTGGTCAAACGTGGACGACGCTCGCTGCCATGCAAACGTCAGGAACGTATCAAAACGTCATTAGCGACGACGGAGCAGGCGTCTATGCGATTCAGACGACACCGGCGTTTGGTATCGGTCAGACGGCATATCTTGTCCAAGGAAAATCGTTCAACTTGTTATGGGACTGCATTACATATCTTGATTCAACAACGAAAGAGCAACTTGACGAATTAGGCGGGATTCAGGCAATTGCTTTATCACATCCGCATTATTACGCGACACAAGTCGAATGGGCGGAGACTTTTGACGTGCCGATCTATATTCATGAAGATGATGCGTCGTTCGTGACGCGACCAAGCGAGCGCATCATCTTATGGAGTGGTGAACGCTTGGAGTTGACGGAAGATTTGATGTTACATCGCGTAGGTGGTCACTTCAAAGGAGCAGTCATTTGTGAACGAAAAGACGCATCAGCGGGGCTGTTGTTGACAGGAGACATCATTCGGATCGTTGCCGATCGGGCATGGGTCAGTTTCATGTACAGCTATCCGAATGTGATTCCGCTTCCGGCAAAGACGGTCGCGCGAATGGCAGAAACGTTACGTCCGCTTCACTTTGAAAAATTATATGACGCCTTTCATCGGAAAATCGAAATCGGTGCGTCTGAAGCAGTAGCGCGCTCTGCAGAGCGGTACATTGCTGCCTTAAACGGGGACTGGTTCACGACATGAAGTCGCGTTTGATCGTCATCCGTGGGAATTCTGGTAGTGGAAAAACGACGCTTGCAAAAGCGTTACGATCGGTCTTACCGGATAGCATCTTATTCTCGCAAGATGTCATCCGCAGGGAGATGTTGAACGTAAAAGATGGACCAGGAAATTCGGCGATTCGCTGGATCGAAGAGTTGATCGGACTTGCTGATGGACGCCACGCGACGATTCTGCTGGAAGGAATTCTTGCACAGGACTGGTACGGTGAGATGATTGACCGGTTAGAACGCCGCTTTACGTCACGGTACACTGCGTATTATTTTGACGTCTCATTCGAAGAAACCGTCCGTCGCCATGCGATGCGGCAACCGACGGAGTTTTCTGAGACGGATATGAAACGTTGGTGGATTGATCAAGATCACCGCTCGACGGATCGTCTGATTGCTGAGGATAGATCGATAGAATCCGTGATTCAAATGATAAATCAAGAGCAAAAGGGGAGAGCGAATGACACACTACATTTTTGACATGGATGGAACGTTGTTTCAAACGAATGCCGTGCTGGCGCATGCGCTAGAAGAGGTCTTTCAAGAGTTGCGTCAAACGGAACGCTGGGAGGGGGAAACCCCACTCGCCCTCTATCAGCAGATCATGGGCGTCTCGTTACCGGAAGTCTGGCAGACGTTACTACCGGACTTTTCAGCCACAGACCAACAGGCTGCGGATCACAAGTTTCGACGTAGCTTAGAGCAGGCAGTCAAAGCGGGGCACGGTCGCTTATATCCAGGAACGGTCGAGTTGCTCGTTCGTTTGAAACAAGCGGGTCACTCCGTCTATATCGCTAGTAATGGGTGGCCATCCTACTTGTCAGCAATCGTGACGACGTATGGACTTGAAGCGTATATCGATCATGTCTATAGCATTGAAGACATTCGTTCCGGTGATAAATCAGCACTCGTACGGGAGATTTGTAAGATGCACGATATCTCGTCAGGCTACGTTGTCGGTGACCGCTTATCTGATTTCAAAGCGGCGCATGCGAACGGGCTCGCTGCAATCGGTTGTCAGTTCGATTTTGCACAAGAGCAGGAACTCGCAGTCGCGGACCGAGTCGTAAAAGAGTTGAGTGCTGTCTACTAAAAAGAGCCGTCTTCTGTGGAAGACGGCTCTTACTTATAGCAATTATTCTGCCCACCAGAGGGCATCGTCTGGTTTCTTCGCGATCGACGCGACTTCTTTTTCACTCGATACAGTCGGATGCGATCCTTTAAGTGCTTTTCCGGCTGTATTTTTAAAGAAGAAGAAGAACGTGACGAATCCGATGACGCTGACTGCTGTTAGATAGAAAGCAGGAGCAAGCGGATTTTGTGTCGTATGGACGAGCCAAGTCGAAACGAGTGGCGTCGTTCCACCGAAGATCGAGACCGAGACGTTGAACGTCACGGATAGTGTCCGGTAACGGACATCCGTATAGAAGATACTCGGTAGAAGACTTGGCATCGTTCCTTCAAAGATCGCCAAGAAGAAGCCAAGGATGAAGATCCCGATTCCGACGAACAAGAGTGGTTTCAGACCAATCAAGAAGAACGACAAGATTGAAAGCAACGATAGTCCGGCTAACGCGAAAAGGACGATATTACGATTCCCTTTTTTATCACTGAGCTTCCCGAAGAAGTAAGCGAGCGGAATCATGATCACCATGACACCAGTAATTAGAATCGTACTTGTCGAACTTGACATGCCGATGACTTCATCGAGGTACGATGGCATGTAGGATAAGAGCATGTAGTTCGTAATATTGAAGAAGGCAACAGCGATGAAACAAACGATGATATCACGTTTGTGGTCGCGAAGAATTTCGCGGAATGTCGCAGGCTCTTCTGTGTTTTCATTAATCTCATTTTCGAAGATCGGTGATTCATCCAAGTGACGACGTAAATAGAGACCAAATAAACCGAGTGGTGCCCCAAGAATGAAGGGAATCCGCCATCCCCAAGATGCCATTTGATCATCCGATAAGGTGACGAAAAGTGTTGTAGCCAGTAATGAGGCGAGAATATATCCACCGAGTGTACCGATTTCAAGTCCACTTCCGAGAGCACTTCGTTTATTATCTGGTGATGACTCAGCGATGTAGACCATTGCGCCGGCATATTCACCGCCAGTCGAGAATCCTTGTAAGATCCGGGCTAACAATAACAGGATCGGTGCCCAAATTCCGATTTGATCGTAGGTCGGTAATAGACCAATGATGAGCGTGGAACCAGCCATCATGACGATCGTCGTTGTTAAGACGACCTTCCGCCCGAGTCGATCTCCAATTCGTCCAAAGACGATTCCGCCGATTGGTCGCATTAAAAAAGCGATCGCAAAGGTCGCAAAAGTAAAGACGAGCTTCAGTTCATCATTTTCAACAGCGCTAAAGAAGTTTTGACTGATGATGATTGCGAGATAGGAATAAAGACCAAAATCGAACCATTCCATCGCATTCCCAATTCCGGTCGCGTAGACACTCTTTTTGGTTTGCTGCATGTCAACGACATTGACTTTTTCTTTTCTGAATTTCATAAGTTCTGTTCACTCCCTTTGATAAGTTCGTATCGTACCATAGCAGGAAATGAAGTCAAGTTGCTAATACGCTTAACCACTTGAAAATGACTGAAAATGGCTCTGTGCCGGGAGTTATCAAACCGTTGCGACTCTAAGGACGAACAGGGGTGTGCATTTTTTATGAAAAAAATTGAAATTTTTTTGGATGTTTTCATAAATTCGAAACAATTTTCATATGTTTTCACAACTAAAAAATCAGTAATCCGCCTTTAGGATGAGGGAAGTTAAACTATTTTTTGGTAATTTTAAAATGAAGATGGAAAGTAAAAGGAGAATACTTATGAAGAAGAAATGGATCGCCATTGTATGTCTTGGGCTCATTGTAGTCATCGGTAGTTGGTATGCTGGATTTCAAGAATCAAAAGTATCCGGTTTTCCGGTGCCGCGATTTGCTACGGCAGTTGAAAAACAAGGCGAGTGGAAAATCAAAACCCGTCTAGTCTCGGAAACTGACGGACCGGGTTTACTCTATGGGACTCGGATTCGTCAAGCCGGTTGGAAAGAACTCGATCGTGAAGGCGCAACGGCGTGGTATGAAAAAGACGGGAAAGTGATTGCCTTAACGACATTTGATGGAGAACTGTATCTCGAAAATTCGAGTAAAGAAGAGATTCGGTTATAACACAATGAAATGAGACAACGATTGGCTTGTCTCATTACTGTAAGCACTTCAAAAGGATTGCATGGGCATCAGCTCATGCAATCCTTTTTGTTTTAATCATCTTCGGAAGAGGAGAGTTGTTTATGTGTCTTAGAATCGTAAATTTTATAGGAAATCGGAAATCGATGGTTCTTTGTTGAAATGACACGACAGAAATAGGGCACGTCTTCTCCGTACGCTCCTAATTCCGGATAATCTTGAAAGGTAAAATCCTCATAATCTTCGGTTGAGTCGAAAATAATAGACATGGATCGCGTCTTGCCTGAGTTTTCCTCTACATAACAGTCACCTTTGATGACAGCGTAGTCCTTGAAGACGATTTGCGATAGGCTAGGGACCGTCCAGTAAAGTAGTCCAAATCCAAGTAACGTGATGAAGATGAACTGAAGTTTGTCTTTAAATGTTTCTGTCGAGTCTTTCCATGTATCAATCGTAAAGAAGATGCCACCAAAAAGTGTAATGATTCCGAGTATAAGCATTCCGTAATACAGAATGAGTTCACGATTCATTTGATTTAGCTCCATTCCTCATAAATATAGTCCATTCGCCTGAACGACGAAATGCGAATGTTCATAGTGGTAAGTGATGACGGAATAGTCGAACGGACGACCGTTCGTCAAATGAAACACCGTCTCAATCGTCATGGCAGGATCGCCCTCGGTGAGATCCAAATGACGAGCCGACTCAGCGCTTAACTTCCCGACGTGCATGTACATATCCGAGAACCCAATATTCAATTGGAGTGCTGTCTCTAAGTATTCGAAGATCGACTGCTCGACGATTTCACGATTTAAGTACGGAACGATTGATTGGCGATAGTAAGACTCTTCGAGACAGAGGATCTTGCCGTCGATGTAGCGGATTCGCTTGACGTAATAAACCGTCTCACCTGCCTCGATCCCGAGATTCTTCGCGATGTTATTCGTTGCATCGATTGGTTCGAGTGCAAGAACAGTCGACTCAATCGTATGACCGACGAGATTCTGCTTGAATCCTTGGGTCGAGAACAGACGAATATAGCCGGTGCGATTCGTCTTCCGGACAAAAATCCCGCTTCCGCGGACTTGAAAAATGATTCCTTTTCGTTCGAGTAACTCAAGTGATTTTGTCATCGTCGTCTTACTGACGGCGAACTGCCGGATCAACTCTTCGAGAATCGGTAGTTTGTCCCCTTGTTTCAACTCATGTTGTTCTATGTACCGTTCGATTTCATCGGCCGTCTGTTGGTATTTCAGCATAGGACACCTTCTTTTCTTGCGAACTTTTTCTTTCTTTAGTATAGCATAAGCCTTCTGTTGAATAATAACATGTTAAATTTAATTATTTATGTATTGATTAATTGTGCATGTACAATTAAAATGAAAGGGTATTCAAGCGTCATATTCAGGGGAGGTACACGATATGGGCAAGGTTCGCGATTATCAACAATTGGCGCATTCGATATTAGAAGCTGTAGGTGGCGAAGACAACGTCATCAGCGCCGTCCGATGTGCAACTCGACTTCGTCTCGTCTTGAAACGATCGGATTCGTCAGCTAAGGAAACAGTCAGTGCACTACCTGGCGTCATTACGGTCGTTGAGTCTGGCGGGCAGTTTCAGGTCGTCATTGGTCAACACGTCGGAGAAGTCCATCAAGAATTTGCGAAACTCGTCGATCTGGAGCAACCAGAAACGGAAGAGGCACCGAAAGGAACGGTCCTCAACCGAATCATAGCGACGATGTCAGCCGTCTTTGCACCGTTCGTCTACATCTTAGCTGCAGCGGGGATTCTGCAGGGAACTTTAATTTTGACGACGCTCGCTTTTCCAGTATTTGCGAAGACAGGTACTTATGAAGTCTTCAGCTTCATCTCATGGGCACCATTTACGTTCTTGCCGATTTTTATTGCCATCACGGCAGCAAATCATTTTAAGGTCAACGCCTTCATCGCGGTCGCCTGTAGTGCGGCACTGGTCAGTCCAACATGGACAGATATCGCAGCACGCATCACTGCCGGTGAATCCATCACGTTCCTAGGAATCGCTTTATCCGGTACAACGTATACGTCATCGGTCTTACCGCCATTATTCCTCGTCTGGATTTTGTCCTATGTTGAGCGATTCCTGAACAAGACGATTCATGAAGTCATTCGTCCGTTGTTCGTTCCATTCTTCAGTATGGTATTGATGGTGCCGCTTACGATTCTCTTGATCGGACCGATCACGACACTTGGTGCAGAAGGGATCGCAAACGGGTATAACTACTTAGCGGAGAATGCTCCTGCGGTAGCTGGTCTCATCATCGGTGGCTTCTGGCAAGTCATCGTTATCTTCGGTGTCCACTGGGGTGTCACGCCGATGGTACTCGCAAACTTTGAGCAATATGGTCGCGACTCGTTCCAAGCCTACCAAACGATTGCCGTCATCGCCCAAATCGGTGCCGTCATCGGGGTCATCTTGAAAGCACGTAACAAAGAAACGAAAAAAGTCGGGGTCTCAGCCGGACTGACGGGCATCTTCGGTATCACGGAACCAGCTATCTATGGGGTGACGCTCCGTTTTAAAAAACCGTTCATCTATGGCTGTATCTCAGGAGCAATCGGTGCTGTCACGGCAAGTTTCTTTAAACCGTATTACTTTGCCTACGCTGGGTTACCGGGACCATTGACGCTCGTCAACGGCATCGATTCCGACTATCCATCGTCGATCATCGGCTTATTGATTGGAACGGCGATTGCCTTGATTCTACCCATCGTTTTGATTCAAGTGTTCGGTTTCGGGGAGCAGGCTGCTCCGGTCGTAGCATCTGAAAGTACAGCGACACCAGTTGCAAAACAAGAAGTCAGCGCAACTCTGACAAACGAAGAGACGCTTCGCGCACCACTTGAAGGAACGATTGTTGCTTTATCAGATGTACCGGATCCTGTATTTGCTTCCGGTGCGATGGGACAAGGGGTAGCGATTCGTCCGACGAACAACCGGGTTACGGCTCCGTTTGACGGAACCGTCGTCATGGTCGCCCCGTCAGGTCACGCGATCGGATTACGCTCGACGAGTGGTGTCGAAGTTTTGATCCATGTCGGTCTTGAGACCGTGACGCTCGACGGTAAACCGTTTACGCTTCACGTCAAAGAAGGCGAATCCGTGACGACAGGCGATCTACTCGTAACGTTTGATGCGACAGCAATTGAAGCGCATGGACTCGAGACGATCACGCCAATCATTATCACGAACACTCAGAGTTATGCGGAAATCCTACCGACGGACGAGACGGTCACGACGGCAAACACACAGATCTTGACGATCATCAAGTAAGAGAAATAGAAGGAGGACATGAAGATGAAGACATTACCAAACGATTTCTTATGGGGCGGTGCGTTAGCAGCGCATCAATTCGAAGGCGGCTGGAACGCTGGTGGAAAAGGACCGAGCGTCGTCGATGTATTGACGGCAGGGGCGCACGGTGTCGCTCGTCGCATCACGGATCAAGTAGAAGAGGATGAATTTTATCCGAACCATGAAGCGATTGATTTCTATCATCGTTATAAAGAGGACATCGCGCTGTTCGCTGAGATGGGACTGAAGTGTCTCCGGACATCGATCGGTTGGAGTCGGATTTTCCCGAACGGGGACGAGACAGAACCGAACGAAGAAGGACTGAAGTTCTATGATGACGTCTTCGACGAATTACTGAAATACGGCATCGAACCAATCATCACGTTGTCGCATTTTGAGATGCCACTCCATCTTGCGCGTGAATATGGCGGTTTCCGCAACCGGAAAGTAGCGCTGTTCTTCGAAAAATTCGCGGAAGTCTGTTTCACGCGTTACAAAGACAAGGTCAAATACTGGATGACATTCAATGAGATCAACAACAAGATGGATGTCAGCAATCCATTATTCCTCTGGACGAATTCCGGTGTCCTCCTTGATCCGGAAGAGAACGCGATGGAAGTCATGTATCAAACGGGACACCACGAGTTACTCGCAAGTGCACTTGCCGTCGCGAAAGGAAAAGCGATCAACCCGGACTTCGAGATCGGAGCAATGGTCTCGCACGTACCGATCTATCCGTATTCATCGCACCCGGAAGACATCCTGCTCGCTGAGACATCGATGCGTCAGCGCTATTTCTTCCCAGACGTCCAAGTCCGCGGCTACTATCCGTCTTATGCGTTGAATGAGTTCAAACGGGAAGGGTATGATATTCCGATTCTAGACGGTGACGCAGAAATCTTGCGAAACGGAACGGTCGATTATCTCGGATTCAGTTACTATATGTCGACGACCGTCAAACATGATGCTGTCGTCAATAACACGGGAAATATCGTCAACGGTGGTCTCGCGAACGGCGTTGAGAACCCATACATCCAGTCGAGTGATTGGGGTTGGGCGATTGATCCGGTTGGTCTCCGATATGCGATGAATCGTCTATACGATCGCTACCAGATTCCGTTGTTCATCGTCGAGAACGGTTTTGGTGCAATTGATACGATCGAGGATGGTCAGATTCATGACACGGCGCGAATTGATTACTTGCGTGCGCATATCGAAGCATTCAAAGCAGCTGTACTCGAAGATGGCGTCGAATTGATTGGTTACACGCCGTGGGGAGTCATCGACATCGTCTCCTTTACGACAGGGGAGATGAAAAAACGCTACGGCATGATCTACGTCGATCGGGATAACGAGGGTAACGGATCGATGGAACGGATGAAAAAGGATTCGTTCGATTGGTATCGTCACGTCATCGAGACGAATGGTGCTGCGTTACACGGTTCAGAGACGGCCAAATGATGAAGTAAGGGGTAACGGAAAAAATCCGTTGCCTCTTTTTTTAAAGAATTAGAATGAAAAAGAAGTGGGGTATGGCACACTAAGGAAAAAACGGAGGACCGGTAAATGATTAAAAAACGCTATGCCAATCGACGTGACTGGCGTCGCATCACACAGCGACACTATGTGCAAGAACAGGTCGAAAATGAACTGTTCAAAGGACATGTGACACTTCTTCAACTGATTGAAGTCGCTTCACCGTTAGATGTCCGTTATGGTGACGAAACGATTCGAATCGCTGACGCTGGTTATGTCTGGGTACAACAGTTCCCAAGCGATGCCCATCATGCCGTGACCTCGATGTTTGACGCCACAGGTCAGTTGGTACAAACCTATATCGATATCTGTCTTCGTACCGGAGTGGAGGACGGACGTATATACTGGGAGGATCTGTTTCTCGATCTGATCGCCTTGCCGTCGGGACAAGTCTTATTAGTCGATGCGGATGAACTAGAAGCAGCACGGGAGCAAGGGGACGTCTCACAAGCGGAATACGCGCTCGCTTTAGCGGAAGCAAAACAACTGCAAAAACAACTACAAGACGGAACTTTTCCGCTCGTCGCACACGTTGAAGTAATGAAAGAACGGTTAGAATTGCAACTCAAACAGGGAACACCGCGTTGACGGGGTTCCCTGTTTTTTTAGGCATGTCGTTCTTCGTTGATCTCGTTCGTTGCGAAATACTGTTGCTTGCGCGGGAGGAGAACCAATCCAAGGAAACAGATCGTCACGATCACGAGGAGACCGGCAAATAGAATCGTACTGAAACGAATCGACCAGATGTCACCGAGCAGACCGATGCCGACGATTGCTAGAATCTGTAGCAGACTGACGCCGACACCGTATAGACTCGTAAAGCGTCCCATTAAGTGGAGTGGAATATTCGTCTGTTGGAACGTTAGGAAACCGGTCCCCGCAAATGCGTGGAAACAACCGAGCAACAAGAAACCGATACAGACGATTGAAAATGAATTCGCACTTGCATACAGCATGTAACCGACAGCGACAAATACATAGCCAATCGTCAGCATCGTCCGAACGGAGAGTGTTTTAGCATAGCGGGCGACGACCCAGCTGCCGGCGACGGAACCAATCCCAGTCAGGCTCATCAGTAAACCGTAATCGGTTTCCGATAAGCCGATGCTCCGCTGTAAAAAGACGACTTCTTGTGTATCAAGCGCAAGTGTCGCGATCATCATCAACATCGCGAGGATATACAATCCCGTCACGTAGCGTGCGCTTTTGCTAAACTGATAGACAAGCCGCCAATCGGATATAATGTCTTGCAGCCGCATCCCTCGTTCGACCGAACCAGTAAAACGCGGCAAGCGCATCAGCAGGACAGCTGATCCGAGAAACGAGATGGCGTTGAGCCAAATAGCAACGTCTGCAGAAGCAACATAGAGCAGTCCTCCAGCGAGAGCAGGACCAATCAAAAAAGCACCAGACGTGATCAGACTACGATAGGCATTAAATGACGTCCGGTCGTTTTGTGGAACAAGCGTCGTGATGTAGGTCAACGTTGCCGGTTCGACGACCGCTTTGATGATAGCTAAGGCGATCAAGTCGATGTAAAGCAATGATAATGGTAGAAATGGCATGATACCGATTAAGAAAGCACGTAACAAATCAGTCTGAATCAACAGTCGACGTAAGTCGGATCGATCGACCCAACTTCCCGCGAACGACTTGATGACGAGAGCGACGACCGGACTGATGACCCAAAGCGCAGCAACGGCTGACGCTGAGCCGGTCAAGCGATAGATGTAAACGTTGATCGCAACGAGATAAATGAAGTCACCAAACTGTGAAATACCGAGCGCACTCAAGAGTGTTCGTTCCCGAGAAGACATGACAGCATCCTTTCTTACATCATTTTCCAATAGTATACCAGAAAATTCTGATAACGTTTTCGTATATCTCTATACTTTTTGTAGTAGAGTGGGTATACTTGGAAAAAATCAAGGGAAGAAGGGTTCGATCATGTTAACGACCATCGATTTATATCAAGCTTTGCCTATACTTGAAACGGAACGACTCCGTTTGCGACCAGTTCGCATGGAAGATGCACCAGATATCTATGCCTACACGAAAGATGAAGAGACGGCGCGATATGTCAGCTGGCATGCGCATAAAAGCCTCACGGACTCTGAGCAATTCGTCGAACATATCCTTCGTCAATACGAACAAGGAAATCCGGCACCTTGGGCAATCGAAGACAAAACGAGCGGACGAGTCATCGGAACGATTGATTTCATCAAAGTCTCGTTTGAGCAACAGCAAGCAGAACTCGGTTATGCGCTGTCGCGCGATTACTGGGGGAAGGGTTTGATGCCGGAAGCAGCAGCGCGTCTCGTACAGTACGGTTTTGAGACACTCGGACTCGAGCGCATTCAAGCCCGTTGTTTTGTTGCGAATGATGGATCAGCTCGTGTCATGGAAAAAATCGGCATGACGTTCGAAGGAACCTCGCGGAGTGCTTTATTCGTTAAAGAGCGTTTCTGGGACTTAAAAATTTATGCGATCACGCGTAGCGATTACGAAGGGAAGTAAGAGATGGGTTCACGACTGATGCATGCCTACATCGGAAAACGATTGATTACGTTACTTTCGGAACTAGACCCCGCTCGATTTCTTCTCGGTGCGGTCGCTCCTGATGCATGCTATGACGAGAAGGAGCAAGCCCACTATTATACGGGTGAATTAGCGAGCGGAACACGAGCGATTGACTACGAAGCGTTTTGGAGAGACTCGACGTCTTGGGATCCATCTTTTCGAAGTGGCTACTACGTCCATCTGATAGCGGACGATATTTGGTTACGCGGTTTTTACATGAGTTGGTTACGGCAAGCGATCATAGCTGACGTCTCGATCGGTTCAAGGTATCATGATGACTTCAGGCGGTACAATACACGCATTGCTCCGTTCGTGAACTGGAATGAACAAGCGATCAACGGAGCGCTTCATGAAGTGAGTGTGCAGTCGAGGTGGAAAGCACTTCCGCATTTCATTAGAGAGGTAGAAGAGGACCAACGAACCGTTCTGCCACAAGAATATGATATCTTGTTGCCGTGTCAATTGGATGGATACATCGAAACAGCGATTGAACGGTCCATCCATCACTTAGGTGAAAAAGGGCTAAAGATTGATCCAGCCAAAGAATCATTTCTGAATCATTGAAATGATCCATCTGACGATTCCGAATAATATGTAACAGCATCCGTTCAGTAGACCAAACCAAATGATACTTAATAAATTTCCTAAACCTGTGAACCAGTCCGTAAATGGTGTGAGGAATAAAAAGAATACGATAACGGTCGAACTGACAGAAAGAAAGAATGAAGAAAAAAATTGCTAAACCAGCGATTATAGAAGAAATAAGTCGCTTATAGATAAGATAGATCGCTGCCACGTTCAACGATAAAATATAGACCACGAACGCAATTGAAAACCATTGCGACATAAAATCACCTCCGAATAACAATAGGACGAAGAACGCATCCATTTAGATTAGGATGCGTTTTTCTATGTTTATTGTAAGATGTCTTGAAAATAATCATATGAATTCGGTTGAACAAAAAGAAAATCGATTTTTAAATTTTAATTCAAAGCAAAACACTCGGAATAAGTTTAAAACTGTGTTACACTGAAAATAAGAAAAGTAAGGAAGTAAGGAATACAAGAAAAAACACAGAAAGAAGGAAGTTCGTGATGGAGCTATCAAAGTTAACGTCAAAAGGACAGATCACCATCCCCAAAAAAATTCGGCAGGCCTTGCAATTGGAGGAAGGAGATCGCGTGGCATTCATTGAGGAGGACGGGTTTGTCATCATGGCGAAAGCGGATTTGAAACAGCTGCATGACCTTCAAGATATATTGAGTGATGAGGCATTCAAGACACTCATCCACAAAGCAAATCATCATTTGTAAAAAAAAGGAGGAAATAACAGATGGATATGCGCGAAGTAGATTTACCAGGAATCGGACGGAAGTTCGAAGGCATCACGACACGAGGAGATAAGGTGGTCGTCATCGTCCATGATGATGGACGACGCGAGATGCATCACTACGATGACGATGATTTTGATGAGAGCATCTCGAGCGTGACGTTCAATGATGCAGAAGCCCGTCAGATGGCAGGAATTCTCGGAGGACTATCTTATAAGCCAAAGGATCTCGAAAAAATCGAACTCGCATTTGATGATCTCGTCATTGAATGGTTTAAAGTCGGTCAGGATTCAAAGGTCAACAATCGAACGATCGGTGAACTCGATGTTCGTAACCATTACGATATTTCAATCATTGCGGTGCTCAAGCATGACCGTTCAAAATCGCTCAATCCAGGACCGGATACACGCCTTGAAGCCGGTGATACGATCGTCTTATCTGGAGAACGTCAAAACATCCGTCACATCACGAAAGCATTATTCTCAATCGAAGGAGGCGGATAATATATGGATCATCTCATATTTGAAGTCGGTACCGCGCTTATCTTAGTGGCGATCGCGGCAGTGCTCGCGAACAGACTCAATTTCTCGATCATCCCGTTTCTAATCATTCTCGGGATGATTGTTGGACCGCACGCTCCGACAATCGGGATACTAGACTTCAAGTTCATTGAAAGTGCTGAGTTCATCAGTTTCCTCGGACGAATCGGTGTCCTGTTCCTCTTATTCTATCTCGGACTCGAGTTTTCGATCGGTAAGTTGATCCGGTCCGGAAAATCGATTGTCACGAGTGGAACGATTTATTTATCGATTAACTTTACCGGTGGTCTCTTATACGGATTCATCGCCGGATTCCCACTCTATGAAGTACTCGTCATCGCCGGAATCATTACGATCTCCTCGAGTGCGATCGTGGCGAAAGTCCTCGTTGATCTCCGCCGGACCGGTAACACGGAGACGGAATTGATTCTTGGAATCATCATGTTTGAGGACATTTTCCTCGCGGTCTACTTGTCGGTCTTATCGGGACTTCTTCTCGGCGGTGGGACGACGTTACTTGCGTCCCTTACCTCAATCTTGATCGCCCTCGGCTATATGTTGCTGTTCTTCATCGTCGCTCGGAAAGCAACACCGCTTTTGAATAAGATGCTAAAGATCGCCTCGGACGAAGTCTTCATCATCGTCGTCTTTGCTGCCTTGTTCTTCATCGCCGGATTCTCGGAAACAATTCATGTTGCGGAAGCGATCGGGGCGTTGTTACTCGGTCTCGTCTTCTCAGAAACCGACCAAGGTGAGCGGATCGAACATCTCGTCGTACCATTCCGTGATTTCTTCGGTGCGATCTTCTTCTTCAGTTTCGGATTGAGCATCGATCCGACGATGTTACTTGACGCCGTCTGGCTCGCACTCGGTGCCGTCGTCATCACGATCATCGGGAACTACGTGGCTGGTATGATTGCTGGACGTAAAGCAGGCTTGTCACACAAAGCATCCTCAAACATCGGCTTGACGATCGTCTCGCGCGGGGAGTTCTCGATCATCGTCGCGAATCTCGGAATCGCCGGTGGATTGATGGATATCTTGTCACCATTCTCTGCTTTATATGTCTTGATTCTCGCCATTCTCGGACCGTTGATGACGAAGGAATCAAAACGGATTTACAACGTCATGAATAAAATCTTCAAGTGGACGGAACCAAAAGCGAAAAAGACGAAGAAAAATGCCTGACTGATATAAACGAACAACCGGTTCGCTTTCCCGAACCGGTTGTTGTTGTTTTAAGTCAAGACTTCATACGTCGCCATCAGGAATTGTCCCGAATGGCGACTTGCTGTCAAACGAAGATTCGTTTCATTCGTCCCTTCCGGAAACAGCGGGATGCCTGTTCCGAGGATGACAGGGGCGATCGCCAGTTCAATCGAGCGGATGCGTTTTAAGCGCAACGCTTCTTGAATCAATTCGCCACCACCGACAAGCCAGACGTTACCTTCGATCGTTGGCGTGATCCGGTCAAGCAGTTGATCGAGCGGTTCATTAGTATAGGTGACCGTCTCAGACGTTCGTTGCGTTCGACTATAGATATAACTCGGAATATCTGCGTAAGGGTATGTCTCGCTGAGTTGCAGGACCTCATCATATGTTTTTCGTCCCATGATGACGGCACCGACTTGATCATAGAACGCTTGATAACCATTATCCCCGTCTCCGGCAACGGCAAATAACCAGTCAAGTGAACCATCGAGTCTGGCAATTTTCCCATCAAGACTGCAAGCGATATAAAGAACGGTCGTAGGTTGTGACATCCATAATTCCTCCTTTTGCATCGTGTGACTTCATCTTAGCGTATAATGACGACAAAAGATGTCGTCATTTAAGGAGGAACTGTATGAATACGAGACAATGGCGTTTAGTACGCTTGTTAAACCGGGGCGAACACTTCTCTGCACGGATGCTCGCGGAAGAATGTCAGGTGTCGATCCGGACGATTCAACGAGACATGACGGTACTTGAAGCAAATGGTTATCCAATCTACAGCGAACCTGGCGTGACAGGGGGTTACCGGATGTTGCCGCACCGGAACATGCCGCCACTCGTTTTGACGGATGAAGAGACGATTGTCTTCTTCATCCTTCTGGAATGGATTAGTCAGATTCCTGATTTTCCATTCGGAACGATTCGTCAGGAAGTCGCTGAACGTTATGCGAACGAGTTACCGAAGATGACGGAGCAACAGATCGTAAAATGGAAAGACCGCTTTCGTTTTCAAATGGTCGATACACCACCGTCGCCGCAAAATCCTGCATTACTCGACTTGTTAGAGAGCGGACGGATGGGGAATATTCTCTATGAGACGACAAAAGGTCGACGCATGATCGTCGTAGATCCGATTGGTTTATCGTTCGAACAGAATCGCTGGTACTTCTATGGACAGACGAATCGAGGGTATCGCCAGTTCCGTGTCGATCGGATTAAAGACGTAACGCTCCATGAGTTGCCGGCAACGGAGTTAACCTTTTCAGATTTGGAGCAGGGTACGGCACACATACCGATGACGACGGTGAAACTGGAAGTATCAGCATTAGGCGAACGTTTGCTAGAGGGGATTTTACCAATTCAGTCGGAACGAACATGGTTGGTTCCGGAAACTGAACTGCCGTATCTCGGACGCCAATTGATGCGGCTGGGTCCGGAAGTTCGAGTCCTTGAACCACTCGAACTCCGGGAGCAGTTGATTCGTCAAGCAGAAGAAATGATTGCTGTGCAACGGTCCGATAAGGCGCTCGGACAGGATTGATTAAAAAACTATGTTAGGATATAGGTAGAAAGAAACAATAGAGGAAGGGGTCTTCCATGGAAACACTATCATTGATTTTATTGATGCTTGCGCTTATTTTATTGACGCAAGTCATCGGACATTACATCCGTTTCATCCCAACGGCTTTGATTCAAATCATTGCCGGAACCGTTGCTGCCCTTTTGATGAGTGGCTTTACGATTGAGGTCGAATCCGAGTGGTTCCTCCTCTTATTCATCGCACCGTTACTTTATAACGATAGTTCTCACTTCCCACGAGAAGATTTATGGCGGATGCGGACAGCGATCTTTGGGAACGCAATCATCCTCGTCTTGTTGACGACGATCGTCGGAGGGTACTTCATCAACTGGTTGATTCCGGTCATTCCAGTCGCTGCTGCGTTTGCTTTAGCTGCGATTTTATCGCCGACTGATCCGATTGCCGTCAACGGGATTGCGAAACGTGTCCAGATTCCAGAACAGATTCTGACGCTCGTCCGTGGAGAATCGCTGATCAATGACGCATCGGGACTCGTTGCGTTCAGTTATGCGGTCGCTGCTGTCGTCACAGGGTATTTCTCGCTTCAAAGCGCAACGACTGAGTTCTTCTACATGTTCATCGTCGGAGCATTGATCGGATTGACGATTTCACTCGCGATGAACTTTCTCAAGGTTCGCTTGCGTCGCGCCGGCATTGAAGATGTTGTCTTTTATGCCTTATTGCAAATTTTAACGCCGTTCATCATCTTCTTCATCGCCGAAGAAGGGTTTCACGCGTCAGGCGTCATCGCCGTCGTGACAGGTGGTATCTTGCATGCCTTGATCAAAGAACGGACGGAAACGTTCTTTGCACAAGAGCAGACGTTGACGGATAACATCTGGACGATGATTGCGTATACGTTAAACGGGATTATCTTCTTATTGCTCGGTTTGACGTTGCCGGAAGCGACACGCGAGATTTTTGCAGATGATGCGATCAACAACTGGCGTCTCATGCTATATGTCATCGAAATCGGTTCATTCATTCTCGCGATCCGTCTCGTCTGGACGATGTTCTTCAATTGGTTCGATCATCGGTTCTTTAAAAAAGAGGACCGCGATCATCGTCGACCGTCCTTCAAACAAGATTTAATCACGACACTGGTCGGGGTTCGCGGAACGATCACGATGGTCGGGGTCTTGTCATTACCGTTCTTGACGGAGTCCGGCGAAGCCTTCCCGGAACGCTCATTGATCATCTTCCTTGCAGCGGGTGTCATCATCTATACACTCGTTCTCGCAACGATTCTCTTACCGGTCTTGAACCGGGGAGAAGCGGCTACACCAATCGCACTCGACCTGAATGCCCAAAAACAACGGATGATTCGCCGTGCAATCTCAGAAATCAAACAAGTGACGGACGAAGACAATGCGGTCGTTGCGTTTGATCTCCTTAATGAGTATCATGTCATGCTTCGGTTACTTCGGGCACAGGAAAAAAGTCAGGAAGAGCTCGATCAATTCAATGATCAATTGAAAGCACTGCGACTGGAAGCCGTCCAGTGGGAAAAGGAAGAATCAAAACGTTTCGTCGCTGAGCACAAGGTGCCGGATCTGTTGAAGAAGGATGTCTTCCGCTCGATCGAAAACCGTCGTAAGGCGATCGGCAAGGATTCGCGTTTCCAAATCGTCCAACCGATTCGAAAATTGTGGTGGAAGCGGAAACGATCGAACATGTCGTCTGACGCGTTGATTCAAATGACACAAGTCGAGCATGAACTGTATGAAAAGGTAATGGGCACAGTGATCGAACGTCTCGAGAATTGCCGCTCATCGTACCCACCAGACGTCGTTCAAAGTGTGCTGGAATTCTATAAACGACTTCGCTTCAAACATACGCGTTGGTCGTCACCAATCGGTGGCAAGGACGTCGATCAGCAAAAAGAAGAACTTTGCTTGAAAGCTATCGAAGTTCAGCGTCTTGAAATCGCGAATATGTCGAAAGAAGGGGATCTCTCGAACGAAGAGGAGAAGGAATTACGTCGCTTCATTCACTACATCGAGAGTGTCGTTCTCTACGAATACGTTGAATAACGACTAGGCTGCTCGTTTGTCACAACGGATAGTATTTAAAAGGTGCACGTTTCTCTGAATAAGAGAACTGTGCACCTTTTGTTTGACTCGATTTAAATCATTTCTAGCGTCTTTTGGACTGCGTAGCGTTGATGTGCGTGGAATAAGCCTTCTATAGCAGAAACGGGATCAATCCATATTAGATGATGATCGTCTTCGATTGGGTCATATATGTTCTGCCCAGCATCGCAACGATAGAACTGCCCTTCGTTTAAATAATATGTCGTTTCATTTTGTGAATAGAAATATTGATTGGCTCGTCCGATGAAATCAACCACCGTAACATCTATTCCGGTTTCTTCTAATACCTCTCTTTTAAGACAGTCTTCATGCGTCTCATAGGTCTCGATACCGCCACCCGGAAGAAACAACTTACCGTCCTTTTTTTGAATGACGGCGATTTTACCTGTTTGATGGTCGAGTATGACCGCATAAACAGCAGGTCTTGTGATGTAGCGTTGATTCTGTTTTTTCTGTCCGAAGGTGATGACATTCATTCTTCCATCGCTCCTTTCCATAAAATCGTTCGATGTCAATCATACCTTAAATTTCGTATGCAAGTATGAGCCGTACAAAAACCCCTCATTTCGTTTTAGAAATGAGGGGTTTCCTAATAGTGACGATCGTTTGCTTCAAACAAATCGTCTAATGGATTAACCGAGCGACAAGTATTTGACTTCGAGATAATCTTCGATGCCGTAGACGCCACCTTCACGTCCAAGACCACTCTCTTTGTAGCCACCAAATGGGGCTTGTGCTGCAGATGGCGCACCATCGTTCAGACCGACGATCCCGTATTCGAGTCGTTTTCCGAGCATCAATGCTTCATCGATGCGTTCAGAGAACGCGTAAGCCGCAAGTCCGTATGGTGTGTTGTTCGCCCGTTCGATGACTTCATCAAGCGTCTCAAAGACAGAGATCGGTGCGAGCGGACCAAACGTCTCTTCCTGCATGCAAAGCATGTCTTCTGTGACATTCGAAAGCACGGTCGGAGTGACGAAGTAGCCGACAGATTCGTCAATCGTACCACCAGTCAGGATCGTTGCCCCTTTTGCGACAGCGTCATCTATGTGTGCTTTGACTTTTACGACGGCTTTCGCATTGATTAATGGACCAACTGTCGAGTCAGCGTCCATCCCGTTACCGACTTGCAGTTGTTTGACGGCTGCTGTGAATTTTTCCGTGAATGCGTCAAGAACAGACGCTTGCACGTAGAAGCGGTTCGTCGCGACACACGCTTGTCCACCATTTCGGAATTTAGAGCGCATCGCGCCTTCGACGGCTTTATCGAGATCCGCATTTTCCGTGACGATGAAGGGTGCGTGACCACCGAGTTCAAGTGATAGTTTTTTCATCGTATCGGCTGCTTGACGCATGATCAATTTCCCGACGGCTGTTGAACCTGTGAACGTGATCTTCCGGACGCGAGAATCGGCTTGCCAGACGCCACTGATCGTTGCCGCGTCACCTGTTAGGACGTTGATGACACCTTTAGGGATACCTGCTTCTTCTGCTAATTCAACGAGACGAAGTGCCGTAAACGGTGTTTCTTCCGATGGTTTAAGGACAATCGTACAACCCGCTGCAAGAGCCGGTGCAAGTTTACGTGTGATCATCGCTGCCGGGAAGTTCCATGGTGTGATCGCTGCGACGACACCGACTGGTTCTTTTTCGACGAAGAGTCGTTTTCCTGGAACAGAAGCCGGAATCGTTTCACCGTAAATCCGGCGTGCTTCTTCAGCGTACCAACGGACGTATTGATTGCCGTAATCGACTTCACCGAGTGCTTCGACGTACGGCTTTCCTTGTTCTGTCGTCATGATCCGAGCGAGTTCCTCACGGTGTTCGTTGATCAAGCGATACCAGGCATCGACTAAATTCGCGCGTGTGTCTGCTGTTTCATTTGACCACTTGACGAATGCTTCGCTCGCTGCGTCAACGGAACGTTGTGCGTCTTCCGCTGAACTTGCAGGAACATGTCCGAGCAGTTCTTTCGTTGCTGGGTCGTAGACCGGAATCGTTTCTGTCGTATCGTACCATTCACCATTAATTAAGTTCTTTTCAATCATCTTGTTGCACCTCCGTGAATTTCATTACGTCCTTTATTAAACACCTCAAGACGAGTGAGCGGAAGTTCCGCTTTGGATGGACAGTCATAACGAAACGGAATGACTCAAAAAAGTAGTTAATCGACTGAACAATCGGGAACAGTTAGAATAGAGGGGAATGAAAACGTCAAAATTGATGAAGGAGTCGAAAAACATGAGACGGAACTGGATCATTGGCGGTGTGGCGCTGAGTCTGCTACTAAGTGGATGTGGGGAAAGCGAAGTCAGCGAGAAAAAGTCGGAAAAAACACGAGAGACACAGCAAAAAAGACAAGCTTCGCAACAGGCATACATAGAAAAGACGATACAGCGTGCTGATCGTTACGCTGCCCAGTACGATTATGACCGGGCGATCAAAGTGTTGAAACCCGTCCGCGCAAAAGAGACGAAACAGAGGGAAGAGGAATACGAACAGAAAAAGCAGGCGCTCCTGCCTGTGACGAAACCTGTGCCACATCTCTTTTTTCATTCATTGATTTCTGATCCAAACCAAGCATTTGATGGCGACCGGAAGGAAGCAGGATACGATGATTACATGGTGACACAACAGGAGTTCGAACGGATTTTAGATGCGTTGTACAAAAACAACTACGTACTCGTCCGACCAACAGATTTAGCAAAAGAGGTGAACGGGAAGATCGTCGAGACACCCATCCGTTTACCAAAAGGAAAACACCCGCTCGTGCTTTCGCAGGACGACGTCAATTATTACGAATACATGAAAGGCGATGGATTTGCGAAGAATTTAAAAGTGAAGGATGGCAAAATCGTCAACACGATGGTCGGAAAACCGGATGGTGCTTATGATCTCGTACCGATCATCGATGCGTTCGTCCAGTCTCATCCTGACTTTTCCTATAAAGGAGCAAAAGGGTTGCTCGGTATTACAGGTTATAATGGGGTGCTCGGGTATCGTTCCTCCTACAACCAGTACGGACACAATAAACAGGTCGAAACGGCACGAAAACAAGCGAAACAGACCGCCGTCGCATTAAAAAAGGATGGCTGGCAGTTCGCGAGTCATACGTACGGACATATTTGGGTCGGGAAAGAATCAGTCACGACGATTCGCGCGGATCTTAAACGCTACAAACAGGACGTTGCCCCGCTGATCGGAAAAACGACGCAACTGATTTATCCATATGGAAGTGATGTCGGGGATTGGCATGATTATTCGGGTGAGAAATATCGTTTGCTCATCGATAGCGGGTTCCGTTATTTCTTCAATGTTGATGCGAGTCAACATGCGTGGAAACAAGTTGGACCCGACTACTTCCGCCAAGCCCGGATCAACGTTGATGGGATTCGTCTACGTCAAGCCGTTGCTGGAAAGACGAGCATACTCGATCCATTCTTTGATGCGGAAGAAATCTTTGATCCAGCGCGACCGGAACGGAAGTGACATGGTCCTTCGATTGATCAACTAGCTAGTAGTGAGAGGAGAGCTTTTCCTCTTTGACGGTAACGTTCTAGGTGATTGCTCAATTCCTCGTTTGAAACGATAGAATCAGATAAAAGATTAAATGTTTGTCGAACAAAATGAAAATTGAAACAACCCGAAAGCCAGAGTAACGATTTAAGTCGAACAAAATCATTGTGATCAAAAATATTCATGTCATAGTTTCCTAAAATCGTTTGCGCTAGTTCAGGGGACACGCTAAAAGAATGAATCCCTTCATTACGTGCGTACCATTTAAGGATCCATGCGAGGTCTTGTATACGATCAGAGTAACCGATATGCTCATGATCAACGATTCCGACGATATGATCGTTCTTCCATAATATATTTAGTGCATTGAGGTCTGTTGATAAAACAGGTAGCACATCGTTCTTCGATCTGCTTTGTGCCTGATAGATATGGAACTGGACGAGATCGAGATAGTGATCTAACCTTTGTTGTTCTATTGAGGTGATGACAGTATCCACCTTTGATAAATCATGATGCCATTTTTGATAGGCAACGGTATGGTCAACGACCGGAAAAGAAAATTGCGAATCGACCGGTATATCATGTAGTTGCCTGAGCAACGCACCCATTTTTGACGCTGATGATTTAGTTTGTGCAGTAATATGTGTGCCGTCTATCCAATCAAAGAGGACACAGCGCCATGCTTGACCAGCATCATCCTGAATCATTGAAAATGTATTTGAGTCAGTTGTCGGTTGAACGCGTTTCATGAAGGGGAGTCCGTGTGCACGTATCCTATCAGTTGCGTATAATTGCTGATTCAAATCAGATGCAGAGGCAAGTTCTGTCTCAGAACTATATCGATCATCCGCAAGAAGGCGTAAAGAATAAGCGTTACTATTACAGATTATTCGATAATGTTTGTCACCATGAATTCCGAAAGTCGATAAAGAGATTGAATGATCTAGAGCAGAATCATATGAAATCCCAAATCGTGATAAAGCGAGCGAAATCAATTGATTATCTTCAGGACACATAGTTTACACTCCTCTAACGGTATAGGTCAAAACGGTAGTGGCTGCGTCCCGTCCTGATCCGTAAAGTGATAGGTTTTCGCGAGATCGGCAACGAAGACGGCTTGTCCAGAATAACGGCTAACGGCGTCATCCGCCAACAGCGCTGTAACGGCTCGTCCGATATAGGTCGTCGATTCAGTCGCAGCACTCGCGAATCCAGCATCGACGACCCTTTCCGTCCGCATGAAACCGGGGCAGAGCGCGATGACAGAAATGGTCGTCTGAGCTAACTCCTGCGCCATGACGTGTGTCATTCGATTAATCGTTTGCATCGCCAAATCATAATAAAGATTTCCAGCCACCTGATCTGGAGTGAATGACGTCAAATTGATGACGAGCGCAGCTGGACTCTGTTGCAACAAGGGCATCGCAGCCCGAATCGTCCACAAATACGCTTTTGGTCCGGCAGACATCATCGCGTCCCAATGTTCCGGTGGTCGCTCCCAAAACCGTCGTCCAGTTCCAGACGGTAAGTGGCTTTCCGAACCACCGAACACACAATTGACGAGGAGATCAATTCGACCATGTTGGTGCTGGATCTGCTGAATCAGACGATCGATGTCCGTTTGATTCGTATGGTCACAAACGACGGGAATGCCAAGTCCGCCGCGTACTGTGACGCCAGCAGCCGTCTCTTCGATCGTCTCTCTACGGTTGTCCGTTGTCTGGTCGTTCGTACTCCGTCCCGTGACGTAGACAATCGTTCCAGCGTCACCCAAGGCATAAGCGATGCCACGTCCGGCACCACGCGAGGCGCCAGCGACGAGTGCAATACGTTTTGACATGATGAAGCTCCTTTCAGATACGAGAAGACGGATGGGCAGATGCGCATCTGTCTTCTTCTGTCTTAAAAACCTTTAATCGTCATCCCACCATCGACATAAAGCGTTTGTCCGGTCACGTAACGGGCTGCAGCAGACGATAAGAAGACAGCTGGTCCAACCAGTTCTTCTAATTCACCGACCCGACCGAGCGGTGTCACGTCAACGATCTCTTGCAGGTATGTAGGATCTTTCAGTAATGGTTCCGTTAATGGTGTCTTAAAATACCACGGTCCGATCGCATTGACACGAATATTTTGTGGTCCCCATTCAAGCGCCAGTACTTTCGTCATCTGAATCATTGCCGCTTTTGTCGTCGCATACACGACACCGGTCCGTAAGGCGACGTGACCAGCAACCGAGGCGATGTTCAGAATGCTTCCACCTGTCTCCTGCATCCGTTTCCCAATTTCTTGAGCAAAGAAGAAGGCGGATTTCAGATTAGTCTGTTGGATCGTTTCCCACTCGTCTTCCGTCACATCGAGTGCCTTCGAGCGAATGTTCATTCCAGCGTTGTTGACGAGCCCATCAATCTGCGGTACTTGTTCGTAGACACGAGCTACCGTCTCGACGACTTGTTTCCGGTCAGTGATGTCGCACGGGAAGATGTAAGCCGTTCGACCGAGTCGTTCGATTTCTTGTGCCGTCTCCTTCAAATCCCGTTCCGTCCGGGCGACGAGAATGATGTTAGCACCGGCTTCTGCCATCCCGATGGCGAGCGCGCGTCCGATGCCTCGTCCAGCTCCAGTGATAAGAAATGTCTGATCGGTTAACGAAAAACTTGGAAGATACATGATGTCACGTCCTTTTATTGAGAGTCACCACTTACTCTAATGAAAAATTGACTGAAAAGAAAGAAAAATCACTCCATAGTAAAGTGGAGATGGTAAAATATTGAAAAGGAGGGATGAGATGAAGCGTGGTTTAGTTGTGACATTATGTATAGCACTCGTGAGCCTTGCTGCGATTCAACTAGTCGGTACAGAAGTCTATCGTTATTTCTTTTATGATCCGGCAACCTATCAAGCCCGATTTATGGTTGATGAAGGCGGAAAGGAAGAAGGAAAACCGACCAAGCAAAAAATGGACATCCAAAGCGGGGGATTTGCGGATAAGGATGTATTAGGAGTTGTTACCTTTTACGGTGTCGTCGGTCTTGTCATACTACTGACTGTCCTCTTCAGTGTACGTTACTTCTTGAAGCGTTTGCGAAAACGACGCAGACGAGAGACTGTAATCGACGATTTAATGGACCCGCCGCCGGTGTTTTCCCCATATCGTTTGACACGACAAACACTTGTTGGTGAAGAATCAGAGTCAGAGATTCGCCGTCTGTTACAAACGTTCGATCGAAAACTGACACGACAAAAACGCCGCCGCTCCGAAGAGACGGTCGGCGAATGGTTACAACGAATTGATGTCACGCTCGATCCATCGATCTATCATCTCGTCCGGTACGGTGAGACACCGGACTCGGCGATTTCACAAGATCAGGTCGATGTTCTGAGACATGAACTACAAGTGCACCTTCAGCGCGACTGACCGAGTAAATCAAGCAGAATCGCATGATGAGAGGCGTCCCGTGAGACGAGCGACAATTCGCGGACGACATCAAACCCATCAACCGGTAACGTCTTGATTTCTGGGGATAGTCCGTCTTGGAAAATCTCCGGCAACAGGGCAATACCGAGCCCTGCACGGATGAAACCGAGGACGCTTGAACCGAATTCCATCTCGTTTTCTGCTTGGTAGACAGCACCTCGCTCGATGAACGCGTCCTTTAGGATGTTCGTCGAATCGCAATCGATCGGAAGCGACAAGAAAGAGGCGTCACGAATTTGCTCAAACGCCACAGACGTACAGCCTGTGAATCGTTCATCGTCTTGATGGACATAAAGTAAAAAGTTCTCCGTATACAAATGGGTCGTATGATACGGATGGACATGGTGACGATCGTCGAGTAAGACAGCATCGTATCGGCGTTCTTCAAGACCTTGCATCAAATCGATCGTCGTATGCGCCGTCTTTAATTTGAGATCCGGTGCCGTCGCTTGTCGTGAGACATGACGGGGGAGATACGTCATCGCGACGCTTGGCCATGATCCGAGCGTCAACGTCGTCCGTTCGTCAATCGTACCAATCCGTCGTTTCATCTGATCGATCCGGTCAAGCAGTTCACGGCTCTCTTCAAAGACGATTTCGCCAGCTGTCGTCAACGTGACACCATGTGCCGAGCGGTGCAACAACGAGACGTCGAGTGCACTCTCAAGACTTTTGATTTGTTTACTTAACGCCGGTTGCGTCATATGCAGTACTTCGCTTGCTTTCGTCAGGCTACCGGTCTCCGCGGTGACGAGGAATGCTTCCATCCATTCGGTCTTCATTGGTTCACGCTCTTTTCATACAGGTTCTCTTGAACGTACGCCATTTGAACGCATCTGACAATCATTTTGCATTTTTTATATTCTTAGTTTGGAATATTCTAAATTGGGAATATATAAAATAAAGAGGTGAACGGATATGAACGAGCGGATACCAATACGATTCTCAGCTCTCGGAGACGCGACACGGATCCAACTCATCGAAGCGTTACGAAATGGTCCTCGCTCCGTCAATGAGTTGGCTGAACAACTACACTTACGTCAACCGCAAACCTCGAAGCATTTAAAGCTGTTGCTTGACGCGGAACTAATCACTGTCGAACGGCAGGCGAATCGTCGCTTGTATAGCCTTCGCCCAGAAGCGTTTCGAGAGCTCGTCATGTGGAGCAACTCGCTTGCACAAATGGAAGCCCGCATGCATCGTCTAGATGCACATTTGAAGCAGATTCAGTCGAACGTGAAGGGAGACGGGACGAATGAAAAAGGAATTGAAGACTTCGATTGAGGGAAAGACGCTACGAATGGAATGGACGTGCGAGGCGCCACGAAATAGCGTCTTTGCCGCATTCACGGAAAAAGAGCAACTCGAAGCGTGGTGGGGACCGGAAGGCTGGGAGACGACGATCGAGACGTTTGAGTTTCAACCGGGTGGCGTATGGCATTATTGCATGCGCTGTGTTGATCCGGCGCAAGGTGACTTTTACGGCATGGAGTCGTGGGGAAAAGCGATTTTCAGACACATCGATGCTCCGAACACGTATAGTCATGCCGATTATTTCTCGGACGCGTCAGGGGCGATCTCTGAACATTTACCAGGAAGCGAGAATGTCACGACATTCCTCGACCACGGGGAGACGACGTTGATCGTCTTCGAGTCGACCTATGAGACAGAAGCAGCTGTGCAAGAAGTACTCGGTATGGGGATGAAGGAAGGCTTTACGTCGCAACTGTATCGCCTTGATCGCTTATTAACGAAACGTTGAGAAGGAGTCGGTGAAGAATGCGGAAGCTTGGTCTTATAGTATGTCTGCTTTGTTTAGCCGGTTGCGGAAAATATACGATGGAAGAGGCGAAGGAGAATGGCGACATCATCGTCCAGAAGGATGTTACGAACAGTGACCGATTCGAGTCCTTTTTAAAGAACTCAACGCAAGGCAAATCAGATCAGATCCGCATCACGGCGTTTACGACTGAAGGCGACCCGGTATTGTATGACGTCAAGTATGATGGCAAGTCGTATCACTACACGTCTGATTCATCGCGTGATCAATTCGGTACAACAGACGATGATCGTAAAAACGAAGTCTGTCGACAGCTCGAGGTGAAGGAACAGTCGGTCTATACGTTACGTCAATGCGCTGAAGGAGCGGATCATGAGCTTTTACGATTGCCAAAACAATAATCAAAAAGGATCGTGTCCCGTCGAATCAATCAGCGGGCACGATCCTTTTTATTCGCTGTCGAGCCGACGTAAGGCTTCGCGCCAACTGGAGAAGCGTTCAATCAACAATGTCAGTGAAGGTGCTTGGTGCGCACGCGCCCACTTGGCATATTGCTGACTCGTCAGAAGCGGTCCATGTGTGGCAGCAGCTTGTTGAAGAGCGTCTAAGCAGTCTTGATCGGTGAAGAAGCCGTTCGAGGTGAGATCGAAGTGTGCCAAGGCATTTTTCCAGGTGCCGAACCGACGAATGATCGTATTCGCACTCAGCATTTCTGGGTGTAGATCCCGCAATTCCGTGTAGGAGCGAATCGTCATGTTCGTTCCTTTTTGTGCGACATAAAAAGCGACGCTCTCTTCGATCGACCACCGCTTCGTTCGCTTGACCGCAGCGGGACGGTTCAACGTCATGCGTTCTTTCGTCGATAAATGGGAAGTCTTGACGATTCCAGCTTGTTCTAACAAGTGTGCCCACGAACCGAATCGGGCATTGATTTCTTCAAGCGAAGGGTAAGGAAGTTGAGCTGCTAACTTTTGATAATGGGTAGCTTTCATAGGTGAATGGTGCATTTGATGAAGACCTTGAATCAAGCGGATGATCTTCTCATCCGTTGCTAAGGTGGAAGTGGAAGTCGGATGTTGACGCATGCAAGATATCTCCCTTTTGAATGGTTGTTTCAATTAAAGGCTAGTGTAGCATGAGGGATTGCGAGAACATACTAACAATATCGTAAGGTAAGAAAAATAGCGCATTTTTATCCAGGAAATACAGGTAAATCAGAGCTGAAACACGAATACAATATTATAGAAGAAAAGAGGGGGAACTGATCAATGACAGAAACACAGACGATTGATACGATGGAGGATATTTTAAAGATGCTCGACGCACGATTGCGTGAACCAGAACCGTTTTGGGACAAGTTCTATGAAGATCGGACGAAACCGGTCCCGTTTTTTAAGAACATTCCGGACGAGAACTTAGTTCGCTACGTCGAAGAGGGCTGGCTCTCGCCTGGTGACGCATTAGATCTCGGAACAGGACCGGGTCGAAATGCGATCTATCTCGCAACACACGGTTTCTCGGTGACGGGACTGGATCTCTCAGCAACCGCGTTAGACTGGGCAACGGAACAAGCACAACAGACTGGAGCGCACGTTGCGTTTCGAAAGCAAGATTTTCTAGAGACGACCGAACAGAATACATATGATTTCATTTACGATTCCGGCTGTTTTCATCATATGGCGCCACATCGACGTGTGACTTATGTGACGCGACTGAAGGAGATGCTGCGCCCAGGAGGATACTTCGGATTGACGTGTTTTGTTGCGGGCGGTCCGCTTGGCGGGGCGACGTTGACGGACTGGGAGGTCTATCAAGAAAACAGTCTCCAAGGCGGACTCGGCTATACGAAAGAGCGGTTACTGGCCATATTCGATGCATTCGACGTCATCGAACTAACGGAAATGAAACACGTCGACAATCCAGAGGCATTATTTGGTCATGCTGGACTGTGGACTGGTTTGTTTCAATTAAAGGATTGATTCGTCCGACATCCGAGACGCGAACCAGTCTACAAAGTAGTGGACATCCTCTGGCGAAACGATTTGTTCTGTATCGTAAGCGGCGAACAGTGACAAAAAGCGCGGTTCATCAGGGAAATAATGAAGCAGGATCGAGCGGAGTGTCTCTAGGTCATGCACGAAGCTTTGATCTTCCTCTAAGATGAGGTGATAGGCGCTCCGAACAATCCGCTTCACGATCGAATCCGAATCAAGCAAGGTGACTTGCCCTTTCTCTAGACGTGATAGATCAGACCTCAACTGCTCGCATACCCCATTGTTTAACGCAAAGCCAAGAGCGCGTGTCGGACGAAGGGGCGGAAATCGACTTTGGAGATTTTCGCCTGCCAAAAACAAGTTGACGGATTTCAACCATACGCCCCAGGGAAGAACTTCATCATCCCGTATGACGTCGCCAAGCAGACCGATGTCATAATCGATTTTGGTTACGAATGGATAGTCCTTCAACCAGTCTTCCGTCCGTTCATCTAACTGCATGTGTTCTTCTTCCGTCAACGGCTCTGTCAAAATCAGTGTAAAATCGAGGTCGGATTCAAAGGGACGCGCCGTTCCTTTGGCGACGCTGCCATACAAGTACACGCCATGAAACGCGGATAAGGTTTGTACATAGGCGACGACGTCCTGAATCGCGGCACGATAACGGACAGGAATCGCTTCAGCGGAAGTTGGATTGTGGATGTAGCCATTTTTCGTGCCCAATGTCGTTGGATACTGCATCTGTCTTCCTCCTCCTCATCCTTCAGGAATGGATTGATAGCGATACCACTTCTTGTTTCGCTGCACATATATAAACATCGTATCATCTTTTTCTTGATAGATGACCGTACCGCTCTTATGACGAGTTGCCATGCCGTCCTCGAGCGTCTTTTCGGGTGCTATTTTTTGAACACGTGGACCAGGAGTCAAGAAAAGATCGGAGACGGTTACGACCTGATCTAGTCGATACACGCGATCGTTCAAGCGGATGACGTCTTGATCTTGTTCAATGAATTCCGCCGCGATGAGGTCTGTCGTTGTCATCGTCGTCTCCGCTAAGCATCCACTGAGAAAAAGAATGACCAATACGATAGTAGCTAACACTTTTTTCATGAAAATACCTCTTTCTCTGGTTATATATCGTAATTTACGATATATTCGGATTGTACGATATAAAGGGGGAGCATTATGATTTCAGCTGATTTTGCAAAAATTTATTATCAACTACATCCACGGTTCGAAGAAAACCTGTCTCACCAAAGCGTCCGCATCCTGCAATACATTCAATTTGCGACGAATCCGACGATCAAGCAGATTGCCGAGGCATTTCGCCTCTCACATAATACGACGTCCGAGCACGTCAAAAAGTTGGAGAGATTAGGCTATATCGAAAAAAAACGAAATCCAGAAGACCAACGCCAAGTGACGATTGGTTTGACAGACTTGGGAGATACAATCGTTCGTCGTCATACGGAACTCGATCCTGAACGGTTGAATCAAGTCTTTGCTACGATGTCAAAAACAGATCAACAGGCGATTGAACAGGCGTTTCGATTGTTGCGGGAGGCGGCAGATGACTGCTTTTCTCGTTAAGGTGCTTTCGAGCGCACTGGTCATCGGTCTTGTCACGGAAGTCGCCCGGCGTTCACCGTCACTGGGTGGTGTGTTGTCCGCGTTGCCCATCGTCAGTCTGATTAGCTTTGCCTGGCTCGTTAAACAGGGAAGTGAACGGGCAGAACTGAGTACATTCTTAAAGAGTGTGTTACTCGGATTACCAGCGACGTTCTTATTGCTTGCCGTCTTATATGGATTGATCCGCTTAGGGATTCCTATTTTTTACAGTATACTCGGTGCAACGAGCTTTTTTATTGCTTGTTGGTATATCCAACGTCACCTACAACAGTGGTGGCAAACCTAAAAAAGGAGACAAAGTAATGATAACCCTTCAAACAAAGCGATTGACGATTCGTCCATGTACAGCGAATGACGTGACACGTTTACAACAACAGCACTACGATAATGGACCGGAAGTTCAGCATCATTTGATGTCAATAGCGTCAGATCCCTCGCTACTATACTGGGGCAGCTGGCTCGTCATGACAAAGGATGGTCAAGTAATCGGGGATATCGGATTCAAGGGGAAGCCGGACATACGACAAGCGGTCGAAATTGGTTATGGTCTGTTGCCAGCGTATCTCAATCAAGGGTTTGCGACGGAAGCAGTTCAAGCATTGATTGAATGGGCGTTTGAACAAACGGAAGTGACAGGGGTACTTGCGAAGACGGAGTCGACGAATCAAGCATCAATCCGAGTACTCGAAAAAGCAGGATTGATTCAGGTCGGGAGAGAGGATCGGTATATCATGTGGGAGCGTATGAAGAGGGTGTAAAGGAAACTTGACAGGTAGTGTGTTATTTACATATAGTGGGACTACGAGGTGAAATCATGAAAAATAAGGTCAAGGAGATGCGCGAAGAACGAGGTTGGTCGCAAGGCGAACTGGCAAAACGATTGAACGTGTCGCGTCAGACGGTCATTTCCATCGAAAAAGAGCGGTATAATCCGTCACTCGACCTCGCATTTTCACTAGCTGATCTGTTTGAACGGCGAATCGAAGACATCTTTACACCGAATCGAACGAACGAGGAGGGAATAGAATGAAGCGATTAAATATATTGTTGGATCTTGCGTTAATTGGAATAGGGATATACATGACGATGGAGATCCCAGAAATGAAAATGACTGGAATCGTACTGATTTTAGCAGGTGTTTCCTCACGCATCACAGCGGTGAGTTTCTCACCGGACGAACCGCATGATGAGCGGCAATACGAGGTCAAAATACGTAGTGGGCATATCGCCTATTTAATTAGTATCGGTTATCTTTTCGTAATTTTGGTTCTCGTTAATCTGTCTATCATTCAAGACATTCAATTTGCTTTATTACTTGCATTAGGAGGACAAATCTTGTTCTTTCCAATCGCATTATGGTTTGTCAATCGACGGATTTGATGAATAAAAAAAAGGATGTGGCGGATACATCCCTTTACTTTTTGCATCTTCATGAATTCTGACGAATGGTTTGATTCAATTTATGACGGTACGATGTTTGCCAAGACTGCTCGCCCTTCACTAACTCATCACAAAACGCAGCAACATCCTCTCCAGTGAAATCTGTCACTGGTTTTTGCTCGAAGGCGGCTTGTTCCATCAACTCGAGGACGACGGTCAGTACACGATGACTACTTTGCCAACTCGTTAGTCCACCCGTGACATTTAAATAGCGTTGAATCGCTTGATAAGCCTCATAGTAGCGAGGAGGAAGAGATTTAGCCCGCTTCTCCATCGACCGCCATTCTCGTTTAGCTTCCATACTACCGGTGATCCGCTCGAATATTCTCATCATCTCGTACTCCCTTCTTGTTTTAACTGCTGCAGTTCTTGCATTTTGTCAGATACGAACGCCCATTTTTCCCAAAAGATACGTAAACGATCGTGTCCTGCTTCGTTTAGCGTATAAAATTTTCGAGGAGGTCCCATTGTTGATGCTTTTTTTTCGATATAAACGAGCTGCTGCTTTTCTAAGCGCATCGTGATTGTATAGACTGTACCTTCCACGACATCTGAGAATCCGAGTTGACGTAACTGTTGAGTGATTTCATAACCATAAGTTTCACCGCGGCTAATGATCTCAAGTACACATCCTTCAAGTATACCTTTGAGCAATTCTGTGATATTTTCCAAATTATTCACCTCGATACTTAATAAATCAGCTACTTAGTATTAATGACTACCTCTATATAGTAACACGAAGTACTGGTTTGGACAATATAAAAACCGCCTTATTATGGGCGGTTGAATCGAAATTAAGAGATCGCAAACGTATCCCGTAATTCGATGATTGTTCCTTCTGGTGCTTTTAATTTGCTGAGATGACCATCGACGACGAAGTAGATGTTTCCGCCGTGTTTCGGTAGGAAAGGCATCCCGAGTCGTTCGAGGCGTGTTACTTCTTCTTGCAAGTCGTCAACGTAAAGTGCGAAATGGACGGGACCCGCTGCTTGTTTCGTATAATCGGTGAACGGCTGACCCGATTTGGGTGTTTGCAATTCGATATAGAAATCACCGAGTCGTAACCAGCTGTTAAAGGCGCGGTCGTGAAAACCAGGTGACTCTTGAACGAGGGAGAACCCAAGCTGTTCATAAAAGTGTTTAGACGCAGCGTAGTCCGTCGTCTGAATACAGATGTGATGAATTTGTTTCATACTAAAACCTTCCTTCGTGTTCAATGAAATCATGCAAAACTAGTGTAGCATTTCATGGATCGGTTGGAACGAACGAAATGGAGAATAGGATGCAACAAACGATGAATTTGATTTGTGAACGTTTTACAATAGGGCAAATGATTAGCGAACCTGTACGATTGACTGGCGGACTCATGCATGAGACATTGCGATTACAGACGACGACTGGATCTTACGTCTTAAAGCGATTGAATCCGGACATCATGCAACGTCCTGAAGCGCGAAAAAATTTTAAAATGTCAGAAGATGTCGCCATGCAAGCGTCATTTCACTTAGCAGCATTACCAGCACGTCGCGTCAACGATCAAGCGGTACAAACGATTGACGGCTCGGATTACCTTTTATTTGATTGGATCGATGGCAAGACGTTATCAACCGATCAGTTTCGATCGGCACATGCACGACAAATCGGAGTTCAATTAGGACGATTGCACGCTCTTTCTATAGCGACGACTGGCTTCATAAAGCCGGATACCTCAAGTACTTCAATCGATTGGAACGGTCATTTAGAAGAAGGAAAACGGCAGCAAGGAAAGTGGCTGCAGCTATTCATGGAAGAGCAGGAACATTTGCAACGAATTGAAAGATTAGCACAGAAAGCACAGAAACAACTGCCAGTAGACTGGATCGTCAGTCATCGTGATCTCGATCCAAAAAACGTCCTCTGGACACCAACGGGTCCAGTCCTGATTGACTGGGAGTCTGCGGGTCTGATCCATCGAGCCGTCGACGTGTTCGAGACAGCCTGTTATTGGTCGAAGCTGAAAAACAATACGTTTGACCGCGTTCGATTTAACGCATTTCTTGACGGTTACGCGACAAACCAACGTTTGTCTGATGTCGACTGGACGCACGTCATCGATAGCAGTGTTCAAGGAAAGCTCGACTGGCTGAATTTTAATCTCAATCGCTCACTTGGGAAAAGTGGAATCCCTGAGGCGGAACGAGTACTTGGAACGAAGCAAGTCCTTTTAACGATAGAAGAATTACGAGCGCACGACCGGAATCGCTGGATCAAGTGGATATCCGTAAGATAAGCATAAAAAGAGGCACCGAATCACTCGAATTCGATGCCTCTTCGTTATTAAAACGATTTGACCAACTGTTCAATAGTTGATTCAGGAGTGCGAATCGGAATATAACCAAGTTGCTTGATTCGGTCATTCGCAAATGTCGCGTGTTCCGCTGCACGCTTCGGTATTTGGTACGGCTTGTCACTTGCTGTGATCAACTTCATCCGGAAATCCGTCTCAGGTAGATTCGCATCGATCGCATTAAAAATATCCCCATTATGCGCATTAGTTGCGGCAAGGACGATCATTTCGACTAGATTATCCGTATGGACCCACGGGACGACATCGTCCGGGTGCACCCAGGTAATCACATCCGCCTCCTTCATCCGCTCGACTTGACGATCCCCCCAATAGGACTGCTCCTCGGCACAAATTGATCCTGGACGTAAGATGATTAAATCGGAATCGGGTGTATATTCCTGTAACAGGCGTTCGGATTCCTGTTTTGTATGGATGTAGACATGTTCGGACGGTAGAAGCGGTGACGTTTCCGTAAAATGTCCACTCACGACTTCGCCGTACACGGAAGTTGTCGAGATGTGAATGATGCGCTTGACACGAGCTTTTGTCGCAGCATCCGCGAGATGTTGTACACCTGTGACATTTGCTTCCTGTGCTAAATCAGGATCATCTCCGAGATAGGCAGCACAGTGAATCAACAGATCGACGCCTTGAAGTGCTGTAAGAAGCGAATCTGAATCACCGAGCTCACCGATGACAGCGTGGACATCTTTGAAAGCGTATTGATCCGCTTGTTCCTGAGAGCGATACAAACCGCGCACTTCACGCGTTTCTTCTAGAAAACGTCGCGCAACACGAGAGCCAAGCGTTCCGGTCATTCCTGTAACTAAAATCGTACTCTCTTTCAGATTCATGGATGCTTACCCCTTTGACTCTGTCTTTTCTGCGAAACATTGCTCACAAATGAAACGTCCTTCGCTTTTTAGGTATGCTTTGACTTCCGTCATCCCGCGATGTTTCGGATAGCGCATCTGGATGTAGACTTTTTCGTTTCCTTCAATCGTTTTGCCGCAATGCATACATGTCGGTTCTTTGCCGAACATCCTAACGCCCCCTATGAATTTATATCTTCTATCTTATCGTAAAGGAAAAACCAGGGTGTTGGAAGAATAAAGTAAAAAAGGAAGCTAAAGGAGGGTGTCTATGATCTTTATTGCTATTTTTCTCGCCGTTGGTGGAGTCGTCTGGTTCATTTCAGCGCGGAGTCAATCGAAACATCGCTCGCTCGACGATCAGGAATATACACTGAACCAGCATGATGTCCATCAACAACAAAATCATCGTGATTTTTGAAGGCATGTAAAGGAGCATCCAGTCGATTGACTGAATGCTCCTTTTTAGCGATTGCGTACATGGAGAAAATATTTTGCGTTGCTCCAGATCAAGGCGATAATCAATAAGCTGATTGCAAAGATCTGAGATTGACCGGTCTCATACGAATACACGACTAATACGATAATGATACCCATCAATAAAAATTGTAACAGGGACTGTGACCGAATCAGACCTTCGAACATGACGTGACGTTCTCCGTCATCAGAGGCAGCGAATAGCTTTTCAGCATAGTTCTTTTCCGAATACTTTGGGAAATAGCGGTTGGGATAGATCTGGCGCATAAGATTGAGAAAATAAATCGAGGCAATACAACTGATGACGAAAAAGAATCCGCTCAGTATCAAATGAAGACCGAACTGGTTTTCAATGATGCTAAAAGAAGCGAGCCCGATACTGAGGAGATTGGAGAACTGCACGATCATCATGCCGTCCGCATAGTAGCGATTCACTTGATCGTCAATCGCGTCCTCTTCGTCGGAAGAAACGGATCGTCGAGTCAATTGACGAATTTGTAAATAGCGTACGACGTAACTGAGAGTCAAGATCGTCAAGATAACGAAAAGACCAGTGAATATGTAATCAAGATAGAGCGATCGTTCAAACTGTGACAAATTGGTATTTTTGAGGACAAACATGACGAAATAACTGCTAATGAAACCGAGTAAAGCTGCGATGATGACCTTGCCTGCTTCCTTGTTCATGTTAATTCCTCCTCATCGAAATAAAAGATGTCTTCTAGCGGTGTATCAAACACACGAGAAATTTTGACGGCGATCAGTAGCGACGGCATGAATTCTTCGCGTTCGATTAAGCTGATCGTCTGGCGCGAAATGTTCGCGCGCCGTGCCAGTTCAGACTGATTCCATCCGTGGCGAGCACGTAATTCTTTTAAACGAGATTTCATATAGGGATTCACCTCCTATATAATGTAACTTATCATAGTCTTTTTGACAACGATAATAGTCAAAAAAGACAACATAACAGTCATTTATTCGTAAAATGATCATATCGTTGGCATAAACTGTATACTGGAATAAGTTGAAAGGAGATGTGAAATCCGTCGATGAAATCTCAGTCACCTGTAAATGATATTTTTTATAATGATAAGGATGTTGCGCATCGAATCGCTTCGATTCTCCAAATGGAAGAGACATTGCTCAAACAAAAAATCGCGTATCTCCAGGACGTCACAGACCTCGGTACCACTTCTGAATACGAACAAGGGCGTCAGCAGTTATCGGATAAGCTCGATACGTTGAGACGTTCCGTAAAAATGGATCTCGTCTCGCGCGATGACATCACACTTCGAACGAGAGCACGTTTTGAACAATCACTCAGAGCAACAAGTGTGACAGAAGAGGAAGCTAGTCTTATTCAAGACTATCTCCGAATTGAGGCGACGATGCTGACAAAATCGGGAGAGTCGGTTTCCGATCTTCATGCTGCTTTATTTGACACGGATGAATCCACTCGAAAACAAGCGCTCTTATCGATTGAGGAAGCGTTCCACATGGAAGAATCCGTCATTCAACCGTTGTTTTCACGACTCGTTGAGTTACGACAAGCGCGTGCCACTGCAAGTGGTAAGATCGGATACGAGGAACTAGCTTTTGTAGAACTCGGACGCGTCGATTATACGAGTCAAGATGTCGATCATTACGCCACTATCATTCAATCCGACTTTCTACCGGTCAAACGGCGATTTCAGCGCGAACAACAAACGTTTCTCGGCAAACAGGTGCTCCATCCGTGGGACGTCCGGCAATCGGCCTATACACAGATTGATCATCACGCGACCGGTTCTGACACTTCATTCTTAGATCAGACTCAAGCCATCCTCGAGAGCGTTCACCCCTATTTTGCGGACGTGTTAAAAGAAATGCGACATAGGAATCATCTCGATATCGGTGCCCGGTCGAACAAAGCGGGCGGAGGATTTTGTGAGTATTTACCGGTCGAACAGCAATCGTTCTTATTCATGAATCGCATCGATACGTTTGATGATCTCGTCATCTTCATGCATGAGATCGGCCATGCCGTCCATCATGATGCGATGAAAGAAACGTACGACGGACTACAACCGATTCCGCTTGAAGTAGGGGAGTTCGCTGCCATGTCGCTCGAGTTGTTGACGATGAACGAATGGCATCAGGTGATTCCGGATAAAAAAGACGTTGCCCGGGCAAAACTCGAACAGATGCGTTCCATTGTCGAGTTCTTACCCGAGACGATCATCGTCGATCGTTTTCAATCTTGGCTCTATGCTCACCCCGACCATGTTCCGACAGAACGACATGCCTATTATGCCGATCTCCGAGAATCATACGATACGGACGTCATCGATTGGTCGGAAACACCCGATTGGAAAGGCCACGAATGGATGAGTGTCATCCATCTCTTTGAGACGCCGTTCTATTACATCGAGTACGCGATTGCTCAGATTGCCGCTCTTCAGTTGTATTACCGTTTCACGAAAGATCCCGACCAAACGCTGAAAGATTTCGTCGCAGCTTTAGCTCTTAGTCAAACCCATTCGATTCAAGATGTCTACGCGAGAGCGGGTGTATCTTTCTTGCCGACTGAAGGAGAGATGAGCGAATTAGTGAGCTTTTTGACATCAGAAGTGGAGACTTGGAAGATAATTTTACAGGACGGTACATCGATATAATGAAGGACGACAAGAAAATTCATATACCAGAAGAGTTAGAAAGCCTCTATTTTTTCGGAGTAGAGCCGATTCTTGAGTTTCCGGAGGAAGAAGCATTCTATCAGCGGTCTAAATACATGTTACACAACTCCTCAAAAGAGCGTATTCAGTTTATTCTGTATCCGGCATTTACTGAAATTGAACTCCATGTCCTCCGACCGACTGGGGAGACGCTGTCACGATTACGAATTGAAACAATCCAATCCTTAAAATATGTTGAAGAAAACGGAAAACGTCTGTTACTTGATCATAGTGATGATGAATATTACCGCATAAGTGAGATTCAACTGGATCCGTTATTTTGTATCATTCAGACGGAAAGAAGAAAATAGGAGGACGAACATGAATATCTGTAAAAACATCGTCTATGCGACATTATTCAATGCCACAGGCGATCAATTATTGATGGTCGAGAATCGTGGCGATCACGGTGATTACTATACATTGCCCGGTGGGACGGTCGAACGAGACGAAACGCTACATACGGCAATCACGCGCGAAGTACTGGAGGAGACAGGATTTACGATCATTCCAGGCGACATCGTCCACGTGGCAGAAGCATTCTTCCCGCAAGCGGGGGAACATTGTCTCTTTTTCTTCTTCGCGGGAGAAATCACCTCCGGTCAATTAAAGACGAATGTTCCAGAAGAGATTTCCGGACTTGTCTGGATGGACCGTGAAGAAGCGTTCAAACACCTCAATTTACCGGAAGCATCAAAAGAATCGCTCTTTGCTGGTCGAACGGTACCGTATGATTTTGCCGGAGAGATCATCCACGCGTAAGGAAGTGTCGCTTGACGTACTAAGGTGACGGATTTTCGGGTACAACATTATAGGAGCATTACCCGAAACTTGTAGAAAGTCAGGTGAACACACAGTATGTCGATTCTTACGTTTCACGAAGTCAGCTATCAACACATCTTACACGAAATAACAGGTGAGTTCCGCGAAGGTGTCATTACGACGCTCGTCGGACCGAGTGGTGCCGGGAAATCGACGACATTGAAACATATCAATGGACTGATTTCTCCCGATCGCGGCGAAATTTGTTTTCGAGGCGAACCACTTGAGCAGATGAATTTGCTCGACGTCCGCAAACGGATCGGGATGGCGTTCCAAAGCGCGCCGATGATTCCAGGTACCGTCTACGATAATATCAATTTGCCGAAATCGATCTTCGGTGAATCGTTACCGCGCGAAGAAGCGGAACGTTTGCTACAACAAGTTGATCTATCTGTCGAACTTGAGCGACCGGTCAAAGATTTGTCCGGTGGCGAACGAAGCCGACTTGGAATCGCACGGACACTCGTCAATCGTCCGGACGTCCTGTTGCTCGATGAAATCACGGCAAGTCTCGATTACCGGATGGTACAAGAGATTGAGAAGCTAATCCTTGATCTACAGCAGGAGTTACAGACGACAATCATTTGGATTACGCATGACTTAGAGCAAGCCAAGCGGGTCAGCGACGACATTTGGTTTTTAAAGGATGGACGATTGATCGAGTCTGGTGCATTCAAGGAACTCGCTTCAAATGGTCAAGCCGAGACGCAAGCATTTTTGAAGGGGGAATCGGTATGAGTTACCTCCAACTGGCGACTTCGCTCATCTTCATTTTGATTCCCCTCGTCTTAGCACGGACGTTACGGCTTGGTCTAGAGAAGGACATCATCATCGCAACCGTTCGATCGATTGTACAGCTGTTGATCATCGGTTATATTTTGACGTTCGTCTTTGAAAGCGGAAGTCCAATTTTCATGTTACTGATGATTCTGTTGATGATCGGTGCAGCGACACTGAACGTCATCCGTAAAGGGGACGGGATTCCCGGGATCCAGTGGATCATCTTGTTCACACTGATTGCGGTCGAAGCATTGACGATGGGCATTTTGCTCGGGTTACGAATCATTCCGTTCGAAGCCCAGCAAGTCATTCCAATCAGCGGGATGGTCATCGGAAACTGTATGATTTTGTCGCTATTGTTTCTCAATAAGTTCAAGGACGAGGTCGAACGAAGCGACGAGGTCATCGAGCTGATTCTTTCACTTGGTGGAGATGCGAAGACAGCGATTGATACGAGCTTAAAAGGCGCGATCCGGACAAGTATGATTCCAACGATCGAAGCGCAAAAAACGATGGGGCTCGTTCAACTGCCAGGGATGATGAGTGGGTTGATCATCGGTGGCGCGGATCCGATGGAAGCCGTCCTCTATCAACTATTGATTCTATTCCTAATCTTGACGACGGCAGCGATGGCATCGGTCCTCGTTGGTTTTCTATCCTACCGTCGACTGTTCAATGAAAAAGCACAATTCATCGGTTTGACCTATAAGAAAAAAGATACGTAAGGAGCAGATTATGCAGACTTATCCAATTACAGAAGCCGACCTGGAACTGGTCGAACTAGCAACCGAAACGATTCAAAGCCGTTACACCGACGATAAACATCACGTCGCAGCTGCGTTGCGGACGAAAGATGGCGCGACGAAAACGGGTGTTCATGTCGAAGCCTATATCGGACGGGTGACGGTGTGCGCGGAAGCCATCACGATCGGTTCCGCCATCACGGATGGATTGACGGATTTTGAGACGATCGTCGCCGTCCGACATCCCTATTCGGATGAGGCGGACCGAACGATTCGTGTCGTCAGTCCGTGCGGCATGTGTCGCGAATTGATTTCCGACTATGCACCGGACGCATTTGTCCTCTTGACGATCGACGATCAGTTGACGAAAGTCCGGATTGCGGATTTGATTCCATTAAAATATGTCCGACAATAACCAGTAACTCCTCGTCGTTTAGATGAGGAGTTTTTTGCATTTACTTCTAAATCATCCTTATTATGGTTATGATAAAGGCGGAATAACTAAGGAGGGATATGCGTGTCAGCTTTATTAGAAGTCGAACGGTTATCAAAAACCTACATACGTGGTACGGAGACGATTCATGCATTAAAACAAGTCAGCTTTACGTTAGAGGAAGGAGGGTTCATCGCCATCATGGGCACGAGTGGCTCCGGTAAAAGTACACTGTTGAATATTCTGGGAGCGCTTGACGCGCCAACCGGCGGAACGTTGACCTTAAAGGAAAAACGGCAACGCGACATCTTCACTGAGCCTGCTGCGACGTTATACCGTCAGCAACACATCGGGTTCATCTTTCAATCGTTTCATCTGCTCGATGATTTGACAGTTCAGGAGAACATCGCTTTACCATTGATGTTGAAGGGGATGGATGATAAAACGATCAACCAAGAGGTAGACACTTGGCTCAAACGAGTCGGACTGACGAAGTGGAACAATCATCGACCGCAAGAGCTGTCGGGTGGACAACAACAACGTGTCGCGATTGCACGTGCCTTGATCAGTCGACCACCAATCATCTTAGCGGATGAGCCGACGGGGAACCTCGATTTCAAGACTTCTGCTGAAATCATGCAATTGCTTCAAGAACTCAATCGCGAACAACAGACGAGCATCCTGCTCGTGACCCATGATGCGACCGTAGCCGCTCATGCGAAACGTGTACTGTATTTCCATGACGGACAAATCGTTGCCGATCAACTGTCGACCGGTGATGTGGCGCCGATCTTAGAGACATACGAGCAGTTCGTGGGGGCTGTATGAAACGACAACATCTCTTCCGTCTTTCGCACCGTCTGTACCGTAAAAGTCCGATGATTTTAGTGACCTCAATCGGAAGCGTCATGATTTCGATTGGTCTTGTCTTAACGATGGTCATTTTTTTACTACATAATCAAGCCGCAATCGAGACAGATCGTATACAAAGATATGGTCAAGTCGATCTGACGGTCAAATATACACCTGAAGACGAGCAGGCGGATCAGTCCGTGTTGGAGCAACTTAAAAAGAATCACGATGTCTTGGGAGCAGAGTCGATCTTACAGACGACAGCGCGCGTCGCTGGTCAAACGATGGCTGACGTGGAGACGATAGGAGTTCATTCGGATGCCCTGACGAAAAGTCGGTATCATTTCACGAACGAATTGGAACAGGGAGAAGCGATCCTGTCAGCTCGACTCGCGACGTCGCTTGATCGTAGTGTCGGGCAAACGCTTCGCGTTGGAGAAGCGACGTATCGGATCCGTGAGATTTTACCAAATACAAAAACATCTGAAGCTTCGCACGATCAAGTCTTGCTTTCGTATGCTGATCTGAAAAAGAACCATCCGATCGAAACGAAAGCCGTCTTGCTCAATCTAAAAAAAGAGGTGGATCTCGTCCACTATGCCGATACGCTCGTCAAAACGAATCCGAAGCTCCGAATTGAACTTTCGGAAGGGCAAGCGCTCTCACCGGCGCTGAACGGCTACATCGGAATCTTGTCAGTATTGATCCTTGTCGTGTCCGGGTTCATCTTGATGGCGAATTTCGACTTGTATTTACGTAAACATGCCGTCCAATTTGCGATCATGCGGACGCTTGGGGCGACGACACGGCAACTGTTTCAGCTGTTCTTCGTTCAATCTGGATTGATTGTCTTAACGGGCACGATGCTTACGATTCTAGGCAGTGTTTGCTTACCGTTACTTGGTCAACTGGTATGGCCGACAGAGGGTAAAATGATTGTCTCCCTCATGATTGATCAGGGAGCGTTCTTGATGCTCGTAACGTTCGGTAGTGCCTTGTTAATTCTGCTGTTGCTCGCGAGTACGGCTTATCGAAAACGGGATGTGTTACCACTCCACGTCTTGCGAGAAAATCTGAAAACGGCGTCACGACCGACCCGGCGAAAACGTCTCGTCCTGTTCAGTAGTGGATTGACCGGCAGCTTAGTATTATTCGCTGAAGTGATTGCCAGTACGGGTGGGTCACGGGCGATCGCCTGGCTCGTTGCGACCGTCGCCTTTTTACTGACGATGTATCTTGCGACGCCACTCCTCTTGAAGGGAGTGCTGCAGCGAGCGGAACCGATTGTTCGTCGGTTAGCGGGACCGACGAGTTTCGTTGCCTTCCGGGGCGTGTTACCGCAACTCCGGAAAAATGCTTGGTTGATGCTGATCGTTCAAGTCTTGATGATCATCGTCGTCATCGGCTCGACGTTCCTTGAGACGGTGCAACAAAACGAGCGGAAGTACATCATCAGCCAATATCCGACAGAAGTCGTCCTAAAGAGTCGTTTGGATGAAGGATCGCAAGGAAACCCGTTGCAATTGATTCGACAAATTGAAACCGACCTACCTGGCGCAAGAGCGACCTTCCTGTCGTCTCGCAATTCCTTCGAATACCAGTCGCCTCAAGAAGATATCTCGATCGAATACGAAGTGACGGACTATCGTCGTCTAGACGTCTTAAAGGGAGAACAGACGAGTGACACAGAAGGAATCATCGTCTCACGTACATTCGCTAAAAAACACAGTCTCGAAAACGGTGACACGCTGCCGCTCGGGCGATGGGACGGGGAACAAGAACGAAGTGTTTCGGTCGGTCAATTCCGAATCGTTGGAATCGAAAAGAAGACAGCGCCAGACGTCCTCGTGGATTGGCGGAACGAGAAGCTGCGGCAACCGAACGATCACATCTTGAATGTCTTTATCGACGTTCCGTCTGAGTTAACGAAGGCGCAAGTGACCACAACATTATTAGAAATCACGCAACGTTATCCGACATTGCAAGTGAATCGACTATCTGACGCACTTCGCGATGCGGAGCAACAAACGACGGAACGCTGGTTCGTCTTCTTGATTGCGCTTGTCGTCATGAGTGGATCCGTCTGGTTCGGACTTGCAAACGCCTTACTCAGTTTCGTGAGTGGAAAACGAGGCGAATACGCCTTGCTACGAACGATTGCGTTGACACGGAACAAGCTCCGTCAGCTGACACTCATTCAAATGCTCTTATTCATTGGGAGTGGCATCACCTTTGGACTGATCAGTGGTCTTGGTGCGACCTTCTTCGTGACACGGATTGATGATGCGGGATCATTTTACTTCAACTTACCGACGATTGCCGGAACCATTGTCGGTTTAATAGTGCTTGTCATAAGCATCGCTTGGTTCGTCACCCGACGAAAGCAGGAAAACCTCGTTCACGAATTGAAACAGTAAATAAGGGCACGTGAACCGGAGGGATCGAAATGCGAAAAACGATCGGGGCGATTCTATTACTCGTAATAATTAGCGGTGTCGGCTGGTGGATGATCGCAGATGAACGGGATGCGACCTATGAACAGATTGTTGAAGTACAAGTCGTTCGACACGTGACGAAGCAGTTCGGACGCGATGATATCGCATCGGTCAAACCGTACTTCGTAGCGTCGGAATCATCGAAATCACGTCGTCATCAGATTGCCGTTCAGCTGAAGTCGGCACCGACGGGAGAATACCGGATGTATCGTGTACTTCAAAATAAAGTCGAGTACATCGGTCGATCACGGACGGTTCGATCAGATTAAAAAGATACGTCACATCAGTTGGGGGATTTAGATGAAAAAGAAAGCAGAACGCATCGCGTTCATTCAAGAAGAAAAGCGTCAACTCGTCAAACCACGTTTGTACAGCTCGTTGCTGTACGGCGTCAGTATCTTATTAGTCGTCGCCAATCGCGACGTGTACTGGCCATTGTTCTTTTTACTTGTAGCACTAGTGTGGATTGCGCGGATTCACTCGCAAGAAGTCGAACGTGATATGGCATTAACGGTAGAACCACAGATGAAGAAAATCATTCAATGGCAGTATGTGACTGATTTTTTGTTCGTGATCTTAATAGGATTATTTTTCCCACTGATCATCGTATTCGACTTGCCATTCTTCCTCAGTTTTGCCGTCTATGTCGTCCTTGCGATTGTTTTGCTCGTATCCGATATGTTGCTTGAACGAAACGGAAAACGTCTCGATGCTGAGCATCCAACGAAGAAGGAACTGCGGACGTATCCGAAGTCGTGGAAAAAGATCTAATCCGTGGAGCCGGTCGATAAACCGGCTCCTTTTTTGAGCATTCCGGTCGCTTCAGCGTGTTCGACTGCCGTATGATGAAGGGGCACATGAAGAAGGAGGTCCTCGTATGCTTGCGATCATCATTGGATTTATCATCGGTCTGCTCGTACCGGTTCAAACGAGTGTCAATACACGGCTACGGGGCGTCGTCGGTTCGCCGTTCCTCGCTTCGCTGATTTCCTTTTCGATCGGCTCACTCTTCTTACTGATTCTCGTGTTGCTCGTCGATGGGAATCTCACAGGTCTCACGGCTACTGCCGATGAACCGTTCTGGATTTGGGGTGGGGGACTGCTCGGCGTCATCTATTTGACCGGGAACATCTTGTTGTTTCCACGACTCGGAGGCGTCCAAACGGTCATCATGCCCATTTTCGGTCAGGTCATCATGGGACTGTTGATCGATCATTTCGGATTGTTTGAGTCAACGGTCACCTCACTCTCACTGACACGAGTCATCGGCGCAGTGCTTGTGTTACTCGGTGTCGTCGGGACGGTCGCGCTTGGTGACTATTTCGCACGACGGCGGAAGCAACAGGTGGCATCATCAGAAAACTCGGTGCTTGTCTGGCGTCTGCTCGGGATTCTGACCGGTATGATGAGTGCTGCCCAGACGGCGATCAATGGTCATCTCGGTAGTGTTCTCGGGTCAGCCGTCAAAGGCGCCTTGATTTCATTTGTCATCGGGATGATCACCTTGTTATTGCTGAATCTGATCCTCCGAACGAAGTGGCACATCGATCGGTCGCAATCCTTACCTGCCTGGATTTGGATCGGTGGGTTGATCGGTGCGTTGTTCGTTGCCGGTAATGCCTTCATCGTTCCGCTCGTTGGTACAGGACTCGCTGTCGTCATCGTCACGATCGGTCTTCTGACTGGCAGTCTATTGATTGACCGTTTCGGCTGGTTCGGTGCGAAAAAACAACCGGTCACTGGTGTGCAGATCGTCAGTCTACTTGTCATGCTAGGTGGCATCATCCTGATTCGTTTATGAAAAAACAGACCGTCTCGCGCATAGGGGAATCTACGCGCAAGACGGTCTGTTTTTAGTCGTTCTTTAAATCGATTTTGATTGAAATCGTCTTCGCGAAGTTATCCCCTGAGACGAACAGGACGAATTCCGTCTCGTCTGCCGGAACTTGATAGACGAGATTGACGTGTGCTTTGCCCGGGGCGACGTATTTCAGTCCTTGTTTCCAAGTTTTTTCGTTCTTATTTTCATAATCAATCGGTTCGTAGACTCCGCTGACTCCAGTCAGACTGAAACGATTCGGATGGTAAAACCTTTCTTCACCGATTTCTTGATAAAATGGGTCTTGATAGAACGTCGGTACAGTGATGTATTGATAACCGGCTTTTTCTTTTAATTTCAAGGAGGCAGGCGGTTGCTTCAATAACGTACCAACCCAAAAACTTGTATCTTTGACGACGGGGTCTCCCGGGAACGACTTGATGACGCCTTTCGCCATCGTTTCTTCAATCACACCGGAAGCTTGTTTTTCTGTTTTCTTAAGCGTTCTCTTCGATCCGGTCACACCATCTGTAATCTTGCTACCTGTCGTGATGACCTTCGGTGCTTGAGCGATCGGTGTCTGTTCAGCTGGCGATTCATTTGTCGCAAACAGGAATAGCGATAAGACACCGACAAATAGCACGGCACCAATCGTTGAGAGGGCCAGCTTGAAGCGACGCTCCGTCTCTTTGAAATTGACGCTGACACTACTGATCGCTGCATTCGGAACGATTCGGACAGCCCGTTGAGCTGGCAAGACGGCTCCGATAATTCCAGTTACAAGCGGAATTAGAATCGTAGCAGATAAGAAACCGAGTTCCGATGTCGGGAATTGACGGTAGACTTGCCAAATCATCGCTAGCGCAAAGAGAAGTCCGACAATCCCAGCAAGTAGCCCTGTCAACAAACCTTCCAGTAAGACAAGTCGGCGGATGAGTGTGTCTTGCCAACCTGTCGCCTTTAAGACGGCGAGTTGACTGCGACGTTCATTGACGTTTTGCCAAAGAATTTCCGTCGTCGTCAAAATAGCAATCAATAAGGCGACACCCATCGCGACATAATGCATCGTGCCGACTTCTAAAGCGACGTATTCGCCGAGCCACGTTGCATACAAGACTCCTTTTAGACGGAATGTCACGAACAGGAAGAAGATGAACAGACCCGTGGGTAAGGCAATCGCGATGATGGAAAGAAGCGTTCGTTGCCAGTATGTGAAGAGTTGGTTCATGCTCATACCAACAATCGATTGGGAGCGGACGAAGCGTCGTGAACGAGAGACTTCCCCGGAACGCATACTCTCATACGGCTTGATTCTTCGGATCAATGTCATCGGTACGAGTGTACCACCCCAGTAGATGAGTAAACCGGCTAGTCCGATTAGAAGAATCCGACCCAGTGCGATTGGATGGTCCGTCGTCAACCAGAACGTACCGAGGATCGTCCAGGCGATTAGTGCGACGAGAGAACCGAGTAGCGTCGCTTCAAGGAATAGCAGTTTAGAGAGCTGACGTGGCCGCCAACCGAGTGATAATAGAATCGAGAACTCTTTTTTACGAGCGTACAGCAGGATGATGTTAGAACTAAAGACATAGACGAGTGCGACCGCGATGACGCTAGCGATGACACCAGACATACCGACTTTCGCTTCCTGGAAAATCGTCATCGAAGAACCGAGCTTAATCCACGGTTGCTGCACCCAGCCGAGCGCCGATTTTTTTTCTAGACCCGGTAAGTAAGTCAATGCAAGTTGCGGTGACGAACCGAGCGTGACGTCCGTGATCAAACCGGTCTTATCCTCGATTTCGCGAGCGACATCTTGGAGTTTTTGCTCACTCGCGGCATTCATCTGATCGACACCTTTGACGTTGACACGAATGACGGAAATCGCTTTTTCACCGCGAATCTTAAAGGCGGCATCGAGCGTCGTCAACATAGAAGGTGGTTTCGTCAAGAAATCATAGGCGTCGTTCGTCGGCTTGACGTCCTTGACCGGATTGACCGGTCGATCGTTTTTGTCCATGACCCATTGTGCTTTAGCTGGGAAGTAAGTTTCCATCGGTAATTCGGTTAACGGATCCTTTGATAAATTCAATTTCTTCGGATTGAAGACGCCGATATAGTTCAAGCGAATCCGTGGCCAATCGTCACTCGTTTTTCCGAACATCCGTGCCTCACGATACATCGTCCGTTTCGCAAGTAAGTAATCAGGATTGACTTTTTTCGGTTCGACCTGATAACTGAAAGGCCAACGAGAAGCGAAAGGGCTCGAAATCGTCTGGTAACTGATTGGTGACGGTTTGAGGATCAGCCACTCGGAGTTACCAGAGGGTAATGTCGGAAAGGAGTCGGTCATGATTTGCTGGATCAATTTTTTCTGAACGTCTTGTGTCGTGACGGAATAGGTTTTTCCAGGACTATCCGTCGTCTTTAACGTTTTTAAATATTTTTTACCGCCCCGTTTCGTCACATCTCGAATCGTCTCCTGAATCGAATCATTAATGAGGGGAAGATCTAACTTTTCATACGTATACGTTCGCGATGCGTCGACATACTCGCGCTCGTTCATCAATATGGGAAGCTCGACCGTTCCAAGTTCCGGATCGACGATGTTTGCTGTGTCCTGTTCGTCAAAATAACGGCTATGTTTGCCGTCGACTGTCGCCTCGTCTAGACCAATCAAGCGGGCTTCCGCTTTTGGGTCAATTCCGGCAATCATCGTATCGCTCCCGAACTCGAGCAAAGGTTCTTCACCGAGCGCAGCAGGTGAGACACCAGAGATAGTGGCATTTTCATCCGGCGTCCACCCAGCAGCAAGATAGTTGACGGAAGAATACTTTTCGACGTTTAGTCCGGTATTCTGTTTGTCAGTGATCGTCAACTTATAGACACCGTAATCATCAAAACGATGCGTACCGACGTTTGCACCTGTCGCATGATTTCCAATCATCGCGATTGGAGCAGCGACGTCGACATCTGCAAGGGCTTGAATTGTTTTGTATTGTTTCATCGTGATCCCACCGTCTAGACCACTCATATAGTTCGGTTCGAGTAGTTTGAGGTCTTCCGTCACGCTCCGGCTGTTCGGTGGACGAACGACGATATCGTAGGAAGATTTCCAGCGTTTTTGTAACTCGTCAACGACGGTACCGTTGTTCGCTTGCGTCGTGCCGATCAAGTAACTCAATCCGGTACTGACGACGAGTACGCCGACAAGTAAGAGGATGAATCGTTCTTTGTTGCGCCACCAAGAATTCCAAATGAATCGTAGCACTCACACCACATCCCTTCTAAAATACTATGTAAAAAGCGCCTACACATTCATGCAAGCGCGACAGTTCATAACTCGATCTTAATCGCATGTGTTTTCGGGAACGCGTCGGAATCTGCGAGTAAGACGAACGTTTTCGATTTGACTGGTACTTGATACACGAGATCGAGTTGAGCACGTTGTGGAGCGTAATACTGATGACTGTTACGCCATGCCTTCGGATTATGGTTGACATAGTCGACCACCTTGTATTCGTTGCCCTTACCGTCATTTAGAACAAACAAGTTCGGTTTATAAATGCTGTAACCTCCCACAGTCTCAGTCGTATCATGCAGGACAAGTGGTACGGTTACGTAGCGGAAACCCGTCTTTTCTTTTAACTGTAATTCTTTTGGGGGAGAAGCTAAAAGTGCTTCAGCACGGAATGACTTCTTTTTTAATTCCGGATCACCAGGATACGTTTTAACAATTCCTAGCTTCATCAATTCTTGAATCGATTGAACATGATCTTCGGTTGTTTCATTAACACCAGCTAATTTCGTTTGTGATGAGACGTTGACGGGTTTATCCTGATGTGAAGCCCAGTACCAACCAACACCACCAAGCAGAGCAAAAGAAGTCACAAGCACGGGAATCGTTTTACGAGAACGTGACATGAAAACACTCCTTTTCGTTGAATTGTCAGAATAGTTATACAAAATATACTATTTACAAGGAATGGAAACAAGTGATAATACAAAAAATGGGATAAAAGTCAGGAAATGATTCCCGTTCTGATGAAATGAGGTAAACTATAGAAAATAAGCAACCAGCATCATGCTGCGTTGGAGGGAGAAAACGAAATGAATCAAGCTGACATCGAACAGCGATTACGAGAGGATGCGGAAGTGCAACTCATGCTGGCCAATGTAGAACGACTTGATTTGCCGGATTGGTGGATCTGTGCCGGTGTCTTACGTTCGAAGGTTTGGGGAACCGACTTAAACGCACAGTCGGACATCGATATCGTCTATTTTGATCCATCGGATATTTCAGAAGCGACGGAAAAAAGACATGAGCGACAATTGTTTGAATGGCTTGATTTACCGTGGTCGGTCAAGAATCAAGCACGCATGCACGCAGTCAACGATTTGCCTCCATACACATCAGCACAAGATGCAATCGCGCAGTTCCCGGAGACCGTCACGGCAATCGGTGTGACGAGACGACCAGACTTTGAACTCTATCTTCCATACGGCGCAAGTGACTTTACGAATCGGATCATTCGACCGACACCGTCTTTTCAAGTTGGTACTGAACGTCATTCGATCTTTCAGCAACGGGTGAGTAAAAAAGGATGGAGAGACGATCCGAGTCTACATATACGTCCATGAAACAAGAAGGAGCTTATGCGATGAAACGAATCAGTTATCAAAAAACGATACCGATTTTACTAGTAGGACTCCTCTGTATCAGCGGATGCGCGCCGGAAAAGAATGTCGAGGTGAAGGAAAAGATTCACGTTGATGGTATGAGTCTGTTCGACAGTGGTTCCTATCCGACTGCGTCTCAGACCGCTGAGCATCAGTTTAAGTATGACTTGAGTGACAAGTCCACCTATACGTTAAAGCAAGACGATTTTCGAGTGGACGCTCGATTCGGTGACTATAATCTACTGTTAGCAAGCGTGATTGAAGGACGATACGATACGCTGATGATTTACGAAAAAAAGTCGAACTGGATGTTAAGCAGTTCAATGGATCTCATTCGGGATCAATCGACGAAAGGCGAGGCAATCGAAGGGAGCCTAGCGTGGGAAGGAAACAAGAAGAAAATGACGACGAAACTTGTAACGAATCGTCATTATACAGTGATTCAGACACGACTGAAAAGTGAGCAGATTCCGGCACGATTTGGAAAACGGGTACGTACCGTTAATGGATTGAAAGTACACGTTCTAAAGCAAGGAAAACAGCTCAATCTTGCCTACCAAAACGGAACAGACGTGATGTGGATCGTCAGTGATCGACCGGAAGAGACGATCATACGATTGATTCAGCGATCACTAGACAGTCCGATTGACTCGCTTCTCACCGAGTAAACGATTAGACAGGCTAAAAAGACAAAGAGGCTGACTCAAAAAAGAATGACACGTCTTTTCACGCCCTTTCCTCAGGCGAGACACAAGCCAGCCTACCTGCCTTATTCAAGCAGGTAAGCGGGTCTTGTTTGTCTCTGACAGCGCAACAATGCGCTTTTTCCTGTAGGAGTGGCGTGAAACGCGTCATTCTTTATTTACACGATAAGGGTGGCAGATCATCATTCTGCCCCCCTTATCTTTGTGGAAACCGACTTTTGAGTCAACTCCCCCCTATACTTACGAACGATAAACGGACTTGAGGTAATCCGCGATACGGTACCAAGCCTGAAGTGCCGCGTCTAAGTCCCCGTGGTGTGTAAAGGCATGAGCTTGACCGGCGAATTCCTGGTGCTCAACAGCGACACCTGCCTCCTGAAGACGTTTCGCATACTGCCGCGCTTCCTGCGCCAGCGAGTCGTGCTCAGCCGTCAGGACGAGCGTCTGTGGTAACGCATCGAGTTGAGCCGCATAGAGTGGCGAAGCGAGGTGATGGTAGGCGTCTTCCGCACGAGCGATGTACATCGCATTGAACTGCCGTGCCTGTTCAGCGGGGATTGCTTCCTCGAAGAATGGTTTATCCGCGGGATCCGTCGCGAGATCAAGCGGAGGGTAGTCCAGAATTTGAGCGATGAGCGGCACAGGATCTGTCTGCTCAGCGTTCCATAACGATACGGCAGTCGCAAGATTGCCACCGGCACTATGCCCTCCGATGGCGATACGTGAAGCATCGAGGCGTAGCGTATCAGCATGTTGGAAAATCCACTGAACGACCTCATAGGCGACATGAACCGGAACAGGAAACGGATGCTCCGGCGCTAACGGATACTCGACATTGAGAACATGACAGTTGGCGGTCTCAGCGAGAAACAGATTCCATGGTTCGTCCATCTCTGGCGTTCCGGTGATGAAGCCGCCACCATGGAAACTGATGAATCCAGGTAGCGGTTCTGCTGCATCAATCGGTGAGTGGCACAACACTCGGACATCTCCGACTGAAGTCGGCACGTGTAGCGTAGTCGTGGTCGCTTGCGGTGGATGAGGAGGTGTGACTTGAGGACGTTCCTCATCCGAGCGGATTTGTTTGGCAAGGTCAATCATCTCTTGGCGATTCATCGAATTCCTCCTTTAGGTCTATCTTCATCATACCGAACGGATTGGTGAATTTCTCTTCTGGATTCGTTTTCTCTAGTTGCAGGAAAAAGCAGCCAGAGTTTGATACACTTTTGAAAGAAACTAGAAATCGAAAGGATGGAACAGATGCCAACACTTTACATTACGCGTCATGGCGAGACGGAATGGAACTTAGAAAAACGAATGCAAGGCTGGGAAGACTCTCCTCTGACAGCAAAGGGCAGACAGAATGCGCGGGACCTTGGTCACCGCTTACGTGAAATTCATCTGGATCATCTCTATATCAGTCCGATTGGTCGCGTCCGAGAAACAGTTCGAATGATGGATCTCGATCCAGCGATTCCGGTCACCATCGACGATCGATTGCGTGAAATGCACATGGGGGCATGGGAAGGGCGGACGGCGGCGGAAATTGAAGTCGCACACCCGCTTGCTCATGCTGCATTTTGGCAAACGCCGCATACGTACATACCGGAGAGTGGAGAATCCTTTGACGCGGTCCGGGAGCGCATTCTATCGTTTTTGGAACGACTGGCAGACCATGAAGAAGACGAAAACATCTTAATCGTCACCCACGGCATCTTCCTTAACATCTTGCTGACATATCTTCAACGAAAGCCGTTCGCGACATTATGGGATCCGCCGTTCATTCATGGAACGAGTTTGACGATCGTTGAATACAGGGATGGGGAAGCCGTGATTCGATTAGAAGCTGACATGTCGCATGTCATAGCGGACTAAAAAAACGGCGGACTTTTCTCGGTCCGCCGTTCTCCTTATCGTGATTTCGTCAAATAGATCAAAATTGCGCCTTCTTGTTTTCTGACCTTTAGGTGAGGAGAGGATAACGTGTCGATTGAGCGACCGATGATCGATTCTCCTGTCGTATAGCGTTTGAGGAGTAAGGGATAGAATGAAGCATTCGTCTGTTTTTGATCATTGAATTGACCGCTGTCAGTCTGGACGTTTTGAGGTAAGGTATAGGCCGTTTTCGTCTCAGGAATACCATTCTTCGTATCAAGCGAATAGGTGAAGGCATGCGAATCGTTGAGTAGGTTCAAATCATACGTCAACTGGAACGGCGTGCGATCATATGTACCGGCAGGAATCGATTTGTCGATCAGCACCTCTGGTGGTTCTGTATCGTCAAATTGGACCGCCTTGAGCTGGAGCGGGCGATCGAGTGTACCAGTTAAGAAAAATGTCCGCTGTTGCTGCGACTCGTCCTTCGTGGTAGAAGGTGTGATCGAAAAGGAAGACTTCTTGATCTTGACGGTTTCTTTTGGAAGGACGGTTGCTTCCGTTGTGCAACCAGCAAGCAAGAAGGGAAGGCTGAATAAAAGCGCGTATTTCATGACGTGATCCTCTTTTCCATAGTCATAGTGAATCGAGATGAATTTGAAATATTCAAAAAAATAGAAATGTTACCTAAATTATACCAACAATGTTCTTGCTAAATAAAGGAGGAAATCATGAAAGGCAAATGGTTATTAGCAACCGTCCTGCTCGTCGGTTGTGCCTCGACAAGTGAAGAGGCCGAATCGACGGCAAAATCGTTATACGTCGCACCGAACGGCAGTGATAAAAATACTGGCACGTTGAAGCATCCGTTTAAAACAATCCGACAGGCGACACAAAAAGCGACTGCGGGTACGACGGTCTACTTGCGAAAAGGAACGTATCACGAGAAGCTGAACGTTAGACAGAACGGAACGAAAGAACGCCCGATCACCTTCCGAAACTATCAAGACGAGCAGGTCACGTTAAGCGGGAAAAATATCAAAGATCGGGACGCAACCTTACCCATCGTTCAGGTGAAAAATCGAAAATATGTGACAATCCAAGGACTGAAGATCGAAGCCGTTCAGTCGAAACGAACGGACGCGACACCGATCGGCATTTTGGTCACGGGATCAGGATCTAACATCACGTTGAAGAACAATACGGTTCGCCAGATCAAGACGCTCGCGAAAGATGGAAATGCACACGGCATCGCCGTCTACGGAACGGGAGCGATTCGTCAACTGACGATTACCGGTAACCGAGTCGAGCAGAATCGTCTCGGTTTCAGTGAAGCCCTCGTCTTAAACGGAAACGTCAAACATTTCCGGGTGACGAAGAACGTTTTACGGGATAACGACAACATCGGCATTGATTTGATCGGACACGAAGGAATCGCTCAGTCGAAGAAAGACGACTACGTCCGTGAGGGCGTCGTGTCGGAAAATCGTGTTTACCGGACGTCGAGCTACGGCAATCCTGCTTACGGGAAGGAATACAATGCAGCCGGTATCTATGTCGATGGTGGGAAGAATTTGACGATTGAGAAGAATCTCGTCGAAGCGAGTGACATCGGGATTGAAGTGACGAGTGAACATGCCGGACGATACGCAGAAGATGTCATCGTCCGCCAGAATGATGTAAGGCAAAACGTCTACACCGGAATTGCGATCGGTGGGTATGACACGAAGCGGGGCGGTACAAAACGTGTCCGGATCGAGCAAAATCAGCTGATCGGGAATGATACGAAAGGGCTCGAGGGTGGTCAATTGCTCGTCCAGCATGATGTCCATGACAACACGATCATCAAAAACACATTCGATGGTTCGTTAAGTGTCGCCCATTACTTCAAGACAAGTTCGGGAAATAAGTTTGAAAAAAATACGTTCCAGCATACAAAACGTTTCATGTGGCGCGACGCCTCCTATAAAACGGAACAAAGCTTCTTGAAAGCGGTCCGAAAGGTGGAATGAGAATGAAGTTATCGGAACGACTCCTCGCTTACTGGATCCAGATTCCGAGACGCTGGCGGCTTGCAGCATTGACCGCCTGTATGTTAACGATTTGGACGGTGGAAGGCGTTCGGTTTTTAACAAGTCCGGCGTTACGACTGCCGACCGTTACCGATGCAATCATCTGTCTCGTTCCAGCGATTTTATTGTTCATGGTATGGAAAACAAAGCGTTCAAATTAACACCTGAATTAATCGAAAATAACAAGGAATTCATTTAATCATCCTCGAAATAGGGAGGGAACTTCAATTAGTGAACTTCAATTAGTAAGGAGGAAAAAAGATGACGAAACTAACGATTCAAGCCGTGATTGACCGTCCAGTCGAGACCGTGTGGGAGATCTGGAACGCACCGGAAGATATCAAACGCTGGAACGCAGCGTCTGACGATTGGCACACGACGGCGTCAACGAATGATTTGACGGTCGGTGGTCAATTCACGAATCGAATGGAAGCAAAAGATGGTAGCATGGGGTTTGATTTCACGGGTACATACGAGACAATCGTTCCTTACGAACGCATTGCGTATGTCCTCGAAGATGGTCGCCAGGTGACGATCGACTTCTCCCGGAACGGAGAACAGACCGAAGTCGTCGAATCGTTTGATGCCGAAACAATCAACCCGCCTGAGATGCAACAAGCGGGTTGGCAGGCTATCCTTGATCGGTTCAAGTCATATGCGGAGTCGAAAAAATGAACATATTATAAAAACCGTTCAGTATACTTGTGTTCCACTTAGGAAATACGAGTATACTGGACGGTTTTTTTAGAATCCATCAACCTGCTAACTCCAACATCTGAACGAACGCGACGTCCGGATCGGTCGTCTCGAATCGGTTCAACCAATCCTTGAAGTCGCCTTCGTACAAAATACGACCGTGATGAAGGAAGATGACATGGGCATCGGTATGCAATAGATCGTGTAATTGATGCGTCGAGAAGAGGCACGTTTGACCGTTTGCAGTCATCTGCTCGAAGCGTCGCATGATATGAAGCCGTGTTGCCGGGTCGACCCCGCTCGTTGGCTCATCAAAGATGTAGAGCGAACGTGGTACTGTCGTCAACAGGGTGACGAACAACCATTTCTTTTCGCCAGCGGACATCTTACCGATTTTCATCTCCCACAGATGAGCGAATAAATCGAGCTCTCGTGGCTGTTTCAGATGACGCGTATACGTCTCTTGCTTGCGATATGCTCTCAAACGGGCGAGCCGACCGACGAAGACGGCGACATCCTTGCCCTTTAATTCATCCGAGTAATAGATGAATTGCGTCAAATAGAGAATGTCCGAAATATCGGGTAAGTCCAGTTCTCCGGACGTGATTGGTAAAGCACCAGTCATGCAATCAAACAGTGTCGTTTTCCCGGCACCGTTCATCCCGATTAAGACGTTCAATTTTCCGGGAATGAGTGAAAAGGAGACATCGTGTAACAGGTCAGGTGATTTCGGATAGTTAAAGCGTATGTGTTGGACGTGCATCTGAATCCTCCTATCGGGTCAGCAATGACATGAGATTAAAGCGTTTGACAGAGAATAGACCAAGTAATAGATAAACGACGAGTACGACGGTCAAGATAAGTAACGATGCTCCCGTAACGTGCTCAGAGACGGCGAGACCAAGTGTTTTCATGACATAAAAAGGATTCAAGTAACTGTACCAGCGATCCGGTTGGTTACTTGCGAACAAGAACAGCGGATACATGACGATGTTGATTAATGTCGACATACTCGAAATCTTTGCCGGAAGCATCGTCAAGACGATACTTGCAAAAGCAAGCGGGATGCTGAGCAACAAGACGAGATAAGCGAGTAACAACGTCAAAGGTGAGAAGAAGCCGAATACAAGCATCAGAATCGTCGTAAAGACCGTCAAACTAACGGCTGCAAACACGAGCTGAACGAGTACGAGTGCGAGAATACAACCAATCTTACTACCGGAAATCATGATATACGTCTTCATCAAACCATGCTCCCGCATCCGGGCAAGTTGGAGACCGATGCCATTCACGTAAATCGAAAGTAAGATATACCCCCAAAAGAGCGCGAGGAATGAGAGGAAACTGTTCTCGGTGAAGTCGAGGCGTGACCCGAAGACAAAGGCGAGAATCAACGGGAAAATCAACGACCAAAAGACCGGAATCTTATCCGTCAGCATGATTTTTAAGTAGAGTATGAAGTAGCTAGGAATCGAATACATATGTGCCTCCAATCAGTGTGTCGAATCAAGCTTATATTAAGTATACGTTTGGAAATGGGAAATAGTTCCTTTGAAAAGAGCTTAAGAATCACCTGAAATCAAACGATGTAACGCATCGACAACAATATGGGGGGCATCCTGTTGAATGAAGTGCCGGCTGTTTGGAACTTCGCTCAACAAGCCTTGGATCGACTGTGCAGCAGTTTGTCGTTGCAATTCGTGCCACAATAGTTGCGCCTCACGCGAATAATGATCCTTTTTACCAGCAGACAGAACAATGACTGGAAATGGGTAGAGGATATCAACGTTCGTCGCTTCAATACTCTCTTTAAAATCTTCGTATGTACATTCGAGCGTGAATTGTTTTTTGTATATGGATTGGAACGTGTTTGGCATCTCTGGTAAGAAGCGTTGAATATAGGACTCTGGTGTTGCATCGATGAGCAATAGACCTTTTATTTCACTTGGATATTGCGATGCAAATTGTCGAACTAACGTGCCGCCATAGGAATGACCCACAAGAATAAAGGGTGGTTTGAGAGATAAGGTATGGATCAAACGGCGAAGGCGATTCACGCTCTGGCGACTAGTCTCGGAATCATGCTGCATACTACCACTGATGTTCGTACGGTCATACATCAAGATCGTTCCAAGTCCTTCAACTTGATCCATGATTGGTTGCCAGGTTGAAAGATCTTGTCCATATCCATTTTCAAAGATAAACGTCGGTTGATCGGAAGTTCCGAGAATCAGACGATAGTGTAACGTCGTTTCAGGTAACGTCATTAAATCGAAAGACATTTGATTCCTCCTATTCTAGTGGGAATAAAAGTAAGGGTACCAGAAAGAAACAAATATTGTAAACTGAAGCAAAGGACTGGAGGTATGATGATGGACTATTTATTAACGTCCGGTGGGATACAAAATCCCTCGATTCACAAAGCGTTACGCGAGATGCTCAGAAAACCGATTGAGGAATGCCATGCCATTGCGATCACGACAGCTTCCTACGCATTAGGCAGAGGAACGGACCTCGCTGTCAACTTCATTCAAGGAAAAGATGAGGCACCGATGGTCGATTTAGGATGGAAGTCAGTCGGTCTGTTGGAATTATCAGCGGTCTCGGTAATTGATCCAGCAATTTGGCAACCAGCGGTCGAACAAGCGGATGTCATTCTCGTTAATGGTGGTGATCCACTCTTTCTATATCACTGGTTCGTCGAATCGGGCTTCGATCGACTATTACCGCAACTAACCGGTGTTTATGTCGGGATGAGCGCCGGCAGCATGGTCCTTACGCCACGAATCGGAACAGATTTCGTTGGATGGAAAAAGACGCCGGAGCAATCGGACGCAACATTAGGTCTCGTTGACTTTTCAATTTTCCCGCATCTCGATCATCCGCAATTACCAGATAATCACTTACAAGCTGCCAAATCTTGGGCTGAGACATTGACGAATCCGGCGTACGCGATCGACGACGCGACAGCGATCCGTGTTATCGGTTCGAACGTAGACGTGATTTCTGAAGGAAAGTGGGTCCAGTTGCGATGAGGACGCTCTATTTCATTCGCCATTGCGAATCGATCAAAACAGGCAGTGATCGAGGGCGGGGATTAACGGATGCAGGTCAGGAACAAGCGCAGGAACTCGTAGCGTTCTTTAAAGCGATACCGATTGACGCCATCTACTCGAGTCCGATGCAACGGGCGATGGACTCCGTTCGCCCACTCGCTGAGCAACGAGGTTTGCCGATCTACGAGGCAGCGTTTCAAGAACGGTGTTTTCAGGAAACAGACGAACGTTTATCACCTAAACGGCTAGAAGAACTGTTGAAGCGATCATTCCAAAATGATGATTACGCGCAAAGTGGTGGTGAGTCGAATCAAATAGCACGCAATCGTGCTCTAGTAGCCATCGATCAGCTACGTAAAATCCACCCGCACCACCGATTGGTCGTCGCGACGCATGGTCTCGTGTTGGCGTTAGTGCTCGAACACTACACTGGACGACCGGCAAATGAGTGGCTGAGCGCGATGGCGAGTCCAGCGATCCATCAGCTGACATTCGATGCAAGCGGGAAAACGTCTCATGAACAACTCTTGTAAAATGATTAAATCTGCCCGCTGAAGATGAAACCGAGAAATAGCAGTAGTAACACACTAAGAGGAACGGAACAGGCGAGACTGACATATTTGAGGATTCCCGGTTCGCGTCGTTTGATGGCGACGATCCCGAGTCCGATTCCAAACAGATAAATGACAAGTCCGATCGGTATCGTAAGCATCGAGTTTGGTCCGAACGACCAGTTGAACGGCGGGAAAATCATAGAGTCGATGAGCAGACCGAGCAAACTAAAGAAGAGAGAAGCTTTAGCGTATGTCATGTGAGAACTCCTTTTAATTAAGTATGTGAACAAGAATTCGGATTTAAAATGAGAATTCCTGCTTCATCCAGTAAATTTCCTGTTTGGCATTTGAATGAACGGGAACTATATCTAAAAGATACTATCTTTTAGATATAGGAGGGACCGATGCCAAAAGAAAATATGACCCGTTATGCGATTCTCGGACTTCTTGCAAGCGGATGTACGTCTGGTTATGAGATGAAACACACGATCGATACGAGCTTGAATCACTTTTGGAAAATCAGCTTCGGACAAGTCTATCCGACGCTGAAACGGTTAGAGGCGGAAGGATTGATCGTTGAAGAGGTCACGGATGGGGAACGGAAACAATTCGCTCTGACGAAAAACGGGCATGCGGAGCTCGAGCGGTGGGTCGCTGAACCGTCCGTCGAATTGCCCGTGCAACGGAACGACCTGTTGTTGAAGCTGTACTTCGCTCGACATGCTTCAAAAGAGGTCACCTTGAAGAAAATTCAGGAGCACGCGCGATTGCTCGAAGAACGGCTTGAGACGTATCAAGCGATCGATGCGATGATTCGTTCTTATCCTGACTCGAATGATGCCGTCTATTGGTTATTGACGCTTGATTATGGCATTCGGAAGACACGGGCGTTACTCGACTGGTGCGACGCTTCCCTTGAGACCCTTGAAGGAGGAAATTGACATGAAACGGATCATTGCGACTCCGAACAAAGACGTCGTCGTGTTCATCATCGGTTTACGGATCAATCGCCTACGTTCTGTCCGGCAGTGGTTACCGACGGTCCAAGCGATGGGACCGATGCTACAAGAGTGTTATGAAAACGATGTCGGTCTGATTTCGCATGAGTCACTTGTCGGTTGGCGTTCCGTGACGTTGATTCAGTATTGGCGTTCGACGGAAGAATTGATGGCATATGCCCATGGTTCCCGTCATTTGACGGCGTGGAAACGATTCAATCAGAAGGCACGGACATCAGAAGCGGTCGGGATCTTCCATGAGACGTTCGAAGTCAGCAATTATGAGTCGATGTATGTCAATCTTCCAACCCGAGGTCTAGCGAAAGCACTCGGGGAGTCGGCGATTAAGCCGCATCAAGAAAAAGCAAAAGAGCGCTTAGCCGAGCGACAATCACAAGAGACGATCTAAATAGACAAAAGACGGGTGCCGAGGCATCCGTCTTTTTATGTCGCGACTGGCGTGACGGCTTCGAGCATCTCCCCGCAGTTTTGGCAAATATGATCGAGCGCTTTCGTACACGGTTCGCAAAACGTACAAGCGTGCGAGCACTGATAGACCGTCGTTTCAATCGTTTCTTGACACCGGACACAGGTTGATTCCATATGTATCACCTCCTGTAATTAGTATAAGAAAAGCATTTTGATGAGCACAGTAGGAGAACATAGGGAAAGGCTATATTTTCCTTTGATTCCATGTTAATTTGAAGAAAGTGGTTTTAATTCGAAAGGGAGATGAAAAATGGACCAAATTGATCAACAGATTGTCCGGATTCTGCAAGATGATGCCCGGATTCCATGGTCGGAACTCGGACGACAGATCGGGTTATCGGCACCTGCCGTCATCGAACGGGTCCGAAAAATGGAGGACGCGGGAATCATCGAAGGATTCCGCGCTGTCATAAATCCGGAAGCACTCGCGCAAGGGTTACTCGCTGTCGTCATGTTCGAAGAGACACGCTGCGCAGGCTTGATTGAATTTTGTAAAGGACATCCAGAAGTCGTCGAGTGTCATCGCCTGACCGGTAGCTATAACTTCATGGTCAAGTTGCAAACGGCGTCCGTTACAACGCTGGAACGTTTTCTTGATGACGCATCGGTCTACGGCAAACCGTCGACCTGGATTCGACTGTCGACGCCAGTGCCGTTCACGGGATATACGGTATGACGGAAGCAACCCGTGTACGGATCGAACAACTGACGGGGGATATCGGGCACGTCGAAAAGCTTTTTGAGCAAGGGGGAACTTCGATTGTGTACCGGATTGAAGCAAAGAAAGGGAGTTACTTACTAAAGACTGCTATGGAAGCGAGATACCAAGGATGGCTCGCAGAAGAAGCAATTGTCTTAGAAGAATGGATGCAACGAGAACCAGGGTTCCTACCTGAGTACGTTGGTTTTTTTAAGACGGAACAGCAAAGCCATCTCTTGATGCAGTGGCGAGACGGGATAACGTTGACGACAGCTTTAAGACAGGCGACAAGCGAGCGACGGATCCAGCTGTGGCAAGCATTCGGGACATATCTTTTTCATTTTCATCAACGAGCGACAGGGGGAACGTCACAGGAATGGTTAAAGGAACGAATTGTGACAGCGGAACGTTATGTCACATCTGTTTGGACGTCCGGCACGATGGATTTACTGAAACAACTAAAGTCCTCCTGTCCGGAGCCGATAACTGCCAGTTGGATTCATGGCGACTGTACGACAGACAATCTGTTGGTCGCGACGGACGGAAAGCTCTCGTTCATAGATGTCGGAGCGATGAGACCGGGCGATCGGCGGTATGATATCGCTCTCGCCATCAGTCCAATCATCAATGATCCGGTAGCACTCGATGCCTTTTATGAAGGCTATCGCTTTGAGCGACTAACTACACGAGAATTTGATTATTACGAACACGGACTGTATTCCTTTTTCTAAAAAGTCGCTGCAAAGGAGAAAAAAGATGAACCTCATGCTAATCGGAGGCGGTCAACTGGTTGCTCCGTCTCATCAATTCATCAATCGGCATGTCGTTCAACTGACGAAACACGCACCACATATCGTCTTCCTGCCGACGGCAAGTCGAGATGAATTGCTATACCAACAACAATTTCGAGATACATATGAAACAATTGGAGCGATTGTCTCGATCGTCACGCTGTTTGACGACGAACAATCCATGGAGACGCAACGACGACTAATAGAAAATGCCGACATTCTTTATGTCGGTGGTGGCAATTATCCGTTACTCGTCAAGACTTTTGCTGTAAAAGGCATGGATCTATGGCTTGAACAAGCCATCAAGCGTGGAACGTGGTACGTCGGTGTCAGTGCTGGAGCGATCTATGCGATGGAATACGGGATCCGTACGAGTGAGGACGGAACGGACTATTGCCTGGATACGGGGCAAGGCTGGCTGAGCGGTTGTCTCTGTCCTCATTTAAACCAGGAAAAACGGGCAACCCGTTTTCAGGAACACCTGTCTCAAATGGATCACGCGATCGGATTACCTGACGATACGGCGTATATTCTTTCTGGGACAGATCACTATCGATTAGGAGAAGGGCATGCGTTGTATGGACGTTACATTAAGTAAACGTTAGCGTCTCGAATTCTTGGAGTGTCATCTTCTTCGATAGTCGTTTCGGATTCGGTAAGTGACAGATGAATTCTAGACTATTGCCATCCGGATCATTGAAATGCAGTTTGGCATGGGCGTAATTCGTATGTGTCATCACGAAGGGCTCATCTGGTCCAAATCCAAATGCAGCGCGTGGTTCGATTTGACGCTCGCGCAACCAATTCGGAGCATTTCGTAAAAAGTCGATATCGACAGTTAAAGCGATGTGTCGGATGGAAGGATGATACGGTGTGTTCGCATGCTCACTAAGCCAAAGTCCAAGCCAACTTTTTCCGGGTTCAATCCATAAAAATGCGATTCGATCGTCAATGGTATGATCAAAGGTTAATCCGAGTGATTCGTAAAATTCAATCGATCGATGTAAATCAGATACCGGTAGATGCGCTTCATATAGTGAGAACGTCATCGAACGAGTTCTCCTGCAGCACGATGCTCGAGCACGCTTGACATATGATCGGTCGCCCATTGTTTCATCATCAGGACGAGCGGACGAAGTGTCTCACCGAGCGGGGTAAGCGAATACTCGACACGAGGCGGTACTTCTGCGTATGTCACGCGATGGATCAGCCCATCGTGCTCGAGTTCTCGTAATTGTAAGGTCAAGATACGCGGACTGATGGATTCAGAGGTCTTCAACAGTTCTGAAAAGCGAAGCGGACCGTCAAGTAGTTGATAGAGTAAGATGGCTTTCCATTTTCCACCGATCACTTCGACCGTCGCTGCCGTCGCACAAGAATAGGTATTTAGAAACACACAACTGTCTTCGATTGGCATATGGATCGTCTCCTTTAGTTACATGATTGATAGTATGTCACTTCAAAGTGCGTACTTGTCGCTTGCTAGGAAGCGGCATACACTTCAGATGTCACTATCATACGAAATGAGGCTAGAACATGTTAACTAAAACGACTAACGATTTACGAAAACAACAGATTCTCGATGCATTCGCCTTCCGTCACGCGACAAAACGATTTGCGGACAAACAGATTCCGGAAGATGATTTTGCTTTCATCCTCGAAACGGGACGTCTTTCTCCATCATCGTTTGGCTACGAACCGTGGCGTTTTCTTATCATTCAGGATGAGTCGCTTCGTGCGCGGCTTGCACCGTTTGCGTGGGGCGCTGCCGGACAACTCGAGACAGCGAGCCATTTCGTCATCCTCTTGGCTCGAAATGAACAGGACATGCATTTTGACGCGCCTTACATCCATCATATGATGCAAGATGTGATCGGATTAACGCCTGAAGCACAGCAAGGTCGTCATTCATTTTATCGTCAGTTCCAGGAAGCCGACTTCGATCTTGTGTCATCCAAGCGCGCCATGCGGGATTGGTCGGCAAAACAAACATACATTGCGCTCGGTAACATGATGACCAGTGCGGCACAGATCGGGATTGATTCGTGCCCGATGGAAGGATTCGACCAAAAAGCCGTCGAACAGCTGTTACGTGATGAAGGACACCTGACGGATAATCTGAATGTCGCCGTCATGGTCGCGTTCGGTTATCGAAATGAAGCACCGGCGCATCCGCAAACACGCCAAGCCCTCGTAGATCTCGTTGATTGGGTCTAACATTTAAGCTATTTTAAAACCATGTGATTCATCGCATCTGAGTCGATTTTTTCTTCGGCTCAGTTTTTTTAGTTTGTTACGCATCAAGTTTATATAAATAGTAGCAAAACAGTTGACGAATAAAAATCGGGATGGTATATTTATCTCGAATTAAAGATATATGAATTGAAGATACAAAAGAGGTGAACGAAATGACTCCACCGAATCCGAACTTGAAAGCATTGACGGTCATGGTGCGCGCAGTTGATGCGTTACATGAAGTCATCAAGAAGGATGTTGCGCAATGGGGATTGAACCCGACGGATTTTTCAGTTCTTGAGTTGCTGTTTCACAGGGGCAGGCAACCGATTCAATTGATTGGGAAAAAAGTCTTGATCACGAGCAGTAGCATCACCTATGTCATCGATAAGCTCGAAAAGAAAAATTACGTTGTCCGAAAAGCATGTCCAGAGGATCGGCGTGTGACATTTGCGGAACTGACCTCTGAAGGACACCAACTGATGGAAGCTATTTTTCCAAAGCACGAGCAAGCAATCAATCAAGTATTTCAAGGAATAGTCCCGTCAGACCTCGAAGCATTCATCGAGACAGCCAAAACGATCGGCTATCAAGCAAAAAAACAATAAAATTTTTTAGGCTGATATCTCGAATTCGAGATAATAACCACTAAAGGAGCGATTTTTCATGAATGAACTAAAAGGAATCCACCACGTGACGGCGATTACGAGCAGTGCCGAGAAAAACTATGACTTCTTTACGAACGTCCTAGGGATGCGATTGGTAAAGAAGACCGTCAATCAGGATGACATCCAGACGTATCACTTATTCTTCGCCGATGATAAAGGATCTGCCGGCACGGATATGACGTTCTTTGATTTCCCTGGTATTCAAAAAGGGTCACACGGAACAAATGAAATCTTCAAGACGGCGTTCCGTGTTCCAACGGATGCGGCACTTGAATACTGGATTAAACGCTTTGACAAATATGACGTCAAGCACCGTGGTATCAAAGAACAATTCGGCAAGCAGACGCTCTCGTTCGTCGATTTTGATGAGCAACAATACATGTTGATCTCTGACGAGCATAATCAAGGTGTCGCTTCTGGCACACCGTGGCAAAATGGTCCGGTACCCCTCGAGTTCGCGATCACGGGACTCGGTCCAATTCACATCCGGATCGCGGAATTCGACAATTTAAAAGCGGTACTTGAACAAGCGATGTTGATGCGCGAAGTCGATCAAGCTGGTTCCCTGCACTTGTTCGAGATGGGTGAAGGCGGAAATGGTGCCCAAGTCATCGTTGAGCATAACGTCGTTCTACCAAGCGGACGTCAAGGATTCGGAACAGTGCACCACGTCGCCTTCCGCGTTGAAGATACGGCTGCTTTACAGGAATGGATCGAGCGGATGCAACAGCTACGCTTCAACACGTCCGGTTATGTCGATCGCTTCTTCTTCGAGTCCCTTTATGCCCGTGTTGCGCGCAGTGTCTTGTTCGAGTGGGCAACAGATGGTCCTGGTTTCATGGGTGATGAGCCTTATGAAACGGTTGGAGAAAAATTATCATTACCACCATTCCTCGAGCCACAACGGGCACAGATCGAACAAATGGTCCGTCCGATTGATACGGTCCGGAGTACGCGCAAGATCGAAAAAGAATATCTTTAATAGGAAAATGAACTGACAGCATCTAAACAAGAGGAGGAAATGAAAATGGAGAAATTAAACATTGGTATCATCTTAGGATCCACACGTGAAGGACGCCTCAGCCCACAAGTCGGGAACTGGGTCAAACAACTCGCCGATCAACGGGGGGATGCAAACTACACGATTCTTGATATCGCCGACTACAAATTACCGCTTCTAGGTGAAAAGGATGGGGATGCGTCGGGTGCTGCTGCTTGGTCGAAGGATGTCGCAGCACAAGACGGCTTCGTCTTCATCGTCCAGGAATACAACCATTCGATTGCAGCGTCACTCAAGAACGCGCTCGATTATCTACGTGTCGAATGGAACAACAAAGCGGCAGGGATCGTCTCTTATGGTTCTGTCGGTGGGGCACGGGCAGCCGAACATTTGCGCGGCATCTTAGGTGAGTTATTGATCGCCGACGTCCGGGTGCATCCGGCGTTATCATTGTTCACTGATTTCGAGAACGGATCGGTCTTAAAAGCGGCAGCCGTTCAAGAAACATCGGTCAACCAAATGCTCGATCAAGTCATCCCGTGGGCAACAGCATTAAAAACGATTCGCTAAATCGTGATTGATCAGAAACCCCCCTCATTTCGCTGAAATGAGGGGGGTTTCTATCGTTGTCATGTACAACACGACGTGACGCGGCGCAGATCCTTTTCTTGAACGTAAAGCGTGTGTTGGCGGACTTTGTAAGGAATGTCAGCCGCTTGAAGCCGTTCGAGATAGTGACCTGTTGGAGCGACCGTCCATTTCACATATGTCGTTGCGGCATTCGGTGAGGCGAGACAGATGAGTAGCAAAAGCGGAAGGATCCATTTTCGAAGTTGCAAGCGTATACCTCCTCTATTATTTCAAATACTGTATTAATGATTTTATTGTTAAAATCAAAAACTAAAAATCACGACTCACGTCAGCAAAAAATAACTGACCATCAAGCCGACCGACAGACCACCAAAGACAAGTCGATAGACGGGTGAACGATGGGTTCCTTTGCTTCGTTTGACTTGATAGACGATGAAATAGGTCACACTGGTCACCATGACGAGGATCGCCAGTGTACTGAGTAAAGTAGACATCAGCATTCCTCCTTATCGTAAGATTTTAGTTAATGCTTTTCCTTTTGCCAGTTCATCGACGAGTTTGTCGAGAATGCGAATGTTACGAATGTGCGGATCCGTTAGGTTTTCCACACGAATCCCGCAGATGACACCAGTAACTAAAAAGCGACGTTCGTTCAGGGCGGGTGCGTTCTCGAAAAAGGCTGCGACGTTTTGGGTTTGTATGGCTTGTTCAAGAGTTGATGGCGTGTGTCCGGTCAACCAGAACAGCACGTCATCGAGTTCGTCTTGTGTCCGTTGCTTACGCTCGACTTTTTGACGGTATATCTGATACAGCTGTTGCATCGGCATTTGAAATACTTTTTCGTAACTCATCTGAATCGCCTCCTTTCATGGTAACATATGGGAAAAGGTCTTGTGTCACTGATTTCAATTCGGTTTGGAGGTGCAGGATGAAATGAGACATCGAATCATTGGAATGACTTTTTTGACGTGCCTAGTCCTATTTTTAGGCGTCATGGGTGTAAAACTATCGTATCAAGCATTGATTGATCCACCGATTGATCAATCGACAGGAAACTGGGTATATATTCCGGGCAAGATCTTACCGACTAAAAAAGTCATCTATGTGAAAGAAGGGCACATCATCAATCAACCGAATTCTTCCAAAAGCGGGCACGAAGGTTATCGGAAGGAACCTAAAAAGAAAAAACCGGTTGAGCTAGGGAAAGGTTTCTTGACAGATGCGATCAATCAAATCGTACGTGTGACTCCTTGGATTGTCGCTCTAGTCATCATCTACCTGTATCGTCGACAACGATTCAACCGTATGAAGTGGTCATTTCCATCAAAGCATCAACCGAAACGAACCGCTCTATCGCTTCCGCTAACGCCTGAAGCCGAGTCCTCGTCAGAAGACAGTATGCTTGATTCAAAAATTCGTGAAGCGGTGCACGCGTTCAATCGGTCACTTGCTCCAGTGCAACAACGGCGGACATATGAAACGCTGACGGAGTGGTTAACACGTTTAGAGGTCACGGTTCCGCATGAGATCTATCAACTCGTTCGATATGCTGATATTCCGGAACAGACACTCGATCCCTCTCGACGGACTGCTTTCCTTGAACAGCTTGAGCAAAATCAGACACGGCTTGTGTAATCAGCCGTGTCTTTTTTGGTGTCCGCGATACTTATTAAGAGCAAGCATGTTCAACAAGAACAAGGCTGCTCCATAAAGGAATAGTCCGAGCCAGTACGGCCAGATGCTTGACCACCCGTTGCCGTAGACGAGCACCTCTTTGATCGCACTCGCTCCGTAGAAGATTGGGGTGATATATCCGATGTTACCGAGTCCGTACGGGATCAGATCGAGCGGAATCAAACCCGAGAAGAAGATCTGTGGAATGATCGTAAAGGGAATCAACTGGACGACCTGCAGCTCAGACTGAGCAAAGATTGAAATCGTTGCGCCGAACAAGACTGCGACGACGGCAAGTCCAAGCATCGTCAGAAAGACCCAGATGATCGAGCCTTCAGATGGTAAGTCAAGAACGGTCGTCGCGTACAGGACGACAAGAATTGCCTGGATGGAAGCGAAGACGCTATAACCGAGCGTATAGCCGAAGATGACGTCGGTTTGGCGAATTGGTGTCATCATCAACCGCTCGAGCGTGCCGCCACTGCGTTCCTTGACGAGTGCCATTGCTGACAAGATGAAGACGAAGAAGAATGAGAACAGCGATAAAAAGACGAAGCCAAGCGCATCAAAGGTCGATTGATCAACATCTCCGTACAGATAGTTCGTCTCGAGTTGCATCGTCGGTTGCAGCGATGCCAGTCCAGCTTGAATTTCGCGTAACGCTTTGGAACTTTTCGTCGAAGGTTCACGGAGGTTCAACGCTAGCTGATTGTCTTTCATATCTAAGACGACGTCGACCGTTTCATGGTCCTTGAGATAGGCGTCAGCATCGCTGCCGTTATACGTTTTAAGCGACAGATCCTGTTTTTCGATCGCTTGTGAGACTGGAGTCGGTACATCTTGACTGATGGCGACGACTGGCGTGTAGTCATCGTTTCCAAGTAGGAAATAGATCAAGGTGAAGATTAATAATGGAGCAAGCAAAATCAGTCCGACGCTTCGTTTATCGTTCAACGTTTGACGGATGACCCGTCGTGCGAGTTGCCACATCACGTCACGTCCTTTCCAGCGAGCAGGAACAGTTCCTCGACCTGACCGTTTTCAGTCTGTGCGAGCAAACGATCGAGCGGATCGTAGGCGATGATCCGACCGTTATAGATCAATGCTGCCCGGTCGCATTCGTTGATTTCATCCATGACGTGGGTCGAGACGACGATCGTCGTACCTTGCGCACGAATCGCTTGGAATTGATTCCAAATCTGGCGACGTAACACGGGATCGATCCCGACGGTCGGCTCATCCAGAAATAGGACGCTCGGACGATGCAGGATTGAGATGGCGAGGGACAATCGTTTCTTCATCCCACCGGAATAATGGCGAACGAGCTTTTTTTGATCATTCGTTAAATCGACGAGTGTCAAGACCTCCTCGATGCGTTTTGCTAAATCCTGACGGGACATGTTGTATAGGGAACCAAAAAACTGTAGGTTCGCAAGCCCCGATAAATCCTCATACAAAGCATCGTTTTGTGGCATGAAACCAATCTGCGATAACATCTTGAAGCTTGGCATCGAAGTGTCACCAATCTGAATTGTTCCTGCGTCCGCCTGAATCGCACCAATCATTAAACGAATCAGCGTCGTCTTACCGGAACCTGACGGACCAAGTAAGCCACAAATTTCACCGGACGGAATCAAAAGATCAATCTGTTGGAGAACGTTCTGTTGATGAAATGATTTTGATACACCATGTAATCGTAAATCCATCGTATTCTCCCTCCTTTTATGAAATAATTATTGAACAACGTGTTGATTAATTTCATTATAAAAGGGAGAGAAACTGGGAGCAATGACCAGTTAACGTTCATCTGTCGCTTAAGCGACAGATTTCTACAAAATGTTGAAGAAAGAGGCGATTTCGATGAAAAAACAGGATTTACGCGTTATCCGGACTGACCGGAGGATTCGTGAGACGTTCCTTCAGCTGATCGACGAAGTTGGTTTTGACGCCGTGACGATTAAGTTGTTGACGGAACGGGCGGAAGTCAACCGCGGGACGTTCTACCATCATTACGCGGATAAATACGAACTGCTCGAGCGGATGACGAATGAGGTTTTTGAAAAGATCGAAGCGACGTTCGAACGCGAGATTCCATTCGTCCTGATCAACAAAACGGAGGACTCACCATACCGACGAATCATCCCGTTTCTAACGTTTCTTTATGAACACCGGACGCTGATGCGGATCTTACTCAGTCCGACGAGTGACGGGATGTTTCGGAAGCGGGTCCGTGATTACATGCAACAAATTCTGTTCTCGGGACTACCGGAACAAGGAGAACGGCTCGTTCCAGAAAATTATCTCATTGCCTATCTCTCAGCCGCCCATCTCGGTGTCATCGAATCCTGGTTAAGCCATCCAAACGAGACATCGCCGGATGAAATTGCGCGAATCATCTTTACGATTTCGATGGAAGGACCGTTTCGAGCAGCGGGGTTCCGGCGATGAGTCTTGAGCAAGTGTTAGAAAAAGTCGTCGCGTGTTTGCAGCATGAACAGATTCACTTTGGTATCGGGGGTTCATTATTGTTACACCATCATGGACTGCTGTCACTCCGCGCGACATCGATCTCGTCGTCGCGTTAGCGGACGCCGAACGGGCAGTCCTATTGTTATCTGAGATGGGAACTGTCGTTGAACAAGACGAGACGTCACTTTATGCGACGGAAGTGTTCCAGGAATTTATCATCGAAGGAATCGATATCGATTTGATGAGCGGACTGCAGATTCGTCATGGTGAGGGCGTGTTCATCTATCCGTTTGATGAACAATCAATCGATTCAGCTGGACTATCGTTCATGGCACTCATCGATTGGTACGTCATCTATCAACTGATTCCAGGACGGGAACAAAAGGGCGCGATGATTGAACAGTATCTCACGAAACAGGAAGTGGACCATGAGCGACTGGAACAGCTGAGACGACTCGTTCTTCCAAAAGCAATAAGGAATCGGATAGATCAATGGCTGAACTAACTCATAAGTCGCGCAATAAAACGACTTCGTTCGTTGCCGGTAAGTAAGCATGAACGGAGTCGAGTAGTCCGCAGAGGACGTACTGATCGAGCGCCTGGTCGAAGACATAATATGGCTTTAATGTCAGATAAGGCATGAGTGCGTCACGTATGGCTTCTTTGGGCACGCTATTAGGCAACGGTTGTGACGAGTCATGGTAGAGCGCGATAATCGACTCGTTATCAACGATTAGGCTGACTTCATAAGTTTCTTCAATCAGGAGAATCGTCAAACGACGTTTATGAGCGAGATTTGGGTCGTCATGTGTCCGGCGTACTTTCACGTTAATGAATGGAAAATCCCGATAGATTTCCTGAATCGTCCACGCTCCTAACTCCTCAGGATACTCCGCAGCGATGAGGTCTACAGCAATTGACTTACAAGTCATCAATGTCCCATCGGTCAACGGTCGGTAATCCGGGTGTGGCGTTTGAGCTTCGGCATCGCGTGCCGTGACGGCGTCTCTCCGTTTAATCAATTTGCGCGTGTAGGAGAACGTAGATGGTTTGTCCCATGTCACGATCTCATTCATGGCAACGGACGAAGTGTCTGGATCACTAAAGGGATACGTGAGCGAGTCGTTTTGAGAAACAAAGATTTCCTCGATTGTATGCGCCTGTATTCGTTGTTGATCACCAGGAGCTGAAAAGAACCGTATCTGTTCTGTAATGATCGGTGTGATTTGAACAGGTGACAGTGAAAACGATTCAGTCGGATAATTGTTGCTCAGGGCGGGGGTTCCATACACACTGAAAAAATCAAGCGCTCCGTCGTCCGTCAATTCAAGCGAAATGAAAAAACCAGGGAAGAGGCGAATTCCGTTTTGGCAGCTGACATACTGATACAGCGAATCTTGGTGCTTCAGTAACATGAACTCCTGGTCGAACGTCATTCCTAATTCTTGCTCTAGCCAGGAAGTTTGTGTGTCTGAATCACGCAAGTCCTCTGGAAGAGAATAAATTGTGACATCACCATGTTTGTTGATTGATGTCGTTCGTCGTGTAGCTGTATCGACTTGAATCTCTATCGTACCGTCTGGATAACTCTCGTCTTCAGACCAAGGGCCGTGATTGATGGGGAACCAACACGTCTCAAGCGAATATTGCGTTTCACCACGAATTTTTTCACGGCGATAGAAAGTTTCATGTAAAACATAATCGCTCAGTTGATATTTATCTTGAATATGGGAGATTAAATCTTTCGTTAATGGATGCAACTCGTTCACTCCTTCGTATCTATCTTCACTTTATAGATTGCGCAATAAAACGACTTCATTTGTTGCCGGTAAGTAAGCATGGTTCGAGTCAAGTAAGCCACAAAGAACGTATTGACCTTTTGAAGCGGCAAACACATAACGCGGCGTGAGTAAAAGGTACGGACGTAATGCGTTGAAGATGATGTCTTGCTGCTCATCCTCGAGCTCCGGTGCGCTAACGGAATCGAACACGGTATGGAGTTCCTGATCGTCGGTCAAGCTAATCCAGTGAAGCGTCTTTTCGTCAAGGAGAATCGTGACGCGCCGATGCTGCTCAACATAGGACGTCGGATGCGCGCGTGACAATTTGACAGCAAGGTAGGGATGTTGCCGGTAAATGTGACGAATCGCCCATTGTCCTGATTCACTAGGGTAGACGTTTTGGACGATTTCTTGAATCGTAATTCGACAGGCGTTCACCGTCTCTTGCTGGATCGGACGAAAATCAGGATGTTCGGATTGCGTGATCACATCCTCTGCTGTCACGCTTACTGCTGATTGGATAGGATGGCGTTTGAGAATTGAAGAAGACGGATTTGTCCACGTTAAGATGTCATTTCGATCGAGTGACGACGTGAAATCCAGTTTACTAGGCACAAGGATAGACCCTTCTTGCGTCACGAACGTCTCGACGACGGTATGCGCGTATTGATGTCCTGGTTTTGTATAGGAGAACCATTTTAGTTGTTGTTTAGTTAGCGATTCGATGTCCTCGAGCGTTAAGGCGAAAGGTTCCTGTTTCACATGATGATCAAGCGGATGAGGACCGTATAGGAACAACTCATCGAGTTGACCGTTGTCCGTTAACGTCAGATGAATGAAACAACCGGGAGACAGCCGAATCCCTTCATGACAACTCACATAACTAAAAAAAGTGTCGTTTTCTTCTTCTACCATAAAATGCGTACCATGGATCATGTCGGTCTCTGATTCGATCCAAGCCATCCGAGTGGTTGGATCACGTAAATCGTTCGGAACGGAATGAATCGAGGTCGGACCGTGTAAGGATAACGTCGTCGTTCGTTTCGTAACAGGGTCAATCGTAATCTGCACGGTTCCTTCGGGAAGCATCGTGCCATCCTCTTCCTCGATAACATATGCACCTCGCGGAATCCAAAACGTTTCAAAAGAGTAAACGGTTTGGTCGTTTATTTTGTGTCGAGCGTAAGATGACTCATAGAGAATGTAATCATTTAACTGATACTTCTCGAGAATGTATTCAATTAGCTGTTTTGTTAAAGGATCCAAAGGATTCACTCCTTTTCTTGTACGTCTTCTGTATCGTCAACTAAGGTCGGAACGACGAAGTCGGGTAAGGTATTAAACAGGCGATCGGCCGTCTCAAAAAACGGTTGATTCGAGACAATATTCACGACATCTGCATCGTAGCTGAACGCAAAGATAGACATGTTTTCCTGCATGAAGACGATGACCGTTTTTTCTGGTCTTTCGGAGTAGTAGTGCGTTCGGTATTCAATCCGGAAGACATTTGGTTTGGTCGACCAGATGACAAGATCATTCCAACTCGCGTGGGAATGTAAGTAAGAATACAGGTGTTGAAAATCGGTAACATGCTTCAGTTCAGCGACGATGAAACGTTTGTCCGCAAGTGGTGTTAAATCATTATATGTAATTGAACAAAAGCGACATAACGCTTCAAACTCTTCTTCGACATAACGATTCACCTCTACACAGACGAATAGTGGGAAAGCTTGTAATCGATGAAACCACTGCTCAAGAAATGAACTTTCAAACGAGGAGGATTCATCGTCTGGATTCGTAAAGATGCTAAAAGCTGACGTGTAGTCTTGTTCGATGACGAAGCGCAAATTATCAGGGTCTGAAAAATCATTTGGAATCAATTGAAGATCATCATCGTAATAATAAGGCATGTACTCAAATGTTAATTGCAACATATTCACCTCTGTTTCGTACGTTCAGTGTAACGTGAATCCCTTCATAATGAAGGAGAATTGAAAATTATTACATAATTGTAAGGGTTCAAAATATAGTGAATGTAATATTATAGTAGAATAAATATAAGAGAACCATTGAAATATAGGAGGAAAAAAAGTGTCAGATTTTAATCTAGCTATGAACGTGTTATTCGGAAGTGTCCATATCATCCTCATGGCGATGGCTGTTCCATCGATCATCTACGCGCTTTATCTATTACGAAAAATCGCTAATAAATGATTGCAGGGATTTATTGGTAATAAAAAGAAGATAGTTAAAGTACCTACGCATTATTTAAAGGAGGCGATGACATGTCATTTTGGACATGGTTTGCAATCTTATTTGTGTTAGCGGTTAGTGTCTACGCATCTTCTCAACCAAAACGTTCGAAGAAATAACAAAGGCGCGACTTCCATTGTGGAAGCGCGCCTTTTCGTTTATTCAGTTTTGCGTATCGAGCCAAGCGATCGCGTCCGTCAAGTTGTCGGCAATGTAGTCAACGTTTGCTTGTTCCATTCGGTCAGCGTAATCACGAATGGAGCTCTCTCCGGCACCGGTTCGAACTAAGATTTTGATACACCCGGCGTGCGCAGCAGCCATCATATCACTCCAGCGATCCCCGATGACGACACATTGCTCGAGTCGGAGATCGTGTTTTGCTTGTGCCTGCCATAATAAATTTGGTGATGGTTTGCGACAAGTGCAGCGATCTTCCGCTGCATGCGGACAAATCAGCGTATCATCAAAGCCGAAGCTCTGTAATTCTGTTCGAAAATCCTCTTCGCGGGCCAAGCCTTTTGAGATACCAGGTTGATTCGTAAACGCAATCAGTAAAATCCCTTGATTACGTAAGCGTTCGATTAGCGAAGGAACGTAAGAAAATAACGCAAACGTTCCAGGGTAGTGGACGGTGGCATCTCCACCAATCGTTCCGTCCCGGTCAAGAAATATTGCCTGAATAGAATTCATGTGTACAACTCCTTAGTTTACGAAGCATCTTTTAGTTCTTGATACGGTTGGACACGTGCGGCCAGTTGTGCTGGGATAAAGGCAGCGATGACACCGAACAGAATCGGTAAGGAAAGCGATACGCCAATCAACAACGGTTCATTCCACGGAACGAGATCGTACAAGACATAAATCGTCGAATAGGCAACGATCAGTCCAATGATGCCGGAAATTAAACCGACGAGGAAGCCTTCGAGGACGATCAACTGACGGATCGCGCCGTTCGTCCAGCCGAGTGCTTTTAAGACGGCAAGTGAAGCGCAGCGATCGGTGACGTTTTGCCACATAATCTCTCCCGTCGTCAAAATAGCGATCGTAATCGCAACACCCATCGTCACGTAATGCATCGGACCGACTTGCAGGGCAACGAACTGACCAAGCCAAGACGTATAAAGGACACCCTGTAAGTGGAACGTCACGAATAAGAAGAACGTCAGCAGTGCCGTCGGTAAAGCGATCGAGAGGACAGACAGGCTATTGCGCTTCCACTTCCCGATCAGTTCCTTCAATGCGAGTGTCACCGTCGAACGAAGCTTCAGTCCGACACGAGCCGCTTTCGCGTATTCGCCGGTCTTAATCGCTTCATACGGTGAGATGCGGCGAATCGTCCACGCTGACCAGGTTGCACCAGCGAGATAAATGACGAGACTGAATAGCGCGATCCAGAGAAGGCTCCAGCCGTTCATCGCTTCGTTACGAACATACGAGAAGACTCCTTCGACAATCAAGGCAATCGTAGAGACGAATCCGGCGAGGATCGCCGCCTCGATCAAGACGATGTGATACAAATCCTTTGTCCGCCAGCCGAGTGCGAGTAAGACGGCGAATTCTTTCCGGCGGGCGAGCATCGAGACATAACTCGTCGCGAGGACATAGACGATCGCGACCGCGAGCATCGCGAAGATAACACCGGAAAAACCGACGCTCGTCTCGCGGAAGATCGTCATCGCAGCACCGATGTGGATCCATGGTTGTTCAATCCAGCCGAGCGTCTTCCCGTCATCGAGAACCTTCGTGACGACCGGTTGTGGGGAAGAACCTTTGGTGATAGTGACCATCAATCCGGTTTTCTGTTCGATTTGCTTTTTCACGTCTTGGAGTAGTCGCTCCGACTCTTCACTGACGGTCGAAGCCCCCTTGATTTTAAGACGAATCGAAGAAATCGCTTGTTCTCCATTGACTGCTCGCGCGCTGTCAATCGTCGTCAGGATGTTTGGAGAACTCGTCAACAGTCCGACGGGATTACCAGACGTATCAATCGATTTCGCTGGGTTGACGGGTTCGCCCTTCGCATCTAAAATAAGATCGGCAGACGAAGGACGATAAGTTTCCATTGGTAACTCGTTCAGCGGGTCTTTTGAGACCTTGATTTTATTAGGATCGTATAAACCAACGACTTTAAATTGTAAAAATGGAAAGATGATACTAGATGAGCCCGGTTCTGGTCTTTTGACCTTTTGTCCCATTGATGTGAGGGAACGAAACCCTTCATCAGAAATAAGTTCCTTATCAAAACCGATTCCTGAAATTCGTGTCGGCGTCGCGGATACTTCAAAAGCTGTGCTCCATCGGCTTGAAAACGGACTAGCCGTTGATTGGAATCGAAGAGGACCGGATTGATAAACCAATTGTCCTCCTTCTGCATATTCAGAATCCGTTTGTAAGCTGTTTGTCTTTTCAACCATCGTTCGCAGATAGGTTTCTTCTACTTTAGCGGTTGGGATGGACAGGTGTTGAATATTCTTAGCGGGATAAGAGGCAAGAGGAGAATCGATAATAGACCGTTTTGGTTGTGATTTGATGACCTTATCAATTAGTTTTTGCTGATCTTGTTCGGTTTGATAAGGAGCATCGAGACGTTCGATATCATAGTCGTAACTTCCTTTATTAAAGGAGTTCGGATTTACTAAAATCGGGATGATGTTTCGATTATTAGCAGTATCTGACTCATGGTGGTCGGTCGAATTGAAGTATCGGGATTTGTTCGTCGTACGCACACTCTTGTCCAAACCGACCAGCCGTGCTTCTTCTTTTGGATCAATACCGACGATCAGGACTGGATTTCTAGCGACAGCCGTTGAAAAACCATCAATTTGTTCAGAAATGAATGAAGCGTTCTCAGGAACTTGAACTTTTGTTCCTTGAGCAAGATGAAGCACAGTTTTTGATTGTCGCTCCTTCTTGAAGCCGTTTTGAATATAAGTGGTTTCTGTAAAACGATAGATTCCTGGTGTGGAAGGAATTTTAATCGCTTTTTCAAAGGAAACATTAGACATGACATACCCCATGACAGCGACCGGGGCTGCAATATCAACCTCATTCATTTGTTTGATTTGTTGATATTGTTTAAACGAAATCCCACCATTGATCCCATTGAGATAATTCGGTTCGAGTAAATTATTTGATTCCGTCGTCATCTGACTGCCTTTCGGTCGGACGACGATATCATACGCAGACGACCATTTCTTTTGTAACGTCTGTTCGACCGTTCCTTGACTGGAGTCGGTCAAGTTGAACATCAAACTGAGCCCGGCACTGATGATGAGGGCACCGACAAGCGTCAGGATGAATTTCCCGCGCTGCCGGCGCCATTGATTTAAGACAAAACGGAACATCGTCATTCCTCCTTTTATGGGGTAAAGGCTACGAAAAATGGATGAGACTGTTCATCTAAGATATGTAAGATTCGTTCGCTGAAGTTCGACCACGTTACGCGTCGTAACACTTCTTCGAGCGGGAAAAAACCGACTGCTAAACTTTCGCTGCTCGTCTGCGGTTGACCACCAATCGCTTTTGCAAGCCAACAGGTCGCACAGACATTCGCCTCAAGGTTTTGATAGATGCCGCAAAATTTCACGATTTCAATCTCCATTCCAGACTCTTCTTTGACTTCGCGAATGATACCGTCAGCTGCACTTTCCCCGGGCTCGACGATGCCACCTGGAAACTCCCAGCCACGATCCGGTCCTTGGATCAAAAGAATCTCGTTTTGGTCATTCAAGACGACCGCTCCTGCTGATAACGAATAAATCGATGTCGGTAACATAGACTTCCTCCTGTGAAGAGAGGGACAACGTCTGTTGCCCCTCCGCCAAATATTAAGATGCATCTTTCAGTTCTTGATACGGTTGAACACGTGCTGCCAGTTGTGCTGGGATGAAGGCTGCAATGACACCGAACAGAATCGGTAGGGCGAGCGATACGCCAATCAACAACGGCTCATTCCAGGGAACAAGATCGTATAAAACGTAAATCGTCGAGTAGGCGACAATCAGTCCAATGACTCCGGAGATGAGACCGACGAGGAAGCCTTCAAGGACGATCAACTGTCGGATTGCGCCGTTCGTCCAGCCGAGTGCTTTTAGGACGGCGAGCGATGCCCTACGATCGGTGACGTTTTGCCACATGATCTCACCCGTCGTTAAGATAGCGATCGTGATCGCAACACCCATCGTCACGTAATGCATCGGACCGACTTGTAAGGCAACGAATTGACCGAGCCATGATGTATAGAGAACACCTTGTAAATGGAACGTCACGAATAAGAAGAACGTCAGCAGTGCCGTCGGTAGAGCGATTGAGAGGACGGATAGGCTATTGCGCTTCCATTTCCCGATCAGTTCCTTTAGTGCGAGTGTCGCGGTCGAACGAAGTTTCAGTCCGACGCGAGCGGCTTTCGCGTATTCACCGGTCTTGATCGCTTCGTACGGTGAGATGCGGCGAATCGTCCACGCCGACCAAGCGGCACCAGCGAGGTAGATGACGAGACTGAACAGCGCAATCCAGAGGAGACTCCAGCCGTTCATCGCTTCATTACGGACATATGAGAAGATGCCTTCGACGATCAAGGCGACTATTGAGACGAATCCAGCGAGGATCGCCGCCTCGATCAAGACGATTTTGTAGAGGTCCTTCGTCCGCCAACCGAGTGCGAGTAAGACAGCGAATTCTTTTCGGCGGGCGAGCATTGAGACATAACTCGTCGCGAGGACATAAACGATGGCGACGGCGAGCATTGCGAAGATGACACCGGAGAACCCGACGCTCGTCTCGCGGAAGATCGTCATCGCAGCACCGATATGAACCCATGGTTGTTCGATCCAACCGAGTGTTTTGCCTTGTTCGACGACTTTCGTGACGACCGGTTGTGGGGAAGAACCCTTAGTGATCGTCGCGATGAGGCCAGTTTCTCGCTCGATTTGTTGCTTCACGTCTTGGAGTAATTGTTCTGACTCTTCACTGACGGTCGAAGCCCCTTTGATTTTTAGACGAATCGACGAAATCGATTTTTCACCATATGTCTCTTTTGCAACATCAAGTGTTGTTAGAATATGTGGTGAGTTTGTCAGTAGTCCAACCGGATTTCCAGACGATTGAATCTTTCGAGCTGGATTGATCGGTTGTTGTTTTTCGTCAAGAACTAAATCAGCCGTTGACGGTCTGTACGTCTCCATCGGTAACTGATTTAGCGGATCTTTTGAGACTTGAATGTTATCAGCATCATATTGTCCGATGATGTTCATCGAAAAATAAGGTACGACGTAAGGGAGCATTCCCGGATCTTTCGAGTTAAATTTTTTGCCCGTCGATTGAATCGAGCGATAACCGAATGTAGGGACATTAGTTTCAGAAAAACTCCAATTTTTTAATTTTGTTGGAGCTGTTTCAACGGCATACGCATTGGACCAGCGTGTAGGAAAGGGACTTTTAGTAGTCTTGTATTTTAGTGGGCTCGTTTTAAAGAATAGACCCGTCACATTGGAGCCAGAAGCGTCACGATTCATGAATCGTGTCGTTTTTCCATTCAATGAATTTAAAAAAATACGTTGCATGTCCATGACGGAGACTGTTTCCGTCTGTAGAACTTTTGCTGGGTAGTCATTTAAAGATGAATTAAACGACGTTTTGTGCAGGTCTTCTTTTGCAAGACGATTGACAAACGATTGTTGTTCTTTGTCAGTCGAGAAGGGTACCTTTAATTTTTCGACTTTAAATAAAAAATTACCACGGCTCACGGCATCGGGATCGATGATGACTGGAATGGAATGGAATGAGCCATCACTTCCTCCTTTACGATATTGATCCGTTTCTTCAAAATAGCGTGAATTTTTATCTTTAATAATACTCTTATCCAGTCCGACAAGTTTAGCTTCTGCAACTGGATCGATTGCAACGAGCAGTGTCAGGTGATTCATCGTAAGATCTGAAAACTCTTTTATCGGTCTGGTAGAGAATGTATTCTTCTCTGGAGCAGGAATTTTTAATCCTTGGGTAATATGATAGGACTGATTATAAAGACGCTCTTTTTTAATACCCGAGTCATCGTATTCTTGCGTCGTTAACCGATATACGCCGTCTTCTTTTGGAAAGTTTAACACTTGCGGAACGTTAACATTGATGCTTGCATAACCCATCACGGCGACTGGTGCCGCAATTGCAATGTCGTTCATTTTCTTGATGGTTTCGTATTGCTCGAAGGAAATACCACCACTAATGCCATTCAAATAGTTCGGTTCTAGTAAATCATTCGACTCACTTGCAAGCTGACTTCCCTTCGGTCGTACGACGATGTCATACGCAGACGACCATTTCTTTTGTAATGTCTGTTCGACCGTTCCTTGACTCGAATCGGTCAAATTAAACATCAAACTGAGTCCGGCACTGATGATGAGCGCACCGACGAGCGTCAGGATGAATTTTCCGCGCTGCCGGCGCCATTGATTGATGACGAAGCGTAACATATGTAGTCTCCTTTGCTTGTTATTGGGAGAGCTGCGTCTTTAAATAACGCGTAAGATCTTGTTCGAAATGGTGAATCGCTTGTGCATCGAGTGCTTCTACTTCTGCTTGCGCTGCGTAGCGGGTGACGAAGTAAGGGGAGAGTGGCGTCACCAGATGAATGCGCTCCGTCCAGTCTGTCAACGATTCGTGGCTTCGCCGTCTGAGGGCACGTGGTAATCGTTGATTAAAATCAAATAGCATCAGGCGTAATGATTCTTCAGGCGGAGTAAGCATCGATTGAAGGTTTGTTTGTTGGACATAACTTTCAGACGATGGTTGGACCCAATGGTTTGCTTCACTTTCAAATTCTCGTGGTTGTGATGAACGTCGCCGACGACGACGAATCCGGTATGCTACGAAAGCAACCAGTACAAGTACAGCGGTGAAGAATAGAATGTTGTTGGAGGATGTGCCTTCTACAACATTCAAAATAGAAAATGGAGGAAGATCCTTTACTTTTCGATCGCGTGGTGTGCCTCCCGTATTTTTAATTTGTTCATCGGACTCACCAAAATCGATGCCGTCTTCTCTCTCATCAATTTTTTCATCGAAATTACAACTGTTTTTTGTGAAGAATAAATTGGATAAGTCGTTATGATTACATCCCCGCACGATCGTCGTCTCCTGTTCCGAGAAGTCCGCATTCTGAAATGCTTCATATACGGATTGTGTCGATACCGACAGCAACAGAAAAACGACAAGTGAGCCGATGAAGCTCGTGATTAATTTGGCACGAAACGTGTGCAACGCGAGACACCTCCTCATTAACAATACTTAGACACTTTGCACCGTACGCTTCCGGCGATCTTCAACGATTCGTCCATCCTGCATGAAGAGAATCCGGTCAGCACGTTCGGCGAGTTCTAGGTCGTGTGTGACAAATAAAACGCCACATTTAGCTTCACGATGCAGCTCTAGTAACAGCTCGAAGATTGCGTCACCGGTCACGGAATCGAGATTACCGGTCGGCTCGTCCGCGAGAATCCATTGCGGATGATGGAGCAGGGCACGGGCGATCGCGACCCGTTGTTGTTGACCACCGGATAATTGAGCCGGTAAAGCATTCCGTTTGTCGTCGAGTCCAACCCGTTCGAGTAACTCGAGAATCCGCTCCTCTTGATTGAAGGATGTCTTTTGCTTTAACAAGGCGACCTTTAAGTTCTCAGATACCGTCAGTGCCGGTAATAAGTGAAACTGCTGGAAGATGAATCCGATCTCTTGCGAGCGAAATTGCGATAACCGTTTGTTCTTCCAAGACGTGATGTCCTGTCCGTCATAAAGAATCTGACCGGACGTCGGGCGATCGAGTGAACCAAGGAGACTCAGGAACGTTGATTTTCCAGACCCGGATGGACCGACGAGTGCCGTCACCTCACTTTGCGAAAACTGACCGTTTAGTTGATGCAAGACGTCGGTCCGGATACCGCTTCGTTCGAATGTATGCGAAATATCTTGAAAGGTAATATCCATATGACCACTCCTTTTACATAATTTGGTTATGTTCAGTGTATTATTTTTAGAAAATTTTGTCTATTGCGTTTTTATTTCTGACCAAACCACTTTTTTTACATTTGTTCATAGTTGGTTCATAACTTCTCCTTATGATCGGATTAACACCAATCAAGGGAGGCATTTAACATGAAACGAACACGCAAGAAATGGTTATGGATCAGTGGAGGGGTCATCCTGGTACTCCTATTAATCGGTTCCACGCTCTTTTTAGGACGAGGAGAAGCACAAGGAACGAAGGAGGTCGTCGAGTCGAAGACATTAAAAACATTCTTCTACTTCTCAGGCACGCTTGAAGCGAAAGATCGACAGACGGTCATCAGTGATCGTGATGTCCGTATCACCGACGTTCGCTTTGAAGAAGGAGATACCGTTAAGTCGGGTCAAACGATCGTCAGCGTCGAAGGAGGAGAAGATTTCAAGGCACCTCGCTCCGGACAGCTCGTTCGTCTTGACGTCACGGAAGGCGAAGCCTACGCCCCGAATACTGTCCTCTTCGTTGTTGCAGACAGCAAAGAGTTGATCGCTCGTCTGAAAATTGATGAACAAGATATCGAACGGATTGAAGTTGAAGATACGATCGAACTACAGACAGATGCATCTGATGAAACCATCAAAGGGAAGGTCGAATCGATTAGTCCGGAAGCTGTGACGGAAAATGGAAGTACGTATTTCAATGCAAAGGTATCGGTACCGAGTTCGTCAAACTGGTTACCCGGCATGACGGTCGAGGGACGTTTACCATATCAACTCGCACAAGATGTACCTGTCTTATCGCTCGATGTCATTTCGTATTCGAAGTCGAATCGTCCGTATGTATATGTGAAAAAAGACGGGGAAACGACTCGTCAATACATCGAGACGGGCGTGACGGACGGACAGGATATTGAAATCAAGGATGGATTGTCCGCCGGAGACGAAGTCTTCCTGCCGAGTGAAGACGGTGGTTCCGGTCTTCTTCCAACTCCACCAGGAGGTGCGTCCTGATGCCGGTCGTTAATTTGCAAGAAATCCAAAAAACTTACGGTGAAGGAACCAATCGTCACATCGTCCTCGATCGAGTATCGCTGACGATCGAGGCTGGTGAATATGTGACGATCCTCGGACCTTCGGGTTCAGGAAAATCAACGCTGATGAACATCATCGGATGCCTCGATGTCGCTTCAAACGGCGTCTATCGCTTGCAGGAGCAGCTCGTCCACGATCTATCCGAGGATCAGCTAGCGACGATTCGCAATGAAGAGATTGGCTTCATCTTTCAACAGTTCCAGTTGCTACCGCGCATGAGCGTCTTACAAAACGTCGAATTACCGCTCATCTATGCCGGCGTCTCGCGCAAAGAGCGCCGCGCACGATCGCTTGAGCTCCTGGAACGTGTCGGATTGACAGATAAAGCCGATGCTTTACCGAGTCAACTGTCCGGTGGTCAACAACAACGGGTTGCGATTGCCCGGGCGCTCGTGACGCGACCGACGATCTTACTCGCCGATGAGCCGACCGGAGCGCTCGATCAAAAGACAGGGAAACAAATCATGGAGTTGTTCGAGAGCCTCTCAGAGGAAGGGAAGACGATCATCATGATCACACACGATGTCAATATTGCTAAGCAAGCCCGCCGGATCATCCGGATCGAGGATGGTCAGGTGACGGAGGTGACGACATGATTCGCGAAACGTTACGGATGGCATGGTCGAATATCTGGCATCATAAGATGCGGTCGTTCTTGACGACGCTTGGTGTCATCATCGGTGTCGCATCGATCATCGCCTTGATTTCGATCGTCAACGGCGCGACGGCCTCAATCAACGAAGAGGTCGCGTCGTTCGGTGCCAATAAATTAACGGTCCAAACGACAGAGACGCCGTTGAAAGAAGGATTATCACCTGCACAACTGGAAGAGTTAAACACGATTAAAGGAACACGCGGTGTCTCACCGACCGTTTCGACGGTCCGGGACGTCCGTGTCGAAAATCACACGCTCGACCAAGTGACGATCGAAGGACGAAACCACATCTATTACCGGGAATCAGAAGATGTCCCGCAAGGACGTGGTATCGTCATCAGTGATGTGAAACAACAGACGCATGTCGCCGTCGTCAGTCCGTCCGTCGCCCGGACGCTCTATCCGGGTCAGGTCGCGATCGGTAAGACGATCAAGCTCGATGGACTCTATTACCGGATCGTCGGTGTCAGTGACGCGGATGGCGATCAAATCGTCATTCCCTATACGACAGCCCTGCGGACGCTTGGGGTGACAGCCGTTAAGCAAGTGGATGTCTTCAAGACGGACGCGGCAGACGTCGCGACCGTCAAACGGGATGTCTCGGCAAAGCTGTATCAATTCTATAACGGACGCGACGATACGTATGACGTCGTCAGCTTGGATGAAGCACTCGATTCGATTGACCAAATCAATACGATGCTCTCGCTCCTGTTGACGGGTATTGCGTCGATTTCCTTGATCGTCGGCGGAATCGGTATCATGAACATGATGCTCGTCTCGGTCACGGAACGGACGACGGAGATTGGCTTGCGAAAAGCACTCGGTGCGAAACCACGTACGATCCGCCTACAGTTCCTCTTGGAATCGATCTTGCTGTCCTTGATGGGTGGGCTGATCGGGATTCTTGTCGGAGCGATGCTCGCATTTGGCGTCAGTCTGATGATCAGTACACCGTTCACACTCTCCGTGAGCACGATTCTGCTTGCCGCCGGATTCTCGATCGGTGTCGGCGTCTTGTTCGGTTATATGCCAGCGCGAAAGGCATCTCGTTTGAATCCGATCGATGCCTTACGAAATGTTTAAGTGAAGGAGGAGGACGATGGTAACGATTTTGATTGCCGAAGATGACCGGAATGTCCGTCTACTATTAGGTGAGACACTCCGGTCCGCCGGCTTTACGGTGATTGAAGCGAGAGACGGGAAAGACGCCCTCGATCAACTCGATCAGAAACACGTCGACCTCGTCGTGACGGATGTGATGATGCCGCACGTCTCAGGAATCGAACTGGTTGAGCTGCTACGTGAATCCGGGTACGAACAACCTGTCTTGATGTTGACAGTGCTGGATTCCTTTCAGGATAAGGAAGCCGGATTCACGACCGGTGCCGATGATTATATGGTCAAGCCAGTTGATTTGGACGAGCTATTACTGCGGATCCGAGCGCTGTTACGCCGGTCAAAGATTGTAGCAGCACAAGAATTAATCGTCGGCGCCCTGCAACTACGGATGACGGACGCAACGGTCGTAACGCCTCATGGTGAGATACCGTTACCACAAAAGGAGTTTCAACTGCTCTATCGCTTGCTGGCACACCCGAAGCAGATTTTTACGCGTCAGCAGTTGATGGACGAAATTTGGGGATATGATGTCGAGAGCGACAGTCGGACGGTCGATGTCCACATCAAGCGGTTGCGTGACAAGTTCAGCGCCTATGATGATTTTACGATCGAGACGGTCTGGGGACTCGGTTATAAGGGAGTGATCCAGTGAAACGCTTCGTCCGCTCGATCTCTGGTCGCTTTTTCGTCATCCTCTTCGGTTTATTGTTACTACCACTGCTGTTACCGTTCATCATGACGGTCTGGTTCCAGTTTCAAGAAGTCGATCAAGACCTAAATAATCAATTGCAACAACGAACGGATCAGATTGAACGATTGATGCAAGACCAAAACCTGTCGTTCGCTGAGGCGAGTCAGTATATGGATCAGTCTTTGATTGAGACGACACAATACACGTCGCTCAATCAAGTACAATCATTATCGTCGTCAGAACGTGACCAGTTACAGCAAAAGGATGAAATCACGATCGATGGAACGTGGCTCGAACCGTCGCAATACATTCGCCAAACGAAGACAGGATATCTCGTCTCGACACCGATTGCCGGACAACGCATCCTTGACGGATTACGAACGTCAGCTGGAATCGGTATCGTCATCACGATCGGCGTCGCCTTCATCCTGACCTGGCTTGCCGTCACGCTCGTGACACGACGGATTCGTCGCATCAGTGAAGCGGCGATTGAAGTGACGAACGGGAACTATGATGTCTCGATCAAGGAAGGTGGAAATGATGAGGTCGCACTCCTCGTTGAAAACTTCAACCACATGACCGAAGCACTGCGACGAAACGACCATCTCGCAAAGGATCTCGTCGCCTCGATCTCGCATGAGCTGAAGACACCGATTGCTTCGATTCAAGGATTTTCTAGGTTATTACAGACAGAAGAAAACTCGGATAAACGGCAGCAGTACTTGACGATCATGGAGCAAGAGAGCACCCGTCTATCACGCTTGACTTCGAATCTCGTCCGCTTATCGCGGCTTGATCATCAGACGATCATCGAGCGGAAAAGGTATCGCCTTGATGAACAACTTCGGACATGTCTTTTACTACTGGAACGACAGTGGACGGAGAAATCACTTCGACTGAAGCTTGATTTACCAGAAGTGTCCGTCGAGTGGGAGGAGGAACTGATGCAGCACGTCTGGCTCAATCTGCTTGAGAACGCGATTCGGTTTTCGCCAGAGTCGGGAGTGTTAGAAGTGACCTTAAGTGAAGGAGAGAACATTCGCGTCACGATCCGTGATGAAGGACCAGGAATCGCAGAACAGGACTTACCGTACGTGTTCGATCGCTTTTATCAAGGCGAACAGTCACGAGCGAATGAAGGACATGGTCTTGGATTATCGATCGTTAAACGAATCATTGATTTACATGATGGTGAGTTGACGATTAGGAATCATTCGGAGCAAGGCGCAAGAGTGATTGTTAGAATGATAGAGGAAGAAAAGTGAAAAAATGAGTTGAAATTAATAAAAATAGACCCAAATGTATTTCATTAAAGACAATATACATTATAATTGGTCTATTTTTATATTTTTTTTTACACATTTAAATTTTATAGATTTTATGAAAAACTATAAGAAATTTATATAAGAAATCCTAATCTTTTAAAAAATCTTTATTTTGTAGCCTTTACTTTAGTCTCTTCTTGTATTTTTTGTACAATTAAATCTTCAAATAATAACTCATAATCTTTTTCTCTTTGAATTTCCATAAAATTAGGTGATAGAGTACTAGCACTTTTGGATATGATTTTATCAAATAATTTTTCAATTAAACGTTTAGTTTCTGCATAAGAACTCTCTGGGTCTGCATTCAAAATTTCAAAAATTGTTTGTGTTTTTTTATCATTTGAAATATCGCCAATTCCTATAGCATTTTCAAAGTTTGATATAGAGCAAAAAACATTAATACCTGAACGGGACCCTTTTTGTTGCATAATTTTTTTACAATTTGTTTGTTGTGCTTTTAAAGTTGTAGATGAAAATCTTGAATGATTATCTACGTCATGCAGTATATCGTAACTGGATTTGAACTGATTTAAAATTTTCATTAAAGTACAAATTGTAGATTTTCCTCTTGCTCTAATAATATGAAGATTAATATTTTTATTTTTTGCTAAGTGCTTAAAAGCAATATATTCAGTATCGCCTTCGACAACAATAATTTTATCTGCAAAGAAAAACTCATTGACGTATGAATCAACATAATTCAATATTTTCATATTTTTAATATCGTCTTTATCGAAGTTTTCTTTTTCAGATTTGTATAATTGTATCGCTTGATGTTCACCCACACGAAAAACTTGAATTGAAGTATGACCTTCAGACAAATCAATAAGAATTGGAGAGTGAGTTGAAATCATTAATGGCATTGTTGAACCAATTGAGTATAGTGAACTACTAAGTGCGCGGACAGCCTCAGGATGTAAAAATGCTTCTGGTTCATCAATTAGCAATAATTTATTTTCCCTATCTCCTAGTAAATTTTTTTGAATCATGTTCTGTATTAGATATATTAAGCTCATTCTCTGTAATCCAGTCCCTTGATTTGTTAAAAGCATTTTTTCTTGTTGATGATTTTTAATTTTTACGCTTGAATTTGTTGATTTTAATAAATCATTCGAAGAAAACCCTTCTGTCTCTCCTCCAATTACTTCTAAATGCAGATTATCGTTTGAAAATAAACTCTGTAAATTAGTTGATACATCTTTGCTTACTTCATTAAGTATTTCATCAGTATTTAATTTTAACTTTCGAAGAAATTCAGGGTAGGATTGTTTAAGTTTTTTATACTCTTCCGCCAATTCAATTAAATGATCTTCATGTTGATCCTCATCGGTTCTTTTTAAAGACTCTAATTTTTCTAAATCGCTTTTTATTATTTCGGAATATATATTGTGTATTAATTCATCAATATCTTCAGGTAACATCGATGGAGTGATATAAAACGGCTTATTATTTAAAAGTTCTTCTAAGATTTGTTTTAAAGGGTGTTTTTTATCAATTTCAATATTGTCTTTGTCATAAAATTTTGGAGCAGCATCTTTTTTATATTTTTTAATAAATACATAATTTTCATTTTTAATATTAAATTCTGCTTCAAAAATTATTTCTTCAGTTTCTTTAGAAAAACAGTCAGTTGAAATAGTTTTTGCTTTAGTTTCATTTTTAAAGAAGCAAAAGATAGCTTCAAGGATAGTAGACTTACCTGTATTATTTCTACCAGTCAGAATAGCTATTGAATCTGTAGAAAAATTAATTGTAAATTTCTTTTTAAATACTTTATAATTCGTAACACTAAAATTTATTAAACGCATTTAAATATTCCTCCATAGTTAAATTTATTGAGTTTTAACTTTATGATTTTTTTGATTTATTATTTTATAAACCACTTCTCCCCATGTTCCGCGATGAAACGGTATTCCGCGCGGTAATGTGTATCGTGACCCTCTTCTTTCATCTTGACAAAGGCAGCATCACCGTCCGCAGCTCTTTGATCAATCAACAGATAGAGGGCTTCGACGCGCAACAATAACATGGATAGAAGTTCGGAACGCGGTCCTTCATAGCCATACGCATCAAGGAACCGACTCACTCGCTTGGCGAAACGTGTGTCATCTTGCTCTGGTGAATAAGCAAGAACGGATCCGTCAGGTGCTTGTCGTATGCGGCTAAGCGGAACGAACGTATAGAGCGTGTAGACGATATCCCAAGCACGTGGACCGGGTGCTGCGAGGTCAAAGTCAATCACGCCACTCAGTTTTTGATCCTGAAAAATCGTATTGTAGACGGCAAAATCGTTGTGACAGATGACTTCGTATGGAGTCGGGGTATTGAGCAACGGTGCCCAGTTCGGTGAGACGTCGAAGTCGACTGTCGCGTCATGATACTGGCGCATCAGACGTGCGACATCGTCCAATACGTCATCATGCCACATGTATGCTTTTAGGGGATAATCGGCCGTTTCGCCAGGGAGAAAGGTCAGGATCTCTCGATTTTGTTCGTCGATGCCGACGAAACGCGGAACACCGGATAGGCGTTTAGCTTCTAAGTGGCGTAATAACCGTTGGACGTTGTTGCTGTTCTCTTTTTGTGAGCGATAGACATGCTCACCTTTTTGATAGACAGCGGAGACATTTCCACCAGTCAGTCGTTGTTCTTCAGACATGAGTGTTCCTTCTTTCTTTTGTAATCGGTTACATATCGGCTAGTCTTTTTGCATGCGTTGATGAAGAAGCGGGTGCTTTACGCACGATTGTCATGTTGTTCAATCAGTCAATACCGCATCGCAGAGAGCATCAAGCGACGGATTCGTGACATGGTCGAGGAATGTGTCAACGTCTTCCGTCGAACGAAGACGAACGATTTGGTCCGCTTCACCTGTAACTGGCGGCTCGATTCGTTGACGCTGATAGATGTCGTAGTACGACGAGTCGCCACGAATCTCTCGTCCATCGCGTTTGGAGTGAGTCAGTCGGTCTGCAATTGTCACTTCGGGTAAATCGAACCAGACGAGGATCGAGCGGAACGTCGAACGGGAGAATGGATCTAATAATTGTTTCCGACCGGTCTGCGTGGTGTTGGCATTACATAAGATGATGGTCTCAACGGAAGACGTGATTGCCTGTTCGATCAACCATCCCGTCAAGTCATGTTTGATCTGATTCGGTCCTTCTGTTGGAACGAGGTCCGGATAATGTTCGAGCAAAAAACGTGCTTGAAGATCCTGATCGATGACAAGGCTTGCTGGTAGACGTTGAGCAAGCTGTCGTGCGAACGTCGTTTTCCCGGCATGGGACGGTCCTCATGATGTCAGTTGTTCTTCCGGTAAGCAATCAGCGAGAATCTGCGCGAGCCAATCTTCTTTCGTTCCGAAGCAAGAGGTCGTCCGTCCGATATGATAAAACGTACTGGCCAATGGTCCGGTGAAGTAGGTCGCATCCGGCATGCATAAGTAAATCGGGCGATTCGTCGCGAGCGCAATCCCGAGTTCGACGTGACTACTTTTCCCTGCTGGTAACACGAGGACGAAGGCGTCCGCTTGTTGCACGGCTTCGAATTCAGCAAGACCAATCTTTCGTAATGCTTCGGGATCCTCTGCCCGATCATTCATCGTCCAGTCGTATGTTACATCGTGTCCACGCAAGCGGAGTTCATCGCGGAGCCAGCGGACGGTCAACGTGTGATCAAAGCGAGAAGCAATATAAAGGTTCATGTATGGATTCCTTTCTCAAGTAAAAGTTGTTCGATGGCCTGAACGAGCGCGTAGGCTCCGTTAGACGTATTCGATAAGACGGTGACGATCGTTTTCGATTGTGGATAATAGGCGGAATGAAAGCTGACACCCGGGTCGTAACCCATAATGTGCCACTTCTCGTGTGTGGCATCGAGTCGTTTCAGCCAGACGCCGTAACCATAAGACGCAACATCGTTGACTTTGACGTGGGGATGAAACAGTTGCGCAGTCATCGATTCGGACAGCAACTGACGCGTCAGAAGACTTCGCCAGAAACGTTCCATGTCTGATGCTGTGAGGAAGGCACCGCCATCTGGTCCGCCAATGATCGGTAACGCATAGTGGTTCGTTCGCCACGTACCGTCTTCATTCTCGATATGGCCGGTGGCTGTATCCGCCGGCAGGGAATCGAGTCGGAAGTAGCCAGACTGCGTCATTTGCGCACGAGTGAATAATTCGTTCGTCACGTAATCCGCGAAGGGTTGTTTCGTCAATTGTTCGATTACGAGACCGAGCAGGATGTATCCCGCATTGTTGTAATGAAAACGTTCGCCTGCAGTGAACTGTCTTTTTTGGTCCTGAAACAACGGTAAAAAATCGATGGGACGACGCAAACGGTACATTGGGAGATCTTGAAAGACCTCCTCGAAATCGGTCATCGTCGCTTCGTCAAAATAATCACCGATGCCTGACGTATGAGTTAACAGATGATGTATGGTCACGCTGTCTAGATCGATTCCTATGTCCGGTAGAATCGTCGCGACGCGTTCGTCGAGTGCAACCTTTCCTGCCTCGACTAACCGTAAGATGGCGACCGCCGTGAAAAGTTTTGCACCAGAGGCAATTCCGAATCGCGTCGTTTCTGTATTCAATACACGGTAGCGCCGATGTGCGAATCCGTTAGCATGACTAAAGATTTGTTCACCTTGCTGGTGGATGGAGACCGCCCCTTCGAGATGCATAAGCTCCGGTAAAGCAGTGAGTTTCTTGTACACGTTCATCATCCTCTCTGTTTCCCATCCTATCGAATTCATTCATGCAAGAAAAGGGAATTATAAGAAAAATTTGAAAAAAATGAAACTTTTTAAACGTGTCGCGTATCTAATAGGGGAGTGATTGCAAAAAAGGAGGATGCCGATGTGTTTCGAAAGTCAGGTGCAGCATTATCCGACGCTGCTTTTGAAGCAGCTTTATTCGCAGAAGAAGACTATGTGTACCGTATTTCCTTCATTTATCTGAAAGAGGAGGCGGCAGCGCTTGAGAATGTCCAAGAGGTCGCGTACCGGGCATGGCGTGGACGAAAGAGTTTACGGGATGCTTCGTATTTTAAGACGTGGTTGACGCGCATCACGATGAATTGCGCTTTCCAGCAACATCGAGCGTCGTTTCAGCCGCTCGCGATCGAACCCAGTCAAACGACGTCGTTTGAAGAGCGTCTCGTCGATCGCTTGTACTTGGACGATTTACTGGATGTCCTCGAGCCGACCGAGCGATCAATCGTCTACTTCCGGTATGAAGAAGATTTGTCATTGCAAGAGATTGCGCAAACCTTCAATGTGCCACTGAGTACGATCAAAAGCACGTTGTACCGCGCACTCGAGAAAGTACGACGACAGAAGGGGATGAGTTCTATGAATCACGAGCCAAAAATCTTGATCGACGTACCGTCATCTGTCAGGCAACGGACAATCCAAGGTATCCGCAAAGCGAAACGGCGACGGCGCTCGTTACAAGCTGCTTGTCTCGCTGCCGGTCTGACGATCATCGGCTTTAGTTCCTTGCATGAGACCGTTCCCGAGCAATCGTCGCAATCGATGGTCGTCGGCATGTATTATGATGAACAGTTATACACGGTAGCCAAAAAAATTACGGATACAGATTGGCAACAGCTGAAAGGGAAGCGACTTGGCGTCACGGATGATGTCTTGACTGATACGCAACTGGAACAGGACACATCTGATTTTGCGTCGAACCTCGATGCGTTTACCGTGTATCAAGTCAAGGACGATCCGGTATCTGAGCACGTGCTGGTCGTCGGTCAGGAAGAGGGTCGAGAACGGGTGATGATTCTGTCGCCCACACGATAAGGGGGGAGAGAAATATGACCATCCGGTCTTGGACAACAGACGATCTACCACAATTGGTCGGATTGATGACGCAACTTGGTTATCCGGCAAGCGAGGACGTCTTACGCGAACGATTTTCGCGGGTCACCCGTCATCCGGATTATGAATTGCTTGTGTTAGAAGACGACGATATTCTTCTCGGCTGCGTCGGTCTGTTTCAGGCGCAAGCGTTCGAGCATGATACGACCTATGTCCGAATCGTCGCGTTCGTCGTCAACGCGAAACATCGTCGGCAGGGAATTGGGCGCCGTTTGATCCGAGCAGCGGAAGACTGGGCGCATGCAAGAGGAGCAACTGCCGTTTTACTGAACAGTGGTAATCGACCGGAACGCGAAGCAGCCCATCACTTTTATCAATCGATGGGCTACAGCGTGACGAGCACGAGTTATTCGAAATCACTCGCTTCATCGTGATTTACGGAAACCATGGAAAGCACGAAATTCTTGTTGTTCATAAAAGGAAGCAGCTTGACGGGTTGCCAGGAGATCGATCCGCGTCGGATAGGTGAGTTGCAAGTGATCGAGTAACTGTTGTCCGTACCCACGCTTGCGTGCGTTTCGGCTGCCGAGGAGCTCACAGACGAACGTCGTCACTGAACCGTCCGTTAAAGCTCGGACATAGGCAAGGATTTCTCCGTCAGACTCAAGGACAAAAGCGGCATTGGCATTCATCCACGCGTTGCGGGTCCGCTCTTGATCAGCGACGAGATCCTGCCACCCTTCTAATGCGTTCAATCGATGAATCTGCTCAAAATCGTCAGGCTGGAAACGGCGAATCTGTTCCGTCATGGCTGGTTCTCCTTTCGTATCAGGTCTTGGAGTGGATCAGGTAACTGGCACCAGTCCGAAAATTGCGTGTCGGTCAATGGAACATCGCCTGTGCGCTTCCAAATCGCCTGCATGCCGAGGGCGCGCGCCGGTAAGATGTCGTGGTCGTAATTGTCGCCGACATAAAGGACTTCGTCCGGGCGAACACCTAAACGGTCCGTTAAGCGCAAGAAAAATGCCGGATCCGGTTTACGGACGCCTTCTTGTTCCGAAATCCCAATCTGCGTAAAGGAGGGAGACAGTCCGATGGCGTCACAGACGGCACGTTGGAACGTCGTCCGACCGTTCGACAGTAAGCCGATGGGTAGCTCAGGCGGTAATTGCGCAAAAAAGGTGTCGACTCCCGGAAAGCTCCGGGCGAAGATCGGGTAACGCGTCATGTAGTCATGTAGCAGTACTTCAACAGAAAGCGACAATTCGAAGCGACGAATCATTTCGGCATAGACGACGTCCTTCCAGACGCGACCGTCTTGATCAAGCAATAAGAACGTCGTGATGTAGTCGTCGATCGGAACATGCGCAACTTCACTAAAACGTTGATGCTGATCCCGAAGGAAACAGGGAAGAGAACCGGACCGGTCATGTAACGTCTCGTCTAAATCAAACAATAAAGCACGAATCAAGGTAAACACCATCTTTCAAAGTATAGAGGAGTGATTATAATGGAACGAATTATGCAACATCAGGGAAAACAAGTGACGTATTATGATGACGGTTCGACAGGTCGACCGTTGTTACTCCTACCCTCGCTCGGTGGGACGTATCAGGACTGGGCGGACATTCTGACTAAACTGACACCGAACTACCGCGTCGTCAGCTTTCATCCGCACGAATGGTCGAATGATTACATCGACGGGACGACTGGCATCTTACGCCAAATCGACCAGTTCCTTAACGTGATAGATATCACGACTCCAGTCACACTCGTCGGTCATTCCTATGGTGGACTCGTCGCTCAAGCTTTTGCTTTACATCATCCAGAACGCGTCGCCGGTCTCGTCCTCGTGGATGCGACGTCCATTGATTTAGCAGAACTCGATCAGCTTGATACACCAGTGCTCGACCGAGAAGGGGATGACGCTGTCTGGATCGATCGGTTCGAAGAACTATCAAAAGCAACTGATTTACGTGACCGTTTCCCGGACGGGGATGACCGCACGGATTGGAACCCGGCGTATTACCGGTCGATGCATGCGATCATCTCGCAGTGGAAAGCTGATGCGAAAGATCTTCAACCACGCATGCGCGATCTCGGTGTTCCGTTGACCGTTCTTGGACGGGACAAAGCGCAGTCAATCGAGACGATGATTGCTGCTGGTTTTCCAAAAGACGAACTGGAGCGGATGGAAGAGAAATGGCAGGAATTGATTCAGCGACAGGCGAATCTATCCTATCAGGCGAACGTGACGTTCGTTCCGGGAACATCGCACCTGATGCATCGCGATCGTCCGGACGTCATCGTAGACGCGATATTGACACTACATCAATTTAAGGAGTTTACCGTATGACACGTATGTATGTACTACATGGTTTAATGGGAACGGCAGCAACACACTTTGCACCACAGCTATCTGCTTTAGCGGATGATTTTACGTTCATTCCGATTGATCTGCCTGGTCACGGAATGACGACGGAGCCGGCAACGGAGGATTACTTATCACAAGCAACACGTGCCATCCGCGAACGGATGGCACAGGAAGGTCCAGGATGGATTCTCGGGTTGTCGCTCGGCGCGACGCTTGCGATGAAACTGGCGCTCGACCCACCGGACGAACTCGAAGGTGTATGTATCACGGGTTTTTCACCATTCATTCCTAAAGCGATGGAACCGCTGATGCGCGAACAACGGGAGTTTTTCCTTAACCTCGAACAGCAGGCACCGGAGATTGCCGACCAATTCGAGCAGTTGCATGGTCCTGCCTGGAAAACGACGGCGCGGGCAGTTCTGGATTTGATGACGTTCCGTTTCCCGGCACTGACGGAAACGATGCTGCAGTCGATCACCTTGCCGGTCATCATCCTAAATGGAACGAATGAAACATACGAAGTCGACGCAACCGCGTTCGTTGCGGAACATGTGCCAAACGTCATCGTCTTACCAGTCGAGGGAGCGGGGCATACAGCGAATCTCGATCAACCGGAACGCTTTAACACCTTATTGCTTCAAGCGCATCAATCCATGCTGACGACTTAAGCGTTCGTTTATCTTCTCTTGATACATCTGTTCATCTGCCTCATGCAGGACGTCGTCGACACGGCGTCCTGTTGTTGTATGAACGGCACCGATTGCGAGCCCGATTTCGTGCGTCGCGAACGTCGAGCGAACGTGTTCGACGAATCCCTCAAACGTCTCAATCGACGGACTCTCATCAATCAAGACGAATTCATCACCACCGATCCGGTAGCCATGATCTGTCAAGCGGCGGATGCAAAGTCCAGTTTGTTCAAGCAAGGCATCACCGACCGCGTGACCGAACCGATCGTTGAGTTCTTTTAGTTCATTCAAGTCAAGCAGAATCAACCCATAAGTCGTCTTATCTTGATCGAGCGTGCGGACAGCCTCGTTGAAGGCATGGCGATTACCAAGACGTGTCAAAGCATCGATCCGGTATTGATCAAGCAATGCCTGTTGTGATTTCAACTGCTCGTCAATGTTACGGATCACCCCTTGGATGGCAACGATCTGTCCATTTTCACGAATTGGTGTCGCATATTCTTCGAACCAGATGTACGTTCCGCCATTCGTCCGCCAGCGTTGCCGAAACGGCTGATCGTAGTCACAGTCGCCCGAAATCTTCGACATCAAGACTTCGATGTCTTCCGGATGAATCCGCGCGAAACACTCGTCTGGATCCATGTAGCTAGCTGCTGCCACGCCTTTCCCCATATGGTCATCGAGGGAAGGACTGATATAACGAAACCGATATTCCGGCTGCACTTCGAACACGTAGAAGATATCTTTACACAATGCGATCGTATCCGGCTGTTGCTGGCGGAATAACCGGAAACTGATCAACATGAGAAGACCACCTACAATCAATCCCAATACAAATATGACGTCCACCTCCTCTATTCATCGACCATCATATCATAATTGGGTTTTATTACCTATAATTTACAAAAAACACTCCACTTTAATCGTAGAGTGTTTTTTGATTAGTCTAGCTCAATGCAGACACGAAATCCTCGGCTCGCATAATAGGAATCCGCCCCGTTGTGATAGATGAACGTCGTCTCATAACGACGATCTCCGAATAAGGCGCCACCTTTTTGACGAATCACGTCCGGCGTCGCAAGCCAACTGGAGGTTTTTTCGTCAAACGAAAACTGCGTCTGCAGTGTTTGATACTGTTCTGGTGTTAAGAGGTGCACCTCTAGCGTCTCAATCATCGACTCGACACTTGCGGCAGGCGCATTTTTCTTTCGACCAAGCCGAGCGGATTCGTCCAGACAGACACTTCGACGACCAGACGGACTCTCTTTGACAGTGTCGACGATGACGAATCGTCCATCAAGGGTTACGACATTCGGCTCTCCGCCTGTCTGTTCCATCCAAGCGAGGGCTGCTTGTTTCGAAGACGTCAGTCGTGACTCGACCTCGTCATACGAAAGACACTCGTGGCGATCAGGAGTAGCTTCAAAACGATCACGAAAATTCGTGAATTGGTCCTCCATCGGTAAAACCTCACTTTCCTAGTCCATTTTTTCCATTATTCAATGAATCCGCTTCCAGTGCAATCGTTTAGTGACTGAATAAGTCAATCTGAAGACAATTGACAAATGAAATCGGACTGCCTACACTAATTGTACATATTCGGTTTCTGTCGCGATTGCGCGAACAGGAACGACATTCAGGAGAGGAGCCCAACCGTATGCGCTGGATCAGTTATGCGGCTGTTGTGACGATTCTTTCGTTCTTAGCGTTCACAGCGTATTCGTTCTTGACGACGATCGACTTTGAGATCGTCTATCAGTTCGGAACGTTTGCGATGACGTTATCCTATTTTATCTTTGGTTTACCAATGTTGTGGATTGTTCGCCACTATCCGTTAACCCTTCGTCTACTCATCTACGTGACGACGAGTGCTGTCGTCTTATTTCTATTCATCGGTCTATATGAAGCGTGGCATGATGCATCGCTGTCTCCGCTACCACCAACCGGAAGCATGATTCAGTTCACGGCTCTTGCCTGTCTATTATTCGTTTTACCGTATGAGATCGTCTATCGTAAAAATTTCGTCTCCATTCAACCACGTGTTTCTTGACAGTATTCTTGTTCTTCAAGAATGCTGTTTTTTATTTTCTTTCATTTAGAAGGAATTCCCAATAAATTCTTGAATAATACGTTATCACGAATATATGGAGGGTTTACATATGGAAGGAACATTTCAATGCAAACAAATGGGAAAATCATTTTCGGGAGACGGAGTCGAGACACATGCGTTACAAGACATCGAAGTGACGCTTGAAGCAGGTGACTTCATCTCAATCATCGGTCCATCAGGTTCTGGAAAGTCGACGTTACTCAGTCTAATCGGAACGCTTGATCGTCCGACGAGCGGGGAGTTGCATTACGACGGAAAACCAATCAACAAATTAAACAGCAAAGAACTATCCGACTTCCGGTTCGAGAACATCGGCTTCATCTTCCAGCAGTTTCATTTGATTCCGACGCTGACGGCGCTTGAGAATGTCATGGCGCCTTTGTTCGGTCGAAAAGTACCATACGATAAAAAAGAACGCGCCGAGCAGTTACTCGCGCAAGTCGGTCTCGCCGATAAAGCAGGCAGTTTGCCGTCGCAACTTTCCGGTGGACAACAACAACGGGTCGCCGTTGCCCGAGCACTTGTTCATGAACCGAAATGGTTGCTTGCCGACGAGCCGACAGGGAACCTCGATACGGATACGGGAGAAATCATCTTCAATCTCTTACGGTCATTAAACGAAGAAAAAGGCTGCGGCGTCCTGTTCGTCACCCACGATCCGACACTTGCCGAACGGGCGAACCGAACGATCGAGATGCGAGATGGCGTCATCATCGAAGATCGTCTCGTGCGAGTTTGAGCCTCGTTTTTGAACTCCGTTCCTCCACCCTTTACACTGATAGGGTAGAGGAGGAATGCGTGATGCGACTAGGAATACTGGATCAAGTGCCGTTACATGAGGGCGATACGGTCGAAGCGACGATGGAAGCGACGGAACGACTCGTCTTAGAAGCCGAGCGACTCGGTTACGAACGGTACTGGTTCGCCGAACATCATAATACGAACGGGTTGCTCAGTGCGGCACCGGAGTTGTTCATCGCCCGAATGGGTGCGAAGACGTCAAAAATCAAGCTTGGTTCAGGTGGAGTGTTGTTGCCGCAGTATCATCCACTGAAAGTCGCCGAGAGCTTTGCGACGCTTGATGCGTTTTATCCGGGGCGGATCGAACTCGGGATCGGTAATTCTCCGGGCGGGAGCGAACGGACACGACTTGCGTTGACGGATGGAGAGAAAAATCGGGCAGCTGAGTTTAGTCGACTCGTCAATGAAACGGCGGGTTTCTTAACAGACGGTTTATCGAATCGACACCCATACCGGATCGTCAAGACTACACCGCGTGACCGTCAACCGTCACCGATTTCGATCCTTGGTCTGTCGCCACGTAGTGCGCGAATTGCAGCAGAACAAGATCGTGGTCTCGTTTTTGGTCACTTCATCAATCCGGATCGTTGGGAAGAGACGCTCTCGACATATCGCGAGGCAGGTGGGAAGAACGTCATCGTCTGTGTCTTCGTCATCTGTGCCCCGACACAAGAAGAGGCCGAACGGCTCGCTCGGACGCAAGATGCTTGGATTCAAGGCGTCCGACTCGGGAATTCGATCGTTCCGTCGTTTACGACGACAGAAGCAAAGGTCTGGAATGACGTTCAAGTAGAACGGATTCGTAAAGATCGCCGACGGACGATTGTCGGAACACCGGATGTCGTTGCGCAAGAGCTTGAGGCATTAGCAACCCGTTATCAAACGGATCAATTTTTACTGATTAACAATGCCTTTGATCAAGAAAAACGATTGCAGTCGTACCAGCTCATCGCGGAGCGACTACTCTAAACATAACAGGACCCCTCGTTAGCTGTTTGGCTAATGAGGGGTCCTGTCTACAAATCTACAAATCTACAAATCTACAAATCTACAAATCTACAAATCTACAAATCTACAAATCTACAAATAATTAACGTTGAGCCGTTGGACGAATCAAGATCTCGTTGATCGCAACATCCTCTGGTTCGTTAACGGCATAGGCGATGGCACGCGCAATCGCGCTCGCATCGATGGCTTTTAAGTCACCAATTCCTTGTTTGATCTCGTCATCCGAGATATGGTCCTTCAGTTCTGTATCGACCGCTCCCGGTGAGATGATCGTTGCACGGATGTGATTGTCAACGGATTCTTCCTTACGAAGACCTTCCGTGATGGCGCGAACGGCGAATTTCGTACCACTATAAACGGCGCTTGACGGCATGACTTCGTGACCTGCGACGGACGAGATGTTGATGACATGTCCGCTTTTTTGTTCGCGCATGTACGGCAAGACGGCTCCGATTCCGTGGAGAACACCTTTGATGTTGACGTCGACCATCGTATTCCATTCATCCTGTTGATTCTTGTGGAGGTGTGATAGTGGCATCAATCCAGCGTTATTGACGATGACATCAACTGAGCCGAACTTGTCTTTCGCAAGCTTAGCGAGTGCATCGACTTGCTCGCGATCCGTGACGTCCGTCACTTGATAGACGGCTTGACCACCTTCTGCTTCAACGGCTTTGACGAGTTCTTGCAAACGATCTTCCCGGCGTGCAGCAAGAACAAGTTTTGCCCCTTGTTTTGCAAGTTCTTTAGCGGTTGCTTCCCCAATCCCGCTTGATGCTCCTGTAATGATGACGACTTTATCCTGAATCATCTGAACTCCTCCTTTTGAATAACGTACTCCCTGAAAGGTATTGCCGCTTTTATTGATTTAAAAACATTTTGTAGGAGGTTGCCTCGTGAAACAACAAACGTTTATTGGTATAGTGCTGATTAGTTTAGGATTACTCTTCTCGCTGGATCCTTTCCGCCATCAACCACCAGCACCTGACGTGACGATTGAAAATCGTGAAGCAAAGGTGTACTTAGGAACGTATACGTGGTCGGGAATTTTTTTAGGGGAGACGGCTGATACAAAGATCGGACCAGTTGAGCAAGTAGAGGATAAACAAGGTGAACGCGTTGCACCGGAAGAACAGATGTCGATTCTTTTTCGAAATGGTCCGCATCCAAAAACTGTTGCCGTTGAGTTATGGTCCGTTGCAAATGGAAAAAAGCTTAAAACGTTTCAGGACGTAGAAAATATCACTTTACCAACGACCCGTGGAAAATATGTCTATCAGATTAGAGCAGGGTGGGAAGAAGGAAACGGTTATTTTGCCATTCCGATTGAAGTAGAATGATCATTTTTCAAAAAACATATTGACGAAGTATACGGGAAATGATAAATGAATTAGATTGTTGACCTCTTTTTAGTTGAAAGAGGTCTTTTTTCGCTAAATATAGTAAATAATCCACTTATTTCGTTAATTATAGTCTGAATAATCAGAATATATGAACATTTTAACAAAAGTGTATTTAAATGTTTCGGGTTCGAATGAACGGGAATAAAAGCACCATACACATAATAGTTCATGTGTTGAATCACCTGGGTGAAAGAAGTTAACAATCGTAAAGGAGAGGTGCAGATGAATGGGTTCAATCGATTCTTACTCGTCATCATAGGCATACTCGGACTCGTCAGTGTCGGGCTGCTTGTGCTCGGTGTGTATGATGTTCCACGGCTCAGTTCATTGATTGAGCAGTGGCAGGATCAGCAATGGTATAGCTATACCGTTCTATCCATCGGAGGATTTTTAGCATTCGTATTCGTCATTCTATTATTCACAGGATTATTCAGCCGCTCGAAAGGTCAACGTCTGTTGATTCAAACGGGTGACGGAACGATCACGATTTCGAAGGAAACGATCGAACGGACGGCACTGGAGTCGATTCGTGGGGTTGGTGGCGTACGGACACCGCGTGTCCATGCCGATATCCATTCGAAAAAAGAGACGGTTGCTTTAAAAGTCGACTGCTCAGTCTTCGGACAAGAGGGACTGCCGACGATCGCGAAGGATATCCAAGAACGCGCTAAACAAGCCGTCGAATCCTTACTCGAGTTGCCGGTCACGAGTACGAAGGTCACAATCAGTGACACGAAAACAAAAACATCGGAACGTGTCGTCTAAGAGAGGAGAGGGAACATGAAGACAAGGGAAGCACTTTACCCGTATCGGTTCCGACTGATCGGAGGACTTGTCGGTCTAATCCTCGCCATCTTATTCTTGACGATTGGCTTTGGTCCGACAATTCTCATCGTTGCCTTCGCAGCGATCGGATTCTTGATTGGGAAGTGGCGCGATGGTGCGCTCGATATCGAAGGGTGGATTCAGTTCTTTCAACGGGACTGATTCATATATATCTAACTACACATTCAAAAGGAGAGATTTCAAATGGCAAACGAAGTAAACACAACAACTGAAAACGAAGTGGTACGCGAGAATAAATTGACGTTCGAAGATCAAGTCATCAAAAAAATCGCAGGAATTGCGTCGAATGAAGTGACAGGCATCTTGTCAATGAGTGGTGGATTCATGAGTGGACTGACGGATCGTCTCCGGAGTTCGGAAGACATTACGAAAGGAATCGGAGCAGAAGTCGGCGAACGCCAAGTCGCACTCGATTTGAAAGTCATCGTCGAATACGGTAAAAACATTCCGTCAATCTTCCAAGAGACGGTCGCTAAAATCAAAAAATCGATCAGTGATATGACAGGACTTGAAGTCGTCGAAGTCAACATGCACGTCGAGGACGTCATGACACGCGCTGAATTTGAAGCAAAAAATAAATCGAACAACGAACAAGAAGAAAAGAGCCGCGAACTGCAATAAGGAAGTCAAAAGATCCGACGAACTCGTCGGGTCTTTTTTCATGTGTTCATAACATGACTTCCTCTCTAAAATAACGGTTGGATGGGTTACGATAGATATAAGAAAAGAATGATCATTATCTAAGGAGGCATCGTATCTTTGAAACCAAACGATCCGTATTATATCTGTCCTGTGTGTGGATGCAATAAACTTGAAGATCCACCATATTATGAACACTTTGCGGGGAGTAACGAAATTTGTCCATGCTGTGGTTTCGAGTTCGGTGTAGATGATTTCGACTGCGTGGAAATAGACATGAAACAGTTGTCAGACGAAGAAATCATAAAACAAGCACACGAAATCTATCGACAAAACTGGATCAATCATCAATTTAGATTATTTGATCCGAGCAAGTTCCGAGAATCGGAGAAATCCGGAAACCGGCTCAACGTTGATGTCGCATTGAAACAATTGCAACGCATTAACTGCAGGACCTGACGAAAATCGTCGGGTCTTTTTTTCATGGAATCGACACGACGTTTGACTAAACTAGAGCCTTTTTCGTGAATAGATTAGTATCACGATAAACGAAAGGATGATTCATGATGCGACTAACAGGTAAAACGATCATCGTCACGGGAGCTGGCTCAGGAATGGGTGAAGCCATGGCCAAATTGTTTGCACAAGAAGGCGCACGGATCGTCGCAGCGGACATTCGGTTGGAAACTGTTGAACGGGTCGTCTCTGACATCAAGGAAGCGGGTGGAGAAGCGATCGCTGTTGTAAGTGATATCGCCAAACCTAACGCAGCAACAGAACTCGTCCAACAAGCGCTTGAGGCTTACGGCAAACTGGACGTTCTCGTCAACAATGCTGGGATCATGGACGGAATGGAGGGAGTGGAAGACATCTCCAATGAACGCTGGGATCATGTTTTCGCCGTCAATACGACGGGAACGATGCGTCTGATGCGCGAAGCGGTCAAGCATTTCAAGGAAGTAAAAGGTGGTGTCATTCTGAATAACATCTCGATTGGCGGTCTGAACGGTGCCCGAGCAGGAGCAGCCTATACCGCTTCCAAACATGCCGTCATTGGTTTGACGAAGAATACAGCCTTCTTTTACGCCGGAGAGGGGATCCGCTGTAACGGGATCGCTCCTGGAGCCGTCGAGACGAACATCGGACAATCGATGACGAACCTGAATGAATTCGGGATGGGTCGCGCGATGCTCGGCATGGGACTCAATCCACGTGCCGGTCAACCGGATGAGATCGCAAAATTGGCATTGTTCCTCGTGTCTGACGAGGCGAGTTTTATTAACGGGGCGATCGTCGTCGCCGATGGTGGATGGAGTGCGTATTAAAAATCGTATCTTATTTACTAGATTACAGTTTAAAATGGCAGGAACCTGTCGATATAAGGGATAATATGACAATAGGAGCATTATGACCTTGAGTTTGAATCCAGGGAGGAATCGGCATGTCGATGCAGGAACAAGCAGCACACGTCACCGACACACAAGTCATTCGAGCAATCGAGCAAAATCTGGCAATCATCCGCTTTGACGATCGACGGAAAGTCGCATATGTCAACGAGTTGTTTGCCCGGACGATGGGGTATGAAGTGGAAGAGCTAATCGGTAAATACCACCGTGATCTTTGCTTTCCAGCGTACGTCAACAGTCCGGATTATGAGTTGTTTTGGCGCAAATTGATGCAAGGCATCACCTATCAGGACAAGATTGAACGCCGTGCTGCCGATGGGCAACAAAAATGGCTCGAAGCGACGTATATGCCGATCTATTCGGATGACGGGCGCCGGGTCGTCGGTGTCTCAAAAATTGCATCGGACATTACGATTCGCCAACAGGAAGTCTTACGGATGGCAGCTGAACTCAACGAGACATCCGCGTTCTTGACGGTCAAATCGGAGAGTGGTCGTCAGGACGGTCTGAACGTGCTGGCGACCGTCCAACAAGTCGAGGCGGAATCCGTCGAGAATCTGTCGAGCCTTGTTGCCTTACGAAAGGATGCGAACTCGATCACCGACATCGTGAAGACGATCCGTGATATTGCAGCGCAGACGAATCTGCTCGCCTTGAATGCGGCAATCGAGGCGGCACGTGCAGGTGAACATGGGCGCGGGTTCGATGTCGTCGCGACCGAAGTCCGAAACCTGTCGAACAAAGTGTCCCACTCAATCGGGGAGATCAAGAACAACATTGAAGGGATCGTTGAGCGGATTGAAGATGTTTCGCACAGCATCGAGCGCATTTCGTCTAAGGTCAAGGACAGTACGGGTCAACTCGAACATACGGTCAGTGAGTTTGATCAATTGGCTGATTCAGCGAAACAACTCGAGCGTCAGGCAAAACAATTCGTCCATGTCTTATGACACACATCGATACCGGATCACACGAGCTGTTCGCTTGTAGTTGATTCGGTATTTTTTGATGGCGAATTCAATATAGAGAAATAGAAAAGACGCTTGTTAAATCGGAATCGTTACGATATGATGTAAAACGTAATTATTCCGAATTAAAGGTGGAGAACAATGTCTACATATAAAACTGCGAGCCTCATCGGTAGTGTCTTCCTCGGTTTGACACTTGCCGGTTGTGCTGCTTCTGATAAGCCACAAGAACAAAACCATTTGACGTTCGTCTATAACTTCGCGACACAATCGCTCGATCCGCATCGGGACAGCAGTTATGTTCCGCTTCGCGCAGGGGTGACGGAGACGCTCGTCCGTCTTGATGACGAACGATTGACGGTCGAGCCGTGGCTTGCGAAAAAATGGTACTACGAAGGAAAGCGAACATGGCGGATCGTCTTACAGGAAGACGTGACGTTCCATAATGGGAAACAACTTGATGCGGCAGCCGTCAAATCGTCTCTCGAACGCTCAATCGACGAAAATCCAGGTGTCAAGAATGCCTTGAATATCGAGACGATCAAAACGGACGGACCCGATCTGCTCATTCAAACGAAGACGACGTATCCAGAGTTCATCTCGGAACTCGTCAATCCGAACACAGCAATCATCGACACGAAAGCGAGCGGGGTGACGAAGGAACCGATGGGAACCGGTCCGTTCCAAGTCGAGCGGTTCGCTCCGGGAACAAAAGTCGAGTTAAAACGTTTCAAGTCCTATTGGCAAGAACAAGCGAAACTTGATTCCGTTGATTTTGTCTTCAACGAAGATGCTGGCGCACGGACGAACGCTTTGCGTGCCGGACAGGCGGACATCGTCTATCGACCGGAAATCGAGAGTGTCAAGCAGTTGAAGTCTGAAGGGTTGACAGTCCAAGCGACGGATACGTTCCGTGTCCATCAGTTGACAATGAATGTCGCGAACGGTCCGATGCAATCGCTTGAAGTCCGACAGGCAATGGATGCTTTAATCAATCGAAAGCAACTCGTTGATCACGTCCTCCAAGGATATGCGGTGCCAGCGCGTGGTCCGTTCCTATCGTCATTCCCATTTGCTCCGAACTATCCGCAACAAGTGCAGAAGACGCCTGAGGAATGGCTGAAACAAGCCGGTTATACAAAACAAAACGGACGGATGCAAAAGGACGGTCGTCCTTTAAAACTGACGTTATTGACGTATGCGGCTCGACCAGACCTGCCGTTGATCGCCCAAGTCATTCAAGATGACGCGAAAAAGATTGGTGTCGCGATCACGATTAAACAGATCGATGTCCCAGAAGAATACATGGCGAGTAACCGGGACTGGGATATCGCGACGTACAGCAATCTGACAGCGCCGCGTGGAGATGCTGGATATTATTTGAACGCGACCTATCATCCGAACGGGGGACTGAACTTCAGTCGTGTCGCGGATCCGAAGTTGACGAAACAGATCGAGACGTTAAATGAAACGATTCAGATCGAGGGGCGTTCACGGCTTGCGGAGCAAATCGCGCGATATGTCGACGAGAAACGCTACAATAGCTTCTTGCTCCATCCTTCAACACTCGTCGCCTATGACAGCAAACGCGTCAAAGGATGGAAAACGGAAAAGAGTGAATACTACATGATCACGAACATGTTGCAGGTGACCGATTGATGCGTTCGATCGTCAATCGACTGCTATCGCTGAGTCTATTCACTCTACTCATTACGTTCAGTTGTTTTGTCTTGTTACGGTTACTACCGGGTGATCCGGTCTTGACGTTATTGAATATCGATGAATTATCAGCAACGCCCGAACAAATCGAGGCCGCGCGCCGTGAATTAGGATACGATCAGCCGATGCTCGTCCAGTACGTCCGTTGGCTGCAAGACATACTCACCTTACGTCTCGGAAACTCGTTACAGACGGGGCGACCGGTCATCGAGATGTTGCAAGAGAGTTATCTCGTGACGGCGGAACTAGCACTTGGCGGCCTTACCATCACCTTATTGATCGCCTTACCCCTTGGGGTCGGGAGCGCCTTGACGACGCGCCAAAGCGTCGTCCGTCTCGCCCACCTTGTTAGCATGAGCGGAGCGGCCGTGCCAGGCTTTTGGATCGGTCTGTTGCTCGTCGATCTGTTTGCCGTCCGTCTCGGGTTGTTACCTGTGATGGGACGGGAAGGGATGACGTCACTCATACTCCCGGCTCTATCACTCGGCTTTCCGCTTGCGAGCGTCTATATTCCATTGATTCGACTGAATCTACGCCGTGAACTGAACCAACCGTACATCGAATTGGCACGGATGCGTGGGATATCTGAGCGGACGATCCTTTGGCGTTATGCGCTACGCGGCAGTTTGCCACCGGTCCTGTCCGTGTTCGGTCTGACGCTCGGCAGTCTTGCTGGAGGTGTCGTCGTCCTCGAAGTCTTATTTGCTTACCCGGGCGTCGGGAAGTTGATGGTCGATGCGATCCTACAACGTGATTACCCACTGATTCAAGGGTACATCTTGCTGACGACAGGAATCATTCTCGTCCTGCATCAAGGTATAAGATCGCTGAACCGAACATTACGACCAGATTGGCAGAAGGGAACACACACATGAAAAAAAGATGGCTCATTTTCGGAGGATGTCTACTACTGTTTATTTCATATACCGTATTTATCAACCCTTTTGATACAAACGTAGCGAAAAGACTTGAGCCTGCTTCATTCGAGCATTGGCTCGGAACAGACGGTCTAGGACGAGATTTCGCAGCTCGTCTTTTTTTAGCTGGTTTGATATCCTTAGGTTTCAGCCTGCTTACTGTGTTGCTCACAGCGTGCATCGGTACCTGCCTTGGTTGTCTAGCTGGCTTTTATGATGGACGTCTCAAGCGGTGGATTCATCGGTTAGAAGATGGTCTCGTGATTTTTCCAGACACCGTTCTAGCACTCGTTATTGCCGGACTATTTGGTGCTAGTCCTCAAAGTTTGATCTTTGCGATATTACTCATCAAATGGATTTCCTACGCGCGATTAAGTGAGACACTCGTGACCGAGACGATGCAAAAGCCATACATCAGCATGGCACGCATCAACGGGTTAACAGACAGGATGATCTTACGACGCCACATCCTTCCGACTATCATTCGGCAAGTCGTCGTGTTAATGAGTTTGGATGTCGGCAAAGTCATCTTATTCTTATCGGCGTTCTCTTATATCGGGCTTGGCGTCCAAGCACCACTGCCAGAGTGGGGAGCGATGTTGAACGAAGGACGTCCTTATTTCAGTTCGGCACCCCGGCTCATGCTTTTGCCAGGTGCGTGCATCGTCTTGACCGTCGTCGCGACGATGGGATGGACGCGGTGGATGAAGAAAAAAGGAGGACACGTAAATGATTCAGATTCGGAGCTTACACGTTCGGGCGAAACACGTCCTTCTGCATGACGTGAATCTATCGCTACCGGCTCACCAATTCATTTGTCTCGTCGGAGCGAGCGGGAGCGGTAAGACGCTCTTGCTGAAACGATTACTGGATCGATTGCCGGACGGGATGTCGTCGAAGGGAGAAGTCATCTCGGACGAACCCCTGCGACGTGGTCTCGATATCGGTTACATACCACAGCAGTATACCGATGCGTTTCTTCCGTTTTTAACGATGCGTCAGATGTTACGGGATACATATCGCGCACATGGGCGCAAGATCAATCATCCTTATATCGATGACGTCTTGCGAACACTTGAGTTGGACCCGACCTGGTTGGACCGATATCCAGGAGAGTTGAGCGGTGGGCAATTGCAACGGTTTGCGATCCTGTTTGCCGTTGCCTTAAAACCACGGTTGATTTTAGCGGATGAATTAACGACGGCACTCGATCCCGTCTTGACACGTCGTTTACTCGACTGGTTGACCGAATACCAACACCAGTACGGGGCAACGATTTTGTTCGTCACCCACGAATTAGGACCTGCCTTACATTATGGGGAGCAACTCGTCTTAATGCAGGATGGACGAATCGTCGAGACGGGAACACCACAGATGATCGAGCAAAGTCGTCATCCGTTCACGATGAGCTTGATGCAAGCGCATCGTACATCACTGGAAGAAAGGAAGAGTTCATGTCACCAGTCTTATCCGTAACAGATCTTACTTATCAGATAAAGGGTCAGTCTATCTTGTCGAATATCTCATTTCACGTGACGAAAAAGGCGTCGATTGGCATCATCGGGGAGAGTGGGAGTGGCAAGACGACACTCGGACGATTGATTCTCGGTCTGCTCAAACCCACGCATGGTTTGATTTCCTTACATGAAAAGGCTTTTCCGAGTGGGCACCGAAACGAGCGACGAGCTATTCAAGCCGTCTTTCAACATCCTCTCGCTTCCTTTAACCCAGAATGGACGGTGCGGGAATCGATTCTTGAACCGTTTCGTCGGCATCGTCCGATCTTGCGGCATTTCCCAGCGACGTCAGAAGAAAATCTCATTACAGCCCTCGCACTTGCTGTCGGGGTCGAGGAGCAGTTATTCGATCGAGTGCCCCATCAATTGAGTGGGGGACAAATTCAGCGTGCCGCGATCGCCCGCGCGATTTCGATTGAACCCGACATCATCGTGATGGATGAGCCGACGACGGGACTTGATGTCGTCTCTCGGGCGCAGATCATCGAGCTACTGGAACGCTTGCAGCAGACACTCGGTGTCAGTCTTGTATTGATCTCGCACGATATTGATTTCATCCGGCGCCTCTGTTCGGAAATACTCGTCTTACGTGACGGTCGCGCTGTTGATTTGATTGATCGATTGGAATCAGGTGGTGCGTATACCCAACGATTCGTCGAGGCCGGAACATGGTGAACGCACAACCGACCCACAAAACGTACTGGTTACTCGCTTATCCGCTGATTCTCTCAAGTATTGCGACACCCTTGCTTGGTGTGACCGATACCATCGTCATCGGTCAATCCGGTGATCCGCGGGCGATCGGCGGCATCGCCGTCGGAGCCGTCTTCTTCAATACGATTTACTGGTTGTTCGGTTTCTTAAAAGTGAGTACGACAGGATTCAGCGCCCAAGCAAGTGGGGCGAATGACGTGCACGCCTTACGGACGTCGCTTTACCGACCGCTGTTTCTAGCAGCTTGTATCGGTCTGCTTATCCTGTTGTTCCGACAGCTGCTCGAGCAAATCGGACTGTACTTACTTGCACCACCCGCTGACTTGCTAGATGCGGTCAAGACGTATATCTCATACCGGATGATCGGCGCACCGTTCGTGTTGATGGGTTATGCGTTACTCGGCTGGTTGATTGGTACCGGTCAAGTCAAGCACGCCTTGTTCGTCCAATTGTTCAGTACAGGAGTCAATGTCGTTCTCGATATCGGATTCGTCTACAGATTGGATGGCGGTGTTGCTGGAATCGCGGTTGCGACCGTCATCGCGGAGATCAGCATCGTCGTCTGTAGTCTGTACCTGATTCGTGGTCATTTATCGATGACGCGTGATGAATGGCGTGCCTTGACGGCATGGCAAGCCTATCGTCAATTCTTTCAAGTCAATCGTGATTTATTCATTCGCACGATTTTCCTTCTACTCGTCACCGGCTGGTTCACACGTGCTGGTGGACAATTCGGACCGGATATCCTCGCAGCCAACGCGATCCTGCTACAAATCCAGTATTTGATTTCTTACTGGTTCGGTGGACTCGGTCATGCGTCAACGGTTCTCGTCGGTCGGGCGAGAGGACATCAAGATCAGGCAGGATACCGGACGAGTGTCCGTTTGGCACGGACGTTCGGATTCTACTCGGTCGTCTTCTGGTCACTGGTGCTCCTCTTCCTTGAGACACCGCTCCTTCAGTTGTTCACTTCAGAAGAGGCAATTCTAGACGCGGCGCGCGATTATTACTTCTGGATCATCATCTTACCGCTCCTCGCCGGTTGGGCGATGATCTACGAAGGAATCTTTGCCGGGCGGGTTGAAGCAACACCCGTTCGGAATTCGATGATTCAAGCAGGAATTGGTTTTGCGGTCGTCCTCCTGCTGACACCGACTTTTGGAAATCAGGGCGTCTGGGCAGCGTTTTTGACGTTCTTCTTGATTCGCTCCTTATCGTTGATTCTCGTAGAAGCAAGACGATGAAAAACCCGCTGTTTCCCTCGCGCGCAAAGGGAACAGCGGGTTATTTGTCGTCGATCGCTAAAGGACGGACGAAGAGGGCGTTCAAGTGATGGACGAGCACATGACGCAGGCGTTCTTTTGGTAATCGTTCTGGTCGAAACAGAGCATGAAAGGCTAACCCGTCAACGAGTGCTGCGAGCCGTTCACTCTCAAGCTCAATGTCTAAACCTGCTCGGAGTGTACCGTCCGGAATCTGTGTCAACAGTACTTGAACCATATGGTAGATATCATCCGGATTTTCCGCCGCTTGCGATGTATACGCGGACATCATGAATTGAAACCAGACCTGCATCTCGAGCTGATGCTCGGGTGCATAAGGTAAGACCTCAAGTAAGACGTCACATAACGTTTCTTCCGGGGTTCCTCCTTTCTCGAAAATGGTTGTGATGCGTGCTTGGACCCGTTCTTGGACGAGGTCCATCGAGAAGCGGAGCAACTCGTCCTGGGTCGTGAAGTAATACCGTAAGGCACCCAGTGAGAGTCCCGCTTCCTTGGCGATCGTCCGGACACTGGCTTGTTCAATACCGACTTGAGAAATCGTGCGCCACGTCGCTTCGGCGATGAGGCGTTTGCGTTCTTCGTGATTGACTTGTTTTGGCATGTCTCAAGTATATCATCTTTTTTAGCACGAATGTATTAAAAAGACTAGTCAAGCGATGAAAGAGGTGTTATCTTTATGATACAGTCGTATTAAAAAAGGAGAGGATTGATATGCAACTCGTCGCGTGGGCAATCGTCTGTTGTGAGATTCTATTTTGGGTATTCATTGTCGCCGGACTGATCGTGCGTTATGGATTCAGGCGAGAGAAGCTTGGTTTTCGATTGATGGCGATGTCACCGGTCATTGATATTGTCTTACTGGTCTTAACGGTGTTTGACTTAAGTCGCGGCAGCACAGCGACGATCGCGCACGGACTTGCTGCGATCTATATCGGCGTCTCACTCGCCTTCGGGAAACAGATGATTGCCTGGGCGGACGGGATGTATCGCCGGTTCATCCTGCGAGAACAAGTATCACGGGAGCGAATTTCAAAGGCACGTAAAGAGCGAAACGGGTTCTATCGGCACGTGCTGGCATTTTTAATTGGTGGGACGTTACTCGGTGCGATGATTTTGTGGCTGGGAGATGCTGAGCAGACGGAGAGTCTCTTACGGACGTTACAATTGTGGGGACTCGTCCTCGTGATCGATGGGGTCATCTCAATGAGTTATACGGTCTTTCCGGCTCGATCCAAATGAAAAACGAACCTTGTCTGTCAGCGGTCGACAGTGAAGGTTCGTTCCCGAATCGTATTCGTATGGACTTGTTTGCGGGCGTCGATCGAATCCCGAATGTGGATTATGTAGCGACGTCCTTTTTTGTATCCAGTGCGCGGCGGTTTGATTCGGATCTCTTTGCCGTCAAGGACTTCAATCTCCGTTTGCATCCGCTCACCGTTCGAATCCGTCACGGTGACTGTTCGGTTCGAGACTTGCTCCTTCCGTAGCCCTTTCGCATATTCGATGTCGAAGGTATGGTACGAGGAGATGGAGCGGGCACGCGATTTGAAGTGTGGCTCGTCCGTCCGTTCGTCGAGGGTGCAGTAGCAACCCGTGAACAAAAGACTCGCCGAGAGGAGTATCGAAAATAGATGTTTCACGAAAACGCTCCTTTATGTATTTGGTAATTTTAGTATAAGACAAATTTTGGGTTACGACAATCCTTCTTGAGACCGAGTCGTTGATATCTATTAAATTCAAGCAGGTCCATGCTATAATCGACCGAGAGAAAGGAAGCGATACACCATGCCAGTACAACCAGACCAACGCGAGATCATCGTCTCGATTCGGACGAGTTATGATTTTAAAGCGGATACCGGTCGCGCAATCCGCGTCATCGAGTTTCACGGACGCCGGACGACACTGTTCGATACGTTCGAAGCGTCATCACCGAAACGGATGATCTTGATCGAGATGATTCGTGCCGTCCAATCGTTCAAGGAACCCTTCCACATCATCTTCAACGTCGAATGTAACTTCGGTTTCAAGTATTTGACGGATCAGCGGAAATGGGAAAACCGGGATGTCGGGAATACGTTCCTCGACTTGATTGAACAAGGTGGTCATACGTATGAATTACGAGACAGCTCGTTCTATGAAGGCGGAAAAGCCCTCCAAAAATGGCTCGGCAACACCTTAAAGCAAAATAGCTGAAAAAAAGGCTGATTCCATGATGGAGTCAGCCTTTATCCGTTGCATCGATTGTCTCGCTTTCGAGATATCGGTACAACGTACTTTTACTAATACCGGTCTGTTCGCGGATGTCAGCGAGTGAATAGTTTTTACTTTGATACATCGCGATCGCGCGGCGGACATTTTCATCCGGCTTCCGCGGTCGACCGGTCTGCTTTCCTTGTTCTTTTGCTTTTGAGAGTCCGGCACGTGTCGACATGCTGATGACGTCACTTTGCAGCTGGACCAGGTGGCGTGCCGTTTCAAGAAACGACAAGGAGGCACGCTCGCTCGTCCGAATCTGTTCGCGGAGTGACCACAGCGTCGCACCGCGTGTCTCCATGTGCTCGAGCATCTCGATCAAGTGCCGCGTCGAGTCTGCTAAGATGTAGAGATGCGTGACGATGACTTCGTCTCCCGTCTGAAGGGTCTCGAGCATCTGTTCTAATTCCGTCCGTCGTTTGGCCGAATCATGCGTCTCGATGACACGTGTCGTCACATCAATCTTGTCGGCTTCCTCTTGTTGCGTAGAACAGTCTGGATCATCCGGATAGGGTCTCATGTAGAAATATTGCATGAATGGAGCTCCTCTCTGTCGATCACGATCGACGTCAGTTCCTCATCAGTATACCGTATTCTCACCTCCGTGCCCCAGAAAACCGAAAACATGCCTTTCTTCTCATGTTCGTATCGACTAATTTGTGGTAAATTGAGTGGAAGTAAGTTTCTCGGACTCATCCCGATACCATTCATTCTTTTTAAATGAGGTGCTCATCATGAACAAAGAAGATCATCAACTCGCCCGTCAGCTCTTGACGACCTATTTCATCGGTACACAATTAGCGACGGTCCATGTCGCAGGCTACGTCACGCTCGAATTCATCAATTTGTTCGATACGACTGCGCCTGAACTACGACTTCGGATCGAGACGGATCGTCTGTTTTATGGCGATGTCGAGACGACACAGGACTGGGTCGTCCGCCATGCGACGAAGGAAGAGATGTTACACTTGATCGTCTCGCTTCACGCGGAACGCATCACCGGTGTCCGGATCGGAAAGACGGCACCGCACTTATTCCTAACGTTTAGCAACGGACAAACGCTCGTCTTGAACGGATCGGATACATATTATGAATCGTGGGCGATCGATATCGGTCTCGCACCACACCGAGCCGACGCGACGATCGTTGCCGTACCGGGTGACGAACTGGCCGTCTTCTCCAGAATCGGTGAACAAGTTGAAGACTAAGTGGACACGCATGGAGTGGTGCGACTGGATCATGCCGCTCGTTGCGTCACGGTACCCGAATCACTGTGCTGTTTTACTTGCCGGCAGCCATACGCGAGGGCAAGCGACCGCACAATCAGATGTCGATGTGATCATTTTTGAAGCAAGTCGAGGTCAGGCGTACCGGGAGTCGTTCATCCATGACGGTGTCCCGGTCGAAGCATTCGTCCATTCCTTTGAGACGATTCAGTCGTTTTTCGAGAGTGACCGGGAACGTGGTCGCCCGTCCCTGCAACGAATGATTGCTGACAGTTGGACAATCGAGGATCATCCGCGACTTGCATCTATCCGTCAGGAAGCCGTTCAACAATTGGCGGACGGACCGATTGCGTGGACGACTTCGGAACAAGAGCGCGCACGTTATTTTTTAAGTGATATGCTCGACGACTTCGAGAGTGTGACGAACCGCGCGGAAGGTCTAGCGATTGCGTCACGTTTATATGAACAGAGCATCGAGTTCGTCCTTCGCGCCAATCGTCGCTACATCGGGCAAGGGAAGTGGGCGATCCGTGCTCTTGCGGAGTTTGACGAAGACTATGCTAGTCGACACACAACGGCATTCGAGTTGTATTATCAATCGGATGACCGACGAGAGGTCGTCGCGTTAGTCGATGATTATCTCGCACCATTCGGCGGGCGTTATTTTGACGGCTTTACGCTCGGGAAACGATAACAAGCAAAAGGAGGTACGCTTTCGGATCAATCGACCGAAAACGTGCCTCCTTATCGTTCGCTTCTGTTTAACGCCAATGGGACGGACGGAGTAAGCGACGCGGTAACTGCGTCGCTGCATTGCCGATTGCCGCATTGATTTGTGCCTGTGTCAAAAAGAGTGCATCCGTCAGATCGGCGTCTTTGACGTTACAGTCTCGCAAATCCGCCCCGAGAAAGTTGACTCCGCGCAGGTTACTGTGCGACAAGTTCGTCGCGAGCAACCACTGATTCTGAACACTGGCACCTGAGAAATTACGTCCTTGTAGCTGTTTTCCGACCCAGTCGCGTGGTGTCTGGTCGCGTCTTCCGCTATACTGAGCTTGAACACGCGATGCAATCATTTCAAGGAGTGGTCGGACGGTTTGACGAACCGGTATCAAGTCAAGTCGTTCAAATTGATCGGCTGGTAATGCCGCGTACCGAGTCAGTGCAGCAAGCGTCTCATCGAGTTGATTGTGGATGTCACGCGTGACATCACGTTTCCCGTCGGTTATGTACCACATCATTTCAAACAAATGAACCATCTTCGGGAAGGTAGCATAGATCGCTTGGCGTCGCTTAGGTGCATCATCGCCTTCAAATGTCTGCTGTGACAGATGCTGTCCGGCACCGAAACAATCATAGACGGTACAGCCTTTGTAGCCGCTGTCGCGTAACCGGTCATGGATACGACAGCTGTAATCGGCGTCAAGATTACGACACGGTGTCGCTTCTGGTTTATCGTGACCAAAATCACTGGATTTCGAAAAAGCGAGTGCTGTACAACATAAACCAAAACACTTCGTACAATCAATCTGGAACGTAGGTTCCATCGTAGTCACCTCCACTACTACTATACCAAGAAAGGAGTTTGGACATGCTGCAATTTCAACTCAAGGAAAATGAGGACGGACAGGACTGGCTTAGGCAGCAAGTGCGTCAATATAATGTCGAGCGTTCACCACTTCATGCGACGAAACGCTCCGAGGGAACACAAGCAGTCACATTACTTGCGACGCGTGGTGATCAACCGATCGGCGGCATCTCAGGGGAAATGTACTGGGGCTGGTTACATATTGAATGGTTCTTCGTTGCCGAAGAGGAACGAGGAAGTGGGCTCGGTACCCAATTATTCCGTCAACTGGAGGAATGGGCACGAGCAGCGGGTGTTCAGCGAATTCGCGTCGAGACGTTCTCGTTTCAAGCGCTTCCGTTTTATGAGCGACAGGGATTCGTCGAAGTCGGACGAATCGATGATTATCCACCAGGGATGAGCTATCATCTGCTCGTCAAACAGGTCGACTGATGAAACGGCGTCTTTTCCTCATCTTATTGTTCGGTCTCGTGCTCGGAACGCTGACGGGGATGCAACCACGTCAAGAGACCGCTTCTTTTACGGCGAAGCAAGTCGCTCGGTTATATACACAGATGACGAACACGACAATCGAAGCGCGCGACGTCTACTTCGTCGAACGACTATCTGACCATTATGCCGTCGCGTATCTTGAAGCGAAGCACGACCGCTTGTTTTTGCTCCTGCAACAAACCGATGATGCACAACGAATCGACCGAATCATTCGCTCGAAACAGACGATGGAGACGGATTGGTTCGAAGGTCGCTTGTTGACGACGGACGAAGGGCGATACCTTGTCGTCTACGGCATGAATGGTTCGAAGCAAATGAAATCGATCCGGTTCGAGCCGTATAAGACGACGGCTGATGGGGAGGCACCACTACGTCCAATGCAGCGCTCATTGTCTGTAGCAGATCAGGAACGTTTCCATACCGTTCAACCGTTACCGGATGCGTTCCCGCATTCGCTCTACTTCGAGATGATCGCGACGAGCGTAGACGGAAAAGAGACAATCCAACGCTTGACGTTACCAAGCGATAACGCATCCGTGTTTTCTACGACCCGTGACTTCTAGTATACTGAAGACGAAAAAAGGGGGAGAAGAACATGTGGATCGTCATGAACCAGTTACACGTCGTCAAAGGTGCAGCAGATCAAGTCGCAGCGCGTTTTAAGACGACGAAAGGAATCGAACGGATGGAAGGGTTCCACCGGATGCAAGTCCTCGTCGATATCAGTCAGGAAGAAGAAGACATCGTCACGATCATGACGACGTGGTCGAATCAAGCAGCATTCCATGCGTGGCAAGAGAGTCAAGCGTACAAAGGCGTGCACCATAAGCGGGATAACGGAACGTCCGAAGTCAAACCGCTCGTGACGTCGAATACCGTCACGGAATATGCGGTCGTCGCTGATCACAGTGCCGCAACGGAATAACCAACAACACCCCTTGGGAGGAAGTCTCTCAAGGGGTGTTGTTTGTAACTATAGATTAGAGTGTTTTTCCGTAATCTGGGTATATTCTAACAAACTAGATGAAACGAGGTGACACCGCATGGTCTATCGTAAACCTGTCGTCTCTAGCCTGTCCGTCCTCGGGGGTATGATCCTGCTTTTCGGTTTCTTGACGAGCGGTGGCTTCATTTATCTCTACTTCTTCGTCTTGCTGTTTGCTTGCGTCTCTTTCTTACGTGAACCGTTGACGCGTAAAGAGTGGTTGCAAGAGGGGATTGCCTTCATCTTCTGGTGTTCCTTGATTTATTTGCTCCAGCATCTCGTCTTCATGGCGTGAGTCATTTTTCGTATTGCTCGAACAAAGGAAGGATGATGTCACGACCTGTTGCTGATAAGTGAATCGACACGTCACGTTTCGGATCCTTCAAGTAGACGTCGGTCTTTTTGACACGCTTGTCGAGATAAACTTCGTATTGCTGTCCTTTCGTCCCTTCTCGGAACGTCAGGTATTTCCACTTCGCCCGTTTTCCCCGCACATCAGACTGTTCACTCGTCTTGATGGCTTTTTGTAATTTTCCGGATTCATCACTCGTCATCATGATCATTTTGTCCCAATCGAAGCCTTTTTCCGAAGTAAAATCATCTTCTTCAAAACGGATATGCTGGAACTGCTCTTGATGGAATAGCGTCACTTCCAAGTTATCCGCTACGACGTCGTCTGCTGTCTGTTCCGGCTCTTGAAGTTCAGGCGGTCGTTCCATCGTATGTCGAATCGATAATTCATAGCGGAATTCGCGTCCGTTCTTCTCCGTTGCGATGAGCGTTCCGTAATGTTCCGGTGTCCCGTCACCCGGGATGAACCGGACCTTGCCCGGTTGTTTCATCGAATGAATCGGGCGTTCCACATGGCGTCCACCGTATAACTCGGGTAAGCGCACCATCACGTCATAAGTCGAACCGAATTGTTGATTGTAGACGAGATAGAGTTTGACGTCACGTGTAAATGGTGTGAGTGAATGCGTGTACGTAAAGATCGTCGTCCGAGAATCTTTTTTCGTGACATCCGTCACGTCGATGACAAGGTAACCTGAACCTGGGAGCTCTAATGTTCGAGCGGAGTGATCGGCAACCTTCTCATTACGAATGAACCGATCGTCTTTTTTCAATACAGTAGGCTTCATGTTAAAGTCCTGTCGTTGTGGAGTCAGATCTGTCTTCTTGAAGACATCGTCTTTCTTTGCTAGCGGATAATATCCACTTTTTAATGGCGTTTCGCAATATAAGTAGGTCTTCTTTCCGGATTGAACGTAACGAACGGTTTGACCTGCATAGTCATCGAATGGATTCGCCATCATGACGGAATAGATGCCGCCGACAGAGTAATCTTCGGGTGCATCGCTCGCTTTCGACGCGCACGTTTTTTGGATGACGATTCGTTCCTTCGCTGACAAGGTTCTTGGACCTTGATCACTAAATTGTCCTCCATCATATAGTTGTGATAAGTAATCCCATTTAAAGTTTGGTGCGTCTCTTTGACAACCGCTTAATGCTAGTGTTGCACCAAGTGTTAGTCCGATCCAGTAACGTTTGTTCATTGATTAAGCACCTCACTAAGTGCTTTACTGGTCGTACCTGACAGCTTGGCACCGTTCTTTGATCCTGGTTTGACGACATAGATTTCAAGCTTTTTAGCGCGTTTTCGTTCGAATAGCTCGAACATTTGGCTTTTCCCTTCGCGCATCAACGTTAATTTTTTCTGCTTTAGTTTTGTGCCTTGTGGCTCCATGACGTCGGTCTCTTTTAATTCCTGAGCGATTTTTTTCGCTAGTTGATCCGGTATTGCTGAGACGAACTTATAATCGCTATCGATGAGCTGTTTCGGTGATTGATGGATGAAACCGACATAATCGCTTGTGGATGCTTGAAGGAATCCATAATCGTAATTCACTGGTTTTGTGTAGGTTTTATTAAAACGCAAATATATCGATGTTTCTTGGACGACTTTTCCGTCCTCTTGTTGCCGAACGGTTGCGAACTGGACAGTCTGACCTGTCGCAATCGTATCCGGCAGTTGCTTTCGCTCAATCTGATAGGCTTGTCCATTCATATATTCTTGAATCGTCGAAGGGAATCCGACACGGTCACCACTGAACATCAGCTCGATCGACGATTGTTGGACACCACCATCCGGACTAGCGCGAAAAGCTAAATTCAATTCGGAACCGGATAGTGACTCGATCGTCTCAAAGAGTGTTTGTTCTTTATCTTTGCCTTTCTCTTTCATGTAGACGACGAGTTGTCCTTCCGGTGGTAAAGATAGTTGATAGGACGGGAAAAGGTACCGTCCGAGCTCTTTTACTTCTTTACGATCTTCGTTTTCCTGTTTTTGTTGATCTGTCACTTCTTTTGGAACGGGTCCAAAGCGAACGACTGTCGATTTAGCTTTAACCGGTTGTTTTGACCAATCGACGAATGGATAATCACTTCGCTTGATCTGATGGACCGCATAATCCGCATGGCGAATCGGCTGACACGCCAGATAGTCCTTTTTTTCGTCTGACAGGAAACGGACGTGTTGGAACTCACGCCCTTGGATACTCGGAGGCAGGAAGTATAAGTCAAATCCTTCGTGTTGCACATATCGATCAGGTAAGTGCTTCATGTCTGGTTTTTGCTGGCAAACCTTCAACAAAGCAGCGGTTTGTTTTTTCGGGAGATCCGGTATCTCTTGCCCATCAAAGGTAGTCGAAATACCGCCCCAGTAATTAACATCGTATGTAAGGTCTAAGTATTGTTCTTTACCGCATCCGGCAAGTAAGACTACGCCTGCGAGAATACCCGTATGTATATAGCGTCTCATGAAAAACCTCCTTTATCCTAGTGACTATATTTTACCATAATTTCTATAATAGACAGAATTTTCTATAATGCTTTAACATTAAGATGTTTGATATCTCTTGACTCGGGAATAATAGATGCATGCACAGTCAATCTATTTTTATGGGGGTTTTATGATGGGTACATTCATTCAAGCAGTTGATGGCACGAAAATTTATGTCGAGGATGTCGGATCGGGTCAACCGGTCGTCTTTTTACACGGCTGGCCGGCAAACAACAATATGTTCGAGTATCAAAAGAATTTGCTCGTCGAAGAAGGGTACCGTTACGTCGGGATCGATTATCGCGGTTATGGCAAATCAGATGCGCCGGCAACGGGATACGATTATAAGACGATGGCGTCCGACATTAATGAAGTCATCGAACAGTTGAAATTAACGAATGTCACGTTGCTCGGCTTCTCGATGGGAGGAGGAATCGCCTTGTCCTATCTCTTGCAATACGGGGATTCAAAAGTTAGTAAACTTGTCCTCGCAGGAGCTGCGGCACCTGTCTTTACGCAACGCGACGGTTATCCATACGGGATGACGAAAGAAGAAGTCGATGCGTTGATTGCCGACACGAAACAAGATCGTCCGTCGATGCTCAAAGGATTCGGGGAAATCTTCTTTGCGAAGGAACATCCAGAACCACTTCAACAATGGTTCCACGGTCTTAGCATCGCCGCTTCGTCCCACGGTACGATTCAGTCAGCAATCGCATTACGTGATGAAGACTTACGTGGAAAACTCGAGAACATCAAAGTCGATACGTTGATCATCCACGGTAAAAAAGACCAAGTTTGTCCGTTCGAGTTCGCGGAAGAAATGCAAAAGGGAATCCCACATGCACGACTTGAAGTCTTCGAAGAGAGTGGGCACGGTATGTTGCTTGATGAACAAGAGAAGTTCAACGAAACGTTACTCTCGTACGTTAAAGGAAATCAAACCGTCTAATCCAACAAGCCATGGACACCCGTCCATGGCTTGTTTTTGTGTACAGAAAAAAGCGTGCGCCGGCGCACACTTTTAAGGGCGATACTTCCGCATGAACCGTTGATCGATCCAGCGCTTCAGGTACCAACCGAACGGGTGAGTCGAATACTGATTGCCATACATTGAAACTGCATGACGTGGTCCCATCGATAAAATCGTCAAATAGTTCGTTTGCGGACGATAGGTTTGCAGTGCCTCTTCCTGGACGTACCGTAAGAGATTCGTAAGCAGAATCGGTGCTTGCCGGACAGCTGTGACGCCATTCTTTGGAATATCGGGATAAGCGACGAGGGTCGCTGCGTCACCCGCAGCAAACAGACTTGGATGATTGAGCGCTTGCAACTGCTCATTGACGAGTAGGAACCCGTCTTCCGTGAAGAGCTTACTATCTGCAAACAATACCGGTGCTTTCGCACCCGTTAAGCGGATGATGGCATCTGACTCGATTGGTGGATGATGTGAAAAGCGGAGAGGAGACGCCTCGTTCAGTGGCCGTTCTCGAATCCAATGAACATCGAGTTCTTGTAAGCGTCTCGCAATCGCTTCCGCTGCGGGGTGTCCTGAAAGTAACTCTGGATCCGTGATCAGTGTAATCGGCACATCCGCCACTTTCAAGGACGCCGCCATCTCGACGGCCGCTGCGCCGCTTCCGATCACGACCGGACGCTTTGCTTGTTGCAAACGCTTTAATGTATCCGGTAACCGGTAGTTCGGTTTGATCGATAATCGTGTCGTGTCTTCCGCCCAATCGAACGAGCCAATATTCGTCGAGACGACGTCATAGGTGTAGCGTCTGCCGGATGCACCGAAGACTAGCTTTTCATCGGGGTCGATTTTGATGACGGTCTCTTCGATGAACTGTTTATCATTGGCGCGACACAGTGCGGCGACGTCGATACGGATCTCATCGATATCGTACGTTCCGTCAGCAAGTCCGGAGTACATGCCCGAGTAATATTGGTACGTCGAGGCATTTAAAATCAGCCACTCGACGTCTTCTGTGGGTCCATTGGTAATGCAATGCAGGTGAGCGTGCCCTGCACCAATCAAGAGGATTCGTTTCATGTCGTTCTCCTTCAATCTGTCTTGCTAGAATGTACCCGGATACGGGTGGCGATAATCATAGCCAAAAAACAAGACTGATGAACAGGAGGATGACCATGAGATAGATAACATCCTGGTGCTGAACGACTGGCACTTCATAATATGTCCGTTCCGCTGAAAAATGACGGGCTTCGAAAGCGATTGCCATCCGTTCTGCCCGCTGAATCGATCGCGAGAAGAGCGGTAAGCCGATTGATAGGAACGCATCACCAGGAAAGCGACTGTGCACGTTCCGAATCATTCGGACTCGCCGTAAGACGCGGACTTCTTCGACCAGTTGTGGCAGAAAGCGGATCCCGGCAAGGAACCCATACGCGAAGCGAGGGGACACCTTTGCCTGGTGAATCAAGCTCATCACGAACCGGGTCGCATCGGTCGTCGTGACGAAAGCGAAACTTAAGCAGACGAACGTCGCCATCCGTAAGGCAAGTAACCAGCCGTGCATGACACTTTCCGACGTGACATGAAACCAACCGAACGACCAGAGCGTGTTCGTACCTTTGCCAAACGCCGCCATCATCCAGAACGTCAATAAGAATAATAGACTGTAAGGTGCGAGCCGTTTCAAGAAATCGACGGGAGCCCATCCGGAGAGGAGTAGCAAGGCGATAGCAAAACTCAGGAACACCAACGTCTTGACCCAGTCATTCGTTGCAATTAAGGCAAACATGATCAAAAACAATCCGCTCCCCTTGATGACAGGATTGAGTTTAGCGAACGGTGACGCGTTCGTCTGCATGGCGCTTCACCTCCTGGAATTGGTACGAGAGTGGACGTTGTAGCTGACAGCGTTCGAGTAACGGAACGTCAGCGAATAACTCGCTCGGACGCCCGTCAAAAGCAATCCGCCCTTGCTCCATGACGAGGACACGATCCGCGTATCGGGCGACGAGTTCCATATCGTGTGTTGCCATGACGAGCGTCGTTCCGTTTTGTTGTTCCGTCAAAAACTGTTCCATGAGCCGCCGTGTCGTCAATCCATCCTGTCCGAACGTCGGTTCATCGAGCAACAATAAATCCTTCGTCTGCCCGAGCATCGTCGCGACGCTGAGTCGTCGTTGTTGCCCCGTACTAAGCGCAAGCGGTGATTGCTGTTTGACGGATGCGAGTTCCAGCCGTTCGAGCAACGCTGTGCGCTCGTCACTCGTCGCTGCCCGGTGACTCCAGTCGATTTCCGCTTCGACTGTCAGTTTGAGAAACTGCAGATCCGGTTGTTGAAAGACATAGCCGACGTGCTCATAAAAGCGTCGCCGGGAGTAACGCTGAGCCGGACGTTCCTGGAACCGATATGTTCCTTGATGCGAGAGCAACCGACCGAGTGTTGCAAGCAACGTACTTTTCCCGGAGCCGTTTGCCCCGAGCAGCATCACCCATTCTCCCGTCTTCAGGGAAAATGTCGCATCGGTCAGTGGATAAGGTGCTTTCGTCGATAATGCAGCGACGTGTAACAAGGCAGTGCCTGCTGTAGCGACTGAGGGAAGCACGTGAAGTCGCGCTGCTTGTGGTCCATCTATGGGTAACGTCTCTAACGTATACGGATACAGAGAGGGAACAGCGACCCCTTTTGCTTGAAGCTCCGTATACGCCTGCGGGAACAAATCCTGTGGATGCGCCGTTGCAGTCACCGATCCGTCCTCAAGTAAGACGATTTTGTCGATGTAAGGTAAACAGACATCGAGTTGGTGCTCGATCAAGACGATCGTTAAATCGTGTTCTTTCTGAATCCGAAAGATCAACGCCATCAGCTCGTGTTGTCCGATTGGATCAATCTGGGCTGTTGGTTCATCGAGTAATAAGATCGTCGGCTCGAGCGCTAAGACCGCGGCGAGCGCGAGGCGCTGTTTCATCCCCCCGGATAGACTCGCGATCGGTGTCGAGAAGGGGAGAGGGAGACCGACGAGTGCGAGTAAGCGTTCAATGCGTTCCTCCATCTCCGCACGTGGAATCGACCGGTTTTCTAAACTAAAAGCGATTTCGCGTCCGATCGTTTCCATGCAGAATTGTTCTTCTGGATTTTGAAATAAGACTTCGACCGAACCGGACCGGGTAACGGTACCAGTCTGTTCGACTTCAATCGTCTCCGGTGTCAGTCCGGCTAGGGCATGAAGCAGTGTCGTCTTGCCACTCCCACTGCGTCCAAGCAAAAGGGTCGTTCCTTGTTCGATCGTCAGCGATACATGATCGAGCACCGATTTCATCTGACCCGGATAGCGGATGCTGAGATCGTCGACAGTAATCATGCGACTTCCCGTTTCGCACGTCCTGCCGCAAACCCGTTCAAGACACCGGTCGCAACAAGGCGACGGACGAGAATCGCTGCAAGCAACCCGCCGAGTAATGCACCACTGATCAATTGTAAACCTGTTGTCGCAAGCAACGTCGTCGTCGTGTAGTAACCGAATCCGTTCGCGATCAGACTATAGACGATGCTACCAATCGCGGCTCCAACACCCGATAACATCAATGTCCAGGTGTCGTAACGGCGATAACGCGTCATCGCAAAGACGAGTTCCGCACCAAGTCCTTGGCAGACCCCGATGAGAAGAGCCGATAAACCAAAGTGACTACCCGTGAACAGCTCGACGGCTGCCGCGACGATTTCCGCGATGAGGGCGGCACCTGGTTTTTGAATGATTGCTGCGACGAGCGGGCTCGCGATGATCCAGATCCCAAACATCCAGTTGGCGCCGACTGGTCCGAAGATTGCAGACATCGGTAACCAGAGTGTTGACCAACCGAGATAGATGACCCCGCAAGCGACGGCGAGCATCATCATGACCATGATTTCTTTCATTTTCCAGTTTTGCATTAGGTACGTCCTCCTTAGAATGGGGGAGACGCCAAAAAAGACCGCCCTCCGTAAAAAAGAGAGCGGTCCTCAGAAAAACTGCGCGCAGCAGGAGTCATTGGATGTGATCGCTCCACTTTCCTACGCTAGTATGAACTAGATCAGGTTCGAAGGGTCCGAAGTGAATCGTCTCAGCCAAATGGGCTCCCCTAGTGGATATGGTAATAGATGATACGCTGTTCACTTTAGGCAATCTTCTGTCTATTGTCAAGACACAAAAAAACGATACGCCACGAAGGGCGTATCGTCAAACGACTTATTTGTTGTCTTCGTTCTCTTCTTTTGCTTCTTCTGAAGACTCTTCCGTAGCTTCCGCTTCGTTGTCTTCGCCAGCTTCCGCTTGCGCTTCAGCTTCTGCTTCTTCGATTTCCTCAAGCTCTTGTTCAAGCGTTGATTCGACGACAGCTGCGACTTGAATGTCGCCTTCTGTGACGATACGGAAATCTTTTTGTTCCGGAAGATCAGCTACAGAGATCGAATCGCCGATTTCGAGGTTCGTGACGTCGACTTCGACGTTCTCTGGTAATTTATCTGGTGTTGCTGCGACTGTTACTTTAAAGAGTGTCTGTGACAGGAATCCGCCGACTTTAGCGCCAGCTGCTTCACCGACGAGTACGACGTCTGCTTCGACTTCTGTCTCTTCATCCATTTTAACGGCGATGAATTCAACGTGATCGACAGTTGGTGTGAAGACATCCATATCACGACGGTTGATCAAGACGTTAATATTTTTACCGTCGAGTTTCAGTGAAATCAAGACGTTCTCACCGTTTTCTCGAACGATTTTAAGCAATTCTTTTTCTTCGAATGCGATTGGTGTACTTTCCACTTTGTAACCATACACGACACCAAGAGCTTTTCCTTCATGACGTAATTGTTTACGGAGTGAGCGTGGACGTACCTCGCGTTTTTCGGCTGTTAATTTAACTGACATGTTCATTTCCCCCTTGAATTTGGTATAGCCCTCAAAAGGTAATGAATGTAGGAGCAGGACAAGTCCTGAACAATATGAAACATGCTAAGACAATCGGTTCCAGACTCGCATTGAGCCTGACGCTTTCGTGACTTTGCATTTCTCTCCCAGGTCATTACGCTGATATTGAGAAACATGTGTGAGTAAGTCACCGGTTTGATGCGGTGCTAGTGAGTTTATACCCCTATGTTTTAAATCCTTAAACCTCTATTTTTTATTTTTTAAAGTCGAAAGACCTCCAAACCGCTTGAAATCAAGGGTTAAGAGGTCTTTCATTTTTTTCATTTTTTATGGTGATGCGTTGGTTTTCACGGACTAATACACGGATGAGACGTTCGATGTGCCGCATCGTCGTCTGTCCCATCGTTGAGATTTGGAGCCATTGATTATGGACGAGATAGTCGCTTTCATATTGAACATGATAGCCCTGGATCCGGAGAGCGTCTCCTAAAGCGGTTGCCGACGGATGGACGATCGTCAGAATTCCCGGCGCTTGTGCTTCTTGAGTCGCAAGCAGGTTAAAACCAGTCGCCCGAACGGCCTGTTCGAGATAAGTCATCTTGATGGCGGCTTGATCGAGATCAAGGGCATCGAGCGCTGCCTGACAAGCAAGCAACAAGTTCGATGAGCCGGAAAAGGCGACGCCTTCCGCATAGAGTCCGAGATCCAGATAACGTGGAATTCGTGGAGAAGGTAGGATGCTGTCTGTATGACCGATGAACGCAAGACCCGGTAAACCACCAATTGCTTTTCCGGAGACGGTCGTGACGAATTTGCAACCAGCGTATGAGAAACGTCCGGTTCCGACGGCGCTGATCGCATCGACGATGAGTGCGGTTCGTTGATCCAGCAGCGCTTTTACCGCATCGAGATCGTAGAGAACGCCCGTAGACGTCTCACAATGTGTCAACCAGATCCAGTCGTATTCCGTTTGATGCAGTTGACTCGCGAGTTGTTCCAAGTCGATTGGGTGACCGGACGGAAGCAGGTGGACATCAAAGGACTTCCCAGCTCGTGCCGCGTGATCGATCAAGCGTTGACCGAACTCACCACCGTTTAGGATCAATCCGTGTCCACTCAGTTGTTGTGCGACGATATCATTGGCAAGGGTGCCACTGCCGACAGCCATCGAGACATGTGGCAAATCCAGCAACTGACACATCCGACCACGTAAATCTTGATCGAGCTGGCGCATCGAAGCCGTCCGATGCGGGCGCGGTGCTTGTTGTGCCGCTTGGCGGACTGTTGGTGCAACCTCGACTGGACCGGCTAGAAAATGCAGAGGACGTAAGACGTCCGCGATGACGGATCGTTCATATGTTGCGCGCGACAACAACATCGGTACGAACTGGGCATCGCCACTACCGAGCGTTGCTGCGATTGGTGTGAAGCCGAACCGCGCATATAGTTTAGCTTCCCGCGTCGTACCACTGATATAGACATGATCAATCGTTTCCCGCTCCAAGTAGACCATCAAAAAGCGCATCAATTGCATGAACGTACGACTATTGCGGTATTCGGGACGAACGCTGAGTAAACGGATTTCCGCTGGGTTCGTCAGTGTCTCATCTAACGTCACGCCCTTTTCCTCAAGCGAAAAAGGACGATGCTTTCGAATGGCGATCATCGCGACGAGTCGATCGTCTTCCTTGCCGATCAGATAGGTATTTTGATCATGAAACCGGTCAATCCGTTTCCGTTCGGTGTTCGGTTGATGTTGCGGAATCTCTTCCGTGAAGGTGAGGTAGTTCAGTTCATGGATTGCTTCCGCGTCCGAAGCGGTGGCAATGGAAAAATCGATCATGAGACGTCCTCCTTATGTAATGACTGGCTTGTGAAGTGCATCATGAGCCCACAGGACAAGTAGACTTACGGCAACGGTACACAAGATATTGATGGGTCCCGCGTCAAAGTAGACAGGGAGTAACGGGAGTAGAACAACCGGAATCAGCCCCGCTTTGACGCTATCTTTCGTTACGAGATAAGACAGACCGAGTATGCCTAGTCCGGCAAGATATGCCCACGGCGTGATAGCGAAGACGATGCCGGAAAATACGGCATATCCTTTACCGCCACGTCGCGGATGAAACAATGGAAACAAGTGGCCGATAAGTACGGCAAGAGCGACGGGATAAAATGCGTCTGTTAGCTGTAGTGCAAGAATCGTCTTCGTGGCATCAAACAGGTACACGAATAAAAAAGCCGGGAGCCCACCGGCGCGATGGGCGTTGCGGGCACCGATGTTTCCGGAACCGACCTGTGCCAAATCGGTACGACTGACGTACTTCCAGAGCGTACCGCCAAGAATACTACCGATAAGGTAACCAAGCAGGAGATCAAGGATCACCGATGTTCCTCCTTTGTTTCAACGAGATGGACGAGTTCCTTGACGGTCAAGGCATCACTGTCTGGAGCCGTCAGGACGGCATCGACCATCTGGGCTTTTCGATCTTGTAATTCCGTCATCTTTTCTTCGATTGTCCCGCGTGTCAGCAGTTTGATGACCGTCACGTCGGACTGTTGTCCAAGCCGGTGGGCGCGATCGGCTGCCTGCTGTTCGACGGCCGGATTCCACCAGCTGTCAAAGAGGATGACGGTATCAGCAGTTGCGAGATTCAATCCCGTCCCACCCGCTTTCAGGGAAATCAAGAAGAGATCGACTTCACCGTCATTGAACCGGTCGCATAACGCCACCCGGTCTTCGAGTGGTGTCTCACCCGTCAACAGGAAGTGGGGGAGGTGACGTTGCGCGAGATCCGAGCGAATGCGCTCGAGCATTTGCGTATACTGCGAGAAAATCAAGATCCGCTTTCCGACTGCCCGTTTTTCGGCAATCAATGAGAGCAGACGCGTTCGTTTTGTTGCTTCCCCTGTGTATCCCTCGACGAATAACCCCGGATCGTTGCAAATTTGCCGCAAACGCGTTAACCCAGCCAGTAATTTCAGACGATCTTCGCGTTTCGTCTCGTCTAAGTGTTGCAGCGTCTCGAGTTGCAATTTGGCGAGATACGACGCATATAAGCGTTTTTGGTTTGGACCGAGCTCGACATAATGATGCTCGATCTGTTTCTTCGGTAAGTCCTGTAAGACATCTTGTTTCTCGCGCCGTAATAAGAACGGTTGGATGAACCGTTGCATGTCGTCAAACGACCATTTCTCAAACGTCATTAGATCCGGCAGTAGCTCCGGAAACAGGACATGGAAAATCGACCAGATATCACGTGGACGATTCTCAAGCGGTGTGCCCGTTAAGGCGAACCGCCGTTTTGCTTGCAGATGCCGCAGTTGACTGACTGTTTGTGACTGCGGATTCTTCAAGTGCTGGGCTTCATCAAAGAAGACGACGTCATATACGGGGTGACGACGGACGTCGGTCCGAAGCGTCGTATAGGAGACGATTGTTACCGTATCGTCAGGTAAGTGCTCCAGTTCGCGGAGTCGGCTGGCTTGAGAACCGGTGACGACATGAACCGGTCGACCGGGTAAAAAGCGCTTCAGTTCCGCCTCCCAGTTGCGGAGCAGTGATGCCGGTGCGACGATGAGCGCGCGACGGTCAGGAATCATCGCGACATAACCAATCGCTTGAATCGTTTTCCCGAGCCCCATCTCATCGGCTAAAATCCCGTGACATCCTAGCGCGTCTAAATTCTTCAGAAATTGAATGCCCGTTCGTTGATACGGATAGAGTCGTGACTCTAACGAATTCGGCAAGTCGAGCTGGAATCCTTGTCCGGATTTCAATTCAAGCCATTTCTCGAGCAAATCGGCGTGAAGATGGAGGACGGAAGCGCCAATCAGATGCTTCATGTTCCGGACGGCAGGTAAGACGATCCGTCCGTCGCGTAAGTCCCGTTCACTTGCTTCCATCTGGGCGAGAACCCGTTGTAACTGCTGGAAGGACCGTGTTTCTAGAGAAACGAACTGTCCGGATTTCAAGCGGTGATAGCGTTTTTGTAAGACGAGCGACTTCAGGACACGTTTCAGCTCGTCTTCCGGAATCCCGTCCATTGAAAAGTTGAACACGAGCCAGTCGAGGCGGTCCGTTACGTCGACTTCGATTCGCGGATGGAACGGACCTTTTGGTAACGTCGTCCGGATCGCTTGTGTTGCAAATAACTCCAGTTGACCGAGCGCAACCCTTTCGTCAAGCAGACTCCGCAGAAAGGCATACTGCGCGGCGTCACTCGTGATGATGTAGCGCATGTCTCGTGGTGTTGCTTGGAATTCACGTAAGAAGCGTAAGGCACTTTGCTCCGTTACCTGATCCCGTCCAGCGTAAATCGTCTCATCGAGCGGATTCAGCTGAATCCCTTGATAATCAAACGACACACGGACTTCGACTTCCTGAGCCGTTCGGTCGAGATGGAGTTTGACGATTGGTGTCCCGGAAACGATTCGTTCTTGTAAATCAGGACTGAACGAAACATCGGCGACTCGCTGCAGATACTCGGTCTGTCCAAGCAGACGATCAAAGTAGGGCAGGGACAGTTGATGCTGTTGATTGTCCGTCAGTCGTTTGAGCGTCACGACGGGTCCGGTCAGTTCGAAATGAATCGCTACCCGACGATCCGGTGTGAGACTGCGTAAATAATGGCGCGCGCCAGCGTCATCGACTTGGATCGCCGTGAACGGACGGATCTGCGGCGATAGCGGCGTCGGTGTACCGTGCGCCTGTACATGATGCATCGCCAGCAAAACGGCGACGATATGTCCGCAAAATGATGTATCCATCGCAAGCGACGGACAATTACAGCCGGCGTCGACACCGTGCGCCTTGACGCGAACCGTCACCGTGAATCGTTCCTCACCGTCGACACTCGCTTCAATCAGCTCGTCGCCCATTCGATAATTATGCAACGTGACCTTGCGGGCGGCGACATACTTCTTTCCCCGTCGAAAGGCATAGGCATCAGACATTTGTTTGATTTTGCGTTCACTGAGCCCATAATTCATGCTATTCCCCCTTTAGTTGACATAATGTTATTATCGTTCACCATCGAATAAATCGACGGCGCGTTTTTTCTCGGAATCACCGATATGGGCATAGACTTGTGTTGTCGCGACGGATTCGTGACCAAGTAGCTGCTGGATCGTCAGGACGTCGACCCCACCGGTCGCAAGACGTGTCGCAAACGTATGCCGCAATTTATGCGGTGTAATTTTTTTTCGCTCTAAAAAGGGCAGGACCGGTTTCAATCGTTCCGTGTGCCGCTGCAAAATATGCTGGACTGCCCGTGGACTGAGTGGTTTCCCGTGTTTTTGGAAGACAGGTACGGCGCCGCTCGTTGGCATCTGATAATGAATCGCGTATTTGCGCAAGGCAATCCGAGCGGGTTTTGCGAGCGGAATCAGCCGCTCTTTGTTGCCTTTTCCGATGACGCGGAGCGTGTTTTCGTGGAAATCGACATCGTTCCAGACGAGTTGAGTCATCTCACTGAGGCGCATCCCGCTATAGCCGAGTAGTTGGAACAACGTCACGTCGCGGACGCGGTCTCGTTCATAATGTGATGCTTCCCGGGCATTCATCTCGACGTTCGACGGTAACAACTGAATCAATTCATCCCATTCGCGTTTCGTCAGGTAGACCGGTTCCCGTTTCGCTTGTTTTGGTCGATTGACTTTTGCGACCGGATTTTCCGACAGTTGACCTGTATCGACCAAATAACGGAACAACGACTGTAACGCCGATAGCTTTCGGTTGATCACGCTTGGTGCATTTTGTTTCGTTAAGGCAAGGTATTCGGCATAAGCTTCGATCCCCGCTGCATCGATCTCGACGAACGCTTCAAGCGGAATCTCGCGCGCCGTCACTTCTTCACCCGACGCCGTTGCAACGAATTGAAAGAACGCTTCGTAGTCGTAGACGTAGCGGCGCATCGTTGCTAATGAGAAATGTTTTGCTGCTAACTGATCCAAATAGGACTGAATGAAGCGTGGCATCCGCTCATAACCAGGAATCGCTGGTGCTGTAGCCGAAACGGTCGTTTTATGTATCGTTTTTCCTAGGTTTTTAAATAAACTCATCCGACAATCACCCCTCTAGCAGTAGTATACCAAACGTTGGTACATCAGACACTTGTTTGCGTGAAATAGTTATTTCACGCAATGTTAAATTGTCAGACAGGGAGCTCTCAGTTGCATCGACAACGCACCAAACGGGTCGTTGGTCAACTCGATGCACGTGAGAATTTAGCCTAATTTTATGGTTTTTGAGCTACAACATTTTCTTTGATAACAATAATAGTGTTATGTCACCTAAATCAACAAAAAAGAATGAATATTCAATTTCGCTCTCAGTTGCATCGAGAAGTCGTTCGACGGGGCATTGGTCGACTCATTTGATTTCAAGACGATTTCTGAAAAACGTCGAAAACGTGCTCGATTTCGCATACTTCATCTTGGTTCGGGTATAGAGTGTTAGGTAAGAGTTATTTTCATAAGGGGGAGTTCTAAATGATTACTGATCAACAAGCACGTCAGTATTTGAAGGATGCCAAACGCATTGCCGTCGTCGGTGTCTCGAGTGATTCCGGAAAGACCGCAAACTGGATTGCGGACTACTTAGTCCAGCACGGATACGAAGTCATTCCGGTCAATCCGACGTTAAACGAGTGGAACGGTCAAAAAGTCTACCCGAGTGTCGCAAGCATTCCAGGACACATCGATATCGTCGACGTTTTCCGTCGGTCTGAGTTTTTAGCGGACGTCGCTAAAGATGCTGTTGCTCACGGTGACGTCGGGATGATTTGGAATCAGCTTGGTCTCTCGAGTGTCGAAGCAGAAAGTCTCGCACTCGGTGCTGGTATTCCATATATTGAGAATCGTTGCATCAAAATCGAGCATCAATATCTGTGAGTCATCGCACGATTTCAGGCATCTTCACCCGTTCGTGAAGGTGTCTTTTTTCATGCGCTTTACAGGTTATGCTTGTCAGGAAGCAAGAAGATGCCTACAATTAGAGACAGACTACTTGAAATAACGAACGAACGTTTGTAAAAACGACGTCGTAATTTCGAATTTTGAGGTGAAATGAATGGCGACAGACTTAAATAACTACAATGATGATGCCATACAGGTGCTCGAAGGACTCGAAGCAGTCCGGAAGCGCCCAGGTATGTATATCGGTTCAACCGATCATCGTGGACTTCACCATCTCGTCTACGAGATCGTCGATAACGCAATCGATGAGGCACTTGCAGGATTCGGGGAACAAATTGACGTCACGATTCATAAAGATAATGCAATCACCGTCCGTGACCATGGACGTGGAATGCCAACGGGGATGCATGCATCGGGAAAGCCGACTGCTGAAGTCATCTTCACGGTCCTTCACGCTGGCGGTAAGTTCGGTCAAGGTGGCTATAAGACGTCCGGTGGCTTACACGGCGTCGGGGCGTCGGTCGTTAACGCCTTATCAACGGATTTGAAAGTAACGATCTTCCGTGACGGGAAACAATATGAGCAAACGTTTGAAAACGGCGGGATGCCGAAGACGACGTTGCTGGAGACGGGTACGACGCGTCAAAAAGGAACGAGCGTCTACTTTAAACCAGATGGCTCGATCTTCAGTACGTTGACATACAACTACGATACGCTCGCGGAACGCTTACGCGAATCCGCTTTCTTGCTGAAAGGTCTGAAGATTACGCTGTCGGACGAACGGTCTGATAAACAAGATATCTTCCAGTACCAAGACGGTGTCAGCGAATTCGTCCAGTACTTGAACGATGATAAAGATACGCTGCATCCGACGGTTGCGTTCGAAGGTACGGAAAACGAGATCGAAGTCGATATCGCCTTCCAGTTCACAGATGCGTACTCGGAAAACGTCCTGTCGTTCGTCAACAACGTCCGGACACGCGACGGTGGAACACACGAAGTCGGTGCGAAGACGGCGATGACACGGGTCATGAATGAATATGCCCGGAAGAATGCGCTCTTGAAGGAAAAGGATAAGAACCTTGATGGAAATGATATCCGCGAAGGGTTGACGATGATCGTCTCGATCCGGATTCCGGAAGAGTTCCTCCAATTCGAAGGACAAACGAAGTCGAAACTCGGTTCGCCGGAAGCACGGACAAGCTGTGACGCTGTCATCAGCCGTCGTCTCTCGACATACTTGGAAGAGAACCCACAAACGGCGACGCTGTTGATCAAAAAAGCGATTCGCGCAGCACAAGCTCGTGAAGCAGCACGGAAAGCCCGCGAAGAAGCACGAAACGGGAAAAAGAAGAAACGCTCGAGCATCTTGAACGGAAAACTGACACCTGCTGCTTCGAAAAACGCAGACAAGAATGAATTGTTCCTCGTCGAGGGTGATTCTGCCGGTGGTTCTGCGAAACAAGGACGAAACCGGACGTTCCAAGCGATTCTTCCACTCCGTGGTAAGGTCTTGAACACGGAAAAAGCGAAACTCGCTGACATCATGAAAAATGAAGAGATCAATACGATCATTCATGCGATTGGTGGCGGTGTCGGAGCCGATTTTGACTTGTCGGATTGTAATTTCGACAAAGTCATCATCATGACCGATGCCGATACCGATGGTGCGCATATCCAAGTCTTGCTATTGACGTTCTTCTTCCGCTACATGCGTCCGTTGATCGACGCTGGGAAGGTTTTCGTTGCCTTACCACCGCTCTACCGCGTCTCAAAAGGGAAAGGCAAATCGGAGAAATTTGAATATGTCTGGGACGAAGAGACACTCAAGAAAACGACGAAGAAATTCGGTAAAGGTTATATGATCCAACGTTACAAAGGACTTGGGGAGATGAATGCACCACAGCTCTGGGAAACGACGATGGATCCTGAGACACGGACGTTGATTCGGGTCACGATCGACGATGCTGCTGTTGCTGAAAAACGCGTCTCTGTCCTCATGGGCGATAACGTCGGGCACCGCCGGACGTGGATCGAGGACAATGTCGCCTTCGGTCTCGCGGAAGACCTCTCGATCATCGAGAATGAGCACGTGACGAAAGAGAGTGTGAACGAACATGTCTAATCTACAAAACATCCTGAACCTGTCGCTCGAACAAGTCGTCGGCGACCGGTTTGGTCGTTATTCGAAATATATCATCCAAGATCGTGCCTTACCGGATGCCCGTGATGGTCTGAAACCGGTTCAACGCCGTATCTTGTATGCGATGCATACGGAAGGCAACCTGTTCGACCGTGCTTACCGGAAATCAGCGAAGACGGTCGGGGTCGTCATCGGTAACTACCACCCGCACGGTGATTCATCGGTCTATGAAGCAATGGTCCGCTTGAGCCAAGAGTGGAAACTCCGTTACCCGTTGATCGATATGCAAGGGAACAACGGATCGATCGACGGCGATAGCGCGGCAGCGATGCGGTATACGGAAGCCCGTTTATCAAAAGTTTCGAGTCTGATTCTCGACGGGATCAACAAACAAACCGTCGATTACACGCTCAACTTCGATGATACGACGGAAGAACCACTCGTCTTACCGTCACTCCTGCCGAACTTGCTGATGAACGGTTCGACGGGGATTTCCGCTGGTTACGCAACCGAGATTCCACCGCACCACGCGGGAGAAGTCCTCGATGCTGCGATTGGTCGGATCTCAGGGACGGTCCAGAACGTCGATGACTTGTTGACGCACATGCAAGGTCCGGATTTCCCGACTGGTGGTGTCGTCCAAGGGCTTGATGGCATCAAGAAGGCGTTCGAGACAGGACGCGGTAAAGTCATCATCCGCTCGCGCTCAACGATTGAGACACTGCGGGGCGGTCGTCAGCAAATCGTCATCACGGAGCTCCCGTATGAGGTCAATAAAGCGAATCTCGTCAAACGGATGGAAGAACTCCGTCTCGATAAAAAGGTTGAAGGGGTTGCGGAAGTTCGTGATGAGACCGACCGCGACGGCTTACGGGTCGTCATCGAGTTGAAGAAGGAAGCGGACGCGGAAGGTGTCTTACACTTCTACCTCAAACAGACTGATCTACAAATCGCTTATAACTACAACATGGTCGCGATCCATGAACGGACACCGCGGCAAATGGGTGTCTTGACGTTGCTTGATGCGTATCTTGCACACGTCAAGGAAGTCGTCATCCGCCGGACAGCGTTTGATCTCGAACAAGCGAAACGCCGTCAGGAAGTCGTTTCTGCCTTGATGACAGCGATCTCTGTCCTCGATGAGACACTTGCCTTGATCCGATCTGCGTCGAACAAAGCGGACGCGAAGGAGAAGCTGATCACGCGCTTCAACTTTACGGATCGCCAAGCGGAAGCCGTCGTCATGCTCCAGCTGTACCGGTTAACGAATACCGATATCGTCGAGTTGCAGGAAGAAGCTGCGAAACTCGAGAAGGAAATCGCTCGTCTTGAGAAGATCCTTAACGATGAAAAGACACGTAATCGTCTCATCATCAAGGAATTGACAGTCTTGAAGGAACAAGTCGCGGACAAACGTCGCTCGACGATCGAAGCGGAAGTTGAAGAACTGAAGCTGAAGACGGAAGTCATGATCGCTGTCGAAGAAACGATGGTCTTCCTGTCGAAAAACGGTTACGTCAAACGTTCGTCGCTCCGTTCATTCGGTGCCTCGAACGACTTACCGGATTTGAAGGAACAGGATCGTCCGTTGCTCCAAGGGCAAGCGATGACGACGGATCACTTGATCGTCTGGACCGTTCGCGGGAATTACTTGCTGATTCCGGTCCATCAATTGCCGGATACGAAGTGGAAAGATGGCGGTCAACACGTCGCGAACCTCGTTCCACTCGAACCGGGTGACCGGGTTCTCTCAGCGGATCTCGTCCGCTCGTTCGACGAAGCACAGCATTGCTTGTTCGTGACTCGTCAAGGGATGGTCAAACGCTCGAAACTGAGTGACTACAACGCCCAGCGGAAGTCAAAACCACTTCAAGGTGTCCGTTTGAAGGCAGACGACGAAGTCTTGTATGCTCAGGTCTCAACAGGTCAAACGGAACTGTTCCTTGCGACACAGAACGGTTTCGGGCTCTGGTTCACAGAAGATGACGTTCCTGTCGTTGGTGTACGGGCAGCTGGTGTTAAAGCGATCAACCTCAAGGATCAGGATGTCGTCGCGGGTGCAATTGGCTTCAAGGAAGCACCACAGATCGTCCTCTTGACGCAACGGGGTGCCTTGAAGAAGATGCGTCTCGCGGATCAGTTCCAAGTCTCGAGCCGTGCGCTCCGCGGCTTACAGTTGCTCCGTGACTTGAAATCGAAACCACACCAAGTCGCAGCATTGATCGACGTCACACAAGCGAAAGAATTGGTCCTCAGCGGAAAAGAGCAGGAAAAAACGATCCAAATCGGTTCGTTATCGTTCCTCGACCGCTTATCGAACGGTTCATTTGCCTACGATGAAGAGAAATTCGGTCCCTTACTCGACTGGTATACACGATAAGACGAGGCTCCTCCGGATAACGGGGGAGCTTTTTTAAATCTAGCGGGGCAGGAGAGGGGGAATTTTGAGACGAATGCTCGGAATTTTGAGATTTATCGCTATAAATATCGTTTACAAATTGAAACACTGACCAATAACGGCTACAATAGAAGAAATAGTCAGGTCACGATTCGTCACGAACAAGCGTCGGGTCACGCGTCTCCGCAGCTTTGCTTATAGCGTCAATTGATCAAGCAGCTACGGGACCGTCCCTTTAGCTGCTTGTTGTGCAATCTGCCGACCTTGGAGAGGTGATGAAGATGAAATTCAGACGTCGCGAAAAAGTAGCAATCTATATCACTCGGGAAAAACCTAACGGATGGGAACTACTTGTTTTTCATCCACAATCGGCTCCTGAGAGTGATTGGCAGATCCCCGCAGGTACGATCGAAGATGCTGAAATCGCAAAAGAAGCAGCTGTCCGTGAGACGCTTGAGGAAAGTGGTCTCTCGTTAGCATCCGTCCAGTACATCGGCGAAGAAGAGATGCGCTATCCGGAGCGAATGCGGGTCCATTACACGTATTTCTATCATGCGCACATCGAATGCCAAGAGAATCGCTGGACGCATTGTGTGGCTGGTGATGGTCAGGATTGCGGTGATTTCTTTGATTTCGCGTGGTTGCCACTTGATCGGATCACGCAACTTGAACGCCGCCATCATATATTCCTGGATCGTTTGATTCATCGATTGGAACGGACACGTCCGTATGATTGTCGAAAACACGGTTAATTCCGTGTTTTTTTGTTTTGTCTCACTATCTTAAGTTTACCCTGATTATGAGACAAAATCTTATAACTATTGATAATATATGTTATGTTAACTTGAATAAAAAAATGATCTTTTAGTCAGATTCATCCATTCCCCTGTCGTGTAAAAATCGGTCTATCGTCCTGTTGGTCTTCCTCCTCATTCTTTGTTACTCTAATAACAGTAACACCGTGAATGTTACCTTTTTAACGGTAACAAATCAAATGTTTCCATGATTGTGGCAACAAATGAACAGGAGGAATCGTCATGCAAGCTGTTGCCTTGTCGTTTGATGTCAAAGGCTCCCGCGACTATCCGAGCAAAGAAGCATTACTTCAAGCGCTCCGAGAACTCGCGAACAATCTGAATACGGCATTTCCAACGAGTATCGTTCCGTTCCAAATCAAATCCGGTGATAGCTTACTAGCTGTATTTGCGGATTATCCGGTTAGTTATCCGGTCATGCTGCACTTATTGAATCAAGAATTACCGGGTTACATCGGGATCGGATTTGGTCAGTATGAGACGATTTCGACGACTCAAGCTGAAGAAGCCAATGGTAGTGCGATCATTCACGCTTTTGAAGCGCAGGAATTGGCGAAGACACTTCCGTCACGGATCGCCTTTGCTGGACCGCCCTACTTACCAACCACCCTGCTGAATGGCTATCTCGAGATGCTTTATCCAGCGTATTTCGGGAAAACGGACCGTCAGATTGAACTGCACCGGTTGATGGATCAATATCCAGATGATACGTATGAAGAGATTGGTCTGAAGATGGGCTTTAAGGAACAGGATGCCCGCGCGAATGTCGCAAAACTCGTCTCCCGCTCGCAGCGTAAGCAACGGAAGCGTCTTGAAGCTGCCTTGGTACAGGCGCTGGAGCAATTCCAAGTCTGGGAGGCGATTCGGTGACTGTCTTACTTAGCCTTATCCTTGTCCATCTACTTGCTGATTTTCCATTACAGACGAGACGGATGGCGCTCCTGAAACACCGACACCAACGGATCTTGCTCCAACATCTTGCTGTTCATGCAGCTCTGATGCTACTTGTCCTTGCGTTCTTCGTCATCCGAGGAGTATTAACCATCGACATTGCCGGATGGCTTGGCGGAAGTATTCTCGTGTTTCACGCCCTACTCGATGCCTCCCCGCTCAAACGTCGCGTCAAGCAAGCGGCGGCGTACTGGATCGATCAAGCGTTACATATCGCTGCCATCATCGCCTTGACATGGGTGTTCGTACCGATTGATTGGTCGTTGTCGTTCTCACGTCCGGAGCAAATTCTATGGATTCTGTGCTTTAGTTTAGTGACGACGGAGTTACTCGGTCACGGGATTGCTTTAATGCTCGCACCATTTGCTCCGCGCTTGATCGAAGCGCATTTCGAGCGAAAAGTGACACGTAAGGAGCAATTAGACGGCGTTTCGCGAACCGTCACACATGAAGTCGAAGATTCTGCGCGCAGTTATACGACGGAATTAAACGGAATCGGGCGTTATATCGGTCTCGTCGAACGGGCAATCATTACCCTGCTCGTCGTCACGAACGCAACGGGAGCCATCGGGTTCATCATTGCTTTGAAGGCACTGGCACGTTTTAAACAGTTTGAAGATCGCCGCTTTGCGGAATATTACATCATCGGGAGCTTGCTCAGTATCTTAGGTGCGATTTTATGTGGACTCGCGATTCGCGTTGCACTCTAAACGATGAATGAAAGTGAGGGAGACGGTCTTGACCGTCGCACGAAGTATGAAACAAATTGGATTAGTGAGACATCACCGGGTGACGGAAGGATACCCGACGAAAGGCTGGATCAGCGCCAGCGATATTGAAAAATGGATTGAACGGTATGATACGTCAGACATCGATATTCAACCGGTCGAGCTCGGTCAGATCGACTGGACAGTCTGTTATGCCAGTAGCATGCCACGCGCCGTCCAGACGGCGAAGAGTGTCTACGATAAAGAGATCATCGTGACGGATCTACTACGGGAAGTACCGTTTCCGACGATTCAGTCGAATCTAAGGTTACCGTTTCTTGGCTGGGCGGTCCTCGGTCGACTCGCAGCCCCGTTCAGCAAACGGATTCAAGCGGAGATCAAGGAAGCGAATGAACGGATTGAGGTCCTGTTGAATCAACTGATGTTCGAGGATGATGAACGGGTCTTACTCGTCGGGCATGGCGGTATGATGATTTTGATGCGTGCTGCCTTGAAACGGCGCGGTTACCGGGGGCCACGGTTCGGTCATCCGCGTAACGGCATGCTGTATCTGTTCGAGAAAGAGGAACCGACATGTTGAAATGGGGATCAACGATTCTGTTAGCACTCTGTTTAATCGTCATCTTCTATACGACACGGGACGAAGAGCCCCCTGCCCCAACCACGGGACAGATGGAGGTCTACGGTTTTGACGTCGGTCAAGGAGATAGCACGTTCATCCGGACGAAGGAAGACGCGATCTTGATTGACGGCGGGAATAACGGCAAAGGCGAGGATGTCGTCCGCTACCTGCAAGGATTAGGTGTCAAACGCTTAACAGCAGTCATTGCGACACATCCGGACGCCGATCATATCGGTGGACTTGATACCGTCCTCGATGCCTTTCCAGTCGATAGCGTCTATGCCCCGCGTGTCACGCATACGACAGAGACATACCGCGATTTCCTCCTTGCCGTCAAACGCGAAGGGGTGACGATCAAGTCGGTTAAGGCAGGTCTTGAGATACCGAGTGAAGCTGCACGCTTTACGTTCCTTGCTCCCCTAACGGACGGAACGCAAGATCTTAACAGTTGGAGTGCCGTCCTGCGGGTCGAACATGGACAGGACCGGTTCCTCTTCATGGGCGACGCACCGATCCGGACGGAACGACAATTGCTTGAGTCAGATGTCGATCTTAGCGCCGATGTCTTGAAGCTTGGGCATCACGGAGCAGACACATCGTCCTCCCTGCCCTTCCTACAAGCCGTTGATCCGAAGCGAGCGTTGATCTCAGCCGGGAAGGACAATGCCTATCGTCACCCACGCCCCTCCGTCTTACAGGAACTGAAAACAGAACGGATTACGATTGACCGAACCGATCAAAGCGGTACGATCCAGTATATCTCGACTGGTGACGGCATCAAGGAATCGAACCGGACCGATTTACGACCGGAATAACAAGACGTGGAGGTGCATCAGATGCGATTGACCCTAGCTGATTTTGAAGACGATCTAGCGATTTGCGAGACGGACGACCGCGAGACGATCACATTACCGAAAAGTCGTTTGCCGCGCCAGGCGACGATCGGCGACCGACTCGACTGGACCGGACGTTCGATTCGGATCTTACGCGATGAGACGAACGCACGTAAAAAAGAGATCTCCGAGTTGATGGATGATCTCTTTGAAGAATGCTGAGGGAGTCTTTTTTAACCGAGTAGACTGATGACGAGACCAGCGAGGATGCCTGCTGTGAATAAGGAACCGAGCGTATACGTCAGCAAACGTAATCCGAATGGGAGCCGACGAATCGCGGCAAAGGCTCGACGATTCGGAGGTCCTCCGGCAACAATACGTTGATACTCGTCAATAGGACTGTGAGCAACATCCTGTTGCTGGTTTAGAGTAGAGTTCGATTCGGTAGTGTGTGGTTTCATCTGTCCATCCTCCCTATTCCAATGACTATATCCTTCTATTCGCTAAGTAACTTCATAATCCTGTTTCAATTTTTTTGATATTTCACGAAACTTTTGGATGAAACTGGTAGTATAAAAGATAGACGTATTTCTTTATGCGTGATTCCTGGAAAATCACTAGCGGTTTTTTCTGAATTTTCGTACACTTTAGAAATACGATGCATCTTAAAGGGGGAATCATCCATGTTTCAAACGTTACGTACATCACTCAAACAATCTGTCCTTGGTCAGGACGATGTGATTGATCATTTATTGATGGGCTTGCTCGCAGAAGGTCATGTGTTGCTCGAAGACCGTCCGGGGACCGGTAAGACGACACTAGCAAAAGCACTGGCGCAGACACTCGAAGCAAAGTTCTCACGTGTTCAATGTACAGCGGATACGTTACCGACCGACCTACTTGGGATGGAGCTGTTCAACCCACTGACAGGATCGTTTGAACAACGGTTTGGTCCGCTGTTCGCGAACATCGTCCTCGTCGATGAGATCAACCGGACGACTCCACGGACACAGTCAGCATTGCTCGAGGCAATGGCCGAAGGACAAGTGACGATCGGGGATACATCTTATACGTTACCGCAACACTTTCTTGTCATCGCGACACAAAATCCGTTCGATGGACACGGCACATTCCCACTGCCGCATGCCCAACTCGACCGTTTCTTGTTCAAGTTGTCGTTCGCTCCGCTGACACGTCAGGCGGAGAAGGCATTATTACGTGGAGCACACTTAACCGCGGCCGAACTACAGATTCCGCTCGAACAACTCAATGACTGGAAAGAGGAAGTCGTCGCCGTCTCAATCGAAGATAGCGTCGAAAACTACTTACTCGATGTCTGTGACGCACTCCGCGCCCATCGTGACGTTGAGATCGGACCGAGTCCACGAGCGACGCTCGCACTCTTAAAAGCCGCGAAAGCACGGGCCTGGATGCAGGAGCGGACGTACGTCACACCAGAGGACGTCAAGCACTTGGCGACGCCATTGCTTGCCCACCGTCTCGTCTTGACGCTCGAAGCGACGCTGAAGCTATCGAACGAACGTCTCGTCGAGCAGGTCCTCGATTCACTCACTGTTCCGACTGAGGTGTAATCATGCAATTGATCATACCAAAAGGCTTTAACCTCATCATTCTTACGATGACAGGTGCAAGTGGCGTCATCGTCGGACTCTATGGTCCTGTCTGGATTGCGGCTTTATTACTCGCCTATACATTATATGGCTGGGTGATGCCGTATTATCTCGAATACGTTGCGAAGCGGATTCGCGTCCGCCTCCTTGAGACCGTTCGCGCTTTTCGAGAGGAAACGATCCAGATACCGTTCGAGTTATCTAACCCAACGAAGTTACCACTCGGTCGCATCACGATTTCTGGGTTGCTCGGGGATCAGATCAAGCTTCCAGATGCGAGTAGTCAATTTTGGCGTCAACACTTATATGTCAACAAACAGACGATCGTGCCATTTTCAATCGATGTCATTGCCGCTCACCGGGGAACGGTTCGAATTCAGTCGTTTGATGTCATGATCTCGGATCCGTTTCATTTGATCACAATCTATGTGACGCTTGATATTCAAGAGCTGGGTCACGTCTTCCCTGACTTTGCACCAGCGTCAGTCGAGTGGAATGAACGGATGATTCCCGGTGAGACGATTGATCGCTCGAGTCCGTTCACCGATCGCTCGAGTTTCCACTCCGTCGTCCCCTACTCCGGAGATGCGAAGTCGATCTACTGGTCAGCTTATGCGAAGACGAATGAACTGTACTCGTATCAATATGACCGGAAACGTAACCATGATTATGCCGTCATCGTCGATGGCTTGTCCGCAGACGGACTCGCCCTCCGCTCGGACTTCGAGAAACTATTATCGCGTGCCGCGACGATCATCCGTGAACTCGAGAAACAAGGGGCTTCCTACAGCCTCTGGATTTCGATGGTCAACCGATCCGGTCAGTGGTACCATGTTCCGTCTGGTATGGGAAAACATCAATTCCTACGGACGATGGAATGCCTTGCCCGGATTTCCGAATACGATCTACCGCTCGAGCGACGGTACTTCACGAAGCGATTGCAACGTAGTGTGCCGTCGACGACGGCGGAGATTCACCTCGGTCACCGGCAGAAAGGAGTGAGCGCATGATTCTCTGGTGGATATTCCTTGCGAGTCTGTTACCGGTTCCGTTCTATCTCGCGCTCGCTCTTCCGGCACTCGCCTTCGTACCACATCGTTCGCTTCGAATCGGATTACAGTTACTCGTAGCGGGGTCCTTGTTTTTCCTCTCTCCCGTAGCTAGCGTCTTAGCCCTTGTCTTCGTCGCCTGGACCGCGTTTCTTGATACGGTCGATTCGGCGTGGCGTTACGCTACGAGTGCGATGGTCATCGGCGTCGTGATGGTATTGTTCCCGGGAGTGACACCACCAATTGGCGCCTTTTTAATTTTGGTCTTCGTCATTGCGTATCCATTCGTCGTCACCTACATGACAGAATGGCGGCGTATCTTCCCGACGATCGCGCTGGTCCTCAGCGCGGGGCTGATCATCGCTGTTGTCTTCCGTCTCACGAAAGAAGCGCTCGTCGGATCCGTCACGAGTGCGATTCGTCCGCTATTTGAAGCATTCGGTTCATTGTTCCTTTGGACGGAACCACTTGGTCGGGAAGCGGACACGATGACGAACCGGGCAATGGGGCTAGAGAATATCAAAGGTGTTCAAGACGTGGAGCAAGCTGCCGTCCAGGCAGGAACACCGGATTGGATTTGGATCGCAACGACGCTTCTGACGGTGATCTTAGTTGCAGTTACACTTTATGTCATCCGGAAGCGAAAAGTCATAGCGATCGAAAGAGAACAAACCGTCAGGCACTCCAAGCAGGTACGGTCGCATGCGCCAAAGCGGCATAGCCATCATCCGCTTCTGAAGATTGCTTCTCAACTCGAGCAAGCCTTCCCAAGACGTCATGAAGAGACGACGCTTGAATGGCTGACACGGATCGAGTTCCCGGATGCGTCACCAAACGCTCGACTGATCGACGGGATTGAGTTCAGTCCAAGTGAACCGGCCTACGACATTCAGACGTTCCGCCGTCAAGTAAGAGAACAAATCGAACGCTAACGAAAAGCCCTTGCTCATGGAGCAGGGGCTTCCTCGTCGCATAAGGTGCGCATCAATTGGTTGCGTGGTGTCGTCGCGAGTCCCCAGTCGCAGATCGCATCAAGTAAGGGAATCAAGGAAACACCTTTTGCACTTAACGCATACTCAACACGAGGTGGGATTTCCGGGTAGACGGTCCGCGTAATCAAGCCATCTTGTTCGAGTTGCTTCAGTTGCTGTGTCAGCGTCTTCGGTGAGACGTCCTGGATATAACGCTCCAGTGTATTAAAACGTACCGCACCTTCCTCATGCAGCTCGTACAAGATCATCACTTTCCACTTGCCTTGAATCTGACGCATCGTCGCATCGAACTCATTTAGATACGGCATACCGTTCCCTCCCTTACCAAAAGGTAACCGACTGACCTAAAAGTGCGTACTTCTCGGATTGGTTTCCCTCTGTTATCTTCAATTTATCATATCAAATAAGGAGACGATATCATGAAAACAGGATTCATTGCCATCACCGGTGCTACGTCAGGAATCGGGCATGCGATTGCGCGAACGTTCATTCAGAAAGGGTACCGCGTCTTATTGCTCGGACGACGAATTGATCGTCTGGCGAGCCTTGCTTCAGACGATGTCTTGATTCGCCAAGTCGCAGCCACCGACCGAGTTGCCCTCGATGCTGCTTTAGCAGACGCGACGGAAGCGTTCGGACCGGTCGAAGCCATCATCAATAATGCAGGACGGATGTTACTCGGTCAAATTGAGACACAAGATGCGGAAGAATGGGAAGAGATGTTTGACGTCAACGCGCTCGGTGTCTTACACGGGATGCAAGCTGTCCTTCCCTCGATGGTGAAACGGAAGACCGGCACGATCATCAACATCAGCTCGATTGCCGGTAAAAAGACGTTCGCAGACCACGCCGCGTACGTCGGCACGAAATTCGCCGTCCACGCGATGAGTGAGAACGTCCGAGGTGAAGTCGCGTCCCATGGTGTCCGCGTCATGACGATCGCACCAGGTGTCGTCGAGACGGAATTACTCGGTCATACGACAAGTGATGCGATTAAGGACGGCTACAACGAATGGAAACAGTCGATTGACGGTGGACTCGATCCGCAAGTCGTCGCGGACACTGTCTTATTCGCCTTTGAGCAGCCGCAACATGTCAATATTCGAGAAATCGTCTTAGCTCCGACGAAACAACTCGATTGACGAATAATAGACCGAAGCGCTCGGAAATGGATGTCCTTCCGAGCGCTTCGGTCTATTTCATTCAAGCGTTACTTTATTAAGTGACTCTGTTCAATCGTTTGAAAGATTGATTGATAGATCTTCAGTTGCTCTGACCGATTCGGTCGTTCGATCCCCTCACCAAATAACCAGGTCGTCTCTTGTGTATCGTCATAGAGCATACCAGCCGCAAACGTCGGATTCGGCACCGAGATGCTTTCCTCATAGGAGAGACTCGGATCAAGAAACGGTTCGACGGATTTTTGAGAGCCGATAAAGAAAAAGGGAATCTGCGCCTTCCGGTAGACGGTAGCATAGTCACGTCCCGCTGCCTGATGTAAGTACTCCGGCATAATCATGACGGCGTCGTATCGTCGTAAATCTCCTTTGATCTCCTGCAGATCAATCGAGTGGAAATCCGGTGATTGCGTAAGAACTGGAGCTGTTCCGACGACGGCGATGGTGAGATCGATGGTACTGGCTTTTGGCGTCAACGTTGGTTTTTTCATCATACATACGGTAAGCAGTAGACTGAGTGCAAGTAAAGTCATGACGGTTCTTTGTCTCATCTGTCCCTCCATGATTTCCTAATATTAGGTCTTTCGCCTAGTTCCTTTATACCATAGAAATGGGTGACGTTATGTTTTTGCACAATAGGGAAATCGCGTGAATAAAGTACCAACAGAAGCCAATAAAAAAAGACTCCCTGATTGGAGTCTCCTTACTTTTCAGCATCGATTTTTGAAGCCTTACGCGCAATGACGACAATAAAGACGATGGCACCGACAGGAATCACGAGCGGCATCCAGTCGAGGATATACTGTGCGTTCATCGTATCCCCCCTTACCTAGCAAGCTATAAGCGTAGCATATGCCAATTGCTGGGGAGTTGCAAGTCACAGTCGGGGCAGAAGTTCGTTCACGATCGCGTAATAAATCAAGATACTTGTCGAGAGCGTATATCCGATGAATAAAAGGGGTGTGAATTTAGGTTTCATGCGTCGTTCGATCAAGCGTAGCGAGCCGATGGTGACGACAAGAGCGACGACCGGACTGAATCCGAACACGACGATATCTAAGGATGTCACGACATCTTCTGGAAACACGAGATGAAAGACAAAAAGTGAGAATAAGTACCACGATGTATAGGATAGACAAACGAAGAAGAGGAAAGCAGCTAGTTTCCGCATCCCGTTTGATTGGCTTTTTTCCATCTGTTGCATGTCGTTCCTCCTACATAAGTATCAGATACCCTTAATAGTAACTGGAACTATTCGCTTAAAATATTCAAATATGAATATCCGACAAAAAACGACAAAAAGTTTTTTTCTCGACAATTTAAAAAAGCAAGATCCACGGTCAAGTGAACCTTGCTTTAGCCCTTAGAGAGCAGGTGTTTCGACTTGGTACATCGTCGCAAGACCTGCCACCTTGTTCTTGAATGTCTCCCGCCGTTCGACAGGCGCGATGATTTCCGCCTGGTTGCCGAACTGAATCAGCCACATCATGAACCCGTCGGAAAAAAGCGCATCGACCTTGACCTCGAACCAGAGGTCATCGAGGCGACGGCAGCGGATATCTGTCCCGAACCGGTCGACGACGGTTGGCATCAGACTCTCCTGGAATTTAAGCGTCAATTGCTCGTTCTCTCCCCCGTACATGTTGAACATGTTACTTAAGTAACTCGGCTCGACATGGACCGGTTCTTCCATCGGTTCGAACGCTTTACAATCGACGATTCGGTCGACCCGGTACGTCCGGATCTCTTTGATCCGCTCATCGCGTCCAATCAAATAGTAATTTCCGTTATCCATCAACAGATGAGCCGGAGAAACGAGGTAATGCTCGCCATCCTTCCGTAACTCGAACTTCCGCGTCCGTTCATTAAACTTTCCTTGGTACTGGAAACTGATGACGAACCCATCGCTAATTGCTTTCTGAATCGTATCGATCGAGCGCGACGTCATTCCTTTTGGTTTTTTGACAGTATGTAGCACCGGTTGGAGTGACTCCGCCATCTTGTCACTCGTCAACGACTGAATCGTCTTAACGAGCGACGTCGTCTCACTTTCCGAGATGAACTTCGCACTGGCGATGGCATCGACGAGCAATCGGAGCTGATGATGCTCAAAGGGACGACTGACGAGATGATACGGAATGGCAAGTCCATTCTTCGTCTCTTCCGCCACGACGTCAAAACCTGATTTGGCAAGTGCCGCAATATCATCCTTCAACGATTTTCGGGATAGCTTCTCGATCAGTCCTCGTTTCGAGAGTTCCATGCTCAATTCCTCAAGCGTCAACGTATGGTCTTCATCCGACTGACGTTCGAAGATTTCTCGTACAGCAAGTAAGCGGTCACGGTTCGTTAATTTTTCGTTAGACACTACGCATCCTCATTTCCTAAGTCACAATGGTTTGGTTATACTTTACAGTATACATGAAAATAAACACGAGATTAACAATAAAATGGTAAAAATTAAGAGATAGGAGAATTTGGATGCATTATATCGCAGAATGGAATGGTCAGCGTTTTGATTACCGGGATAGCGGGAGCGGTCCCGTCATTCTTTTGATTCATGGTACGCAGTCGGATTACCGGGAGGTCTACCATGTCGAAAAGTTAATCACGGCAGGATATCGTGTTATCGTACCGTCACGTCCGGGATATGGAAGAACGCCGCTTCAGCTCGCAGATAGTCCAGAGGCGCTTGCAACGTTCTACGCTGGGTGGCTTGCTTCCCGCCAGATTGAACAGTACACCGTTTACGGCATCTCTGCCGGCGGACCGACGGCAATTGCACTTGCTGGAATGGATCCAGGCGTTCATGCCCTCGTCTTAGCGTGTGCGATGACGCACCGGATCTCGCTGCCGTATCACCGTCTTTTGATCCAACCGGTCTTACAACGTCCTTTGCAGTTCATCCAGTGGGGGCTTTGGACGTATGTGAAGGATAAGATTCGTAAGTTTCCTGAAGAAGCAGCGGTTCGGATGGTCGAGATGACGAGTCTTTTACCACGCGAAACGATCCGTACCCACATTAGTGAGACGGATGCGTCGTTATTATATGAGGTTGGTCTTCAAAATGGTCCTGGGCGAGGTGTCTTGTTTGATATCACACAAGACTTAGAACGAGAATGGCTTGAAGCCGTCACGTGTCCCGTCTTGATCGTCCATTCGAAGTCAGACCGTGCTGTTCCGTTCGAGCATGCGGAACACGCACGACGGAGCATTCCTCACGCGCAGTTCATTGAATCGAAAAGTCCCGGTCACCTGATTTGGATCGGTCCATCCGCACGTCGGGATGAACGGATGATCGAACGGTTCATCGCCTTCAATCAGATGACTTGAAGGCGGAGCCGCATTTTTAGCTTCTCATCATCCTCCTCGATCGCAATCAGACCACGACGCGTTAGTTCACCAATCGCACGACGCGTCCGGTCTTGATTAAGTCGGGCACAGCGGGCAATCTCAGAGATGCCCATCCGACATGACAGTTGGTTCGCCTTGATCTTTGATGAAGGCTTCGCGACGGAGCGTTGTAAGAGGCGCCAAAAGACATGGCGGGCATCCTCTGATAAAGCATAGGCATTTTTCTCGATCACCGGCGGCATGTAACGAACGTCTTCTCGAATCCGGCGAATCAGATAGAGACTGAGCCATTCTTCGAGCTCCGCTTGAATTCGTGAGAATTCGAACCACCAGAGCTGCTCGAGTGCCTCTTCCTCTTTCGTCGCCAGTTGCCAGCTAGCAGGAATCTCATCAAACTCTTCCTCGAGCCAGTCTTCGTAGTCGAGTGCCGTCTCATACAAGACTTGTGACGGGATCTGCTCGAGTGACGTCCGATGTTTATAGATATCAAAGCTCATCCGTCGAAAATGTTCGACGGATGCAGCCACTTGGCTCAAATGAATCAATTGTTTCGTAATGAGTCGCGCCAGTCCATCCATCTCGAGGTGGATGGCATATAAGTGTTTTTCTAGCGCAATGAGCGTGCTTCTCTCCATTCGACCGTTCCTCCCCTATTTGTTTTTCGTCTTCTTGTCTTTTTCCGCAAAACCCTTATTCAAAACCAATTGTGAGCATATCGGTGTATTGACAGTGCAGTTTGGAATAGAATAGAACAATCGAATTCAAAAGGAGATGCACGATATGTATACGATTTTTGGTAGCTCACGTAAAGGAAACAGTGAATGGCTCGGGGAACAAGCATTGAAAGGAATCCCTCATGTTGCTGTCGATTTGGCGAACGTCTCGATTCAGCCGATTGAAGACCGCCGTCATCATGGAGGCTTTTTGCCGATTGGCGATGACTATCGCCGGATTGTCGAAGAGATGCTTGAACACGATGACATCCTGTTCATCACTCCGATTTACTGGTACTCGATGTCGACGAAGATGAAATTATTCATCGATCGATTCAGCGAGTCACTGCGCGACGAAGAACTCGACTTCAAAAGCCGGATGGCGGGGAAACGATTCCACTTGATCGCGGTCGGAGGAGACAATCCACGCGTTAAAGGACAAGCGCTCGTCACGCAGTTCGAGCATATCGCATCGTTCCTTGGCGCGACGCTTGAGACAGCGATTCTTGCCGAAGGAAATGCACCAGGTGAGGTCGAGTACGATCAAGAAGCGATTGCGGCAATCGAGGCGTTTCGTGAAAAAATGTCAGGAGCACGTGTTTAAGCACTGTTCGTGAAGGGAAATAACTGAAGCAGAGCGCACGACTATCTAGCGTACGACTCAATTCAGGAGGTGGTCAGCCATGTTCGCATCTAAAAAACGATCGAATCGCAAGTGGAAACAACTGACTTCACGCCAGCATATCCTTCATCTTGAACATCTGTATCAATCACGCGAAGAGACGATTGTTCGTGATCGCCTCTCCTTACAACACATCATGGAACGTGCAGTCCGGACCGGACAGACGGTCCACGTCCGATTAAAACAACTCGATACGGTATCCGGTTCGATCCAAGCGATTTTTCATGACCGCGGAACAATTGAACTCGTCACATCGACAGGTATGCGCCGCATGGTACGAGCAGCGGACGTCATCGATATCGAGTGGAAGACAACCTAACAGTATGTAACCCCTTCTCAACTAGAGGAGGGGTTTTGGTTTACATGAGCCCTTTGCCACCGAGCGGTTGATCTTCCAGTACATGTTCAACATGTTCGAGCAACGGGCGTGCCGTAGACTAGTTTGAATCGTAAACGTCGTTCATAACCTGTACATTAAGAGATAGCTGATAACGGTCGGACTTCCGCGCGCCAACCGTAAGATTCCCCTTCTGCGACTTGAGTCGTCGGATGAAGGGAAGCCAGTTCCATCGCATGATCCAAATCACGTGCTTCAAAGACAATCAAACTGCCAATCTGCTCCCCATGCGTTCGATCCGGCTCTACATTCTTCTGTACGACCCCATCCTGCCAGTAAAATGCTTGTGTCGTAAGTCCCGGGTGCCAATCTGATAGGACATCGACTTGTTCATTGAAGGTGTTCATTAACGCATCACAACGCGACATCAAAGCATCGATCTCTTCCTTCGATAAAGCATCCATCCGCTCAGCATCGTAATAACCGACATATAAGAATTGCATTGTCTCTCCTCCTCTCAACTTTCCCATTCCCTTCCATGAGAAGGCTAAACAAAAGCCTCCTGTCTCTACGCTGAGAAACAGGAGGCTTATGTATCATTCATCTTTTAACTTGACGTTTTGATCGGCTGGTAACGTCGTCGTCGTTTCCTCATCTTCGAGTTTCGGAACACCGGCACCATAATCGGTTGCTTCATCCGTCACGTACGACGCTGCGAACGCTGGATTCAGTAAATCGGACTTCGAACCGACGATGACGATCCGACCGTGCCGGACTTCATCTTCTAAGTCCTCGGCGACATCCTTCGTCATGCCAAGCTCGGACAACTGAGCGATCCGGTCTTTCCGATTGCTCCGGACGGCTGACAGTAATGTCTCGAAGAACGACTTCTTCGTCACACGGTACGGTAACGTCTGCGTGTCATTCGCGATCCGTTCCGCGAGTTCTTCGTCTTTCGCAAAGATATAAATCTGTTTATTCGAATAGCCACTTGATTTGAGGCTCGTCACTTCTGCGTCGACAGCGGTCATGTTTCGTACGATGCGTGTTTCAAGCATAAAAATCCCTCTCCTTCATGCAGCAAGCTGCTGATAAGAAGTTATACCCGAAACATAATAGTTGAAACCTGAAATTGAAAAATGGATCAAGCAGCAGTCTGGATTGAAGACGCACGCCGCTTTTGCCAAATCGTAAACAAGGCAATCAGAACCATCAGGACGACTTGCGGGAGGAGCGTCTCGAGCGTCGGATAGAAGCCAATCCAGCCGGCGGTTCCGAGACCATTGATCGGGTGGATCGGTAAGACGTTCGTCAGCTGTAACGCGTGCAGACTCGTACCAAGAATCTTGAACGCCATCAGATAGATCAACCACGAGGCGACTTGGAACAGACGATGAATCGGTAAACGAACACCGATCTGAATGACTGCGTACGAGACGAGACCGATGATGACGATTGCAAGACCGATTCCGGATAACAAGGCAGTTTTTGTCATCGCTGGTGCCATTCCGATATAGAACAACAACGTCTCGGCGCCTTCTCGGAAGATCGTCAAGAAACTGACGAAGAACAAAGACGTCGTCGAAAGCGTCGACAAAAAGTGTTTTCGTTTGGCGACGGCGCTTTTCGAGTGCAACCAGTAGCCGACGAACAACATGACGACGACGGCGACGATGCCCGTGTATCCTTCAATTTGTTCCCGACCTGTCGCTGCGAACGTGGCCTGAAAGACCGTCTGCAAGATAAGCGCTAACAGACCGCTTGCGATCAGACCAAGCCCAGCGCCTGCCCAAACCTTTCCTTCTTGTTTCGATCGACTTTTCCGCGCGAAAGCAACAAGCGCGCTGACGATCAATAACGCTTCGAGACCTTCCCGCAGCATGACGAGCATTGCATCAACAAACGTATAATGCGTCTTCGTTTGTAATTGTGCGATAGCATTCTCAAACGACTGGAGTTCTTTTGCCGTCTTTTCCCTCGTTTCCGGCTTCAGGCGGGCAAGTAACAGCGGTACATCGGATTCAAGCTGGGAATAGAGACCTTCATTACGTGTCCGAACCTCACCTTCCGCACGTGGCCAAGTCTTCAGAAACGCTTCAAGCGCTTCTTTCGCTTGCGGTAAATCATTTGCCGCAAGTGCGGTTTGCGCCTTTTCAAGTGGCGTCAGCAGGGACTGCAGTCCCGTTTTCTTCGCCTGGACCTGCTTTCCGTCGAGGAAGGACTGAACGGCCGTATCGAACTGATCAAGTGCGGCTTTCCATTCCTTCGTATCCGCGGAATCACGCGCCGCCGCAATCCGGATCGACGCAAGTGCCATCTCGATGTTGCCATAATGACCGACACTGTCATTACGAACAAGATTCTCGTGCGTCGCCCAAGCGGTCAACAACCGTTGCTCCGCTGCCGGACGGTCGCTCGCTTTGACATGCCGCATCTCTTTCGTCAACGAAAGCAATTGCTTCACCTTTGCTTTTGCGACCGGATCCGTCTTCGGTTTCGTTGCTTCTTCTTGATTCCGGACGGCAGCAGAGAGTGCTGTCAGTTGCTCGCGGACTTCCGGAAACGTTGCCGACCGTTTCGCATCGACCTGTTTGACGGCTTTCGTGATTGCCGCTTGTTGATCAGGTAAGTCTTGAGCAGCTTGTCCTAGTTCATCAATCGCTTGATTCAGTGCTGCGCGATCTTTACTTGCGACGGCAGACAGTGCTTGTCCGATCGCGACATAGAGATCATCCGTCGAAGCAGCATAGACAGGCACCGTTTGTTGACCGGCTACAAGGAATACAAGTACAAGGACGAGATTACGCAAATAACGCATCACCGATGTAGCCTCCTTTCGAGATTCCACCGAAGCAAGCGAAGATGGCACTTCCACGGTGCGTGATGTATTCATTTAATCGGTCCTGTGCGGCAAGACGGCGCTGAATCTCGATGAATTGTTTCGGTGAACGCTGATACGATAAGAAGAGTAGACCCGCATCGAGGGCACCGGTCTTCTCATCGATGCCGTCTTGATACGAGTAGGAACGGCGTAAGATCGCTGTCTTCCCATCCCCGTGCGCGACAGCGGTATGCGAGTCAACCGGTAAGGCGGCTTCGCCACGAGCTTGTCGTTTCGCTGGTGTGACGGAAGCGAACTCGTCTGTTGAGCCGAGCGGTGCCCCAGAAGCGCGTTCGCGCCCGAAGGTCCGTTCTTGCTCTTTTAGGATCGTCCGGTCCCAGACTTCGAGATGCATGTGGATGCGACGGACGACGAGGAACGAGCCGTTCGTCAACCACGGTGTACCATCTTGCCACTGACAAAAGAGCGATTCTTTCCGGACCTGCTTCTTCGAGACATCAGGATTCCCTGTGCCGTCCTTGAAGCCGAACAGATTACGCGGTGTCCCACCAGAGGCATCTGCTGCTTTACTGCGCTGGAAACCGGCTTGAGACCAACGCATCGCGACCGTTCCGCGCCCGACACGGACGAGGTTACGGATCGCATGGAAGACGACTTGCGCATCATCACCGCAAACTTGGACGACGAGGTCGCCACCGCTCCATTTTTCGTCCAGACGATCGAGATCGAACGTCGGCAACGGTTGAAGAGCATCCGGTCGTTTATGACGGATGCCGAAGCGACCGTCAAACAGACTTGGACCGCACCCGAACGTAAACGTCAAGTGACCGGCAGATAATCCATCCGCTTCCCCCGTATCTTCCGGTGGCACGTAACGAGAGTCGGAATCGCCGTATGGTAACCCGGCAGCAAGTCTGGCACATAACCGCGTCCAGCGTTTTAATAAATCGACCAATTCATCGCGGCGCTCCGTCTTGATATCAAACGCCACGACTTGGACGTGATTTTGTGGTGGTGTCAGTATTCCCGCTTGATACGTCCCGTAGAACGGCTCTTGATCACTTGCTTCAACAGTCAATGTCCGTGGAAGAAACTTCTCAAGACCACTGGCATACAGGGCGGCCCCGAGACTCGTCAAGCCTGCGACCTTCAGGACGTCACGCCGCGTGACGCCTTCTTGGATTGGTTTCATGCTTATCCCTCCAGTACGATGCCCATCTTCGAGAGCGGTTCCGCGAGTTCATTGATGGCGACACTCATCTGTTTGACGTCTTGTTTTGAGAGACTCGTATAGAGAACATAGCCGGCACCCTGTTTCTTCGCATCGAGTAACGCGTAGACATCCTTGAAGCGAGCAGCAATCTCTTTTGATAACGCCGCATCTTGTTTTTTCAGCGCCGGGTTCAACAGTTCGTAAATCTTTTCAGCCCCTTCGACGTTTGCCGCGAAGTCATATAAATCGGTATGCGAATAACGGTCTTCTTCCCCTGTCACTTTTGACGTCGAGACCTCGTTCAATAGGTCAGTCGCCCCCGTGACGAGTAATTCTGGTGTCACCTCGACCGTCTCGACCTTTGCCCGCAGTAAATGAACGTCCTTCATCAATTGTTTCGCGTATGCTTCATAACCTTTTGTCGTTCCCTTTTCGAATAATCCTTGCTCGATCCGGTGGTAGCCACCCCACTCCGACGCTTTCACGTCGCCTGCTCGCGCATCGATCTTCGGATCAAGGTCACCGAATACTTCCGCGATTGGTTCTGCGCGTTCGTAATACATCCGCGTCGGTGCGTACAACGCTTTCGCTTCTTCAAGCTTTCCCGCTTGTACGGCATCCGTGAACTTTTCCGTCTCGCGGACGAACGTATCGATTTCGTTGATCGCGTACGTCCGGTAATCCGCAACGACTTGGTCAAAATTCGTCTTTTTTGGTGCCGGTGTCTCCGCTTGTTTCGCTTCACTGCAACCTGCTAAAACGACGGCGAGCGCCCCCGTCATCAATAATGCTTGTTTCATGTATGGTTCCCCCTGTTACTAATTAAGTCAGTTCCTTAAATAGTATAGACGACAATGATAATCGTTATCAATAAAAAGTTTTACGCAATAAAAAAAAGCTTGAACCGGTTCATTTCAACCGATTCAAGCGCTTCGTCAGGCTTGTTCCTTGCGTTTTTTGAAGTACGTCCGTGAAATGATGAACGTGACGATCCCAAAACCAATGAAGACGAACGATTTTTGGAATAAGCTCAGGAACGACAAATCGAACAGTAAGAGCTTGACGGCACTGATAGTCAGCAACAACAACCCGGACAACCGCCACGTCGACGACGTCCGCATCCGACCAATCGCGACAAGGACGAGTGCGAGGACGATATAAGCAGCGGACAACGTCGTACTACGCGCCGTTTCTTCAAGGCTGCGATAGAACGGTAACTCCATGATGATCAACGTATAGGTCGTAAAGACACCGATTGCAGCAAGGGCGAGGACGAGTTGCCACGACCCCTTCCAAACCGGATCACGATGTGTCTGAACGAGGAGCAAGACGAATGCTGTCGAAGCAATGACCATCGCGAGCACCGTCAACGCATACGAAAGACCAAGCCGTTGATAGGTTTCGTAGTCGACGACAGCAGAAAAGATGAAGATGACATACAACCCGACGTTAAACAACCGTTGATGCGGCATCCGCGCCCATGGAACGAACCAAAATGCAGCAATCAACCCGGCAATCAAGAAGTAGCGCAGTTGATACGTCCAGCTGAGGGCATCTGCCGGAATCAAGAGGACGGCGACGAGTAAGCCGACGTGACCGACGCCGTTTTGAGCCGAATCCTTTAAACGATCTGCAAGCACGTAGGTAACGCCAGCGAACAAAATCGCTACTAGCGTTCCGAACGACCAGTCGAGGATCAGTAACGTCAGTAAGACGACAACTCCGGCAAGCCAGCTTGGAACGTTTGGCTGAAACTGGATCCGTCGTCCGACGAACGATGTCGCACCGTAACCGAAGAATGTCGCAAGTAAGAGAGACCATTCATCAAGTCGTGGTACCTGTTCATCAAGCCAGTAGAGCTCTAACGAGAGTAGGCCGAACGCGAGTGCGATCGTAAAGATCACCCAAGCGAAGACGAACGCTTTTTTTGCCTTCAGTCGGTCAACAGCAAAGAAGATCGCTGCGAACAAGACGACTTCGTACAATAAGAAGAGTGGTAAGTTCGGGTCGTCCGATAATTGTAGATACGGTAATAAGAAACCGGTGATGGATACGAGGACCAGTAAGGCTTGCGATCGCATCCAGAGCATCAGACCGTACGCGATGAAGACGACGACGAGCTCAAGTAAGAAGGCTAAAGACGGTGGATAGAATTGATATAAGGCCATCCCGGCGAACAGTGCCGCCAACGCGACGATCGTACCGGTCGCGACGAGTCCGACCCCGAGCTCACGTCGTTTCTTCTCATACTGGTATTCTCCAAGGGCGATGACGAGTAGACCGATCAATACCCCACTTCCGATGCGGACAGGCGGACTGATCAGACCGGCAACCGAGGCGTAAGAGAACAGGAACAAGGCTCCGAGTGCAGCGAATATCGCTCCAATCCGGGGTAACCAGACGGTCGCGATGACCTGTTCCCATTCTTCGCGGGAGCGTTTTTCCTTAAATGTTGGTTGAGGAACAACCGGTTTTCGTTTCGTATAAGCAGGGCGCGGGGCTGGGCGAGCGACCGTACTCACTTCTGGTTCGCTCGGTTCAGGTGCGACAGGCGAAGTGTGCTGTCCTTCAAGGGCAGCTACTCGTTGTCGTAGCGCCGCGACCTCCTGCTCGAGACGCGTGATCCGTGGATCTTCCATCTCTTCACTTCCTTTCATGGATACATTGTCATTCTTTTACACACCTAGCAGGTGAACTCCTTCATTTTACAGTAGATTTCGTATCGATATGCCTGAAAATGACAAAAATCCGGTCGCGTGGGAGCGACCGGATGAGGGTTTAACGAACAGATAACGCATATTGTCCCGTTTGATTGAAAACGGATGTGAACTGCGAGCGACTGACACTGTACTTGCCGCGGTATGGGTCCGAGACGTAGAACGAACCGCTTGAGACACCTGTCACGAGCATGACGTGATAGTTCCGGTAACCTGTGAATGTTTTACCGTCCGGTTTGATCCAAGAGAAGTAGCCATATGGATTCTTGAAATCGACCGTTGCCCAGACGATGACCGGGTTACCGCTACGAATCTCACTCTCAATTTTCGAGACGCCTTGTTTCGAGATATCAACGGCACCACTGCGGTATTTTTTCGCAAGTGGTAGGATCCCTTTCGGATAGATGCCCCAGTTCTTGTAGTAATCGAGCGTTCCGGCTGGATTCCCCGTGAACATTTTTTCTGGATCTGCCCAGTAATACTTCCCGTTCTTATACGTCGCGTTCTTCATGCTTTTCGGCATTTGATTATAGAGTGACGCAGCAGAAACGGCTTTTTTCTTGTATTCGAGTGCCATCTTCAACGAGACGAACTCACAACCAGATGGATACCCGAGTGAATATTGGTTGTAGTACGGAACATTTAACTTTTTCGTCGTCGTCGATGGTTTTGACTTCGAAACGTATTGCGTCGAGATATAGCGGTAGCTTCCCTTGTAGAGAATCCGTGTCCAGCTCCCTGACGTGCCGTATGTCGCAACGGCAACCCCTTTATTCAGCTGTCCTACGACTTTATACTTCGTTCCAGCACCCGTCCGGACGTTGAGTGTGCCGACCGTCGTATACTTCGTTCCCGTCGACGTATATTTCGACGAAGACGATTTGACGTAGTTCTTGTGTATGTAGCCTGTGCGGGATTTGTAGCTGATTTTATACCAGCTGCCGGACGTTCCCTTTGATGTGTAGACGTTCCCTTTGTAGACGTTACCGAGAATCTTACTCGATGTCGACGGTTTCTCGCGGACGCGCAAGACATCCGTCGTCACGGTCAACTTCGTCGCGGCCTCAGCGATCAACGAAGGGCTGAGTACCCCAACGATGACAGCCGCTACGAGCAATGCGGATAAGAATCGTTTCATGATAGACCCCCTATGCTTTGATTTGGTGAGACATTCCCTTATTCCCAACTTTTTGAAAAAATAATCAACATTTCTTTAGAAAAATCTGAAAAATAAGGAATGCACCTGTTCTTTATATCAAAAAAACCCGACCATGCCTATGGGCACAGTCGAGTTGTCATCAACCTGCAATCAAATTAAAATTTAATTTTGGATCGTCAAGATATAAGGGGACGGTTGCGCAAAAGCTTGTTCAAGCAGGTGGGCAACAAACAAGGTATCCTCTTCTTTCACCGGAAGCGGTGCATCTTCGACGATACTGCGGTAAAAGGCGCGATACATTTTACCGTAATCGCCAACAGGACTCGGGATTCGGACGTCTTGCAGATGACCGTGTTCATCATGATAGATCAAACGCCCATAATCGTCTTCTGAATCCTCACCGAACCCCTCTTCTCCTGGGAAGTAGTTCGCTTTCAGGTCGAGCTCTTGCCGGTCGACGTGTTGCTTGATGAACGTACCGTTCGTGCCGTGTAACATCCATCGGGGTGCCGGGGCGAGCGCGACGTGACTCGTCCGGACGCTGACCTTCAGCTCCGGATAATAGAGATCGATCGCAAATGCGTCGTCTGGATTGTGCGGCAGACGAACACTGCGCACGTCAAAGGCGACCTTGTCCGGTTTTCCGAACAAGGCGATGATTTGGTCGAGCGTATGGACACCGAGTCCGTAGAGCGCACCATTCTCGTGACGCGCGTCAGCTGAAGCCGCTTCCGGGCGGAATAGATCAAATTGCGAGACGACCTCGACGAGACGACCAAGTTTCCCGGACCGGATGATTTGCGCGACGACTTGGAAGTCGCTGTCGTAACGTCGGTTTTGATAGGCGAGAATCTTGACGCCTTGCGCATGTGCTTCTGCAAATAGACGCTTCGTCTCCTCTTCCGTCACCGTAAATGGCTTTTCGACGAGAACGTGCTTTTGATGTTGCAGCGCGAGCAACGCGTATTCGAAATGTGTCGCCGGTGGTGTATTGATGACGACGACATCAAGTGCCGGGTCAGCGAGCATTTCGGACAGATCCGTCGTAAAACGGGCATCCGGCAGTCGATCCTGATAGGAGGCGAACAGCTCCGGTTTTTCCTTCCGATTGTAAATCCAGGTGACGTGATAGTTGTCCTCGATCATCACGTACGGTAAATGGTAACGGGTCGTACTTTTGCCAAAGCCGATGAAGCCGATATTCAATCGCATCCGATCACTCCTTGAACCGTTCTTTTTCTATTACCATACCAAACGAAACGACCGTTGTCTTGATTGAACCGCTTCAGGCTGTCGCTTCGATGCGTTCATACTCATAAATCGAGAAGCCGTCCCGTGTTCCTTGATAGACGAATCCGAAGGACGTGTAATATGCATTGAGAAACTCGTTTGAAGCGACACAATCGAGTCGTAGGATTTCTCCTTCATCCTCTGTCACAGCAATCGCGTGTTCCAGCAGTTTCCGACCGACCCCGCGTCCTTTGGCGCGGTCGCTGACGACGATTCGATGGATATACAGACCTTCTACATCATCCCACAAGGATTGATCCCATTCGAGCGAAGGAAGCAGGGCAACGGAACCAAGCAGCTCGTTCTGATCCTCAAAGACATATAGGCGACCTGCTTCTAAATCTCGCGCGACGAGTTGCTCGATGTCTTGCTCCAGATAAGCAGACCACTGGCTACTACCACTGGCTTTGAGGGAGAGCGCTTTTTGCTCAAGTAGGGTTGCGATGTTTCGAACGTCTTTTGATGTAGCTTGTCGTATCATGTTATTCCTCCTGTTACAAAAAAATTCTTCTCTATCCTAACGAATGTACAGCGAGAAGAAAACCTTTTTGCTTCAAGATTTCATCGTTCCCCATTATTTTGTGATTTTTTTCATATTCCACAATTTTATTTCAATGTAACGTATCCTTTAGGAGTGATCTGACCCCCAGTCGTCACAACGGATAAACGACCGGCTTCCCACGAGCCGGTCGTTTTTTGTCGTTCAGGCGAGTTCAACCCAGCGACGCGACAAATTCCGTGCTTGCGTCCGGTACTCGCCGTCTTCGACGATCGGATTACTGAGTCGTGGAGCGGAATCCGCATAGTAGCCGCCGTTATCGAGCGGATCGTCGGTTGTTGCGAGATAGAGTGCCGTCTTCGCGCCGTATTCCGGCGTATAGAGTTTTCCGGTCCAGTACCCGACTTGCGCGACCGGTTTGAGTAACGTCTTCATAACTTTGCCGTACTTGCCGCGATAGAACAAATCCGTATTGACGATCCCCGGGTGGACGCTGACGAACGTGATCCGGTCGCCGTGCTTCTCTGCCAGTTCACGCATATGAATCATTTGCAGGAGCTTCGATTCGCGGTAAGAACGCATCGGGCTATAGTGTTCTTTTTTGACGTGAGCGATCGCCTCGAGTTCGACGTCGGTCCGAATCAAGCCGCCTTCACCAGCGAGCGATGAAATCGAGATGACACGCGGATCGTTTCCTTTCTCAAGTAACGGCAATAAGCGCTCGATCAAGTAGAAATGACTCAAGTAGTTGACTTGAAATTGTGATTCAAAGCCATCCTTCGTGACATGATACGGCGGTACCATGACACCGGCGTTTAATATCAAGCGGTCGATGCGACCCACTAAATCAAACAGACGATCCGCGAAGCGACGGACGGAGTCCAGTTGATCGAGTTGGACGATCTCGATTTCCAGATGCGTATGCGATACACCATGTTCTCGCAGTAGTTGCACGAGTGCCGTCGCTTTTTTCTGCGAACGGACGGTAGCGATGACCCGATCTCCTCGTTCCAATAATTCTTGAATCGTGACCATCCCCATGCCGGAGTTGGCACCCGTGACGATACAGATGTTCATCCCTTTTCCTCCTTGTGTTCCGTATTGAACGCAAATAGTTCTGTTTCTAGTTTTCCTTTTTCTTTTCGTTTGTACACCTCGTTTTGACGTTATTTTTCGAAATTTTCAAAAAGTAACGTATACTAAAAGGAGAACATGTTATCACGAAAGAGGTGGTCGGATGGAAGAAGGGACGATCTTATTCGTCGCAGGAACGTTACTATTGATTGCGATCATCACGACGAAGTTTGCCGTCCGGTTAAATGTACCGACGTTGATCCTGTTCGTCGTCGTCGGGATCGTGGCAGGGTCAGATGTCACAGGAATCATCAACTTTGGTGATTTCGAGCAAGCTCGTCTTTTTGGGACGATGGCGCTCGTTCTGATTCTGTTTGACGGTGGCTTGCATACGAAATGGGTACACTTCCGGAAAATTCTCCCCGCTGCCCTGTCGCTTGCGACCGTCGGGGTCCTTGCAACGACCGGGATCATTGCCATCGTTGCGTATCTATTACTTGATTTTTCTTGGCCGGTCGCGTTATTGATCGGCGCGCTCGTCGGCTCGACCGATGCGGCCGCTGTCTTTTCCCTGCTCAGTGGACGACCGGTCGATGCCAAAGTCAAACATACGCTCGAAGCGGAGTCCGGAACGAATGATCCGATGGCCGTCTTCCTGACGATCTTGTTCACATCGTTTGCGTTAGCGCCGGAATCGTTCTCGATCGGTGCGGGTATTCTGTCCTTCATCTACGAGATGGGACTCGGGACACTAGTTGGTCTTGCGATCGGGTATCTCGTCACGCAACTGCTGAACCGGATTGAGTTGCCATCGTCCGCCCTTTATCCGACGCTTCTGTTCAGTGGGGCGCTCTTCTCGTATGGTCTCGCGACGATTTTGCACGCCAGTGGGTTTCTCGCTGTCTATCTGACCGGAATCTGGATCAACAATCATGATATGATCTACCGCGAGACGCTCAAACGATTTAGTGGCAGCTTGTCGCATTTAGCAGAGATCGGCATGTTCATCATGCTCGGACTGCTCGTCTTCCCGAAACAATTGCTCGATCCTCGGACCTTGTTCGTCTCGGCCGTCATCGTCCTGACGTTAATCCTGCTCGCTCGTCCACTTGCCGTCGTCTTGTCGCTGCTTCCGTTTCGGTACACGGTCAAAGAACAGAGTGTCATCACGGCAGCCGGATTACGGGGCGCCGTTCCGATCATTCTCGCGACCTATCCGCTTTCAAGCGGTCTTGCGGAAGCGCCGCTTCTTTTCAATATCGTCTTCTTCACCGTCATGACGTCTGCTCTTTTGCAAGGAACGGCCTTGCCGTGGATCGTCCGGCGAATGGGGCTAGAGACACAGCCCGACACGACGGTCGAACCGTTCCTGAAATTCATGACCGTCACCCATCCGCAAGCGGAAATCATCGAGGTCAGGGTCTCGACAAACAGTGTGATTGCTGGAAGAACGTTACAGGATATCGAGATGCCCCAGGATGTGCTCGTCGTTGCGATCATTCGTGAAGATGAAATCCTGACGCCACGTGGTCAGACACGTGTCCTCGTAGACGATCAACTGTTGATTTTGACACCTAAACAAGCGGATCAGGACGTGCGACGGCTGATTTCATCGCTTGGGCTTTAGGTTGCGATAAACGCATCTTCGAATGAAATTAATCAAAATAGTTAGACAATTAGGTAAATAATAACGCGTTCAGAGACCTTATGGTCTCTGAACGCGTTAAATTTAACGTACTGGAACTCCTCGGGCTTTAATTTAGAGTAGAACGATTCAATAACTGCGTTGTTCCAACAGTTTCCTCTACGAGACATGCTACTTGTTAGGTGATTTCTCTTAAAGAACTATTGAAAGGCATATGACGTATAGACACTGCCTTGGTCTGAATGAAGGATGACCTCTTCGGGATAGTTTCGATTCTCAAGCGCTATCTTCAACGTATCGATTATAAGAGGCGTTTGTTGATGCTCGTATAACTTGTAGGCGATAATTTAGTTATTGAATAAGTCCATGATAGTTGAAGGATATTTCGTCGTATTGCCGTATTGGATATAGGTGATATCCGTCACCCACTTCTGATTCGGTTTACTTGCTGTGAAGTCACTTTTGATAAGATCCGGTGCCTTTATGATGCCCTCACCCCGAGACTTCCATCTTCGTTTCGACTTAATCCGACGTTGGAGATGCTGTTTTTGCATAATTTTCTGCACGGTATTCCGATTGGCTTTCAACTGATAAATTTGCTGTAATAATACCTTTATTTTTCAATGTCCATTTCACTACACTTGAATATACGTTTTTGTACAATATACAAAATCACCCTCGACGTTAGTACTTTTTAAAAGTACACCACTTAGAAGGTGATTTATATCTGCTCAAAATTATAGTTTTAATCTTTAAAAATATAAAATAGGAGGTAATTTCTCGCTAAACATACCATAAGAAAGAAGACCTTCAAAAATATCATTTTTGTCAAAATCATTCATAAACTCAAAGTAACTTTTCATTTTAAGTCTCCATTTAAAATTTGTTTATAGCGATTAAAACATCAACAAAAGAATTATCTGCTAAAATATTATATAACGACTAAATATTCAACTTGTTATTTATATTTTGAAGCAAATTATATCTGTTGAGAGTTTTCAATGATTATACTTTCTGCTATAAATCGCATCAACGCAATCTCATTAATTAAAAACTTATCGTCTGTAAAGGGAGTAAATTTTGATTTTTCTCCGTCTTTACTATGCACAATTGAGTTCCTAGTTTTATATATTCTTTTGGAAAGATTAGAGAATGCTTTGTCATTAGTGCTGTTAATTAAATCAACTTTATCACCACCAGAAAACTTAACAATGTTTTCTCTATAATATGGTACTAACTTGTTATCATATTCATCTAGTTTTTCTTTTAAATCGTCTATGTTGACATACTTAAAAAGAGTCAAATTCAGTGCTTCTTGTTCGTTAAACGTATAACTTTCACCTCTAGCTTTTATTTTTTTTGAAATAAGTTTTATAAGCTTGTTAATATCTTTTTCTCTTTTAGATGAAAATTGTGGACTTGTAATTTCTTTTTCAACAACCTTTACGATTTCTTCATTATAAATTTTTTCGAAAAAATACTCCATAATATGATAATAAGATAAAAATTGAAGCATAGGACCTTCAGCAGAAAGTGCCATTTGATAATGGTAAATTAAGTCAGGAGTGTACTCTCTTTTCGGCGCTTCCATTTCATTTAAACTTAATCTTCTAACTCTAGATAATCTGTTACTTCTTAAAAATTCGTCTAAAAATTTAAGCTCAATTACAGCATAATTAAAATTGAAACCCATTTGAAATAAAAAAGAATTAGATAATTTTTCAAGTCTAGATTTAGTCATATTATTTACAGTAGATACTCTCATCGTTTCAAATCTTGGGAATATAAAACGAACGCAATCAAGTAGTTGATCGCTTGAAAAATTTTCAATTAATCTCCTGATAGGTCTTCTCATACGAATAAGTTCCTTTTCCAATCCTGCTTCATAAATTTTATTTAAGATAAATATCATATATTCATCAGAGCAAGCGTTATACTCATAAACAATTCCGTTTGATGAATCTTCTTTTCTAATAGTTTCATTAAAGTTCAGTCTTGGGGAGAAGTAGTTTTCTCCTCTTGTAAGTACTTCATAATAATGACTATCGTATAATAAAGTCTCATTATCAGTACTTCTAGAATTTAATTTATTTGTAAGTTCTAAATAATAATCCTTTTTTATAAAAAACTCCTTTTCATCAATATTAATCATTAACTTTTCGTTATCTTCTAATACTTTTGTTCTCAGAACGCTTTCAATTATTTCTCCAAATTTCGTAAAGCTTATCATCTCTTAGTTACCCCCAATTACTTTACTAATAAATGTTTAAACCATAAGTGTATATGGATATAATAACATTTTATTTGTAAAACATACTAATTTTTATGTATTTTCATTATTAACAGTCTAATATTTGGAAATAATTTAACTTTGTATGTTTTAGAATAAAAAATATTTTTCAATTTATTTATAAGCACTATTGAAAAAATATTAATGTAATGACGAATTGTGAAATTAAGTGCAACACCTAGCTGAAAAACAAAAAAACTCATAACGGCCTCTTGTAGATCGTAAAAAATTCAACAGAGGATCCGTTATGAGCTATGTTAATCTTACTACATCAGAAAGAGTCAAAATAGAAACTTATCTTGAGCTTGGATTTTCAATGCGAAAGATCGCACAGCATATAGGACGACAGTCGTCTACGATTTCACGTGAACTAAAATGGAATCAATCTTACAATACCTTCAACACCGGACGGCTCTTTCAAAAACAGTAAACATCGTACAGTACAATCTATCGATGGATATATAAAGGATTGATTAAGAGCGATTTAGGCGGAACGAAAAAGCCCGCTTTATATTGTACTACCGATAGTCTATCGTTCTTCTCACTCGACAGAACTAAAACACACACCTTCTAGAATTAACAATCGACTACGAAAGAGTTTGGATTAGAAAACTGCATACGAGGTCTCTTCCGAAGAAGTGTTGCGCTTAATTTAACAACTCTACGTATCACAAAACATGAGAAGCAAATTTATTGATAGAATTTGCTTCTCATATTTATCTAAATATTCAACAAGAACTACCGTTTTAATCATTACATCAGATTTAGTAATTTTTTAAACTCTTATAATTCTTAATTATATCTAAAATATAAAAACAACTTAAAAATATTATTCATTATTCTGCTTCGGTTCGTTCAATCGTGACGACACCCGGCGGACGATGCGGGAAGGTCAACGTCAGACCAGCAAAGCGACAAATATCATTTTCGTTCGGTGCCCGGTGCACCCAATCAATCGTCTCTTGCCGCGCTAGCGCGTGACGAATGCGGTTATCAGCTTGTGTACGCGAGATGCCAAGGCAGTCGACGTTCGTGATATACGTCGCTTCGTCCGACTCGATCTGTTGCCAAATCCCGAGGATCAGTTGACCAATCGGACTGATGGATTGACCATCCGGTTCTTCACTACTGACGGCATCGTCGAGCATCTCGATGACAGCGTCACAGGTCTCACCGGAAGCAAGCAATCGCGTCGATCCTTGTTGTAGAATCCGGTATCGCGTCACGCCGTTCTCGAGCCACAAGCGCTGTGCGAATGGATTGACCGGGACACCATGGAAAAATGTCTGTGTGCCGCGCCAAGCAAAACCAAATGATGGGTCGTACGCCCGAATCGTCGCCATGGCACGATCATGGAACTTAGCAATCGTCTGTCGTTCCGTTTCCAGTAAGTTTCGGATCGCCTCTTCATCCTCTAACGGTACCGACTTTGGTGTCACAGTAAATAATTCCGACTCCGGTAAGCGGTGTGGGGACAAAATCGTTCCATCGAAACGATAATCGTTCGCTGGACGTCCAGTACGCCCGACGGATAGGCGCCACGTCCGTTCTTCTGGCATGAAGGCATAACTTTGATGGGCGAAAGGTGGTGCGACGAACAGTCCCGGGAACGAATCGAACGTTTCGACCCGGAGAACGTCACCGTCATACCAACACTCTTCAATCAGACGGACGAGTTGTCCGACCGGAGCGTTACGGTCCGTCAGGTAACGACCGGTATTCGCATGAAATCCGAGTAAGAACTCGCGCTCTTCTTCTTGGAACGTCACCATCAAGAGCTGGAACAACGAGGCAATCTGTTGCTCGACGAGTTGTGGATCCTCCCCCGTCTCTGCCTCAAACGCGACCATCTTCCAGCCGGACCGTTCATAGAGATGAATCGTCACCGGGAAGAATAGAAAGGCACCATGTGTCGCTTCGAGTTTGACCATGTCTTGCATCGCTAGGCGTTCCGTCAGTAAGGAAAAGCCCATTCGTTCGAAATGATCTTGCAACCGTCGTTTCCAATGTGTGAACTCCACGCAACCATCCCCTCTCGCGAATTATGCGCCGCGTTTTCGTAACGGATTCTTTGACCAGTAGATGTAGAGACCAACGAGTCCCGCGATGCCGATGAGATAAGACGGCGTTCCACTGACTTGAATCAAGACGTCCGGTGCCGGGAAGACCGTCACGAGCAGTGCCTTATAGGTTGAGAATAAAATGAAACTGATGACGAATTGAATCCACACCCGCGGTTTGACTTGTTTGATCTTCGGTGCCGTGATGACTTGTGACATCGCATCAATCAAGAAAAGAGCGATGATCGAGAAGAATAAGTAATCGATCAGGGCGAATTGGAACAATCCGTCGATCCCTTCGATGAAGATGAACATCAGAATTGAGGAGACATAGTTTCGTGTCCAGCGTTTTTGCGTCTCCATCCGATGTCGTTGTGGTAACTCAGCGATCATCTGATCGAGGCGTGCTTCGACCGATAGACCGTGAATCTCTTCGAATGGACGCTGCTTCCGCTGGGCTTCGTAGATATCTGCCCGCAGACGGTCTTCAATTTCCGTCCGGTCCGGTTCTGCGACATTCAGATTCAAGCGTGGTAAAACGGTTTCTAATAGACGTGTGTTGGCTTTCGTTAATTTCAATCGATTTCCCCCTTTTTCATGTTTAAGTATACTGGGTTTTTGGGAAAAATACGTAGTGGAAGTAAAAGATTGCTTGACGAAACGATGAAGAATGTTCAGAATTATTAAAATATAGTGTCGGAATCAGACAGAAAGGACGTGTCGGACCATGCGTCAAACATTGACGAGCGCCGCCTTGATCACCTTGCTGACAAGTGCGGGCATCGCCTTCCCGTTGGCTGAAGCGAAGCCACCCGTTGACCAAGAACCGGTCGAACTCGATCAGCAACAGGAACAAACGCCTGAAACAGAATAACAATAACCCGCGCTCAAGCAGGAGCGCGGGTTATTTCATGTATCACTTGGTTGGGTGACGCGTTCGTCAATCGTGACGGTCCACGTGACGACCGTCGTGCTGTCACGAACGCCCTGTACTTCGATCGTCGAGAGGAGTTCAGCAATACCACCTGATCGTAAAGTGTCCTCCATCTGCTTCGGTTCAGCATACGTTGTTCCCGGGCACTCGAGCAAACCATCCGTCGTCACGAACAATCGGTTGTCCCCTTGCCGCAACTCGCGGACGCCTCGTGTGTAACTCGGGACCGGTAACGCAAAGGTGTTCGCGCGTCCAATCCATTCATAGAACTGTCGCTCATTCAAGGCGGCTTGTCCCATCTTCATCAAATCCGGGTGAAACAGATACAAGACGACGTCACCGACGGAGAACCACCAGATGAAACGTCCTTTGCGGACGGCGATCAAACAAGCGGTTTCTCCTTGCAACTTCGCACACGCCGCTAAAAAGTCCGGGTCTTGAAATAGATCCAGCACGGTCGTCTCGATCCGTCGGAATGCTTCCGTAAGTGGTGCATCAAGATCAGTCCGAATACGCGACTCGTGTTGTGCCAACTGCTCTAAGACAAGTGCTGCACTATCCGCTGTCTTATGAGCGTCTAAGACGACGGTCATCTCCCAATCGTCGCCGATCAAGATGGCAGCCCCGTCTTCGTTTTTATATTGACCGCTTCTTGAGCAGCCTCCGAATCGACCGAGCGTCACCCGACCAATCTGGTCAATCTGCTTCGTGTCGACGAATGATTCGTCGGATCCGACCCAAAAGTAGGATGGATATGTCGTCTGCATGCATCAATCTTCCCTTCTTTACAGAATGTACGAGCGAGAAAGCCCACTCCTTTAGGGGTAGGCTGATAGCGAGTTCGGGGACGGGGTGTCTTCAGACACCGCATGTCCCCGACTGTTCTTCCTGGTGAAATGCATTGATAGTAAATCTATAATGGAGTTGATTATTAGGATGAAGGAGGTGTCAAAGATGAGTCAAGTCGTCACGGTAGAAGTTCGAATCTATGCCACGCGTCGTCAGGATGCCATCCTAAAAAGGATGGGCAAGACCTATATCCAGACCGCCAACCGAGTCGTGGCGAACATGGTCGCCTCCGAGGACGGGAAGAGGTGGTCGAGCAAGGACATCGACACCCCCCTTCCGAGCGCCGTGAAGAACCAACTCGCAGGAGATGCCGTCGGCATCTACAAGAAGGCGAGGAAAGAGGATTTCAAACGCATCCCTGTCCTCAAAAAGCCGGTCTGCGTCTGGAACAATCAGAACTATTCCTTCGACTTCGAGAGCATCTCCTTCCCCGTTTGGATGGACGGGAAGTCCGTGAAGATGCGATTCCGTGCTGCCATGGTTGACAAGGACAATCGGAATA